>NZ_JACIDH010000011.1 GCF_014196255.1 Sphingomonas pseudosanguinis
CCTCGTTTGGTATCGCAGGCTCTTTGCGTCGGGACATATCGGGTCTCCTTCTTTCCCGTTATGCCCGCCCGCACACGAAATTCCTGACACTCCCCTCAGCGTGAACGGTCGTTTGGTCCCATCTCCAACGTCCGTTCAGCCTGAGCGAAGTCGAAGGCCACGCCCCGCCTCAAGCCCTGGAATACCGCCCCTTCAACATCCGGTACGCCGCACGCAGCGCATAGGCGTCACCGCCCTTGGGCCGTCCCGGCTTGCCCGAAGGCCGCCACGCGAACACGTCGAGATGCGCCCAGGCTGTCTCCTTGGGCACGAAGCGGCGCAGGAACAGCGCGGCGGTGATCGCGCCGGCAAAACCGCCATCGGGGGCGTTGACCATGTCGGCGATGTCCGACTTCAGCATCTCGTCATAACCGTCCCAGAGCGGCAGACGCCACACGGGGTCGTGCTCGCTGGCCGCCGCCGCGAGCAGATCGGCCGCCAGCCCCTCGTCATCGGTGAACAGCGGCGGCAGGTCGGGACCCAGCGCCACGCGTGCCGCGCCGGTCAGGGTCGCGAAGTCGAGGATCAGCTCGGGGTTGTCCTCGCCCGCGCGGGTCAGCGCGTCGCCCAGGATCAGGCGGCCTTCGGCGTCGGTGTTGGTATTCTCGACCGTCAGACCCTTGCGAGTCCGCAGCACGTCACCGGGGCGGAAAGACGCCCCCGACACCGCATTCTCGACCGTCGGGATCAGCAGGTGGAGCCTCACCGGCAGCCCGGTCGCCATGACCAGTCCGGCCAGCGCCAGCGCATGCGCCGCGCCGCCCATATCCTTCTTCATCAGGCGCATGCCGGCGGACGGCTTGATGTCGAGGCCGCCGGTGTCGAAGCACACCCCCTTGCCGACGATGGCGATGCGCGGATGGGCGGGATCGCCCCAATGCAGCTCGATCAGCCGGGGCGCGCGCTCGCGGATCGCGGCCTGGCCGACCGCGTGGATCATCGGATAGTCGCGGGCGAGCGCTTCGCCGGCCGTCACCGTCACGCTGGCGCCATGCCGCTGCGCGAGATCGCGGGCCTCCGTTTCCAGCTCCGCCGGGCCAAGATCGCCCGCGCCGGTATTGACCAGATCACGCACTTGCGCGGTGGCGGCGGCGATCCGCACGATCTCGTCGCGATGCGCGACGTCGCCGGTCAGCAGCACGCGGTCACCGATCGTCTCACCCTTGCGATAGCGGGTGAAGCGATATTGGCCGAGCAGCCAGCCCAGCGCATTGGCACCGACCTCCGCCCCGTCGAGGCGATAGGTCCCGGCCGGCAGGCTCTCGGCCAGCTTGGCGAGCGCCCAGGGCGAGGCGGGATCGGCAACGCCTGCGATCACCGCGATGCCGTCAACATGCGGCACGAGCAGATGGGTGTCGGGCTTGGCCGCAAAACGCTGCGCCGTCGCCAGCGCGCGGGTGGCGGCGGATTGCCGGGTCAGCCACGCGGGAAAGCCATCCGCGGTCAGGACGGTGACGGACTGCGCGGGCTGGCCGCGATCGGGTTGAAGTAGAGCGGAGAAATCGTTCATTCGACGGGGCTTACCAGAAATTGTTCGATGCGACCCTGAGCACCCGGCTCGGCATAGGTGCTGATCCGCAGGGTCCGGGTCGGATAGCTGACGCGGTAGGAGCGATTGACGAAGCCGCCGCGTAGCCGCGTCTGGCCGACCTGCTCGATCTTGCTCGGCGCGCCCAGCGGCGACAGGCTGGTCCGGTAATCGGCGATGGTCGCCGGGGTGAAATAATAGGCCGCGTCTTCGGTCAGCAGCGCGCGGTCCAGCCGCCCGGCCTGCAACTGGGCATAGACCTGCTTCGTCCGGTCGAGCGCGGCGGCGTCGGGATTGCTCGCCTGGGGCTGGGGCAGGATGACGTCGGCGATCCCCTTGGCGATGCGGCCCGGCGCATCGGCGAACCAGGCGTTGACCGCGACGACGATCGCCGCCTTGTCCTCGGGATAGACGATATTCTCGGTCAGGAAGCCGACCGCCTCGCCACTATGCTCGACGATGCGGCGGCCGTCCTTCACGCCGATCCCGACGCCCAGACCATAGCCGGTGCTGGCGCCGCTGGTCAGGTTGACCGGCGTTTCCTGTTCCGCCCAGAGCTTGGCCGGCAGCAGGGTGCGATTCATCCGGGCGATGTCCCATTTGGCCAGGTCCTGCGGCGACATGGCGAGTTCGCCCGCCGCATAGAGCCAGCCTGGCGCGGCCGGCGTCTCGACCCGGACGGGACCCAGCGCATGGCGCAGATAGCCCTGCGGGAAGCCCGGCCCGACCGCCTTGTCCTGATCCAGCGCCCGGATGCCGAGCCGGCGGAACACGTGCGCCTGAAGGAAATCGAGCAGCGGCTGGCCCGACACCTTCTCGACGATCATCCCCGCGACGACATAGCCGGTATTGGAATATTGCCACTGGGTGCCGGGCGCGAAGTCGAGCGGTGCCTTGGCCCAGCGGTCGACGATGCCCTGCGGCGTGGTCGGGGTCGCCATCGCCTTGAAGCTGTAATCCTGCGGCCAATAGTCGCGCAGGCCCGAGGTATGGCTGAGTAGCTGGCGGATGGTGATCGTGTCGCCACCGGTGATGCCGGGAATGTATTTGTTCACGGTGTCGTCGAGCGACAGCTTGCCCTCGTCCGCCAGCAACTGGATAGCGGCGGCAGTGAACTGCTTGGACACCGAGGCGATCTGATAGGGCAGGGTCGGATCGGCCGGCCCCTTCTGCCCCTCGAACTGCTTGCCATACGCCTTGGCGAGCACGGTCTTGCCGCCCCGCACCACCGCGATCGAGGCGGAGGGAACTCCGGTATCGGCCAGCGTCTTCGCCACCAGCGCATCGATCGTCCGGGTCTCGGCGGGGGTCAGCGCCTGGGCAAGCAGCGGAGCGGGGGCGATGAACGCGATCGCCGCCAGCAAATGGGGGTATCTCATGGCGCCCAAGGAAGCAGGTTTGGCGAGGTGGCGCAACGGGGTGTGGGGTGCTGCGGCGTGGGCTTCGACTGCGCTCAGCCCAAGCGGCTTTTCCAAAATCACCCCACCCTCCGTTCAGCCTGAGCGTAGTCGAAGGCCACGCTGGCACATTCGCCACGCTTGATCCGGGGTTGCGTGGAGAGTGCGTCCCTTGGCCTTCGACTACGCTCAGGCTGAACGGAGGGTGGGGATGAATTTCTTTGCCATCCCGGCGGAGTCCGGGGGGCCAGTCGCTATGCTTTGCGTTGGAACGGCTATGGCATGGAACCCGGCCTTCGCCGGGGTGGCCACTGGAGACAGGGAATGACGACCGAACTAACGATCCTCGGCTGGTCGATCATCCTGCTGTTCGTACATATCGCGCTGCAATCGCAGCTGGCGACGCTCGACCGGGGGATCGGCTGGAACGCCGGGCCGCGTGACGGGACGCCGGCACCGCTTGGCCCCTATGCCGGGCGGGCCGAGCGCGCCTCGGCCAATTTTCGTGAGACCTGGCCGGTCTTCATCGCACTGGCGCTGGGGCTGGCAGTGACGGGCCAGAGCGGTGGAATGGCGGCGACCGGCGCGTGGGTGTGGTTCCTCGCGCGGGTCGCCTATGTGCCGCTGTACATCTTCGGCGTCCGCTATGTGCGGTCGCTGGCCTATCTGGTGTCGATGGCCGGGCTGGTGATGATGCTTATGCGTTTCCTGTGACGGGGACGCCGTACAGGTCGTGCTCGTCGGCATCCTCGATCGTGACCTTCACGATGTCGCCGACGCTCAGATGCCCGGCATCGCGCAGGAAGACTTCACCGTCGATCTCGGGCGCGTCGGCCTGGCTGCGGCCGGTAGCACCGCCGTCCTCGTCGACCGCGTCGATGATGACGGGCAGGGTGCGACCCACCTTCGCGGCCAGCTTGGCGGCGGAGATGGCGGCGGTCTTCTCCATGATCCGCGCGTAACGTTCTTCCTTCACCTCCTCGGGGACGTGATCGGGCAGCGCATTGGCGGCGGCACCCTCTACGGGCTCGAAGCGGAAGGCGCCGACCCGGTCGAGCTGGGCTTCGTCGAGCCAGTCGAGGAGATATTCGAAGTCCTCCTCGGTTTCTCCGGGGAAACCGACGACGAAGGTCGAGCGGATCGCGATGTCGGGGCAGATGTCGCGCCACTGTTGGATGCGTTGCAGCACCTTGGCGTCGTTGCCGGGGCGCTTCATGCGGCGTAGGACCGACGGCGCGGCATGCTGGAACGGAATGTCCAGATAGGGCAGCACCAGCCCCTCCGCCATCAGCGGGATCACCTGATCCACATGCGGATAGGGATAGACGTAATGGAGGCGCACCCAGGGCGCGATCTTGCCCAGTTCGCGGGCCAGGTCGGTCATGTGCGGCACGACCTCCTGGCCCTTCCACATCCGCGGCTCCTTGCGGATGTCGATGCCATAGGCCGAGGTGTCCTGGCTGATGACCAGCAGTTCGCGGGTGCCCGCTGCGACCAGCTTCTCCGCCTCGCGCAGGATCGCATCGGGGCGGCGGCTGACCAGATCGCCGCGAAGGCTGGGGATGATGCAGAAGCTGCACCGGTGGTTGCAGCCCTCCGAAATCTTTAGATAGCTGTAGTGACGCGGGGTCAGCTTCAGGCCGGCGTCGGGGATCAGGTCGATATAGGGCGACAGGTTGGCGGGCGCGGCGGCATGGACGGCCTCTACCACCTGCTCATATTCATGCGCGCCGGTGATCGCCAGCACGTCCGGAAAGCGGGTGCGGATCGCCTCGGCTTCCTTGCCCATGCACCCCGTTATGATGACGCGGCCATTTTCCTTGATCGCCTCGCCGATCGCCTCCAGGCTTTCCTCCTTGGCGGAGTCGAGAAAGCCACAGGTGTTGACCAGTACGACGTCCGCGCCGGCATAGTCGGGCGACATCTGATAGCCATCGGCGCGCAGCTGGGTCAGGATGCGTTCGCTGTCGACCAAATTCTTGGGACAGCCGAGCGAGACCATGCCGACGCGCGGCGGAGTGGGGAGTTTGGTTGCCATGGGATGCGCGCGCACATAGTCCAAATCGGACCGCTTTTCCAGATGCGCTTGCGCCATGTGGTCGACAGGCCGCCGCGATCCCGGCATGAGGGACGGAAATTCACAAGGGTTAGGCGTGATGCTGGCGATCGGATTGATGTCGGGGACCTCGCTCGACGGGGTGGATGCGGCGCTGATCGAGACGGATGGCGAGGGCCAGGTGCGTCCCGTCGCCTTTCGCACCGAACCGTATTCGGACGCCGCCCGCGCCGAGCTGGCCGAGGCGACCGCGCTGGCACTGACCTTCGAGCGGCCGCGCGCCAGTCCTCCGATCGTGGCCGCCAGCGATCTGATCGTGCGCACCCATGCGATGGTCGTGCAGAAGCTGCTGCGCGATGCCGGACTGGGCGCGGAGGCGGTCGATGTCATCGGCTTTCACGGCCAGACGGTGGCGCACCGCCCCGATCGCGGCTGGACCTGGCAGATCGGCGATGGACAGGCGCTGGCGGACGCGACCGGGATCACCGTGGTCGGCGATTTCCGTTCGGCCGATGTCGCGGCGGGCGGGCAGGGCGCGCCGCTGATCCCGATCTATCACGCCGCGCTCGCCGCCGGGCTGGCGCGGCCGGTCGCGCTGCTCAACCTGGGCGGGGTCGCCAACATCACCTGGATCGGCCGCGACGGCTCGCTGGTCGCCTTCGATACCGGGCCGGCCAACGGGCTGATCGATCACTGGATGGAGGCCGAGGCGGGGCAGCGTTACGACGCGAACGGCGCGCTGGCGGGGTCGGGGCGGGTGGAGCCGACCGTGCTCGACACGATGATGGACAATGACTGGTTCGACCTCGCGCCGCCCAAGTCGCTCGACCGCAACGACTTCACCATCCAGCCGGCGCGCGGCCTGTCGGCGGCGGACGGCGCCGCGACGCTGACCGCCTTCACCGCGCGGACGGTGGCGCGGGCGCTCGACCATCTGCCGGAGCAGCCGCAGCGGCTGCTGGTCGCGGGCGGCGGCCGGCACAATGCCACGATGCTGGCGATGATCGCCGCCGAGACGGACCTGACGCCCGAACCGACCGATACGCTCGGCTGGAACGGCGACGCGCTGGAGGCGGAGGGTTTCGCCTATATGGCGGTGCGCCGCCTGCGCGACCTGCCGATCAGCTTTCCGGGGACGACCGGCGTACCCCAACCGATGACCGGCGGTGTCATCCATCACCCCGCGGGCGCATGAGGATCAGCGGCGAGGGGCGACCTCGGCGCGGACCTTGACGGGCACAGGGCAGCCATCGACGCTGCGCAGCACCGCGAGATGCGGCTCGGCGGCGGGCATTTCGTTGAGCTTGCGAAGGCCGCCTTTGTTCGTGGGGGCGGAGCTGGCCACCTGCTCGGCATGGGGCGTACAGCGAGCCGGGGGCTGACCGAGCGTGGGCGTGGTGTTCAACACGTCCTCACCGATGGTCGAAAGGGTCAGCAAGGCAACCAACATCATCATCGCCATTCTCCTCCCAGGGAATGGCTGGCAGACTATGCCCTATCGGAGCGTCCGGCAATCAGCGCGCGACATAGGCGTCGATCAGTGCGCCGACATAATCGGGCTTCTCGCTGGTCAGCTCGGGCGCGGTGCGGCCCTTGCCATAGATGAAGCCGTAAAGCGGATAGGTCGAGCTGCCCAGGCCATCCGAGTCGCGGAACCAGACACGGACATTGCTCCAGTCATTGTTGGGGGAAACGTCGAAGAGAGTGACGTCCTGTTCGGCATGGCCGCGCTCGCCATTCTGGATCGACCAATTGGCGTGGGTCAGCATCAGTACGCGGTCTTCGACGACGCGGCTGACCACCGCGACATGGCCCAGCGGCAGGCGCGCGGTCCGGGCGAAGACGACGACGGCGCCGACGCGGGGCGCATGCCCGCGCGGATATTTGCCCTCGGCCTGGCCCCACCAGGTCCAGGCGTCGCCATAGATCGCGATGCCCGACGCCTGGCGGGCGAAGGGGACGCATTGCCCCACATAGTCGAGCAGCGAGCGGGCCGGGGCGGGCGAGGCGATCGCCACGGCGCAGAGTGACAAAGTTACGGGGGGAACGATGCCTTTCATGCCCACCATCTTGAGTTTGCGGGATTAACCTGATCCTGCCCAATATGGTTAACGCGACGATAGGCCGGTAAACGGAGTGTTGCGTGCGTCCAGTCGAGGGGACGCGGGCACATGGTCTATCCGCGCCGGGCGCTGGCGCGCGCTTCGAGCAGTTCCCACAGTCCGCGATGCTGGTTGAGCAGCTGGGTGGCGCCGAACCCGCGCGCGCGGGCGATGCCCAAAGCGGGATCGTCGCCGTCCACCTCGCGCCGGATCGGGTCGGGCAGCAATTCGGGCGGCGCTTCGATCCCGAAGCGGTTCGCGGCGTGATCGAGCAGCTGCCGGATCGCCTGCCAGTCGAGGATGAGGGCGGAGACGGCACCCGTCGCGCAGCCGCGCCGGTCGGAATTGGCGAGCATCTCCAGCGTGTGGCGCAACTGGGTCAGCGCGGCATCGGCCTGCGCCTGTCCGGGGGTGGAGGGCAGCGGGCCGGCGGCGGAGGTCAGGTTGGCGAGAAAGGCGCGTTCATGGGCAAAGGCGTTGGACGAACGGATCAGCCAGGGCAGCGTCTCGAGCTGGATGCCGCGCGCCATCGCATAGTCGATCATGCTGGGATGATTGCCATGCACCGCGCACAGCGCATGCACCGCGTCGGTCAGGTCGTGCAGCAGCGCCTGCGGCATCAGCAGCGCCTGGACATGCGGATGCCCCGCGCTGCCCAGCCGCGCCAGGATCGCGTCGATATCCCCGCGCCGGTCATGCTGGATGTCGAATGCTGCCGTGATCGTCATGTCCGTTCCGATAAGCCTCCCGACCGCGAGGGGAGGTGCGCCGCCCTTATGCTCCCGATCGTCGGTCCTATCGGCTTTTCGTTAATGCCGGGTTTACGAATATCCGCGCGGCGCGACATTGCTGGCCGAGGATGCCGCTTTACGGATGGCGGCACGGTCGCGATAACGCGCGCCATGCGCCGGGATGATCGGCGAAACGATGGTTTGGAGTGCTATGGATGCGCAAATGGGTGCTGGGTCTGGCGCTGGCTTCGGTCGGGGCCTCGATCGCGATCGGGTCGGGGGTGCCGGCGATGGCCGCTGAGCGGAATGAGAAGGCGGGCGACCTGACGCTGGCACGGGTGTTCGGCAGCCCGGACCTGTCGGGGTCGCAGCCGCGCGGGCTGCGCCTGTCGCCCGACGGCACGCTGCTCACCTCGCTGCGCCCGCGCGCGGACGAAAAGGAGCGGCTCGACCTCTGGGCACGCGATACCCGCACCGGCGAGGAGCGGATGCTGGTCGACTCCAAGAAGGTCGGCTCGGGCGCGGAACTGTCCGAGGCCGAGAAGATGCAGCGGGAGCGCGCGCGTATCGGCGGGTCGAAGGGCATCGTCGCCTATGACTGGGCGCCCGACGGCAAGTCGATCCTGGTCCCGCTGGACGGCGACCTCTATCTTGCCGGTCTCGACGGTCAGGTCCGTCGCCTGACCAATACGCCCGGCGGCGAGCTGAACCCGATCGTCAGCCCCAAGGGCGGCTATGTCAGCTTCGTGCGCGACCAGAATCTCTGGGCCATGCCATTGGCCGGTGGCGAGGCGCGTGCCTTGACCAAGGAAGGCGGCGGCACCGTCCATTTCGGCGAAGCGGAGTTCGTCGCGCAGGAGGAAATGCACCGCTTCACCGGCTATTGGTGGAGCCCCGACGAGCGCTATATCGCGGTCGAGCGGTTCGACGAGGCGCCGGTCAAGGTCGCGGTGCGCGCCGCGATCGGTGCGGCGGGCACCAAGGTCTATGAACAGCGCTATCCGGCGGCGGGTACGCCCAATGCGCTGGTCGATCTTTACGTCATGAAGGCGGACGGGTCGGGCCGCGTGAAGGTCGATCTCGGCAGCAATCCCGACATCTATCTGGCGCGTGTCGACTGGACGCCCGACGGCTCGGCGATGCTGGTCCAGCGCGAGAGCCGCGACCAGAAGACGCTCGACATGCTGCGCGTCGATCCCAGGACGGGCAAGTCGACCGTGCTCTTCACCGAGCGGTCCGGCGATCGCAGCTGGCTGAACCTGTCCGACGCTTATCGCCCGATGAAGGACGGCAGCCTGATCTGGCGGTCGGAGCGCGACGGCTATGGCCACCTCTATCGCTTCGCGAACGGCCAGTGGACGCAGCTGACCCGGGGGCCGTGGGTCGTCACCAACCTGGTCGGCGTCGACGAAGCGAAGGGACGGCTCTATTTCACCGGGCTGAAGGACGATGTCCTCGAACAGCATCTCTATGCGGTCGACATCGCGCAGCCGGGCGTCGTCACCCGCCTGACCGAGCGCGGCTATACCAACAGCGCGTCGATGGATTCGTCGGCCAGCCGCTTCATCGTCTCGCGCTCCAGCCCGACCCAGCCGACGCAGATCTATCTCGCCGATACGACGGGCAAGCGGCTGAACTGGATCTACGAGAATGCGATTGTCGCGGGGCACCCCTATGCGCCCTATCTCGCCAGCCATCGCGAGACCAAGTTCGGCACGATCAAGGCCGATGACGGCACGACGCTTTATTGGGAGATGATCACGCCCAAGCTGGAACCGGGCAAGCGCTACCCCGTGTTCTTCCAGCATTATGGCGGTCCCGGCACCGGTCAGCAGGTCACGCGCGGCTGGCAGGGCGCGCTGCCGCAATATCTGGTCGATCAGGGCTGGATCTTCTTCCAAATCGACAATCGCGGCTCCTATAATCGTGGCAAGGCGTTCGAGGATGCCATCTATCATGCGATGGGCACGGTCGAGGTCGCCGATCAGCTGGCGGGGGCGAATTATCTGAAGACGCTGCCCTTCGTCGATGCGGGCCGGATCGCGACCTATGGCTGGTCGTACGGCGGCTATATGTCGATCAAGATGCTGGAGAAGACGCCGGGCGTCTATGCCGCCGCCGTGTCGGGGGCGCCGGTCACCGACTGGCAGCTCTACGACACCCATTATACCGAGCGCTATCTGGGTGATCCGCGCACCGACCCGCAAAGCTATGCGACCTCGGAAGCGATCAAGGAGGCGGCGAAGATCCGCGATCCGTTGATGCTGATCCACGGGATGGCGGACGACAATGTCTTTCTCGACAATGCCACCGCCTTCGCCGCCGAGATGCAGAAGACCGACACGCCGTTCGAGATGATGCTCTATCCGGGGCAGACCCACCGCGTCGGCGGACCGGGCGTGTCGCAGCATCTGTGGCACACGATCCTGAACTTCCTGGACCGGACGGTGAAGGACAAGCCGGCGAAGAAATAATGCCGTCATTCCTCCCCTGTAAGGGAAGGTGGCAGTCCGAAGGACTGACGGAGGGGTGTCCACGCTGGCGGTGACACCCCTCCACCACCGCTTCGCAGCGGTCCCCCTCCCCTTGCAGGGGAGGAATTGGGTGAGCAGCCATGGCATTCCTGAAAACCTTCCACCTCTGGCCGTTCCTCGACACGCTGGTCAGCTATCTGACCGCCTTCGTGCTGGGCACCGTCATCGGGGCGGAGCGGCAGTACCGCCAGCGCACCGCCGGGCTGCGCACCAACGCGCTGGTCGCGATCGGCGCGGCGGCGTTCGTCGATCTTGGCCAGCGGCTGGGCGGCGACATCGAGTCGATCCGGATCATCGCCTATGTCGTCTCCGGCATCGGCTTCCTGGGCGCGGGCGTCATCATGAAGGAGGGGATGAACGTCCGCGGGCTGAACACCGCCGCGACCCTTTGGTGCTCGGCGGCGGTCGGGTCGATCGCGGGCAGCGACATGGTGGCCGAGGCGGTGCTGCTGACGATCGTCGTCCTGCTCGCCAACACCGCGCTGCGCCCGCTGGTCGACGCGATCAACCGCATCCCGGTGGAGGGGCGGCATGTCGAGGCGACCTATTCGGTCAGCCTGACGACCGCCGCCGCCAGCGCCGGCCCGGTCGGCGACATGCTGGTCGAGCATCTGGAGCGCGCCGGCCTGCCGGTCGGCGAACTCGATACAGAGGAACTGGGCGAGGACCAGGTGACGGTCACCGCCACGCTGACCAGCACGATCGTCGAGGCTGGGGAGCTGGACCGGATCACCGATCATTTCCAGTCGGTCCATGGCATCGCCCACGCCACCTGGGCCGCCAGCACGCACGACTGAGCTCGGGGAGCCCTTTGGCTCCCTGCATATTATGCCGCCGCTATGCGATAGCGGGAAATCGCTCTCGCATTGCTACGCGCACCGCGATTAGCCGCCGACCGATCCCGGGAGGTGATATGGCGGTACGGAGCATGACTTGGCGGCAGGGACTGGCACTGCGCTGTCTGGGCGTGGGGCTTTGCGTGCTCGCATGGCGGGCGATCGCGCATCTGATCGTGATGGCGGGCCATGGCGGCCGTGCCGGGTTGCTGAGCTATGCGCTGGCGACCACAGGCTTTTTCTGCGCCAGCCTGGGCAGCGCGCTGGCGATACTGGGCGGGCATATGTTCGATGAGGTGGAGGTCAGCGCACGCTGGCGCCGGTTGTGACCGACATTATGCCCCCACTATGCGATACCGGGAAATCGATCTCGAAACCCTATGGGGCGGGGCGTAGCTGATGCGGGCGGACGAACGATCGTCCGATCGGCAAAGGTCTTCAGTGTCCATGCGTACCGATTTCCCCATCGATCCCGACCCGCAGACGCGGCACATCTATGTCGGCCAGGACCGGGCCGGTCATTGGCTGGTGCAGGATAGCGCCGGGATGCTGGAGGGGCGTTTCGTCTCGCGCGGTGCGGCGATGCGCTTCGCGGCCGAGGAGGCCGACATCTATCATGCCAGCGTGACCGTCGCCGTCGAGGCGCTGGTGCCGCTGGTGTCCTTCGATCCGGTCGCGGCCGATGCCCATGCGCTGGCGCATGCGGCGTGAGGGGAGGGGTCATCATGCATAGCGGCAACCGGCATCGCCACGACCCCCGCTGGCCCGCCGTCGAGGTGGCGCTCGACCATCTGCGCGAGCGGCATCGCCGTGCGGTCCGCATCGTCGACGCCGACTGCGGCGCGGGCGGATTCCTGATCGCGGTGGCCGAGCAGGCGCGCGCGAAGGGCTTTACCGCGATCGAGGGACGGGGCCTCGGCCGCTCGCCCGCGCTGATCGGCCGCGCCCGCGCCGCCGCGCGGCGGCATCGCCATGCCGCGATGGGGCTGGTATTCGAACGTCGCGATCCCGCCGATGCGCTGGCGGAGGAGCGCGCCTTTCCCGCCGACATCCTGCTCTGTCACCGGTGCGGCGCGCCGTCCCATGCATTCGAGGCTGCCGCCGCCTGCGTGATCGGCGATCCCATCAATGGGCGCGACGGCAGGGAGGCGGCGGCATGACGGCCCGCGACATGGCCTGGCGTTCGCTGGGCGCGGCGATGACGCTGGGTGCGGTGGTCGCCACGCTGATGGAGCCGGCGGGATCGTTGCTGGCGCTGTTCTGGTTCCTCGTCGCGCTCGGAGGCGTCCTCCTGCTGCTCAACGGCAAGCGTCTGCCCCAGGCGCTGCGCGCGGAGCGGCGCGGGCATTATCATACCGCCGAGGTCATTCATGCCGCCCGGATCAAGCGGGGGCGCCGGTCATGACGCGCGAGGCGGGTTTTGGTTTTCGCGACGGCGTCCTGCATGCCGAGCGTGTGTCGCTGGCGACCATCGCGGAGGCGGTCGGCACGCCGACCTATGTCTATTCGGCGGGCGCCCTGCGCGCCGCCGCACGCCGGTTTCGCGAGGCGCTGTCGCCGATCCCACGCAAATCGCTGGCCTTCGCGGTCAAGGCCAATCCGTCGCTGGCGGTGCTGTCGCTGCTTCGCGGAGAGGGCTTTGGCGCCGATATCGTCTCGGGCGGCGAACTGACCGCCGCGCTGCAGGCCGGCATGGCGGCGGGCGACATCGTCTATTCGGGGGTCGGCAAGACGCCGGCCGAACTGGCGCAGGCACTGCACGCCGGGGTGGGGCATATCAATCTGGAGAGCGAACGCGAGGGCGAGGTGCTGGCCGCGATGGCCACCCGCATCGGGCTGACCGCGACCGCGCTGCTGCGCGTCAATCCCGATGTCGATGCCGGCACCCATGCCAAGATCACCACCGGCAAGAGTGACAGCAAGTTCGGCGTGGCCTTCGCGCAGGCGCTGGACATCTATGATCGGCTGGCGGGCCGAGCGGGTATCGCGATGCAGGGCATTGCCGTCCATATCGGCAGCCAGATCATCGACCCGGCACCGATGGAGGCGGCGTATCGCAAGATCGCCCAGCTGGTCGCGCTGCTTCGCGCGCGGGGGCATCCGATCACCCATGTCGATCTGGGCGGGGGCTTGGGTGTCGACTATCGCGGCGGCGCGGACGGCGATGTCCTGGCCTATGGCGCGATGGTCGCCCGCGTCACCCGCGACTGGGACGTGACGCTGATGTTCGAGCCGGGCCGCTATATCGCTGCGCATGCCGGCGTGTTGCTGACCCGCGTGCTCTGGGTGAAGCCGGGTTCGGACTGTCCCTTCGTCGTCGTCGATGCGGGCATGAACGATCTGGCGCGGCCCGCCCTCTATGACGCATGGCATGAATTTACGGCGGTCGCGCCGACCGGCAAGACGATACGCGCCCATGTCGTCGGCCCGGTCTGCGAGAGCAGCGACCGGTTCGCCAGAGCCTGCCTGATCGATCGGGTGGCGGAGGGCGATCTGGCCGTTCTTCGCGATGTCGGCGCGTACGGCGCGTCGATGGCCTCCTGCTACAACAGCCGGGCGCTGGTGGCGGAGATCATGGTCGATGGCGATCGCCATGCCGTCACCGCGCCCCGGATCGCGGCGGCGGCGATCCGGACGCAATCGGTGCCGGCATGGCTGGAAGCGGCGCCGCTGCATCATGCGGCCTGAGGGGCGGGCGGGGGCTCGCTAAACCCCCGCTTGGCCGCGCCAAACGCGCACTTTTCGCAAAGTTGGTGGACGTGTCCGCGCAATGACGCTACCGGCTCACGCTTCCGAGTGGAGGGTTTAATGGGTTATCGCGTGGTGGTCGCCGGGGCGACGGGCAATGTCGGCCGGGAAATGATCAACATTCTGGCGGAGCGGGAATTTCCGATCGACGAACTGGCGGTCGTCGCCTCGTCGCGCAGCCAGGGCGACCAGATCGAATATGGTGAGACGGGCAAGATGCTCACCATCAAGAATATCGAGCATTTCGATCCCACCGGCTGGGACATCGCGCTGTTCGCGATCGGATCGGACGCGACCAAGGTCTATGCGCCTAAATTCGCCGCCGCCGGCTGCGTCGTGATCGACAATTCGTCGCTCTATCGCATGGACCCGGACGTGCCGCTGATCGTGCCCGAGGTGAACCCGGACGCGATCGACGGCTATACGGCCAAGAACATCATCGCCAACCCGAACTGCTCGACCGCGCAGATGGTCGTGGCGCTCAAGCCGCTCCACGACAAGGCGACGATCAAGCGCGTCGTTGTCGCGACCTATCAGTCGGTGTCGGGCGCGGGCAAGGCAGGCATGGACGAGCTGTTCGAGCAGAGCCGCAACATCTTCGTCGGCGACCCCGCCGAGCCCAAGAAGTTCACCAAGCAGATCGCCTTCAACGTGATCCCGCACATCGACAGCTTCCTCGACGACGGTTCGACCAAGGAAGAATGGAAGATGGTGGCCGAGACCAAGAAGATCCTCGACCCCAAGGTCAAGGTGACCGCGACCTGCGTGCGTGTGCCCGTCTTCGTCGGCCATTCCGAGGCGCTGAACATCGAGTTCGAGGACGAGATCTCGGCCCAGGAAGCGCAGGACATCCTGCGCGAAGCCCCCGGCGTCATGCTGATCGACAAGCGCGAGGACGGCGGATACGTCACGCCCGTAGAGTGCGTCGGCGACTATGCGACCTTCATCAGCCGCGTGCGCGAGGACTCGACGGTCGATAACGGCCTGTCGCTGTGGTGCGTGTCGGATAATCTCCGCAAGGGCGCGGCGCTGAACGCAGTGCAGATCGCCGAACTGCTCGGCCGCCGCCACCTGAAGAAGGGTTGAGACGCGATCCTCCCCGGCAACGGGGAGGGGGACCGCCGCGAAGCGGTGGTGGAGGGGGGCTTCCACAAGGGATGACCTTCGTGGAAGCCCCCCTCCGTCAGGCCTTCGGCCTGCCACCTCCCCGGACCGGGGAGGATTTTATTACCGCCCCATATACAATCCCGGCCGGTGCCAGGCGAAGAGGATCAGACTGATCGCCGCCGCGCTGATCGCAGACCAGATCATCTGCGGCCCCGTCACCACCGGGATCGCCATCGACAGGATGAACACGTCGAGCGCGACCTGCGTCATCCCCATGTTCCAGCCACGCTTGCGATAGAGCCAGATGGTGATCACCCCGGTGCCGCCCACGCCCGCCTGATGCCGTGCCAGCGCCAATATGCCCATGCCGATCACGGTGCCGCCGACCAGCGCGGCGAAGGCCGGGTGGACGCTGTCGACATGCACCGAGACGCGGGTGATCGCCGATGCCGCGCCGATGCCGATATTGACCAGCACCGTCTTCACCGCGAACCGCGCGCCCATCACCTTGTGCGCGAACAGGAAGAAGGGGATGTTGACCAGCGTGAACAGCACGCCGGCGGGCAGCGGGATCAGATAGGACAGCAGTAGCGCGACCCCCGCGATCCCGCCCGTCACCAGCCCCGCCGCTTTCAGGAACACCAGCCCCACGATTAGCAACGCGCAGCCGATGAAGATCGCATAGGCGTCTTCGAGCAGGCTGTGTGGCCGGCCGATCGGGCTGGGCGGCGGGGTGTCGGCTGGGGAGGCGGTCGCTGCGGTCATCGAGGGTCCGGATATGGGGTCCGGCATCCGCTCCTGGCGGTCTGCTTCTGGCGGCAGTTTTCGGGCTTCTACCGCATCTGTCCCTGCAAGCCAATTGGTGGGCGGTGGGGCGTGGGCGTGGGCTTCGACTTCGCTCAGCCTGAACGGAGGTTGGGGATCGAGCCGCTTATCCCACAGCCGTTCAGGCTGAGCGAAGTCGAAGCCCACGCGCCGCGCTCAATCCGAAGATACAAATTATTGGGGGTTGGCGACACGCCCGGCACGACCATAGGGCAGGGGCAATGACCATGCGGGAGAGACACGGCCTCACGGCGCTGACCGAAAAGGAGAAGGAGACGCTGCGCCTGATCGTGCGGGGGCATGACGCCAAGTCGGTCGCGCAGGTGCTCGACCTGTCGGTCCATACTATCAACGAACGACTGCGAGACGCGCGGCGCAAGCTGTCGGTGTCGAGCAGCCGGGAAGCGGCGCGGATGCTTCTCGATGCAGAAGGCGGGGCGATCGCATCGCCGCCCCCCGAATATGTGGGGGACAGAAGGATCGGGGAGGACCGACCCGGGACGATGACGGATGACGGCCCGGCGCCGGTCGTCGGCGTGGGACACGGCATCCGCCGTCCCCGGATCATCATCGGAGCGACCCTCATGACCCTAGCCCTCAGCCTACTCGCCCTTGGCGGCCTGACCCACATGGCCTCCGCCCCGCCGCAAGCGACCGCGACATCGACCACGACCGCCGACCCGGCGGCGGTGGAGGCGGCCCAGCGCTTCCTGCAATTGATCGACCAAGGCCGCTGGGCCGACAGCTACCGCCTGACGACCAGCAGTTTCCGCAAGCTCAACACCGAACAGGTCTGGGCCGCCACGTCGGAAAAGGTGCGCACGCCGCTGGGCAAGACGGTGTCGCGGACCCTGCTGAGCCAGGAAGACATTCCCGCGCCGCCCGCCGGCTATCGGATGGTGCGGTTCAACACGCGGTTCGGGACCTCGGCGGACATCGTCGAAACGCTGACGCTGGAGCGCGAAGACGGTGAGTGGCGGGTGGCGGGGATCTATGTGGGGTAACGCAGACGACCCTCACCCTTACGGCGCTTCGCGCCTCCCTCCCTCTCCCACCGGGAGAGGGAAGGGGCCCGCCCGCTCTAGCGGGTGGGAAGGGTGAGGGCGGCGCGGCCGGATGAGAGGTCCACATCCCGGTCGATCCGTATTAGGAGATGCGGCTACAGCTTGCTTCCCGGAGACCGAACCCTTGGCCGACACCGCCCCCGAAACCCGCTTCTTCGACAGCTTCGACGGCACCCCGATCGCGTGGCGTGAGATGGGAGAGGGGCGCGCTCTGATCCTGATCCACGGTTATTTCTCCGACGCCTATACCAACTGGATTCGCTACGGCCATGCCGCCGCCATTGCCGCCAAGGGCTATCGGGTGATCATGCCCGACCTGCGCGCGCATGGCGAAAGCGGCAAGCCGCATGACCCCGCCGCCTATCCCAAGGACGCGCTGACCCGGGACGGCCATGCGCTGGTCACGCATCTGGGGCTGACCGATTATGATCTGGGCGGCTATTCGCTCGGCGCGCGCACCGTGTCGCGGATGCTGGCGACGGGCGCCGAGCCGGGCAAGGCGATCTTCGCCGGCATGGGGCTGGAGGGGCTGCTCCATACCGATCGCCGGGTCGATCATTTCACCAACATCCTGACCCGGCTCGGCGAGCACAAGCGCGGCAGCCCCGAATGGATGGCCGAGGCGTTCCTGAAGACGACCGGCGGCGATCCGGTGGCGCTGCTCCATATCCTTCAGACCTTTGCCGACACGCCGCTATCGGCGATCGAGGGGTTCGACCTGCCCGCGCTCGTAGTCGCGGGCGTCGACGATTTCGACAATGGCGCGGCGGTCGAGCTGGCCGATGCGTTGCCGCGTGGGCGCTATGTTGAAATTCCGGGCAACCATATGGGTTCGGTGACCAAGCCCGAACTGGGCGCTGCGATCGCGCACTTCCTGAGCGCTTGACGGCGACCACCAAAGCGCCGCAACTGCGCGCCATCCGCCCCGTTTCGAGGGCAATTCAGGATTTTAGGGGGATATGATGATCCGCTCCGCCGTTTCCGGCACCGTGCTCGCCTTTGTATTGGCGGGTGCCGCGCAAGCCCAAACCACCACGCCCCCCACCGCGTCGTCCGCAGCGCCCGGCAAGCAGGCACCGGCCACCGTCGCCTCGGCCGATGCCTTCGTCGCGGAAGCCGAAAAGACGCTGGCCGAAAAGTCGGTGCCCGCGCAGCAGATCGCGTGGGTCAATGCGACCTATATCACCGACGACACCGATGCGCTCGCCGCCGCCTCGGGCGCGGAGATGACCGATCTGGCCGTCCGCTATGGCCTGGGCGCAGCGCGCTATCAGGCGCTGCCGGGCCTGTCCTATGACACCAAGCGCAAGCTGGACCTGCTGCGCGGCGGGATCACGCTGCCCGCGCCGACCACGCCGGGCGCGGCGGCGCAGCTGTCGATGCTGACCACGCGCATGTCCTCCTCCTATGGCAAGGGCAAGGGCGTGCTCAACGGCCAGCCGATCAACGGATCGGATATCGAGGCGGCGATGGGCAGCGAGCGCGATCCCGCCAAGCTGAAGGAGATGTGGGTCAGCTGGCACGACAATGTCGGTGCACCGATGCGCGCCGATTATGCGCAGATGACGACCCTCGCCAACCAGGGTGCTAAGGAACTCGGCTATGCCGATGCCGGCGCGCTGTGGCGTTCGGGCTATGACATGAGCCCCGAACAGTTCGCGCAGCTGACCGACAAGATCTGGGGCGAGCTGGAGCCGCTGTACAAGGCGCTGCACACCTATGTCCGCTGGAAGCTGAACGAAAAGTACGGCGATGCGGTGCAGGCCAAGAGCGGCCCGATCCGCGCCGATCTGCTGGGCAATATGTGGGCGCAGGAATGGGGCAATATCTATGACGTCGTCGCGCCCAAGGGTGCGGGCGATGTCGGATATGACACCGGCGAGCTGCTGAAGGCCAAGGGTTACGACCCGATCAAGATGGTGAAGGCGGGCGAGGGCTTCTATTCCTCGCTCGGCTTCGCGCCATTGCCGAAGACTTTTTGGGAGCGGTCGCAGATCACCAAGCCCGCCGACCGCGAGGTAATCTGCCATGCCTCGGCCTGGGACATCGACAATCTGGACGATATTCGCATCAAGATGTGCACCAAGGTGAATGGCGACGACTTCGTCACCATCCATCACGAATTAGGGCACAATTACTATCAGCGCGCCTATAAGAACCAGCCGTTCCTGTACAAGAACGGCGCGAATGACGGCTTTCATGAAGCGATCGGGGATACCGTCGCGCTGTCGATCACGCCCGATTATCTGGTGAAGATCGGCCTGCTCGACCCGGCGAAGGTGCCGAGTGCCGACAAGGACATCGGCTTGCTGCTGCGCCAGGCGATGGACAAGGTCGCGTTCCTGCCCTTCGGCCTGCTGATCGACAAGTGGCGCTGGGGCGTCTTCTCGGGCCAGATACCCGCCGGCCAGTATCAGGCGGGCTGGGATGCATTGCGCTTGAAATATCAGGGCGTGGTGCCGCCGGTCTCGCGCGACGAGACGAAGTTCGATCCGGGCGCCAAGTACCACATCCCGGCGGGCGTGCCCTATGCGCGTTACTTCCTGGCGCGGGTGCTGCAGTTCCAATTCTACAAGGCGGCGTGCGAGCAGGCCGGGTGGAAGGGGCCGCTGCACCGCTGTTCCTTCTATGGCAACAAGCAGGTCGGCGAGAAGCTGAACGCGATGCTGGCGATGGGCCAGTCCAAGCCGTGGCCGGATGCCTTGCAGGTGTTCACCGGCAGCCGCGAGATGTCGGGCAAGGCGCTGGTCGAATATTTCGCGCCGCTGAAGACCTGGCTGGATCAGCAGAACAAGGGCAAGCCGCAAGGCTGGTGATCTAAGATCCCTCGTCAAGCCGGGCTTGGGGAGGGGCGTGCCTGTTCATCGCGAGCGGGTACACCCCTCCGTCAAGGCTTCGCCTTGCCACCTCCCCTTGCAGGAGAGGAATGGGGCCTCCCCCACCTCCGTTCGGCCTGAGCGAAGTCGAAGGCCAAGGGAAAACCTGTCCGCTGGGCGGAGATTGGGGCGTGGGCTTCGACTTCGCTCAGCCTGAACGGAGGTTGGGTGACAAATGCGCGAATATACGCGCTCAGTTGCCTTCACGCTCGCCGTCCTCGTCCCGCCTGGCGCTGCTCCCCCGCAACGACAGCAGCGCCGCCGTCACGCCGGCAAAGGCCGCCAGGCTGCCCAGGATCGATGCGACGCCCCATTTGCCGCCCACTCGGTCCAGCCCATGCTTGCCCAAGGCGGGCGCGGGGGCGGGCTTGATCGGGGCGGGTTTGCGCGGCGGGGCCTTGCGCGGTGTCATGCGCTTGGTGGAGCGGGGCTTGGGGGGAGCCTTGGGCTTCGCCGCCGGCTTGGGGGCGGCCGTCGCATCCTGTTCGCCGGTTTCGACGGGCGGCGCTTCCACCTCGGGCGGCTTGGCGGCGGGGCGCTTGCGCGGGGTCGGGCCGGCGGTAGACTTCGGGCTGACGCGGCGGCGCGGTGGACGTGGCTTTTTCGGGTCGTTTGGATCGACCATGACGAGAAACCCCCTGTTTCGGTTCGTGCGCGTAACGCACCGCCCCCCGCGCCGGTTGCCGATCAGCGGAAGGGCGGCTCGTTGAACGCGCGCAGCTTGCGGCTGTGCAGCTTGTCGCCCTCGCGGCGCAACTGCTCGCAGGTCTCGATACCGATCCGCATATGCTCGCTGATCGCGCGCTCGTAGAAGCGATTGGCCTGACCCGGCAGCTTCAATTCGCCATGCAGCGGCTTGTCCGAGACGCAGAGCAACGTCCCGTACGGCACGCGGAAGCGATAGCCCTGCGCCGCGATCGTGGCGGATTCCATGTCGATGCCGACCGCGCGGCTGAGCGAGAAGCGCAGCGCCGACTTGGAATAGCGCAGCTCCCAGTTGCGGTCGTCGGTGGTGACGATGGTGCCGGTACGCAGGCGGCGCTTCAGTTCGTCGCCCGACTGGCCCGAGACGATCTCCGCCGCCTTGGCGAGTGCCACCTGCACCTCGGCGATGGCGGGCACCGGGATTTCGGGCGGGAGCACGTCGTCGAGGACATGGTCGTCGCGCAGATAGGCGTGCGCCAGCACATAGTCGCCGATCCGCTGGCTGGGACGAAGCCCGCCGCAGTGCCCGATCATCAGCCACGCCTCGGGCCGCATCACCGCCAGATGGTCGCAGATCGTCTTGGCGTTCGATGGACCGACGCCGATATTCACCAGCGTGATGCCGGTGCCGTCCTTGGCGACCAGATGATAGGCGGGCATCTGGTGCCGCCGCCACGCGCTGTCGGTGACGATCTTGTCGACATCCTCTGGTCGCTCGATCACGATGCCGCCGGCGCCCGACAGCGCGGTGAAGCGCGAGCCCTCGCCCAGCTGCGATGCGCCCCAGCGGACGAATTCGTCGACATAGCGGTGATAATTGGTGAACAGCACATAGCGCTGGCAATGCTCGGGCGGGGTGCCGGTATAGTGGCGCAGCCGCGCGAGCGAAAAGTCGGTGCGCAGCCCGTCGAACAGCGCCAGCGGCCGGTTGCCGTCCGCCGTCATCCACAGCCCGTCGGCGATCTCGTCACCGATATGCGCCAGCTCGGTCGCCGGGAAGAAGCGCGCCAGCTCGGCCGCCGACACCGTGTCGAGGCTCAGCGCATGGCCGGGGTCGAGCACGTAAGGGAAGGGGATTTCCTGACGCCCCGGCACCGCTTCGACGGTGACGTCATAATCCTCCATCAGCAGCGACAGCTGCTCGACCAGATAGTCCTTGAACAGTGCCGGCTTGGTGACGCTGATCCGGTAGTCGCCCGCCGACACCAGCCGGCCGAACGAACGCATCGGGGTCGGGCGGCCGCCTTCGCCGCGATAGACCAGCCGGATTTCGGGATAGGCGAAACAGCCCTGCGCGCGCGCCTCCAGGCTGGGCGCGGTGCCGTCCTTGAGATAGGCGGTCAGCGCGTCCTTCAGACGGGTGACGGAGGCGGTGTAAAGGCGGTCGAGTTCCTCGACGATTTGAACGGCTTGAGTCATGCCCTAGGAGCTAAGCGCAGTTGTCAGCGCTGGCAAGCGGCCCAGAAGGCGAGGCGGGGGGCAGGGGCGGAAGGCGCATGTCGCCCTCCACCCAGTTGAGATCAGGCGCCCTGCGCCGAATTCTCGTCATCGCCCGTGCCGCGCAGCTTGGCCGCGCCGAAGGCGGCGCCCGCGACGGCGGCGGCGACGCCCGCCGCGATGCCGGCGGCGGCATAGGGATGGCCCTTCACCTTGTCGGTCGCGGCCTTGGCGGCACCCTGTGCCTTTTCACCGAGGCTCTTGGCCTGGGCCTGCTTCTCGGGGGGGACATAGGTGGTCATGACCATGGTTCCTCTCTCAATCCTATGGGCTCTCCCCAAAACGCGCCGCCGATGGCCGCTGTTCCACCAGCGATCCGACCGGCGGCGCGGTTCGGCATCAGATTTCGCTGAGCAGATGCTCGGCCGAGCTGACCTTGAACTCGCCCGGAGCCTCGACGAACAGCTGTTCGACCACGCCGTCATTGACGAGCATGGTGTAGCGCTGGCTGCGCGTGCCCATGCCGAACTTCGACCCGTCCATGGTCAGGCCCACCGCCTTGGCGAAGTCGGCATTGCCGTCAGCCAGCATGGTGACGCCGGCCGAGCCGCTGGTCTGGCCCCAGGCCTTCATGACGAAGGCGTCGTTGACCGAGGTGCAGGCGATCTCGTCCACGCCCTTGGCCTTCAGCGCGTCACCTTGCGCGACGAAGCCGGGCAGGTGCTGCGCCGAACAGGTCGGGGTGAAGGCGCCCGGCACCGCGAACAGCGCGACGCGGCGGCCGGCGAAATAATCGGTGGTCGACACCTGTTCGGGGCCATCCAGCGTCACCTTGACCAGCGTGGTGGCGGGGAGGCGGTCTCCGACCTTGATCGTCATGTCACCCAAATCCTTGGAATGGACCCGGCACCATGCCGGGCTAGGCGGCGACCTCATGCGGCGGAACGCCTGCGCATTTCAAGCATGGCGAGGCGAAGCGGTGATCCCTATAGTCGGGATGTGCATCAACTGACCTATCTCTCCGGCCAATTCCTGCTCGCCATGCCGGGCATGGCGGATTCCCGCTTCGATCACGCGATCATCGCGATGTGCGCGCATGACGAGGGCGGCGCGCTGGGCATCGGCGTGGGCGCGACGATCGACGGCATCGGCTTTCACACGCTGCTCGACCAGTTCGAGATTCCGCATGGCGAAGCGCCCGATGCGCCGGTCCATTATGGCGGCCCGGTCGAACCGCGGCGCGGCTTCGTGCTGCACAGCCATGACTGGCAGGGACAGGACAGCGTCGATGTCAGCGGTCGCTGGGTGCTGTCGTCCACGGTCGACGTGCTGCGCGCGATCGCCGACGGCACGGGGCCGAAGCGCTGGATCGTGGCGCTCGGCTATGCCGGTTGGGACGCCGGGCAACTGGAGCAGGAGCTGCGCGAGCCGGGATGCTGGTTCACCGTGGGCGGCGAGCGCGACATCCTGTTCGACGTGGAGCCGGACCATCGCTGGCAGGCGGCGTTCGGCACCGCTGGGATCGATCCCAGGCAGCTGGTGACGGGCGGCGGGACGGCCTGACCAGCCCCAATTCCTCCCCTGCAAGGGGAGGTGGCAGCCCGAAGGGCTGACGGAGGGGTGTCCCCCTTGGCGAAGATAGTTCAATCTCACAAGCGGTTACACCCCTCCACCAGCTTCGCTGGTCCCCCTCCCCTTGCAGGGGAGGAACGAGGTGGCGGTCGATAGCTGACACCCGCTCAAGCATATAAAGATATCTTTATATTTGATCCCTAAAGCGATCACCGCTAAGGCGTCGGCCGTGCCGATCGGCGTGTCCCTACGTCTTGGTCGGCCCCATTTTGCACGGAGTTCCGTCGTGTCCACGACTGCCGCCACCAAGAACGATTATGTCATCAAGGACATCAGCCTCGCTGATTTCGGCCGCGCCGAGATCAAGATCGCCGAGACCGAGATGCCCGGCCTGATGGCCCTGCGCGAGGAATTCGGCGCGTCGCAGCCGCTGAAGGGCGCGCGCATCACCGGTTCGCTGCACATGACGATCCAGACCGCCGTGCTGATCGAGACGCTGACCGCGCTGGGCGCCGATGTGCGCTGGGCGACCTGCAACATCTTCTCGACCCAGGACCATGCCGCCGCCGCGATCGCCGCCGCCGGCATCCCCGTCTTCGCCGTGAAGGGCGAGACGCTGGCCGAGTACTGGGACTATGTCGGCGACATCTTCGACTGGGACAAGAATGGTGACGGCACGACCGCCAACATCATCCTGGACGATGGCGGCGACGCGACCATGTTCGCGCTGTGGGGCGCCAAGCTGGAAGCCGGCCAGACCTTCGGCGAGCCGGAGAATGAGGAAGAGGTCGAGTTCCAGCGTTCGGTTAAGGCGTTCATCGCCAAGAAGCCGGGCTATCTGACCGAGACCGTCAAGAACCTGAAGGGCGTGTCGGAAGAGACGACCACCGGCGTTCACCGCCTGTACGAGATCGCGAAGAAGGGCGAGTTGCCCTTCCCCGCGATCAACGTCAACGACTCGGTCACCAAGTCGAAGTTCGACAATCTGTACGGCTGCAAGGAATCGCTGGTCGACGCGATCCGTCGCGCCACCGACGTCATGCTGGCGGGCAAGGTCGCCGCGGTCGCCGGTTTCGGCGACGTGGGCAAGGGCTCGGCCCAGTCGCTCCGCAATGGCGGCGCGCGCGTGCTCGTGACCGAAATCGACCCGATCTGCGCGCTGCAGGCGGCTATGGAGGGCTTCGAGGTCGTGACCATGGATGAGGCCGTGAAGCGCGCCGACATCTTCGTCACCGCGACCGGCAATGCCGACGTCATCACCGCCGATCACATGAAGGCGATGAAGCCGATGTCGATCGTCTGCAACATCGGCCACTTCGACTCCGAGATCCAGATCGCGGCGCTGTCGAACTACAAGTGGACCGAAGTGAAGCCCGGCACCGACCTGGTCGAGTTCCCGGACGGCAAGCAGATCATCGTGCTGGCCAAGGGCCGCCTGGTGAACCTGGGCTGTGCCACCGGCCACCCGTCCTTCGTGATGTCGGCCTCGTTCACCAACCAGACGCTCGCCCAGATCGAGCTGTGGACCAAGGGCGAGAACTACAAGAACGAAGTGTACGTCCTGCCGAAGCACCTCGACGAGAAGGTCGCCGCGCTCCACCTCGAAAAGCTGGGCGTCCAGCTGTCGAAGCTGTCGGAGAAGCAGGCCGCCTATATCGGCGTGCCGGTCGAAGGTCCGTTCAAGCCGGATCACTATCGCTACTGATCGCACGCCGATCATCCGCGAAGGGGAGGGGGCCGTCCGAAAGGAAGGCCCCTTTTCTTTTGGGCTGCCAACTGGCGTATCGCCTGCGGATCGGGTTAGAGCATGGCGGATGGCCAGCCTTGCCCCGGACCCTTGCGGATGATCACGATCAACAGCGTCGAGGCGGTTCTGCTGGGCGCTGGCGCCTGTGTGCTGATCCTGGTCGGCACGCTCCTGCTGTTCCTCGGCCTGCGCGCCCGCGCGGAAGCCGGCGCGGTGCGGCGCGAGCATGAGCGGCTGGACGGGCTGCTGCGCGCCGGGCCCGCGCAGGCGATGCTGGTCTGCGCCGATGGCCGTATCGACATGCCCGCGCGGCTGGCCGACTGGCTGGGGCTGGTCGACCCCGCGCGCTTCCTGGAGGAGATGACGGCTGAGCAGAGCGGCCTGACTGCCGAGGATGCCGCGCTGCTCGCCGCCGACCTGACCGCCGCGCAGAAGACCGGCCGCCGGTTCCGCCGCATCGTCCGGCCGCAGGGCTCGTCACGCACGCTGGTGCTGGAGGGCGCGCGCGCGCCGAAGGATCAGGGGGCGAGCGGCGCGGTCGTCGTCTGGGCGCTCGACATGACCGAGGCGCAGGACGAGATCGCACGGCTGGACGCCGAGACGAAGCGGCTGGGCGACGCGTTCGAGGCGCTGACCGGGCTGATCGAGGCGGCCCCCCTACCCATGTGGTATCGTGGTGCCGATCTGCGCCTCGCTATGGTCAACACCGCCTATGTCGATGCGGTCGAGGGTCGCGATGCCGCCGATGTGGTGTCGCGCGGGCTGGAACTGGTCGAAGGATCGGGGCGGGGCGGTCCGCTGGCGGGGGCGGCCGCTGCGCGCGATCAGGGGCGGCCGCATGAGCAGGTGCTGCCCGCGACCATCGATGGCGCGAGGCGGGCGCTGCGCATCTTCGACGTGCCGCTGACGACCGGCGGCATTGCGGGCTTCGCGGTCGATATCGAGGATCTGGAACAGTCGCGCGCCGGGGCCAAGCGCTTCGCCGAGGCGCAGCGCGCGATGCTCGACCGGCTGTCGGCGGCGGTGGCGCATTTCGGGCCGGACCGCGAGCTCGTTTTCTGCAACCAGCCCTTCCGCCGCATGTTCGCGATGCGCGCCGAATGGCTGGCCGATCATCCCGAATTCGACCGTATTCTTGAGCGGATGCGCGAGGCCAATCGCAGCCCCGAGGTGCGCGACTTCCCCGGCTGGAAGGCCGAACGGGTCGGCTGGTTCCGCCAGGCGGGCGGCGGCATCGAGGAACAATGGCATCTACCCGGCGGCACGCATCTGCGCGTCGTCGCGCAGCCGCTGCCCGATGGCGGCCTGCTGCTGATCTTCGAGGACCGGACCGAGGAGGTGCAGCTCGCCTCGGCGCGCGACACGCTGTTGCGCGTCCGCACCGCGACCTTCGACAATCTGTTCGAGGCACTGGGCGTCTTCGCCGCCGATGGCCGGTTGCAGCTGTGGAACAATCGCTTCCGCGCGCTCTGGGGGCTGGAGGAAGAATTTCTGTCCAGCCATCCGCGTGTCGATGTCTTCGCCGATAAGGTCGCGGGCCGGCTCGCGACGCCCAATCGCTCGGCGTTGATCGTCGATCTGGTCCGCTCGGCGACGATCGAGCGACAGCAGCGCGGCGGGCGGGTGGCGATGGCCGATGGCCGCCATTACGAGTTCGCCGGCGTGCCGTTGCCCGACGGCAATGCGCTGATCACGCTGCTCGACATCACCGACAGCCGGCGCGCCGAGCAGGCGCTGCGCGACCGCGCCAATGCCCTGGAGGCGGCGGACCGGGTGAAGACCGCCTTCGTCGCCAATATGAGCTATGAGTTGCGTACCCCGCTGACCTCGATCAGCGGGTTCGCCGAGATGCTGCATGGCGGCTTTGCCGGGCCGTTGCCCGATACGGCGAACAGCTATATCGAGGCGATCTTGGAATCGACCGAGCGGTTGGGGCTGCTGGTCGACGACGTGCTCGACCTGACACGCGGCGATGAGGGGGCGGAGATCGCGCGAGAGGATGTCGATCTCGCCCGCGTCACCCGGACGGCGGCGGATACGATCCGGCCGGTGGTGGGACGGCGGCGGCTCGACTTCGCGGTCGAGATCCAGCGTTCGGTCGGGCGTGTCACTGGCGACCGACGTCGCTTGCAGGAGGTGATCGAGCATTTGTTGCGCCACGCGGTCGAGCAGACGCCCGAGGGCGGGCGCATCCTGCTGCACGCCGATGGCGATTCCGGTCGCGCGCGGATCATCGTGTCGGATGACGGGCAGGGGATGGATAGCGAGGCAGTCGCCCATGCCTTCGACCGGTTCGCCGAGCCCGAGATCAAGGCGACCGGCGAACGCGCGCTGGGGCTCGGCCTGCCGCTCGCCAAGCAGTTCGTCGAGGCGCATGGCGGCACGATCACGCTGCTGTCCGAACCGGGGCAGGGGACGCTGGTGACGGTCGAGCTGCCACGCCGCGTGGTGGAGAAGAAGGCATGACGATCCATCTGGCCGATGCGGCGGCGACCGAGGATTTCGGCCGGCGTCTCGCCGCGCATATCCGCCCCGGCGACGTCGTGACGCTGACCGGCACGCTGGGCGCGGGTAAGACCAGCCTGGCGCGCGGGCTGCTCGCCGCGCTCGGCTTGCCCGGCGAAGCACCGTCCCCGAGCTTCGCCATCGTCCAGCCCTATGCGCCGCCCGAAACGCACATCCCGATCCTGCATGTCGATCTGTACCGGCTCGACGGGCCGGAGCAGCTCGACGAACTGGGTCTGGACGAGGCGCTGTGGGACTCGGCGCTGGTCGTCGAATGGCCCGATCGCGCCGGCCCCGATGCCTGGCCGCAGGCGCTTGGCCTGACGCTGGAGATGGACGATGATGGCGGTCGTATCTTGACAGCCAGGGTGCCCTCGGGCTGGGAAGCGCGATGGCCGATATGACCCCGCCGGCGGATGCGCCCGCCTTTCTTGCCAGCGTCGGATGGGAGGGCGCGGTCATCGCGCCGCTCGCCGGTGACGCCTCGTTCCGCCGCTATTTCCGGGTGACGCTGGACGGGCGCAGCGCCGTCCTGATGGACGCGCCGCCGCCGCATGAGGACCCGCGCCCCTTCATCGCGATCGCGCGCTGGCTGGTCGGCCGGGGCTTTGCCGCGCCCGCGATCCTGGGCGCGGACGAGACGCGCGGGCTGGTCCTGATCGAGGATTTCGGCGACGAACGGATGCGCGAGGCGATCGAGACCGATCCGGATCAGGCCATGGCGCTCTACAGCGGCGCGGTCGACCTGCTCGCGGCGCTGCGCGGTCATGCGCCCGAGGGTCTGGCCCCCTATGACGCCGCCGTGCTTCACCGTGAGGCGGGATTGTTCCCCGAATGGTATGGCCCGGCGGTCGGTCTGGATGTCGATGTCGCGGGCTATCGCGCCGCCTGGGAGCAGGTATTCGCCCATGCCATCACTGACAATCCCGTCACCGTGCTGCGCGACTATCATGTCGAGAATCTGATGTTGGTCGGGCCGCTGCGCACCTTCGGTCTGCTCGACTTCCAGGACGCATTGGCCGGCCATGCCGCCTATGACCTCGTCTCGCTGCTGCAGGACGCGCGCCGCGATGTCGAGCCGTCGATCGAGCAGGCGATGCTGGAACGCTATCTGGCCGCGACCGGTGAGGGCGATGCGTTCCTGAACGCCTATCACGTGCTGGGCGCGCAGCGGAACGCCAAGATCCTGGGCATCTTCACCCGCCTTTGGAAGCGCGACGGCAAGCCGCGCTATGCCGCTTTGTGTCCGCGCGTCTGGGCCTATCTGGAGCGCGATCTGTCGCACCCGGTGCTGGCACCGGTCGCGGCGTGGTTCGACGACAATGTCCCCACCGAATTGCGCGGCGATCCGCATATGCTGGCGCAACAAGGAAACGGTTGATGACCCGACAGCTCTCGCTGCGTCCCGTACCTGGTGGACGCGTGCCCCGTACCGCAATGGTGATGGCCGCTGGTCTCGGCAAGCGGATGCGTCCGCTGACCGCGACGCGCCCCAAGCCCCTGGTGTCGGTCGCGGGCAAGCCGTTGATCGACCATGTCTTCGACCGGCTGATCGCCGCCGGGATCGAGCGGGCGGTCGTCAACGTCCATTATCTTGCCGACCAGCTCGAGGCGCATCTGCGCGACCGGTTTCCGCAAGTCGAGATCATCATCTCCGATGAGCGCGAACAGCTGCTCGAGACCGGTGGCGGGCTGGTCAAGGCGCGGTCCCTGCTGGGGGACGATCCGGTGCTGGTCGTCAACAGCGACAATCTGTGGATCGACGGACCGGTCGATGCCATCCGCCTGCTGTCCTCGCGCTGGGACGATGCGGCGATGGACGCGCTGCTGCTGATGGTGCCGCTGGCGCGGGCGCATAATCACAACGGGCATGGCGACTTCCATCTCGGTCCCGATGGCCGGATCACCGCGCGGCGCGCGCGCAACCGGGTCGCCCCCTTTTCCTATACGGGATTGCAGATCCTGCACCCGCGCCTGATCGTCGACGCGCCCGAAGGGCCGTTTTCGACCAATCTGTTCTGGGACCGCGCGATCGCGGCCGGCCGTGCCTTCGGCCAGGTGCATCAGGGGCTGTGGTTCGATGTCGGCACGCCGCGCGCCATCCCGCAGACGGAGCTGATCCTGGCGGATGGCTGAGCCGCGCCGCCCCCGCCTCCATACCATTCCTGCCCATCACGGCTTTGCCGACGCGCTGGTCGCCGGGCTGATGCGCCGCACCGGGGGCGATCCGCTGACGCTGGCGCAGGGGATGATCCTGCTGCCGACCAATCGCGGCGTGCGCGCGGTGACCGAGGCGTTCGTGCGCGCGAGCGGCGGCGGGCTGATCTTGCCGCGCATGGTCGCGCTGGGCGACCCCGAACTGGGCGAGGCGGCCGGCTCGGCGCTCGACCCCGCCGATGCCGACGCACCGCCGCCGCCCGCCATCGCCCCCCATGCGCGGCGCATGATCCTGGCGCGGCTGGTCGAAGAAGAGCGGAAGCGCGCCGGCCAGCCGGTGACGGCGGCCGAGGCGGTGCGGCTGGCGGGCGATCTGGCGCGCACGCTCGATCAGATGTTGGTCGAGGAGGTCGAGCCGGACGAATTGGCCCGTCTCGATCTGGGGCCGGAGCTGACCGAGCATTGGCAGGCGGCGCTCCAGACCTTTTCGGTGGTGCTCGATCGCTGGCCGGCGGTACTCAAGCGGATGGGGCGGATCGATGCCGCGCGGCGGCGGACGCTGCTGCTCGACCGGGTCGTCGGCAGCTGGCGCGAGCAGCCGCCCGCCGGCTTCGTCTGTGCCGCCGGCGTCACGGATACCGCACCGGCGGTTGCGCGGGTGCTGCGCTGCGTGTCGGAGATGCCGGGCGGATCGGTGGTGTTCGCCGGGCTGGACCTGACCATGCCGGCGGAGGAATGGGACGCGCTGGGGCCGCACAAGCCCGATCCCGTCACGGGTCGGGTGCGGCGCTCGATCGAGACGCATCCGCAATATGCGTTGAAGCTGTTGCTCGACCGCATGAGCGTCGGGCGTGACGAGGTGACGGTGTGGCGCGGCGGCGGCGATTATGATGCCGGGCCGGCGCGCGGGCGGGCCATCGCCAACGCCATGGCGCCGGCGGACTTCACCGGCAAATGGACCGACCTGCCCGCCGAGGACCGCCGCCTGTCGGGCGTGTCGACGATCGAACTCGCCACACCCGCCGAGGAGGCGCAGGCCATCGCCATCGCGCTGCGCGAGGCGGTGGAGGAGCCGGGGCGGACCGCCGCGCTGGTCACCCCCGATCGCGCGCTGGCCCGGCGCGTCGCGGCGCATTGCCGCCGCTGGAACATCCTGATCGACGATACCGCGGGACGGCCCTTGTCGATCCTGCTGCCCGGCACCTTCCTGTTGCAACTGGCCGAGGCGGCGGCGCAAGCTTTCGCGCCCTTGCCGCTGCTGGCGCTGCTCAAGCATCCGCTGATCCATGGCGATATGGAGCGGGTCGACTGGCTGGACGGCGTACGCGCTCTCGATCGCGGGCTGCGCGGGCCACGGCCGGCACCGGGGCTGGACGGTATCGCCGCGCATATCGCCGACCGCCCCACCGCGTCCGGCTTCTGGGCCAAGGTCGCGCCGATGCTGGCGCCGGTCGGCCGAACCTTCGGCGATGGGGCGCAGTCGTTGCGCGGGCTGCTCGCCTGTCTGCGCGAATGCGGGCAGGCGCTGTGCGGCGATGCGTTGTGGACCGGGCCGGCGGGGCGCGCGGCCGCCGAATTCCTGTCGGGCTATGAGGAACAGGCCGATCACGGCCCGGCGCGGATCGATCCGGCCGATCTGCCGGGGCTCATGCGCAGCCTGCTCGACGAGATCGCGGTGCGCGCCATCCCGCGCGAGGGTCAGAATCCGCGCCTCGCCATCTACGGCCCGATCGAGGCGCGGCTCCAGACCGCCGACCTGATGATCGCGGCGGGGCTGAACGAGGGGATGTGGCCCGGCCGGCCCGCGCCCGACCCGTGGCTGGCGCCGCGCATCCGGGCGCAGCTGGGGCTGGTCGGGCTGGAGCAGCGGATCGGCATTGCCGCGCATGACCTGGCGCAGGCCATGGGGGCGCCGCGCGCGATCCTGACGCGTTCGCGACGCGATGCAAGCGGTCCGACGCTGGCCTCGCGCTTCTGGCTGCGGCTCCAGGCGATGGCGGGCGAGCGGTTCGAGGGGCATCCGACGCTGGCGGGATGGGCCGAGCGGCTCGACCGGCCGGACGATTACGCGCCCGTTGATCGACCCGCGCCCAAACCGTCCGCGCGTCTTCGTCCCACCGTCATTTCGGTGACCGAGGTCGACCGGCTGAAGGCCGATCCTTACGCCTTTTATGCACGGCGCGTGTTGCGGCTGACCCCGCTCGACCCCGTCGATGCCGATCCCAGCGCGGCGTGGCGCGGCACCGCCGTCCACGACATATTGGAAGCGTGGTGGAAGGAAGACGGCTGCGCGGTCGACGCCTTACGCCCGCGCGCACTGGCCATGCTGCGCGACCAGCGGACGCATCCGATGATGCGCGCGCTGTGGCAGCCGCGCCTGATCGAGGCGATCGACTGGATCGCCGCCGAGGTCGCCGCCAAGGCCGGCGAAGGCCGCCATGTCCTGAGCGCGGAGGGCAAGGGCGAAGCGAAGCTCGCGGGCGTTACCCTGACGGGCCGGTTCGACCGGATCGACCGCACCCAGGACGGCGGGCTGGTGGTGATCGACTATAAGACCGGCAAGCCGCCCTCGGCCGTCGCGGTGCGCGAGGGGTTCAGTCTGCAGCTCGGCCTGCTCGGCCTGATCGCCGAGCGGGGCGGGTTCGAGGGGGTGGGCGGCAAGGCCTGCGGCTTCGAATATTGGTCGCTGGGGCGGGGGCGCGAGGGGCTGGGCTATATCGCAACGCCGGTCGATCCCGACGGCAAGCGCGACCGCATCCGCACCGACGAGTTCGTCTCGATCGCGGCGGCGAATTTTGCGGATGCGGCGGCACAATGGCTGACCGGTGATTCGCCGTTCACCGCCAAGCTGGTGCCCGAATATGCGCCCTATGCGGAATATGATCAGCTGATGCGGCGGGATGAATGGTATGGCCGTGATCGGTGAAATTATCGCCGTGGGGGGGCGGACGTTACCGCCGTTCGCGCTGAGCGAAGTCGAAGCGCACGGGATGCACGTCGTCCGGGGCGGGCGTTTGGGCGTGGCCTTCGACTTCGCTCAGGCTGAACGGGGGTGGCGGGTAAGCGGCGGTCGTTCGCGGGTACTCGCCACCACCTCCGTTCACGCTGAGCGAAGTCGAAGCGCACGCCCCGCCCCCCGCCCGGAGCACACCGCATGAGCGCCCGTCCCATGGCCAACCTGCCCCCGCTGAAGGGCGATCAGGCCGCCGCCAGCGACCCGACCGCGCATGTCTGGTTGTCCGCCTCGGCCGGCACCGGCAAGACGCAGGTGCTGGCCGCGCGCGTGTTCCGCCTGCTGCTGCGCGGCGTCGCGCCCGAGTCGATCCTGTGCCTGACCTTCACCAAGGCGGGCGCCGCCGAAATGGCGCAGCGGATCAATGGCCGGCTCGCCGCCTGGGTGCGGATGCCCGAAACCGAGCTGTTCGCCGACCTGAGGGCGCTGGGCGAGACCGCCGGTCCCGAATTGCGCGAACGCGCGCGCACATTGTTCGCGCGCGTGCTCGACGCGCCGGGCGGCGGGCTACGTATCCAAACCATTCACGGCTTCTGCCAGGGGCTGCTCGCGGCCTTCCCGGTCGAGGCGGGGCTGGCCCCCGGCTTTCGCCCCTTGGAAGCGCGCGAGGAGGCGGTGCTGGCGCGCGAGGCGCTGGCCCGCATGCTGGAAATGGCCGAGCGCGAAGGCCGTGTCGGCCCGGTCGAGACGGTCGGCGCGCTGTCGCTGCGGCTGGGCGAGGGCGGGGCGGAGGCGTTCCTCGCCGCCTGCGCGCGTGCGCCGGCCGCGCTGGAGACCTTGCCTAGCGGCATCGGGCCATGGCTCCGCCGGGCGCTCGACCTTCCCTCGGGCGACATCGACGAGGCGATCGCCGAGGGCGTCGAGGACATCGACGAGGACGCCGTCGCCCGGCTGGCGGGGGCCAATCGGGCGTGGGGCACTGCGACCGGCGAAAAGGCCGCCGCCGCGATGGAGCGCTGGCTGGCCAGCGACCGGGCGGGGCGGGTCGCGCTGCTCGAAGACCTGATGAGCACGGTCTTCACGGCGAAGGGCGAGCCGCGCAAGGCGTCCAAGAAGCTGGTCGATGCCGACCCCGATTATGAGGATATGGCGAGCGAGGTGGGCGAAGCCTGCCGCTATCTGCTGAGCCTCGCCGCGCGCGCGCGCCATGCGGACCTGCTGGCCGATGGCCTGAGTGTCGGGCGCGACTATGCCCGCGCCTATGGTCAGGCCAAGCGCGCGATCGGGGCGGTCGATTTCGACGATCTGATCCGCGTTACGGTCGATCTTCTCCAGCGTCCGGGCATCGGCGAATGGGTGCGCTACAAGCTCGATCAGGTGACCGAGCATGTCCTGATCGACGAGGCGCAGGACACCAATCTCAACCAATGGCTGATCGTCCGTGCGCTGGCCGATGAGTTCTTCGTCGGCCGGGGGCTCTATGCCCCCTCGACCCGCACGCTGTTCACCGTCGGCGATTACAAGCAGGCGATCTTCGGCTTTCAGGGCACCGACCCGATCAATTTCCAGGCGGCGGAGCAGCATTTCCACCGCCGCGCGCTGGAGGTCGCAGGGACCGAGGATTGGCCCACCGAGGAACGCGGCCTGCCGTTCAACCGCCTGTCGCTGACGCACAGCTTCCGCTCGACGCGCCCGATCCTGGAATTCGTCGATGCGGCGGTCGAGGCGTTGGGGGAACCGGGCATGGGGCTGGCCGGTGAGGTCGAACGCCACGCCAGCGAGGTGAGGGGCCCCGGTCGCGTCACGCTGTGGCCGCCGGTCGTGGCGGGGGGCAGCGACGAGGACGAGGAAGGCTGGATCGATGATGCGGTGCGCAAGGTCGCGACCGACATCGCGCGCGCCGTTCGCCGTTGGCTTGACGACGGGCTGATGCTGGAGAGCAAGGGCCGCCGGCTGGAGCCGCAGGACATCATGATCCTGGTCAAGCGGCGCGGCGATCTCGCTTCGCTGATCGTCGCGCGGCTCTATGCCGAGGGGGTGCCGGTCGCTGGCGTCGACCGGCTGCGGCTGAACGCGCCGCTGGCGGTGCAGGACCTGCTGGCGGCGATCCGCTTCGTGCTGCAACCCGAGGACGACCTGTCGCTGGCCTCGCTGCTGGTGTCGCCGCTGATCGGCTGGTCGCAGGAGCGGCTGATGGAGGCCGGGCACCGCGAGCGCGGATCGCTCTGGGCGCATCTGACGCGCAATCTTCCCGCCGATGATCTGGCGCCCTTGCGGCAGATGCTGGGGCGCGCCGATGTGTTCACGCCCTATCAGTTCTTGGAGGAGCTGCTGTCGGGGCCGCTCGACGGGCGGCGCAAGCTGATCCGCCGGCTGGGGACCGAGGCGCGCGATCCGATCGAGGAACTGCTGAATGCCGCGCTGACCTTTGAGAGCACGACGACGCCGTCGCTCCAGCGGTTTCTCGACTGGTTCGATCGCGGCGATGTCGAGATCGTGCGCGATCCCTCCGCGCCGCTCGACGCGGTACGGGTGATGACCGCGCATGGATCGAAGGGGTTGCAGGCGCCTCTGGTCATCCTGGCCGACGCCACCGCCGATCCGACCGCCTCGCCAAGGTCAATCCTGCGTTGGACGCCCGAGCCGGGGGCGCTGCCCATCCCGGTCTTTCCGCCGCGCGCGGACGAACGGGGCGGGCCGCTCGATGCGGTGGCCGCCGAGATCGCCGCGCGCGAACTCGCCGAGCATTGGCGGCTCTTCTACGTCGCCGCGACGCGGGCGGAGGAACAGCTGGTGGTCGCCGGCGCACTGGGCAAGCGGGCGGCGGGCGTGCCGCCGATGCATAGCTGGTACGCCGCCTGCGCGCGCGCCATGACGGCGCTGAATGTTCCGGAAACTGAGCCGGGCGATGGCCAGTCGCGGACCTTCCATGGCGTGGCGCCGCAGGAGCCGGTCGCACCGCGCGCCGGCGTAGCCGCACCCCGTGCCCTGGCCGGCGCGGATACGCCCTTGCCCGACTGGATTCACCGCCCCGCGCCGCAGGAGTCGCGTCCGCCGCGTCCCCTGGCACCCTCGTCGCTGGGCGAGGACCTGGTGGCCGATCCGCCGCCCACCCCGGCGATGCGCGCGGCGGCCGAGCGCGGGCGGCTGATCCATTGTCTGCTCGAACGCCTGCCCCCGGTGGCGCCCGAGGCGCGGCGGGGGGCGGCCGAGCGCTGGCTGACGCAGGCCGCCGGGGTCGAGGATGCCGCTCTGCGCGCCGACGTCAGCGAGGCGGTGTTCGGTATCCTCGACGACCCGGCCTATGCCGAGCTGTTCGGGCCGGGATCGCTGGCCGAGGCGCCGATCGCGGCGACGCTGGACAGCGGGCTGGTGGTGTCGGGCCGGGTCGACCGGTTGCTGATCGGACCGCACGAGGTCCGGTTGATCGATTACAAGACCGGGCGGCGCGCACCGAACGGGATCGAGGACGTGCCGGTGTTCCATCTGGCGCAGATGGCGGGCTATGCCGCCGCGCTGGAGGTCATCTTCCCCGGCCGGCGCGTATCCGTGGCGTTGCTCTATACCGCCGGCCCGCGCCTGATCCCCGTGCCCGACACGGTTCTGGCCGCGCACAAGCCCGGCTTTCGCGACGGGGAGCAAAGCTTGCCACTTGGTGGTTGAGCGACCGGAGCGCGCGACCTAGATGTACGCGATCAAGGAGAAACGAACATGGCAACCAAGCAGATCACCGACGCTAGCTTCGAAGCGGACGTCCTGAACTCCGACAAGCCGGTGCTGGTCGATTTCTGGGCCGAATGGTGCGGACCGTGCAAGATGATCGGCCCGTCGCTGGAGGAACTGTCCGAGGAACTGGGCGAGCAGGTGACGATCGCCAAGCTGAACATCGACGACAATCCCGACGCCCCCGGTCGGTATGGCGTGCGCGGCATCCCGACGATGATCCTGTTCAAGGGCGGCAACGCCGCCGCGACCAAGGTCGGCGCCGAGCCGAAGGGCCGGATCAAGGCTTGGCTCGAGGGTGCGCTGTAAGGCATCGAGGGTCTCGGTGAGACACCGTGCCCTCCCCTCGATCCCCTCCCGCCTGCGGGAGGGGAGGATGAAGGGGGCGGCGATGGAGCCAAGTCGCACCGCTTGGCATGCCCTTCCCGCAAGCGGGAGGGGCTTTTATTTTGGGGCGACGTCTGATCCGCGCACGCCCCTCCCGCAAGCGGGAGGGGATGGGGGAGGGTACCGGGCCTCGCAGAGACCGCCGCCCATGATCGCTCAACTCAACGGAATCATCACCACATCGCGAAACGGCGCCCGCTCGCGAAGCGCCGCATACCAGCGCTCCAAATTCGGCCGTGACGGTCGCTCGACCGGCAGCTGGAACCAGGTATTTGCATAGGCGGCAACGGGAATATCCCCGATCCCGAACGCATCGCCCGACAGCCAGTCCTGCCGCCCCAGCATATCGTCGAGGATCGCCGACAGCCCCGCCGCCCGCGCGACGCTCCGCTCGATTAACCCCGTGTCGCGCTTGTCGGCCTCGGTCCGCACCATCTGAAAGAAGATCGGCCGGATCGCATCGGCCCAGGTGAAGCCCCAGTCCATCCACCGCTCGACCGAGGCTCGCGCCTGCGGATCGGCCGGGTAAAAGGCTTCGCCGCCATGGTTGGCCGCCAGATAGCGCAGGATGCTGTTCGACTCCCAGAGAACGAAGCCATCATCCTCGATCGTCGGGATCAGCGCGTTGGGATTGAGCGCGCGATAGCCCGCGTCCATCCCGAACGGCCCGCCGACATCGCGCCGGTCATAGGTCAGCCCCATTTCCTCGGCCAGCCAGACGACCTTCTTGACGTTATGCGAGTTGATCCGGCCCCAGATGGTCAGCATGCGTCTCAGCTCCGATAATCGGCGTTGATTGAGATATAGCCGTGGGTCAGGTCGCAGGTCCAAACCGTTGCGACACCGTCGCCCAGGCCCAGGTCTACGCCGACCGCGATCTCCTGTCCCTTCAGATGCGCGGCGACGGGGGCCTCGTCGTAGCCCTCCACCGCCAGGCCCTCCTTGGCCACCAGCGTCTCACCGAAGCGGATCGACAGCTTGTCGCGCTCGGCCGGTTCGCCCGCCTTGCCGACCGCCATGACGACACGGCCCCAATTGGCGTCCTCGCCCGCAATCGCGGTTTTCACCAGCGGCGAATTGGCGATCGACATGGCGATGCGATGCGCCGAGCGGTCGCTCTCCGCGCCCTCGACCCGGATCTCGATCAGCTTGGTCGCGCCCTCGCCGTCGCGAACGACCAGCAGCGCCAATTGATGGCACAGATCGGCGAGCGCCGCGCGGAAGGCGTCCGCCCCGTCGCTGTCGTCATCGACCAGCGGCGCATTGCCTGCCGTGCCGGTCGCGAAGGCCAGCACCGTATCGCTTGTCGAGGTGTCGCCATCGACCGTGATGCACGAAAAGCTGCGCCCATTGGCGGCGCCGAGCGCGCGTTGCAGGAACTCCGGCGCGACGGCGGCATCGGTGAAGATGAAGCCGAGCATCGTCGCCATGTCGGGCGCGATCATGCCCGAGCCCTTGATGATCCCGGCCAGCGTCACCGTGCGGCCATCGACCACGGCAGTCGTCGTCGCGCCCTTGGCGAAGGTGTCGGTGGTCATGATCGTCGCGGCGGCGTCTTCCCAACCGCACGGCTCGGCGGTGAAGGCGGCGTCGAGGCCCGCTTCAGCCTTGTCGATGGGCAGCGGCACGCCGATCACGCCGGTCGAGGCGACGAACACGTCCGAGGGCTGGCACTCCATCGCGGCGGCGGTGCGCGCGGCGATCGCCTCGACGGCGGCGCGGCCCCGATGGCCGGTAAAGGCGTTGGAGTTGCCCGCATTGACGACCAGCGCGCGCGCCTGCCCCAGGACCAGCGCCTGACGGCACCATTCGACCTCCGGGCTGGGGCATTTGCTGGTGGTCAGCACGCCCGCGACGCTTGTCCCCTCGGGCAGCGTCACGAAGGTGAGGTCGGTGCGCTCCCAATTCTTGTATCGCGCGCGGGCAACGCGCAGCGTCACGCCGTCGATCGCGGGCAGGGCGGGAAAGGGGTGGGCGAGGGGCGAGGTGGCATTGCTCATGAGGGCAAGCTACATAGCCCACCATGGACCGGGGGCAAGCGCTTCCGGCGGTCTATTAGGCCGCCTCGAACTGCACTATGTAATGCGGAATATGTGGCGAAGTGGGCTGGTGAGGCTTGGCGTTCGGATTGGTTGGTTGGCCATTGCAGGAACATGCGCCCTCACCCTTGCACCGACATTGAACGCCATTGCCGTTCCGAGACAGGGGCCGAGCCATTCAGCTCCTTCGGCGAGTTTGTCGAAAGCCAGTGCCTCGACGCCGCGATTGATAACCGATCCTTCCGAAATATTTCGAACCGAGATAACAGAGTCCCGCTCCCCCATGCGGGGGCGTGTTCGAGTTGCGGTGCTGGTCGATAACACCGGCGAACCTCGTCGTTGCGTCGTATTACAAAGCAGTGACGAGGCGCTTCTGGACCAATCAACGTGCCGCTTGATGCTCGAGAAGGCGCGATTTGATCCAGCCAGAGATCGAAAGGGGCGGGCGGTGGCGGGCGTCTACCGGTCGCCAAGGGTGCGTTGGATGTTTGCGAATGGCGATTGACGCCATCCATTTGGCAGGTTGCTGCAACGGATGGACGCGCCGCGCGTATCTGCCTAAGACAAGCCTCGCATGAACCTGCTTCTGCTCCTTTCCGCCCTTCTATCCGCGCTGACCGGCGTGGGATCGGCGGCGCGTGGGCAGGAGGCGCGGGGGGTCGTTGCCGAGTGCAGCATCGCCGCCGCCGCCAAGCAGGCCGCCGTCGCGCGCGCCGCGACCCGGCCGGTGCAGCCGCTCGCCAGCCTGATCGACAGTGCCCGTCCCGGCGATCTGTTCCTGGCGGCGATGCCGCGCCCGATCGTGGCGCCGTTCATGGGCCGACGGCGCGAATAGGCACAGGCGTCGGCGATCGGCCGACCCCATTCCCCAGTCCATTTCGATTGCGCGCGCCTCGCTTCGACCGGCGCTGCGCCCATCTCACGATATTTCAGTCAGGAAATCGCTTATGTTCGGCGGCCTCGCCAAGTCCCTGTTCGGTTCGTCCAACGACCGCTACGTCAAGTCGCTCAAGCCGACCGTCGCCAAGATTGCCGCGTTCGAGCCCGAGATGCAGGCGATGACCGACGAACAGCTCGCCGCGCAGACGGTCAAGTTCCGCGAGCAACTGGCGAACGGCGCGACGCTCGACAGCCTGCTGCCCGAAGCCTTCGCCACCGTCCGCGAAGCCGCCAAGCGCGTGCTCGGCCAGCGTCACTATGACGTGCAGATGATCGGCGGCATCGTGCTCCATCGCGGCGAAATTGCCGAGATGCGTACGGGTGAGGGCAAGACGCTGGTCGCCACGCTCGCCACCTATCTCAACGCGCTGCCCGGCAAGGGCGTGCACGTCGTCACCGTCAACGACTATCTGGCCAGCCGCGACGCCGCGACCATGGGCCGAGTGTACAATTTCCTGGGCCTGACCACCGGCACCATCATTCCGAACCTCGACGATGGCCAGCGCCGCGCGGCCTATGATGCCGACATCACGTACGGCACGAACAACGAGTTCGGCTTCGACTATCTTCGCGACAATATGAAGTATGAGCGCTCATCGATGGTGCAGCGCCCCTTCAACTACGCGATCGTCGACGAGGTCGACTCGATCCTGATCGACGAGGCGCGCACGCCGCTTATCATTTCGGGCCCGACCGACGACAAGTCCGAGCTGTATATCGGTGTCGATGCGATCGTGAAGCAGCTGACCTCGGACGATTACGAGAAGGACGAGAAGCAGAAGTCGATCATCCTGACCGAGGACGGCACCGAGCGCGCCGAGCGTCTGCTGGAGGCCGCCGGGCTGCTTCAGGGCGAAAATCTCTACGATTTCGAGAATACCCAGGTCGTCCACCACCTGAACCAGGCGCTGCGCGCGAACATGATGTTCAAGCGCGACACCGACTATATCGTGAAGGACGGCAAGGTCATCATCATCGACGAGTTCACCGGCCGCATGATGGACGGGCGTCGCTGGTCGGAAGGGCTTCACCAGGCGGTCGAGGCGAAGGAGGGCGTCAATATCGAGCCCGAGAACCAGACCATGGCCTCGATCACCTTCCAGAATTATTTCCGCATGTACCCGAAGATTTCGGGCATGACCGGCACTGCCGCCACCGAGGCGGGGGAATTCTACGACATCTACAAGATCAACGTCGTCACCATCCCGACGAACCTGCCGATCGCGCGCGTCGACGAGGAGGACGAGTTCTACAAAAACACCCAGGACAAGTTCCTGGCGATCGCCAAGAAGATCCGCGACCACGCCGCCAAGGGCCAGCCGGTGCTGGTCGGCACCGTCTCGATCGAGAAGTCCGAACTGCTGAGCGAATTCCTCACCCAGGAGGGCGTCCCACACAAGGTGTTGAACGCGCGCTATCACGAGATGGAAGCGCATATCGTGGCGCAGGCCGGCCGCCTCAGCGCGGTGACGATCGCGACCAACATGGCGGGTCGCGGCACCGACATTCAGCTCGGCGGCAACCTGGAGTTCCGCATGCTCGACGAACATCCCGATCTGGTCGAGGGCACGCCTGAATATGAGGCGGCGGCGACGCGCATCCGCGCCGAGATCGCGGAGGAAAAGCAGAAGGTGCTGGAAGCCGGCGGCCTGTTCGTGCTGGGCACCGAGCGGCACGAGAGCCGCCGCATCGACAACCAGCTGCGCGGTCGTTCGGGCCGTCAGGGCGATCCGGGCCTGTCGCGCTTCTACCTCAGCCTCGACGACGACCTGCTCCGTATCTTCGGGCCGGACACGCTGTTCGCCAAGATGATGCGCAGCAATATCGAGGATGGCGAGGCGATCGGCAGCAAGTGGCTGACCAAGGCGATCGAGACCGCGCAGAAGAAGGTCGAGGCGCGCAACTACGACATCCGCAAGCAGGTCGTCGAATATGACGACGTGATGAATGACCAGCGCAAGGTCATCTACGAACAGCGCGCCGACATCATGGATGCCGAGACGGTGGGCGAGGTCGTCGCCGACATGCGCGCCGAGACGGTGAACGCGATCGTCGGCACGGCTTGCCCGCCCAACAGCTATCCCGAGCAGTGGGATGTCGCGGGCATGAAGCAGCAGCTGAAGGACCTGCTGAACCTCGATCCGCCGATCGGCGACTGGCTGACCGAGGAAGCGATCGATCCCGAGATCGTGCTGGAACGCGTGACGGCCGAGGCCGATGCGATGGTCGAGGCCAAGGCCAAGGAACTGGAACCCGAAACCTGGACCAGTGTCGAGAAGTCGATCCTGCTCCAGAATCTGGACCATCACTGGAAAGAGCATCTGGCGACGCTCGACGCGCTGCGCCAGGTCGTCCATCTGCGCGCCTATGCGCAAAAGACGCCGATCAACGAGTATAAGCACGAGGCGTTTTCGCTGTTCCAGCGGATGCTCGACAATATCCGCGAGGATGTGACGCGCACCATCGCCTATGCCCAGTTTCAGCTTCAGGCGCCGCCGGAACTGCCCGAACTGCCGGACTTCATCACCTCGCACTTCGATCCGTTCACCGGTGAGGACAACACCAACGACTGGGATGCCGCCGCACGCGGTCTGCTCCAGCCGCAGATGCCGCCGATGCAGATCCCGCAGCCGGAAGGTGCGGACCTGGGCACCGATCCGGCGCAGTGGGAAGGCCGCGTGAACCGCAATGCGCCGTGCCCCTGCGGCTCGGGGCTGAAGTACAAGCATTGCCACGGGGCGGTGACGGCCTGATCGTCTGCTTCTAGGTTTTGGAAAGGGCGGTGGGCTTCGGCTCGCCGCCCTTTTTGATTCTGTCCCTGCAAGAGACGGAAAGAAGGGAAGACGGCCTGAATGTCGATCCGGCTGAGCTTTCAGCCGTTCAGCCAGTCCGCCGTGATCTCGCCGCGATGCCCTTCCGGTGCCAAGGCGGCGCGGAGGGCCTCCAACAGGGGCGGTAGCGCTTGCGTGAAGGCATAGGGCGGATTGACGATGAACAGGCCCGCGCCGTTATAGATGCCGGGCTGATCGGCATCGTACAGCCAATGCTCGACCGAGAGGAATTTCGGGATGCCGAGCCGGTGCAGCTGGTGCTTCCAACGCTCATGGGTTTCTCGGTCTTTCAGCGGATACCAGATGACCGTCACGCCATGCGCCCATTTGCGATGCGCCGCGGCGAGCGTGGTGGCGATGCGCGCGCGCTCGTCGGTCTGTTCATAGGGCGGATCGACCACCACCACGCCGCGCGGCGTCCGGGTCGGCAGCATCGCCAGCCAAAGCTCATAGGCATCGCGCTCGTGCACGGCGGCGGGCGTGCCGCGCATCGCACCGCGCAAGGTGCGGGCGTCCTCGGGATGCTTTTCGTTGAGGATCAGCACGTCCTGCGGGCGCAGAAGCTGCGCCAGGAATTGTGGCGAGCCGGGATAGAGCTGCGGCTCCGACCCGACATTCACCGCGCGCACGGCGGCGCGATAGTCGTCCAGCAGGGGGTTCGCATCGGCAAAGGCCCGCACTACGCCGTGCACGGCCTCACCGGTGCGCTGGGCCTGTTCGCCGCCCAGATCGTAGAGGCCGCAGCCGGCATGGGTGTCGATCAGCGTCAAGGCGCCCGGCTTCTGCTGCAGGGCGCGGATAAGCGCGATCAGCAGGCTGTGCTTCACGACATCGGCACTGTTGCCGGCATGGAAGGAGTGGCGATAATTCATGGAAATTCAAAAACCTGCCGATTGGCTTTTGCACGCGGTGGAGGACAAGGGCGCCGGGCGATGACCGTCAAGGCCCTTTGTGCGACGTCTCAAACCAGCTTTTGGGGGTGGCGGCAACAGGGACGATCCTGAACCGCGATGCCGTCGAGCGGAGCCATCGGTCATGCGGGCCGCTGCAAACCGCGTGCCGAAGTGGACACCTCCTCGAACTCCCCCGGCGCGATCCCGGCGACGGACCAGTCACCGATCGACCAGCGGACGAGCCTGAGGGTCGGCAAGCCGACCGCTGCCGTCATCCGCCGAACCTGCCGATTGCGGCCTTCGCGAATGGTGATCCTCAGCCAGTTGTCGGGAATGAGCTTGCGCTGCCGGATGGGCGGATCGCGCAGCCACAGGTCGGGCGCGTCGATCCGCAGCACCTCGGCGGGCAGGGTCATGCCGTCCTTGAGCAGCACGCCCTGCCGCAAGCGGGCCAGCTCTGCTTCCTGCGGATCGCCTTCGACCTGAACGAGATAGGTCTTGGGCATTTTGAAGCGGGGATCGGCGATGCGCGCCTGCAGTCTACCGTCATCGCAGAGCAGCAGCAGACCTTCGCTGTCCCGATCGAGCCGCCCGGCGGGGTAGACGCCCTTCACGGCGATGAAGTCCGACAAGGTCGATCGCACCGTGGGCGACCCGCGATCGGTGAATTGGGACAAGACCCCGAAGGGTTTATTGAACAGGAGCAGCCGGGCCATCGCCGGCTCATATCGCGGGGTTTCGGCTTTGTCTTCGGCATCGCGCTGCGAAAGCCGTGGCATGCCGCGAACTGCGAAGTCGACGGTGCCGCTTATATGCGGGGGGCTGCGATCGTCATCGAGATTGAGGGGGGGTACATCACCCCGACTGATGTCTATCGCGGCCTCGGCCGGCTGACGATCTATCCGAATGTACTCGCTGACCTTGGTGCGCATTAAAAACTCCACTAGGCCAATCTGCTTTAGCGGGGCTTTCGTTATGTCCGCTCGACATTGCCGAGAATGGCCGCACGTTGCGCGATGGCGCGCATCAGGCCCTTGCCGAACGCTTGGGCCAGCGATCCCTCCACGAAGCGGTCCGCCCGTAACAGATAGGTCAATATCCAGCCGATCTGTTCGACGCTGGCATTGGCGATGGCCGGGGGATGCTCGATCATGTGCATGGCCGTGGAACGGGCCTCGTCATCCACGGGCCTGAGGTAATGGGCGGCGACATCCTCCCTGGCGATCGCAGTGACGAAGGCGGCGGCGGGGTCGGAGAAGTGGAACCAGGGCATGGTGATAACCCCTTCGGAGGATCGCCGGGGTTCGGTCCATGCGCCCGTCACGAAATCCGGTTCTGATAGGATAGGGGCAAAAGCGGCAATGTTGCGAAGCGTGGCCATGTCCATATGCTGATCCTATCCAACCAATGAGGGGTGGCCACCGTTTTTACGCAATGGATAGATGATGACCGATTCCTTCGACCAAGATCTTGCCTGACTGGCGCAACGGGTCGCGACCGCGATCGATGCAGGAACGTCGGCGGCGGGCGGCCTATCGCTTCGGGGGGGCGGGGGGCGCAACTTGCTTAGAAGGTGGGACAGTTCCGCAACGGCGATGCTTCCCTGGCGGACCAATTAATTTTGTTCGATTAGATTGAGCGCAAGAATTTGCGCGTCGCGGCTCTACGTGGGATCGCGGGCCGGTATGTCCATCCGCCGATCGTAGCGGCGAAGGAGGTTAAACCAGAACAAAAGGATGAGATCTTGATACGAGATTTTCTCGAATCGTCACCATCTAAGCCATTGATAGGCTTGTAATGGTGACCCCTACGGGAATCGAACCCGTGTTTCAGCCGTGAAAGGGCCGCGTCCTAACCGCTAGACGAAGGGGCCGCCGGGTGGCGTGGAGGGGCCTCTAAGGGAGGGTGGCGAAACCGTCAAGCGCTTTTTTTAGTCGGCCCATGCGGCGTCTTCGATATGGAGTTCGGCGACGTCGCGGCCCGACCAGTCGTCGATCTTCGCGCGGCCGGCCAGCCACAGGCGGCGGGTGCTGCCGGCGGCGAGCAGCGCTTGGCCCAGAGCGGTTTCGGCGTGGCGGAAGGCCATGGCCTTCAGGCTGCGGCCATCGGCCCCGGCGACGATCGCGCGGACATGGTTGGTGCCGACTAGATCGGCGCGGATGACGCGGAACGGGCCGGCGGCGATCCGGGGGGCGGGCCAGCCCATGCCGTATGGGCCGCCGGCCTCCATCGACCCGACCAGCGCCGGATTGACGCCGCCGGGGGCCAGTACCGCATCGACCAGCAGCGCGCGGCCCGCGCTGGCTCGGACGACGGCCTCCGCCAGCCTTTCCTCCAGGAAATCGGCCAGTTCGGCAATGCGGTCGGCGGCGACGGTCAGGCCGGCCGCCATCGCATGGCCACCGCCGGCGATCAGCAGGCCATGTTCCTTGGCGGCCAGGATCGCCGCGCCCAGATCGACGCCGGTGATCGAGCGGCCTGAGCCCTTGCCGATGCCATGCTCGTCGACGGCGATGACGATGGCGGGGCGGTCCAGCTTTTCCTTCAGGCGCCCGGCGACGATGCCGATGACGCCGGGGTGCCATCCCTCGCCGGACACCAGCACGACCTGGCGGCCGCGATCCGCAGTCGCCTCGGCGGTGGCCTGTACACCGGCCTCGATTGCGCGGCGTTCGTCGTTGAAATGGTTGAGCTCCTCGGCGATGGCGCGCGCCTCGGCCGGGTCCTCGGTGGTCAGCAGCCGGACGCCCAGGTCGGCCTGGCCGACCCGTCCGCCCGCATTGATGCGCGGGCCGAGCGCGAAGCCTAGGTCGGAGCAGGTCGGCGCACGGGTCAGCCGCGCCGCTTCGGTCAGCGCGGCCAGCCCGATATTGCGGCGCTGCGCCATCACCTTCAGCCCCTGCGCGACGAAGGCACGGTTGAGCCCCTTCAGCGGCGCGACATCGGCGACGGTGCCCAGCGCGACGAGGTCGAGCAGGTCGAGCAGGCGCGGCTCGGGCCGATCGGCGAAGAAGCCGCGCTGGCGCAGCGTGCGGATCAGCGCCGCGCCGAGCAGGAAGCACACGCCGACGGCAGCCAGATGGCCATGCGCCGCACCTTCCCCCTCGTCCAGGCGATTGGGGTTCACCACCGCATGGGCCAGCGGAAGCTGGGTCGCGCATTTGTGATGATCGACGACCATCACCTCGATCCCGGCGGCATGGGCGGCGGCGAGCGGTTCGAACGCCTGCGCGCCGCAATCGACGGTGACGATCAGGTTCGCCCCCTCGGCCTGGAGCCGGAGCAGCGCCGCCTCGGTCGGGCCATAGCCCTCGGTCAGGCGGTCGGGGATATAGGCGCGGGGCGACAGGCCGAGCGACCGCAGCAGCCGCACCATCAGCGCCGAGGAGGTCGCGCCATCGACGTCATAATCGCCGAAGATCGCCACCGGCTCGCCCGCGATCACCGCATCGGCCAGCCGTTCGGCGGCGCGGTCCATGTCGCGGAAGATCGAGGGGTCGGGCATGAAGCTGCGGATCGAGGGCTGCTTATGCTCTTCGACCGCCTCCGGAGGGCATCCGCGCGCGAGCAGCAGCTGGGTGACCAGATCGTCATGGCCCAGCCCGTCGCGGGCGTCGGCGGACAAAGCACGCCAGCGCCAGGGCTGGCCGAGAATGGATTGCGCGATGCCGAGGACGTCGGTCATGGGCGGACAGCGATGGGCAGGAACGTCACGCGAACGCCATGCCATGCCGGCCGGAGGCGGGGCAAGAGGGGCGGCCCCCCCAGATACTCAGCTCACCCAATTGCCTTCGCGAAACCATTTGGTGATGACATACTTGACGCCCTCGACCACCGGCATGCCTTCATGCAGCGTGGCGTCGTTCGGACTGCCGTCGAGCAGCATGTTGTTCCAGGCGAGCAGCAGGCCCCGGCGCGGCGCGACGCGGATGCCGGCCTGCGGGAACCAGGTCGCACCCCCCTCGGGCACATCGTTCAGATAGATCATCGCGGTCCAGGTGCGCTGGCCGCCATGCACCTTGACCTTTTCCCAATAGCTTTCCGTTTCATGGAAATAGTCGTGATGCGCGCGGAATTGCTGACCGGGGGCGTAACGCTGGCCCTGCATCGTCTCGCCCTGTTCGGGGGGGATGCCGAGCAGGCGGGCGATCGATTCGTCGATCGGCTGCACATCGGGCGACCAGCGGTTCATGTCGCAACTCTCCGAGGTGCGGAAACCGTAATCGGGTCGGTCGGACAGCAGGGTCGAGGGGCGACGATTGGCGTCGATCATCGCGATCAGCGCGTCGCACTGTGCCGGTGTCAGGAAATCGGCCTGATAATAGATCTGCGCCGCATCGGTCGCGACGCGCGTCACCGCCGGGTTGGCGTCCAGATGCTGGGGCACGCTAACCCCGAACCGGGCGCGGGCGGGGGAGGCGGCGGGGTTGCCCTTGGGCTTCCTCGAAAAGAACGACATGGGCCGGATGTGCGACGTAGCGCCGATAAAGACAAGAGGGGAGGGGGCGAACCCCCTCCCGCCCGGCCTTACCAGAAAATGTCGTAGACGATGTCGACGACCAGCCCGCTGCGCGTGTCGACCAGCACCGCGTCGTTATAGTATCGGACCCAGCGATAGGGGCCGTAGGTCGGCGGCAGGCGATAGGCATATGGGTCGGTCAGCCAATAGGTCCGGCCGAACAGCATCGGCTCGAGGATCACGCCGCTGGAGAAGCGCTCATAGCCATAGCCGCCCTGCGGGCCGTAATAGCGTGGCAGGTGATAGGCACCGCGATTGAGCGAGCGCCACCCCAGCCAGTCATAGCGGCGATCCCGCCGCCAGCCGCGATCCCATTGGTTCGCCCAGTTGCGACGCTCGGCGAAACCGTAGGCCTGATGGTCCTGGTCGCGCCAGTCGCCATAGTTGCGCCGCCAGCGATCGCGATCCTCGCGCCGTCGCCGTTCGTCCTCGCGCCAGCGCCGGTCGGGCCCCTGATCGCGGCGCCATTGCTGGTCGCGCCACTGACCCTCGGGGCGGGGCTGGCCACGCCACTGGCCGGGCTGGCGGTCGTCACGACGCCACTCTTCGCGGCCGGGGCGTCGGTCGTCGGGGCGGGGACCATCGGGGCGCGCCTCGCCACGATCCGCCCAGCGGCCGGGACCATCGGGACGCCGCTCGGGGGCGGGCGGCGGGGGCGCCTCGGCATGGTCGGGGCGATAGGCGGGACGGTTTTCAGGAAACGCCTCGCGGTCGTTGAAGATCGGGCGACCTTCGCTGCGCTCCAACTGGCCACCGGGGCGCGGGCCGCCGGGGCCACCGGGTCCGGGGCGCCCTTCGGGGCCGCCGCGTGGCCCCCGATCCATCATGATGTCCTGCGCCATGGCGATCCCCGGTGCCACTGCCGCCGACGCCGCGAGCAGGACCGCCATCCAATGCTTCTTCATACCCACTTACCCCATGCGCCGGCGCACATGCCGGCTCCGATCATGCGGTGAACCCTGCCATGCGCGTGTTGAGTGGATGCTGAACCCGACTGTCAGCCAAGTGAAAGAATCGTGTCAGCGGCCGTCTTGCGCCATCGCGCCGGGGACCAGCGCCGGCACCGTGCGCGGGGCATCGGCGGGATCGGTGCCGGGCAGGGGCGCGCCGGGGATCGTCTCCTCGCCCCGCTGCGCCCGCGCGGCGCGCTGGATCGCCTCGACCAGGCGCGGATAGATGCCGCAGCGGCACAGATTGGTGATCTGGGCGCGGATCAGCTCTTCGGACGGATCGGGATGTTTCTGGATCAGCGCGGCGGCGGCCATCACCATGCCGGGGATGCAATAGCCGCACTGGCTGACATTGGCGGCCAGGAACGCTTGCTGCACGGGGTGCGAGCGGTCGCGGGACAGTCCCTCGATCGTGGTGACGACGCTGCCCTCGATCCGGCCGATCGGCACCTGACAGCTGCGGACGGCGCGGCCGTCGATGTCGACCGTGCACGCACCGCAATCGCCGGTGCCGCAGCCATATTTGGTGCCGGTCAGATTGGACGCGTCGCGCAGCGCCCAGAGCAGCGGCGTGTCGGGCGGCAGGCGATAGCGGACGGGCTGGTTGTTGACGGTGAGGCTGGTCATCCTGGGGCAGCGCTTAGTCGATGCCGGGGCACAGAGCTACCGCCCGAGCATCGGCGCGGCGCGGTCGAGCGTAAGGTCGGCGTCGGAAAAGCGGATCGGGGTGCGTACGCCCGGCACGGTGGAGCCATCGGGGCGCTCAGGCTGGATGGCGAGGCCGCGTGCGAGCACCTGCGGGTCGGCAAAGGCCTGTTCGACCGTGTTGATCGGCCCCGCCGGAACGCCCGCCGCCTCCAGCGCCGCGAGCAGTTCGTCACGCGGCCAGCGGGCAGTGGCGGATTCGATCATCGGGGTGAGCGTCGCGCGATGTTCGCAGCGCAAGGCATTGGTCGCATGGAGCGGATCGTCGCCGTCGATGCCGACCACATGCGCGAAGCGGCGGAACTGCGCGTCATTGCCCACCGCCAGAATGAACCAGCCATCGCTGGCGGGAAAGGCGGCATAGGGCACGATATTGGGATGCGCATTGCCCAGCCGGCTGGGCGTCGTGCCCGAGGCGAGATAGTTCATCGCCTGATTGGCCAGCACGCCCGTCATCGTGTCGAGCAGCGCCATGTCGATATGCTGTCCGCGCCTGGTCCGCCCGCGCATATGCAGCGCGGCCTGGATCGCGATCACGGCATAGAGGCCGGTCATGATGTCGGCGAGTGCTACGCCGATCTTCTGCGGCGCGCCACCGGGCTCGCCGGTCAGGTCCATGATGCCGCTCATCCCCTGGACGATGAAATCATATCCGGCGCGGGCGGCATAGGGGCCGTCCTGCCCGAAGCCGGTGATCGAGCAGTAGATCAGGCGCGGGTTGATCGCCGACAGGCTGTCATAGTCCAGGCCGTAGCGGGCGAGGCCGCCAAGCTTGAAATTCTCGATCACGACATCGGCATCGGCGATCAGCGCGCGGACCCTGGCCTGCCCCGCGGGGGTCGCGAAGTCGGCGACGACCGAGGACTTGCCGCGATTGGCGGCGTGGAAATAGGCGGCATCCTGGCTGCCGTCCGGATTGGCGATGAAGGGAGGTCCCCAGCGGCGGGTATCGTCACCCTCCGGGCTTTCGACCTTCACCACCTCCGCGCCGAGATCGGCCAGCACCTGCCCCGCCCAGGGACCGGCGAGGATACGGGCGAGTTCGACGACCTTGAGGCCGGCGAGGGGCGCGGCTTTGGTCATCCATTCCTCCCCAAGCTATGCTTGGGGAGGGGGACCATCGCGTCAGCGATGGTGGAGGGGCTGGACGGACCCGCCATGCCCCTCCACCACGTCCTTCGGGCGCGGTCCCCCTCCCCATCGGGGATGGGGAGGAATAGGGACTGGCTCAAAACGCCGCGATCCCGGTGATGGCGCGGCCGAGGATCAGCGCATGGACGTCGGCGGCGCCTTCATAGGTGTTGACCGTCTCCAGGTTCATCAGGTGGCGCATCACCTGATATTCGCCCGAAATACCGTTGCCGCCATGCATGTCGCGCGAGGCCCGCGCGATGTCGAGCGCCTTGCCGACATTGTTGCGCTTGACGATCGAGATCATCTCGGGCGCGAACCGGCCTTCGTCCATCAGCCGGCCGACGCGCAACGAGGCCTGAAGCCCCAACGCGATCTCGGTCTCCATATCGGCCAGCTTCTTCTGGAACAGCTGCGTCGCGGCCAGCGGGCGGTCGAACTGCTTGCGGTCGAGGCCATATTGGCGCGCGGCGTGGAAGCAGAATTCCGCCGCGCCCATCGCGCCCCAGCTGATGCCGTAGCGGGCGCGGTTGAGACAGCCGAACGGCCCCTTCAGCCCCTCGACATGCGGCAGCAGCGCCTCCTCGCCGACCGCGACCTCGTCCATCATCACCATGCCGGTGATCGACGCGCGCAGGGACAGCTTGTTCTCGATCTTGGGCGCGGACAGGCCCTTCATGCCCTTTTCCAGCACGAAGCCCCGGATCGCGCCACCGTGCGCGTCCGACTTGGCCCAGATCACGAAGACATCGGCGATCGGCGAATTGGAGATCCAGGTCTTGGCGCCCGACAGGACGTATCCGCCATCGACCTTTTTCGCGGTCGTGCGCATGCCGCCGGGATCGGAGCCGGCATCGGGTTCGGTCAGGCCGAAACAGCCGATCCATTCGCCGCTGGCCAGCCGGGGCAGATAGCGATGCTTCTGTTCGTCCGAGCCATAGGCGTGGATGGGATACATGACGAGGCTGGACTGCACGCTCATCATCGAGCGGTATCCGCTGTCGATCCGTTCGACCTCGCGCGCGATCAGACCATAGGCGACATAGGACGCGCCGACGCCGCCGAACGCCTCCGGGATCGTCGAGCCGAGCAGCCCAAGCTGCCCCATCTCGCGGAATATCTCGGGATCGGTATGTTCGTGCGCAAAGGCCTCGACGATGCGCGGGGCGAGCCGGTCATCGGCATAGGCGCGCGCGGTGTCGCGGATCATCCGCTCGTCATCGCTCAGCTGGTCGTCGAGCAGGAACGGGTCCGCCCAGTCGAACTTGCCCATCAGGGACATGGAATTCTCTCCTTATGTCCGCCGCTTCTCGGCAAGGCGGGCGGCTTTGTCCACCCCCGCCGGGCTGGTCAGGTCGTCGTCTTGACCGGCGGCGCGGGCACGGTGCGCATGGGCGTCGTCTGGGGCTCTGCCGGCGGATTGGCCTTCAGAAAGGTCTCCAGCGTGCCCATCGTCGAGGACCACCATTCGACGACATCGGTGAAGTTGGCGCGGGTGATGCCGCCCACCGTCGACATGTCGTGCGTCAGCCGCAGATCGCCGTCCTTCATCAACGCGAGCTGGGCGAAACGCTTCTCGCTGTTCCATGTGTTGACGAAGTTCAGGTCGCGCCGCTCGGACGGGGTCAGCCGCATCGAGAATTGCAGCGAGGCGCATTGCTTGTGCGCCTCGCAGTCATAAAAATAGATATTGAACTTGTATCCGGCGGCCGAGCTGACGATCATCGGATCGCCCTCGCCATCGGTGTCGACCAGCCCCTGATAGCCGGCACGCATCATCGCGCCGCCGACGCTGTTGGGATCGCTGGCGCAAATCAGGTCCTTGGGGCAAGGCGTCGTATCCTTGGCCTCGGCCGCGCCTGCACCGGCCCCCAGTACCATGGCCGCCAGCCACCACGTCTTCGTCATCCTCTACTCCCCCTCAGATGCCCGCCCCGGAGGCTATCACCGCGCCGCGACGGCGCAAGCCCGATCGCGGATGACAAAAAAGGCCCCCTCCCGCCAGAGCGGAAGGGGACCAGTCACCCGACGCAGACCGAGGGGGCGTCAGAGCTTGAAGCTGAGCGTCGCGCGCAGATCGCGGCCCGAGAGCGGCGCGAATTCCTTCAACACGCTGGCATGGCGGCGCGCATCGACGTCGAAGATGTTGTTCGCCGACAGCGTCAACGTCGTCGGGTTCAGCGGCCCCCAAGGCTTCAGCTGGACCGAGGCGTTGACCAGGGTGAAGCCGTCGGTCGGCGTCTCCAGACCCATGACGCGGCTCTGCTTGAAGCTGCGCTCGACCTCGACGCGCGCGTTCACGCGGTCCGACTGCGCTTCCAGTCCGCCCAGCAGACGCAGCGGCGGGATGCGCGGCGCTGGACCGTTGTTCAGGATCTGGGCGTTGACATAATCGCCCAGCAGGTCGGCGTTGATCGCATAGGTGCCGATGGTGGCGAGGCGCAGCGACCCCTCCGCCTCGATCCCGTAATAGCGGGCATCGGCCTGCGCATATTGGAAGCAGGGCAGGTCGACATCGCGGCCCGAGGGCGCGGCGGCATTCACGCACGCGGCGGCCGGCACGAACGCGTCATAGATATAGTTGGAGAAGCGGTTGTAATAGGCCGAGGCGTCGAAGCTATAGCCCTCGCCATGCCCGTGCAGCGTGGCCTCGATGCCCCAGCTGGTTTCCTTGCGGAAGTCGGGATTGCCCAGCTCATAGGCCTCGGTCCCGGCATGGGGGCCGTTGGCGAACAGCTCCTCGGCGGACGGCGCGCGCTCGGTACGAGACAGGTTCAGGCCCGCGCGCCAGTCGGGGGCGAAGCCATAGCTGGCGCCGATCGATCCCGAAAAGGCGTCGAAGCTTCGCTGCCCCCGGAAGAAGCGGTCGTCGGTGACGGCGGTGCGCGCGGTCAGCGAGGTATGCTCATAACGGGCGCCCGCCTCCATCTTGAACGCGCCGCGATCCAGCTGTTGCAGGGTGAACAGGCCGACCTGCGCAGTATTGTTGCGCGGCAGGAAGGCTTCTTCGCCCTGCACGTCGAAGTCGCGGTTGAAGAACTGCACGCCCGACGCGCCCTGCCAGCCGTCACGCTTGGCCTGGACCAGCTCGAGCCGGCCCTCGATACCCTTGTTGTAGAAGGCGGTGCCGACCTCGCCATCCTCTTCCAGCTCGAAATGGCGGTAATCGGCCATGCCGGCGCGCAGGCGGATGCGCTCGAGGAAGCCGCCGCCGGTCTCGATCTCGCCACGCAGATCGACGCGGTTCTGAACCAGGCTGAGGCGCGGGGCCTCCGGTTCCTCACCACCGGGGGTCAGCGCATAGCGGATCGGCACGCCGTACAGGCTGTCATAATGGCTGTACGAGACGCCGAGCGAGCCATTGTCGGCGATGAACGCGCCCCCGACACCGGCAGTCCAGGTCTCGCTGGCGGTGTTGGGCAGGCGACCGCGCAGATTGGCGGTATTGGCGAAGTCGAGCGGATCGTTGGGCGCCTGCGCCGCCGATGCCAGCGCCTCGGCCCGCGCGCGGCGCGACAAGACATAGCCGCCAATCTTCAGGTCGTCGGTCTTCAGGTACGAGCCATCGGCATGGATGACGAACTGCTTGCCGATCGCGACATCGGTCGCGCCCGCCACCGAGCGTTCATTGGCGGCCGAGCCATAGCCGGCGATGCCCGACAGGCGATAGCCATTCTCGGGCACGCTGCGCGGGATGCGGCTGTCGATCACATTGACGACGCCGCCCACCGCCGACGATCCGAACAACAAGGCGGAGGGGCCGCGCAGCACCTCGACCCGCTCGGCGAGGAGGGGATTGATGACCACGGCATGGTCGACACTGGTGTTCGACACGTCGATCGAGCCGATGCCGTCGGTCAGCACGCGGATACGCTCACCCTGGAAACCGCGCAGCACCGGGCGCGAGGCATTGGGGCCGAAGGAGGTGGCCGACACGCCCGGCTGGCGTGCCAGCGTCTCGCCGATGGTCGGGCGGATCGAGCGGACCAGTTCGTCGCCGGTGACGATCGAGGTGCCCGACAGCACATCCGCCTCCGACTGGAGCACCGGCGCGGTCACGACGATCTCGCGGCCACGATTGGTCGGCTGTGGCGCGGTCTGCGCGACGGCGGCGCTGAACGGGACGACAAGGGCGGCGGCGGACAGGCCGGACAGCAGGGCGGGCTTCAGCAAGACGGGGCTCCGATGGTTGGCGAAGCCCCGTGCCTAACGTAGTGTTACATCATATCAAGAGAAAAATGCCCTCACGCGCATCCGTTCGCCGCATCGTTACAGATGAGGACGGATAAGCAACAGTCGCCGGGCGCCGGCACGACCGCGATGTCCGCGACCAGGTCGCGTCCGATCGGCAGGTCCGCCTCCGGCAAATCCGCCAGCCAGCGGGTCACGGCCGGGCTCGGTGTGAACGTCAGCGCCAGGGTGGCCACGGTGCCGGTGAAGGTCGCCGACGCCCAGGGTTCGGTCGACCGTATGTCGATCGATACGGCACAGCCGGCCCGCGCGGCATGGGCGGTCAGGACGCGCGTCAGGCGGTCGACCCCGTCATTCGACCGGAGCCGGGGCCGCGCGGCAGGCATCGGCGTATGCGCGATGCGTTCCATCATGGTCATGCCAGATGCTCCAGGATGAAGGTCTTCACCCGCCGGATCGTATCCGGCCCCGGCTCGCGCCCGCGTCGCAAGTCGCCGACCAGCCTGGGGTCGTTGACCGCCAGCCGGCCGAACTTGGTTTCGGGCATGTGGCTGGTTTTCAGATAGCGCTCGATGAGCACCAGCAATTCCATGGACGTTCTCCCATTGTCCGATTCTCGCTTCCATGTTCTTGATCTGTTCTATTTTCCAACTTGTCTAGGAAAAATCCTATGCCTATATCGATGTCATGATGGGACAGGATGTCAGGACGGCGCTTCCGGCGCTCGCGGAGCAGGCGGGCGTCAGCCTGGCCGCGCTGTCGCGCATGCTCGGTCGCAACGACGCCTATCTCCAGCAATTCGTCCATCGCGGCTCGCCACGAACCCTGGCGGAAGGCGATCGGCGACAGCTGGCGGAGTTTTTCGGCGTGCCCGAGACGCGGCTGGGCGCGCCGAAGGAGGCCGGGCCGTTGTTGATGCCGCGTCTGGCGGTCGCGGCGTCGGCGGGACCGGGAGCGACGGTCGATGACGATGTGATGATCGGGGTCGAGGCGCTCGACCGGCAACTCGCGCGGCGGCTGGGGCTGAGCGACGGCACCGCCTCGGTCATTCGGGTGCGCGGCGATTCGATGGCGCCGGGGCTGATGGACGGCGACCATCTGGTCGTCGATCAGAAGGACACGCGGCCCGGCGCGCGCGGCGGTCTCTACATCATCCGCATCGGCGACGCGTTGATGGTCAAGCGCGTTTGCGCCACGCCGCAGGGGCTGGTGGCGACCAGCGACAACCCCGCCGCGCCGCCGGTGCCCGACGGGCCGATCATGGTGGTCGGGCGGGTCGTCTGGCAGATGCGACTGCCGGCCTGACGCCGCACGGGCCAGCGGATCAGCGGTTGCGCCACCAGAGCAGCAGCGCGGCCAGGATGCCGATGCCCAGGCCGGCGAGCACCGCCACCGTTACTTCCCCCGTCGCGAGGCCGGCGATGATCCCGCCGACGATCCCGATGGCGATGAAGATGCCGCCGCCGCTGGAGGTCGGGCGGGACGGTCGGGGCTGTACGGGATCGGTCATGAGCGCTGTCCTGCCATGCCCGGCGGCGTCAGGCCAGCCGTCCCGGCACGGGGCGGTGGGGACACGCAACGGGACTGGTCAAGCGACGGAGGCCGGCCTAAGGGGAGGCATGAAGCGGTACGGTTCAGACGATTTCCTGTTCGACGACGGTGGAGAGGCGGGCGGCTATGTCGTTCCCTTCGTGACCGATACCGATGTGGCGACCGCGTCCGAGATGATCGAGACATTCGGCGAATCGGCCGGCGGCGAGGCGGCGGCGCGCGCCGGGCGCAGCCGTGATCTGGGCAACCATATCCATTTCTGCCGCTGGCGGCAGATCGAGCGGCTGATCGGCCTGCTGGTGCTCGAAGAGGCGTTCGACACCGTCCATTGAGGCACCTTGCGCCGACGACCGCCCCGGATCGCGGCGGCCGGCGCGGCAAATCTGTTCAATCGAACGCGCTTGGGGGTGTCGCGGACCGTTCCGCGTCGCTAGGGATCGGGCCATGAGGGTCCGCATCGGGCGGCCGCACGATGTGGCCGCTATCGTTTTCATGGCAATGGCTTGGGGGAGCGCCGGCTGGACGGCGGCCGCCAGGGCCCAGGCCGCGCCCGCCGGACAGGATGCCGCACCGTCGACCGCCACGCCGCCTTCGGGGCAGGCGCTCGACGATCCGATGATGCTCGACCCCTCGGCACCGCTCGCGCCCTTGCCCGAGATCGGCGTCGCCTGGCCCGACCTGTCGACCGCGCCCGCCGATCCCGCCGCGACCATCGCCGCCACCGTCGATGCGGCGGCCGAGCGACGCTATCGCTGGCGGATCGAGGGCATCGACGACACCGGCGATCTGGTCCGCCAGCGGTTCGACCAGCTATCGACGCTCAGCGCCAACGAACGCGATGCCGCCAACGCCGCGCAGCTCGACCGCCGTGCGCGCGAGGATGCCGCGCTGCTGACCAATTTGCTGCGCGGCGCCGGCTATTACGACGCGCAGGTCGCGACGCGGATCGAGCCGGGCGATACGCCGACCGTCGTGCTGCAGGCGGTGCCCGGCAAGATCTATCGCTTCGCCGATGTGACGCTGGACGGGGTAACCGCCACCGGCGACAAGGCGGGCGAGCTGACCAAGGCCTTCGGCGTCAAGCCCGGCGACCCGGTCGATGCCGACCGGATCGTCGCGGGCCAGGCGGCGCTGTCCTCCGCGATCGGCGAGGCGGGCTTTCCCTTCGCCAAGGTGGGCGATCCGCAGATCGTGGTCGACCATGCGACCGGCACCGCGACGATCGACCTGGCGCTGCAACCCGGGACCGAGCGTCGCTATGGCCGGATCGTCGCGACCAACGACCGGGTGTTCGACGCCGGACATATCCAGGATATCGCCCGCTTCCGCCCCGGCCAGCCCTACGACTCGACCGGCCTCGACGATCTTCGCCGCGCGCTGGTGCAGACGGGGCTGGTGTCGTCGGTCGAGGTCAAGCCGGTGCCGGGGAACACGCCCGAGACGGTCGATGTCGCGGTCACGCTCGAACCCGCGCCGCAGCACACCATCGCGGGTGAGCTGGGTTACGGTACGGGCGAGGGCGCGCGCGCCGCGATCAGCTGGACCGACCGCAATCTCTTCCCGCCCGAGGGCGCGCTGACCCTGCGCAGCGTGCTGGGCACGCGCGAACAGCTGGGCGCGGTCGTCTTCCGCCGCAACAATTTCAACGGTCGCGACCGGGTGCTGACCGCGCAATTCTCCGCCGCGCACATCATCCGCGACGCCTTCGATGCCAAGACGCTGTCGCTGTCGGGCAATCTGGAGCGGCAGACCAATATCTTCTTCCAGAAGACCTGGACCTGGTCGCTGGGCGCCGAGCTGCTGACCTCGGACGAGCGTGACGTGATCGCCTCGACCGGGCAACCGCGCCGGCGGACCTTCTTCATCGGGGCACTGCCGACCAGCCTGAATTACGATGGCTCGGACGATCTGCTGAACCCGACGCGCGGCTTTCGCCTGGGCGGGCGGCTCAGCCCCGAATTGTCGTTGCAGGGCGCCGCCTTCGGCTATGCGCGGACGCAGATCGACGCCAGCCTCTACCACCCCTTTGGCGAGCGGGTGGTGCTGGCGGCGCGGACGCGGCTGGGCACGATCCTGGGCGCGCCGCGCGACCAGATCGCGCCGTCGCGGCGCTTCTATGCCGGCGGGGGCGCGTCGGTACGCGGGTACGGATTTCAGGCGATCGGGCCGCGCGATGCCAATAACGATCCCATCGGTGGGCGCAGCCTGGCCGAGTTCTCGATCGAGGCGCGGGTGCGGGCGTTCGGCAATTTCGGCATCGTGCCGTTCCTCGACGCGGGCAATATCTCGACCTCGCCGCTGCCGCGCCTGACGGGCCTGCGCTTCGGCACCGGGCTCGGCGTGCGCTATTACTCCAATTTCGGCCCGATCCGCCTGGATGTCGGCACCCCGATCAACCCGCAGCGCGGCGATAGCCGGGTCGCGGTTTATGTCTCGCTGGGTCAGGCCTTTTGACCGACGCGCCGGACCTGACCGAGACCGCGCCAACGCCGCCACCGCGCGGGCGGCGCTGGTGGCGGCGGCTGGCGATCATGGTCGCGGCGCTGGTGGGGATCGTCGTCGCGGCGCTGCTGATCGTCGACACGCCGATCGGCCATCGCTGGGTCGCGGACCGGATCGCGACCATCCGCACCGACAACGGCCTGCGCTTCTCGGTCGGGCGGATCGAGGGTTCGCTCTATGCGGACATGCGGCTGACCGATGTCCGGGTCTATGACCTCGACGGTCTGCTCGTCCGCGTGCCGAGCGCGCGGCTCGACTGGCGGCCCTGGCGCTGGGCGAAGGGCGCGCTCGACATCCGCCGGGTCGAGGCGCCGGTGGCGATGCTCTATCATGTGCCGCGCACCCGACCGACCGGACGGCAGGGTCCGATCCTGCCCGATTTCGACATCCGCATCGACCGGCTGCACCTTGAGCGGCTGATCCTGGCCCCCGCCGTGCTGGGGCGGAAGCGGGTGGCGCGGGTCGACGGGCGCGCCGATGTTCGTGACGGCCGCGCGCTCGTCCGGCTGGACGGCATCGTGGCGGGCAGCGATCAGCTTCGCCTGCGGCTCGACGCACAGCCTGACCGCGACCGGTTCGATCTCGACGTGCGGGCGGAAGGGCGCGCCGACGGCGTGCTGGCCCGTGCGATCGGCGCGCGTGCGCCCGTCTCGCTGGCGGTTGGTGGCGCTGGCCACTGGGCGGCATGGAATGGTCGCGCGCGCGGGTGGATCGGCGCGCAATCGGCGGTCGACCTGACCTTGTCGGCGCGCAGCGGGCGCTATGCGCTGGCGGGCCGGATCGCGCCGTCGCTATTGCTCAAGGGGCGGTTGCAGCGGCTGACCGCGCCGCGCGTCACCGTCGCGGGCGAGGCGGATTTCATCGATCGCCGGTTGAACGGCGCGCTCGCCCTCCGTTCGTCCGCCTTGCGGTTGCGTGCGCGGGGTGTGGTCGATCTGGGCGACAATCGGTTCGAGGGGCTACGGGTCGACGGCACGCTGGTCCGGCCCGAGGCGCTGTTCGCCAATATGAGCGGGCGGGCGATCGACCTGAGGCTGCGGCTCGACGGCGCGTTCGACCGCGCGGCGTTCGACTATCGCCTGGCCGCGACGCGCTTCGCCTTCGGCCAGACGGGGTTCGAGAATGCGCAGGCGGTCGGGCGCGGGCGGCTGAGCGGGGGCTGGCCGCTGACCCTGCCGGTGCGCTTCACCGCCGCGCGGGTGACCGGCGTGGGCGAGGTGGCGGGCGGCATCCTGCGCGGGCTGAGCGCGGCGGGCGATCTGCGCATCATGCCGCAGGCGATCACCGGGCCAAATCTGGCGCTGCGGTCGGACAAGCTGTCGGGGCAGATCGGGCTGACCATCGATCTACGCACCGGGCGCTATGACGTGCGGCTCAACGGCGCGCTGCAACGCTTTCTGATCCCCGGCCTGGGGATCGTCGATGTCCGCTCGACGCTGAGCGCGGTGCCCGGCGTCGATGGTCGCGGCACGCGGGTCGTCGGGCGAGGCGAGGCGCAGGTGCGGCGGCTGGACAATGGTTTCCTGCGCTCGCTGGCGGGTGGATTGCCGCACCTGACCACCGATTTGGAGCGCGGGCCGGACGGCATCTTCCATTTCCGCCGGCTGGTCCTGACCGGCCCCAAGATCCGCCTGACCGGCGAGGCGATCCGCCGGACCGACGGCACCTTCCGCTTCGTCGGCGGCGGGCGGCAGGCGAGCTATGGTCCGGTGCGGATGATCCTCGACGGGCGGATCGACCGGCCGACGCTGGACCTGATCCTGGCCGCACCCAATGCCGCGATGGGTCTGCGCGACGTCCACGCGCATCTCGACCCCAATGATCAGGGCTTCGCCTTTCGCGCCGCCGGTGGTTCGCGACTGGGGCCGTTCCAGGCGAATGGTGCGATCCTGCTGCCCAGGGGGCAGGACGCCGTCATCCAGTTCCAGCCGATCGCGGTCGCAGGTACGCGCGCCACCGGGACGCTAACCGTCGCCGAGGGCGGCTTTACCGGAAAGCTGGGCGTCGCGGGCGGCGGCCTGTCGGGCGAGTTGCTGTTCCGTCCGGCCGGCGACATCCAGCGGATCGAGGCGCATCTGGCCGCGCAACAGGCGCTGCTGTCGGGCGTCACCGTACGGCAGGGGCGGATCGACATGGTCGCGCTGCTCGATCCCGCCGGCACCTCGGTCGAGGGCAGCGCGGTGGCGCAAGGGGTGCGGCGCGGGGCGTTCAACATCGCCCGGTTGAACGGCACCGCCACGCTGCGCGGCGGCACGGGCGAGGTGCGCGTCGGTATCTCGGGCTCGCGTGGCCGCGCCTTCGCGATCCAGACCGTGACCCAGGTCGCGCCCGGCCGGTTGTCGATGACCGCGCAAGGCATGCTCGATGGCCGCCCCTTGCGCTTCCTGTCGCCCGCCGAGATCACGCGCGGCGACGATGGCTGGACGCTCGCGCCGACCCGGCTGAGCTTTGCCGGCGGCGAGGCGAAGATCGCTGGGCGGCTCGACGCCGGCGGCATGGAGGTCGAGGCCGGACTGACGCGGATGCCGCTCGCGGTCCTCGACATCGGCTATCCGGGGCTGGGGCTGGGCGGCAGCGCCAGCGGCACGCTGACCCTCCGCCAGACGACGGGCGCGCCGACCGGCAAGGTCGACCTGACCATTCGCGGGCTGACCCGCGCCGGCCTCGTCCTGACCTCGCGGCCGATCGACATGGGCGTGGCGGGCGTGCTGTCCGCCGACCGGCTGGGCGTGCGCGCGGTGATGGCGTCGGGCGGTCGCGTGATCGGGCGCGCACAGGCGCTGATCCAGCCTTCGGGGGCAGGCGACTGGGCCGGGCGGTTGCAGAATGGGCGATTGATCGCGCAGCTTCGCTATGCCGGGCCGGCCGATACGCTGTGGCGGCTGACGCGGGTCGAGATGTTCGACCTGTCGGGGCCGGTGGCGATCGGTGCGGACGTCAGCGGCTCGCTCGCCGCACCGGTCATTCGCGGCGCGGTGCGTGCGGTGGGGGCGCGGATCGAGAGCGCGACGACCGGCACGGTCCTGACCGACGTGCAGGCGACGGGGCGCTTCGGCGGGTCGCGCCTGGTCATCGATCGCTTCGCCGCCAAGGCCGGGCGCGATGGACGGGTGAGCGGCACCGGCCAGTTCGAATTCGCCGCCGCCAACGGCATCGGCCTCGACCTGTCGCTTCAAGCGGATCGGGCCGCGATGATTGCGCGTGACGACATCGCCGCGACCGTCTCCGGGCCGCTGGCCATCCATTCGGACGGATCGGGCGGCACCATCTCGGGCGACGTCGTGCTCAACAGCAGCCGCTATCGCCTGGGCCGCGCGACGGCGGCGACGGCGGTGCCGCAGCTCAACATCCGCGAGATCAACATGCCGGGCGGCGGCGAGGAGGATGACGTGCCGGTCAAGCCCTGGACGCTGGCGATCCGCGCGCGGGCGCCGGGCGGGTTGCTGGTCACCGGACTGGGGCTGAACAGCGAATGGTCGGCCGACCTGAAGATCGGCGGCGAGCCGGCCAATCCCGCGATCACCGGCCAGGCGACGCTGATCCGCGGCGATTTCGAGTTCGCCGGCCGCGACTTCGACCTGTCGCGCGGCGTCATCCGGTTCGGCGGCGAGGTGCCGGCCAACCCCGCGCTCGACATCGCCGCCAATGCCAATGTCCAAGGGTTGAGCGCGACGATCCGCGTCACCGGCACCGCGCTCAAGCCCGAGATCGGCTTCTCCAGCACGCCCGCGCTGCCCAATGACGAGCTGCTCTCGCGGCTGCTCTTCGGCACCTCGATCGCCAGCCTGTCCGCGCCCGAGGCGCTGCAACTGGCCGCCGCCGTGGCCGCGCTGCAGGATGGCGGCAACGGGCTGAACCCGATCAATGCGGTGCGGCGGGCGGCGGGGCTGGATCGCCTGCGCGTGCTGCCCGCCGATGTGCAGCAGGGGCGTGGCACCTCAGTCGCGGCGGGCAAGTACATCACCCGCCGGCTCTATGCCGAGATCATCACCGACGGACAGGGCTACAGCGCGACGCAGGTCGAGTTCCAGGTCACCCGCTGGCTGTCGCTGCTTTCGACCATCTCCACCCTGGGGCGACAGAGCGTGAACGTGCGGATATCGAAGGACTATTGAGGCGTTGGCGCGAGCCGAGCGACCCCGAAAAGCATAAGGAGCGAGCCGATGGAAAAGATCGCCTTCATCGAACGGACCGGTGGGCCGGACGTGATCCAGTGGCGCGACGCCGACCTGCCGCCGCCGGGCGCGGGCGAGGTGCGGATGCGCCACCATGCGGTGGGGCTGAACTATATCGACACCTATCACCGCAGCGGCCTGTACCCGATCGACCTTCCCGGCGGGCTGGGATCGGAGGCGGCGGGCGTCGTCGAGGCGGTGGGCGCGGGCGTGACCGCGTTCGAGGTCGGCGACCGGGTGGGCGTGTTCGGCCCGGCGCGCGGGGCCTATGCGACGGCGCGCAACGTCGCTGCCGATCTGCTCGTACCGCTGCCCGATGACGTCGATGATCGCACGGCGGCCGCGATCCTGCTGAAGGGTACGACGACCGCCTTCCTGATCGAGGATTGCGCGCAGGTGCAGGCGGGCTGGCCGGTGCTGGTCCATGCGGCGGCGGGGGGTGTCGGCCATCTGGCGGTCGGCTGGCTGAAGGCGATCGGCGCGACGGTGATCGCGACGGTGGGCAGCGAGGCCAAGGCGGAGCGTGCCCGTGCCGCCGGTGCCGATCATGTCATCCTCAACCGTACCGAGGATGTCGCGGCACGCGTTCGCGAAATCACCGATGGGGCGGGGGTGCCCGTGGTGCTCGACGGGGTCGGCAAGGCGACCTGGGAGGCTTCGCTGAACAGCGCGGCCCGGCGCGGGCTGGTAGTCAGCTTCGGCAATGCCTCGGGACCGGTCGATGGCGTCAATCTGGGCATATTGGCGGCCAAGGGGTCGCTGTTCGTCACCCGCCCGACGCTGTTCGACTATGCGCTGACGCCCGAGGACAAGCGGCGCCTGGCCGAGCGGATGTTCGCGATGCTCGCCAAGGGCGCGATCACGCCGGAGATCGGGCAGGAATTCGCGCTGACCGACGCCGCCGAGGCGCACCGCGCGATCGAGGCAGGCGAGACGGTGGGGAGTACGGTGCTGATCCCGTGAGGGTGGGGGCGTGGGCTTCGCCTTCGCTCAGCCTGAACGGAAGTTGGGGAAGACCCAACCATAAACGCCGTTCAGCCTGAGCGAAGTCGAAGGCCAAGGGATACACCCCGCCCCGAAACCCCGCTAACCTGACACCGACATCCGCATTCGGAGACCAGAATGATCGCGCTCCTCCCGCTCGCCCTGCTCGCCGCCCAGACCGCGCCCGCCATACCCCCGGCTCCGGCGACGACCGAAGCCCCCAAGCCCGTCATGGTCCGCGTCGCGATGCAGACCAGCCTCGGACCCGTGGTCATCGACCTCGACCGCACCCATGCGCCGATCACCACCGCCAATTTCCTGCGCTATGTCGACCAGCATCGGCTGGACGGGGTGACCTTCTACCGCTCGGTCCGCGTCGCGCCCGATTTCGGCTTCGTCCAGTTCGGCATCCAGAACGAACCCAAGCGCATCCTGCCTCCCATCGCGCATGAGCCGACGACCAGGACCGGCATCAAGCACAAAGACGGTACCATCTCGATCGCGCGGCTGGCCCCCGGCTCGGCGCGGGGCGACTTCACCATCATGGTCGGCGACCAGCCCTCGCTCGACGCCGATCCGTCGAAGCCCGGCGACAATCTGGGCTATGCCGCCTTCGGCCATGTCGTCGAGGGGATGGACGTGATCCACAAGATCCTCGACCAGCCTGCCGACCCCGCCAAGGGCCCGTTCAAGGGCGAGATGCTCGCCGCCCCGGTGAAGATCCTGTCGGCCAAGCGGATAACGACGGCGAAGTAATCTCCGGTCCTGGGGCGCGCGACGGTCACTCGCCGCCGCGCGCCCCGTCGATCAGAATTCGAAATGCACGCTGCCGATGACCGTCCGGCCATTGCCGAAGTTCAGCCAGCCGCCATTGCCGACGCGCGGTGCCGACCAGACATTGCTGTAATAAGGCCGGTCGAACAAGTTGGTCACGTTGAGCTGGAAATAGGTCTTGGGCAGCCCCACCGCGGCCAGCCCGATCTGCGCGTCGAGGTCGACCAGCGTATAGCCGGCGGAGATCGCGTCATTCTCGTCGGTGATGAAACGATCGCCGACATGCTTGGCGCTGATGCCCATGACCAGGCTGGGCAGGGTGATCTGCGCCCGGGTGCCATATTGCCAGTTGGGCGTGTCGACCAGCTGCTTGCCCTCGGTCGCGATCAGGATCGCACCGGTGGCGCCGTTCCGGACATTCTCCTTCACCGTCGACTTCAGATAGGAGCCGAAACCATAGAGCGACAGCCAGGGCGTCGGGTTGACCGACAGGGTGGCGTCGACACCCTTGCTGTCGACCCGCCCGACATTGCGGCTGGCGCTGATCGTCCCGCCGCCCTCCAGAGGCGCGGTGGTGGTGACGATGCGGTTGTCGTAACGGATGAACCAGCCGCCCAGCTGAGCCTGGACGATACCGGTCGTATAGCGCAGGCCGAGGTCGAAGGCGTCGGTTCGTTCGGGCACGGCCTCCTTGTCCTTTAGCGAAATGACCTTGTCGTCATAGGAATAGATGTCGGTCGTCGGGGCCGAGAAGCCCCGGTTCCAGCTGGCATAGAGGCTGGCCGCCGGGTCCATCTGCCACACCAGCCCGACATTGGGCAGGAAGGCGCGGTATTCCCGGATACGCCCCGAATAGGGCGGGCCGAAACCCGCCGTCCGGCTGTCGGCCGCGACCTGTTGCGCGGTCTGCCCGGTGCAATAGGCTTCGCTGCCGCTGTTCGGGATGGTGTAGCAGGCGTTGCTCATGTTGCGGCGATAGAAGGCGGCGCGCAGGCCGACCGTCAGCGACAGGCTGTCGTCGATCGGACGGCCGCGATACTCGCCCGACAGCTGGTGCAGGATCGAGTAGGTCAGGCGATTGCGCTTGTTCAGCACCCCGCCGGCGGCGTCCAGCACGGCGCTATCGCTGTCGCTCGATATGCCGAAATAGGATTTGGGCCGGCCGTCGGGATTGAGATAGCCCGCCTCACCGGTCTGGCGCGTGCGCGCCCGGTCCCAGGTATAGGTCAGGCGGACGAGATTGCCCGCGTCGATGTCATATCGCAGGCCGGCGATCCCGATCAGGCGATGGGTCTGGGTGTTGGAGGGGTAGAAGACGCGGACATAGTCGAGCAGGTCGCCGTCGCCATTCAGATCGCGACCGGATGCCTGCCCCGCGCCGACCCGTCCATATTGGTTGCGCGACACCCCGGACTTGGACGCATTGGCGTCGCTTTCGGCGAATACGGTCGAGCCGCCGCCATTGGCCAGGGTGTAGCTATAGCCGCCATCGATGGTGAAGGTCAGGCGATCGTTGAGCGTGAACAGGCTGTTGAAACGCAGATTGCCGGTATCCACCGGGTTGATGTTGATCGTCCGCGCATTGGTGCACAGCGTACGATCGTCCTGCACGGTGCCCGCGCCGGGCGTTGCCGAAGCCAGCGCGCAATTGGGGGAATTGAGGAAGGCCCCCGCCTTCAGAATCCGGTCATATTGCGGCTGCGTGAGGTCGATCCGCACCGGGTTGGCGGTGGTCGCCGAGGCGAGGGGGAGGGGATTGCCCAGCGCCTGGTTGATCTGCGCGACCGAGGGGTTGCCATAGCCGCCATTGCGATGCTGGTAGAAGAAGCCCGCCAGCGAGATGAAGTCCTTGCCCGCGCCCAGCGGCTGATAGACGCGCGCGTTGTACTGGCTCTTGCGGGCGAACGAATAGGGGAAGAGCGCGTAACGCTGGTTGCTCGCCGACACCCAGGCCCGGGTGCCGCTGTCGTTCAGGTCGCCCGTGTTGATCATGCCGAAGATGCGGTTCATATTGCCCCGGCCATGCGAATAGACCGTGGTCGCGCTCGGCCTTTCGGTGGGCATGATCGTGCGGTAATTGACCGTGCCGCCCGACGCGCTGGCGGTCGGTGTGTCGACATCGGTCGAACCGAAGCTGACATTGACCGACTCGACCAGTTCGGGGTCGATCTGCTGGCTGGAATAGATGGCATAATTGCCGGCGTCGTTCAGTGGCAGGCCGTCAAAGGTGAAGGCGATGCGCGACTGGTCGAAACCGCGGATGCGGATCGTGCCGCCATTGCCGCCATAAGGATCGCTGGCGACATAGTTGACGCCGGGCACCATGTTGATGGCGTTGAAGATCGACTGGCCGGGGACGGTATGCTCGATATAATCCCGCGTCACCACCGCGCGCGCCTTGGGCGCGTTGGGAATCTCGATGCCGGTGCTGTTCTGCTTGGCGGCGGTCACGATGACCTCGTTATCCGCCTTGTCCTCCGCCGCGATGGTACCGGCGGTCTGCGCCAGCACGACATGCGGCGCCATGAGCAACAGGCAAGCGCCACCGGCTCCGGCCGCGCGGATGATATGCAGGTTCACGATAGTCCCCCAGAGATTTTGATGTGTCTGGGCGATGCTTACCGATCATTTGGGTCGTTTTGGTTGCAATTTTCATAGGCAAAATGTGATAGTTTTTGCCACATTCATCGAAATTGGCGACGAGAATACGCGATTGGCGCGAGATGTTGCTGAATCTGTGGAATAAATGATGCTCTGACGATGCAAGTCGGACATGTCTTCGTCCGTGACATTCGTTGCGAATTTTCCGAACATTTTATCTGTTCGAGCCATCCACGATCACAGGTTTCGTGTTCGGCTAGAGAAGGATGACATGAGATGAATCCGTCATTGCGCGCGTAGCGAAGCAATCCAGAGCGTCTCGCCCGGACACTGGATTGCTTCGCTACGCTCGCAATGACGGATTGGGTCAAACTGACGTCATCCCGCTCTAGGCGTTGCCCCGGGAAAAAGCGGATGTCTGACGGCGCACGGTGAGTTCCATGCTTAGGCCGGATCGAGATTCATCTCATTCCTCCCCTGGAAGGGGAGGTGGCAGGCCGAAAGGCCTGACGGAGGGGTGTCCTGGTCCGAGAGATTGGACCGCATCCGCGACCGGGGACATCAATCCACCATCCTCTTCTTACTGGCGAGGAAAGAAGGGACGGTAGCCTGAACGTCGATCCGCGCTAGGACCCACCGTCAGACGGATGACGATGCGGCTGGCTGCTAACCGCGATTGCCATTCCCGCCACCCAAAAAGAAAGGGGCCTTGCGGCCCCTTTCCCCGTAGTGACATCGGTCAGTGGCTGGATCAGCCGCTGTAATACATGTCGTATTCGACCGGGCTGGGAGTCATTTCCCAGCGCATCACTTCGCTCATCTTCAGCTCGATATAGCTTTCGATCTGGTCCTTGGTGAACACGTCGCCCTTCAGCAGGAAGTCGTGATCGGCGGCCAGCGAGTCGAGCGCTTCGCGCAAGCTACCGGCGACCGTGGGAACCTGGGCCAACTCGGCCGGCGGCAGGTCGTACAGGTTCTTGTCCATCGCCTCGCCCGGATGGATCTTGTTCTGGATACCGTCCAGACCCGCCATCAGGAGAGCGGCATAGGCGAGGTACGGGTTGGCCAGCGCGTCGGGGAAGCGCACTTCGACGCGCTTCGACTTCGGGCCGGTGCCGTACGGAATGCGGCACGACGCCGAGCGGTTGCGCGCCGAATAGGCGAGCAGCACCGGCGCTTCGTAACCCGGGACCAGACGCTTGTACGAGTTGGTCGACGGGTTGGTGAAGGCGTTCAGCGCCTTGGCATGCTTGATGATGCCGCCGATGAAGTACAGGCAGGTTTCCGACAGGCCCGCATAGCCGTTGCCGGCGAACAGCGGGGTCTTGCCTTCCCAGATCGAGAAGTGGGTGTGCATGCCCGAGCCGTTATCTTCCTTGATCGGCTTCGGCATGAAGGTCGCGGTCTTGCCATAGGCATGGGCGACCTGATGCACGACATACTTATAGATCTGCATGCGGTCGGCGGTCTGGGTCAGCGTACCGAAGGTCAGACCCAGCTCGTGCTGCGCGGCGGCAACTTCGTGGTGGTGCTTGTCGCAGGGCAGGCCCATTTCGAGCATGGTGGTGACCATCTCGCCGCGGATGTCGACCGCCGAATCGACCGGCGCGACGGGGAAGTAACCGCCCTTGGCGCGCGGACGGTGGCCGAGATTGCCGCCCTCATATTCGCGGCCGGTGTTGGTCGGCAGCTCGATATCGTCGATCTTGAAATAGGACGACGAATAGGTCGTGTCGAACTGCACGTCGTCGAACATGAAGAATTCGGCTTCCGGGCCGACATAGACGGTGTCGCCGATGCCGGTAGTCTTCACGAACGCCTCGGCGCGCTTGGCGGTCGAGCGCGGATCGCGGGCGTACAGCTCGCCGGTCGACGGCTCGACCACGTCGCAGAACACGATCAGCATCGGGGTGGCCGAGAAGGGATCGGTGTAGACGGCGTCGAGGTCCGGCTTCAGGACCATGTCCGACTCGTTGATCGCCTTCCAGCCTTCGATCGACGAACCGTCGAACATCAGGCCGTCGGTCAGCTCGTCCTCACCCAGGATCGAGGCGACCATGGTCAGGTGCTGCCACTTGCCCTTCGGATCGGTGAAGCGCAGATCGACCCACTCGATCTCTTCGTCCTTGATCTGGTTCAGAATGTCGCTGGCCGTTTTCGCCATGTGCCGTTCTCTCTCTGCTTTGATCCGTGCCCCGGAAGAAGACCGGGACCGGTGGTACGTTTTTAGGCGGGCTGGGTGTCAGCCCGGTGACGTTCAAGGGATCGGGATGCGTCAGATCGCCGCGTCGTCGCGTTCGCCCGTGCGAATGCGCAGCGCCGTCTCGACCGGAATGACGAAGATCTTGCCGTCGCCGATCCGCCCGGTCTGCGCGGCGGCGGCAATCGCCTCCACCACGCGTTCGGCCAGACCGTCCTCGACGACCACTTCCAGCTTCACCTTCGGCAGGAAGTCGACGACATATTCGGCGCCGCGATACAGCTCGGTATGGCCCTTCTGGCGGCCGAAGCCCTTGGCCTCGGTGACGGTGATGCCGGATACGCCGATCTCGTGCAGCGCTTCCTTCACCTCATCGAGCTTGAAGGGCTTGATGATCGCCTCAATCTTTTTCACGCGCCTGACTGTCCCCGATGGTGTTCGAACCCTCGCCCGACCGCCTGCTTAGCAGGGATCGTGCCAACTGCCTTGCCCTCGTGGAAGGGCAGGAATTCGTCAAGAAATGCGCCCGAAAAGCGGGCAGGATATGGTTCTCTGCTCAAATAACAGGCAGCGGTCACAGGATGCCCCGAACGGATTCGGGCGGTCGGGCGATGACCACGCCCTTGGGCGTCTCGACCAGCGGGCGCTCGATCAGGATGGGATTGGCCGCCATCGCGGCGAGTACCGTCGCGTCATCGGCCTGGCCAAGCGCCTTGGCCTCCGCCTCGCCTTTGCGCAGGCCATCGCGGGGCGACAGCCCGGCCTTGGCATAGAGGCGCGCCAGTTCGTCGGCACCGGGCGGGGTCTTTAGATATTCGATCACCGTCACATCGGCGCCTGCCTCGTTCAGCAGGGCCAGCGCCTCGCGCGACTTGGAGCAGCGCGGGTTGTGGAGGATCGTCGCCTTCATCGCCGATGCTTGTGCCATGGGCGGCGGGGAATGTGGAGGGGTATTTGGAAAAAACGAGGGTCGGTAGGGCCCCTCCACCACGCCCTTCGGGCGCGGTCCCCCTCCCCATCAGAGATGGGGAGGAATGGGCTCGCTGCGATCCTCCCCATCCTTGGATGGGGAGGGGGACCGCCGGGCGTTAGCCCGGTGGTGGAGGGGCTGGAGGGCTTACGCGCCCTGCTTGGCCAGCCATTCCTCCAGCCACTTGATCGTATAGTCGCCCTTCTGGAACTCGGGGTCGTCGAGCAGCGACTGGTGGAGCGGGATGGTGGTCTTCATCCCCTCGATCACGAACTCCTCCAGCGCGCGGCGCAGGCGACGCAGCGCGCCTTCGCGGGTCGTGCCGTACACGATCAGCTTGGCGATCATGCTGTCGTAATAAGGCGGGACCTTATAGCCCTGATAGAGGCCGCTATCGACGCGGACATGCATGCCGCCCGGCGCGTGGTACATCTTCACCGTGCCCGGCGAGGGGGCGAAGGTGCGCGGGTCTTCCGCGTTGATGCGGCATTCGATCGCGTGGCCGCGGAACTGGACGTCCTCCTGACGCAGGGTCAGCGGATGCCCTTCCGCAATGCGGATCTGCTCGCGCACCAGGTCCAGGCCGGTGATCATCTCGGTGACGGGATGTTCGACCTGCAGACGGGTGTTCATTTCGATGAAATAGAACTCGCCGTCTTCCCACAGGAATTCGATCGTGCCCGCACCGCGATAGCCCATATCGGCCATCGCCTTGGCGACCACGCCGCCCATGCGCGCGCGCTCCTCGGCCGTGATGATCGGCGAGGGGGCTTCCTCCAGCACCTTCTGGTGGCGACGCTGGAGCGAGCAGTCGCGCTCGCCCAGATGGATCGCCTGGCCGTTGCCGTCGCCGAACACCTGGAATTCGATATGCCGGGGGTTGCCCAGATATTTTTCCATGTAGACGGTCGAGTCGCCGAACGCGGCTTTCGCCTCCGAACCCGCCTGCTGCATCAACGTTTCGAGCTGGTCTTCGGACGGCACGACCTTCATGCCGCGACCGCCGCCGCCGCTGGCCGCCTTGATCAGCACGGGATAGCCGATCTCCGCCGCGAGCGCCTTGGCCTCCTCGACATCCGAGATCGCGCCGTCCGAACCGGGGACGAGCGGCAGGCCGAGTGCACCGGCGGTACGCTTGGCCTCCACTTTGTCGCCCATGATGCGGATATGTTCGGGCTTGGGACCGACGAAGATCAGGCCGTGCGCCTCGACGATCTCGGCGAACTTGGCATTCTCGGACAGGAAGCCATAGCCGGGGTGGATCGCGTCCGCGCCCGAAATCTCGGCCGCCGAGATGATGTTCGGGATGTTGAGATAGCTGTCACCGGCCGCAGGCGGGCCGATGCACACCGCCTGGTCGGCGAGGCGCACATGCATGGCATCGGCGTCGGCCGTGGAATGCACGGCGACGGTCTCGATCCCCATCTCGTGACAGGCGCGGTGGATGCGAAGCGCAATCTCACCGCGATTGGCGATCAGGAGTTTCTTGATCTGCGCCAAGGCGGCTTACTCGACGACGACCAGGGGCTGGTCGAATTCGACCGGCTGGCCATTCTCGACCAGGACGGCGGTGATGGTGCCAGCCGTTGTCGCGGTGATCGGGTTCATCACCTTCATAGCCTCCACGATCAGCAGCGTGTCGCCGGCGGCGACTTTCTGGCCGACCGAGGCGAAGGGCTTGGCACCCGGCTCGGCCGCCAGATAGACGGTGCCGACCATCGGCGACTTCACCGCATTGGCGTTCGCCGCCGGTGCCGAGGCGCCGACTTCGGCGGTCGCGGCGGCGGCGACGGGCGCGGCCGCCGGGGCAGGGGCCGCCACGGGCGCTGGCGCGTAACCCATCTGGGCGACGGCCGCGGCCTTGCGCGCGACGCGGATCTTGCGGTCGCCATGCTCGACCTCGATCTCGGTCAGGGCGGTGGCGTCGAGCAGCTCGGCGAGCTGACGGACGAGGTCGACATCGACCTTCATCGCTTGTTCAGTCTTTTCGGTCATGGGACGCGCTCCTGTCAGAACCGGGCGGCGGCTTCAAGCGCGAGCAGATAGGATTGCGCGCCAAAACCGGCAATTGTGCCTTTTGCGGCACGCCCGATGAAGCTCTCATGACGGAATGGCTCCCGCGCATGAGGGTTGGATAGGTGAACCTCGATCACCGGGGTCGTCACCGACTTGATCGCGTCATGGATCGCGATCGAGCTGTGGGTGAAGCCCCCGGCATTGAGCAGCACGGCTTTTGCCTCATAGGCCTGGGCCTCGTGCAGCCAGTCGATCAGATGGCCTTCATGGTTGGACTGGCGCATGTCGATCGCCAGATCGAGCGCGCGCGCCCGGTCCTCGAGCATCCCCGCAATATCGTCCAGCGTGTCATGGCCATAGATATGCGGTTCGCGCAGGCCGAGCAGGTTCAGGTTGGGGCCGTTGAGGACGAAGACGGTCGCGGACATCCGCACTCCCATGGTTGCGGCTCGGAAGGGCCGGGCCTAGATCGAGGGCCTTCCTTAACCGCATGCCCTATCCCACGTCGAGCGGGCAGCGACACCATGGTGAGTGACGAGAGACTATGCCCCACACCGATGGAACCGTGACGATCACCGTGAATGGCGAACATAAGCGGGTCGCCGCCGGGCTGTCGCTCGCCGACCTGGCCAGCCAGCTGGGGCTGGTGCCCGAAAAGGTGGCGGTCGAGCGTAACCTGGAGGTGGTGCCGCGCTCGACGCTGGCGCAGGTCGAGGTCGAGGATGGCGACGAGATCGAGATCGTCCATTTCGTCGGCGGCGGCGACCATGTCGCGCCCGTCACGGACGACGATTCGTGGGAAGTGGCGGGGCAGCGCTTTCGCTCGCGCCTGATCGTCGGCACCGGCAAGTATAAGGACTTCGCCCAGAATGCGGCGGCGGTCGAGGCGGCGGGGGCGGAGATCGTCACGGTCGCCGTGCGCCGGGTGAACGTGTCGGACCGCAACGCGCCGATGCTGACCGACTTTATCGATCCGAAGAAGATCACCTATCTGCCCAACACGGCGGGCTGCTTCACCGCCGAGGACGCGATCCGCACGCTGCGACTGGCGCGCGAGGCGGGCGGCTGGGAACTGGTCAAGCTGGAGGTGCTGGGCGAGGCCAAGACGCTCTATCCCGACATGTACGAGACGCTGCGCGCGACCGAAATCCTGGCCAAGGAAGGCTTCAAGCCGATGGTCTACTGCGTCGACGATCCCATCGCGGCCAAGCGGCTGGAGGATGTCGGGGCGGTCGCGATCATGCCGCTGGGCGCGCCGATCGGATCGGGGCTGGGCATCCAGAACAAGGTGACGATCCGCCTGATCGTCGAGGGCGCCAAGGTGCCGGTGCTGGTCGATGCGGGTGTGGGCACCGCGTCCGAAGCCGCCGTGGCAATGGAGCTGGGCTGCGACGGCGTGCTGATGAACACCGCGATCGCCGAGGCCAAGGACCCGGTGCTGATGGCGCGCGCGATGAAGGCCGGCGTCGAGGCGGGGCGCATGGCGTACCGCGCCGGCCGTATGGGGATGCGGCGCTATGCCGACCCGTCCAGCCCGCTCGCCGGCCTTATCTGACGTTAATTTCAGGGAACCTCGGGCGTAACGAACCGTTCTTTACCCGAGTGTTCAACGGGATCGGATGATCCCCAGTAAATGGAGGCCGCTATGGGTGAGCTCGTCGACAAGATCAAGGGCAACGTCAACGAACTGGTTGGCAAGGCCAAGGAAAAGATTGGCGAACACAACCACGATGCCGACATGCAGGCCGAGGGCCAGGCCCAGCAGGTCGAAGGCAAGGGTCAGCAGATGAAGGGTTCGGTCAAGGGCGCCCTTGGCGACAACATCTAATCCTGCTAATCGTTATCTGACTAAAGCAATCAGCAACGAACTCGCCGCCCCGGTTATGCCGGGGCGGTTTTCTTTTGTCTGCCGGACATGCGTATCCAAAGGTGATATATTGGTAGCGGTACTATGAACGGCATGTCATTGATTTGGTGTAAAACGCGTTAAACGCTGTGGTTATTGGTTGGTTCGGTCGCGCGCGATCGGGATCGCGGACAGACGGCTGTATCGGATCAGCGCCCTGCGATTCGCGACAGCGTGGTGGCGGGGGTGATCACCTCGATATCAGTCTTCAGATGCAGCAGCCGAACGCCGGTCTCGGCCATGGCGCGGGTGAGGGCGGGGGCGAAGTCCTCGGTCCGCGTGACCGTCTCGCTCCAACAGCCATAGGCACGGGCTAGCGCGGCGAAATCCGGGTTGGCGAGGCGCGTGGCCGCCACGCGACCGGGATATTCGCGCTCCTGGTGCATGCGGATCGTGCCGTAGCCGCCATTGTCGACGACGATCACCAGCATCGATGCGCCATGCTGCACGGCGGTTGCCAGTTCCTGTCCGTTCATCAGGAAACAGCCATCGCCCGCCAGCGCCACCACCACCCGTTCGGGATGGCGAAGGGCGGCGGCGGTGGCGGCGGGAACGCCATAGCCCATCGCGCCGCAGGTCGGGGCGAGCTGGCTTCCCGGCTCGTAACGCCAATAGCGGTGCCACCATCCCGAATAATTGCCCGCGCCGTTGCAGATGATCGTGTCGGCCGGCAGCGCCCCCCGCATCGCGGCGACGCATTGCCCCAGGTCCAGCGTCACGCCATCGCGTGGAGCGGGGTCAGACCAGGCAAGATAGTCGGCATGCGCTTCCACGCCCGATGGATGCGGGTTGGCCGCCTCACTCGCCTGCAATTCCAGCATCCCGACCGCGCGGTGCACGTCGCTGCATAGCGCCAGGTCGGCGCGATAGACGCTGTTCAACTCTTCCGGGTCGGGATGGATGTGGATCAGCGTCTGACCCGGATGATCGGGCGTGACGACGCTATAGCCATCGGTCGTCGCCTCGCCCAACCGCGCGCCGAGCACGATCAGCAGATCGGCCTCGCGCACCCGCTTCACCAGCGCGGGGTTAGGGCCATAGCCCAGATTGCCCGCATAGACCGGGCAACCGGCCGACACCGCATCCTGCCGCCGGAACGCCGAAACCAGCGGAACACCGGCCGCCTCGCCCCATTGCTCGACGGCGGCGACCGTCTCGGCATCCCAATAGGCGCCGCCGATGATCGCGACGGGCCGCGTCGCCTGTTCGATCAAGGTTTGGGCGGCCAGCACATCTTCGATCATCACATCCTGCGCGGGCCGCGCGATCCGGGGGCGCGGCGTGCCCTCCACCATGTCGCACAGCATGTCCTCGGGCAGGGCGAGGACGACCGGCCCCGGCCGCCCGTTCATCGCGGTGGCATAGGCGCGCGCAATATATTCGGGGATGCGCGCGGCGTCGTCGATCCGTGCTGCCCATTTGGCGAGCGGCGCGAACATCGCCTGGAAATCCACTTCCTGAAACGCCTCGCGATCGCGCGTGCTCCGGTCGACATCGCCGATGAACAGGATCATCGGCTGCGAATCCTGTCGCGCGACATGCACGCCGATCGCCGCATTGGTCGCGCCCGGCCCGCGCGTGACGAAGGCGATGCCCGGCCGCCCGCTCAGCTTGCCGTCGGCGCACGCCATGAAGGTCACGCCGCCCTCCTGCCGGCACGTCACCAGATCGATGGCGGGGGTGTCGTGCAGCGCGTCGAGCACCGCCAGGAAACTCTCGCCCGGCACGGTGAAGATGCGGTCGCACCCCTGTTCAAGAAGCGCATCGACAAGCAGGCGTCCGCCGGTTTTCAAGGTCATAGGGGGCAGCCTAACCCCGCTTCGTGATAAAGCGCAAACGCTGGCCCGCGCAAAGCGCAAACGCTGGCCCGCGCAAAGCGCAAACGCTGGGTTGACCCGGCTCCGTGCCTCCGCCTAACGCTTCGGCACATTCAGGGAGGACGCCCATGCAGAAGCTTTATCCCGACGCGGCCGCCGCGCTCGACGGCCTGCTCCATGACGGCATGACGATCTGCGCCGGGGGCTTTGGTCTGTGCGGCATCCCGGAGCGGCTGATCGACGCGATCGAGGCCGCCGGGGTCAAGGACCTGACCATCGCCAGCAACAATGCCGGGATCGACGGCGTGGGGCTCGGCAAGCTGCTCCGTTCGCATCAGGTCAGGAAGATGATCTCGTCCTATGTCGGCGAGAACAAGGAGTTCGAGCGGCAATATCTGTCGGGCGAGCTTGAGGTCGAGTTCTGCCCGCAAGGGACGTTAGCCGAACGTTGCCGGGCAGGGGGCGCAGGAATTCCGGGCTTCTACACGAAGACCGGCGTCGGCACGAAGGTCGCCGAAGGCAAGGAAGTGAAGAGCTTCGACGGGGAGGATTATATCCTCGAACGCGGCATCCGCGCCGACCTGTCGATCATCAAGGGCTGGAAGGCCGACGAGGCCGGCAACCTGATCTTCCGCAAGACCGCGCGCAACTTCAACCAGCCGATGGCGACGGCGGGCCGCATCTGCGTCGCCGAGGTCGAAGAGGTGGTGCCGGTAGGTTCGCTTGATCCCGACCAGATCCATCTGCCGGGGATTTATGTGAAGCGGATGATCGTCGGCGCGCCGTACGAGAAGAAGATCGAGTTCCGTACGGTACGCGAGCGGGCTTGAGTTTCTGGGGGGGCGGGGGATGCGGAGAGCGCTGGCCCTCCCCCCGACCCCCTCCCGCCTGCGGGAGGGGGAGCGTGTTTGGCGGAGGGCATGGCAATGAGAAACTGGCGATTAAAACCGAACGACTGCCCCATATCCTCTCCCCTCCCGCAGGCGGGAGGGGCTGGGGGAGGGCTCACCGGCCTGAGGCTGGGCATGACCCTCGCCGCCGCCTTGACCCTATCCGGCTGCGTCGTCGCCGTTGGCAACAACAGCCCAGCCCCGCCCCCCTCAGCCTCCACCAACCCCAAGCTCGCCGGGATGCAATATCTCTACGGCTCGGCCGAAGCCGACGCGATCTCGCGTCAGGCTTGGAACGCGCTCGTCACCTATGCCGCCGACCGGGTGCGCCGTCCCCAGGCCGACAGCGTCGTGCTGGCGCAGGGTTCGAGCCTCGAAAGCCCCCGCTTCATACCTTGCGCGGGCAAGCGCCCGGCGGCGGTCTTCGACGTCGACGAGACGGTGCTCCAGAATCTCGGCTTCGAGTATGACGATCTGACCGGCCGTTCCGACCGCGACTTCTCCGGCCGTTGGCGTGCCTGGGAGCAGAGCGACGGCCATGCCGTCCTGCCGACGCCCGGCGCGGTGGCGGCCATCGCCGATCTGCGCGCGATGGGCGTGACCGTCATCTTCAACACCAATCGCGACGATCCTGCCGGGGCGGCGCGCGTGATAGATGCGGCCGGGCTGGGCCCGGCGGTGCATGGCGACACGCTGTTCGTGCGCCCCGACACGGGCAGCGGCGACAACAAGGACCCGCGCCGCTGGCAGATCGCCCAGCGCTATTGCGTGATCGCCATGGGCGGCGACCAGTTGGGCGATTTCAGTGAGTTGTTCAACACCTCTGCCACAGTGGCGCAGCGTCGCGCCCGCGCCGACGGCCCGCGCATCGCCGCGCTGTGGGGGCGGGGCTGGTTCGTCTTTCCCAATCCCGTCTATGGCAAGGCGCTGAAGGGCGCGGCCGACGACATCTTTCCCGCCGACCGGCGGTGGCATCCGACAGGAGAGTAACCATGGCCTGGACCCGCGACGAAATGGCCGCCCGTGCCGCCAAGGAGCTGAAGGACGGCTTCTACGTCAATCTTGGCATCGGCATCCCGACACTGGTGGCCAACCATATCCCGCAAGGGGTTGAAGTCACGTTGCAATCCGAAAACGGCATGTTGGGCATCGGGCCGTTTCCCTATGATGACGAGGTCGACCCCGACCTGATCAATGCGGGCAAGCAGACGATCAGCGAATTGCCGCATTCGGTCTATTTCTCGTCCGCCGACAGCTTCGCGATGATCCGGGGCGGCCATATCGACCTGACCGTGCTGGGCGCGATGGAGGTGTCGGAAGGCGGCGACATCGCCAACTGGATGATCCCCGGCAAGATGATCAAGGGCATGGGCGGCGCGATGGACCTGGTCGCGGGCGTCAAGAAGATCATCGTCGTCATGGAGCATAACGCCAAGGACGGCAGCCCCAAGTTCATCCCCGATTGCACCCTGCCGCTGACCGGGCGCAACGTCGTCGACATGATCGTCACCGATCTGGCGGTGTTCCAGCGTCCCGATCACGACAGCGCCTTCCGCCTGATCGAATGTGCGCCCGGCGTCACCGCTGATGAGGTCGCCGCCAAGACGACGGCTAAGTTCGAGCGCTGATGACGTACACCCTCGTCACCGCGAACCGGAATTATTCGAGCTGGTCGCTGCGTCCCTGGCTGCTGATGAAGGCGCTGGGGATCGCGTTCGAGGATCGCGTCGAGCCGTTCGCGGCGGCGGAGAATTACGAGGCGTTCCGCGCCTTCTCGCCGACGGGGCAGGTGCCGGTGCTGTTCGATGGCGAGCGGACGGTGTGGGATTCGCTGGGCATCACGCTTTATCTCGCCGAGCGGAATCCGGGTGTCTGGCCGGAGGATGAGGCGGCGCGCGCTTGGGCGATGTGCGCGGTGGCGGAGATGCATGGCGGCTTCGGCGCGCTGCGGGCCGAGCGGACGATGAATGTCGGCGTGCGGGTGGACGCGAACCCGCCTTCGCCCCGGTTGGAGCGCGATGTCGCGCGGCTGGCGGAATTGTGGAGCGAGGGGCTTTCGCGGTTTGGCGGGCCATGGCTGGCGGGGGAGCGTTTCTCGGCGGTGGACGCCTTTTATGCCCCGGTCGCGTTCCGGGTGCGGACCTATGGCATCGACGTCGGTGCGGCGAGGGCGGCTTGGGTCGAGACGATCCTTGCGCATCCGGCGATGCTGGACTGGGAAGCGCAGGCGCTGGCCGAGACGTGGCGCGATCCGGATCATGAGATCGAACTGGCCGAGTGTGGCGGCGTGACAGCGGACTATCGCGCCCAAGGGTGAGGGCGGGGCGTGGGCTTCGACTTCGCTCAGCCTGAACGGAGGTTGTAGAAGGCAACTCCCTCACGCCGTTCAGCCTGAGCGAAGTCGAAGGCCAAGGGAATCGCCGATCAAAGCGAAATAACATTGCGCAAAGCCTTTGCGTTCCGCACCTTTTCGGATAACAGCGCCCCATCATGGCCCAACGACCCCAGACTCTGTACGAGAAGATCTGGGCCGCGCACGTTGTCGAACGGCGGCCCGATGGCACCTGCCTCATCTATATCGACCGCCACCTCGTGCACGAGGTGACCAGCCCGCAGGCTTTCGAAGGCCTGCGCGCGGCGGGGCGCAAGGTGCGCCGTCCCGAGCTGACGCTGGCGGTGCCCGATCACAACCTGCCGACGACGCCGCGTACCGACGCCAGCGGCCGTCTGCTGCCCATCTCCGATCCGGAGAGTGCGCAGCAGCTGGAGGCGCTTCGCCGCAATACGGCCGAATTCGGCGTCGACTATATCGATGCGACGGCGGCGGCGCAGGGCATCGTCCATGTCGTGGGGCCGGAACAGGGCTTCACCCTGCCGGGCACGACGCTCGTCTGTGGCGACAGCCATACCTCGGCGCATGGCGCGCTGGGCGCGTTGGCCTTCGGTATCGGCACGTCGGAGGTCGAGCATGTGCTGGCGACCCAGACTTTGCTGCTCTCGCCGTCCAAGACGATGGAGGTCCGCGTCGACGGCGTGCTGGGTCACGGCGTGTCGGCCAAGGACGTCGTGCTGGCGATCATCGGCAAGATCGGTGCGGCGGGCGGGACCGGCCATGTCATCGAATTCACCGGCAGCGTCATCCGCAACCTGTCGGTCGAGGGTCGCCTGACCATCGCCAACATGTCGATCGAGGGCGGTGCGCGCGCCGGCCTGATCGCGCCAGACGAGACGACCTTCGCCTATCTGAAGGATCGCCCGATGGCACCCAAGGGTGCGGATTGGGACAAGGCGGTTGCCTGGTGGCGGACGCTGCCGACCGATCCGGGCGCGGTGTACGACAAGGTCGTGACGCTCGATGCCGCCGACATTGCGCCCAACCTGACCTGGGGCACCAGCCCCGAGGATGTGGTGCCGATCACCGGCGTCGTGCCCGACCCCGACAGCTTCGCCGACCCCTCGAAGCGAGAAGCGGCGCGCAAGTCGCTGGATTATATGGGTTTGACCCCCGGCACCGCAATGCAGGACATCAGCGTTCAGCATGTCTTCATCGGCAGCTGCACCAACAGCCGCATCGAGGACCTTCGCGCCGCCGCCGCCGTGGCGCGCGACCGCAAGGTGGCGGACGGGGTGCGTGCGCTGGTCGTCCCCGGCTCGGGACTGGTCAAGCGCCAGGCCGAAGCGGAAGGGCTCGACCGCGTGTTCGTCCGGGCGGGCTTCGAATGGCGCGAGCCGGGCTGCTCGATGTGCCTGGCGATGAACCCCGACAAGGTGCCGCCGGGCGAGCGCTGCGCCTCGACCTCCAATCGCAATTTCGTCGGGCGGCAGGGGCCGGGGGCGCGGACGCATCTCCTGTCACCGGCCATGGCGGCCGCTGCGGCCGTGACCGGGCGCCTTTCCGATGTTAGAACGTTGATGGTCCACGAATAACGTCATGAAAACAGGGAAGTGACGGCATCATGAAGCATGTATTGGTCTTGCTGGTCACCGGTGCGGTGCTCTGCGGTGCGGCGGCCTATGCCGCCGGGGTCGCCTCGAAGCCCGCGACGGCCGAACAACCGCGCTAAGCCTCGCCGCCCGTCGGCATATGGGCGGGGTGGAAGGACAGGAATTGGAATGAACCCGGTTACCACCGTATCCGGCACCGCCTATCCATGGGGTGCCAAGAATATCGACACGGACGTCATCATCCCGGCGCATTGGCTGAAGACGATCACCCGCGCCGGCCTGGGACGCGGCGCGTTCGAGACGGTGCGCGCGCAGCCGGGCAATATCTTCGACGACCCGCGCTATGCCGGCGCGCCGATCCTGATCGCGGGGGACAATTTCGGTTGCGGGTCCAGCCGCGAACATGCCGCCTGGGCCCTGGCGGATATGGGCATCCACGCGGTGATCGCGCCGAGCTTCTCGGACATTTTCTCGGGTAATGCCTTCAAAAACGGCATCGTCCCCGTCGTCCTGCCGCAGGAGGCGATCGACCGCCTGGTCGAAGTGGCGAAGGATCAGCCGATCACCGTCGATCTGGAGACGATGACGGTCACGACGCCGTTCCAGGATCGGTTCTCGTTCGAACTCGATCCGTTTCGGCGCGAATGCCTGATGAACGGCCTCGACGAGATCGGGCTGACGCTGGAGCGGGCCGATGCGATCGGCGGCTATGAGAAGCAATTGGCGGCCGGGCGTCCGTGGGTCGAGGGTCGGACACGATTGGCGGCGAGCCAGGGCTGATTCGATAAGGCGGGACGGCGCGCTGCCGCGAGGCGCCGTTCCGCCGGTTGTGATCAGTTCGCTGCGACGACGACGCCGGCGATGATCGCCCAAAGGGCCAGCGAACCGATCATGCCGTTGACGATCCCCGCCATCGGGGGCGATCGCCGCATATCCTCATGCGGCGGCATGGGCAGAGGGTCACGCATAACGCTCTCTCCTATGTTGGGCGGTTTTTTGGGTCCGACGGGTCGGCCATCCGCCTGCTGTTATGTCACTTACATACGTTTCAATCGCCATCCTGTTCCGATCTCGTTGACGGATCGAAACGAGTGTCGCGTCATACGGCCCCGGGATCGGTTGCGTGCGCGGCGTGCCATGCCTATTTCAGGCCCATGTTAGAATGCCCGTGACAGGGCCGGGGGAAAGCGGATCGATGGACAGTTTTGACGAACGCCGGCGTGGATTTGAGGCCAAGTTCGTGGCCGATCAGGACATGATGTTCCGCATCACGGCGCGCCGCAACCGGCTGGTCGCGCAATGGGCGGCCGAGCGGATGAAGCTGACCCCCGCCGAGACCGACGCCTATGCCAAGGCGGTCGTCCAGGCCGATTTCGAGGAAGCGGGTGACGAGGACGTAATCCGCAAGCTGCTGGGCGATCTGACCGCCGCCGGGATCGATGTCGACGAGGCCGAGGTCCGCCGTGCGCTCGACGAGCAACTGGTCGAGGCGCGCCGCCAGCTGATGGAGAGCCGCTGACATGCCGATGGCCGCCGACGATATCGCCGCGATGATCCGTACCGCCATTCCCGACGCGACGGTGGAGATCACCGATCTGGCCGGTGACGGCGATCATTATGCCGCGCATGTCACCGCCGCGAGCTTTGCGGGGATGAGCCGGGTCGCCCGCACCCGCGCCGTCTATGCCGCGCTCGGGGGACGCATGGGGGGCGAGCTTCACGCCCTGCAACTGACCACCGCGGTGCCCGCGGACGCCGCAAGCGCCTGACACCCTTTCCCAAGGAAGACCGATATGACCGACGACACGAATGCGCGGATCGACGCGCTGGTAAAGGCCAACCCCGTCCTGCTGTTCATGAAGGGCTCGCCCCTGTTCCCGCAATGCGGCTTTTCCAGCCGGGCGGTGGCGATCCTCAACCATCTCGATGTGCCCTTCGAGAGCGTCGACGTGCTGCAGGACCAGGGCATCCGCCAGGGTATCAAGGCCTATTCGGACTGGCCGACCATTCCCCAGCTTTACGTCAAGGGCGAGTTCGTCGGCGGCTCGGACATCATGATGGAGATGTACGAGAGCGGTGAACTGGCCGAGCTGGTGCAGGACGTTAAGACGGCCTGATAGCCGTTTTTGACGATTGAAAAAGAGGGAGGCCGGGTTTCGATCCGGCCTCCTTTTTTATGCCGCCCCTTGCAGGGGAGGAAAGATCCGACCCTATTGACTACGTCTGTAATCAGAATAGGATTACGTCTGTAGTCATAAGGGGAGTCGAGTCGATGGCCGAGCGGATCAGCGATGCCGAGCATGCGGTGATGGAGGTCCTGTGGGAGGATGCGCCGCTCACCGCGCAGGACGTCGCCGAGCGGGTCGATCCCGAACGCGGGTGGAGCACCAACACCGTCAAGACGCTGCTCGGCCGCCTCCTTGCCAAGAACGCCATCGCGCATGAGGAGCAGGGGCGTCGCTATCTCTATCGGCCGCTGGTCGAGCGCGACGATTATGTCGTCGGCGAATCCCGCCGCCTGATCGACCGGCTGTTCGGTGGCCGCCTGACCCCGCTGGTCGCGCATCTGGCGGAGCGCGACGAACTGACCGCACAGGACATTTCGGAAATCGAGGCGCTGCTCAAGGAGCTGAAGGCGTGAGCGGCGCGCAACTGGGCTGGGCGGTGGAGGCGATGATCGCCTCGACGCTGCTGATGGCGCTGGTCTTGCTGGCGCGTCGCCATGTCCGCGAGGCGTTCGGTCCGCAGATCGCCTATGCGCTCTGGGCCTTGCCGCTGCTGCGGCTGATCCTGCCGCCCTTGCCGCGCGGGCTGTCGGAACAGGCGACGCCGCCGCTGGCCGCCGCGAGCGAGCGGTTCGCGACCTATGTCATGGTGCCGGTCGCCGAACAGCTGCCCACGCAACTCGCTGGTCCGAGCATCTGGTCGATGCTGGGGCAGGGCATCGCCTTGTTCTGGATCATCGGCGCGGCCGGGTTCCTGGGCCTCCAACTGTTCCGGCATTGGCGGTTCCGCAGCCGGCTGCTGGCCTCGGCCGAAACGCTAGAGGCGGTGAAGGGCGTGCGGGTCGTCGCCAGCGACGGCGCGCCGGGGCCGCTCGCCTTCGGCATCTGGCACCGTTACGTCGCCTTTCCACGCGATTTCGATGAGCATTATGACGCCGATGAGCGCGATCTGGCGCTGGCGCATGAGCTGGGCCATCATGAGCGTGGTGACCTGATCGCCAACTGGATCGCACTCGCCGTGCTGGCGCTCCACTGGTTCAACCCCGTCGCCTGGCGCGCTTTCCACGCCTTTCGCGCCGATCAGGAGCTGGCCAACGACGCCCGCGTCCTGAAGGGGCGCAGCCGGGCCGACCGGCACGTCTATGCCTGCGCCATCGTAAAGGCCGCGCATGGCCGCGCACTGTCGGGCGCGTGCCATCTCCATACCATCGACGATCTGAAAGGGAGGCTGAAGATGTTGACGACTTCTCCGAAATCGCGTCGCCAACTGGCGGTGGGCGGGGCGACCGTGTCGCTGCTCGTGCTCGGCGGGCTGGGTATCACCGCGTCGGGCACGCCGGCGGCGGCGGCGCTGACCAAGAAGGTCGAGCGGACCATCGGCGTCGACCTGACCAGCAACGCGCCCGTCATGCCGGCCGTCGCCGCGCCCGAAACCGTGCCGGAAGTCCCCGACGTGCCGACCGCCCCGCGTGCGCCCGTCGCGCCGGCCATGACCCGCGATGCGATCGCCGCGACGCCGCCGACCGTTCCGACGCCGCCGCAGGTGGCTCATGCCCCGGTCGCACCGCCGGCCCCGCCCGTGCCACCCCAGACCGTCATCCTGCGCAACGGGAAGACGATGCGGATCGTAGCACCCCACGGTGTGCGGGTCATGTCGATGGCGGACATGCCCAAAATGCCGCCAATGCCCCCGGTCCCGATCGTCCGGTCGGAGGCGTGCGGCACCAAATCGTCGGATACCCGCACGAACATCACCACCATCGACGGCAAGACCCGGCGGCAGGTCACCATCATCTGCACCGACCGTATCGAGCATATGGCACGAAGTGCTGCGCTCTCCGCCGAAGCGGCGACGCGGATGGCCAAGATGAACGCGACCATGGCGCTGGCGAGCATCGACCATGCCCGCGCCTCGATTGCTCGCGATCGCAACCTGTCAGAGGACGCCCGCCGCGATGCGCTGAAAGGCCTGGATCAGGCGACCGCCAATCTGAAGGCAGACATGGCGCGCGATTGAGCTAGGTGCGCACCATCTCCGCGCCTGTCCGAACGGGCGCGGGGCTTGCCTTGAGCGGGGCGCTCGCCCACATGATCGATGATGGCTGAGCATCCGACCGGCATTCCGATCCTGCTTGAGCCGCTGGTCACCCGCGTGCTCGCCCCCAATCCCTCACCCTTCACGTTCACCGGAACGCAGAGCTATGTGGTGGGGGACAGCGATGTCGCGGTCATCGATCCCGGCCCCGATGATCCGTCGCATCTCGCGGTCCTGGAGCGGGTGATCGCCGGCCGGCCGGTCCGCGCGATCCTGATCACCCATCACCACCGTGACCACAGTCCGGCGAGCCGCCCGCTCAGCCGGTCGACGGGCGCCCCGATCGTCGGGTCGGCACCCCGCGTTCGTGGCGGGGAGGATGGCCGGGCCGACGCCGCCTTCGACCGCGACTATGTCCCCGACCGGGTGCTGGCCGAGGGCGATGTCGTGCGGGGCCATGGCTGGAGCTTGCGGGCGATCGCCACCCCCGGCCATACCTCCCAACATCTCGCCTTCGCGCTTCCCGAAACCGGGGCACTGTTTTCGGGCGATCATGTCATGGGCTGGTCGACCAGCATCGTGTCGCCGCCCGATGGCGACATGACCGAATATATGGCCAGCCTCGAAAAGCTGATGGGGCGCGACGACCGGGTCTATTATCCCGGGCATGGCGAGGCGGTGGACAATCCGCAGCGGCTGGTGCGCGGCATGCTGGGGCACCGCAAGCAGCGCGAAGGGCAGATATTGCGGCTATTGAAGGAAGGCGCGGCCCTTCCGGTCGAGGCCATGGTCGCGCGCATGTATGTCGGCCTGAACCCCAAGCTGGTTCCGGCGGCGGAACGATCGACGCTGGCGCATCTTTATGACCTTCGCACGCGCGGGCTGATCCGCGAGGAGGGAGCAACATGGACGATCGCGTGACCCGGCCGGCTGAACCGTCCCGACCCGAACCCGCGCGTCGCGGCGGCGTCGGTCTGTTCCTGACCAAGGTGGCCGGCGTGCTGATCCTGCTGGTGCTGGCGGGCTTGCTGGTGGCGTGGGGCGTGCAGCGCTATGTCGCCGAGCGGCTGACCCCCGATCCGACGACGATCGCGCGCGCCAGCCTGGAGGGGCTTCGCGAGCAGAACCGGCTGTCGGCCTTCGCCGCGCGCTATGTCGCGGTCGTCACTTCGCGCCAGTCGCAGCTGGGCTTTTCGACCGAGCGCACGTTGATCATGCCGGGCATGGTCCGTTACGAGGTCGATCTGGCCAAGCTGCGCCAACAGGATGTGCGCTGGGATGCAACGAGCCATACGCTGTCGGTCACGCTGCCGCCGATCGAGATCGATGGGCCGCAGGTCGATCTGGCCGCCATCCGCGAATATGGCTCGGGCGGCGTGCTGACGACCTTTACCGATGCCGAACAGCGGCTGGATGCCGCCAATCGTTCGGCGGGGCAGGTCGAGCTTCTGCGTCAGGCCCGTGCGCCCGCGCCGATCCGGCTGGCACGCGATGCGACGCGCCGCGCGGTCGAGCGCAGCTTCGCCATGCCGTTGCGTGCGGTCGGAGTGGAGGCGACCGTCCGGGTCCGCTTCGCCGACGAGGCCGCCAATGACGAGCGCTGGGACACGACGCGCCGCGTCGACGAGGTTCTGGGCAACACCCGTTGACGACCATGCATCTCCCCGATTGTCGGGGCACGGCCAAGCCCCTAGGGGAGGGACCATGACCATCCAGACGAATCTGACGGGCCTCGACCTGCGCGCCGAGATCGACCGGCTCCGCAAGGAACGCAATGCCGTCATCCTCGCCCATTATTATCAGAAGCCCGAGATTCAGGATCTGGCCGATTTCGTCGGCGACAGCCTGGACCTGAGCCGCAAGGCGCAGGCTACCGACGCGGACGTCATCGCCTTTTGCGGGGTGCGCTTCATGGCGGAGACGGCCAAGATCCTGTCGCCGGACAAGATCGTCGTGCTGCCCGACATGGCCGCCGGGTGCAGCCTGGAGGATAGCTGCCCGCCCGAACAATTCGCCGAGTTCCGCGCGCAGCACCCGGATCACATCGCGCTGACCTATATCAACTGCTCGACCGAGGTGAAGGCGCTGTCCGACATCATCGTGACGTCCTCGTCGGCGGAGCAGATACTGGCGCAGATTGACCCGGCGCAGAAGATCATCTTCGGCCCCGATCGCAATCTGGGCGGCTATCTGGCGCGCAAGACCGGGCGCGACATGTTGCTCTGGCCGGGCGTGTGCATCGTGCATGAGGCGTTCAGCGAGACCGAACTGCTGAAGCTGCGCGCCGAGCACCCGGATGCGCCGATCGCCGCGCACCCCGAATGTCCTGCCGTCATCCTCGACCATGCCGATTATGTCGGCTCGACGCGCGGCATCCTGGAGTTCGCGCAGAGCATCACCGGCGACACGCTGATCGTCGCGACCGAGCCGCACATCATCCACCAGATGCAAAAGGCGATGCCGGGCAAGACCTTTATCGGTGCGCCGGGCGCGGACGGCAACTGCAACTGCAATATCTGCCCGTATATGGCGCTGAACACCATGGAGAAGCTGTATCTGGCGCTCCGCGACCTGACCCCGCGTGTCGAGATCGAGGAAGGCCTGCGGCTCCAGGCCAAGAAGAGCCTCGACGCCATGCTGACGCTGGCCAGTGGCACGGTCGGCAAGGGCGATCTGGGCCCGCGTTCATGATTGAGGGCTTCGACCTCGACGGTTTCGTCACCGCGACGCTGGCCGAGGATCTGGGGCCGGGCGGGGACATCACTTCGGCGGCGGTCATCCCGGCCGGGGCACGCTTCGTCGGCACCATGGCGAGCCGCGACGCGATCACCGTCGCCGGCCTGCCCATCGCCGAGGCGTTCTTCCGCCGGCTCGACGCCGATGTCGTGATCGAACGGCTGGTCGAGGACGGGGCGAGCGTCGCCCCCGGCACCGCGCTGCTGCGCCTGTCGGGCAAGGCGCGCGCGATGCTGACGGCCGAGCGGTCGGCGCTCAACACCGTCCAGCATCTGTCGGGGATCGCGACGATGACGGCGGCCTATGTCGCGGCGATCGCGGGCACGGGGGCGACGCTGCTCGACACCCGCAAGACCATCCCCGGCCTGCGCCTGCTGGAGAAATACGCCACCCGCATGGGCGGCGCGCAGAACCATCGCATGGGCCTGTGGGATGCGGCGATGATCAAGGACAATCACGTCGCGGTCGCCGGCGGCATCGGTCCGGCGGTCGCGGCGGCCAAGGCGGCGGGGATCGCGCGGATCATCGTCGAGGTGGATTCGCTCGACCAGATCGAACCGGCGCTGGCCGCTGGCGCAACCCATTTGCTGCTCGACAATATGGGGCCGGCCGAATTGGCGCGGGGCGTGGCGTTGGTCGCCGGACGTGTGCCGACCGAGGCGTCGGGCGGCGTCCGGCTCGACACGATCCGCGCCATCGCCGAGGCGGGCGTGACCTATGTCAGCGTCGGTCGCTTGACCCAGTCGGCGCCGGCGGCGGATATCGGCCTGGATTTCGCCACCGCCTGACCGGCGGTGGCTTTGTGATGAAGAGAGGGGACGCGTGCGACCGAAATCGGTGATCCTGGGCGAGCGCCTGTCGCTGCTCGCCATCGTGCTGCTACTGGTGCTGGCGGTGCTGGGCTGGAGCGATACCGTCGCGCAGGCCGGGGTCGGCGTGGCCCTGTTCGCCAATGGCCTGCTGATCGGTCTGTTCCTGCTCGCGACCTTGCTGACGACGCGTATGGCGAGCCGGTTCGGCCTGGGGCTGCTGTTGGTGATGACCGTGTTGAACCTTGCCGGGTTCCTGTATCAGATTTCGGTCGGCGCGGTGGCCGAGGGACTGTTCGGCGTATTGACGGCGGTGCAGGCGGCGGCGTCGCTGGTCGCGGTGGTCATGCTGATGCGGCCCAATGCGCTGGCCTGGTATCGCGCGATGGCGGAGGTGGACGAAGCATGAAGACGATGTTGATCGGGCTGGCGATGCTGGCCGTACCGCAACTGTCCGGCGCGCAGGCGCTGGAGTGCCGCGCGCCGGGCGCGATCCCGCGTATCCGCCCCGACCTGCCCAGCGCCAGCCAGCCGACGCGGATCGTGCCGATCGGCAGCTATACGCTGGCCATTACCTGGAGCCCGCAATATTGCCGGAATCCGAAGGGGGACAGTCGCTTTCAGTGCGCGACTGGCAACCGCTTCGGCTTCACGCTGCATGGGTTGTGGCCCGATGGTGAGGGCAAGGAATGGCCGCAATATTGCAAGCCGACCGCGATCCTGCCTGCCGCCGTGGTCCGCCGCCACATGTGCGCGACCCCTTCGGCGCAGCTGATGCAGCATGAATGGGCCAAGCACGGCACCTGCATGCCCGGCTACAGCCCCGCGCGCTATTTCCAGCAGTCGAACGCGCTCTACCACGCGTTGCGCTTCCCCGACATGAATGCGCTGTCGCGGCGCGATGGCCTGACCGCTGGCGATCTGGCGAGTGCGGTCGCCTCGGCGAACCGGGGCATGAGCGCGGACATGATGCGCGTGACCGCCACGCGCGACGGCTGGCTCGACGAAATCTGGATCTGCCTGAACAAGGCGTTCCGCTACACCCGCTGCCCGGCGCATCAGGGCGGGCTTCAGCCGAACGCGCCGATCAAGATCTGGCGCGGCGGCCGCTAAGCCGACCGGCTTATCCCTCCACCGTCACGGTGGAGGGGTGATGCTTGTCGAGATGCTTGCGGATGATCCGCAGGTTGCGGGTGTTCGAGCGGAACATGACGTCGGCGGCATCGCCGACGATCGGGATGAAGCCCAGCACCGCATCGAACCCGACATTGGCCATCATCCGCGCCATGTGGAATTTCGACAGGCCCAGATTGCGCGCTTCCCAAATGATATAGCTGCCCAGCGCCGCCGCCGCGATGTCGCCGACGATGGGGATCAGGCCCAGCATCACGTCCAGCCCGATCGGGCGGTTGATGCCGGGCAGAACGACCACCCGCTCCAGCAGCCTTTCCATCGCCTCGATCCGCTGACGGCTGGCGGTGATGCTCTTGTCGAGCGGCAGGGCATCGAAGGTCGTCGGGTCGATCGGGGAAGCTTTGGCCATCCCGATCAATTGGTGTCGGCGCGCAGCCGGTTCAATGGATGCCAGGCCCGGCTGTTCGCCTGATATTGCCGCAGCCGGTTGGTGACCAGCGACCAGCGCAAGGGGCGGGCGAGCGGGATATACGATACGTCGCTGTTCACCGCGGCATCGGCGGCGGCGATGGCAGCGCTGCGCTCGGCCAGCGTCGGGGCGAGCCTGGCCCGATCGATCGCGATACGCGCTGCGTCGCCACAGGGGGCACAGGCCATCGCCAGATACCAGCGCGCGCTGTCGAACGGTGCGACCGCGTCGACCAGTCGCAGGTCGGCGGGGGCATCCGGCGCGACCCGCTCGGGAATGATGCCGACGCCCAGTAACGCCGCGCCGATCTGACCATAGAGCAGATTGGCCCCCGGCCCGCGTGGCAGGGCGATGCGCAGCGCCACGGGCTGTCCCCAGGCGACGACCCGCGCCCGGGCGGCGGCACGCCGCGCGTCGAGGGTCAGCAGCGCCCAGTTGGGCACTTGCGGCGGCGCGTCCGAGTCCAGCGTGTCGGGCAGCAACCGGTCGGTCGCCTCCCAATTGGGCGCGATGGCGCTCAGGATCGCCTGTCGGTCAAACAGCGCGGACAGCGCTTGACGATTGGCGGGATCGGCAAGAAATCCGTCGCGATTGGCGATGGAGAAGCCGAACAGTCCCGCCGCTGGATCGACCCGGATCGCGGCGGGGCTGACCCGTAGCTGGTCGAGCAGCGGCCAGTCGCTGAACCGCCCGCCCAGCATCGCGTCCGAGCGGCCTTGCGAAAAGCGAAGCAGCGCCCGCGCCGCCGACTCGGAAAACAGCGCGACATCATCCTCGGGGGAGGGGGCGTCGTCGTCATCGGGATCGGCCCGGCGCGGATCGACGATCGGCCGCAGCATCAGCGGAACGCCCGACCGGATGATGCGAAACGGCCCGGTGCCATGCCGGCTGCGATCAATGATCGCCATTTCGGGCTGCGCAAACAGCTTCAACAGATCGGGGCGCGGGCGCGACAGGCGCACCTCGATCACCTGCGGCGTCATGACGACGATCTCGTCGATCGCGGTCAGAAAGGGGGCGAGCGGGCTGGCCGACCGACCCGCCACCATCCGGCGCAGGATGGCGACCACCTGTTCGGCGGTCACCGGCGTGCCGTCATTCCATTTCGTATCACGGAGCCGGAAGATATAGCTGCCGCCATCATCGATGACGATCCAGCGCTCGGCGAGGCCCGGTTCGATCTGGCCATTGGCGTCGAACCGCACCAGCCCTTGCGCCAGCGAATCCCGCAACAGGCGGTGTGGCATGCCGCCATCGCCCTGTATCGGCGACAAGGACGCGCCGACCTTCGGATCGTGGCGTTCGACGGCGCTGACGACGACCGGCCCGGTATCGGCGCGCCGCCCACAGGCGGTTGCGGAAACCAGGGCGGCGCCGAGCAAGATGGTGCGGACGGCGGGACTCGAACCCGCACTCCATAGGAAGCCGATTTTAAGTCGGCAGCGTCTACCGGTTTCGCCACGTCCGCGCACGGGAACAGGAAGAGACGAGGATGCCGCGCAGGTCAAGCGAAGAGCGACCGTGGTGCGCACGTCATCGGCGCGGCGATGCGCTTTCCGCCGTTCCGGGCCAGTACAGTCAGGCCTCGACGTTCAGGCGGGCGCGCATTTCCTTGCCGGGCTTGAAATAGGGAACGCGCTTGGCGCAGACATCGACCGTCTCGCCGGTGCGGGGGTTGCGGCCCGTGCGGGCATCGCGGGCGCGGGTGGAAAAGGCACCAAAACCGCGAAGTTCGACGCGGCCGTTCGCCGCCAGTCGCTTGGTGATCTCATCGAAGAATATCGTGACGATCAGCTCGATTTCGCGCGGGTTAAGACCCGGATTTTGCTGACCGATTTTTTGCACCAATTCCGAACGGATCATCGTCTAGTCCCAAGCTACAGACCGGCCGTTCCTAACCTGTGTTTCTCGCTCCTGAAAGCGATTTTATTATACGATCGGCTTCTGTCTGCCCGATTTGGACAGAACCGGGACATGTTAACGTAAACATGCCCCGGTTCCAGGACCTTACTTCTGGGTGCGGGCCTTCAGAGCCTCGCCTAGGATGTCGCCCAGCGATGCGCCCGAATCGGACGAACCGTACTGAGCCACCGCCTGCTTCTCTTCGGCGATCTGCATCGCCTTGACCGAGAAGGTCGGCTTCTTCGAACGATCGAAGCCGGTGACCATCGCGTCGAACTTCTGGCCGACCTGGAAGCGCTCGGGGCGCTGCTCGTCACGGTCGCGACCCAGATCGGTGCGCTTGATGAAGCCGGTCGCACCATCGTCGCCCGCCTGGACTTCGAGGCCCGCATCGCGGACTTCGAGGACGGTCACGGTGACGACCTGGTTCTTGTTCAGGCGATCGCCCGCCGCAGCCACGCCGCCAGCGACCGGGCCGCCGCGCTCGAGCTGCTTCATGCCGAGCGAGATACGCTCCTTCTCGGGATCGATGTCCAGAACCACGGCCTGAACGACTTCGCCCTTGCGGTGCAGGTTGAGGGCATCCTCGCCCGACACGCCCCAGGCGATGTCCGACATGTGGACCATGCCGTCGACATCGTTGTCCAGGCCGATGAACAGGCCGAACTCGGTCGCGTTCTTGACTTCGCCCTCGACGGTCGAGCCGATCGGATGGGCCGCGGCGAACGCTTCCCACGGATTGGCCTGAGCCTGCTTGAGGCCGAGGCTGATGCGGCGCTTTTCCTGATCGACTTCCAGGACCACGACATCGACTTCCTGCGAGGTCGACACGATCTTGCCCGGATGGACGTTCTTCTTGGTCCAGGACATTTCCGACACGTGGACCAGGCCTTCGATGCCCGGCTCCAGCTCGACGAACGCACCATATTCGGTGATGTTCGTGACGCGGCCCGACAGCTTGGCTCCGACCGGGTACTTGGCGCCGGCGCCATCCCACGGATCGCTCTCGAGCTGCTTCATGCCGAGCGAGATGCGCTGCGTGTCCTTGTTGATGCGGATGATCTGGACGCGCACGGTGTCGCCGATCGCGATCATCTCCGACGGATGATTGACGCGCTTGTACGACAGGTCGGTGACGTGCAGCAGGCCGTCGATGCCGCCCAGGTCAACGAACGCACCGTAATCGGTGATGTTCTTGACGACGCCGTCGATGATCTGACCCTCGGCCAGGCTCTGGATCAGGCCCGAACGCTGCTCGGCGCGGGTCTCTTCCAGGACCGCGCGACGCGACACGACGATGTTGCCGCGCTTGCGGTCCATCTTCAGGATCTGGAACGGCTGCGGGATGTCCATCAACGGGGTGACGTCGCGGACGGGGCGAATATCAACCTGCGAGCCGGGCAGGAACGCCACGGCGCCGTTCAGGTCGACGGTGAAGCCGCCCTTCACGCGGCCGAAGATCACGCCTTCGACGCGGGCCGACTTCGAGAATTCGAGCTCCAGCTTGTCCCAGGCGGCTTCGCGGCGGGCGCGATCGCGGCTGAGCATCGCTTCGCCGTGCATGTTCTCGACGCGGTCGACATAGACCTCGACCTCGTCACCGACCTTCAGGTCGGCCTTCTGGCCGGGGGCAGCGAATTCGCGGAGGGGCACACGGCCTTCCGACTTCAAACCGACGTCGATGACGGCCATGTCGTTTTCGATCGCGGTGACGGTGCCATGCACGACGCGACCCTCGAAGCTGTCGGCACCGCCGAACATGTCATCGAGCATCGCCGCGAAATCGTCGCGCGTGGGCTGGGGGTTGGTTGCCATAAAAGGGTTAGGTTCCTGAGAGTTTTTCGCCTCCGGCCCGGGCGAACCCAAGACCTTCGACGATGGCCGCGCCGACCCCATGTCGACGCCACCAGGCCCGAAGATGTGACTGAAACACGGAAAAGCGGCGGTCCGCGACAAATGCGGAAAGGACGCTGAGGGCAGGGCCCTGCGTCAGCCTCTCCGCGGAACAGGGTCCGCGAGCGGGGCGCCTATAGCGGAAAAGGGGGTTTGGCGCAAGGAGAGGGCGGGGCGGGACAATCCTCCCCTGCAAGGGGAGGTGGCATCGCGACAGCGATGACGGAGGGGTGTCACCCTCTCGATAGCGGGATACCCCTCCACCACCGCTTCGCGGCGGTCTCCCTCCCCTTGAAGGGGAGGAATTTCAGGAGCGCACCTTCGCCGCGACCTGCGCGTCGACGAACTGGATCGCGCGGGCGACCGCCGCGTCGATCGTCAGGCTGGACGTATCCAGCGCCGCCGCATCCGCCGCCTGGGTGAGGGGCGCCGTCGTCCGGCCGCTATCGCGTTCGTCGCGGGCGCGGATGTCGGCCAGCACCTGTTCGAAGGTCGCGGTCGAGCCGTTCGCCGCCAATTCGTTATGCCGCCGCCGCGCGCGCACCTGCGGGCTGGCCTTGACGAACAGCTTGGCGTCGGCGTCGGGGGCGATGACGGTTCCGATGTCGCGTCCGTCGAGGATCGCGCCGCCCGGTTGCTGCGCGAACCGCTTCTGCCGCTGGAGCAGCGCGGACCGGACGAGCGGATGGGCCGACACGACCGAGGCGAGCTTGCCCGTCTCGTCATCGCGCAACGCCGGATCGGCGAGCAGGCTGTCGTCGAAGCTGCACGCGGCAACCGCATCGGCCTCGCGCGTTGGGTCGAGATGCATGTTGCGCACCGTCGCCGCCACCGCGCGGTAGAGCAAACCGGTGTCGAGATGCGGCAGGCCATAATGGTGGGCCAGCGCGCGGGCGATGGTGCCCTTGCCGCTGGCAGCGGGGCCATCGACGGCGATGATCATGCCAGCGCTCCCAGCTTTTCCAGCGTGTCGAAGAAGATCGGGTAGCTGGTCGCGACCGGCGCGGCATCGTCCAGCGTGATCGGCTCGCGCGCATGGAGCGCGGCGATGGTCATGCTCATCGCGATGCGGTGGTCGAGCAGCGTGGCGATGGTCGCGCCGCCGGGGATGGACTCGCCACCGGTGCCGGTCACGGCCATGCCGTCCTCGAACTCCTTGCAAACGACGCCGCACGCGCCGAGCGCCTCGGCCATGGCGGTGATGCGGTCGGATTCCTTGACGCGCAATTCCTCCGCGCCGCGCGCGATGGTCGTGCCCTTGGCATAGGCCGCCGCGACGAACAGCACGGGATATTCGTCGATCATGCTCGGCGTCAGCTCGGGCGGGACCTCGATCGCCGACAGGGGCGCGTGGCGGATGCGCAGATCGGCGACCGGCTCGCCACCGACGATGCGCGCATTCAGCTCGGTGATGTCGGCACCCATCATCTTCAGCGCGGCGATGATGCCGGTGCGGGTGGGGTTCATGCCGACATTGGTGACGGTCACGTCCGCGCCCGGCACGATTGAGGCCGCGACCAGCCAGAACGCCGCCGAGGAGGGGTCGCCCGGCACGACGATATTCTGCGGCTTCAGTTCGGCTTCCCCACGAATCGTGATGACCCGGCCTTCGGGCGAGGGGGTGACGGTCAGGTCAGCGCCGAAGCCGGCCAGCATCCGCTCGCTATGGTCGCGGGTCGCGACCGGCTCGATCACCGTGGTTTCGCCCGGCGTGTTGAGACCCGCGAGCAGGATTGCCGACTTCACCTGCGCCGAGGCGACGGGCAGGGTGTAGCGGATCGGCACCGCCGGGTTGATGCCCCGGACCATCATCGGCAGGCGGCCACCCGGCGTATCCTGGAACTGCGCGCCCATTTGCGACAGCGGATCGATGACACGGCCCATCGGGCGCTTTGACAGAGAGGCGTCGCCGATGAAGGTCGCGGTGATCGGATGGCTGGCGACCAGCCCCATCAGCAGGCGCGTCGAGGTGCCCGAATTGCCCATGTCGAGCGCGGTCTCGGGCTGGAGCAGCCCGCCGACGCCGACGCCGTGGATCACCCAGACCCCGTCATCCTGCCGGACGATGTCCGCGCCCATGGCCCGCATCGCGGCGGCGGTGGCGAGCACGTCCTCGCCCTCCAGCAGGCCCTCGACCCGGCTTTCACCGACCGCGAGCGCGGAGAGCATCAGCGAGCGGTGGCTGATCGATTTGTCGCCCGGAACGGCGATGGTGCCGCGAAGGGCGGCGGCGGCTCGCACGGTGCGAGGCTGGGGAAGGGTATGCGCCATGATGGCGCGGGCTTTTGACAGGGGCCTTGCGCTGTGGCAAGGCGCGCCCACTTTTCGCTCCGGCGGAAAACCCAATCCGAAAGGTGATGAACGGCATGATCAAGCCGGAATGGGGCACGAAGCGTACGTGCCCGAAATGCGCGACGCGCTTTTACGACCTCGAAAAGGACGACCCCGTCACCTGCATCAATTGCGGGACGCAGTGGGAGCCCGAGCCCATCCTGAAGTCGAAGCAGCCTCTGCCGTTCGAGCAGAACAAGCCCGAGAACAAGGAAGCCGACAGCGATCTGGCGGGCGGTGACGACGAAGATCTGGACATCACCGGTGAGGACGAAGAGCCCTCGCCCGACGATGAGGTCGATCTGGGTGGCGATGACGACCTGGGCGTGGAAACGTCCAGCGAGGAAGACGAACACTAAGAGGTTCGACGGGGTTCGGCAGGGACCTGAAAAAAGTACTTGCCGAGCCCCGACAGCCCCGCTAGTGGGCTGCCTCCACAGCGGAACGGGGCCGTAGCTCAGCTGGGAGAGCGTCGCAATGGCATTGCGAAGGTCAGGGGTTCGATCCCCCTCGGCTCCACCATTCCGCCGGAACATACAGCGTGTCCCGACACGCTGACCGCCAGACCCGATCCCACTCTGGTCTGTGTATATCGATGGGGCCGTAGCTCAGCTGGGAGAGCGTCGCAATGGCATTGCGAAGGTCAGGGGTTCGATCCCCCTCGGCTCCACCATCCTTTCAACAGCATGATGTTCGATGACCGCCACGGCCATGCCGGAGGGCGGTTTTTGGCGTTTTGGTCCATTTATTGGTGGCGTGGAGGGAGAGCCGTTCGTCTCGATGTGTTGGCCATCGTGAACACGCGGCACCTTCGCCTTACAGCACCACCCCGGCGAAGGCCGGGGGCCAGTTTCAATATCGTTCGTGACGCACCCTGCGATGCCCTTCCGCTGCCCGATCGACATCCACGCTATTCCTCCCCTGCAAGGGGAGGTGGCAGGCCGAAGGCCTGACGGAGGGGTGTCGTGGCTGGTAAGGTAGGAATAACTCGCGACCGGGGACACCCCTCCACCATCCTTCGGATGGTCCCCCTCCCCTTGCAGGGGAGGAATGATGAAGGCCTTATTTGACTATCGGTACGACCCGACGCAGCGCGATCGAGCCCAACCTTCGCTGGTCTGGTGCGAAACGGATACCGAAGATTAAAAAGAGCGGCCCCCGGGTTTCGCCGGAGGCCAGAGGGGGTGGGGTAAGGAGCGCGGCCGATCAGGCGGCGGCCAGGCGCCGTTGCAGCCGGTGGACGGGGTTGGCCGGATCGCCCTGCACGGTCGACAGCTGAAAGCGTGCCACTTCGGTCGCCAGGATCTCCGCTTCCTGCGCCAGGCTGCGTGCGGCGTCGGTGGCCTGCTCGACCATGGCGGCGTTGCGCTGGGTCACGCTATCCATTTCGGAGACGGCGGTGTTGACCTGCTGCAACCCGACCGATTGCTGGCCGGCGGAGTCGGCGATGCGCGAGACCAGTTCGCTGATCTCGCCGATCCGGCCGATGATCCGCTGCAACGCCTCACCGGTCTCGTTGACCAGCGCGACGCCGGCGGCGACCTGATCGGACGAGGCCATGATGCGGGTCTTCACGTCCTTGGCGGCCTCGGCCGAGCGCTGCGCCAGCGCGCGCACCTCGCTGGCGACCACGGCGAAGCCCTTGCCTGCCTCACCGGCGCGCGCGGCCTCGACGCCGGCGTTGAGCGCCAGAAGATTGGTCTGGAAGGAAATGCCGTCGATGACCGAGATGATCTCGCTGATCTCGGCCGAGCCGCGTTCGATCCCGCTCATCGCCTCGACCGCGCGGCGGACGATCTGGCCCGATTCCTCGGCTTCGCTGCGCGCCTCGCCGACGATGCGGTTGGCCTGCGACGCGCCATCGGCGGTCTGACGGACCGTGGTGGTGATCTGCTGCATGGCGGCGGCGGTTTCCTCCAGCGAGGCGGCCTGCTGCCTGGTGCGGTCGGACAGGTCGTCGGAGGCCTGACGGATGTCGCCGGAGCCGACGCGGATCTGCTCGCCCGAATGGGTGACGACGCCCAGCGTCTGGCAGAGCTGGGTCCGCATCGCCTCGAAACTATGGGCCAGCGCCTGATATTCGGCGGGCAGGCCGTCGAGCGAGGCGGTCAGGTCGCCCTTCGCCATGCGTTCGAACACGGCCTCGCACCGCTGGATGACGGCGCGACGCCCGGCCTGCTCGGCCTCGAAATAGGCGGCGAGCGCGATGTCCATGTCGATCAGCGACGCCTTGACCAGCGCGGTCGCCGCCTGCGCCCGGCGGCGGGCGCCGAAGGGCCAGAACAGACGGCCGAGGATCAGCTTGGGCAGGACATATTCCAGCATCCGCGCATAGCCGCTGATGTACCAGGTCGGCGCCAGCCCGATCTTGGCATGGATCTGCCCGATATGCGTCGACGACGCGGCATAGTCGCTGTCGAGCGGGCGCGAGAACAGCTTGCGCCAATGCTCCATCTGCTTGTCGCGCGCATGATCCATCCGCGCCTGCGATGCGAACAGGCCGCGTATCTGGGAAGTGGCGGCGATGTGGCGATAGAGTGCGGTCAGCGCGGCGGGCGCATGGCGCTCGATCGCGCGCTTGACCATGGGGAAGGTCCGATAACTCCCCGCGCTATAGTCGAACGCGGCAAGTCTCTGTTCAAAATCAATATGTTCCGATCGGCTCACGGCACATCCTCCTGCCGGCAGAATGGGCTGTGGAGGGTTAACGGGCGGTACAGAAGGCGCGTCGCCTACAGATTTTTTGTCATAATCTGCGTTAACGCGGGGAACAAAAAATAATTTTCGATTTTGAATGACGGGACAGGATCTTGCGACCCCATCCCGTCACGATGGTCAGGCGGCCAGCCCGTGATGGCGCAACAGGGCGTCCGGCTGCGGTGCGCGACCGCGGAACGCCTTGAAATTCTCGGCGGCGGGGCGGCTCGCCCCGCGCGCCAGCACTTCGCGACGGAACCGATCGCCCGCCGCCTGACCTTCCTCGGCAAAGGCGGCAAAGGCATCCGCCGACAGCAGTTCCGCCCACAGATAGCTGTAATAGCCCGCCGCATAGCCGCCCGCGAAGATATGGCTGAAGCTGTGCGGGAAGCGGTTCCATTCGGGCGGATGGATCACCGCCACCTGGGCACGCACGGCGTTCAGTATGTCCATGACCCGGCCGCCCCGGGCGGGGTCGTAATCGCGGTGCAGCGTCAGGTCGAAGGTCGCGAACTCGATCTGCCGGAGCAGGAACAGCCCCGCCTGGAAGCGCCGCGCCGCCAGCATCTTGGCGAACAGCGCCTCGGGCAGCGGCTCGCCCGTGTCGACATGCGCCGACAGCGAGGTCAGCGTGTCGCGATCCCAGGCGAAATTCTCCATGAACTGGCTGGGCAGCTCGACCGCATCCCACTCGACACCCGAAATGCCGCCGATCGACGGCAGATCGACCTCGGTCAGCAGGTGATGCAGCACATGGCCGAACTCGTGCAGCAGCGTGACGACGTCGCTGTGCGCCAGCAGCGCGGGCTTGTCCCCGGTCACCGGCGGGAAGTTGCAGACCAGATAGGCGATCGGGCGGTGGAACCGGTCGGCATCGCGGAAACGCGGCCGGCACACATCCATCCAGGCGCCGCCGCGCTTGCCGGCGCGCGCGTAGAAGTCGCAATAGACGCCCGCGACGACGGTGCCGTCCTTGTCCTGCACGTCATAATAGCGGACATCGTCGTTCCACACCGACACATCGGCCCGCTCGACCAGCCGGATACCGTAAAGCCGCTCGATCAGCGCCACCGTGCCGTCCATGACGCGGGGCAGGGGAAAATAGGCGCGGATCGCCTCGCGATCGACGCCGAACCGCTCGCGCCGCATATGCTCGGCGACATAGCCCATATCCCAGGGCTCCAGCTTGGTGATGCCGAACGTCTCGGTGGCGTAAGCGGTCGCCTCGACGATCTCGGCTTCCGCCAGCGGACGTGCGCGGGCGGCGAGGTCGGAGAGGAACGCCAGCGCCTCGTCCGCCGATTGCGCCATCTTGGTCTCGACCGAGCGTGCGGCGGCGTCGGAGAAGCCGAGCAGCTGCGCCGCCTCGTGACGCAGCGCCAGGATCTCGTCGATCCGCGCCGAATTGTCATGGCTCGGATCGGCGGCCTGGTCGGAGGCGCGGGTTGCGAAGGCGCGTGCGACGCGGGCGCGCAGATCGCGATCGTCCGCCTGGGTCAGGATCGCCTGCACGCTGGGTTCGCGCAGCGTCACCAGCCAACCGTCCAACGCCTTCTCGGCAGCATAGGTCGCCAGGATCGCCTTGGCATTGTCGGTTAGACCGGCGAGCATCGCCTCGTCGGTGATATGCTCGCTCCATGCCTCGGTCGAATCGAGCACGGCATTGCCGAATTCGGTGGCCAACCGGTTCAGCTCGACGCCGATCGCGCGGAACCGGGCCTTGGCATTCTCCTCCAGCGCGACGCCCGACAGGCGGAAGTCGCGACGGGTCAGCGCGACGCTGCGCGCTTCCGCCTCGCTCAGGGGGGCCAGATCGACCCGGTTGAACGCGGCGAACATGCGCGGGTCCTGGCCCGCCTCCATGCCATATTCGGCCAGCATCGCCTGCGCCTCGGCATAGGCGGTGCGCAGTTCGGGCGTATCGGCGACCGAATGAAGATGGCTGGCGGGCGACCAGCCGCGTGCGATGGCGAAGCCCGCCCGCTCGCTGGCCAGCACCACGCCGTCGAAGTCGCTGGCATTCGATCCACCGATACGATCGGCGGCGGCGCGGGCGTCGGCGATCAGCGTCTCGACCGCCGGCACCAGATGTTCGGGCCGCACGGCGGCGAAGTCGGGCAGATCGGTATCGGCGAGAAGGGGGTTGGTCGTCATTCGGCGTCCTTGAGCAACATGGTTCGCAAGGCCATTTCGGCAGCGTCGACGCTTTCGGCAAGCCCCTGCCTGTCCAACCAGCGCCGGTCGTGGTGACAATCGGCATAGCGCGCGCCATGGTCGCAGATCAGCGTGGCGATCGATCCCGCCCGGTCCTCAGTGGTCATCTCTAGCGCCAGCAGGGCGGCGGCGACGAAGTTCGCACCCGTCGACGGACCGACCGGCCGGCCGAGCAGATCGCTGACCACCCGCATGCCGGCGATCGACACCGCATCGGGCAGCTTCATCATCCGGTCCACCGTGCCGGGCAGGAAGGACGGCTCGACCCGCGGCCGGCCGACGCCCTCGATCCGCGAGGGCAGGGGGCAGCGCGCCAAGGGGTCCTGATCGCGATAGCCCTGGTAAAAGGCGCTATGCTCGACATCGGCGACACACAGCCGGGTGGCGACCCCGCGATACCGGCAATGCCGTCCGATCGTCGTGGCGGTGCCGCCGGTGCCCGCCCCCGCGACGATCCATGCCGGTATGGCATGCGGCTCGCCCGCCATCTGCGCCAGGATGGCCGAGGCGATATTGTCGCAGCGCCAGTCGGTGGCGGGCGCCGCATTGGTGAACTGGTCCATATAGACGCCGCTCAGCGCATCGGCGAGGTCGCGGGCTTCGTCGTATAGGCGGTGCGGCTCGACCAGATGGCATTGCCCGCCCTGCGCCTCGATCGCCTGGATCTTGGCGCGCGCGGTAGTCATCGGCATGACGGCATGGAAGGGCAGGGCGAGCAGCCGCGCGAAATAGGCCTCCGACACCGCCGTCGACCCGGACGAGGCCTCGACCAGCGGGCGGCCCTGCCGGATCACCCCCGCGACGATCCCGCTGGTGAACAGCGACCGCGCCAGCCGATGCTTCAGGCTGCCGGTCGGATGCGCGGCCTCGTCCTTCAGATACACGTCGACCAGCGGTGCGGCGGGCAGGTTGAGAGCCAGTAGCGGCGTCTCGGGGCAGCGGCGGCGGTCGCGATCGAGCACGGCCAGCGCGGTGGCGATGAAATCCTGATCGACCGAACGCTGCGCGATGGTGATGCCCAGAGCCTCATGCGCGGGTAGCGCGCTGGCGCGGGGCGGAGCGGTCGTGATCATGATGGTATCCCTTCTGTACCAAAGGATATGCCAACTGCCGCGCCAAATCATACCAAAGTGGGCGTTCTATGGCGTGATCATCGCGTAAAAATCCCGTATGGAAAGCCAATGATCGATAAAATTGACACCGCGATCCTGGCGCAGCTTCAGGTGGACGCCGACCTGTCGGTCGCCGAGATCGCCGCGCGCGTGAACCTCTCGCAAAACGCCTGCTGGCGGCGCATCCGGCGGCTGGAGGAGGAGGGGATCATCCTGCGCCGCGTCGCGCTGCTCGATCCCGAGAAGCTGGATGCGGGCATGACCGTCTTCGTCAGCGTGCGCACCGCCGAGCATAGCGCCGCCTGGCTCGACGAGTTCGCCCGCGCCGTCAGCGACATGCCCGAGGTGGTCGAATTCTACCGCATGGCGGGCGAGATCGATTATCTGCTCAAGATCCGCGTGGCGGACATCAAGGCTTATGACCGGGTCTATAAGCGATTGATCGACCGCGTCCGTCTGGTCGACGTGAGTGCCGCCTTCGCGATGGAGGAGATCAAGCACAGCACCGCCATTCCTCTGCCAGGCCGATCGAACGGCTAGCGGCATACGATTGCACTTCCTGCAAGTGTATTTGATCACCTTGCATTTGCATCTGCTCGTGCTGCAGCGCAAAAGGATCGGGCCTTTCAGGCATCCTCTCCTAAAAACTTTTGGCCGGTCGCAAGACCGGCCTTTTTTTTGGCCTCGATTTCCCCTACGGAATGCGTGCGTCGTCAGCCAATATAAAGACGAATCGATAATCGGGAGTGGAAGCCGCCGGGAAGACCGGCACCGGCGGACGATCGGGACGGGGGTTGAGCGATGCGGCGATCGCTCCCCCCGTTTTGATTTTACCCTCCCGTCATCACCATCGTGACAAAGCCGAAACCCGCAGGCGCGGTGGGGCAACATAAGGCGCTCCGGCCCTCTGCCATGGCATGATGCGCGAAACTTCCCTATCCGACGGGAATTGCTGGAGGAACGGCGCGGCCGTGCCGACCATGCCACCCCGATAGGAGCGCCGATGTTCAAGCGCCTGTTGTCCGTCTTCGAACCATTCGTCCTGACCCTGCTGGGCACCGTGCTGTTGGCGACGCTCTTGCCGGCGCGTGGTGGTTTCGCGCTCTTCGCCGGCTATGTCGCGGATGCGGGCATTGTGCTGCTCTTCTTTCTCCATGGCGCGAAGCTGTCGCGCGACGCGATCTGGCAGGGCTTGCGCAACTGGCCGCTGCATCTGGCGGTGCTGGCGGTGACCTTCGGCCTGTTCCCGCTGCTGGGACTGGGATTGTCGCGATTGCCCGGGATCGATCCGGGGATGGCGGCGGGCATTCTCTTCCTGACCCTGTTACCCTCGACCGTCCAGTCGTCCATCGCCTTCACTGCGATTGCGCGCGGCAATGTCGCGGCGGCGATCTGTAGCGCGTCCTTCTCGAACCTCCTCGGCATATTGGTCACGCCCGCGTTGGTCGCGGTGCTGATGCAGGTCGACGGCGGCAAAGGCGTATCGCTCGCCTCGATCGAAGGGATCGTACTGCAATTGCTGGCGCCCTTCGTCCTCGGCCATCTGCTGCGCCCCTGGATCGGCAGCTTTGTCGGACGGCACAAGGCGATGCTGACCATCGTCGATCGCGGCTCGATCCTGCTGGTCGTCTATACCGCGTTCGGCGCGGCGGTGGTCGAAGGCCTGTGGACGCGCGTATCTCCGGGCGATCTCGGCCGCCTGACGCTCATCTGCCTCTTGCTCCTGGGCGTGATCCTCGCGCTGACCTTCGCCATCGCGCGCGTCATGCGGTTGCCGAGGGAGGATGCGATCGTCCTGCAATTCTGCGGATCGAAGAAGAGCCTGGCCTCGGGCGTGCCGATGGCGGGCGTGTTGTTCCCGGCGGCGCAGGTGGGCATCCTCCTCCTGCCGATCATGCTGTTCCACCAGATCCAGCTGATCGCCTGCGCGGTGCTGGCACGTCATTATGGTGAGCCGGGTAGCGGGGCAGGGGCGGAAGGCTAACGCCGGCTTGTGACGGGGGTTGGTCAGAAAAACGACGATGTTGTGAAAAAGGTGTTGACCCTGAAAACCGACCCGCCTAGAGGGGCTTCACCGCAGCGGTGGCCGACACGGCCGACCGAGGCAGCTACGACAGACTGGCACACTGGACGCCCTGGGAACGGGGAGTGGTGGTGTTGCCGGTGGTTTTGTTGTCGGGCTCTTTGACATTGTAGGTTAGATGAAGGGACATGCGGGCGGCGGCTTGGCGGTCACTCACACATTCAAGGTGTGTTGGGGATCG
>NZ_JACIDH010000012.1 GCF_014196255.1 Sphingomonas pseudosanguinis
AGGTCATCTTCCGTCCTCCTCTTCAGGGGACGACAGGCTATCCCAACGAGCACCGCTCCTGATTACGCCATGTGGTTCACCGACCAGCCCGCCGCGTGCAGCAGCGCGGTCACCCGGCGGTAGCCGTAGCGCCCATACTGCTTTGCCAGCGCGACGATGTCGTCGGTGAGCGCCTGCTCATCATCTGCCCCGCACGGCACCTTGCGCTGCGTTGACCGGTGCTGGCCGAGCACGCGGCATACCCGCCGCTCGGACACGTCCAGCACCTCCCGGACCTGGTCGATGCAGCGCCGGCGCCGTGCGGGGCTCAGAAGTTTCCCTTCGCCGCCTCCTGCAGGATGAGCTTGTCCAGCGTCAGATCCGAAATCGCACGCCGCAGCCGGGCGTTCTCCTTCTCCAGATCCTTCATCCGACGCGCCTGGTCCGTCTTCAGGCCACCATATTCCTTGCGCCAGCGATAGTAGGTCTGCTCGCTGACCGCGATCCGCCGGCACGCTTCGGCGGTCGTGCCGCCTTGGCCCAGCACGATCTCAACCTCACGCAGCTTGCCGATGATCTCCTCCGGCTTGTGCTTCTTCGCAGGCATTCTTCGTCCCTTCCCTGGTCCAGACTGTCATAGTCGATGGACCACTCAGAAGGGGGCAGCTCAATGGGTCATGACGGAGACGCTAAATTCGTCTCATGCGAAAGACGGGGTCATTTGGATGGCCATCAGCCAGCGTGCTACTACCGGCAGCATTTCGGGCCTTAAGAATACACCCCTTCGGCCATGCGATCGAGGTCGCGCAGGACCAACGCTGCATGGCCTTCCTCGACGAGCTGCTCGGGCGTCTTGCCGAAGCCGGGCAGCGGCTGGTGCCGGAACCAGATGATCGCACGACCCTCGTCCCCCGACAGCTCGGCCGCGCGGGTGATGATCTGCGCGATCTCGCCGAGGCGCGCCTGGACCGCCGGGCTGCCCGGCTTGGCCGCCATGGTGTTGCGGTTGATCTGCGCCAGCTTGGCCAGCCGGGTCAGCGGGAGGCGCAGTCGCTCGGCCATGCGACGCGGGGCGATCATATCGTGATCGCGGATATCGTCCAGAAACGCGGCGAGCATGTGCAAACTCCTTGCCTATAATATGCTTGTTTTTCGCCTGCACTTCAAGGGCGACACAGTGCGCGAAAGCCCCTAGTCTGCCCCGTCCCCCAGCAGAGGGAACGGCAACGGGAGCGGGCTCGCCAAGGTGAAGGAAACCATCGCTTTTTCCAGCGAGGGCATGGATGCGGAGACCGGCTTCGCCCGCTATCGCCAGCTTTACGCGCAGGGTGCCGATGTCGAGCGGCTGGACGGACCGTTTCATGCGCGCGTCACCGGCTGGCGGTTTCGCCATATGCTGCTGTTCGACCGGCATTTGTCGGGCATGGCGCATGCCCGGGAGGAGCGGGTGCAGGCCGACGGGTTCGACCATATCGTGCTCCACCATGTGCTGGCGGGCACGCTGATAGGCCATGCGCGCAGCGGGTTTGAGCAGGCGGGGCCGGGGGACATCGTCTTTCTCGACACGCGGCGCGGCCACCGGACCGAGGCGCACGGTCTGCACATCATCACCGTCAGCATCGCACGCGACATGATCCATGCCGCGCTCGGCAGCCTGGGTGCGCTGCACGGGCTGGTCGTGGGGGCACCCGAGACGGGAATGCTGAGCGATTTCCTGCAATCGTTGGTTCGGCATGCGTCCACGCTCGACGACCGGCATGACGGGGCCTTTGCCCGTGCGCTGATCGAGCTTCTCCCCACGGCGCTGGGCGGCCCGCGCGACGTGGCGGTGGAGGCCCGGCGGCAGGATCATCTGCGGCGCGAGGCGGTCGAGCAACTGATCGAGCGCGAGATCGACAATCCCAACCTGACCGGTGCGGTCATCGCCGAGCGGGTCGGCGTGTCGCGCGCGACGCTCTATCGCCTCTATCAGCGCACTGGCGGGATCGCGCAGCATGTCCGCCGGCGCCGGGTGGATGCGGTGCGGCGCGCGCTGGAGGGAGAGGACGTGGTCCCGCTGGCCGAGCTGGCGCGCCGTTACGGGCTGGGCGATGCCGGGGCGCTGACCCGCGCCTTTCGCGCCGATCGCGGGATCGATCCCGACAGCTATCGCCGGACCATGCGCCAGACGCAGGCCGATATGGTTGAGACGGGGACGCGGCGCTGGAACGGCTGGATGCGCGAACTCGACTAACGCGCCCGGCGAACCGCAATCCCTGCGGCCGCGCAGCCCAGCATACAGGTCACCCCCAAGACCATGCCGACCGCATCGGCCAGCCCCGCCAGCGCCTGGCTGGCCAGTCCGACCGCCCAGGGGCCGAGCGCGGTGCCCAGCAGCGTGACGATCGTCAGGAAGATCGCCGTCGCCTCGACCCGCAGGCCGGCGTCGGTCCGCGCCTGAAGCCCGATCATGGCATTGGCCAGCGCCATCGACAGGCCGACAACCGCGAGCGTCAGCGCGGCCAGCGCCATCGCGGTCGAGGGGCTGTGCGTCAGCGGCCAGAGCGTAAGGCCGCACAGGCCAAGCCCCAGCAGCATCAACCCCGGCGCGACGCGCGCCCCCTGCCCCAGCCGGTCGGACAGCCATCCACCCAGCCCGTGCCCCGCCATCCCGGCCAGCATGATTGCCAGCCCCACTTGCAGGCCGGCCTGGGGCGGCGTCAGCCCATGCTGACGGATCAACAGGCTGGCCGACCAGCTGGTCAGCGATTGCAGCGCGAGGACACCGCACAGGGCGGCCAGGATATGCGGCGCGAGCGCGGCCCGGTCGGCGATCATTCCTCGCAGCGCCGATCCCATATGTGCGGTCGCGGGGCGGGCATGGCGCACCGGTTCCCGCCAGATATACAAAGTCAGGCTGAAGGGCAGCGCCAGCAGCCCCGCGACGATCAGCACCAGCCGCCACGGCGCGATCCCGGTTTGCGGGGCCAGCGCCGCGAACAGCGCGAGCAGCCCCCCGCCCCCGATCATCGCCACCCCCCGCCCCAGCGAGGCGCCGGCGGTGAAGAAGGCGATGCCCCGTCCGCGATGCGCCGGGGTCATGGTCAGGACGATCAGACCGATCGCAGCCGGACCGATCGCCGCCTGCGCCAGGCCCATCAGCATCCGGGCGGCAATCAACGCCTCGACCGACCCCGCCCATCCGCAGGCCAGCGTCGCCAGGCTCGATCCCAGCAGCGCCAGCGCGAGCAGCCGGGCGAGCGGCCAGCGGCGCGCGGCCATGATCATCGGGATCACCGCCAGTCCGTTGACCAGCGCGAAGGCGGGCCCCTGGACAAAGCCGATCGCACCGTCACCCAGATTGAGCGTGGTCTTGATCGGCTCGATCAGGATCGACAGCAGGAAACGATCGCCCACCGCCAGCATATGGACCAGCGCCATCAGCAGCGCGACGCCATAGCCTTTGCGTGGCGCCGATCGGGTCAAATCCGGTTCCGTCCTGTTGTCAGCGTGCCCCCATGGCGCGATCCTGTTGCCAGGCGTCGATCGGGTCGATCCCGTCATAGGGTGCGGACGGCGCATCCGAAAGCCCGATACGGATCCGTTCGGGGGACCAGGCGGCCTGCAAAGTCGATAGGTCGTCCCAGTCGCCGTCCAGCCACCGCGCGCGGTCCTCAGGGGCGACGATCATCGGCAGGCTGGACCAGGGGGCATGGCCGCTTACACAGCCCAGCATCGCGAAACAGCGCGCACCGCCATGATCGCGCCACAGCCCCGCCACGGTGAACAGGGGCGCATCCGCCAGCGTGAACCATGCCGCACGCCCGCTTCGCACGCCCGAGGGTGACAGCGCGATACAGGCGGCGGTCACCGGGATCAGGCAGCGCTGCGCGGGCCGCTCGGCCAGCCGGCGCCACCAGGGCAGCGACAGGCTGAAGATCTGGGTGGTCGGCCAGCACGCCTCGCCCCCGCTGATGTCCCAGCGCTGGGTATCCAGGATGAGGCCGGCCCCACCCTGACGCAGGATGAAGGCGGGATCGCCGGCGCGCAGGTCCTGCAACCGCGACCAGGCGCCCCAGGACCCCTGCCCGCTTTGGGCAATGGCGAAATCGCGGCACAGCTCGCTCGCCGTCCGCTCCAGCGTCGCGCGCTCGGTCGACGGAGGCGCCATGCCGGCCATGGGATGGGGGCCGACGATCACCGGACGCTGGCCCAGAGCCATTTCCGGTGCGTCACCGAATAGCGGCGCCGGACCGATTGGCAGAGCAGGACATGACGGCGATGATCATCCTGCAGGGTCACGACCCGAAACAGGACGAAAACCGTCCGCCAGCTGCGCGTCCGCACGAACGGAAGCGCCAGCGACACCTTGGGGAAGCGCAGCATCACGATAAGGAACTTTGATCGAGGAATGGCGCGGGACGAAGGGGACGTGGTTGGGCACAACCCCATCGCCCCGACGAAGCCAATTTAGATCAAGGGGTTCCGTCTGCCCATCTTGGACACATCACTGTCTCACGAATGAGACGCCGGTGGCGGAGAATGACTAAACGGACGGTATGTCCGCACCGATCGCGGCTGCGGCCAGCCCGCGCACATCGACCCGCGCCTTCAATCGTGCGCAGAGCAGCGCGCTGCCGCTGATCTTGCGCTGGACGAACAGCGTCTCGACATGCGGGACGTGCCAGGTGTCGCGGTCGGCGATCATCGGACGCGTCTCTTCGCGGACCACCGGTACGAAGGCGCGGTCGCCGAAGTCGAAGGGACCTGGTCGCGCCATCGTATCGTCGATCGCGGCGATGATCCGGTCGACCGCCGGGCGGTGTGCGGCAACCGCCGCCTCGCCCAGAAAACCCGTCTCCACCGCGATCTCGCGGATGCGGTCGCGGTCATGCGCCAGCCCCGCCTCGATCAGCCGGCGATAGGAGGCGACCGTTTCGGGCGGCACGTCGCGCGCGGCGCCGAAATCGAGCAGGACGAGGCGCCGGGTATCGGGCTGCCAGCGGTAGTTGGCGAAATTGGGATCGGTCTGCATCATGCCGAAATCGAACAGTTCGTGCAGGACCAGATCAATCAGCGCGGTCATCGCGCCGTCGCGGGTCGCTTGATCGGCATCGACCAGCGTCTCGATCGGCTGGCCGGGAATATAGTCCATCGCCAGCACCAGCGGCGTGGTCAGCGACATCTCCGGCCTGGGCACGACATAGCGCGGATCATCCGCCAGCCGCTCGGCAAAGCGGCGCATCCGGTCCGCCTCGCGGATATAATCGGCCTCCTCGGCGAGCTGGGTCTTGGCTTCCGTCAGCAGCGGCTTGAGGTCGATCGCGGGCGGGATCAGGTTGGACACGCGCAACAGCGTCGCGACGTTGTCGACGTCCGAGCCGATGCTGTCGCGCACGCCGGGATATTGGACCTTGATCGCGAGCACCCGGCCATCGGGCAGGGTCGCGCGGTGGACCTGCCCGATCGAGGCGGCCGCCATCGGTGCGGCCTCGAAATGGCGGAAGCGGCGACGCCAGTCGGCCCCCCATTCGGCGCGTAGCACCTTGTCGAGCTGCGCGGGCGGCATCCGGTAGGCCTGATCGCGTAAGCGCGAGAGGATGGTCTGGAGTTCGGGCGGCAACAGGTCGCCCGCATCCATCGAGATCATCTGCCCCAGCTTCATCGCCGCACCGCGCAAATGCGACAGCCGGTCGGCGACGCGCGCGGCATTGCCGGGGGTCAGGACCAGATCGCCCAGCCTCGGCCGCTCGCCCTGCGCCAGACGCCGCGCGCCCTCGGCCAGCATGCCGCCGGCGACCCCACCCGCTAGCCGGCCAAACGCGCCGGCGCGGGCGAAGCGTCCGCTGGGGACGGCACGGTGGGTCACGTTGCCGGGCTTGTCATCGTCATTCGCCATGCCCGGCATAGCGGTGCGTGTGCGGCTTGGTTCCGTTGGCCGGGGAATTGCAGGAGCATGAGGATCGAGGTGTCGATAGGAAGACATGTCGACATGTCTTCCTGTGGGATGTTACGCGCGTGTCAGCGATCCATCACTATGTCAGGGCTATGGGTATGGCACGCTGCCGAATGGGCGCGCGGGCGAGAGGAAGGATCATGCTGTATCTGATCGCGGCGCTGGCCTTGGCGATACAAGCGGCTCCCGCGCCATCCACGGCCAAGCCTCCATCGTTGGAGGACCGGATGACACCACAGATCGAGGCGGCCGCGCAATCGGTGCGCGAGCATCGACCCCAGGCTGCGCTCGATCGCCTTGCGCTGGTCATTGCCGTCTATGAGGCGGATCATGCCACGGAAACCCGGCGCATCTATTGCGGCACGTCGCTGCAGGAAGCGATCCTCTATGCGGGCATGGGGGCCAGGGACAGGGTTGGCGCGGTCGTCCTGCTGCCCGGTTATTGCACCGCGCTGTATCTGAAAGGCTATGCGCTGGTCGACCTCGGTCGGATTGCGGAGGCCAAGGCGATTTATGAGCGGTTGCTGACGCTGGCGCCGATGGATGCGCAGTACCGGACCGAATATGGCTAATTGATCCGACTGGAAAAAGACTGGCCGCGCATGCTGGCCATCTGCACCCGGGCGCAAGAGGACGCCGGGATCGCCGAACCCGGGATCAAGTCCGTGCAACAGGGCGCCGCGCTGCGGTGTCAGGGCTATGCGCTGATCGAACTGCATCGCTATGACGAAGCGGAGGCGCGGTACCGCGCCGCCCTCGCGCTCGATCCCAAGGACGCAAAGGCGCAGAACGAGTTGCGCTATATCTCCGAGCAGCGCGCCAAGGCTAAGGAAGGCTCGCCTACGAGCTGATCCGACATGTCGACATATCGACGTGTAGGGTTGATGAGCGATTATACCTCGCCACCCCGCACCGGTGATCGTGGCCGCGCAATATGTCGGACTGTTGACATGTCTAGTGGTCGAAGAATGTCAGGATCGGGCAAGGCCCCGCAGCCCGGCTTCCACATTCTCGCGCCAGATGGTCGAGCGAGGCACGGGCCTTTTGCAACGCGGCGATCTGCGCATCCAGCGCCGCGATCCGGTCCCGCGCCAGCTCGCGCACCTGCGCCCGGTCATCGGTGGCATCGAGCGCCAGCAACGCGCCGATCTGCTCCAGCGTGAAGCCTGCCTGTTGCGCGGCGCGAATGAAGCGGAGCCGCCGCGCATCCTTCTCGCCATAACGCCGGATGCGGCCCGCCCTGCCCGGCCCCTGAGGTCGCTCGGGCGTGCCAAGCAGGCCGCGCCGTTGGTAATAGCGGATCGTCTCCACCCCTACCCCGCCCTCACGCGCCAGCCCCGCGATCGTCCAGTCGGCCATGATGCTACTCCAACCTGCCAATGACCTTGTGCGGATAAATGCTAGAGAGTTTGTCAGCCTGTTATCGCTGGACGCCAACCACGGCGAGATAAGGGGCCGGATCATCGGCCCCGTGATTTAGCGCTTCATGGCTTCAATCAGCTTCTTGACGTCCTGGCTACGTCCACGTGGCAGGATCAGGATGTCTTCGCCGCTTGCGACTACGATCAGGTCCTGTACGCCGACCGCCGCAACACGTACGCCGTCAGTGCGGATCAGGCAGTTCGTGGTATCGATGGCCAGCACCTCGCCGCGATGGGCATTGCCGAAGCCGTCCAGCTCACTGATGGCGTGCAGGGCATCCCAGCTGCCGACATCGTTCCAGCCCATGGCGACAGGGACTACCGCAACACGGTCGGCACGTTCCATCACGGCATAGTCGATCGAATCTGACGGGCATGCGGCAAAGGCGGCCTCATCGGGGCAGATGCGCTTGCCGTCGTGCTTAGCGGTACGAACCGCCTCTTTGGCTGCGGCGAGCATCTCCGGCGCATGCCGGCCAAGTTCTTCCAGATAACGGTCGGCACGGAACAGGAAGATACCGCCGTTCCAGGCGTAGTCGCCCCGCGCGAGCATGACTTCCGCCCGTTCCAGCTGAGGCTTTTCGACGAAGCGAGCAACCTGATGCACACCCTTGGCAATCTCGCGACCGACCTGGATCCAGCCATAGCCTGTCTCGGGCGTGTCCGCCGAAATGCCGAAGGTGGCAAGCCAGCCTTGAGATACCATGGGTAGCGCTGCTCGAATGGCGCTGTGGAATGCATCGAGATTTTCGATGACGTGATCTGATGGCATGACCAGCAGCACATCCTCGGGCTGTGCGACAAGAGCCGCCAGTGCGATGGCGGGTGCGGTGTTGCGGGCAACCGGTTCCAGGATCAGCGCCTGGGGCGGGGTGCCTGCTTGGGTCAGCTGGCTTTCGACCAGATCGGCATGGCGTTGTCCCGCCACGACAATCGGGGTTGCAAAACCATCGGTGTTGGTCCGCTGCGCGGTCAATTGCAGCATCGTCTCGTCCGATGTCAGCGCTAGCAACTGCTTGGGCATTTCCGGCCGGGACATTGGCCATAAACGCGTACCGGACCCGCCGGACAGAATTACCGGCACGATCAAAATGTTCATGGAGACTTCCTTGTGTTGTCGCACCATTTGCAAAATAGGCGATCAATTTCGATGTTGAAAACGTCATGCGACGCTCGGTTCGCGGGCGCAACAGAAACGCAGATATTTGCCCGCCTAGCTGTCCCAATCTTGCTCTAACGGTGGGTATCAGTCCGCTCGGAATGTAAAGTGGACATGTCGACGTGTTAACATGCGGGATCGTCGGCGATGATGAAGTTGGCAAGACGCCTTACCATTGACTCCGTACCATGGTACGGATGCCATATGGGATGCGCACCCTGATCGGAGAAGAACGATGGCCAGCGCCGCCCCCAGGACCGCAACCCTGTACCGCATGGTGATGGACACGCATGTCTGTCCCTATGGCCTGAAGGCCAGGGACCTGCTGCGACGCCAGGGTTACGTGGTTGAGGATCATGCCTTGCGGACCCGCGAGGAAACCGACGCCTTCAAGGCCGAGCATGGCGTGAAGACCACGCCGCAGGTCTTTATCGGGGGCGAGCGGGTGGGCGGCTATGACGATCTGCGTCGCTTCTTCGGCAAGCGCGTCGCCGACCCGAAGGCGACGACCTATCGCCCGGTAGTGGCGCTGTTCGCCATGACCGCGCTGATGGCGCTGGCGGCGTCGCAAGCGGTCTATGCGACGCCCTTCACTTCCCGCGCGGCCGAATGGTTCGTCGCGTTCAGCATGGCGGTGCTGGCGCTGCTGAAGCTCCAGAATGTCGAGAGCTTCGCAACCATGTTCCTGAACTACGACCTGCTCGCGAAGCGCTGGGTCCGCTATTCCTATGTCTATCCCTTTGCCGAAGGGCTGGCCGGCATCCTGATGATTGCCGGCGTGGCGGTCTGGGCCTCGGTGCCGATCGCGCTGGTCATCGGTGGCATCGGCGCGGTGTCAGTCATCAAGGCGGTCTATATCGACCGGCGCGAACTGAAATGCGCTTGTGTCGGCGGATCGAGCAACGTGCCGTTGGGCTTTCTGTCGCTGACCGAAAATCTGATGATGATCGGCATGGCGCTGTGGATGCTCGTCCGACATGTATGAATGTCGACACCGTGACATGTAGACTTGTGGCGGGCTTGTGGGGCTGCTAGCATCGCTGCCGTCTCATGGCCCGGCTGTCCCCCCTCCCCTCGCCCACGCTGCAACTGCCCGCAATCGTTGCCGCAGCGGACGAGCGGGCGCAGAAGCATTTCCTCGAATTCTTCGTCGCCACCATCCGCAATGCCCATACCCGGCGCTCCTATGCGCGCGGCGTGTCCGACTTCCTCGCCTGGTGCGCCGAGCGGGGTGTCGTCGCCCTCCCCCAGATCGAGCCCATCCATGTCGCCGCCTGGATCGAGGAACTGGGCCGCGAACTGTCGGTGCCGACGGTCAAGCAGCGACTGGCGGGGATACGGCATCTGTTCGACTGGCTGGTCCGCTGTCATGTCGTGCCGGCCAATCCGGCGATCTCGGTACGGGGGCCGGCCTATAGCGTACGGCGCGGCAAGACGCCGGTGCTCGATCCCATCGAGGCGCGCGAGCTGCTCGACAGTATCGACGTGTCGACATGTATAGGCCTTCGTGACCGCGCGTTGATCGGGTTGATGGTCTATAGCTTCGCGCGGGTCGGCGCCGCGCTGGCGTGCCGGGTCGAGGATGTGTTCGTCCAGAACCGCCGCCTCTGGGTGCGGCTGCACGAAAAGGGCGGCAAGCGGCATGAGATGCCGTGCCATCACAATCTCGACGAATATCTCCACGCCTATATCGACGGCTGCGGGCTGGCCGAGGATCGCAAGGGCTATCTGTTCCGCACCATCGCGCGCGGCACCGGCCGGCTGTCCCAGACCCCGCTGCCCCAGGCCAATGCCTATCAGATGGTCCGCCGGCGGGCGCTGGCGGCCGGGATCGGTACCGCGATCAACAACCATTGTTTCCGTGCGACGGGGATCACCGCCTATCTGAAGAATGGCGGTACCCTCGAGCGCGCGGCCGCGATGGCCAACCATGCCTCCACCCGCACCACCCAGCTCTATGACCGGCGCTCGGACACGGTGACGCTGGATGAGGTGGAGCGGGTGATTATCTGACGTGTCGGATTGTCGACATGTCTTCAAAGGGGGGTGGGGTATGGAGAATGTCACGGCGAACCGACTGACGGCGGGATCGGTGCTGCGCTTTGCCTATCTCGCGCATCTCGCGCTGGTCCTTCCCGTCAGCCTGCTATTCGGGCTGATCGGCATGATGGGCGGCAGCACGGTCCATTATAATGGCCAAGCGGTTTATGGCTTGCCGGCGCTGTTCATCGCGTTGGCGCTGGGGGCCGTTTTTCCTGTGCTGCCGGCCTTGTGGTTCTGGCTGGGTGTCCTGGTCCTGCGGCTCTTGCGGGGCAGGGGGCCCGGCCTGCGCATCCGGCGGGACTGAAGCCTCGCTTTGTCGAGCCTTTCCTTCCGGTGGTCGCAGCCGGATGGCGCCATGCTACCCCATCGATAGAAGCACCGCGGCCCCGGCCCAATTCATACTCGAAAGCACGAATTCAACCGCCCACGAGGCTGATTTCCCAAGGGGCAGGGCGCTGGGCCTCCCCAAAGTTCGTGCTTTCGAGTATGAAATCCAACATGACCCGTACGCCCACCTCCGCGCGCAAGAAGGACGCCAGTCCCCCCCGATCGCCGGCCCGCCCGCAGGGCGACCTGTTCCACCTCGACAGCCCGCTGACCAGCGAGATCCGGGGCGAGCGCTCGCTGATGGCCTTTCCCTTCTTCGCGCTCAGCAAGACCGCGTGGATGAAGCCGCTGACCTATCATCACGCCAATGTCTCGATCGACGTCCGGCCCTCGGCGCGGGGGGTGGCGACCATCTATGACAAGGAGATCGTCCTCTACATCGCCAGCCTGATGGCGGGGAAGATCGAGCGCGGCGAGGAGGTGGGGCAGGACTTCATCTTCACCGCGCACGACCTGTTCTCGGTGACGAGCTCCAACCATTCGGCACGCTCCTATCAGCGGCTGTCCGAGGCGCTGGAGCGGCTGCAGGGCACGCAGATCAAAACCAATATCGAGGCGGGCGGCGAGGGGGAGGAGGGCTTCTTCTCCTGGCTGTCCGAGGCGCGGCTGCATTATTCCAAGACGCGCACCGGCGAACGGCGGCTGAAGGCGGTCAAGGTGCGGCTATGCGACTGGCTCCACCGCGCCATCCTGCGCGATCGGCAGGTGCTGGCCTATGCGGCGGCCTATTTCCAGCTCGGCCCGGTCGAACGGCGCATCTACGAGGTCGCGCGCGCGACCGCCGAGGAGGGGCGGCTGGAGATCGACCTGGCGACTTTCCGGCTTCAGATCGGCTATCAGAACCCGCTCGCCAATTTCCGCGCCGCGATGAAGGCGATCGCGCAGGCCGACGCCATTCCCGATTACCAGGTCGAAGTCATCGAGGATGTCGAGGCCGAGGAACCCGCCGAGGGCAGGGGGCGGGGGCGGCGCGCGCCCTCTGCCCGGGTGATCGTGACCGCGCGTCCGCCGGCCTTGGCGGAGGAGGTTTCGGAGACGCCGCGAATCACATCGGGGCCCATTGAGGCGTGATTCGCGGGGCGCGATCCAATTCATACTTGATAGCACGAATTGTCGGGTTGAATTCATACTCGAAAGCACGAATGCTTCGCCGAATTCATATCCGATAGCACGAATGACGCGCTCGAATTTCACGATTCGAGCGCTGTTTTTTTGAATTCATACTCGAAAGCACGAATCGTCACGGCTTACTTTGTTGGAGATTTACTGCAAGGTTAACCCATATCGCGGGTCGAGACCTGTGAAGGCAGCATATGGGAGCGGTCGTGACCACATAAAGGAAAGCCCGGCACGAAGGCCGGGCATCCCAGGTATTACAGGAGCGACGTCGCCAAACGTCGATCCGGGGCATCACACACCCCCTCCTGATACGCCTGTCGCCCCTGCGGTTCAAGGATGCGCGCTTCGCGCCACGCCCTTTCTCGTCTTTTTTTGGTCCGGCCCCGGAAATAAGGGGAAGGAAGATGACGGCGTTCACCTTTGGTGAAGCGACGACGCGCGCGCTTGCGCAGGCCGCGGCCACGCGATCGGGGACATCTGTGCGCGTGGGCCATCGCACCGGCGCGCGTGTCCGCCGTGACAGCATCGAGGCGGGGACGTTCGAGGACATGTTCTTCGCCACGCCGGCCAAGGGGGAATGCGACCGGCTGATCCGCATGGCGCGCACCGCGCTCGATGCCGGTCGGCGGATCAAGCGCGAGGCGCGGGGGCAGGGCAGGGCGCTGACCGGCCCCGAACAGGCGCTGGCCAGCCTGACGGCGGGTGCCGTGCGGGTCTATGAGGAGCTGTGCACGCTCGCCCGGCTCAATGCGGGTCGCGTCTATCCCAGCTATGACCGCCTGGCGGCCGCGACCGCGCTCGGCCGCGCCACCGTCGCGCGTGCGCTCCAGATCCTGGAGGATGCTGGCTTCCTCGTCCGCCAGCGCCGGTTCCGGCGGGTGGAAGGGGAGGGGCCGGGGCCGCGCTGGGAACAGACCTCCAACGCCTATCGCCCGGTGGTGCCCAAGCGGCTGTTATCGCTGTTGCCCCGCTGGCTCCGCCCCGCCCCGGTTCCCGACGATGCCCTTCAGCATGTGGCCGAGCAGGCCGAGGAGCAGGAACGGCTCAAGGCGCAACTGACATGCCGCGAATTGGCGCGGTTCACCGTGGGCGGAGCGCTGGGCCGTGTACTGGCTCGGCTGGGTGGGGCCCTCGATCGACAGACGCCAGTGCGAGAGTCTCACACTAATCCTGAACCCCTTCCCAACTTATTTGAAAGAGAGACTGATGCCTCACCCTTGTCGGGTGAGACGCCATTTTCTCATCGAGGATTGAGCGAAATAAGCGCCACGAACGGTACAGTCTGCTGAACCGCCAGGAAGCGCCGGCTTCGCCGTCGCCATGCTCCCTAGGAGGAGCAAGCGGATACGCCAGCCGGTCTTTCGCCGCGCAAGGTCGTGTGGAAATGGAAGGTAGAAATAGCAATGACCGGTCGCTCTTATGTCGATTCATTCTCGACACGTCGGCCTGTCGACATGTAGTCCATATGACATGCCGACAATCGCGATCATCAGCCAAAAGGGCGGTGCGGGAAAAACGACCCTGGCCATCCATCTTGCCGCCGCAGGACAGGAGGCGGGACAGGTGTCGCTCATCATCGACACCGATCCCCAGGCGACCGCCAGCCAATGGGCGTCCTGGCGCCAGGACGCGCCCCCCGAAGTCATCGACAGCCCACCCCCGCGCCTTGCCGCCAAGGTGGAACAGGCCAGGGGGCAGGGGGCCAAGCTGATCGTCATCGACACGCCCCCCCACGCCGACAGCGCCGCCCGCGCCGCAGTCGAAACAGCCGACCTAGTGCTGATCCCCTGCCGCCCGAGCGCCTTCGACCTCTCGGCGATCCAGACGACCGCCAAATTGGTCCAGCTGCTCCGCAAACCCGCCTTCGTGGTGTTCACCGCCGGCAACCCCAACGCCCCACGCGTCTATGCCGAGGCGGGCGAGCTGGTCGAAAGCTATGGCACTCCGCCATGCCCGATCCTGATCCCCGACCGCGCCGCGTACCGCCACGCCTCGGCGGAGGGGCGCACCGTCATGGAAACCGAACCGGCAGGCAAGGCGGCCGAGGAAATCCGTGAACTCTACAAGTGGACATGTCGACAGCTCGACCTGCCTGCCCCCCGTTTCAAGAAAGTTATCGCATGAGCCGCAAACCCAGCTTCGCCAATCTGCGGGATCGCGCTGCGCCAGTTGCGCAAATCCCTCCCATCGCATCGACCGAAGACAAGGCACCGCGCCCCGCCAGCCGTGAAGGCCGCAAACAGATTGCAGGCTTTTTCACGCCCGACATGTCGCTGGCGATGCATATGATGGCGCGACGCCAAGGTCGAAGCCTTCAAGCGCTGATGGCTGAGGCTTTTAACGATGTGCTCAGAAAATATGGGGAAAGCCCGGTAGGAGAGTGAAGGGAGCGGCCGTGCCGCTCCCTTCACATATTCAATTCTTGATCGCGTTCAGGATCGCCCGACCATAGGCCGTCTTCTTGAACCGTTCACCGGCTTCCCGGGCCTGATCGCCCGAGATGAAGCCCATTTCATAGGCGATCTCTTCCAGACAGGCGACTTGGACGCCTTGGCGATGCTGCAGCGTCCGGACGAACTCTCCGGCTTCCAGCAGGCTGTCATGCGTACCTGTGTCGAGCCAGGCATAACCACGGCCCATCTGTTCGACGAAGAGGTCCCCCGCCTCCATGTAGAGGCGGTTGAGGTCGGTGATCTCTAGTTCACCGCGCGCAGAAGGCTTCAGATTGCGAGCGAATTCGACGACGCGATTATCGTAGAAGTACAGCCCAGTCACCGCATGATTGGACTTGGGATGAGCAGGCTTTTCCTCCAGACTGACCGCGCGGCCGCCTTCGCCGAACTCGACCACGCCGTAGCGCTCGGGGTCCTCGACGCGGTAGCTGAACACGGTCGCGCCCTTCGGCCGCGCGACCGCACTGGCCAAGAGATCGGTCAGGTGTGCGCCGAAGAAGATGTTGTCGCCCAGCACCAGCGCGACGTTGTCGTCACCGATGAAGTCCGCGCCGATGGTGAAGGCCTGCGCCAAGCCATCGGGGCTGGGCTGTTCGGCATAGGACATGGTCAGGCCGAACGCCGATCCGTCACCGAACAGGCGGCGATAATTGTCGAGAAACTCCGGCGACGAGATGATCAGGATGTCGCGAATCCCCGCCAGCATCAGGACGCTGAGCGGATAATAGATCATCGGCTTGTCATAGACCGGCAACAGCTGCTTGTTGACCGCCAGGGTGGCCGGGTGAAGCCGGGTGCCCGAGCCTCCGGCTAGGATGATACCCTTCATTTCGTGGCTCCGATCAATTCGTCGAGAATGTCGCTGAGGGCCACCTGCCAGTCGCGCGGAGCAATGCCGTAAGCGGCGTGGATGGCGTTGTGGCTCAGCCGCGAATTGGCCGGCCGGGCCGCAGGGGTGGGATAGTCGCTGCTGGGGATCGGCACGACCATGGTCGAGGGACCGCCGCGCAAGGCCGACTGGCGGAAGATTTCGGTGGCGAAATCGGCCCAGCTGATCGCGCCCGCATTGCTGAAGTGGAAGGTGCCGGTGGGGGCGTCCTCGTCCTCGACCAATCGCAGTGTGATCCTCATCAGCACATTCGCCAGATCGGCCGCGCTCGTCGGCGCACCATATTGATCGGCGACCACCGACAGCGTGTCGCGAGTCTCGGCCAGCCGCAGCATCGTCTTGATGAAGTTGTGGCCATGCGCCGACACGACCCAGGCGGTGCGGACGATGGCATGGCGTGCACCCGAGGTGCGCACCGCCAGCTCGCCGCCCAGCTTGGACGCCCCGTAAACGCCCAGCGGTGCGACCGGATCGTTCACCTCCCAGGCGCCCTGACGGTCCCCGGCAAAGACATAGTCGGTCGATACTTGGACGAGCGGGATGCCCGCCTTCGCACAGGCCTCGCCAAAGGCGGCCGGGGCCATCGCATTGACGGCCCAGGCGGTCACCACATCGCTTTCGGCCTTATCGACCGCGGTATAGGCCGCGCCATTGATGACCGCGGCGATGGGACGCGAGGCGACCATGGCCGCGATCGCGCCCGCATCGCGCAGGTCGAGCGTGTCATGGTCGATCGCCACGATCTCATAGCCTTGCGGCCAGGCGCAGCGCTGCAGTTCGGTGCCGAGCTGACCTCCGGCGCCCGTCACCAGGATGGCGCGTGGGCTGGTGCCCGACATCAGGCGGCCACGCCGCGACGCTCGGACGCCTTGGCGGCGACCAGCGGACGCCACCAGGCCTCGTTGGCCAGATACCATTCGACCGTCTTGCGGATGCCCGTCTCGAACGTCTCGTCCGGGGCCCAGCCGAGCTCGGCACCGATGCGCGACGCGTCGATCGCATAGCGCTTGTCATGGCCCGGACGGTCGGCAACCTCGGTCATCTGCTCGGCATAGGGGCGGCCGTCGGCGCGCGGGCGCAATTCGTCCAGGATCGCGCAGAGCGTCTTCACGACCTCGATATTCTGGCGCTCGTTATGCCCGCCGACATTGTAGGTGCGGCCCGGCTCACCCCGCTCGAACACCGCCTGCAGCGCGCGGACGTGGTCCTCGACATACAGCCAGTCGCGTACCTGGTCGCCCTTGCCGTAGATGGGCAGCTTCTCGCCATCGAGTGCCTTGGCGATCATCAGCGGGATCAGCTTTTCGGGGAAGTGATAGGGCCCGTAATTGTTCGAGCAGTTGGTGATGAGCACCGGCAGCCCGAAGGTATGCCCCCAGGCCGAGACCAGATGGTCCGAGCCCGCCTTTGACGCCGAATAGGGCGAGCGCGGGTCGTAGGGCGTCTCTTCGGTGAACAGGCCGGTCTCGCCCAGCGTGCCGTACACCTCGTCGGTCGAGATATGGTGGAAGCGGAACGCGGCCTTGGCGTCGTCGTCTAGGCTCAGCCAGTAGCTGCGCGCCTCGGCCAGCATCACATAGGTGCCGACGACATTGGTCTGGACGAAAGCGCCCGGCCCGTCGATCGAGCGGTCGACATGGCTTTCGGCCGCCAGGTGGGTGATGACGTCGGGGCGGAATTCGGCGATCGCGGCGCGCACGGCCTCAGCGTCGCAGATGTCGCCCTGGACGAACCGGTAGCGATCACTGCCGGCAACCCGCTCGACCGTCGAGAGCGTACCCGCATAGGTCAGCTTGTCGAAGTTCAGGACCTCATGGGTCGTGTTTTCGATGAGATGCCGGACGAGCGCCGAGCCGATGAACCCGGCCCCGCCGGTGATGAAGATGCGCATCTTAGGAATTCCTTTTAGGAAAGCGGGGCCAGCGGACGGCCGTCATAGGCAAAGGGGCTGTCGAACTCGGCTAGCGTCGGCTGGACCTTGTCCTTGTCGCTCAGCTCAGGCGTGGTGTCGCCCGGCATCGGCCAGTCGATGCCGACGCTATCCCAGCGAATGCCGCCGTCATTCTGCGGTGCATAGGTGTCCGAGCATTTGTAGGTGACTTCGCAGTCGGGTTCGAGCGTGAGGAAGCCGTGGGCAAAGCCGATGGGCACGAACAGCTGGTTGCCGTTCTCTGCCGACAGTTCGGTCCCGACCCACTGGCCATAGGTCGGCGAGCCCCGTCGCACATCGACCGCCACGTCATATATCCGTCCGCGTATGCAGCGCACCAGCTTGTCCTGACCGCGATCCGGCGTCTGGAAATGCAGCCCGCGTAGGGTGAGGGCGGGGGCGGAATAGGAGTGGTTGTCCTGCACGAAAGTGCAGGTGATGCCAAGCGCGGCGAAGGCTGGAACGGAGTGGACCTCCGTAAACCAGCCCCGCGCATCACCAAAGCGCTTGGGGCGAATGAGTTGGATGGGATTTTCAATCATGGACATTCGCTAATATTTGTTCTCTGCCCCGTCACCCTGAAAGGGCCATCCAATCGCGCAGATCAATCGACTTGGTCGGTTCTCATGGTATGAGGACCGACCAGCCTTTTTTTACTGATCCCGCTTGTAGACGTGGTCTGCTTCGGTCACGCCCTTTGTAAAGACTTTGCGGATAGCCATACGGGCACCCGCGTCGGCACGAAGCACCATGTCGCGAACCTTTTGTTCGGGGCGCCCACGGAACGAGGTAACATGGAAGCTATCATCCGAACGCAGCGCTTCGTCGGCGAAATAATAATTGGATACACAACAACGGAAACCGTCGGCCTTGATCGGACTAACCGAGTGCCAGGAATTATTGTGCGTCGCCATGACCGCCAGGCGATTGAAACGGCTGTGTATGGTTGTCTGGCCGCCTTCCACGCCGTTTGGCCATAGCTCGAGATTGCCGCCATTCGGCTCATCCCAGTCCGGCGTGACGTAATATAGAAGGTTCAAGACTCTCCAGCGATTGCGATCCTTGTCATGTGAGTTGTCAAGATGTGGATTAAGGTATTGATCCTTGCCCATCATCGAAATGCCACCGGCATAGAGGTGAACGTCGGGATATGCCGATGCCATGCCACATATGTCTTTGACTAACTCAACAACGCGTTCGTCTTGAAATGCGTAAACACTTTCTTCCAGAATAGGGTCATACTGATCCATCTGGGCAGCAATATACTTGTATTCCCGAAGCGTCTTCTTGAGCTTCATAGTTTCTGGCTTAGGAAATTGACGGTGAATCGCAAGCGCCATTTCCTTTGGTAGGAGATCATCGATATAGAAGTGGCCAATGCCGTCACGTGAGACGGCATATTGCTCGGCCATCCGCTCCTTTTCATCGGTCATGCGGCGTACGACGATATCAGCAATCTCGCGTCGGGTGGTCATAGAGTCACCATTTTGTTTTAGTCGGCAAAGGCTCTCCTTAAGCGGAGAAACGCCTGTCTTTAGACGATCAAGCTTCCTGAATGCACGCACTTAATAGCAAGGCGTTAGGCCAGCCATAGGGCTGTCGCTTGTCAGGTTAAGGGGTGTTTGCTAGACGGTCCATAATTGATAGCACCCCATCGGCCAACGGTTACCAGGTAAGCCACGTGCTGACGGCCTCTGGTATTTTGCATGGGATAGCGGTGGCTATCTGCCACGACTGCAAGGCGGAAGAACGTTCGATCTCATGAGATATGCAGGTGTTCGCGGCGTGGGGGCGGGTTGGTTGCGCCTTCGGTATCAGATTGGGGGTGCGCTGGTCGTGACACTGCTGCCCTTCCTGTTGCTCTGGGGCTTGAACCCCAAGGCGTTCGTCGACCTCCATGTGGTGCTGGCTACCTGGGCTTACGGCGTTGCGGCCATGTTGCTCGGCGTTGTGTTGTTGCGCAGCATCAGCCAGTATCCGGGCGTCGAGGCTAGCGCGTATACATTGCCTTCCTTCGGCATATCCTATGGCCTCATGCTGATCGCGGTCATATTCGCTCGCCTGTCCTATAGTCGCGTGCTGTTGATCGTCGGTTTCGTGCTGGTCCTGATCTGGTTCATGGGGCTGCATGTCATCGCCGTTCGGCGTCAGACATTTTCGATCGGTGTTGTACCAGAAGGGGACTTCGAGGGGCTTTTGCCACTTAGCGGCGTTCGCTGGGTGGTCCTGACTAGCCCGGATCAGGATATTTCAGGATTGCACGCAATCACTGCCGACCTGCGCGTCGATCTGTCGGCGGATTGGGATCGCAAGCTCGCGGATTATGCACTGCAGGGTGTTCCAGTTTATCATACCAAGCATCTGGCTGAATCCATCACCGGTATGGTCCAACTGGAGCATCTGTCCGAAAACAGCTTTGGGACTCTATCGCCAGTCTCGGCATTCATGACCGTCAAGCATATCGGTGATTGGATCATGGCCGCTGTCATGGCGATCATTCTGGCACCGCTGCTCATCGTGTTAGCCATCGCGATACGCCTGGACTCTCCCGGGTCACCAATCTTCCGCCAAATCCGCATTGGCTATCGGGGTGTTCCGTTCACAGTCTACAAATTCCGGACTATGGTGTCGGACAAGCCCACAGCCGGCGCTCTCGATGCTGCCAAGACAAAATCTGCGGATGCGCGGATTACCCGCATCGGGCATTTCCTGCGCAAGTCCCGGATCGACGAACTGCCGCAGATACTCAACATCTTAAAAGGCGAGATGAGCTGGATCGGCCCACGCCCTGAGGCGCGGGTACTTTCCGAATGGTATGAAGCGGAAATTCCCTTTTACAGATATCGGCACATCGTCAGGCCCGGACTGACTGGGTGGGCTCAGGTTAATCAGGGGCATGTTGCCGAAGTTTCGGACGTAAAAGACAAGCTTTATTATGACTTCTATTACATCCGGCAATTTTCCCCATGGATTGATATTTTAATTGTTGGGCGAACGATCAGCACGATGTTGACCGGCTTTGGTGCGAAGTGAGCCGGTATTGGCAAGTGCCGGGAAATAGGGTTAGCTGATATGTCAGCATTATCTCCTCTGTCATTGCGGATTCAGCAAGGTGTGCCGGATGGTGCACGTAGCCTGATCTGGCGAAGCTTTTTTTTGGAGGCAGGGCGCGGTACGACCTTCGAACAGCATCTGCCGTGGTATTGCGATTCTGATACCCGGTCAGTCATGGTACTCGACGCAGGGGCGGTCGTTGCAACCGCCATCATTCGGCCTGCCCCGCAGGCCGGGGTAGCCATGGTCGGGTATGTGTGTGTTGATCAATCCCGGCGTGGTCATGGGCTTGGCCGAATGTTGATGGAAGCGCTTAACGCATCGGTTGATGATCAGCATTTTCAGGCAGCTCTGCTATGGACCAGTAAGCCCGAGGTTTATGTTGGTCGGGGCTATGCCACGATCCAACGCGATCGTTTCGTTCACGTAAAGCGGGGCACTGGCGCCGCTCCCAGTCGAGACAGTATACATGTTGAGGACTGGCCCGCTCTCGGCACTGCCAATGGATTGCCAGCATTCGCGACATCGGCGACCCGTTACTCGTCCGATCAGGCTACCGCCGTATGCGCAAAGGGGCCGCGAGGCGTAACCCTATTGGATTGGAATGGAGAAGCAGTTGCCGTCGCAGATTTGCTCCATGCGGCGGGACATGAAGAATGGTCGGTTAATCTGATGGGTGCCGACCCGTTTGCCTACGTTTTATCTATACATAGATATAGAATATCGGAGGTTCCAGGAGCGTTTACTATGGCTAGATGCCAGGATATGGCTTTTGTTCCCCAAGATGTTCCAACGATCTACCGTATTTGAAAGAATTTTTGATGTCGGGAACCATATTACCTGTCGTGAAAGTTCATTTGCCCGACCGTGCGCGGTTGATGACCGCTCTCGAGAACGTCCTCTACAGCGGAATGATCGGTGAAGGCGAAGCCGTCTACGAATTTGAGCATCGTTTTGCCGAGCAGTTCGGACTTTCGAATGTCCTAGCCATGGCAAGCGGTACTGCGGCCTTGCATGTCGCTCTACTGGAATGCGGTGTGCAGCCGGGCGATGAAGTCGTCACGACGTCAATGACTGCCGAACCGACCAACACCACCATCCTGCAGGTCGGTGCCATTCCAGTCTTTGCTGATGTCGATCCGAATACAGGCAACTTGGATCCGGTTTCGGTTGAAGCGGCGATCACCGAGAAGACCCGTGCGATCCTGATCGTGCACTATGCGGGCTATCCTGTGCCCTTGGCTGAGATCCGTGCGATCGCGGATCGAAAGGGTGTCGCGCTGATCGAGGACTGTGCTCACGCGTTGGGCGCGCGGTATGGCGATGCACCGATCGGCACCGTTGGTGATGCGGCGATATTCTCGTTCCAAGCGATCAAGCACATGACCACCGTGGACGGCGGCATGTTGGTTCTGCGCGATCCGACGCGTCTCCGTTCGGCGCGCAAGCTGCGGTGGTTTGGCCTCGAAAAGGGCGTGCCGCGGACCGAAGTTGACATTACGCAGGCTGGCTACAAGTATAACATGAACAACGTCACTGCGACGATCGGCTTGACGCAATTGGATGTGATCCAGCCTGCGATCGCGCGGCACATCGACAATGGTCGGTTTTTTGATGCCGAACTGTCCAATATTTCCGGCCTGTCGGTTGTGGCCATCGAGGCTGGTAGCGAGCCAAGCTATTGGCTCTATACTCTGCTGGCTGACGACTCAGACGCGGTCGAGCGTTGCATGGCGGGTATTGGGGTGACGGCATCGAAACTGCATCGGCCCAACCACTTCCATTCGGTGTTCGCGCCCTATCGCCGCGAATTGCCGGGGCTGGACATTTTCTACCGGCGTCTCGTCCACATTCCATGTGGCTGGTGGGTCGGTGACGATGATCGTGAGCGAATCGTGACGGCCTTGCGAAAGGGATAAGTCGATGTCGATCCCGCTATTCGATTGTCGTGTCGATTCAACACGACTCGCCGCTCTGGATCCGCTATGGCACTCCGGAGCTCTTGCTGCGGGGCCGGGCGTCGGTGCGCTCGAGGCGCGACTGAGCAACAGGTTCAACGGTCGTCCGGTCGTGGCGACCAGCGATATGACCCAAGCCCTTTGCTTGGCTTTGAGGTTGGTCGGTGTCGGCCCGGGTGACGAAGTCGTAACACTGGCCCTGAACTGCATGTCGTCGAACAGCGCGATTGCCATGGTCGGTGCAACACCCGTCTGGGTCGACGTCGATCCGCGGACGGCTGTGGTTGATCTCGGCGATCTTGCAGCCTGCATCGGTCCCAAAACACGGGCGGTAGTGATTTACCATGTGGCGGGCTATGTTGGCGATCTCGCCGCGTTGAGGCAATTGTGCGACGATGCCAGCCTGCCTCTGATTGAGGACGCAAACAATGCGCTGGGTGCCCGATGGAACGGCCAGCCCGCAGGTATCTTTGGCGACCAGGCGATCCTGTCCTTCTACCCGAACCGTCAGCTCAACGGGATCGAGGGGGGGGCGCTTGTCTGTCGGCCGGAAAATGAGACCCGCGCACGACGTCTGCGACGTTTTGGTATCGACACGGTGCGGTTTCGTACCCCCGATGGTGAGATTGATCCGTTGCTGGACGTACCCGAGATTGGGGTGTCGGCTTCCTTGTCGCATGTCAATGCGGTGCTCGCCCTACAGGGCTGCGAGGATCTGGACGAGCGTGTCGACCGCAATCGACAGAACGTGCGAGACATCCGTGAGGCGCTTAGTGGTATTGGCGACTTCCAATTTATTGAAGAGGTCGAAGGTGCGCACAGCGTCTTCTGGGTCGCGCTAGTACGTAGCCCGCGTCGGGATGCGCTGATGGGTCGGCTTAAGGCAAGCGGCATTCAATGCTCTCGCCTCCACCATCGCAATGATCGCTATAGTGGTTTCAATGCGGTGTCTCGCGATCTGCCGGGTACGGATGTGATGGAACGTGAGATGTTCGCGCTACCGGCCGGTTGGTGGTTATCGCAAGACGATCTGGCACGGATCGTGGACGTTGTGGGCGCGGATGCTAAGGGGCGGTAACGCATCGCTACCGTAAGAAATCAATGCCGCTGATATGCGGCAAGGGGAACGAAAATGCTCGACGGCAAGACATTGATGATAACCGGTGGCACCGGATCTTTTGGAACAACGGTGCTGAGCCGCTTCATCGAAACCGGCGTGCGCCGGATCATCGTATTCTCACGCGACGAAAAAAAGCAGGAAGATCTGCGGATCGCCCTGAAGAGCTCGAAGGTTCAGTTCGTCATCGGCGATACGCGCGATCCGCAGTCGATCAATACGGCAATGCGCGGCGTCGATTATGTCTTCCATGCCGCCGCCTTGAAGCAGGTTCCGTCCTGCGAATTTTATCCGATGGAAGCGGTCCGTACCAATGTGACGGGTACGGACAATGTCGTGCGCGCTGCGATCGACAATGGTGTGAAGCGGGTCGTCCTGCTTAGCACGGACAAGGCCGTGTACCCCATCAACGCAATGGGCATCTCAAAGGCGATGGCCGAAAAGGTGCTGGTGTCGCATGCCCGTGCGATCGGTTCGGACGGTCCGGTGCTCTGCGCAACCCGCTATGGCAATGTTATGGCGTCGCGTGGATCGGTTATCCCGCTGTTTATTGAGAAGCTGAAGAGCGGCCAGCCGATGATGATCACGGACCCGGCCATGACCCGTTTTATGATGTCGCTCGAAGACTCGGTCGACCTAGTACTTCATGCTTTTCAGAACGGACAGCAGGGTGATATTTTCGTTCAAAAGGCACCAGCCTGTACCATTGAAACTTTGGCAATAGCCATTAGCGAGCTCTTCAAAGTGCCGCTTAACACCGGTATACTGGGTACGCGCCATGGAGAAAAGCTGTACGAAACGCTTGTCTCGCGTGAAGAAATGGCGAAAGCCGACGACATGGGGCGCTATTGGCGGGTTCCAGCTGATAATCGCGATCTCAACTATGAGCTCTACATCTCCGAGGGGTCGCAGGCGCTTAACGAGATTGACGATTACACGTCGCATAACACCCATCGCTTGGACGTGAACGAGACCAAGGAATTGCTGCTGACGCTTCCTTATGTCCAAGCCGCGCTGAGGGCGTGATTTGAAGCCATGTGGGCTCTGCCGTTATGGGCAGGCCCGCAGCCCTACATCATTTGCGCTTTCGATTGAGTTGCCGCGTGAAGGCAGCGAGCGTCAACGAAGCGGTGCGATCCCACGAAAAATTCCGAACATTTTCCAAACCCTTGCGCTGTAGCGTCATTGGAAGTTCAGGGTCATCCATCAGTTTGGCGATGGCAGCAGCTATGGACTTGGGACTTTCTGGATCGACCAAAAGTGCTGCATCTCCAGCCACTTCCGGCAGGGCGCTCCGGTTTGAACAGACCAAGGGTGCTCCTAACGCATGGGCCTCGATCGCTGGCATACCAAACCCCTCGTAAAGCGAAGGTACGACCACACACAGACTGTTCACGGCCGTATCGACCAACGTTGCATCGTCGACCTTGCCCAGCATCCGAACATGGTTCTGCATGCCGAATGTGGCAATCGCCTGCGCCAGTTCGTCGCGCAGATCGACACCGATATGGACAAAGTCGACGTTTCGCCCTTCATGGCGGAGTAGCGCCAGCGCCTCGACAACGCGCGTGACGTTCTTGTTCGGCGTGAGGTTGGCGATCATCAACATGTAAGGGGTGCCGCCTATGGGGCGAGGTGGCAGCACTTCAATGGGAGCAAAGCGGCTTGCCAAAGGCGTTACGACCACCTTCCCGCGTGCCGCAGGAAGAAAATGCTCGATGTCACGTCCGCTGCTTTCTGAAACCGTCAGAATCAGGTCGCATACACGACTAGTCAACGGAATCATCGCACGCCAATAGTGACGCTGATAGCGTTCGACCAAATCAGGTACGGCTCGATAGTACATGTCGTGAATGGTCGTAGCGAGGATCGGCGCACCAAAGGCGGGAGAAACAAAGCCAGGGCTGAACAGGAGGTCGACTTTTTCTCTCTTCGCCAAAAGCGGTAGCTTAAACTGTTCCCATAAGACGCGTGATACACGCCCCGACAGTGCTGGAACTTCAATCAAATGTGCTTTCGCTGCTGTCGAGTAATGGTGCGTCGTGCCATGTTGTACAAAGACTTTGAATGTAAACGGCGATCGGGTGATCTCGGGCAGGCGCAATGCGGTTTCGAGTAGCTGGATGGCGTAATAACCAGGTCCGGTCAAGGAACCTGAATCAATGAACAGGTGGTTGAAGCCGATGATTGCTGTCATGATCTCGTTCTTAGATTCAGGGGTCATCTCATGACCGTTTCGTGTAACGCGAGAAACCCACATTGCGGAATCCACTACGACGTCACAGAGGCGTCGTACCCTGTCATTATGCGTAAAGGCCTCAGTTCGCAAGGGAAGGAGCGAAATGCCAAATATCTAGGCAGCCTTGTTCTACAAAATCTCCAAAACTACCTCAGGGAGAGGAATATTTTTTGAAAATGACATGACATCTGCAACTGTTTGAAACTTGTACAGGTCAAATGGCATGGCGATGCCGGTCCGGTTGTTGATCGAAACACGAATTCTTCCTGCAACCTTCAAGGCAGCCTGAAAAAATGTTTTTGGAATTTGACCGGGATTACTAGAAAGGTACCGTGACGCGATCGGAATAAGTGCCGATATCACATGGGGTTCATACGCCGCTATTGATGCATATGTCGTAGCATATGACAAATTCGGTTTACGCCCGATCCGAGACATTACCTCATGGATGGTTTGAGGATATATAATTTGTTCCGTCCAAATTCGAGGAAGATTATCATTCCAGTTCTTTAGAATATCACGAGGAAGATGCTTTTGGTCTTCGATGCGCCCATGGTGCTTTTTTGCTGCTGTCCAGCCCCCGCCGCTATTGCGTGACGCCCCAAATACTGTGACCGGATAGTCTATCGAATAATGGTTGCGATTGGTCAGGGCCAACGCGACGCATAGTGCCATGTCGGGCGACGATCCAGGGACGGTGCGCCCAAATTGCTTCATGACCCTTTCAACGGCGCGCTTGGACGCAATGCCATGATACAGTCGAGGCAGATCCAGATAAGCGACGCCGCCCCGTTTCAATACACGATCCAGTTCAAAGGCGGAGTCCAACTGCCGCACTGCGCCGTTTCGCGCTTTTGGTAGCCAGAATGCGCCAGGGTGAAGATATTGACTCTCCTTGGCGAATGCGACGCTACTCCACCAATAGCGGGCGGGCGGATAAATAAGGCAATCTCCACCAATTTTTTTAAGCCAGCCAACGATCCGCATGATGTATGGAGAAACCAGATCATCATCACCTATAAAGCATAAATATTCACCTTGGCAGAGGTCCAAGCCGCGTTCAGTGTTGTCGACAATAGAGATTTCATCGCTAAAGTAGTGATAGGATATCCTCGAATCAGACGCGACTAGGGTATCGACCACGTCCTGCCTAGGTGAAGAGTTGTCACATATGACGATTTGCAATCGCGGATCCGAAATCTTGGCCAAAATTTCTGATACAACTGGCAGCAACGTCTCATACCGATTTTTTGTCGGTATCAGGATGGAAAGCAGCGGGGCGTCGTCGGGCGCGGTCAAGGGCATATCCTAGCGTGGCAACTGAGCGTTCACCTTGTCCTAACCCAAGGTGCATGAAATGCGAAATGAGGGGGCGACACTCATTTTCAGAGCCTTCGCGTGTCGGACCACCTCATAATGTGCTTACCTGTCAAAATCCCTTTAAAGGAAATGCTGGGGCTAATTTCGGTACCAGTGCAGCTTTCACCAATGCTTATACCGGAAACCAATTTCCCTGCTTCTTGGTCACTTATATCGATAATATCAGATATTTTTCCACTGCCTATTTTATTGTATTTACTGAAATCTGAAATTCTTATACCTCCAAGATTCGAGTCACCCAAGTCAAAATTTGATATTGAGCAATAATTACTATTGTTATTTATCATAAAATTATAAGTAGAAGACCCTCGACAGAATACATTGTCTAATTTTATATGTGAACAGTACATATCAATTAGAATATTGTTTCCAGCGCTTTCCCCTTTTTTGCGATCTTTGAAATTATACTGATTTATATTAACATTTTTAACATCTGCTATGGATACATTGTCATAAAATGTCAGAGCCTCATCAGAGCGGATTCCATTTGCTGTAAGATTATTAATGCTAATAATTTTCGATGAGCGAAATCCCAGTCCAGATGCCCCTGCGCCTTTAATATTTATATTGTCGAACCGGCCATTCATACTATTTTCAAAAGATATTCCTATATAGCCGGAATCCTCAATATCAATTCCATCAATTACTATATTAGATGTATAAACAAAGCGGATTATTCCGCCTAAGGGGTTTTGGTTTTTTATGCGTAAATTTCCACGAAGTGTTAAATTCTTGATTACATAATAAACATGATAAATTGCAAATTTCTCCGTAGGGAAATCCCGTCCAATTGGGTGCCTTGTGGTTATAGTATTAGCATAAACTTTGTCGACAATGTTGATGTCATTGTTTATGCTATTGGGGTTGGATAAGTTGGCAAGAATGATGACATCACCAGGGTTTATCTCAGGATTTCTATCCAGAATAATGGACTTAGAATAGCGATCTATTGGTTGTACCAAGGCACCTAAGTTTTGTCCTGTAAGACCTGTGGCGGATAGCGCAAAGCCTTCGACATCAGCCTCTATTCGGACATTTGATCCAAAAATATGCTCTTGGTCGCTGTTCAGTCTTATGGGGGCATCCAGTATAAGCGTTGTATTATCAGGATAAATAATAGTTGAAGGCTGGCTATCAATCAACGCCTGATAGGTCTTTGAGTCACTGTGCAGGCCATCGGCAGTACAGAAGTCTCGCACATTTACAGTCTTGCCGGAAAGGTTTGGAGATTGACTCCTGGGCTTGGGATCGATGTACATGCGGGCGGTTGCGAGGCCAGCGATCGCCATGCATCCGGCACCGCCTGCGATTGCCTGTCGTCGATTCATAACTCAATGTCACCAAACAGAAGGGAAGTGAGGGGGGGGGGGGGGAGGGTGTGTGGCGGTGAAGCTATCATGACCTTTCCAACGCGCGAAAGTCAGCTGCGATGCGCCGATATGGTCGTCGGGATAAGAGGCTGGTTCGTTGCCCTTGCAAGCTTGAAGGCTCACTAAAGGCTGGTCAATGCGGCCGCATCCGCTTACGGACGTCTGGGAAAGCTCGGATTGTTAGCGGGACTCGTTTGCTCGAATGCGTAATGGAGCGTTGACTCGCAACCGTAAAGGCAATCTGCAGACGTTTCATGAAGCTTTTTGCGAAATGGACGCTCTCTCAGGTTTGCTGATGCCAATTGGTATCATAAAAGTACGTTGCCTGGCTTATTAACCATAATGAAAATAAACAGAAACATCCTCGCCAATTACGCATCGCGCCTTTGGGCGGGATTTTCGACGTTTGTATTCGTCCCTCTTTATATCAAGATATTGGGATCAGAAGCATTCGGCTTGGTCACATTCAGTACGAGCCTACTAGGCATAGTATTTGTCGTAGACATGGGAATGTCGAATACATTTGCGAGGGAAATGGCTCGCGAAATAGATAAACAGAAGCTCGGAGATTTACTGCGATCCCTTGAGTGGCTCTATATGCTTATCGTGCTGGTTGTTATCCTCGTTGCTATATTTGGCGCGGGGCCGATCGCAGATCATTGGTTAAATGCCTCCCGACTTGAGCCTGCTCAAGTGCGATGGAGCGTTGGCTTGATGATCGTCTCGGCTATCTTGCAAGTCATGCTGGCGCTCTATATCGGCGGACTTCTGGGCGCGAGCCGTCACGTCACTGCTGCCGGATATCAGATTGGATTTAGCGTGATCCGATCAGGCATCGTCTTGATCCCGCTCTATTTCTGGCCTTCGGTCGAGTTCCTATTTGCATGGCAACTCGCTGTATCGGCGATAACTCTGTTGGCGTTGCGGCGCACGATATGGCGCGTTATCGGAACGCCCAACAAGCCACACTTCTCTATGCCAGCATTGCAATCTATCTGGGCATTTGCGGGTGGCATGTTCGGTATTGCGTTAATCTCTGCGGTCAATACCCAATCAGACAAGCTGGTAGTTAGTAAAGTATTCTCGCTTGACGTTCTTGGCTTGTATTCTATCGCAAGTCTAATTGGCCAAATTCCATCAATGTTGGCACTGCCACTCGCAATCACCGTTCTTCCAAGGCTTACAGGCCAGGCTGCACGTGGTGACCGTTCTGGCCTCCATGAGACATATATGCAGTATTCCTTTTTCATTTCTGCAGTTGCGTTTTGCTCTACAATTGGAATCGTGATTGGCGCGCCCCATATTCTCGCTTTGCTTAAGGGTGGAAAGCCAAGTCCAGAGCTTGTAATGATAAGCCGTATTCTCGGAGGGGGGGGGGCACTGCTGGCCGTGCAATATATGCCCTATCACTTGGCGGTGGCCAACGCACACACCCGCACAAACATTATGTTCGGAGCAGCGTCGGCCGTCTTACTCCCCGTCGCCATGTTTTTCGGTGCATCCCGATATGGCTTGCTGGGGGCGGCGATCCCCTGGGTGGCTATGAATGCCTCGGCCGCAATGATCCTGGCTGCGATCATCACGCCTCGCTTTCTTGGGCCCCACCTCGCGGAATGGCTATGGAAAACCGCGGCTTTGCCATTGCTGACAGGTGTGATGGTGATCCTGCCTGTGGCTTTCATACTGCCATGGATTGAACGGCCCTTGGTGGGAATCGTCGTTCTTGCAGTGTTTTGTGCCATGGGACTGGCCGCAAACGGAATCCTATTTTTACGACTCTTCCGTGGTAGTTGGCCTGTAATACGCCGTTCAAGCTTTGGAATTTCTGGATGACTACGACGTCCAAGCCTATTGTTCAGCAACAACTTTTCATAATTTATGGCGCGTTCGTTATAGCGACAGTGATGAGTTGTCTTTATTGTTTAATTACAGGCCAGTTTAACGGTGATTTTTTCCCTAACCCTGTTTATCTTACATTTGGACAGCTGGTATTTGTTGCCGCGATATGTGTAACGCCATATATATTCGCTTGGAAGGTTGCTGGCGTTTTCTCTAATATACCGCCAAGAAACGTCTACAAACTTCCGTTCAAGACGAATCTTATGTTTTTCGGGATCGTAAGCCTCGCTCATGCCGTGGTCACCATATTATTTGGTGTCGGTGTGATGGATAGGGAGGTTTATACTGCCCCGGGCGCAATAATGCCTTTTATCCAAGTCTTGAATAGAATAGATCCGTTCTATCTTGGAGCATTCTTCATTCTGTCGACGCCGAAGAGACTGTCAACCGATCTGATGGCAGTGATAATTATGATATCGATAGGCCTGTTGAGAGCCGGCCTTGGTGTATTCAATTATGTCGCGATTGCTATGTGTGCTAAGTATAGTGTGGAAATGATCATCATATTTCGGCGTGCACCTTGGCTAGTTATCTCAAGTGTTACAATATTACCTATTGTGATTGGTAAGCTCTACGAATTTCGTAGTAGTTTGCGTGGTGATGTTCACATTGAACTTAGCATATTAGACATGCTGATGGGGCGTTTCGTAGGACGGCTTTCCTCATTTTCAAATGTTGCTTATGTAGTCCAAAATCACCAGTCATTTGAATGGTCCGCAAGCGCTTTGGAACCATTGTTTTACGCTAAGCAGGCTCTTTCGGGGGTTCTAGGCGGGATCGCACCAACTATGACGCCCGAGCGTTTGTTGATCGCTGGATCCCAGTCATATGAGGGTTACTCGACTTTTATGACGGGGGTGCCTGGTAATCTAATAATGGCTTGGTATGTTTCTCCCTGGGTTGCCCTTCTTAACCTGTTTGCGATCATCGCCAGCACGTGCGCCATACTTTGGCTGTCGCGTTATTTCGGTGGAGGCATAGCTCGTGTCTTTGGCCTAGGTATGCTGGTCTATCCACTAACTAGCGGCGTCGCTAACGAGTTCTCTCTACTATTGCTGAACACAATCATATTTTTAGGATTTACGATCATTTTCCATGACCGTACCAGTAATGGAGGCACGGCTAATGCTTGAATATCACTCGCTTAGCACTCCAAAGATTCATATTTGCACGACACATTCACGTTCGGGCATCACGGATTATGCAAGAATTTTTCATGAAAAAGTTCTAGCCTCTAAAGGTTATATACTAACCGACCCCCAAGATATCATTGATGCAATCGGCAAAATACCGAAAGGGGCACAGTTTCATGTGCAATTAGGAATTTTCCAACATCGTGAGCGCATAGCAATTACTCGGCTCTTGCAGGCAGGGTATGCCAATATTGATGTGACCATCCATGATCCGCCTTTTGTAACCTTTCCTTATTTTCAATTCAATTCGCCCTTACTGATGCGATTGTCGCGAGGGATGGATTGGTATCTCGGGGCGTTCGGAACGCAGCGCCGCATGATAGAAAAATTGAGACGGGTCTTCGTGCTTTCGGAAGGTGGACGGGCAAGGGTACTTGCCCTAGCTCCGAGGGCCAATGTGATCGTCATTCCACATATTGTAGATCCCGATCGCATATGGCCGCCAACCGCTTCCCTGGCACCAGCAATGATCTATTTCGGCTTCATCGGTCCCAATAAGGGACTGGATTATGTGCTGGAGTTACACGAAGCTGTACGCGCCATTCGTCCTACCACTCAGTTGCATGTGGTAGGTCAGGCGAGCGGATTGGCCGCCGAGCGCTATCTGTGTGATTTGCAAGACCGTTACAAGATTGATGTGACGTTCCACGGCTATGTGCCCGACGCCGATCTTGACCTTTTGTTCGAGCAGGCGGCGCATGTAGTTCTGCCCTATACGCCGTACAAGCATGTCATGCCGGCCAGCGGCAGCGTGATTCACGCGTTGCGACGTGCGCGTATTGTCTGGACGACGGACGTCAACGTCATGGGCGAAATGATTCAGGATGGGCAGAACGGCTTCATGCTATCCATGAACGTCGGAAACGATGCTCGACGCATGGCATCGGTAATGGCTGACCCCATACTGCAGCAGAAAGTCAGTCTGCAAGCTAGGGACACGGCCTTGGCGATGGCCAATTATCCTTATGCCCGCCATTTCGAATGACGCGCTCTATCTGATGGTCCCGAAAGCGGGCGAACGGTCGCTTTCTCCACATAAAGACCCGGTACCCAGCCCCGACTATCGGTGATGATTAGTTGTGGCCGCATATAATAGGAATTGCTCCATGCCTTCCGTTCAAGGAACTATCTCGATCGTCAGCCATGGGCATGGTCCTCTCGTTAGTAAACTCCTGCAGGATCTCGCTCGCCAGACATATATCGAACATTGGCTTGTCATCGTCACATTGAATATTTCCGAGCCGTTCGAGCTAGTACCCCGGCTTCGAATGAAGGTGATTTCTAACGACTCTCCAAAGGGCTTTGGAGCCAATCATAATGCTGCCTCCATAGAGGCGGAAGGCGAGTTGTACGCGATCGTCAATCCTGACATCCGCATCACCGATGACAGGTTCCTAGAAAAGCTGGCAGCACTGGACTGGACAACGGGATCGCCGTTGCGTGCGCCGGTAGTGGTCGCGCCGAACGGTGCTGAGGAGGACTCGGTCCGGCGCAATCTATCGGTTCCCAACCTGCTTGCTCGAAGGAATCGACGATTGGCTGGATGGGAAGCGGATCCCGACGCGTCGGACTTCTTCTGGTTGGCCGGTATGTTCCTGATTGCGCCGATCGCGAGGTTTCGTGATCTCGGCGGCTTTGACGACCGGTACAGGCTATATTGCGAAGACTACGATCTATGCGCACGATGGCGCCTCGCGGGTAATCGCGTCGAATTAATCCGCGACCTTGAGGTGATTCACGATGCCCGGCGCGATAGCCATAAGTCGATGCGCCATCTGCGCTGGCACTTGGCGAGCCTGTTCCGAGTTTGGCGATCGAAGCCCTTCTGGCGTATCGTCGCCGGCCAATATTAAGCGGCCTGACTTATCGAGGTTGTGCCGGCCCGTCCAAAGACATAGGCGCCTACCAATATGCCACTTCATCGTCGTTCCGGTCCTGTGCCAGCGCCCAGTCTGGCATTCATGCTCTTGTGCGGGCTTTTCGTCACTCTCCTGATCGCAGGAGGGGCGTCCCGTGCAGACGTAGGTGGGCAGATCGTTGTTCAGGCCGTGGCTTGGAGCGTGTTGCTCGCAGCGATTCTGTTTGCGCCAAGAGTTCCGTTGCGTAGAATGGGAACGGCGGGCCTTTTCTTTGCCTTAGCGGGCATGCTCGTTTTCATTCAACTGATTCCGCTGCCCCCCTCCCTGTGGAAGGCCTTGCCAGGCCGGATGATGCTTGTCGGAGCCGACAGTGGCGACGTCTGGCGGCCTATATCGATGGTTCCCGGAGCAACATTGAATGCGTTGTCGTCCTTAGTCGTACCAGGCGTTGTCCTGCTGTTGGCGACGATGGTGCGTCCGGACGAGCGGTCGCACATGCTGCCCCTCTTGTTGGGTTTGGTCGGGGCGGCCGCTCTAATTGGGCTTTTGCAATTTTCCGGAGCGGGGTTTTCCAATCCATTCGTTAATGACACGCCCGGTCAGGTCAGCGGCTTGTTCGCCAATCGCAATCACTTTGCCTTGTTTTTGGCAATGGGCTGTCTGATCGCTCCGGCTTGGGCAACGCGCGTCACGCTCGTCAGTTGGCGTCTGCCAGTAGCCTCTGGATTCATTCTTCTATTTGCCCTTACGATCTTGGCCACAGGGTCACGCGCCGGTCTGATGGTAGGTGCTGTCGCGATCATCATCGCCCTGCTCTTCTCGTGGCCGGCGTTACGGAAGCTGACTCGCAAGGGGCCGCGTTGGCTGTTGCCGTCGCTGGTAACCGGTGCAGTGCTAATCTTAATTTTTTTTGTAGGTCTATTCATCTTCACCGACCGAGCGGTTTCAATTAATCGTGCCGTATCGATCGATGGCAATGAAGATATGCGGCTGCGTGCGTTGCCAACCGTTATGCACATGGCTTATGAATACTTTCCCATTGGTTCAGGATTTGGCGGATTCGATCCAGTCTTTCGAATTCATGAGCCTTTTGAATTGCTAAAACTTACATATTTCAACCATGCTCATAATGATTATATTGAGATAATTCTTGATGGTGGTTTATTAGGATTAATAGTTTTATTATTGGCGACAGTCTGGTGGGCAATTAGGACGGCATTGGTATGGCAAAATAAGGGAAATGACGCATTGCCAAGACTTGGATCGTCGATAATTTTTCTTATTATGATTGCTAGTTTTTTCGATTATCCCGCCCGAACCCCGCTGATTATGGCAGTGATCGCGCTGTCGGGTCTTTGGCTAGGCGAGCAGCACCGAGAAGAGGGTGCGGCTTTACCTCGCCGGGGCCACGAACTATAGCCTCCACATTTCGTTTCATGTCGTGGAATATTTGAGCGCATGCGTAAGCTTTGTATTGCCCTCCTGATTGCCGCAATTGCATCAGGATGCGCTGGTCCGCAGCGTTTGGAATCGACCGATCGGTTGACAGTGGTCGAAGGCAGTTCGGTTCTACCGGCGCCGGATCGCGGTGATCTCACCGCTGCAGATCGTCCCGCTCTTATCGGGCCGCTCGACACCATCCAAGTGGACGTTTTCAACGTTCCCGATCTCAGCCGTGAGATGCAGGTGGACGCCAGTGGTCGCATTGCCATGCCGCTCGCTGGAACGATTGATGCCCGGGGCAAGACAGCAGGCGAGCTGGCTCAGACGATCGATGCAGCGTTGCGGGCACGTTATGTTCGCAACCCCGAGGTGACCGTCAACATCAAGAGCTCGGTCAGCCAAGTGGTGACCATCGATGGGCAGGTCGTGGAGCCTGGCCTGTACCCGGTGACCAATCAGATGACACTCATGCGGGTCATTGCATCCGCCAAGGGGTTGTCCGAGTTCGCGCGCCAGGATGATGTCGTAATTCTGCGGACCGTTGGTAATCGACGGATGGCCGGATTGTATAACGTCGCTGCCATCCGGCAAGGTACCTATGACGATCCGCCTGTCTTTGCCAATGACGTGATTGTCGTCGGCGATTCCCCGCAGCGCCGCCTGTTCCGCGACTTCGTTTCGCTCTCGCCGCTACTTGCGGCCCCGCTGATCGCGATCCTGCAATAAGGTTCTTGTCTACATGACTTCCATGATTTCCGGTCTACGGGGCGGTCAGGTATCGCCCGCGTTGAGCCTGCCGGGCAAGGACGACAGTTCCATGCTTCGGGACTATTTGAGAATTGCGAGACGTTGGCGCTATGTCATCGCAGGGACGACAATAGTGTTCGTTCTGCTTGGACTAATCGTGACTCTTTTAATGACGCCAAAATATACGGCATCAGCCACGATCGAGATTTCACGCGAGGCGAGTCAAGTTACGAACTTCCAAGGCGTTGAACGGGAAACAAGCGTCGCGGATCAGGAGTTCTATCAGACCCAGTACGGACTGTTGCAATCGCATTCGCTATCTGAGCGTGTGGCAACACAGCTTCGTTTGATCGACGATCCAAAATTTTATGAGCTGTTCCGTATCTCTTCAGCGGATCCGGCGTTTCAGGTGGTTGACGGTCGCTATTCCGCCGCTGGCCGTGATACCCGGCAACGCGTAGCTGCTCAAATTCTTCTCGATCATCTTAACGTGGCGCCGACTCGACTGTCGCGTCTGGTCGACATTCGGTTCACGAGCCCGGACGCTCAGTTTTCTGCCAAGGTCGTCAATGCTTGGTCCGAAGCATTCATTCAAACCAATCTCGAGCGGAAGGTTCAGGCAACCTCCTACGGTCGGGACCTGCTAAAGCGTCAGTTGGCACAGCAGAAGGAGCGGCTTGATGAGAGCCAACGCCAGCTGGTCGCCTACGCCTCGCAGGAACGGATTATCAATCTTCCTGCGCAGTCGAATGCGGATGGCTCAACCTCGGAACGCTCGATCGTCGCTGACGATTTGGCATCGCTCAATAGCGCATTAAGCCAAGCGACAGCCGACCGTATTGCCGCTGAAGCACGGTATCGTGAGAGTGGCCGTGCCGGTGCGTCCACAGAAGCCTTGCGCAACCAGGCCATTAATATGCTGCGTCAACGTCGAGCCGAATTGGCGGCCGACTACCAGAAGCTGCTGACGCAGTTCGAACCCCAATATCCCTCTGCCAAGGCACTGAAGTCGCAGATCGATCAGCTTGATCGCAGCATATCCGCCGAAGAGCGCCGCGTGACGGGGTCGATTGAAACTGACTATCGTGGAGCTGTCGAGCGGGAACGGGCGTTGCAAGCACGGGTCGAGCGGCTGAAAGGCAGTTATCTCGATCTACGTCGGCGTTCGATCCAATATAATATCTACCAGCAGGAAGTGGACACTAATCGCGCCCTGTACGATGGACTTCTGCAACGGTTCAAGGAAATCGGCGTCGCTGGCGGCGTGGGTGTCAACAACGTATCCGTGGTGGATCAGGCAGACGTACCACAGAAGCCGTCCAGCCCGCGTTTGCTGATCAACCTAGCGATAGCATTGCTTGCCGGTCTGGGGCTGGGCGTAGCACTGGCATTCGCGCTGGAGCAAATGGACGAGGCTATTGCCGATCCTGCCGAGATCGAGCGGCGGCTCGGTCTGCCGCTACTGGGGGCCGTGCCGAAGGTCGATGGCAACACCCCCCGGGAAGCGTTGCTTGATCGCAAGTCCGATCTCGTCGATGCCTATCTGGCGATCCAAACGAACCTAGCGTTTACCACTGAACATGGTGTGCCTCGCTCGTTGTCGGTAACCTCGACCCGTCCCGCCGAGGGTAAATCGACCACCGCACTTGCGCTTGCGACCATGTTGGCCCGCAGTGGGAAGCGAGTGATTTTGGTCGATGGAGACATGCGTTCGCCATCGGTTCATCATTTGGGCGGGGTGAGCCACGACAATGGCCTCAGCAACTTCCTCACGGGACAGGATGATATCGTGCCGCTCACATTCGACATGAGCGATCTAGGCTTTACGGCCATGTCGGCTGGTCCAATTCCCCCCAACGCGGCCGAATTGCTCACCGGAAACCGTTTGTCGGTGCTGATCGAGCGGCTATATGAGCATTTCGACCATGTCATTATCGACAGCCCGCCTGTCATGGGGTTGGCTGACGCGCCCTTGATCGCAAGCCGGGTCGAAGGCGTCGTCTATGCGGTGGAATCGCATGGTATCCGTTCGACTCTGGTCAAAACCGCTCTGGCGCGACTTGCTTCCGCTAATGCGCGCATCTTTGGTGGCGTTCTTACCAAATTCGAGGCACGCAAGGCTCATTATGGCTATGGCTATGAATATGGCTACGGCTATGGCCGAGACAAGGCGGCGAGTGAGGCTAAGGGCTGATGCCGCGCCGAAGCACTCGTTCCCAGCGGTCTATAACCGAATGGACGGTGCGCAGTGTGCTGGCGATGCTAGCCGCTGGCTTTGGCTATCTTTCGGTCGCGCATTCATTGGCTTACATGATTCGTGGGAGCGACCCGGCCCGGGCCTACGCTCTGGTGCCTTGGGATGGTCGAATAACGGCGCTACTGTCCGAACAGCTTTCGGGGCCAAAGGCCAGCGCGGCCGACCGCAAGCGAGCCGATGAGCTTGCTCGGCTTGCCCTGCGGCAGGATGCAACCGCAGTAGCCGCAGTGGCAACACTGGGAATCAATGCCCAAGCCAGGGGGGATACGGCTACTGCCCGGCGCATTTTTGCCTATTCCGAACAACTGTCGCGTCGTGATTTGCGCACCCGGTTATGGGCGAATGAGGACGCGGTGGCACGTGGTGATATTTTGGGGGCTCTTCGCAATTATGATATTGCGATGAGAACATCGCGCATTGCGCCAGATCTCATGTTCCCGTTGCTGGCATCCGCCATCGACGATGAGCAGATTCGTAAGGGCCTCGTCACGATCCTCGCAAAGCGGCCAGCGTGGAGTGATCAATTCATTGGGTATGTTTCGGGCAATGGACCTGATGCAAAGGCAACAGCGCTCTTGTTTGAGGCTATGCAACGCCGAGGCCTTGCCCTTCCCGCCGGATCAACAGCCGCTCTGATTACGCGGTTGCTTGGCGAAAACTATATTAATGACGCTTGGCGCCTCTATGCGGTGATCAGGCCTGGTGCCAATCGTCAAAGTTCACGAGATCCCGACTTCACAGCCAACCCTGTATCGACGACCTCCTTTGACTGGCAGCCGATTACTGACAGTGGGGTTTCGGCTACAATTCAGCATGGTGAACGCGGCGGTGTTTTTGATTTTGCCGTACCATCTACTATTGGCGGACCGATATTGCGCCAGACACAGTTATTGATGCCAGGCAATTACGTGCTTCAAGGACGTAGTGTCGGTATAAATCAGTCGGTTGAGGCTTTGCCTTATTGGACGCTAACTTGTGCTGAGGGACGAGAGCTTGGTCGCGTGAGCGTATTTAATTCCACCCAAGATCATGGCCGGTTCTCTGGGCGCTTTGTTGTGCCAGCAGGGTGCCCAATTCAGCAATTGCTTTTTGTCGCTCGCCCATCCGAATCTATATCGGGTTTTACCGGTCAAATTGTAGACGTTCGGCTGACACCAGATGCGGGTTGACTATGCTGTGCGACAGATAATTCTAGTGGCTAGAATGAAAAAAAGTCTCCTTTTTTTAATCGGGCTAGCGACTCCCGCTGCGGCGCAAGATCGCTATCAAGAACCAGATCAAATTCAGCAGGCACCGCAATCTTTGCCTGAAACACGCCAAGGTGAAACGGCGCGTTCGACTGTTGGGCAAACCGGGCAACGCCAAACGCGTGAAATAATCTCGCAGGATGCGGGCATTGAACCAATGGCAAGAATCAATAACCGGATCCAAAATCGGGTACAGTCAAGAATTCGCAATAGAATTGATCCGTATTACGATCCTCAAGCCAATTCAACTTCCCCATTTAGGGTCGCCGGCGATCAGGTGCGTTTATCTGGACGAGCACGCCGCTGATTTTATAATGCTGTACCATTAAGCGGCTGTTGAAGGTGGACTATCATGCCGGCAAGTGGCTAAACGGTTTGCCGTCAACTTCCTCTCAGGGGGGATCATCACAATCGTGGTCACCTTCTGGCTCGGATCGAGCCTCAATATCAAAAATGCAGGTGTTATCTTTATATGATAATGTCTTTTATCATATCAAATATAAGGAGTATATGCCTGCATGTAACGAGGGCAGGATTGGGGCAGTTGGCAGTCGTTTTTTGACCGACGAAGCCGAGGTGCCCGGATAATGGTCTATTAAGCCGAGCATCACATTTGTTCGTGCCTGTTGGTGACGTGCTCCCCTGAAACTCTGCCAGTTTGAGCTAGAGTCCGGCTTCGTGAGGAGACGGACGTGAAGAAGACGAGGTTCAGCGAGGAGCAGATCATCGCGGTGGTGCGCGAGCAGGAGGGCGGGATGAAGACCGCCGATGTGTGTCGTAAGCACGGCATCAGCAGCGCGACGCTGTACGCGTGGAAGGCGAAGTATGGCGGCATGGACGTGTCGCAGGCACGCAAGCTGAAGGTGCTCGAGGAGGAGAACGGCCGGCTCAAACGGCTGCTGGCCGATGCCATGCTCGACAACGCCGTGCTGAAGGAGGTGGCGGGAAAAAACTGGTGAAGCCCGCCGCTCAGCGGAAAGCTGTCGAGCACGCTCGACAGCTGTTCGGCATCAGCGAGCGTCGGGCCTGTACGATCTTCGGCGTGGACAGGACGTCGGTGCGCTACGCGCCCCGGCGTAGTGATGATGGCGACCTGCGGTCGCGGTTACGGGAGATCGCGGCGGAGCGTCGCCGCTTCGGCTACCGGCGGCTGGGGATCATGCTGGCCCGTGAGGGGCTGGTCATGAACCACAAGAAGCTGCTGCGGCTATACCGCGAGGAGAACCTGCGGGTCAGGCGCCGGCGCGGTCGCAAACGAGCCATGGGCACCCGAGCGCCCATGGCGCTGCCGCAAGGTCCAAACCAGCGCTGGAGCCTCGACTTCGTGAGCGATACGCTGATCAGCGGCCGTCGCATCCGCATCCTGGCGGTGGTCGACGACTTCACACGGGAATGCCTGGCGCTGGTGGCCGACACCTCGCTGTCAGGCGCGCGTGTCGCTCGTGAGCTCGACGCCATCATCGCCGTCCGAGGCGGACCGCCGCTGATGATCGTCAGCGACAACGTCCTATGTCGGGAAGCAGCGGCGGGTTTTGGCCAGCAGATATCCATGCGCCGACAACCGTCGGCGCGGCATGCAATCTGAGCCAGATGGCTCCCACCGTCAACGGGATCGCTCCCTGCCATAGCAAACACAGGATCCAGCAGCGCCGAGGCGGCCGTGGTCCTCACCATCCTTAAAACGAGATACGCACCCAGGTGGAAGGCCCGAACATTATCTACAGGGTCGCTCGACGAGCGCCCTCACGGCACTTGCAGAGAGGGGTCCTTCCACCTGGCATCCGACCGTTCGAGGAACGGCCGGTACTCTGTCCCCGTCTTGATGACGGCGTGAGCCACGCGCGCCATCTTGGCGGTGAGCGCCGTCATCGCCTTGCGGCGACGGTCGGCATCGTCCGCGTGCCCGGCGACATATCGTCCGAGCTTGTCGCGGAAGCTGTTGTCGCGCTGACGCGCGGCGACCTGGGCAGCCATCCAGAAGGTCCGGCGCAGGCGCGCATTGCCGTACTTGGACAGCTTCGTGCGGCCACGGAACGTGCCTGACTGACACGTTGCGAGATCGAGACCGCAGAACTTCAGGAACTGACGATGATGGTTGAAGCGCCGCAGATCACCGGCCTCGGCCAGGATGGTCAGCGCGTTGATCGGACCGATGCCCGGAATGTTGCGCAGCAGCTGGTAGTCGACGTCATCGGCGAGCCGCGCATGGGCCAGCCGCTCGATCTCGTCTCGCTGGTGGATGAGGCTGCGGCCCTGCGCGATGACCATGCGGAACATGGTGATGGCGGCTGAGTTCTCCGGCACCGGCAGTGCCGTCGAGGCGGACGCCGTCTCGTAGATGTCGTTGATGAGGCGTGCCTTGGAGACCTTGCGGCCGATGAGCGGCCATGCCGCGGCCGAGAACGCCTCGCGGTCCAGCGCCGTGATGGTGGCCGGCGTCGGAAACCGCTCGATGAGCGCCAGGAACCAGTCGGACCGGCTGTTGCCTGCGAAGCGGGCGATCTCGGGGAAGTACAGCGGCAGGTAGTGGGTCAGGATCCGATGCCAGGTCTGCGTCTTCATCCTTGAGATCGTCTCGTGAGTCTTCGAGAGCTCCTGCAGGTCGTTGATTCCGGCCACCAGCGGGTCGACGTAGCGCTGCGTCGCACCGATCCGCAGCATGTGCAGGATGACCTGCGCGTCCTTGGAGTCGTTCTTGTCCCAGCCGTTGTGCAGCGCCTCGCGCGTTCTGGCGAGCGCGACCGACGAGATGAGGCGCAGCTCGAACCCTGCCGTCAGCAGCCGGTGCGCCAGCGTACGATGGTAATTACCCGTCGCCTCGAACCCGACGATGATAGGGCGCCCGATAGCAGCGAGTTGCTCGGCAAAGCCGTCATAGTCCTGCCTGGTCGCCATGACGGTCATCCGCCGGCGCCGGCCGCCTTCCGGTCGCTCGATGAGAACCTCCTGTCGGCTCTTGGACATGTCGATGGCTACCAGCACGGCGCCGGCAGGCGTAGAGGTGAGCTTGGTCATGGTCGGTCGGCCTCCAAAGTGTTGTCTCGACAACCTCACTTTAGATACCTGCTGACCGGCCATGGCTTGCCCTGATGAAGTCTGCGGCCGCTACGCGGCCTTGTCTTCATCAGGGCCATAGCGGCTCCCGAACCAGCGCTTCCCAATGTGCTACGGCACCGAACTGACCAGCTTGGCGATCCTGAGATGGACGCAAGAGCGCCCCATCGAGTGGCACTACATCGCGCCGGGCAAGCCGCAGCAGAACGGCTATGTCGAGAGCTTCAACGGCCGCCTGCGCGACGAATGCCTCAACGAGACGCTGTTCGTGTCGCTTGGCCATGCCCGCTCGGTGCTGCGGCTATGGCGCGACGACTACAACCATGTGCGCCCGCATAGTGGTGTTGGCGGGCTGACGCCCGCCGATGCTGCCAGGCGGGTTGTGCAACACCGCCCCGAGGGGCACCATACCAACCCCGGACTCCAGTTATGACTGGTAGAGTTTTGGGGAGCACGTCATTGGGGTGATCGACAAGGCGTCGAATGCGCCGAATGTCACTCAGCCCGGGTAGCAGCGTCCCGATCCGGGCCCGATCCTTTAAGGCGAAATTTTCGCATTCGGCGTCAGAGCTTCCCATTCCTCAACCGCCAGACCGGCATGACGGTCCTTTGTGCCTGCCGCATCGAGCACACCGCGCAGATGGCGGGTGGTGACGGGGCGGAAGCGGATCTCTTGGAACCCGTCCACGCCAGTGTGATAGGTACCCACAATCCGCCGCCACCTCTTGTCCCAATATTCCAGATGCCAGGCCGCTGGCGGGGCGATGCCCTCGTCCGAGCCGGCGGGGTGGTCGGCGAAGAAGCGGATGCGGCTGGCGTTCAGGGTGACGGGGTGGGGCCAGCGATATTCGATCCATGCGGTGGCGGGGTTTTGTTTGGTCCAGTTGCTCCACATGTCGGGCGGTAGAGGGTTCGCGCGCACCACGCCGTCGTTCAGCGCGGCGAGCCAATATTGCACCGGCACCGGCACGTTGGAGGCGGCAGCCGAAGCGCTTGGGGCAATATTGCGGGTAGGGCGTGGCGGTGGGCCGGGGGCCTTGGTCGGCTGTACCGGGCGGATGGCGGCGGGGGAGACGCTGTCGTCCCATGTCATCGGATCAAGCGCGACCGAGCGGCGGAAATGGCCGCCGCCTTTCGCGTCCGCCGTATGATAGGCGAGGTACCAGCGCCCCTTGAATTCGACCGCGCCGGCATGGGAGGTGGTGGAGGAGACGGGGCGCAGGATCACACCGCGATAGGTCCAGGGTCCCAGGGGCGATGGGGCCGAGGCATAGGCCTGGCACGCATGGTAGAGGGTCGGGGTGCAGGGGCTGTCGGGGCCGGCATTGTTGGCGGCGTAGAGCAGATAATAGGTGCCGCGTCGCTTCATCAGCCAAGGCGCTTCGAAGAAGCCGGTCGCGCCGGTGACGATATGCTCGGGCCCCTTGGGGGTGACCATGTCCGCCGCCAGCTCCATCGCGCGCAGCCGGCCGAAGGTGCCCCAATAGATATAGATGCGGCCGTCATCGTCGATGAGGACGGTGGGATCGATATTCTGGATGTCGTTCGCGACCGGCGTCTCCTGCGAGATGATCGGGCCGGCGGGATGTGCATCGCGCCAGGGACCGGTCGGCCGATCGGCGACCGCCACGCCGATCGCGAAGCGGTCCTTGGCCTGGCTCTGGCTCTCGCGCTGCAGGACCGGGGCGTAGAGATAGAAGCGGCCGTCGCGCCCCTTCACCATCTGCCCGGCATAGGCGCGGCCCGGCTCGGCCCAGGCGAAAACGGTCTCGGGCCGGGCGATGGCGGGGTGGTGTTGCCATCGCCCGCTGGCGGGGTCGTCGGTCGACAGCAGCTGCCACTCGTTCATGATGAAGTCGTTGACGCCGTCTGGGGCTTCGTCGCGGCCCGCCAGAATCCAGAGCGTATCGCCATCGACCAGCGGCGCGGGGTCGGTCGAATAGAAGCGGCCGTCGCTGAGGATCGGATTGCCACGGCTATGGATCGTCTCGGGCGACGGCGTCGCGGCACCGACGAGCAGGATCAGCAAGGGCAGGATCGCATGACGCCCCCTCCTGCCGCGATGAGTCGGCGAGCGGAGTGGAGCGTCATCAGGGATCGTCATGGCGGCATGATATCGCAATCACGCCGCTATGAAAGGCAATAGTATACAATCCTAATGCTATGTAGACATGTCGATTGGTCGGCAGGTCTACGGAAAAAAGCCCTGATCGGCGGGGAGTTCGGCGCTGGCATCCGGCCCCGTATCCCCGTTCAGCACCCAGCGATCACCCTCGCGCGTGGCGGCCTGCTCGGCGCTATGCACCTCGCCCAGCTGACGGACGAGGAAGGGGAAGGCGGCGCGGACGTCGGCACGCTGAGTCCAGGCGGGCGGCTGGACGATGCGATAGTCGTAGCGCAGCACCTCACCCTTGACCGCCGGACCGGTCGCGGTGCCGACATCGCGTGCCTTGGGACGGACCGCGACCACCTGCTTGCGGCCGTAGCAGAGCAGAGGCTCGGCCGGGCTGCCGGGGTCCAAGCGACGTAACCAGAGGTCACGCTTGCCCGCCTCGGTCGGCTCGATCCGGACGCGCGGACGATCGCCGGTGTCGGGCAAGGCCACACGGCGGATCAGCCCGGCCGCGACCAACGCGTCGACCCTGGGGCCGCTCAGCGCATCGGCGCTGAATTCGATCGGCCATGTGCCCGACAGCAGCGGTGCGCATTGCCGCTGCCCCCCCACCTGCGCGCGGATCTGGGCGAGCGCCTCGCCGCTGGGCTGGGGCTGGCTCGCCCCTTCGCTGCATGCGGCGAGCAGCGCCAGTCCGGCGACCAGCGCGCGGGTCACGTCCGCAGCCCCAGCGGCGCCAGCGGCTGTGTCATGTCGGACAGCCAGGTCAGGGTGCGCTCGGCCGCAGCGACCTCCTTCAGCCGGGCCTGGCCGGCATCGCTTTTGCTGAACCAGCCGCCGGGGGCATAAAAGGCGTTGCCGCGCACATGCTTGTGCACCTTGTCGATCTGATCCTCGACATCGCCGCCCGGGCGGGTGACGCCGACCCATTGCACGGGGCCGCGCGAGGGATCGGTATTGCCGCGGGGATAGTCGCGCGAACTGGGCAGCGCATCGATCGGCTTGCTGGTCAGGCTGTGCATGTTGCCTGGAATGGTCTGGGTCACCAACTCGTCGGAATCGAGTACCCAGACCATATAGAAGCCGAGCTCGATCTTGGGCGCCAGCCGGGCGGGATCGATCTTGCCATTCGGCTTGTTGGCGATCGGCGCGGCGCGCAAGGAGTCATAGGCGCGCGCCTTGTCACGCTCGCTCAGCGAGCCGCTGCGCTCGATCGCGTCGGCCGCCTCGAACGCCAGCAGCTTGTGGTTGATCAGCCAGGAATTGAGCTGCTTGTCGCGGTTCAGCGGGTCGGTGGCCAGCAGGTCGCGGCTGTTGCTCATCGCCTTGACGATCGAGTCCTTGATGACCTTGCCCGTCTCGTCCTTGACGATGTCGAGCGCCTTGCCGATCGCGAAGGTGGCGGTCGCATTGGCGGCCACCGCATTATAGACGTTCAGCGCACGGGTGGTGCTGCGCCCCGCCAGCAGGCGCAGCGCGCCGCGATTGGCCAGCACCCGCAGCGAAGAGGTGGCGGCGGTCGCCATCAGGATCGATCCCGGCAGGATCGCCGCGGCGGTCACGAACAGCTCGGCGCGCGCCTTGTCGCTGTCATTCTGCTTCTTGAAGGTGTCGTTGTAGCTTTTGTACGCCGTATTGTAGGCGATGATATAGGGGTTGCAGACATTGGCCTGCCACGCATCCACCGCATCGCTCACCTGGTTGCGATAGCTTTGTAGTCGATCCGGCATTGTGCCCTCCATCGGTCGTCCGGGGGATGGGCCGCGCCATCGGGACGGTGGTCGAAAGTTGCTCAGTGCGAACGTGGGAGGGACCCTAGGGTGCAATATCGTGGGGCGACAAGGGGGTAGCCGCTTCGCCTGGGTTAAGTCGGGCTGTCCAGAGCGGCGCGTGACGGGCAGTGCGCGGGCGTCGTGCCCGGCCCCGGACGATAGACCAGCCGCATCCGATGCGGCCCCGTCGGCACGCAGGCGGCTAGGTGATAATCGCGCGCCAACACGCCGCGCAGCACCGCGCGGGTGGCGGCATTGCCAAAGGCGAAGCGCGGATAATCGTCGACGATCGCGCCCGGTCGCTGGGCCAGGATGCGGCGGATCTCGGCGACGGGATCGGTGCCGATCGCGGCCGCGCTCGCCTCGTCGCGGGTGTTGAGATGACCGGGAAAGACCCAGCGCGACGGCAGGCAGCTATGGGTCAGCATATAGAGCGCCGGATAGCCGTCATAGACATAGAGGCAGCCGCTGATCGGTGTCGCCGCGTGCGCGACCGCGATCGCCTCGGCCGCGCCGCCCTTGGTACGTTCGCTGAAGAAAAGCACGATCTGTCCGGCCAATGCGATCGCGAGGACGAAGGCGATGATCCATGTCCGCCGCCAGCGGTCGAACACGGGCGCCGCGACGATCACGGCGGGCAGGACGATCGGCATGGCATAATGCGGGCTGCCGAACCGGCCATAGAGCAGCACCGCCAAGACCGTCACCGCCAGCCAGATCAGCAGCACGCCGAAGCCGCCCCGCGCCTCGCCCGGCACCCGCCGCCAGGGCCGGCCGAGCGCGATCACCAGCGCCAGCGGCGACAGGATGCCGACACAGGCCGCCAGCCCTTCCAGTTCGTCAGTCAGCGGCCGCGCCGCCTGTCCGCCGACCGACAGGAAATTTCCGAACAGCCAGGCGGGGCCATGCCCCATCGCGGTATAGATGCCATAGACGACCAGCGTCGGCAGCAGCGCCAGCGCGATCCACCCCAGCGCCATGCCGGCCAGTCGCGCCATCGGCACCCGCATGCGCCACCCGTGCCAGAGCAGGATGCAGCCAAAGGCCACCCCTTCGGGCAGCACCGAATATTTGATCTGGAGCGCGATCCCGATCGCCGCCATTGCGACCGCGCCTTGGACGCACAGCCGCCCCCGCCCCTGGACCGCGCGCAGCACTGCACCCGCCGCCACCAGCATCAGCGCATTGTAGAAGACGGGGGACTGGCCCCCTTCCCCCTCCATCAGGTTCAGCCAGAGAATGTAGAGGATCGCCGCCACGACCGCGCCGATGGGGCCGGCGAACCGCCGTGCCACCCGGTGCACGCCATAAGCGGTGGCGATGACGAAACCGGTCGTGACCAGCTTATAGGCCAGGAACCCGTCACCCCCGAGCAGCCGCGCGCCAGCATAGAGCAGGAACAGCCCGATCGGCTTGCGATCGAAAATGTCGACATAGGGCAGCGCGCCGTGCAGCATCCGGTCGCCGACCAGCAGATAGAATTGCTCGTCGAACCCGATCACCGGATTGCCGAAGGTCCGCGCGCGGGCGACCAGCGCGACCAGCGTCAGGAGCAGCAGCACGATCCCCTGCCCGCCCCAGCCCTGCCCGTTCCGGCTGCGCCGCGCCGTCCATCCCCGCTGACCCTGCCCGTCCTTCATACGACCAGCGGGTGGGTCGCTTTGCGCACGAAGGCAAGCGGCAATGCGTCGGGGCTGCGATGACAGTCCCTTATGACGCCTGTGTCATGGGGGGCTGTCTATGGACGGGGCGGTCATGCTATCCGGGCGGCCTATGAGCGGGATCATGGGCCATATCGACGAGGATCGGGCGGGCGGATGACGTGCGCGTCCTGACCTTCCTGCACAGTTTCGAACCGGGTGGGGTGGAGCGGATCGCGCTGCGCCTCGTCCATCGCTGGCGCGCGACCGGCGTCGATGCGCCGCTGTTCCTGGGGCGGACCGATGGTGCGATGGCGCGCGATGTCGGCGCCGACCTCGACTTCGTGACGCCGCGACGTCGCTGGCCGGGCATCGCGCATTGGGAAACGCTGTGGATGGTCGCCACGCTGCCGCGCGCGGTGCGGACGATCCGGCCGGACGTCCTGTTCTGCGCGGGCAATACCTATGCCTTTGTCGCGGTGATGCTGAAGCTGATCCTGGGGGGCGATTGCCCGCCGATCGTCGCCAAGATCAGCAACAATCTCGACCGCACCGACGCATCCTGGGTCTACCGCATCTTTTACCGCCTCTGGCTGCGAATCCAGGGGCTGGCGATCGACCATTTCGTCGGCATGGAAAAGCCGATGCGCGCCGAGATCGTGCAATGCATCGGCGTCTCGCCCGCTCGCGTCGCCATCATCCCCGATCCCGCCTTGTCCGAGGCGCAGATCGCGGCGCTGCGCCAGGATGCGCCGGTCGCACAGCCGCGCGACGGCACCGGCCACCGCTTCGTCACCGTCGCACGGCTGGCGCCGCAGAAGAACCTGGCGCTGATGCTGCGCGGTTTCGCGCGCGGTGCCGCGCCCGCCGATACGCTCACCATCTTTGGCGAGGGCCCCGAACGCGCGATGCTGGAGGCGCTGGCGGTGGAGCTGGGGGTGGCCGACCGGATCGCGTTCCGGGGTTATGTCGCCAATCCCGCCAGCCTCCTGTCGCGCTACGATACGTTGCTCCTGTCCTCGCATTATGAGGGAGTGCCGGCGGTGATCCTCGAGGCGCTGGCCGCCAATATCGGCATCATCTCCACCGACTGCAGCCGATCGATGGCCGCCCTCCTGCAACAGGGCGTGCTGGGTGCACTGGTGCCGGTCGGCGACGAAGCGGGCTTCGCAGCCGCCATCCGCGCCGCCCGCCCCCAGGCCCAGAACGCCCAGCGCACGCTGCACCAGGCGCGCCGCTTCACCATCGAACATGGCGCGGACCATTATGTCCGCGTGATGCGCACCGTCCTGCACCGCCGGACCGTGCCGGCACCCGCACCGCATATCGAGGTCCCGGTCGCGCCGCAGCTCTGAGCCCGGCGTATAAGGCTTGTCGCGCTATGTCAGCCGCAGCGTTTCCAGCATGGCATGAAACTGGGGTTCGAGCGCGGCCATGTCGCCGCGCGGTGCGGTGGCCGCCGCGACCACGACCGTATCGGGGTCCGCCGGCAGGAAGGACAGCCACTGCGCCAGCGGCTCCACACCATCGGTCCAGACGAGCCGCATCTCGGCGGTCGGCAGGTCGGGCGTGGCGTGGCGGCGCATCAGTTCCGCATAGCCCGGCTTGCCCTTCCAGCGTTTAGAGCGCGATGACATTAAGCAGACCCGTATCCGGCATTGACGAGATAGTTGCGGCACTCGTCGGGTGTGAAGGTGTCGAGCAGGGTTCCGACGCGCCGCCAGGTGCGTTCGTGGGATCGCTCGGTTGCCTTTCGCATGAGGTGTTTGAGCTTGGCGAAGACCTGCTCGATGGGGTTTAGGTCCGGACTGTAAGGCGGCAGGAAGACCAGCCTGGCACCTATGGCCCTGATGGCGCTTCGGACGGCCGGCTTCTTGTGGCTGGACAGATTGTCCATGATGACGACGTCACCTGGCGACAGCGTCGGCACGAGGCACTGCTGGACATAGTCGGTGAAGCTCTGGGCGTTGATCGGCTGGTCGAGCACGCATGGTGCATCGATCCGGTCGCAGCGCAGCGCCGCCAGGAAGGTCATGGTGCGCCAGTGGCCATACGGAACCTTGGCATGGAGCCGCCGACCGACAGGTGCCCAGCCCCGCAAGGGGGCCATATTCGTCTTCACCCAGGTCTCGTCGATGAAGACGAGGCGCTTTGGATCAAGCCGACCTTGGTATTTCTTCCACTGCGCCCGACGCCGTGCGATCGCGGGACGGAGCTGTTCGGCGGGCAGCACGCTTTTTTTTGAAGCTCAGACCCTCGGCATGAGCAAACCGCCAGACCTGGACATAGTCGACCTTTACGCCCCGCTCGGCCAGCTCGGCCACCAAACCCCGCAGCGTGAAGTCGCTTGTCACTCGCTCCAGCAGCCAGTCCCGTGTCGCGCCGGACAGGATATTGGATCGGCGGCCGCCCATCTGCCCGGGAGCCGCGCTGCCCGTGTCGCGGTAGCGCCGCATCCATTTGATCGCCGAACTCGGCGCAACCCCAAAGCGCGCCGCTGCCGCGTGGCACGACATGCCTTCTGCGGTGACCGCCCGAACAACCCTGTCACGCAGATCCATCGAATACGGCTTCGCCATGCAGCCCGGCCTCCTTCCCCAGCCTGCACATTGAATCAGATCAGCGCACCCGCGTGTATCCCCAATGATTCAGCTCCACGTCATCCCGCTCTAATCTCACCCTCGACATGCGCCTCGATCCGCCGGGCGATGTCGGCAGGGGCCTGTCCGCCGCCCGCCAGCACGTCACGCGTCACCACCAGATTGGCCGCGATCCCCGATGCGCCGGGAGGTGCCGTCAGCACCAGCATCGATCGGTCGGCCCATCCCTCGGGGCAAGCGATCTCCATGCCCTGCGCCCGGCTCACGACCGCGCCCCCGCCGGTGGCCAGCGCCCTTCCTTGACCATTTCCAGCACTTCGTCGCTCTTGGGCGGCGGAAAGGGATAGCCGCGCGCCTTCAGCTTGGCGATCACGCGCAACCGCGCCTGGTCCTCGTCTGATCCGGGAATGACGCGGCTGGTCTCGGCTTCTTGCGCAACCGTTATGCCAAACTCGTCGTGCGCCCAGATATCGGCCCCATGATCGATCAAGGTTTCGACCATGCCCCATTGCATCGTCTCAGCTGCGGCAATCATCGGCGTGCTTTGATTGGCCGGGTCGCGTTCGTTCAGGCCGACGCCCTGTTCCGCTAGCTGGCGAACCCTTTTAGGCCGGGAATGCATTACAGCCCCCAACATCGGCTGTATTGCCGTATTGTTCGTCACCGTGCTCTCCCCCGAGCACCCAGCCGCCAATAGGCAGCCGATCGTCACGGCATAGACCTGCCAAATGATTTTCATACCCTTCGCTCACCTATGACTGCGCTCCCGTCGGTGGCCAGCGTCGTTCCTCGACCAGCTTCAGCACCTCGTCGCTCTTCGGTGGCGGAAAGGGATAGCCACGCGCCTTCAGCCTGGCGATCACGCGCAGTCGTGCCTGGTCCTCGTTTGATCCGGGAATGACGCGGCTCGTTTCGGTACGCTGAGCTGCGGTTATTCCGAATTGATTATAGGCCCAGATGTCGGCCCCGTGATCAATGAGAATTTCGACCACGGTCCATTGGTTTGAGCCTGCGGCAAAGATCATCGGCGTGTCATTGTTGGTGTAATAGCGTTCGTTCAGGCCGACCCCCTGATCCGCCAGGCGACGCACCTCATCGGTCTTGGCATGCATGACGGCACCTAACATCGGCTGGATCGCCTGCTTGTTCGTCACCGTGTCTTCTCCCGAGCATCCTGCTGCCAGCAAGCTGCCAGCCATCATCATTACGTAACGTCGCATAAGCTGTCCTAACCGCATCCGTTGATGACTAGATCGAGTGCAATTGAACGCTGTTTCATATGGAGCGCTGGGATAACCTCGTCCATCAAGTGCAAATTGACCGAGCGCATCGCGGCATATTTACCGGCGGCTACGATACCGTCGCTTTCATAAGCCTGACGCATTCCATCTTTTATGTCGGGTTCGTCTGGGGGCAACGGCCAGGCGCGGGTTTCAGCTGTCCGCGGCATTCCCGGGATTGCCTGACTGGAACGCAATATTTCGCCCTTGAGATAAACGCCGTCTATTTCGGATGGTAGCGCGTTAGGTACGGTGTCGCTGCGCAAACCTGCCGCGTTGAACGTCGTTGCTGGCAGGCCAGACGAGCGCGCTGCTGCTGAGGCCATGCCACCACCTAATGAATGCCCAGTGAAACGCGCGTTTCGCCCCATGCCGCCTGGTGCATTGGCGACCGTATCGCCGATATTCTGTGCATGGGTATAATAGAACGCATCCATCCCCAGGCCTTGGGCAAAATTCTGCCCCCAATCCGAAGCACTGGTCATGGTCGTCCCCTTGAAAGCCACCAGCGGCGCGCCCGTGGCATTGTTGACGAACACGACAGCACGAAACTCGGTGGGTTCGCCCGTCGTGGGATCGATGGGATGCTCCAGCATCGCTTCCGTCAGGTTCAACCGGCGCAGATCCTCGGGCGTGGCATTGCGATAGCCGGGCGGCGGGGTGCGTTCGCCGGGGGGATCATAGACCGCCTGCGCGGCCTGGGCCTCGACGAGGAATTGCGCGATTTTCGCGGCTTCCGCACGTAACAGGTCGCAGGTCGAGGGCGGTGGTCCCTGGCCGATCCGGACATCGGGTGATCCCTCCAGGATGAGAGCACCGCAATCGAACGTGTCGGAGACTCGCGCCGCCTCGCGCTGGTTGATGGAGACGGTACGGGACCCGCTGACGACCTTGCGCAGGCCACTATGCTGGCGGCACTGGCCGGTCGACCGGATCGCCATGGTGGCGGGGCGGCCATTGATGAAGACGTCGCACGATCCGAGCGTCAGCTGGCCATCGGCCGGCGCCCAGCGTCCGCCGCTCAGTCCGCGCGCGATCAGCCGGCCGAGATTGCCCGCGCGCATGTCCACCTCGCTGCGACGGGCAAAGAACAAACCGTCCAATGCTTCGCCGAACAGGCTCTGGCTAAAGCTGTGGCCGATCGGATCACCCACTCTGGCGGCGGCATTCATGCTCATCGCGGGCGCTTCTCCCTGCATGTCGTCGCGATCGTTTGACCTTATTCGACGATCGTCGGACGGGTAAACAAGCCATATCTTCACGTCAGTTATGAAAACCACGACAGGGTTGCGCCGCGATATTCATCGATATGGCGAACCATGAGCCTTAATTGTGACATGATTGCCACACTAAACATCGCCATCACGTCGGCGATGGGAGTGGCTGGACGATGGGGTACAGGGAGCGCGCGCGGCCGAGGGGCGGCGTGGGATGGTCGGCGGTCGTCCTGGGACTAGCGATACCGACAGGGGCGATGGCGCAAGCCGATCCCGGCGAACAGGCATCCCCTGCGGAAGTCACCGTCACCGGCAAGCGCATTCCCGGCTCCGTCATCGGCGCGGTCGAGCCGGTCGCGGTGCTGGATACCGAGGCGATTGCGGCGCTGGGCGCGCCCAGCTTGGCCGAGTTGCTCAAGCGGGTGAAGTCGCTGACCAGTTCGGCGAGCGGGGGCGAGCCGGTGATGCTGCTCAACGGGCGGCGCGTGTCGGGCTTCGCCGAGTTCCAGAACCTACCCTATGAGGCGATGGAGCGGATCGAGGTGCTGCCCGAGCAGGAGGCGGCGCGCTTCGGCTATCCGCCGACGGTGCGGGTGATGAACTTCATCACCAAGAAGAAATTCCGCGCGGTCACGCTTCAGGTCCTGCCCGGTATCGCGACGGACGGAGGCGGTGAGACTAATTATGCCGAGCTGACCTCGGCCCGGATCGACGGCCCCCGCCGCCTGACCTTCAACCTGTCGCACTTCCGGCAGAACCCCGTCCTCCAGAGCGAGCGCGATGTCGTGCCCGATCCCGAGACGCTGTTCGCGACGACGGGCAATGTGACGGGCGTGAACGGTGCCGGCCTGGACCCCGCGCTCGACCGGCTGGCGGGGCGGGCGGTGACCCTGTCGGGGGTGCCGGTCGATCCGGCCGCGCGAGCGTCGCTGGCGGCTTATGCGACGACCCCGGTCGCGGTCACCGATCTGGGGCCCTATCGCACCCTGATCCCTCGCACCGACACCATCCATGCCGAAACCGGCATTGCCAGCCCGCTCGGCAAGTCCCTGTCGGGATCGCTGACCCTGTCGATGGAGGCGAGCCAGAATCGCGGGCTGAACGGGCTAGCACCGGCCGTACTGCGGGTGCCCGGCGGGGCGGGGGCGCTGCCTTTCGCCAATGATGCGCTGCTCTATCGCTATCTGCCCGCAAGCGTGCTGCACCAGCGGACGACCAGCATGGCGCTGCATGCGGGCGGCACGCTTCTGGGTGATGTCCGCCGCTGGAGCTGGGCGGTGACGGGCAATTACGACCGGCTGGTTTCGCGGAACAGTTCGGAGACGGGCGTGCCGTTGGGGGCGCTTCAGGCGGCGATCGATGCGGGCGGCGATCCCATGGCACCGATCGATCCGGCGATCGCGGCGCAGCGCCTCGTCAACCGCAGCCGTGCGACCTCCGACACGCTGGGGATCAAGGCGACCGCCAATGGCCCCATCGTCCGCCTGCCCGCCGGCGAGGCGCAACTGACCGTCACCACCGATTAGGCCCAGTCGGCCCGAAGCTGCGATTTTGGCCAGGTTGAAGAACGAACACTGAACGCTTGATTGATTCTACCAGGACCGTTGCTGACCACCGACCTCGTAGATATCGGCTTCCATGGAGCAATTGTAGCTCTCTGCGATGTTGAACATCTCGGAGAGGAGGCTTTGGATTTCCTCATCAAGGGAAATGCCATCCGGATCGGGGTCATAGGCGACGGTCAGTTTGTAATCACAATTGCCGTTTTTTACCATGGCGTAGTCGCGTTCCAGCATCGCCTCAATCCGCTCCCGAGCGGGTTTTCTACCTCTTCCACGCTTGTTGAAGTTCTCGATAATCAGATGCAGGGCGATGCTGGCAGTGGGCGGCTTTTCCGGCAGTTTGGTCTGTGACGGAATAATGTCGAGCGCCCGATAGACGGTCATTCGTGAGACCTTCAGGTCGCGGGCAACGCGGGCCTTGCTGGCGCCGGCGGCAAGGCGACGGCGGATTTCATCGTCATCGACGTTCTTCTTCCGGCCTTTGTAAACGCCTTCGGCGCGCGCCGCTTCGATCCCGGCGCGCTGACGATCCTTGATGAACTTCAGCTCCATATCGGCGACCATGCCGAGTATGGTGATGACCATTCGCCCCATGTCGCCCGCCGTCGTCACCTCTGGCTCAAGGATGCGCAGCGAAGCTCCCTTTTCATCAAGCTCATGCACCAGGTTCAGGACATCGCGCGTGGAGCGGCCGAGCCGGTCGAGCCGCAGCACGACCAGCTCGTCGCCGGTGTGCATAAACTGCATGATCGTTTCCAGTTCCGTGCGCCCGCTCCGCGAGGCCCCCGATCCGGTCTCGGAACGGATAATTTCGCAACCTGCATTCTTGAGGCGGCCAATCTGGATATCCAGATCCTGGTCCGTGGTGCTGACGCGGGCATATCCGATACGAGCCAAGTGCAAAATCCGTCACATTAGGGTGGCTCTTGCAGTGTATCGTCACATTGAGCGCAAACCCACCCTTTTGTGACAGACGAATGGTGTCACTCGGCCCTATCACTCTGGGGTGTACCCAAATGTTATAGGCCGATCAGCCGCCTCACGCTGCAAGCCGTCCAAAATCAATCCGGTCGTTCAGGTCGAGGTCGAAGCGGCCATAAGGGTTCACATGACTGTAGATCAACGGCGTGAGACCACGATAATCTTCCGGCGTCATCCGCCCCGCCCACTTCGGCTCAACCAGTACGGTCTGAAGCATGCGGGTGTTCACATACACCAGCGACGCTTGCAGGAGGTGTAGCGCCAGAACGGAGATTTCCTGCTCATGGATGCGGTTGGTGGCGATCTCGCCGCCCTTGCCGAAGAACACGAAACCATTAGCGCCGTTCCAGTTCTCAACCACATTCAGCCCTTCGTGGATCTCGCGGCGGAATGCCTCCTGACGCAAATACCGGCATAGGAAGATTGTTTTGACCGCGCGGCCGAGTTCACTCAGCGCCTTGTAGGTCGGGTGCATCACTTCGGCTCTGGCAAACCGGAGCAGGATCGCTTCCGGATCGGCGGTGCGCGATTGCATGGCAGCGGCATATTTGACCATTTCGTCATATTGTTGCTCGATCTCGTCCCAGTCGATCGGGCTGGAGAGGATCGGCAGTAAATTGGAAAGCCGCGTGCGCATGCCGGCTTGGGGAAGGGCCAGTTTCTGGCGTGCCACTGCTTTCAGCCGCGGGGCAAGCTCAAATCCAAGGAGTCGGCAGAACGCAAAGCCGACTGCGCTCTGGCCGTGGCTATCGACGTACTGGCGCTGGATTTCCATGTCGGTGCAATGGCGTAGCACGCCTTCGATCATGGAGGCGACCTCCGAGGAAGAGCACCGCTTGAGCTGGGAATAAACGCAGGTCGCGCGCTTCTCCACATGCCAGTAGATCATGACGCCACGGCCGCCATAGCGGGCGTGCCATTCCGTCATCAGGTTGCGGTCCCACGCGCCGAACTTCGTTGAATCGGACGCGCATGCCGTGCCCGCATCTCCCCATACTGCGGCATTGCGGATTGCCAGTGTCGCGTTTGCTACCCGCGCGCACGCCTCCCTCAGCGCTGGCGCGTGGATGAAACGGCGATGGACATGCAGCAATTCCTCGTAACTGACATCGGGTGTTGCGCCAGCGACCCGCTTGAGCCCGGCGTTCGTGCCCAAGCCATAGAGACACAGCAAAAGACGCTGAGCCAAGGCTGCTTTCGACAGGGTAACCCGCGAGGCCGACGTTTCGAAAGCATCCATCAATCCCGTGTCCAGAGCAGCCTCTTTCAACACGTCCAGCAGTCCGGTCATCGGCCAGCGCTGACCGATCTCGCTTTTGATCGAAGCGAGACCCTTCGGTTCGGGCAAGGGCTTGAACGGTGTAATCGATATCCGGTTGTCGCCGCGCCACAGGAGCCGGACCTTGTCGTTTTGTGGAATATTGGCATTGAGGAGCAACAGTTCCCGTTCAAGCTCCTCCCGGATCGAGGCGCAAAACGCCTGCGCATCTGGCGTCAGGCTGAGGCCGGAATAGTACGCATCTCGCCTGATCTCGAAGTCCTTGGGAAGATCGTCATCGGGATTGCGATAGCGATCCGCCCCGACCACCCAGATTTCTTTGGAGCGGATGCGGTCGCGCAGTTGCGTCAGGACGCAAAGCTCATAGCTGATCCGGTTTACCCGCCCATCGTCATCAATGACGGAACTGCGCCATCGCGCTGGAATCACCTCATCGATCGGAACATCCTGCAATGGCACGAAGCGGCATCCGCCATCCACCTTGCTCCTGATCCAGTCGAGGGCCGCCAGGACCGGCCGCCACACCGCGTTGTTCGACCGGAACTCAAGTACGGAAAGCAGGCTTGGCAGCATGCGCCGGTAATGATTGGCCCAGGAACCACGCATCACCTTGTAGATGCGCCGGTCCAGAGCGCCCTTCGCATGGCTCTCCTTGACGATCGCCGCCAGCTTGGCCTTACCGGCGATCGGGAAAATGACATCGCAGATGCGCCCCGATGGTTCATTGATCGAGGCGCTGGCGATCTCGACCAGCAGGCGCTCCTTTCCATAGACCCGCTCGATGTCTTTCGCGATATCGCCCACCACCTTGCGTTTCGAGCGCGTTCCGATCTTGTGAACGGTTTCGATCAGCAGGTCGATCATCGCGTCAGTGAGTTGCGCCTCCCGCGACATTAGATAAATCGCATAAAGGCCGAGCTGTCGCGCCGGCGCATGCCGGCGCATCTCCGAGGCCTTTTCACCGGCAACGCGGCGAACAATCTGATCGACCCATGGCTTGCCCGTAGCCGTCAGGAGATCATGGGGAAGATCAAGTCTCTGGATAAAGGCGAGTTTCTCGGTCACGTCGAGAATGTTGTCGAGCGTTGCCTGTCCGGCGTCACCCTTCATCCTGTTGAATCCGGTCGAGCTGTCCGGATCGGCAAGCGAGGCTTCCAATAACGCCACCGCATCTGACGAAAGCCGATCACTGGTTCCGATCAGCCAGGTGTCCAGATAATCTTGCCGTTGTGAGCGAACGACACGTTCAAGCTCCTTGCGCGACGGCCCATAAATACGCCGGTCCCGGCACCACAGGAAAACATGCTCAAGCATGGCATTGATCGACTGGCCGCCCGGGCACAGCTCGCCAGCAATCCATTCCGTCAATTGCGCGCGATCCACCCGCTTCATGCGGTGATATCCAAGATGGATCAGGATCTCCGCACAATGCCGTCGTGCTGTCCGACTGGAAAAGTCATAACCGGCTATCTCGCCAGCCTCGACACCGAGTTGCTCGGCCAGATACGAGAGGCCATCGGTAGGGATTGAGCCGGGATCGATCGCGAAAAACCCCAGGGAAGCGAAGAATTTCAGCTGCGCGGCGAGGCCAAGGCGCGTCAGGGCCGGCTTCGAATTTACAAAATCAATATCGGCAAAGCTCAGGCTCCATCGTCCGATCAAATCCCCGCCCGGAATACTCCGATCCATCAACCCACTCCCTATGATGGAGCGAACTGTCCTCTTCTATGATTTCCATCGTCAATACCGAATGCCACGTTCCCAAAACGTTCTCCGACTTGGCCAAAATCGCAGCTTGGGGCCGACTGGGCCAGGTAGGTGCAGGCCGGCGGAACGCGAAATGGGCCAATGTCGGTGAGCCGTGCTCCATCGTCACCGGCGACCTTGGGACATGGGCGGCCGATCGTGCCGCACACCATGTCCCAGACGATCAGGCCATCAACACGCTGGTTGCGGGAGATCATCTCAACGCTCAAGCGCGTGTGGATCCCCGACCAAGCATTGCGACGTGGATCGGCGCCGAGGTTGGTGCAGATGCTCCAAATCACAAACTCGTCGGCATCGGCCGGCCGCTCGAATATGTTGGTGTTGTTGCCGTCTAAGCAACCCTTGAGGTCGATGACGGCAGTGCGACCTGATGGAAGCCGGACCCGATAGTCGTTGCGGCTGGAATCGTCGGTGAGATCCCACCCGGCGATAAAGCCTTCGTCCTCCATGTGGTTGAGGACGTGCTGGACGAACTCGCGCTTGGTGCGCATCGTCGCGGAGAATTGCCCTCTCACCCGCTCGACGGCACCACGGAACAGGCCCGAATTGTAGAAGTCACGTTCGTCCAGGCCATGATCACCGAGCCGGTGCGCCTCGGTTTTCAGAACCTCGGCGAACCGCTCGATTTGCGCGCGCAGATCGCTGTTCTGCTCGCACGGTATGACGCTCATGCAGCAGCCCGTTCGGCAGCCTCCGCCATGCCCAACAGGGGCTCTAGGATATGGTGGGCGAGGTGCCGAACAACCGGCACCGCCACCCCGTCGCCGGTCAGGTGGTATGCTTCATTGTAGTTGCGCGGCAGCTTGTAGTCATCGTCTAGACCCATGAGACGCGCTGTCTCGCGCGCGGAGATCAGTCGCGACCGCACTTTCGCGCCATCAATGACGACGATCACTTGGCGGCTGGAGCCGCCGGCGGGCGTGCGTAGGCAGCCAGATACGTCGTCGAAACGAACTTCGGCGCGTTGCACCTTTTTGCCTCCCTCAACTCGCGTGCGCTTGTAGACGCCTCCGACCATGCGGCGCCCTGCCCGCTTGGCGGCGTTCACCTTGGCGAGGTTGATGGGCGACATCATGCCGAGGAGCTGCTGCGTTTCCGCAGACGTGTGCCAAGACACGCTCGACGGGTTCTCCTCGATCATGCTGGCGAACGTCGTGTTGCGTCGGTTGGGCGTCGGCATGTTCCACCACAACATGCCCTGTCGCAGCTCGGCCGGCAGCCGCTCGACTGCGCTTTGCAGGCCCCGCGTATGGAACGGCTCAATCGGCCCAGGCGCGAGTAGCGTCGAGTCGACTGTCACGTCGGCATGGACACCGATCACGAATAGACGAGGACGGGAGTGCGGAAGGAAGAGATCCGCGTTGATGACCAAGGCGCCGCAGCGGTAGCCCGCGTCCGCGAAGGTCTGGCAGATCGCCTCGAAATCCTTGCCCTCATGCGAGGTCAGTGTGCCGCAGACGTTCTCGAGCGCAATCAGCTTGGGTGCCCTTCCGTCCGCGATGAGGCCACGGATCACGTCCCAGAACGGGTAGAAGGTGCCCGAGCGCTCTCCGCGCAGCCCCGCCCCGCCCCCCGCCAGTGACAGGTCTTGGCAGGGGAATGAACCCCATACGAGATCGGCCACGCCGGGCAGCTTGGCGGCGGTGATTTGCTTCACGTCACCGACCGTCAGCTCGCCGCCCATGCCCCAATTTGCTTGGTAGGTGAGCCCCTTCTTATGGTCGAAGTCGTTGGCGAACAGGCAGGTCCAACCCGCCCCCAGGCCAGCGCGCGCCATGCCTCCGCCAGCGAAGAACTCGTAGAACTTAGCCATTAGCGACCCGCCCTTCCCCGTGGCGATCGTTGGCGCTCGTCTCGCGCGCCAGCTTCTCCGCGACGGCTTCGGTGATCCAGGTGTTGCGCGAGACGTTGCCGAGGCGATCGGCGCGCGCCGCGTCGATCAGAGCGAACGTCTCGGCCGATAGGCGGAGGTTGATGCGATCGAGATCGCGCACAGTGGCGGGCTTGGAAGACGTAGTCATGGCGCCATTGTGGCGCCACATTTTGACCTTGTCCAGTATGTTCTACATGTGTTCCTAATTTGCAAGGCCGATCGGGCTCGCGCCTATTCCCCTGCCGAGCTATATGTCACTGAAACGTGGAGCGTGCATGGACGGTCGGAATCCAGACGAGATCAACTTCCCTCCGTTTGAAACGGAGGATTTGCGTAAGAATCTCGCACGTTATCTTGATAGTGCCTTCACCGCCGAAGGAGCTGCCGCTGCGTCGAAAGTCGGCAACTTCAAGTGGGGCGTATACGCCTTCTTCGATTATGACGGGGAACCGATCTACGTCGGGCAAACTAACGAGCAGCTTCGCACTCGCATCCGGCGCCATCTGACCAATCAACGCACCGATGCCGTTGCTATGTCTGTGCTTGACCCTTTCGAGGTGTACGAGATCGAGGTTTGGCCGCTTCCGGCCCTACAAGAGGTGTCGAAGCCGAGAAGCAAGACGGACGCGCGTTGGGCGGCATGGGAGTCGGCCGTCGATCAACTCAATGCACTGGAGCGTAAGGTTTACGATCAGGCGATCGAAAAGAGCCGATTCAAAGCTATCCTGAACGAGAAAGACCCACCGCTGGCGAAGGTCGAGATCGAGGCACCGCCATCGTTCAGGGGACGCATCGTTTCTGATGAGGTGTTCGCGATCCGCTCGCACCCTGATTTTAGGATTGCCCGACGTGCGCTCATCATCGCCAGACTTGCCCAGGTCATCGCCGAGCGAAAGGTTCAAGGTGGATTGCGGCGGGTCATGCTGATCCAGGCAAAGCGCCTGCAATGGCTTGCCGATCGACGATATCAGGCCCTGGGGGGCGCAGAATCCGTGGAGCGGGAAGATGGCGCCGACACCGACGAGTAGCTCATCGCGGGTGCCTGCGTGTCGGCGCTCCCCCTCGCCTGCTTCTAAGCCGCAACCTTTGTTGCGAAGATGCAGGGCTCCACATCGGCAGGGGCTGCCAGGATAGGCCACCAGAACTTATGGCCGCTCCAGCCCTGCTCCTTAGTGCCTTCCTGTTGTAGCAGCACCAGCGCCGGTTTCGAGCGTCCAGGGTCCATCACGGTTGATCGAAGCGCGGTGCCCAAGATCGAGCGGCCGGACTTGTCACCGGAACCCCCTTTGGTCAGCCGACGCCCTGTTTCTGCTAGCACGACCAGGTTGCCGTCGCCGCCGTCGCGAACGTCGGAATAATAGTCGATCAGGCCGCGCATGGCGTCCCACTCGAACTCCGTGTCGTCAAACTCCATCGTCTCCTCGATGGCGTCGATAATCTCGATCGCGCGGGCGCGGTCCAGCTCGGCGAAACCGGCGGCGTTGATCCATCGAGGATCAATTAGCGCATCGATCTTGGCCTGGGCCGCGGCCATTGCCCGACCGCGGATCGTCTGGAACCCAGTGGGCAAAACCATGCCGTTCGGTCGGACCGGCACCACCGAGCTGAGCATCACCTTATTGGGCGCGCACGGGCGCACCCGCTGCAAGGGGTCGGTCTGAATGAACACGACGCCGCGGTCGTGGGCGCCCGTCTCGAAAGCTTCCCGTAGCGCGTTCTCAAAGCCGTTGATCGTGAACAGCCGATCATACACCCCTTGCGACGTGTAGAACCTCGTCACCGCCAGATCGGGCCGTGACCGGTTGCCATACATGCGTGAGTGCTGAAGCACGGTATCAGCCTGCATCGTTCGGGGGTTTCGGCCGTAGTAGAAGGCGATCAGGTTCGGGATGGTGATGCCTCGGTCGAGGATATTGCCGCCGACATAGATATTAAACGGCGTGCGCAGCTTCAGCTCGGCTTGCGTGTCAAGCAGCGCCATCACATCCTTGTCGGAGTTCACCGTCTCCCGCACCACGTCATCGCTTTGCAGCGCATCAATAAAAAGTTCGAACGCCTCTTGGCGCGAGGGCATACGACCCTTGTCGGCGCTGACCGACGTATCGAGGTCATCATAAGCCGCATCGAACAGTGGCCGCAGCGTCTCCGGATCGTTTTCCGCGTGATCCAAGATCGCTTCGCTAATCCATTCGATCACCTGATCCTGCCAAGCGTGCGCCGCCTTCTGCGTATCGTTGTGGATTATCATCGCGTACTTGCGCTTGCGCTCGCCGGCCTCGTGCTGCTGCCAGCGCCGCACGCACGCGGCCAGGACGAAAGTGATGATGGCGCGCCGAAGACCGACGGTGTTGGGACTGTCCAACACCGAGTTCGGATGAATGCGTCGCTTGTCGGGGCGGCGAAGCGCATCCTGCTCCAAGTCGCTGACCGTTACGATGAGGTGGTGACGCGGATCGTCGGTATCGTGGCCACCAAAATAATCGTCGCCTCCGACGTAACCGCCGTGGATCGGCAGCAGTTCGGTAAACGCCGGCTTTTTGGGTTTGAACACGAAGTTGCCGCCGGCGTTGGCTGCCTCATAGCCCTCCGGCTGGAGGTAGAGCGAGTAAGGCGTCGCGGTCACCTGGAGGGGAGTGTCAGGAATTTCGTGTGCGGGCGGGCATAATGGGAAAGAAGGAGCCCCGAAATGTCCCGACGCAAAGAGCCTGCGATACCGAACGATCTGCTGGATCAGCTGCTGGCTGGCGCTGATGCTGGTACCGCGCTGGCGCAGGGCGGCCTGCTGGATGCGCTGAAGAAGGCGCTGACGGAGCGCGCTTTGAACGCGGAGATGGATTATCATCTGGCCGGAGACGACGGCACCGGCAACTCGCGCACGGCTACGGCCGGAAGACGATCACGACCGATACCGGCAAGCTGGCGATCGACGTACCACGTGACCGGCAGAGCAGTTTCGACCCGCAGCTGATCGCCAAATACCAGCGGCGCTTTCCGGGCTTCGACGAGAAGATCGTGTCGATGTACGCGCGCGGCATGAGTACCCGCGAGATCACAGGACACCTGCACGATCTGTACGGCATCGACGTATCGCCGGACCTGATCTCGAGCGTGACCGACGCGGTGCTCGACGAGGTGGCGATCTGGCAGCAGCGGCCGCTCGACCCGGTCTACCCGCTCGTATTTTTCGACGCCTTGCGGGTGAAGATCCGTGACGAAGGCATGGTGCGCAACAAGGCGATCCACATCGCGCTCGGCGTCCGCGCCGACGGCGCCAAGGAGGTGCTGGGCCTGTGGCTGGAGCAGAACGAAGGGGCCAAATTCTGGCTCAGGGTCATGAACGAGCTGAGGAACCGCGGCACCGAGGACATCCTGCTCGCCGTGGTCGATGGCCTGAAGGGCTTTCCGGAAGCGATCACGGCCGTGTTCCCCGACGCCGTGGTTCAGACATGCATCGTCCATCTGCTGCGCAATTCCATGGACTTTGTGTCCTGGAAGGACCGCAAGGGCCTGGCGACTGCGTTGAAGGAGATCTACCGCGCGCCCAGTGCCGAGGCGGCCGAGCAGGCCCTGACTGCGTTCGAGGCGGGTCCTTGGGGAACCCGCTATCCCGCCATTGCCCAGAGCTGGCGGCGCGCCTGGGCCGAGGTCATCCCGTTCTTCGCCTTTCCCGACGAGGTTCGGCGGATCATCTACACCACCAACGCCATCGAGGCGCTGAACTCGAAACTGCGCCGGGCCGTCCGTGCACGCGGCCATTTCCCCAGCGACGAGGCCGCCACCAAGCTGCTCTACCTGATCTTGAACCGGTCGGAAAAAGAGTGGAGGATGCCACCACGTGAGTGGACCATGGCCAAGGCACAGTTCGCCGTCATCTTCGGCGAACGCTTCATCAGGGCCATGGCGGCGTAATGTTCAGCCGCCCGCCCGCACACGAAATTCCTGACACTCCCACCTGGAGGAAGGCAATGCCCTCAACCATGCGGCGCAGATCGTCCATTTTCTCAGCGATGGCGCCCTGCTCGATAGCTTGCTGCCCGCGCTTGCGCACGAACCGGACGCTGGCGAGGTCCGCTTCATCATCGATCAGCAGCACCTTGCGCTTTTGCAGATCGGCATGGGCCTCCATAAATTCGATTAGGCGGTCAAGATTCTGCGCCTGCTTCTTCGCCACAATGACGATTTTGCGCTTCAGCTCGCTGCGCGTCAGCTTACCAGGCAACTTCATGATATCGAGAACGATCATCTCGTCCTCGTCTATGAACTCGGCAAAATCGGCGCTAAGGCGGGCAACGGTCTGCGCTGACAAGGTCTTGGTGCCCTTGGTCAGCACCAACGCGATATCGAAATCCCGATCGAACGCACGCGCAATCGCCCCCACGAACCCGCGCGTTTTGCCCGACTGGATTTTGCCCAGGAGCATCCCCGGCCGATCACCGGTCGTATCGACATCCTCGAGCTGGTTGACGACGCGCTCGATGCACGCGGCCAGCTCGTCGCTATCGCCGCGGGTCTGCCTCAACCGAGCATAGAACCCCGTCATTGTTCCTCCCCCTTCGCTGTTCATGAGTTGCGCTGGCTCGTAATATAGGCGCCCCGCAACGTACCTTACAGCATCAGCTTCTCCGCCTCCGCAATCACAGGTTCTGGGTCGCCGAAGCGGTATTCTGCTAGGTCTTCGCAGTCGGTCTCGCTGAGCGGCATCTTACTATATTCGCCTTGGCGGAGCGCGTCGAGGTTCGTGACGAGAGCGACACGCTGGTGTTCCAATGGCCTCGCACCGTGAAGGTGGCCTCACAATCGCCGGCATAATCGGACGCGCGGGTGGCTAGGCATCACCCTTCGGTGCTGGACGCGGCCTCCCGTTCGCTCGCCGGGAATTGCCGGTAGAAGGTAGAGAGGCCGACGCCCAGCAGCTTCGCGACCCGCGCCGGTTTCTCGCCCACGGCGAGCAGTTTGCGGGCCGTGTCGATCCTGTCGGGTGTCATCACCAGCTTGCGCCCTCCCCCCGTGCTGCCCTTCTCGCGCGCCGCCGCCAGCCCGGCGATCGTCCGCTCCTTTACCAGCTCGCGTTCCATCTCCGCGACCGATGCGAGGATGTGGAACAGGAGCCGGCCCGATGCCGTCGACGTGTCGAACCCATCCGTCAGCGATCGAAAGTCGATCCCCCGCTCAGACAGGTCCGCAGCCAGCGCGATCAGACCCTGGATCGAGCGGCCGAGCCGATCGAGTTTCCAGATTACCAGCGTGTCGCCGGCGCGTGCGAAGCCCAGCGCCTCGACCAGCCCCGGCCGGTTGATCTTCGCACCGCTCGCCTTGTCGGTGAACACCTTCTCGCACCCGGCCTTTGCCAGTGCATCGAGTTGCAACGTCAAATCCTGATCGGCCGTCGAGACACGCGCATAGCCGATCAGCATCTTTCCCGTTTCCCCGTCAAAATCGGCAGTTTCGGGAATTGTAAATCGGGAACAGGTTTTGGGAAAGCGGAACCCGCAGGCGTCCGTCAGCGCGATCGGCGGCTCGGCATTCCCGTCACTGGTTCCCAATCGGGAAAGAAACTCAGATCATGTCCCGTTGAACAGCACGCTTGCGCAGTGGAAACAGCCTATTTGACCGGACCGAAGCGGTTCAAAGGCACCTTGAGGAACGCCGTTCCGCACGCATCAGCATCCGGCAACCGCCCGCCACGGATATTGACCTGAAGTGCAGCGAGCATGAGATCTGGCAACGGGAGCGAAGCGTCGCGCTTCTCGCGGGTTTCCACGAACTCCGCTTCGTCGATGCCATCGCGTACATGGATGTTGTCACGGCGCTGTTCGGCAACTGTCGAACGGCCGATCACCTCGCGACCGTCCTTGCCGTAGTCGTGTCCTACATAGGTCGCGGTTTCAGGTGAGAGGTCGAGGATTGCGCGGATCGAGCGCCAAAGTGCGTGCGCATCACCACCGGGGAAATCCGCCCGGCTCGTGCCGCTGTCGGGCACCATCAGCGTATCGTGAACGAACGCCGCGTCACCCACGACATAAGTAATCGAGGCGAGCGTGTGGCCAGGCGAGAGCATGACGCGCGCATCGAGCGAGCCGATCGTGAACTGCTCGCCATCGTTGAATAGGTGATCCCACTGGCTGCCATCGACGGGCAGGTCGGGCAGGCAGTAGATGTCCTGCCAAAGCTTCTGCACCTCCACGACCCTGGCGCCGATTGCGGTTTTGCCACCCGTCTCTTCCGCAAGGTACGGGGCGGCCGAGAAGTGATCGGCATGGGGATGGGTATCGAGCACCCATTCCACATTAAGCCCGTTCGCGCGGACATAATCGAGGATCAGATCGGCATTGTCGGTTGCGGTCGCACCGGCGCGCGGATCGAAGTCAAGGACCGGGTCGATGATCGCGGCGGTCTTTGTGGTTTCGTCGACCACGACATACTGGAAACTGCCGGTGCGCTCGTCGTGGAGCGACGCGACCGTCATGCCCTTGTGGTTATACTCGATCATGTTTCGTATCCTCTCGCATCGTCAGCTTTCTGCCCGCGCACGCGCGAACAGCCGTTCGAAGTCGGCGGTGTCGATCGCCCCCATCACCAGCAGGCGTCCGGCAAGATAACCCGGGGTGCCGGCTAGCCCGATCGAATAGGCTTCCCGTCCGTTCGCCCGCAGGCGGGCCGCGACAGCGTCAGCGTGGGCGGCAAGCCAGGTCGTCGCGCGCCGCCAGTCGCCCCCAGCGCGCTCGACGATGTCCCGCAGCATGTCGTCATCGATCGTGCGGCTGTCCGTCATCAACGCGCGATGTACGGCCGGATAAATCCCTTGTTCGGCGCAGGCGATCGCAACGCTTGCGGCACGTTCGGAGGGCGGACCGAAGATCGGCCAGTCCTTGTAGATGACCCGCACCTTGCCGTCGCGTTGCACAGCTTCTTCCAGGGCGGGAAACCCATGACGGCAGGCCGGGCAACGATAGTCGGTGAACACGGCAAGCCGGAGCGTAGCATCGGCAGGCCCGTCCTCCGGCGAGCCGTTACCGGCCAGGATCAGGTCAGCGGTCGGACCGACATCGCGACCAATCGGGGCAGTACGCCGAAGAATCTGCCCGACTGCCCAGCCACCCACGACCACCGCGCCCAGTCCGGCAAGCTGTCTCCGATTGAGCGGCCCGGGCATGGTCAGCGCGCCGCAGGCTTGTTGCGAGCTTCCGCGACGAGGCGACGCAACGTCGGCAGATCGACCGCCCCGGCGACAACCTGTGAGCCGACGATTAGCGCCGGCGTCCCGTTGAAACCGATCGCGCGGGCGATGCCATCGGTGCGCGCGAGTAGCGCGTCGATTTCGGCACCGTGCATTTTCAAATCCCGTTGCAGACGGGGCCAGTCGACCTTGGCTCTGGCAGCGGCTGCCTTGATGCCGGTGCTGTCGAGCCGCGCCGACGAGGTCAGCAGCGCCCCATGAAAGGCGGCATGCTTGCCCTGCCACTGGCTCGCAACGGCCGCGCGCGATGCCTCACGTGAGGCAGGACCGAAGATCGGCCAGTCCCGATACACGATCCGCACCTTCGGATCGGAACGAAGCAGGGCGTTCAGCACCGGCTCCATGCGACGGCAATAGGGGCAGTTGTAGTCGAAGAACTCGACCACCGTGACATCGTAGATCTTGCCTGCGCGCTTGGGAGCCACGGGATCGTCGACGACGGCCTTGCGCGAAAGATCGGGCTGCTGCGCGAAAACAGGCGTGATCGGCGCGGCGAAGACAAGCGCAGCCAACAGGCCACGCGACATCAGATTGCGACGGTTCATCGGTGTTTCCTTGCTAGATCGATTCCATCGGCGAGGGCTGCGCGTGACAGCTCGCCAAGCTGGAGCTGCACGATCGTGCCGTCTGCCGCGACGAAGGCAGTTGCGGGATAGCCGGCTACCTTCAGGGCTTGGGAAAGGCCGCGATCGGGGTCGAGCGCGACATGCCTCGCACCGATGCCTTCACGGTTGAGGAAGCCGCTGACGGTCGCTGGAGCCTCACCCTGATCGGCGAGAAGGATCGGGACCTCGCCGGTCCGCGATGCAACCGCATCGAGCATCGGCAGCTCACGCCGGCACGGACCGCACCAGGTCGCCCACAGGTTGACCACGAAAGGGCGGCCGCGGAAGCGATCGAGTGGAAGCGGAGCGCCGGACGCGGTCGTCAGATTAAGATGATAGGGAAACGGGCCGTAGGTCACGGGAGGGATCAGCGCCTGAAGCGCAAACCAGAGGCCGCCCGCTACAGCCAATGCTCCCCAGCCTGCCGCCAGCGCGCTTGAGCGGCCAAGCCGGATCGCCAGTATCGCCGCAGCGCCGAGAAGTCCTGCAACGGGGAAAAAGCCGCCCTGCCACACGGCGAGGATGGACAGCGGAGAGTCGGCGTAACTCGCCCAATGGGCAGCAACATAACCGATCCGCGCCGTGATAAGTCCTGCGACGATAGCACTGGTGGCAACTGCCGCCACGCGAGGGAAGCGGAACCGCCCAGCCAGTGTCGTCAACCCGAGAAAGACGACGATGCACAGCACGGCAAGCCCGCGATCGACGGCCAGCATCAGCGGCCCGATTGCGATTGCGCTATCCATCAGAGAAACGTGGCCGCGCTCTTCCAGAGCATGTAGGCCGCCACCACGAAGATAAGGACAGCGAAGACCGTGGTGAGCGTACCGCCTGTGCCGAGGCGCTTCGCGATGCGCGTTCCGGCCAGGCCGCCGACAACCCCACCGCCGATGAACGCGAACGCAAGCGGCCAGTCGACCAGACCAGAAAACGCGTAGTTGGCGGCCGTCGTCAGCCCGAAAGCGGTGACCGCGATCAACGACGTGCCGACAGCATTCAGGATCGGCATACCCGTCGACCCAATCAGGCCGGGGACGATCAGGAAGCCTCCGCCGATGCCGAAGAAGCCCGAGAACAGGCCGGTGCCAAGGCCGTAGCCCAGCACCTTCGGCGCCTTCTCCCGGTTGCATTCCGCGCCCGGATTGCCCGCGTCACCCCGCCCGCGCAGCATCAGTACGCCGACGACGACCATGACCAGCGCGAACAGGAAGAGGAGTTTGCCGCCATCCATGGCCTTGCCCGCTGTAGAGCCGAACAGGGCACCGACGACGCCGGCGGTCGCGTACATCCCGCCGCAGCGCCATTTGACGGTATGCGCCTTGGCATGGCCGATCAGTCCCGTGGCGGCGTTGGCCGCGACGGCGAACGCGCTCGTGCCGATGGCGAGGTGCGCATCCGGCACGCGCACCAGATAGACCATGAGCGGGACGGCGAGGATCGATCCGCCCCCGCCAACAAGCCCGAGGGTGAAGCCCACCAGGCTGCCGGACAGCGCGCCGAGCAGATACTGGATCGGTTCGAGGGTCATGCCGCCTTGCCGATCTCGTGCGGGGCCGCCATCCACTCATGGCCCTTCAGCATGCCCTGCCAATAGATCGGGGGCAGCATGCGCTCCTTCAGGAACCACGCAGTTCGCGTCGGGCGCGTTCCGTCCAGCAGCCAGGACGGGAAGCTGGGGAGCAATTTTCCGCCATAGCCGAACTCGGCAAGCACGATCTTGCCACGCTCGACGGTGAGCGGGCACGATCCATAGCCGTCATAGTCGGCGACAGGGGGCTTGCCATCGAGTGCGGCGAGCGCGTTGACCGCCACCACGGGTGCCTGCTTACGGGCTGCCGCAGCCGTCTTCGCATTGCTCGTCCCGGCGGCATCGCCCAAGGCGAAGACGTTGTCATACCGCTTGTGCCGCAGCGTCGCCTCATCGACCTCGACGAAGCCGTTTGCCGCCGCGAGCGGACTTTTGGCGACGACATCATGCGAAACCTGAGGCGGCACGACGTGGAGCATGTCGAACTCGCGCTCGATCCGCTCGCTTACGCCGTCCCGCTTGCGCTCGAATGTGGCGACACCCCGATCGGCGTCGACCGCGACAAGGTTGGACTCCAGCTTGAGGTCGATCGCGTACTTCTCGACATATTCCATCAGCGCCGGGACGTAGGTCGCGACGCCGAACAGCGCCGCGCCGGCGTTGTGAAACTCGACGTCGATCGCGGGAAGGACGCCGCTCTCGCGCCAGATGTCGCAGGAGAGATACATCGCCTTTTGCGGCGCGCCGGCGCACTTGATCGGCATCGGCGGTTGCGAGAACAGCGCACGCCCCCGCTCCAAATCCCGGACAAGCCGGTAGGTGTAGGGTGCCAGATCGTAGCGGTAGTTGGACGTGACGCCGTTGCGGCCCAACGCCTCGGGAAGTCCGGCGATCTTCTCCCACGCGAGGCGCAGACCCAAGGCGACGATCAGGACACGGTAGGCGATCGTATCCCCGTCCCCCAAGGTGATCGCCTGGCGAACGGGATCGATGTTGATTGCAGGTAGCCGTATCCATTCGACGCCCTTGGGCATCACGTCGGCTTCCGCCTTGCGGGTCTGTTCGGGGGTGAAAACGCCAGCCCCGACCAACGTCCAACCGGGCTGGTAATAGTGCTCCTGGGCGGGATCGACGACAGCGATCGATACCTTGGCGTTGCGCTTCAGGATGCTGGCGGCGGTTGAGATGCCAGCAGCCCCACCTCCGATGATGACGACGTCGTAGGTCATTTGCCGGTCCTCTCAGACCGGCGGGCAAGCGCCGGCTTCAGATCGGCGAGGTCGTATCCGGCTGCTTTCGCCTGACCGATGATCGTTGCGGGATCAGTTTGGTCCGCCTCCGCCAGCGCCCACAGGGTGGCTGCCCGCGTACCGCTTCGGCAGAAGCCGAGCGTCGGCCCCGGCAGCGTGGTCAGCGCTTCCTTCATCCGATCCGCATCGGCATCGGTCGCCTTGCCCGGCACGATCGGGACATGCGCGAAGGCAAGGCCGTGTTCTTCGGCCAAGCGGGCCATATCCTGTGCGCTTGGCTGACCCGGCTCCTCGCCGTCGGGTCGGCTCGAAACGATCGAGCGGTATCCCGCCCGTGCGGCAGCAGCGACGTCATTCCGGGTAAGCTGGGGAGCAGCCGAGAAGGACGGTGTGATCTTCTTGAAGGCCATGTGACGTCTCCTGTCCCGTTCAGGCCGAACGGCGTGGGGTGAGTGCGAAGCGGTGGATGGCAGCGCCCAGCGCCATCGCGGCGATGAAGAGCAGCGCCGGTGCAGGCTGGATCGCCAGTGCGGCGATGGCAGGGCCTGGGCAGAGCCCGACAAGGCCCCAGCCTATGCCGAACAAGGCGGCACCGCCGATGAGGCGCGTGTCGATCGGCGAGGTGGCCGGTGTATGGAATTGCTCGGCGACGATCGGCGCGGAGCGCCGACGCGCGATGAACCACGCTATCGCCATCGGCAGGATTGCCCCGCCCATGACGAAAGCGAGGGTCGGGTCCCAGGCACCGGCGACGTCGAGGAACGCCCGTACCCGCGCAGGATCGATCATGCCGGAAACGGCAAGGCCGGCGCCGAACAGCGTGCCGCTGACGAGCGAGAGGATGCCCTGGCGCATCACAGCGTCACCCCCGCCAGACGCATGAGGGTAACGGTCGCGATGCCCGTCGCCATGAAGGTGCCCGTCGCGACGATGGACCGCGGTGACAGACGCGACAGACCGCAGACGCCGTGACCGCTGGTGCATCCCGCGCCGAGCCGCGTCCCGATCCCGACGATCAGACCGGCGACGGCGATCAACCCAAGCGACGTCGGGAAGCGTGCTTCCACATCCAGATTCGCCGCAGCAAGGGCCGCGCCCAAGGGCAGCCCCGCTGTGAAAAGAAGTGCGATCGTCCACGGCGCGCCGCCTTCGGAAAGGCCGAGGACACGCGCGAACATGCCGCTGACCCCGGCTATACGACCGTTCCCCAGCAGCATGATCGCAGCAGCGATGCCGATCATCAGCCCACCGATGAAGCCGGCGAGCGGCATGGCATGAGGAAATCCGGGCATCACAGCACATCCAGTGGAATCTTGAGGTAGCGGGTGCCGTTAGCTTCCGGCTCCGGCAAATGGCCGCCGCGCATGTTCACCTGAACCGATGGCAGGATGAGCTTGGGCATCGACAGGGTGGCATCGCGACTGGTGCGCATCGCGACGAAGTCGTCTTCGTCTACCCCTTCGTGGACATGGACGTTGCCAACGCGCTGCGCGCCGACAGTCGTTTCCCAGACATACTGATCGCGACCCGCGGCCTTGTAGTCGTGGCACAGGAACAGCCGCGTCTCGTCCGGCAACTGCATCAGTCGGCGGATCGAGCGGTAGAGCTGGCGGGCGTCACCGCCGGGGAAATCTGCCCGCGCCGTGCCGTAATCCGGCATGAAGAGGGTATCGCCGGTGAAGACTGCGTCACCGATGACATAGGCCATGTCGGCCGGGGTATGCCCCGGCACATGCAGCGCGAGGGCCTCGATGTCGCCGATCGCAAAACGGTCGCCGTCGTCGAAGAGCCGATCGAACTCGGAGCCGTCGCGTTCGAAGTTGGTGCCGGCGTTGAAAATCTTGCCGAAGACGTTCTGCACGCGGATGATCTCACGGCCGATCGCGAGCTGGCCGCCAAGCGCCTTTTGCAAATAGGGTGCCGCAGACAGGTGATCGGCATGGGCGTGGGTTTCGAGCAGCCAGTCGACCGTCAGGCCGTTCTGTCGCACATAAGCGATGACCGCATCCGCCGAGGCCGTCTTGGTACGGCCTGCCGCAGCGTCGAAATCCAGGACGCTGTCGACGATCGCCGCTTTCCGCGTGGCAGGGTCCCAAACGACGTAGGTCGCGGTGTTGGTCGGCTCATCGAAGAAGGAATGAACGATCGGCGACCCCGCCGCCTTCGCTCGCTCGATTTGCGCAACTGCCTCGTTCAAAGCCGATTCCATGACCGCCTCCGTTTATCGATTTCAGACTTTATGTAGTCATGTAATTCACTTGCGTCAACGGGCTGTCCGTGCCATCTGAAAAGCATGGAAACGATGGATGCAGACGCGCCGCGCTCGTTGCGCATCGGGGACGCGGCCCCGAATTTTACCGCTCGCACGACGCAGGGCGAAATGACGCTCGATCAGTATCGTGGTCGCTGGGTCGTGTTCTTCTCGCATCCGGCCGACTTTACGCCGGTCTGCACCAGCGAGTTCGTGGCACTGGCCAAGGCTGCACCGCAGTTCGAGGAGCTGGATTGCGTCTTGCTCGGACTGTCGGTCGACAGCCTGTATTCGCATGTCGCTTGGTTGCGCGCGATCAAGGATGTCTTCGGCGTCGAGGTGCCGTTCCCGGTCGTAGAAGACCCATCGATGGCGGTGGGTTACGCCTACGGCATGCTTGACGAGCAGGCTGGCGACGCCTCGGCCGTCCGCGCGACCTATTTCATCGATCCCGAGGGCATTATCCGGGCGCTCAACTGGTATCCCATGAGCGTCGGGCGATCGGTCGACGAGATGCTGCGCACGGTCAGGGCATTGCAGCGCTCGGCCGATGGGCAAGTCTATACGCCGGCCGACTGGCAGCCGGGCGACGACGTCCTGCTGCCGCCTGCCCTGCCCGGCAGCGCTGGCGCAGACTGGTTTCATCAGTTGAAGGCAGATCGATGACGGCGATACATCAATCCCGCGCGATCGCCGATGCGGCGGTTGAGAAGCTGCGCGTGTTTGCTCAACCCCAGCGCCTTATGATCCTGTCCTATCTGCTCGGCGGTGAGCGCCAGGTCGCGGACATCGAGGCCGCTACTGGGGTGACCCAACCGGCGCTCAGCCAGCAGCTTGCTGAGCTGCGCCGCGCTGATCTGGTGAAGACGAGGCGAGAGGCCAAGCAGGTCCACTACCGTCTTGCCAATGATGCGGCTGCACTCTGCGTGCGCACGCTCGAAGCGATGTTCGGTGCCGACGATATAGCTGTGGAGCAAGCAGCGCCCGCTCCCCGGTCGGCGCGACCACGCGAAGCGATGGCTACCGCGCGGCCGCAAAACATCGGCGCGGCCGTGTTTGCGAGGATCGGGTAATCGTTTCGACCGTGGAAGGAAAAGTTAGATGCGGCTGCCTTTTATCGCGATTGCAGGATGCCTGGCCGTCATGAGCAGCGTCGTGTCAGCGGGCGTCACCACTCAACAGCCGGTGATCGCTGGATATGGTAAAATCACGCCGGTGGAAGGCGCGGCGGAGCGGCCGGACCGCTCCTTGCGATATCGCGTACTGTTCAACGTGACGAAGGCAGCGTCATCCCCCGATAAGGTCAATCCATCGCTCGAAAAGGTGGCACGCTTCCTGAATTTGCTTGGCGCCGATGGCGTGCGGCCGGCACGGGGAGATGTGGTCGTGATCGTCCACGGCCCGGCGACGCCGATCGTCGTCGAGGATGCGGCATATGCGACCAAGACCGGCGCTGCCGCGAACCCCAATCTTGCCCTGATAGCAGAGCTGAAGCGCGCAGGCGTGTCCGTTCGGGTGTGCAGCCAGGCTCTGATCGGAAACGGGATTGCCCGGACCACGGTCGATAAGACTGTCGAAGTTGACGTGTCGGCGCTTACGACGATGGCGACGTTGCAAATACGCGGTTGGGCACTGATCCCGGACTGACTGGCGCGGCACTGTCCCAAAATACCATGGTCGATCGGGAAAGGCGGCGTCAGCACACCGCGATTTTGAACGTCGGCACGTATGTAACCGGAAAGTTCACTGAGCGGGCAATGAAGCAGTAGCGGTTAACCTCGTGGTGGATCGCTTCTGCTTGTGGAATGTCAGTACCTTCCGCAACGACGATCGTCGGCCGCAAGGTGGCCCGGAGGAATTGCCCGGAACCGTCAGCGTGGACCTCTCCGACGCCAATCGGATCATCGGTGTAGCGATGGACCACGATCTTGGCGCTGCTGGCCAAGTGAAGATACCAGAGCATATGACAGCTCGACAACGAGGCCAGAAGAAGGTCTTCCGGATTTGGCAGGGTCGGATCGCCACCCAGAAGGGGATCGTTCGAACAATGGATAGTTGGCTTACCGGGCGTCACCACGTCCCAGGTGCGATCGTAGCCACGATAGGTCCTAGTGCCGTCCCCACGATTGCCGGTCCAGTCGATGCGGCAGGTATATTCGTGTTCCTTAGCCAACTCGCTTCACCCCTTGTCGAGCGGAATTGCCCCCGCCGGGCCAATAGCACGGCATTCCCGACCGGGAACGGCGAACGAGGCTGCCGACACCGTCTCGTTTGGGATGGTATTTCGGGATTATGGAAGTAGATCGGTTAGCCGGTTCCACCTGAGACATCAGGAGCCACTTTGGGGTCCGGGTCCTGCGCCTTGCCGGTCGCGGGTGCCACCTTCTGGCTCGGCATAGCGGTGAGATAAGCAACGATCGCATCGACGTCCTTCTCGGCCACTGGCGCCTTGTACACCTCACGCATCTTGGTGACGGTCGCCTTCCACTGGTCCGCCGATAGCGCAGGCTGAGTTAGCGCCATGCTGGCCGAGTGGCACGAAGTGCAGTTGGCGTTGATGACGTCGGCGTGCGGACCATCGGGGTAGGTAGCGTCATCGACCGGCAGGTCGACGCTGGTCGAGGCGAGCGAAAAGCCGCGGGCTGAGACGCTGGTGGGCGGTGCCGGCTCGGATGTCTCGGAGATCGGGGCAGGCGCCTTGCGGCTGCTCGGCGCCCCGATCGAGACGAGGATAATGCCGGTCAGGCCGATCAGGCCAGCGGCCATGATGCCGGGAGACGGGGTCTTCATGCTACTCGCTCCTCAGGCCGCGATGATGGTGGTGGTCTCGATATTGCCGCGCATGAACCCGCCCGGGTTCCAGATCGGCTTCATCGGCTGGGCGACACCGTTGGTGTTCCAGCAGCGCACCATGATCGGGTTGGCACCGCGTCGCAGCGGCACGCGACCATCCCACCGACGGAAGCTGTACCTGCCCTCGTCCGCTCCGAGCGTCGTCCTGTACCAGGTGCGGCCTCCGTCCGACGATACATCGACCTTGGCGACGCCGCAGTCGCCGCCCATCGCGATGCCGCCGACCGGGATCGATGCCTCATAGGCTATCGTCTGGCCATCGGGCAGGCTGGTCATCCAGCTGCGCGGGATCATGCGGTTGATGGGGACAGTCGGGAAGTCTCTGGCGCCGGGCGCGACATTCGCGCCCGGCGTCGCGGGGATCTTGTAGGCCTTGGCCATCCAATACTGGTCGTCGGGGCCGGGCAGTACCTCGATCGAGTTCAGCATCTTGACCCAATAGGTCGAGTACCAGCCCGGCACGATCAGCCGGCAGGGAAAGCCATTGAGGAGCGGCAGCTGCTCGCCGTTCATGCCGAAGGCGATCATCACTTCGCCGTCGCGGGCATGGTCGATGTCGAGCGCCTTCTCAAAGTCAGGGGCGCCCGCCACGACCGGTTGATCGAGCGCACCGAAGCGCACCTGCACCGCGCCTGTCTTGACCCCGGCGAGGTCGAGCACGTCGCGCAGGCGCACACCGAGCCATTTGGCATTGCCCATCGCGCCGTTGCCCCATTGCGCGCCGGCAACACGTGGCTGGAACAGCCCACGGCTGTTTCCCGAGCATTGGTTGACCGCCGCCATCTCGACCCGCGGCAGGCGCAGCAGCTGGGCGAGGCTGATCGACAGCGGTCGGTTGACGTGGCCGAAGACGTTGAGGCGGAAAGTCTCGACATCGATCGAGGTCGGGATGTCGGCCCAGTGCCAGCGGACGAAGAACTGGTCGTTGGGCGTGAACACCGACTTGTCGAACACGTCCATCGGCGTTTCCAGCAAGGGCGGATGGATACGCTGGAGGATCATGCTGCCCTTGCCGGGAAAGGCGCTGGTCATCGGCCGTTCGGCATTGCCGCCAGGCAGCTTCAGGTCGACGAGCTGCTGCGCCAGTGCCGGCGCGGCGGCAAGGCCGGCGGTACCGAGCGCGGCATGCCTGAGAAAGCGGCGACGGCTGGTCTCACTCGCCAGTCCGGCGTCGAAATTGTCCATGACAAGGCTCTCCTGTGGCCAGCCACGCTGGCGGATCGAAGGGGCGTTTGGCAAGTGATCGGACCGACTGATCCGATCATCATGGCGGATCAGTTCGGGGTGGCGATGCAGGGTGAGACGAACAGGTTGCCGCGCCATGCGCCGGCCAGCGTCTTGGCGCCGACGAGCAGCCACATCGCCGCAAGCGCGACTGTCAGCACCGTGCCGACGAAACTGAAGAAACCGAGGTTCAGCGTCGTGCCTAGGCGGAAGGTGGCGACGGTGTAGACGCCGAGCGGAAAGGTATAGCCCCACCAGCCCAGGTTGAACGGGACGCCGGCGCGCCAGTAGCGGATGGTGATGAGCGTCGCGAGCGCCAGCCACCACAGGCCGAAGCCCCACAGGCAGAGTCCGGCCACAACGCCGATCCCTTGCGCGACGGTACCGACACCGGCCAGCCCGTGCGCCGCGAGGATCGCCGGCGCGTCCGCCCCGAGCACCAGCATGCCCAGAGCACCCGTGCCGATCGGTCCCAGCGCCAGCCAGGAGGACGCCGCCATGCTCTCATGCGGCAGCTTGTGGAGCGCCATGCGCAGGATGAGGATGGCGAGGATGCCGAACGCGACCGGCACCGAATAGGCCCACAGCACATAGGAGGTCGCAAGCGTGACTAGCTGCGCGTGAGGATCGGTCAGATGCGGCGCGAGCAGCCCGCCGCTGGCGCCCGCCACTTCGGCAGCGACGACCGGCAGCAGCCATACCGCGGTCATGCCGTCCAGGCTGTGCTCGTGACGGGTGAACATCATGTACGGGATCAGCACGCCACAGGCGAGCGACATGGCGACGTCGATCCACCACAGGACGTGTGCGACCGGTACGATGCCATTCCCGAACCGTGCGATGCCGAAGGCGAGGCAGCCGTTGATGATCGTCGCGAGGCCCATCGGGATGGTGCCGATGAACATCGACACGGTGTTATGCCCGAAGATGCGCCGCGCCTCGTGCCCGAACATCGCCCAGCGCGCGCCATAAAGGCCGGCGAACAGCGCAAAGAGTGCGATATTGAAGAACCACAACACCTCGCCAACGGGTTTGAGCGAAGGCCCGATGCCGGGCACCTGCGGCAGCGCGAGGGCAAGGATGCCCGTGCCCATCGTCGCGGCGAACCAGTTGGGCGTGAACTGACGGATCATCTCGCGGGGATGATCGAGCCGGCTGAGCGGCTTGAGGCCGCCAAGAACGGAGTGCGTGTCGGCAGTCATGCGACCTGCTCCTTGATGAGGTCCGTCAGCGCGTCGGCCGCGCGGGTGCGATAGCGTTCCTTGTGGCGCAGCGCGTGAAAGGCGCGGTCGGGCAGCCCGAGCGGCAGCTCGACAAGGTCACCGGCCTTGAGCGCGCGCGCGACGACCAATCGCGACAAGACGGCAACGCCGGCACCCGCCTCGACGGCGGTGCGCACCGCCTCGTTGGACGGCAGCGTCATCGCTATCGTCAGCTGGGCCGGATCAAACCCGCGCGTTCGCAGCACGTCCTCGAAGGTCGAGCGCGTACCCGATCCCAGCTCACGGACGATCCAGCGTTCAGTGCGCAGCCAGGCCTCGTCGACACGTTCGGCGTCCTCGCGGCCGACCAGCACCATCGGATCACGCCCGACGTTCCAGTGGGCGAGTGCCGGTTCGTCCACCTCGCCCTCGACAAAGCCGAGTTCCGCCGCGCCGCTCAGCACCTGCGCTGCCGCGCCTTCGGTGTTGTCGATCGCCAGTTCGACCGCGATCTGCGGGTGGCGTTCGTGGAAGGCGGCGAGCTTTGCCGGCAACCAGTAGCTCGCGATCGTCTGGCTGGCGACGATCCGCAATGAACCACGGGCAAGCCCGGCATAGTCCGCCAGCATCGTCTCGGCATGCGCTGCCCGCCCCAGCACCGCGCGCGCTTCCTCCAGAAAGCCGCGGCCTGCTTCGGTCAGCTGGATGCCACGCCCGACGCGGTGAAACAGAGGAACCCCGTAGCGCGCTTCGAGGGCAGCAATCGCGCCGGAGGCAGCGGACTGCGTGACGTTCAGCACCTCCGCTGCCTTGGTAACGTGTTCGCGCTCGGCGACACCGACGAAGATTCTGAGCTGCTCCAGGGTCATGCAGCTTATATCGCGCAATCTGATCGATACGACCAACCGTTTGATCTGCTCATTCCAATCTGGATATCGGAACGATCGGTAATCCTTCGTCTGTGATGGTCTTGAAGACTTGAAGCGATCCGCGCGCTTGCGGCGTTTGTTCGTCCATGACCGATATGATCGAGCGCAAATCCGATCCCTACAACGCCGAGCCGACGCCCGGCGCGCTGATCGAGCGGTTCCTGACGCCGCAGGCGCTGTTCTATGTGCGCAGCCATGGTGCGGTGCCTGATCTGCCTGCCGATCATCGGATCGAAGTGAGCGGGACGGGCATGGCGAGCCGCTCCTTCTCGGTGGAGGAGCTGAAGAGGACGTTTGCCACGCGCACGGTGACGGCAGTTCTCCAGTGCGCCGGCAACCGGCGCACGGATCTCCAGCAGGTCGCCAAAACGTCCGGCGACCCGTGGGACGTGGGCGCGATCGGCAATGCAGAGTGGACCGGCGTACGCCTGGCCGATGTGCTCGATGCGGTCGGCGCACCTGATGCGTCCGACCTGTTCGTGGCGTTCACCGGCGCGGACGAGGTGGACGTGGAGGGCGAGGAAGCCTTGTTCGGGGTATCGATCGCCATGAGCAAGGCGCGGCAGCCCGACGTCCTCCTCGTCTGGGCGATGAACGGCGAGCCGCTGACGCCCGAACACGGCGCACCGCTCCGCATGGTGGTGCCGGGCTATGCCGGCGTGCGCAGCGCCAAATGGCTGACACGGATCGAGGTGCGAGACATGCCTTCCGACGCACCGATCCAGGCGCACGACTACAAGCTGTTTCCCGCCGATGTGACGAGCGACACCGTCGACTGGAGCCGGGGTCTGACCATCAATGCCATGCCGCTCAACGCCGCGATCTGCGTGCCCGGCTCTGGCGAAAGCCTGCCGGCCGGGGAGGTGCGGATCGAGGGCTATGCCATCGCCTATGATCGCCGCGTCTCTCGGGTCGAAGTGTCGGTAAACGGTGGTCGCGAGTGGCAACAGGCGACGTTCGCCGATGATCCGGAGACGCACTGGGGTTGGCGGCGCTGGACCCTCGACGCCACGCTTGCCAAAGGTCGCCAGCACCTTGTCGTGCGCGCCTTCGACGGGGCTGGACAGGGACAGCCCGAACGGCCGGACACGATGTGGAACTTCGCCGGATATCTGTGCACCGCCTGGCATCACGTCCACGTGCTGGTCGAATGATCGAAGCGTCAGCGGCATCGGACATCGGCTTCTGGATCGATGCGATCGGGCGGCTGGTGGTGGCGACCGCGGCCGGGATGGTGCTCGGCTGGGAACGCTCGCGCGAGAACCGGCAGATCATGGGCTTGCGAACGCTGGGTCTGGTCGGTCTGGCGAGCTGCATCGCCGTGCAGGCGGTCGTGCATAGTGGCCTGCCAAATGTAAACGCCGACGCCGCAGGGCGGGCGATGCAGGGCATTCTGACAGGCGTCGGTTTCATCGGTGCCGGCGCGGTGCTGCGGGTCGGCCAGGGTCAGGAAGTGCATGGATTGGCGACCGCCGCGTGCATCTGGGTGACGGCCACGATCGGCGCGGCAGCAGGGTTGGCGGTGTGGCCGCTCATCATCGGCGGGGTGAGCCTTGCAATGCTCGTCCTGTTCGTCGGCGCGCCGCTGGAACGCCGCATCCGCGAGCGAGCCCGTCTGACGCCGGCCGAGACCGACAGGAAGGATGTCGAGCGCAAGCCGTGATCGCGCTGGACCGCCCGGTGCCCGTCGGCGCCGGGAGGCGGCAAGGCGCTATCAGGACACAAGCGCGGCATCTGCCTGACGCCGGACTTCATCGGCGATCGGATGCAGTTCGGCCGCGGGTCGCTCGCCCACCACACTATAGCCGATCCCGTCGACCGCCCATGTGACCCGGCCCATGGTCCCGCTGGACGTGCTGGTCATGCTCGCAGTCTTGTCGATCTGCATGGGCCTCGTCAGCACCGCAAGTTTCGACGCTTGCGGTCCGTCGTAGAGGAGCAGTGCCGCAGGGCCATGGGGCGTCGCGACCAGTCGCCCCCCGCCATAGCGATAGCCGGCCGTGCTGAGGTCCGGGATCGTGACGCGCTCACCCAATCGAGCGGAGGTCCATCGGATCAGCATGTCGCGCTGGTCGGGGCCGATCTCCGCCGGTCGTATCCGGTCGGCGGCATAGACACGGAAATTATCACTCGCCTCGTTGGCCAGCGCCGCGATGCCCGCGCGGGGTTCGCCGCTCCACCGCGCGCTCGACCAGCCACCGCCAAACCCCAACGCCAGCAGAAGTGACGCGGCGATGGCGAGCTGCCAACGCGGTTGCCGTTGCCGTCCCCTGATCGCTGCCACGCGCATCGTCGCCGGGATCGGTTCATCCGCGACGGGGGCGAACAGGGATGCAAGGGCTCGCGCCTGCTCCGCCTGCTCTCGCACACGGGCATGCACGTCCGGCTGGCCTTCAAGATAGGCGTCGACCAGGCGCTGCCGCTCGGGCGACAGCCTGCCATCGATCCATGCGGCCAGATCGTCCTCGCCGATCGGGCTGGTCATTGCACGCTCCTCAATCGCGGCCGTTCACCCTCCCGGAGGAGGGTCGCCAGACGGTCGCGCCCCCGCGATATGCGCGACATTACCGTGCCCAGCGGCACGCCGACTACGGCAGCGACCTCCGCATAGGGCAGGCCCTCGACCGAGACCAGGAGCAGCACCGTTCGCTGTTCTTCAGGCAACGCATCAAGCGCGCGCAGCAGGTCGCGGTGGTGCAGGCCTGTGTCCTGATCGGCCGGGCGGCCGAGCGCGGCGTCGTCCACGAGGTGGAGCGGAACCGCCGTACCTCGCCGGCTATGCTGCCGCTGATGATCGACCAACAAATTGTGCAGGATCGCATAGACCCACGGGCGGACCTCCGCACCCCGTCGCTGTCGCCAGCGCCCGACCGCGCGCTCCAGGCAATCCTGCACCACGTCATCCGCCATCACCCGGTCGCGCAACCACGACCGGGCATAGCGGCGCAGCCCGGGGATCAGCGGTTCGATCGCGGCGGCAAGCGGGTCCATCTCAGTCGCGCTGCACCTGCACGATGCGCCCCGGCGCGCCGTTCACCACCTCCGCAACCGCCAGAAAGCGCCGGGGTGTCGCGGTGCTGCCCTGAACGATCTGGCGGATCGGACCCGATGCGTTGACGATCGCCGCACCTGCCGGGTTGCTCATGAAGTTCGCAAGCGGCTCTACAGCGCCGCTGCCGTCCGCATTGGCGGTCAGTACGAGCATGTAAGGCTTCTTGGGCTGCAAACCGGTAACGGCACTCTGCACGACCTGAATGATGCCCTGGTCGAAGAGGGTGATGCTGCTTGCCGTACCTTTGCCGCCAATCGGCCCCATGGTCAGATGCAGCGCCTTGCCCGCTGTGCCGAGCGGCTGGAGATTGTCGGTGCCGGGGCCTGTCGGAACTGCGTTCGACACATAGGCGATCGCCTGCGGTGCCTGTCCGACCGGCACGGTAGCGACGACCGTGTTGCCGGCAGTGTCGATCGCGGCCAGCTCATCGGAATTCTCTAGCCCGACATAAACGCGCCGGCCGTCGCCCGATGGCCAAACACCGTGCGGCATCTTGCCGACCGGAATTGTTGCCACCGGCGTGAAGTCGGACGTGCGGAACACCTTGACCACATTCTCTCCGCCGACCGTCACATACGCGAACTGCCCCTTGGCCGTGCGGGCGAAATTGACATGGTTCGTGATAGGCCCGGTATCCAGCACCTTCAGGATCGCGAAGGGTGGCCGAGCATCGAATGCGACCGTCTTGCCGATGTCCTTCAGCGTAAACCACACTTGCTTGCCGTCCGGCGTCGCGGCGATGTTGGGGCAGAAGGGGCTTGGCTGCGCCACCTGTCCGACCTGCGCGTGGGTCGCGACATCGAACACAGCCAATACCGGATTGAACGAAGAGCAGACATAGCCGTACCGGCCATCGGGAGAGAAGATCGTCATGCCCGGACCACCGGGCGTCTTGATGCGCCCCGTCTCCTTGTACGTCGTGGGGTCGAGCACGGCGATATAATCCTCGCCGCGGACCGTGACCCACACCTCCTTGCCGTCCGGCGTGAAGAACGCCTCGTGCGGACTGCGCCCGACATAGGTCGTGTGCTTGACGGTGTTGGTGGCGGTGTCGATCCACGACACGGCGTTCGATCCGATCGACACGACCGCCAAGGTCTTCCCGTCCGGCGAGAAGCCCAGGCCGTGAACCAGCACCTGTCCCTTGTAGAGCGGGGAGAAGTTCATCGGCTGGGGATCGCCGAGTTTGATGACGCCGAGCAGCCGGTTGTCGGCCGGGTCGGTCACCGACACCGTGTTGGAGAATTGTTCAGACGCATAGACGCGGTCGCGGTGGCTGACGGGCATGTCCTTAGCGTTCCACGGCGCCTGCTGGGCCATGGCGAGGCCCGGTGCGGCGCTCATCAGCAAGGCGGCCGAGCGCAGGATGGTCCGGATCATGTCAGTGCTCCATAGGGCTATGGTGGTCGCCGCCCTGCGTCGGGGCTGGCGTCGAAGGCGGTAGCGGCTGGCCGATCGCCAGCTTCATGGCGGCGATCTCCTGCTGCTGATCGATGATGATTTCCTGCGCGATGCGCTTGAGCTGCTCGTTATGGCCGTAGCGCAGCTCCGCCACCGCCATATCGATGGCACCCTGATGATGCGGAAGCATCATCGCCACGAAGTCGCGGTCGACGTCACCGGACGGCTTGACCATCATGCCCGCCATCATCCGGTCCATCGCGACAGACATCATGGTAGCGTAGCCATCGGCGGGGGCGGCCGCGACTGCGCCGGTAAGTAGGGCCGAAGCCGTCAGACCCAGCATCCAATCTCGTCTACGCATAAGCCTCCAGCGCATCGGTCTCGAAAGCGTAGACGATGCTCGTCGGGGTTTATTCCGTGGCCAAAGCCATTTTATCGGTCCTCACCAAAACGATAGTCTCATGCTTCTGCGGTTGGTTGACCGGGTCGCGGTCGGACAGCATATGCGCAGGCACGGCGATGGATTTCCGCCGGGCCATTCGGTCGAACCGCCCTCGCAAGGGCCGATGATTCCTACCAGGCGCCGCAAGGCAGCAAGGAGGAATCGTGCGCGCGACATTTCGCAATCTCTATGACCAGTTCAACATGGCAGCGTTCATTCGCGATCGCCGCACCCATGCCACGTCGGTACTGCGGTGGGCTTTGATCCTGGTCCCGATGGCCGCAGCGGTGGGAACGCTCTGCGCGGCCTTCCTGCGGAGCCTCGACGCCGTAACCCGGCTTCGCTTCGCCTTTCCCTGGCTGCTCTACCTGCTGCCGATCGGCGGGTTCGTGGTCGGACTGCTCTACCATCTGACAGGGCGCTCGGTCGAAGGCGGCAACAACCTCATCGTCGAGCAAATCCACGAACCGGGGGGCGGCGTGCCGCTGCGCATGGCTCCGCTCATCTTCTTCGGCACGGTCGTGACACATCTGTTCGGGGGATCGGCGGGACGTGAAGGCACCGCCGTGCAGTTGGGCGGCAGTCTTGCCAGCGGGTTTGGACGCGCGCTCAGATTGGATGCGGAAGCGACACGCACCCTCCTTATGACCGGGATCGCGGCTGGGTTCGGCGCGGTCTTCGGGACGCCGATTGCGGGCGCGGTCTTTGCACTGGAGGTGCTGGCGATCGGTCGGGTCGAGTATCGCGCGCTGGTGCCATGCCTGGTCGCGGCGCTGGTCGGTGACTGGACCTGTCTTGCCTGGGGCATTCATCACGGCGTCTACCATGTCGATGCGCTGGTGCCGGTCGACGCGCTGCTCGTCGCCAAGGCCGGTGTCGCCGGCATTGCCTTCGGTCTGACCGGGCTGACCTTTGCCGAGGCCAATCACGCGCTGGGCGGATGGTTGAAGCGCGTGATCCCCTATGGCCCACTACGACCCGTTATCGGCGGGCTGGCCGTGATTGCGCTGGTCTGGCTGCTCGGAACCCGCGACTATCTTGGCCTGGGTACGCTCGCCGCGACACCGGACAGCCTGACCATCGCCAGCTTCTTTGGTCCCGATACGCACTCGTGGAGCTGGGCGCTGAAGCTGCTCTTTACCGTCGTGACCCTGAGCGCGGGCTTCAAGGGGGGCGAGGTCACGCCGCTGTTCTTTATCGGCGCGGCGCTCGGCAATGCGCTCGCGCCGATGTTCGGAGTACCGTCGGGGCTATTCGCAGCGATCGGCTTCGTCGCGCTGTTCGCGGGCGCGGCCAACACACCGCTGGCTTGCACGTTCATGGGGATCGAGTTGTTCGGCGCGGCCTATACGGTGCCGATCGCAGTCGCGTGCTTCGTCGCCTACCTCTGCTCAGGCCACAACGGCATCTACCTGTCGCAGCGCGTCGCTGTGCCAAAGGTACCTGCCGCACACCTCACACCCGACGCGACCCTGCGCGATGCCCGCACGCACCGCGCTTCTCGCCGGCGCACGCGCGCCTGATCCTGTTTCCTGTCGAAAGCCGGTCATGCCCAATCGTTTCACCGTCCATCACCGCGAAGTCGGGATGCTGCGCATCTATCTGAAACCGTCCGACAAGATCGGCCCGCGTCGCTTCTGGGGGGCAAAGCCGCTCTATCGCGAGCTGATTCGCACCGCGAAGGCGGACGGCATCATCAACGCCGTCGCGCAAAATACCCATTACGGCTTCAGCAATCACGAACCGATCCGGGAGAACGGCTCGGAAATTGCCGATCCGCATCTGACGATCTGTGTCGAACTGGTCGGCGATCGCGATCAGCTCGACCTCTTCTGTCGCCGGCATGGAGATCTGATCGGCGACAAGGTGATCGTCTACAAACGACTGGAGCATTGGACTATCACGCGCAAAACTGAGCTAACCAGAGCCTGATCGGCGTTCCCGTAAAGGAACCCCAGCCAGGATCACAGAAGGTGAGGGAGGGCACTTCACCTCTCGGGCGGCACCATTTCCCAAAACCTGTTCCCGATTGCGCTTTCTCGAAATGGACACCTGGCGACGGGGTTATGGGACTGGGGTCGTGTCGCCAAAGTCCTGAGTTCCGAGCGTCTCGTATGTCGCTATTTTGCGACATCACTGCAGTGACTTGCCCATCCGGACTAGCGGTACCGACACGCCATCTGCTGCTGCTGCAGCGATCGGCGCCTCCAGTCGCCGGTATCCGCACGCCGTGTAGAGCGGCTCCCCCGCCAGCGTAGCCATCATCTCTGAGCGAACGAAACCGGCGGTGCGCGCGGCGCTCTCGCACAAGTCTAAGATCATGCGGCCGAGGCCGCGCCGAACATAGCCAGGGTCAGTGTACATCGCACGGATCCGCGCCGCATCGATCGCCGGATCGAGGCGTTCGGGCTCTCGGGCCACGATGCTCGCGTCTCCTCCGAACAGCGTCTTGCGGTAACTCCACCCGCCACAGCCCGCGATCGTGTCCCCGTCGAGCAGCATGAAGTAGGTACCATCCCGCAGCAGTTGCGTGTCCAAACCCATTACCTGATGGCTGGCACGGATCTGATCAGGTGTCAGAAAACCTGATTGCAGCTGGTCGATGGCGCGGCGGATCGTGATCTTGAGGGCGTCCAGATCGTCGATCGTGGCGGTGCGTGGAGTAAGCTTCACGTCTTGTCCCATGAGAAGCGGTGAGACGGACCGATCCGCCTCACCGCTGCTTGTCAGTACTTCACGCGCAGACGCGTATAGTAGAAGCCGCCGTTGAATCCGAAGGGGCCGCCATTTCGCGGGTATACCTGACCATCAGAGGTCCCGCCGGTTAGCGGATAGATCTGCACGGTCGCGGTCGGAGCGAGCCGATCGGGCCGTTCGTCGGTGAAATTCTGCGCACCGACTGCCAGCGTGAAATGGTCGGCAAAGGTATAGCTCAGCTCGAGGTCGGTGGTGAACTTGCCGCCGAAACGCTGATTAGGCACGCCGTTGGTCTGACCGTAATCCTGCGCACTGGTGAACGAGCTATAATAGTTCTCGCGCACGTTGAAGCTCAGGTTGTCGAGCGACCAATTGCCATTGAATACCACACGGTGCTTGGGTGCTAAATTCTCGGCATCGATCAGCTGCGCCGCGCTGATGATCCGCGTGTTGTAGTCGACGACCTTGGTATCATTGTAATTGTACGCGATCGAAAAGTTGAGCAGTGCTTCGCTCAGCGTCGTGCGCCAGGTGCCGACGACATCGATGCCGCGGGTGCGCGTCTTGAACCCGTTGGTGAAATATTGCACCTGCCCGCCGACGCCGACTGGGAGCAGAGCGGGCTGCGCGGCGAGATCGGCCGCGGTGACGATGAACGGCGAGGTGAGGCCGATGCGGTTGCGCAGATCGATCTGATAGCCGTCAACCGTGATCGTCATGTTGGCGACCGGTTCCAGGATGAAGCCAGCGCCGTAGTTGGTCGACTTCTCCGGCGTCAGATCGCTCGCGCCGTAATATTGCGCCACTGCGGTGTTGGTCGGGTAGGTGCCGCTCTGGAATGCGACGCCGTTGTTGAACGAGGTCGTCACAATCGAGACGTTGGATTGACCGGGCGAAGGCGCGTGGAAGCCGGTGCCGATGCTGCCGCGGACAGAGAAGGCGTCAGCGAATTTGTAGAGCGCGTTGACCTTACCGACCCAGGCGTCGCCGAAGGTGTTATAATGCTCGTAGCGGCCGGCTGCACCGACCGTCAGCGCTTCGGTCAGATCGGTCTCGAGCCCGACGTACAGGCCATAGGCTTTCTGGCTGAACTTGCCCGCTGTCTGCGGGCTGGTGCCGGCATAGCCGCTCGCACCGACACCCTGCGCGGCGGTCGTGCCGGAGAAGGCGTACACGCCGGGCGCGGTCTGCGTGTAGAGCCGCTGCGCGACCGCGTAAGGACCGGCGGCATAGGATTGCTCGTCTCCGGCAGTCTGCTCGTAGGTTTCCTTGCGGAATTCACCACCGAACGAGATCGTCAGTGGCGCTGCGAGCCCGAGGTCAGCGGCATAGGTGAAGTCGGCGTTGGCGTTCACTTCCTTCTGGATCAGATCGCCGAAGTCGAAACTGGTCTGGGTCGCGGGACCGAAGGAGAAGTTGGCCGAGCTGTACATCGACAGCGCCAGCTTGTTTCGCGCCCAGGTGCCCGACAAGTCGTAGCTGAAGTCGCCGCTCGTCCCCTTGTAGCCGACTACGCCGTAGATCTCTTGCGACTTGCCGACGAAGCGCGGCGTGAAGCCTGCCGGATAGAGGTTGGCGAAACGGAAGGTGTTGGTGTCGCGCACGAAGCCGCCTGCAGGGCAAGTAGCGTTGCCGGTTGGACACGGCGTCAGGAAGAAGGTGTTGTTGAAGGCGCCGTTCGCGCCCTGGTTGCGCACCACGCCATTGGTGTCGACCGCGGTGCTCGATACGGGAGCGCGGTAGTTGAAGCTCTGGTTGCCCTTACTCTCGGCGTAATTGCCGAACGCGTAGAGCTTGCTGTTGTCGGTGACGTTGATCGCGGCGTTCACCACCGATTTGAACCCGTGCATGGGCGAATTGCCCCAGATCTGCACCGGTCCGGGAAAGTTCGGCAGTTGCGACGCGAGCGCGGGGAAGTTCTGCGCGAAATTGGCCGCCGACGGTCGCGTGACACCGCGGCTGGTCTGGCCCTCGTCGACGTATTCGGCGGTTGCGCTGATGAAGCCCCAAGTGCCTTTGAGGCCGGCGTTGCCGGCGATCTGGTAGCTCTCGCCGTCACCCGCGTAGTACTGGCCCGCCCGGCCGACGATCTCGATCCCCTGATCTTCGCGCAGACCGTAGTTCAGCACGCCGGCGATCGCGTCAGAGCCATATTGCGCGGTGGCACCTTCGCGCAGCACCTGCAGGCTGCCGATCGCGAGCGAGGGGATGGCGGAGATGTCCGGACCCTGCGCACCGCGCCCGAGCCCGGTATCGCTGCCGCCGTAGACCTGCACCAGCGCCGCGCGATTGTAGCGCTTGCCGTTCAGCATGACGAGCACCTGATCGCCCGCCAACCCGCGCAGCGACGGCGAGCGCACGAAGGTGGACGCGTCGGAGATCGAGTTCTGCCCGGCGTAGAACGAGGGCACGATGTTCTTCAGCTGGTCGATCATGTTCGCCGACGGCTGTGTCGTCAGTTCGGCCGCGCTGATGACGTCGACCGGTGATGGCGAGTTGGCCAGCGTGCGATCGGTGCGTCGCGTACCGAGCACGACGATGTCGTCGCTGGGATCCGCGGAGGCGGCAGTGCCGGCCGATGCCGACGCGTCCTGCGCCGCCTCCGCTTGCGGCAGGGTCGTTGTCGCCGCAGTTGTCGTCGCGACAGGCTCCGCCGCGTGCGCGGTACCGGCAGCAAGCAGCGCGAACGCGATCGCGCCAGCTGACGTGGTATGTCTGATCATCTGATGCTCCCTTGATGAGTGGCTCTCAGGCGTCCTTCCCCATGTTCCCGTTCCCGACCGCCGATTGAGCTCGGCGCGCCGGAACGCTTGATGATCAGCCCTGCAAATGTGGCGGTGTCGTTTGCTCGCATCGCCTGAAGCAACAATGGCCGCGTCGGCACTAGACTGACAAACAGAATCTTTCGCGTCTGCGCGCTTGAGGGTATCTATGTTGCAGAATTGATACAGGTAAGTGATGTAAGGAAGCTATGTGCAAGCTGCCGCGGTGATCCGCCCTGCCACCCCCGCCGACGCGGGGAGCATGAGAAAGTTGGGGGTCATGCCGCCTTCCGTTCGTCCCTCCACCTCTGAAAGTCATTGGCCAACGTGCCATCAAGGGTACGGACGCGGAGTTGCACAAGCAGATGCACCCCTCTGGGCGTCCACTGCATCTGTTGCTTCTTTGCGAAGCGCTTTGCGACGACCTGGTTGACGGTCGATTCCACGAAGGCGGTCGAGACTGCTTCGCCATATCGTCGTCGCTCGCCATAGTTCGGGATCATGCTGGCATTGGCGCTGATATAGCTTTCGAACTCCCGCAAATGCTTGAGGAGATTGCGAGCTTGCGGCGAGACCTGTGGGTGGCTCATCGGCTCGTCGGTGACATCCGGATCTGTCGCACCAAGCATTCTGGTCTCGACGTCGCCGATTAGGTCGAGAGCACGGCGCCAGTTGCCGTGCCAGAGGAAGTGCCGAACTCGCTCGAGAGTGGCGACGGCCACGTCTTTATCCGTCTCGGATGGGGGCGGCAATCCGCGCGCGATCTGCTGCATGACCGTCACCCGCATGGCGATGTGGAAATAGTCGAGGACATGCTCGGCGTTCGGCCGCATGTCCCATTGAAGATTGCGGACGTTCCTGCCACCATCGGACCCAACCAAACGCGATCTGGATTACCCGGTGCAGACCAAAAAGCGTCAGATCGCTGCGAACCAGCAAGCGTCGCCAAATCATCGGCGATATATCCCGGAGGCCGACCTTCAGACGGTAAGCGACAAGCGGAGCCGGTTTCGACATGCTCCTAAAGCTACCGGATCAGCACCGTCACCCCCAGCTTTTTTATGCCCCCCAGAAGAGCTACGACACCAAGCGTGCTTTCAAGAGCCCGTCCTGGACCACGCGGATCGATCAGGTGCCGATCGCGCGGTGAGATCAATAGCGATAGCCTGCCTGCCGGCAGGCCGCTGCCAGCTTCATCACTCGCCCATCCTTCGCGCCGTACTGGCGCAACCGTGCGGAATAGCTGTAGGCGCTTGCAATCATAGCGGCGTGTGCTCGCAAACAGCCTGATTTCCTGCTCACGCTTTCTGCCACTGGCGGGGAGCGTCCTGCTCGAATTATCTGCCAGTGTGCTCGCCATCATCCGGCGCTGCTTGCAAACGGGGCGTTGTGCTCACGCTCCGTGCCAATGGGCTCTCCAAACCCGTAGCCGGCAAGCGCTTTTGCGAAGCAGGTTTCCAGAACAGTTCTGACAAGCGGCGGGCCGCAGAAATGCGTTGTCGTCATGGCCCGCCCGCGAGGTCGTCAGAAAGGAAGGTTTTCGCGAACAGGGCCAGCGCATAATAGGCGATGACACCACGCAAGCGGAAAGGGTGCGATGACCAAAACCGAAATGCTGGAGACGATGAAACGCCTCGACGCCCATGCGAATGCCCTGCTGCTGATCGGTGCTTCCGATATCGATCTGCTCGGCGGCATGTTCGACGTGATGCCGGACTTCAAGGCGCTGCTCGATGCCGGATACGGCGAAGAGATCGAGAGAAACGCCGGTCGCTTCCCCGGCCTGCACCGCTACGCCGTCATGCTCTCAAATATCGCCGAAGGGATCGCGGACGGCTCCATCCGGGTGCCACGCTGACGCCACTCCCGCTGGCAGATAATGTGAGCAGGCGACCATGACTGCGAGCAGCGCCGGATGATGGCGAGCACATTGGCAATTAGCGTGAGCAGACTGCTCCGCCCATTGTCAGATAATCCGAGCAGAAAATCGCTCCGTTTGCGAGCAGACGCCGCTACGATTGCAAGCGCCTACAGTTAGCAGGCGTGCAGCTGAAGAAGTCCGCCTGATCGGCGAGACTGGCGATCTCCTGGCACTCCAAGGTGGCGAGATCGTCAAACGAGACCGTCTGCTCCTCCGCCAGTCCGGGGAAATGGGCAAGACCGCCCTCGATGCACAAGCGGACCTCACCTTTTATCGTCTCGTCCAAGGCCTTGCCCTTCTGCATCAGATCACTCCAACTATGCTCCGGGCCTCGGTGGCAGCGGCGCATCGTACAGATTTATCCAGCGCATGCCCATGCGTTGCCATGCTTTAGGAGCAGAGCGCCTCACCATAGCACTTGTGCGACCTTGCCGTTCTGCATAATATCATATCTGAATTATTGAAGGTGTGCACACGTGCATATTATCACTCTTGCAGCTCAGAAGGGTGGCGTTGGCAAAACGACGCTCGCGGTGAATTTGGCGGTCGCTGCTGAAGCGGTCGGGATCAAGACGGCTCTCTTTGATCTCGACCCGCAGGAGAGCGCGACCGCTTGGAGCGAGCGACGAACGGCCGAGCTGCCGCACGTCGAGCCAATCAGTGCGAGACGCCTCGACCAAGCGATTGATGCAGCTGAGGCCAACGGCTTTGCACTTACTATCATCGACACACCGCCAGCGGCGGGCGCGGAAGCCGCCGCAGCGGCGCAGCGTGCCGATCTGGTCGTTATCCCCTGCCGTCCGTCATTGATCGATCTTGATGCGATCAAGCGCACGGCACAGCTTATCACCAGCACGGGGCGAACGGGCGTGGTCGTGCTGAATGCCGCCCCCCCTACCGCAACCACATTGCTGGACGATGCCAAAACGCTTGCCGAGGCAACCGGCTTACGGGTGGCGCGTGCCGTATTGCGGGAGCGCAGCGTCTACCGAGCGGCATGGCCTTACGGCTTGGGCGTCATTGAGCATGAGCCGAAAGGTAAAGCTGCCTTGGAAATTGCAGCCTTGCAGAAGCACATATTTGATGATGTGATCAATTGCACACCTGCAAATGTGAAAGCTTGATTATGGCGAAACGGACTTCCCTGTTGGGGCCGGCAGTAGCGGCACCCTCCCCTCGCGAACCCGAGCTGGAACGCCAGTCGGCTCCGGCGACCTTGCCGCCGAGTGCCGCACGATCAGGTGGCAAGCGACCGGGTAAGTATCACCTCGGGGCATATTTTGATCCTGCAGATCCCACGGCGGAGGCATTTCGCGTTTTGGCAGCGCGGACCCGGCGGAGTCACCAAGATCTCCTTGCTGAAGCGATCAGCGAACTGGTCGCCAAGTATGAAGCCGACAAGCAATTCGGCCGTGTGTGACGATGTGCACACCTGCAACAATGCAGGATGGCAGGATTGATCCTTCATGACCAAGCGCCAAAATCCCAACCCCGAATTTGATCTGTTCATCCCGTTGATGGGCGACCTCCCGCTGAAAGATCAGCGGGAGACGATGGAGCGGCCGTTCTTCTCGCTCCAGAAGCGCAAGCGGGTGAAGCCGATCGAATATAGCAGCCCGGACGGCGAGACGTGGGTCAAGATTGAGGCGATCCCCGCCTACGGCATGGCCACGATCTGGGACGCCGATATCTTGATATGGGCGGCGTCCACGCTCAATCGGATGCGGGAGCAGGGGGTCAACGACCTTCCCCGGACACTTAGAACTACGTCCTATGACCTGTTGCGGGCGATCAAGCGCGACACCAGCGGCCGGGCTTATCAGGAGTTGCAGGCTGCACTCCAGCGGCTTCAAACGACTTCCATATCGACCTCGATCCGCGCGCCCAAGCGGCGGACTAAGGCCGGTTTCAACTGGCTCGACAAATGGACGCTGGAGGTGGACCCGGACACTGACCAACCGCGCGGGATGACCATTACGCTGTCGGACTGGGTGTATGAGGGTATTATGGGGGAGCGGTCACTGCTCACCATGCACCAAGATTATTTCCTGCTGACCGGGGGGCTGGAACGCGCCCTGTATCGTATCGCGCGCAAGCACGCCGGCAATCAGAAGGGCGGGTGGACGTGTCGCGTCGAGGTGCTGCGCGACAAGACAGGCAGCGACAGCAAACCAAAAGAGTTCAACCGGATGCTGCGCAAAGTGGTGGAAGCCGACCAGCTCCCCGATTATGCGATGCACATGGCCGCAACAGCCGATGGCAGTCCTGCCGTGCTGTTTCGACTTCGGGGTGAAGCGGAGGCGCTGGCACTGACTGCCAAGTTGGCCCCTGTGCATTGTAGGGACACAGATTCACGGTAAGCGTCAGCGGGCAGTTAGCGGCGCAGTTTCTCGATACCAAGTTCGCGCCACATCCATT
>NZ_JACIDH010000013.1 GCF_014196255.1 Sphingomonas pseudosanguinis
CCTCAACACCGTCTCCAATACCAGCATCCCGATCTCGCCGCCTGACACACCGCCAAGCGAACAGCCTAGACCAACGGGATGAGGGGTCCCTTTTCGACGCCGATCACCCCGCTACCGGGGTCCCTTTTCCACGCCGATCCACAATCCGGTGTGATCGGACGTCATTCACCTGGTCGGTGGGGGGCCAGCGCTGCGGTCGTCTTGCAGGAAGGGTATGCTGAGCAAGCCAGGAACGGTTGATATGCGCCGCCGGAGCGGACGACCATCAACCCGTCGCCGCAGGTGGGACAGGTATCTCCGGCTGATATCGGATGGGTGATCCTCACCCGGTTGGATGGCGGGGGCGCGACAGAACCCTCCCCTGAAACATTGCGTTTGAAATCGCATCGGGGGTGGGTGCTGCACGCTTCGAATGGGCCATATTGGCCATCGTACCGCCTCATCGTGCCTTCGCCGCACTTCGGGCACGGGGTCAGAACCCCTCCCTCAGCTTCTACTTCTATCGCGCCAGACTTCGCCAATTCGCTCAGGAAGCGCGAAGGCGAGTCTGCTAGGGTGTAGATGCGTACCTGGCGGCGCGCCCGGGTCAGTGCGACGTAAAAGAGGCGGCGCTCCTCGGCCAGAGGATAGGGATCGGGTTCGGGCATCGCGATCTGTAGGACCGGATCGTCGGTAATCTGGCTTGGAAAGCCCATCATCCCCTCGACGACGTTTAGGAGCATCACATAGTCCGCTTCGAGGCCCTTCGAAGAATGGACCGTGCGGTACTCGATACTCAGAAAATCGCCAAAGCGCCGTTGCCAGCGCCGCCAGCCACGGGGTTCGTCATTGTTGTACCGGCCGAGCATCATCACGCTGATGCGGTCGCCGACATCCGGGCTCAGCCGGCCGTCCCGCGCAAAGTCGTACATGCTTTGCAGATCCTGCTCGAGCCGCTCTTGCGCCAAAGCAGGCGTTTCCGCAGCGAAGGCATGCAGCGCCTTTTTCGCATAGAGGTTCGTCGTCTCGACCGCCTTTTTGATCTGCCGGGGATTGGCCTGAACGAAGGTGCTTGAGGCCTCGCACAATTGCGCAGGACAGCGGAACGTCGTGTTCAGCATGAGCCGGGTCGAATGATCGAACACCTTATCGAACTCGGTCATGACTGCGATATCGGCTCCGGCAAATCGATTGATACCCTGCCAATCATCGCCGACGACACACAGATGCGCCTCTTCGCCGGCGTTCTTCAACAGGGCCTTCAACATGCGAACCTTGGCCCGTGAGGTGTCCTGAAATTCATCGGCCAGCACCATCAGATAGGGGCTGGCGAACCGGCCGCTCTCGATATGCTCGATCGCCATCAGCAGCATGTCGTCGAAATCGATACAGTCAGCCTCACGCAGCCGCCGTTCCCACTCGTTCGCTATCCGTTCGAAGAGTGCCAGGAATCGGGCTGAGCGGTCGGCATGACCCTGCGCATCCTTGGCAGCGGCATCCCGGAGCTGCTCGTGGGAAAGACCGTTGCTTTTGACATGCTGCTGGAAAATCCGGATTGTCGCAGCGAGCTGCTCGGTGGTTATAGGGCGCTGACCTTTGGGCGGCCGGTCAGGATCATATTGGAGGGTGATCCCGCTCCGTTTCAGCTCATCTGCAAGGCCTGCAAAGCCAGCCGCTCCCCTGATCCCATGAGAGGTGGTTTCGAAGAGCCGCGTACCTTTCTCGGCATGAAGTTCGCGTTTCCAGTGGACCCCGCTGACATAATCGCCACCGAAATGTGGCGGCGCCTGCCCCTTATCGTCGAGCGCGAAATGCTCGTGATAGAGGCTGATTTCCGGGTAGAAAAAGTCGGGACGATACTGTCGATGATGTTCGGTGGCAGTATCATGCTCATAGGGGCGTTCGTACTGGTAGAGGACACCATGATAGAAGAGCCAGTCGGCGATCATCCGCTCCTCTTCGCTTTTGACGATTTCGCCATTGGCCGTGAGAATGCCGCGCCTTCCGTCGCGATAGGCGTTGGCCTGCGCAGGCTCGTTCCAAGAACCAATGTTCCGGCCGAAAACCGTGCGAAACAGATCCCAGTCGTGACGGAATTTATCATCGCCGGTCCGCAGGTCATCGATGATCTCGACGATCATGGCCCCATCCCGGCCCGGCTCGGCCCATTCGGCGAGCGAAGGCTTGCGCCCCGTTGCCTTGCCGATCACGCTTAGACCAAAGGCATTGAACGTCTTAACGGTCACAGCATCGACGCCATCGAACCCTGCCAGCCTGGCCTTGATTCTGGCCTGGAGTTCTTCAGCAACGGCCCGGTTGAAGGCGAGTACGAGAATCTGCTCGGGCTGTACCAGGTCTTCGTGAAGCGCATAGCCGACCCTCGCCACCATGGTCGATGTCTTGCCCGATCCCGCCGCGGCGACGATTTGCACCGCATCGTCCATGCAGATGCAGCCGTCCATTTGATCATCTGTGAGCGGATTCTTTTCGACCGTGTCGAAAAAGGGTTTCAGCCGTTCCTTTTGCTTCGCCAGATAAGCGGCATTGTGCGCGGCAAATTCGGTGAGCAGTTCCTTCTCGACGCGATCGCCACCCATCCAGGAAAAGGAGATGTCGGAGCGCTTGGGCGGCGGAAACCGAGCAATGATGCGCGATGCCATGCTTTTGGGGATCCAGCGTGAGCGATCGACGGCCGGCTCCCAGCTGGTGCGCCATTGCGCGACCTTGGCAGGAAAATCCTCACGCGGGCCGGGCACCGGGCGCGGGCTTTGTGACTTCGTCTTGTTGTTGCCGAAGAGACCGCCGGCGAGGAGGGCGGCGCCGATGATCCATTCGATCATGTGCGCCTCCGGCCGGGGACGAGGCGTGCGCTCAGGGTGAGCGTGTCGCCGCACGCCATGGCACCGTTTTCCGGCGCCGCGAGTCGTTTGAAATCAATGTCGTTTCGTGTCTGCACCAGACCATATAGTCATAGCACAGTTCCAAAGTCGTTATGTCCCGGCGTCGTCGATGTCATCCGATCCATGATCCGAGGTGTCTGTCGGCAACCCGTCGATCGCCGCGACCGCGTCCATGAGCTGCCGGCGGAGGCCGGCAAGACCGACTGCCACGACGAGATCCTGGCGATCCGCAAGCGCAAGCACCGTGCGCAGGATGAGATCGGAATGACGCATAAGAATGACCAGATTTTCGGCGCTTGGACTGTTTTTCCCCTCGAACCAGTTGCGCACGGCTCGCTCGTTGGAGCGGGTCAGTTGCGCGATCGTCTTGAGGGCTGAGGGCGTGTTGCCGAACTCTTCCTTGAGGGCTCCGGCGATGGCCATCGCCAGCGGTTCCGCGAAGGTGGCGGTAGGAAATATTATTCCGCTTTTGGACTGAAGTTTTCGGTCTTTCTTGGAAAACGACATTCTGGCTCACTCCCAATAAAGTTGGTGGGAAGTCGAGCCTGTCCGCTTGCGGTCAACGAAAGCAGTCGGTGTCATGAACTCTACGGAGATAATTGCCGCAGAAGCCGTACCGCGCGAACCTGTCCGCGCCGCGCAATATGTCCGTATGTCGACCGAACATCAGAAATACTCGACCGAGAACCAAGCCGAGATCATCGCTCAATATGCCGCCCGGCGGGGGTTCGAGATCGTCAAGACCTATGAGGATTCGGGCAAGAGCGGCCTGCGTCTCGACGGACGGCTCTCGCTCCAGCAACTGATCGCCGACGTGCGGAGCGGCCAGACCGACTTCAAGGCCATCCTCGTCTATGACGTGAGCCGGTGGGGTCGGTTTCAGGATGCCGACGAGAGCGCCTATTATGAGTTCATCTGCCGCGAGGCCGGCATCACCGTTCAATACTGCGCGGAACAGTTCGAGAATGACGGCAGCTTGAGCGCGACGATCATCAAGAGCATGAAACGCGCGATGGCCGGCGAATATAGCCGGGAACTGTCGGTCAAGGTCTTTACCGGGCAATGCCGTCTTATCCGGTTGGGGTTTCGGCAAGGCGGCGCTGCGGGCTTCGGATTGCGGCGTTATCTCGTCGATGAGCATCGGCAGCCCAAGGCCGAGCTCAGTCGCGGTGAGCAGAAGAGCCTGCAAACCGACCGGGTCATTTTGAAACCCGGCCCTCCCGAAGAGGTCGAGGTGGTTCGGCGGCTCTACCGGATGTTCGTGGTGCAACGACGCACGGAAACCGAGATCGCCGCAGCACTGAACGAGGAAGGCATTCTTACCGATCTCGGCCGTCCCTGGACACGCGGCACGGTTCATCAGGTACTGACCAACGAGAAGTATATCGGCAACAATGTCTATAACCGTGCGTCCTTCAAGCTGAAGGCCAAGCGGGTCGTGAACACCCCCGACATGTGGGTGCGCGGTGACGGCGCGTTCGAGGCGATCGTCGAACGCGACTTTTTCGAAGCCGCGCAGCGCATCATCCAGGAGCGCAGCCGGCGTTTCAGCGACGAGGAATTGCTGAGCCGCCTATCCGCCCTGCTCGCAGAGAAGGGATGGCTCTCAGGGCTTGTCATCGACGAGGTCGAGGACATGCCATCGAGTTCCACTTTCCGGCATCGCTTTGGAAGCCTGGTCCGGGCCTATCAGCTGGTTGGCTACGCCCCATCGCGGGACTACCGCTATATCGAGACGAACAAGGCGCTCCGGGCGCTTCATCCCGATGTCGTCGCCCAAGTGATCACACAGATCGGCGAGGCCGGCGGATCAGTCTGCCGCGATCCTCAGAACGACCTTCTCCATATCAATGAGGAATTTACCGCCTCGCTCGTCATCGCCCGGTGCCGGGTGACTGAGGCGGGTGCGCTGCGCTGGAAAGTGCGCTTTGACAGCGGGCTTCGCCCGAACATCACGATCGTCGCACGCATGGGGGAAGATAATCGCGTCATCCGCGACTTCTATCTGTTGCCCTGGCTGGATTTCGGGACAGCCGCCAACCTGCGATTAGCGCCTGAAAATGGCATTCTTCTCGACGCCTATCGTTTCGACACGCTGGATCCCTTGTTCGATCTGTCGCGGCGGACGCCATTGAAAGTTGCGGCATGAACGAACCGGCCCCTGAAATCCGTTCGGTTCCGATCGACCTCATCACGGTTCTCAATCCGCGGGTGCGCAACAAGCGGATTTTCCAGGAACTGGTGAACAGTATCGCCCATCTGGGCCTCAAGAAGCCGATCACGGTCAGCAAGCGGCCCGGAAAGACCCGGTTTGATCTGGTCTGCGGCCAGGGACGGCTCGAGGCGTTCATCGCGCTCGGCCAGACCGAGATTCCCGCCATCGTGATCGATGCGGCCGAGGAAGACTGCTTCGTCATGAGCCTCGTCGAGAATCTGGCGCGTCGCCAGCACAGCCCGCTCGAACTGGTCCATGCCATCGGCGCATTACACGCACGCGGCTATTCCTATGCGGAAGTCGCCGCCAAGGTCGATTTCTCTGTCGAATATGTGAGCGCCATTTGCCTGCTGCTCGATCGGGGCGAGGAAAAGCTGATCGCGGCGGTCGATCGCGGGGTCATCCCGCACACGATCGCAATGGAAATCGCCAGGGCCAAGGATGGCGAGGTCCAGCAAGCGCTGGCGCAGGCCTATGAGGAGAAGGCCATTCCGGGCAATCAGGTTCTGGCTATTCGCAAGATCATCGATCAGCGCAACACCAGCGGCAAACAGCTCCACAAGCGCGGTTCACGTCCAGGGCGGGTACAGCGGCCGGTGACCTCCGAAGGCCTCATCCGTGCCTATCAGCGGGAGACTGAGCGGCAAAAGCTCCTCATCAAGCGCGCCTCGCTGGCGCGCAGTCGTTTGCTGTTCGTTGCCAATGCGATGCGGCGCCTCCTGGCCGACGAGCATTTTGTGACGTTGCTGCGAGCCGAAGGCCTCAGCACGCTCCCGCGCGCGCTCGCCGAGCGCATCGAACCGGCATAGGTGAGCCATGGTGGATCCTGTCAAAATCGCCTTCGAGCGCAAGATCATCATCCAGCCGATCGCCGATCTCCTCCCGACCAAGGGTTTGCCGGCGGGGGTGCGCGAGACGGTTAAATATCGCCGGATCGCCGCGTCTGTCGCCGAGGTCGGGTTGATCGAACCCCTTTCGATCGCCCGGCAGAAAGGAGGCGGGGGCTATTTGCTGCTCGATGGCCATATGCGGCTCGATGCCCTGCGATTTCTGGGCGCGACCGAGGCGGCCTGCGTCGTGGCCGACGACGATGAGGCGTTCACCTACAACAAGCGCGTGAACCGTCTCGCGACGATCCAGGAGCATTACATGATCGTGCGCGCGCTTGATCGCGGCGTGCCCGAGGAGAAGCTGGCGCGGGCGCTTAATGTCGATGTGAAGGTCATCCGGCAGCGGCGTCACCTGCTGGCCGGGATCAGCGCGGATGTCGCCGAGCTGCTCAAGGACAAGCCGGTTGGGCATCATGCCTTCCAGAAGCTGCGCAAGATGAAGCCTATCCGGCAACTCGAGGTCGCCGAGCTCATGGTGTCGGCGAACAATTACACGGTGAGCTATGCCAAGGCCCTGCTCGCGACATCAAAGCCTGCCGACTTGCACAAGCCCGACGAGCTGAAGAAAGCGACGGGCCTTTCCGCCGAGCAGATGGCCAGGCTTGAACGCGAGATGGCCTCGGTGAGCGAGGATTATAAGGAGCTCGAGGCGTCCTATGGCGATGACATGCTGGTGCTAGTGGTTGCCTCGGGCTTTATCGAACGGCTCCTTTCCAAGCCCGAGATCGAGGGCTTTCTGGAGCGCCGTCATCCAGAGTTTCTGGAGAATTTCCGCGCCATTGTTCAGGCCACATCGCTCGACCAGTCGACGCCGGCCTGACGGTAAGAAGCATATGGGGACCGGGACCCAAAAGCGCCGGGACCGTCGGAGAAGCCGTCGTATGGTGCGGATCAAGGACGGCGGCGGGGATGGCGGCGAACCCGCTCGGAGCCCGCTAGGTCAGCCGTCATAGGGCTGGCTGCTTGCCGTGATTACGGCATGATGGTCCACGGAGCGCGCCGATGGCAGCTGCCCATCGGCGCGCTCCAAAATGACCTTTGGAATTATCGCGCATGTGAGATGAGAGATAATTCTTGCCCATCACGTCCATCAGTGGGATTATCGCGCATCTGAAATGCGAGATAATTCCATGACGATCCATCTGGTTGGCGAGACGATCGATGCCAAGCGCGCGCACCAGCGCGCGCAAGCCGGCGAGCTCGTGCAGCTCGTGCGAGGCATATATGTCGATCACGATGTCGATGCAGACGCCGCCATAATGAACCATGCGATCCGCATCGCCCACTATCTTTATCCCCATGCCTATCTGTCGTCGGCGAGCGCCGTGCTGCTTGCGCCGACACCCGACGGCCGGCTCTTTATCAGCGGCAGGCGCAACCAGCGCACGAGGCTGCGCAGCCTGGAGATCGTTCAGAACGAAGCGCCGCCGCATCCTTCGACCGCCTCAGCGGTGATCGGCGACGAACTGGGCGAGTTGCGCATCGACGCATCCTCACCCCGGCAGCGTTTTCTGGAAGCCTTTCGTCTGCGCAGCGAGCATGCCAGCGCCATTACTGCCGAAATGCGCGTCCAGATGGCCGCGCGCCTCGTCGAGGAGCACGGCTCGCCCAAGGATGCCGCCGATGCAGTCTGGGCGCTGGCGCGCGAAAATGGCTGGTATCGCGAAGGCGAAGGCGCTGAACGCTTCCTCCTGGCGCAGCCGGGCACATCCAAAGCGCCCGTCAACAAGGCGGCGCTGGATCTGATGATCGCCTGGCACGGCGAGCCGCTCGGCCGCCTGATTCATGACGGCTTTGAATGGCGCTGGAAGCCGGCTCGGCGTTCAGGACCGGCGCTCGTCCGGGAGACAACACCCGGGAAGCTCCCGGCATTTGTCGAATCCCTGTTACCGGAAGGCTGGCTCGCCCAGGTGCTTCACGAGCGCGACGAGCGCGAGGCGTTGAAGCGTGGGCGGCGTTATATGTCGAACATCACAGTGGTCGAGGCCCGCGACGAGCTGGCGGCGCTACCGGCGGACATTCTCACGACGAGGCTGAACGGCTTTATCGACGCAGGGCGCTTCACCGGTCGCTATGATGGCCCGGCACGCGGCGCGATCGAGGAGAGTTTCGAGCAGAACCTCGCGCGCATATTCGCTCGCGCGGAAACGCCGCGCCTGTCGGGTGTCCAGATCAAGGCGCCGATGCATCTGGCGTCCGATGGCGCGCTCCTCCCGGCCATCGATCTGCCATTTACCCATATCCTCAAGCCGGCAGGTACCGCTGGCTTCGAGATGCTGCCGATCGTGGAATGGCTCTGTCTTCAACTTGGCCGAGCGGCCGGCTTCGCGGCGCCTGACGTCGCCCTGACGGCGATGCCCGATGGCATGGCCCCAGCCCTCGTCGTGGAGCGGTTCGACATCCGCCAGGGACCGGACGATCAAAGGCGGATCGCGCTTGAGGATTTCTGTTCGATCCTGGATCTTCCCGCCTCGGCCAAATATGATGGGACGATAGAGCGGATGGCGCGCGGACTGCGGCCGCTGTCGACCGACCCTGCGGCCGATCTCGATATTCTCTTTCGCCGCGCGGTTTTCGCCTGGCTGATCGCCGATGGCGACATGCACCTCAAAAACCTCGCGCTGCTCAAAATCGCTGAACCGGATGCCAAGGCCTTCACCTCGGTTCGTTTCGCCCCGCTTTATGATGCGGTCACGACGCGGGTATTCCCGGGTCTTGGCGGCGATCGCATGGCGCTCAAGCTCAACGGCAAGGATGATCGGCTGACGCGCCGAGATTTCATGACGCTGGCCCGCACGATCAGCCTGCCCCAAATCGATGCGGAGGCGGCGATTGCCGAATTGACGAGCAGCCTCGCCCAAGCCGTCGAAACCGTCAGGCTACCGGCTTTTGCGGCGGAGGCCGAGGCCGCTGCTACCGTCCAAGGCCAGATATTGGCCATCGTCGGCGAGCGCTGCACTGCGCTCGCCGACGATGCGGGTTAGCTTACGGCTGAAGCTGGATTTGAAGCTCGGCCAGGTCTTCTGCGCTCATGTCCGAGCCCAGAAGGGAGTGCAGATATTCCAGCAAATCTTCCTGCCGTGGCTGACCGAAGGCGAGGCGATAGAGGGTCAGGCTCCGTTTGAGCCATTCCAATCGGCGCACCTCGCGGCTGAATGGCAGTGTTGGAACGCGCCGTTCGACCTTAACCGGTCCCTCATAGATCCAATAGGGGATGAGGTCGGAATCGACCGCAGCTTCGGCGCGCGCGGCGTCGAACATGGCCTGCCAAGGATCGCCATTGTCCACGCCTGCCCCGCGCACGACATCGGTTTGATTAAACGCCAGATTGAGCCGGATTGCATGGCCCTTGAAGCGATGAACCCGCCCTTCGCGCTGTTCGAGATCGACCGGATTGCCGGGCAAATTCCAGTGGTAAAGCCGATAGCAGTAGGGATGAAAATCCAGCCCCTCCTGGCCGACCGATGTGGTCGCCAAAGCGAAGGGACGAAATGGCGAGTTGAAGGCATCGCGAACGCTGCCCAACCGTGCCGCGCCGCCTTCCTCGTCTTTGTAGTCGGACAACCGCATGGCGAAGCGTCCGCGCATCTGGAACTTGCCGATAACGAGCTTCTTGTCTTCGACGCGCGGGTCTTCCACGTCGATCTGCGAAGGCCGGATCGAAAGCGCGTCTGAGATCGCCCGGCTGATCCCGGCGATCCGATCTGCCGACGGGCGTGCGCCGAGCCCTTCGGCATCAACGAGATAATGGACATATTCGTCGAGGACGGCCTGGAGATTGTGCTCGGCGCTGAAAGTCAGCACGCGATGCCAGTAGCGATCGTCATCGCCCTTGCGCAGCAATGCGACTGCATCGTGCTGGTTGAATAGGGTGCGAAACCCCCAAGCGATCTGGCTCGCGGCGTTGAGCAGCCGATGATCGTCCAAGGCCATGTCGGGAGCGACCCGTTGCAAGGCTCGCAAGGCACACACCGCAGGGCTTCCGAGCGCGATGTCGGTGAGAAGATCGATGAGCGTGTCGGGCACTGCACCAAACAGCCTGTCACCGGCAGCGGTGCGAAGTTCGGCAACATGCTCCTTGAAACCTTCTTCATTGCCAAGCGCGGCAAAGCCATAGGACGTTGCCACCCAGGAGACCGAGCGCGCACCCGCGACCGTGTCGATCACGGCGGGCGCGGCCCATTCCCAATCGCGGCCGTCCGATGCGTCTCCTGTCCGAGCCTCGAGTGCCGCCACGCTTGCACGCAGCCGTTCGGCGACAGCCTGACGCATCGCCTCATAGGTCAGCCGTTCGGTGGTCTGACCGAAGATTTCTCGGGGGTCGGCAAGCTGCGCGAGTGTTGGCGAGGGATAAACAAGATGCAGCGCGCGCATCGCGACCAGGCGCTCCTGCGCTTGTCGGAACTGAATGGGGCGTGGGCGCACTCGGTCGAAATAGCGGTGCCCCGTGGCACCGACACCCATGCGGCGTTCCGCTTCATATGATAGGATCGCTGCGATCGCGTCGGGCACCATCGACCATGACGAAAAGATCAGCGCCTTGGTAAGCGGCGCCCCCTTCCGCTCTGGTCCATAATAGGGCAGCGAAGGCGGGATCCAAAGATGCTGTTCGAGATCGTCCGCGAACATCTCGTCCATCAGCCCGCGCATGCGGCCATTGGCAGGTTCCAATGGCGCATAATTGGCGAGCGCCTCGTGATCGAGCATCGCTGGCCGGGCCTGCTCCAGGGCTTCGCGCAGTGCGGGCGCAGGTTTGTCTAGCTTATCCCTCAGAAGGCGTTTGAGCGCATAATCGCGCATGAAATTGAGGAGATAGGGCGCCGATTTCCAATATTCGGTAATTTCCGGCGCTTCGAGCGCGCGGGCGACGTCGGAAACGACGGTTGCCTGGCGAAGATCGGCAGGTTGTATGGAGATGGTCATCGGCGGTTCGCTGACCATGGAATCTCGCTCGATCGTACTCGCCACCCGTTCGGTGCGTGCAATCACCCGCCGCAAGCGGCCCTCGATCGTCTGGCGGGCCGTGATGGCTTCTGGACGGGATCCAGGCAGCGCGTGGAGGAAGCCGCGAAACGCCCGCATCTCGCGTTCCAGCGTCTGGGCGATTTCAGGTCCATTGGCCTTGCCGTAAAGGAAGGAGAGCGTTTCGAGAAAATCACGATAATGCTCGCCGTCATCGGGTTCATCGCCGGAAAGAGTGAGCATCCGATAAGGGGTAGCCGACAGCAGCAAGGTACGTGCGCCAAGGCCTGAACCATCGGAATAGTCGAACAGCTCCTGAGCCAGTTCGGCCGCGGGCGTCTTGCCATGGAGGAGATCGCGAAACCGCTGAAACTCGTCCATGATGATCAGATCCGGCTTCAGGGCGTCGATACACGCATGGGAAAGCTTTCCGCGGAGACGTCCGACCAGCGCGTTTCGCCGCTGGTTAAGCTCGTGAGGATAGGTCTCCCGGCGCCGGGGAAAGAGGTCGCATACCGCCTCCAGTTCCTCGAACAGATCAGGGTCTGCTTCGACATCACGGCGGAAGCGTTCGACAATCCGCGGGTCAACACCCTTGAGCGACAGGTCGCTCACGGCGCCGTTCCATCCCGTGACGCCGGCGCTCACCTGAAGCAGATTGTGCAGACCACGCGGCCTGGAAACGCGGTCCTCCAACATCCGCAGCAAGAGTGCGCGTTCCTGGGTTACACCGGTGGTTGATTTCAGATCGAATGTCGTGCCCGGCGTCAGGCTGATGAAATTCACCTTATTGGCATCGAGGCCCTGGCCGCCGCGCACTTGCAACGGGATGAGGGTCATGCGTGTGGGGAGCGCCAATTCCTTACGGCCAAGGACGTTGAGGCGGTTGAGATTCTGTGCGGCAATGGCCTGGTTTGAGCAGATGTAAAGAATGTCGATGCGGTCGGTCGTGTCCCAGAGTTTTTCGATGGTTCGCGCAATGACGCCGCGTGCAACCATCGTCTTGCCCAGGCCTACCTCATCGGCGACGAGAAACTGCCTGACAGGATCCTGCTCTCCGTAAAGCCGGTCAAACACATAATCGACAGTCCGACGCTGGAAGGCCTTGAGAGGCGCCAGCGCGGCAGCAGCTTCAAATCTGCTATCTGGCACGGCCGTCTCCCCGATCCTGTAGTGCGATACGAAATGCTTCCCAGAGCGTGCGGAATTCCGGCGGAATTGGATTGCCCGCGGGGTCTTCCCCGCCGGCCTCCAGCCGGGTCATCAGGCGCTCAATGGCATGAAGACGCTCGCCGCCCCCGCAGAGCGCGCGGACCATGTCTTCTAATAGCGGCGCATCGTCGGCGGCCGCTTCCCATCCGCCACCTCCGCCGCCTTCCTGTGCCGCCAGAGCCGCACCGAAGGGATCGCCCAGCTCCGAGAGGAGGAGGCGCAGATAGCGGAAAAACGCACCCCGGCTATCAATGACCCAGCGAAGGATGGCTGCGTGCCGTTCGGACGGGAGCCCATCCATGACGAGCCCCGTACTAAACAATGCGGATGCAAGGCCGTCCTCGGCCTCCAGGCGAAAGGCGAGAAACCGGGTGAGATCGACCAGGGGCATGGCTCCCAAATCGACCGCAACACCCTCGCGCAGGGCGGCTAAGCCATCGCGGGCATGCCCATCACCGCGGGTAATCGGCCATATGCTGAGCGAGGCCACGCCTGCGAGCGTGATAGGCTCAACGGGGATCAGCCAGACCCGCCACAACGCCTCGCTGTCCTGGTCTTCGATCCGCTCGCACCGCAGACGTAATCCGCCACGGCACAAAGCGCGGCGGGCTTCGTCGAGCCGCAACTCGGCCGATTTGGTCGCCGCATCGACAGGGGCCAATTCGCTGCGTTCATAGGTCCGGGTAAGCCGGCCAAAGCCTTTCTCGCCCATGATGTCATCGACGCTGCCAACCTTGGAACGCTTACCCTTGAGCGAAGCGAAGAGTTCGACATTGTTGCCTGAAATAAGTGCCGGACGGGTCGCGTTGCCCGATCCCACGGTAAGCACGGTGTCCCAACTCACCTCTGCGATGAATGCCTTGGCGTGAAGGCCCTGAATCGCATTGGGCGAGGCGTCCTCCTCACCATCCTCACTGGCGGCCATTTCATCGAGCACGGCCACCTGTTCAAAGCGCTCCAGGACATCCGCATCGATACATGCCAGCTCGTCGGGCCGGCTTAGCAGTCTCGGCTCGGCCCGTGATAAGTTACGGAGCAGTTCAAGGGCCTGGCCGTCGCAGAATGGCGAAATGATGCCGAGCCGTGCGCATGGCCCAGGCTGCCAGACCTTGTTGCTGAAACCGTTTACCGCAAAACTAACCTCATCGAACCGCTCGGGAAGCGTCCACTCAGCGCGTCGCAGATCCTGTGCCACCGAATTTGTCAGTTCCCGCGTATCTTGCGAGACCTCGGTAACCGCAAGGTCCGGCAAGCTGCTGACGAGGTCGAACAGCGGCCGGTTCTCGGCATCGACCCGCCGTGTAAGTTTGCCATCGAGGCGGAGCGAGATGTCCCACGAACGGTCGCGCGTCAGGTTTCGGGAAAGAATAAGCAGGCGCAGCAGGGTCGGATCGCCCGCTCGGATCGGACGATAGCGCAGCGCCCAGAGTTTGGGATGAAATGCGCCACCGCGAGGCGCCGCGACTTCGACAATGATACGCTCCAACAAAGAGCAAAGGCGAGAGTGAGGTCGTCCCTGGGCGTGAAGGTGCCCGGCATCGGCATAAACGACGAGCCTGCCGGCAATCCGTTCCGCACCTTCCAGCAGGGCGAGTGGATGGGTCAGAATATCGTCGCGATTTTCAGCCGCGAACAGAGCCAGGCTGACCGGCGCTGCGAGCGCAGTCTCAAAGTCGAGCGAGAAAGTGGTCGCGACGGCGGCATCGAAGACATAGCCCGGCGGCGGTTGAAGGCTGTCGCCGTAGAGCACGCGGGTTTCGGGATCGAGGGTGGGCCTATTCAACATGGGCCAGATCCCGCAGATGTGAGTGGGCTTGCGACCAGCGGAAGCTGAGCGGCTCGGCACCCGATGCGCCCGTCCACCTGTCCCGCACGGCTCGATTCACGAAGCGCGACTGATTGGTTTTGAGCCGCCGTTCGCGCTCCTGAACGAGGCGGCCAGCCGGCGCCGTCAGGCTGTCCCCGATACCCTCGGACGTCAGCAATCCCAACCAGTCGGTAACGAACCGTTTGGCCGCAGGTCGAATGCCATGTGCGGGATGCTCAATGGCCTGCCAAAATGCGTCGAGCGACCAGGCGCGGATGGCCGCCATGTCGAGGCTCGCACGCCAGTCGGCCAGCCTTGTCTCATAGCGTTCGATCCATTCGGATCGATCCCGCAGCCGGCTGAGCAGCAAATTGTAAAGAAGCGACGCGCCGTGCATCACGCTGGAAAAAAGCGCCGCGTGCTCGACCAGGCGGCGGGGAACGGCAGGGAAATTGGCAAGCTGGGGATGTTCCCAGATGTTGTCGCACTCTGCCTCGCCGTCACCGCTGCGGGCCAAAAAGGTCAGCAAGCTGTCCGGGTGAGTGGCGACCAGTCGATCGACGACAAACTGCGCTTCGTCCGAGGAGAGCTTGAAATGCGCCGCATCGAGCAGATCGTTGGGACACTGCGGCAGCGTCGGCGTCCAGATCTGCAAGGCCTGGCGTTCGGATGCCGGATCCTCGCTTTCGCGCACGCGTGGGCGGCTGCGCTGAAGGTGGCGCATCGAGGTAAAGAGATTGTCAGTCGAACCGGGAAATAAGCGTATGCCCCAGCTCCCCAAGCCGGCCCAATAGACCGAACTGGGCAGGCGCTGGAGGTTCGCTCCGGCATCGCGGCCGATGACCCCATTCGATTCCCCGCCAGCCTTGAGCGCGTTGACGAGCCGGATCTCCAGCGATCTTGCTTCGCGGGCGAGCTGATCTGAACCGGCCGATGATCCTTCGAGCATCTGAAACAGCCAGGGAATGAACAGCATATAGCGCAGCCGGGTCTGGATTGTGCTGGTCCCGGGAAAGAGATGGTCGGCAATGGAATCGCGAATGGCACCCAGCCCCAGTTCGTCGCGAGTTTCGCGTTCCTGGAAAAGCTCCATGATCCGCTGGGCGCGCTGCCGCTCAGCTTCGTCGAAATCTATCCAAGCTAGTGACGACATCCTGCTTTGATGCCTTTTTATCGATACTGTGAGGTCGACGCGGCGATCCGAGGTTCTCAGCTCGCCGCGATACGGATCGGGATAGGAAGGTGGCTACCAGCGCTCGCCAAAGTGATCGCTCAGGCGGGCTAATGACGGGGGGATTTCGTCGTCGGCACACATTCCTAGATATGTCGCCGCACGCGTCGCGCCGACATAGAGATAGCGCTCAAACAGTGACGGCTCCGATGCCGCCAATCTGTCCACCCCGACAAAGAAAACAGCCTCAAACTCGAGGCCCTTGATATGGCGAACGTCAAATACGCGGATCTCATCATCCCGGCCGATTATTTTTCCATCAACGCAAGCGACCGCATGGAGGTTTTGATCTTCAATGACCGCGTTCAAGGCATCTGTTATTGGGCGAACTGCCGCTTCTTCAGGCACCAAAATCGCGATGGAAGGGAGCGGTCGCGGGGACACTGACCGCTCGATTTCGGAGAGGCGCTGACTGAGCCAGAGAGCCACGTCCTCGGGCTCGGAAAGACCGGAAGCCATCACTGGTGACATGGCATCGTTGTTCACGTCCTCCGGCAAATCAGCATCAGACTGGTTCCCGCTTGCCGGGTCAGCCAATGCTTTAGCCAGATCGTTAAGCTGACGGCTTTGCCGATAGGCGATCGAAATTCTTTGAATCTGGAGCGATGGTTCAACCCACTGGAGACTTTCTTCGCTTCGGCTCCCCCAATCTGTGATACGCTGATTGAAATCGCCGCATGCGAAAAATGACCCGATAGGTTCGATCGCCAGTGCTCGCATGCAGGCGAGCTGAACCGGCGAGAAATCGGGCGCCTCGTCCACGAGAATCTGATTGCGCTGGATGTCGTACAGCGCGCGAAGGGACTCATAGGCGGATTGATCTATATTCCGCCGCACCCGATTATCTGCCAGCAGCGCGTTTCCAGCGCGCAGCATGGCCAGAATGACAAGGTCTGCCTCCAGAGGATGAAGGTCACGGCCCGGATTTCCGTCGGGATACCAACGCCCGCCTCGCTCACTCCTCCTGAATTGCCTGTATCGAGCAGGAACCTTGCTCAAATATTGGCGGACGGGGGCGCTGAAGCGATTGAGGGACAATTGCCAGCCCAATCGTTCAGCCAATCCGCTGGCCTCGGTATCAGTTAAGCCTCGATCACCAATCCAGTCGAGAACCAGCGCGCTGCGGGAGCTCGCTGACCGGCGACGTGCCTTCGAACGAGCCTGCAACCGCAGGGCCGCATAATAGGCCCGTTGCGCCGCAGCCGGCTTGTTCGTCGGACGATCCTCCTCTTCCTCTTCCTCGTCATCGAGATCGTCGTCGGCCTGATCTGTCTGATCATCCAGGGTGTCGAGAAAGGCGATAAGCTGCTCGAAAAAATTCTCGCCCTGTGCGCGCGCACCGGCCTGAGCCCGGGCAAGCGCAGTTTTCAGCACGCCGTCGACGTCTGCTCGAACACGGCCAAGAACGCGGCGAACGTCTTCGCTGAGTGAGACAAGAGCATAGATGCCGCTTGCAGCGGAGGTAGTCTGGGCGCTCTGAACAGCGGCGCGAAGACGGTCACCAAGCTTTGCGATTTCTGCGTCCGTAGCCGAAGATAAAATTGCCGCAGCACCTTCCAGGCCAGACCAAAAGTCGCTGTTCTGCTTGGTTTGGAATTGCTCGAACCACTCGATCGGTGATTGCACGGCATCCGGGGTGATGGTGGCAGCGCTATCCTTCAAAATGAAGGGGCCGCCGCCATTTGCCGTGCGCAAAATCGAGAGGTGATTGCGCGCGAGTTCCTTTCGATGTCCGATCCACGTTTTGATCCGCAGGTCCGGCGCAGGCACGTTGTTTCGGCTGAATGCCTCTTTGAGATATTGTCCCAGCAGATCAGTCGGCGTGAACATGATCCAGCTTTGGCCATGCGGCAGAGGCGAAGGCGAAGCGTCGATCAGGCTCTGCTCATCGTCACTGAGGCCGTGTGGGTCGAGTTTTTGCCCCAATCGGCGGATGAGCGTAGTCGTTTTTCCTGTTCCGGGAGGACCAAGGATCAGAAGCTGCGAGTCCAGCGACAATCGGAAGATCGCATCTTGATATTCATCGAGCACCGCCTGATCGCGCAGCTGCATCTTGTCGATGATCCCGCGCTTCCGCCCAATGGTGACGTTGTCGTCGACCTCGGCGTCCTTGAGCATCCGCTCAATCTCGTCCAGCGCATCTGCGGGGGCATCGCGCTCGGAAAGCAGCCGTAGCAATGAGGTGACAGTGACGGTCTTCTGGCCATCTGCCTCGAATATCGTGTCCAGAGAGTCCCAGCCGACAGGCAGGGCCTCCGCGTGAAACACCGTCCGTTCCAGCACCTCGAGGGAGCCGCCCGGCACTTCGATATACCCGCCGGGGCGCAGTGACGCGAGGCGACCGACTGGAGCGTTGTAACTGGCAAAACGCACCTTGGAATCGCGCAAACCGGAGGGCGCGAAACGGGAAATGTAGAATGTCGTTATGTTGTCAGATTCGTCAGCCGCGATCACCCTGGCAATAGCCGGCTCACGCGACAGGATCTGGTGACCGTTGAGTATCTCGCGGCCGATTTCATTGAGCTTCGCTACGGCCTTCTCGGTGGTGAGCGTATTCAAGGGGGCGAGGCTTTCGGCCGATGGGCCTTTGAAGCGCGCCAGTTCCGCTTTTGCACCTGTCGCAACACTGTCGAAGATAGCCAAAGCTTCTCTTGCAATATCGCTGGTGTGTTCGTTGACATTCAAACTCAAAGCCATTCCCCCCGATGGACGTTCACCTTGGTAAGCCAGTTGCCCGAAGTCCAGAATAACTACCTCAAGATTTTGATTTTCTTACTCGCCGCAGCCAGTTCGATCCCCATCGCCTCCTTTTCATGTCACGAAATCGCTGCACTTGCCTGAACCTCAATGATCCGCCCCGAGGTCATCAGCACGATCAGTCCGCGATCGGCGCCGGTCATGTCGAGATAGGCGCTGACCTGAGCCCGATAGTGGTCGAGCGTCTGAGCGTTGGGGTTCACGTCGCTCTTCCAGTCGACCAATGCAACCGGCCGACCGTCGCTGCCAATGGTCAGTGCATCAGCAATGCCCGCCGTTGCCATCAGGTCTGATCCTTCACCATTGAGCGCATAGACAGGAAATTCGGCGAGCAGCTCCGGCCGGAGAGCGGCGATCTCCGGCAATGCAAGGCTTCGCGCGACGCAGCCGGCCAGCTCTCCGGCGCAAAGCCCGGTGGCCGGATCTGCAACAGGGACTTTGCCGAAGGCGCGAATAAGATCAGCGGCACGGTCGGTCAGAGTGGCTTCGGCCTCCAGAGTTTCGCCGGTCAGCACCTCTTCCATGAGCTTATGGAGGATCAATCCGCGTTCGCGGCCGCCTTGTACCTGAGCGGTGGTCTCCAGCTCCGGGGGCAGGTCATCAGCCGATCCTGTCCAGAGGGAGGGTTCTTCTTCTCGCAGGACGCGACCGGCGGCGTTTTCGTCGCGGCTGGGAGCAAGCCAAGTCAGCCGGGTTTGAGCGGCGGCAATGGTTTCGGCTTCCGCGGCGAAACTTGCGCGCGTCTGGGGGTTGGCTACGCCAGCAGCAGTCGTCGTAAAACCCGCCGGCAAGTGCGAGGCGTCGAGGGCTGGAAGATCGGCGAGCGACAGATCGACAAGACCGATCCATGCTGATTTCGACGGCGTGATGTCGAGCCGCGGGAGAACGAGAAGCTCGCGAGCGCGCGTTGCGGCGACATACCACAAGCGGATGCGTTCGCGGTCCAGTTCTTCCTTTTCGGCTTGGCGTACCGTTTCGTAGCCCTCAGGCGCAACGCCGAGGACGGGACAATAAAAGGTCTCGGCCTGACGGTCGATGACAGCGCTTTCGGGTGCCATGACGCCGGTCATGGTATTGATCGGAATGACGATCGGCCATTCCAGCCCCTTGGCCGCATGCATGGTAAACAGCGCAACCGCTTCCTCTTGCGCGTCAGGCCGTCCCTCAACGGCGCGCGCCTCGTCGGACCATGCTGCTGTCATGGCTTCGGCGAAGGCGCGCAGACCGCGCACGGCATAGCCTGTCGACAGGCTGAGATAGAGATCGACATTGGCGAGTGCGCGCTCGGCTTGGCCGCGATGACGCTCGAGGAGAAGCGGTCGGACGCGCATGACGTCCACGGCCTGAGATAGCAGCTCGTGCGGGGTCGTGCTGTTGACACGCCGGGAGAGCGATTGCAGCCGCTCGATGATGTCCCGCGCCAGCGGGTGCGCGAGGGCGGCGGGGTCGACGCTGAGATCCAGGCGCGGAATCCGATCTGGCTGTTCCTCCGTGCGCGGAAGTCCCCAGATGATGTCCAGAAGCTCTTCCTCGGTGAGGCCGACTAGTGGCCCGCGCAGCAGCGCGCCGAGCGCGAGCGTGTCGCGGCGATCGGCGAGGACGCGGCTCAGCGCGATCAGGTCCTGGATTTCCTGGCGACGGAATAGCCCCTTGCCAGCTTGGGTTGCTACGGGAATGCCGCGACGTTCCAAAGCTTCCTCGTAGCGCCATAGTTCTGCGCCGGTCGGTGCAAGCAAGGCGATGTCGCCCGGCAGGCAGGGTCGTTCCGCACCACTGCGTCGGTCGATGATAGGGTGGCTTTCGATGAGCTGGGCGCATAGCTGCGCGATGGCGTCGGCTTCGGCGTCGCGCTGCTTTTCTGCACTGGCTTTGCCGTTTTCGTCAGCCACGGTGATGTCGAGGGCTGCCACGCACAGGCCGCCCCGGTCCTCGTGGAAGGAGTCGAGAGCGGTGAAGCCAGGCTGCCCATCAGCCGAGAGCACGGCTTCGAAGCGCTCGTTGACGAAGGTGAGGATCGAGCCGCAGGAGCGGAAGTTGGTGGAGATGGACAAGAGGCTGTCTGGATTCTGGTCGCGAAAGGCATCGCGCGCTTGCACATAGGCGCCGACATCGGCGCCCCGGAAGCGGTAGATGGCCTGCTTGGGATCACCGACCAGAAACAGCGCACCCGGTCGGATTCGGAACTGGGTCCAATCGTCCTCGCCATCGACCGGCTCGCCGCAGAGCCGCCAGAAGATTTCGGTTTGTAGCGGGTCGGTGTCCTGAAATTCATCGACGAGGACATGAGCGAAACGCTGCCCCAGCGAACGGCGCACAGCATCATGATCGCGCAGCAGATCGCGCGCGGCGAAAATCAGATCATCGAAATCAAGCTGGGCGCTGGCACGCTTGTGCTCGCGATAGCGTTGCAGGATCGGCCGCGCTTCGTCCATCAACGCCGCCAGGGCGTGGCCGGCGGCGGACTGCACAAGCGATATCCAGCTTTCACAGCAGGCCGCATAGTGGGCGTCGGCTGCGTCATTCAGCCGGTCCCCGTCAGCCTTGGCAAGGCCGGCCTGCTTTGCGGCGGCCGCCCATTTGCCCTTCTTGCGGTACGAGTAGAAGGCGCCGTCTTTCTTACAAAGATCCGGATGGGGCCGCGAGGTCAGAAGCCGGATGAGACCCGCAGGCGTGGCGGGATCGGGACCATCCGCCACAGCGGTCGCCATCTCGGCGAGTTGCTCGGCGATTGTCACCGTTTCCGGTTCGACCGCCGCGATGCCATCCAGGAAACCTGCAAAATCCGCCACGGCCTGCCGGAACGCTGTCAGGTGTCCCTCGAGCGGAGAAACGAGCGGCGCGGTAAGCGTGGGGCGGCGGCGCAGATTTTCGGCGATCTTGTGGATGAGCGCCACGGTTTCGCCGGGGCTGTGTAGCACCATTTCAGCCAGGACGCCGCCCTGGCCGCCTGACAGGCGTTCGCGCAGCCAGCCATCGACGATCTCCAGGAAGGTGAGATCGGCCTGGTTGCGATCCATCACGCCGGCACCGGGATCGATGTCGGCTTCCGCCGGATAGGGCTTGATCAGCCGTTGGCAGAAACCGTGGATCGTCGAGCAGGTAATTTCGTCGATCGCGGCGCTAGCGGTGGCGAGATTGTCGCGATGGGCCTGGGAGAGCCCATCGGGCAGAGCCACGCGAAGTTCGGTTGCGATCGTGCCGGCCGACAGATCGGCGACAAATTCGCGGACGCGCGAGAGTAGCTCACTCGCCGCGAGTTCGGTGAAGGTGACGGCGGCGATGGAGCGCGGCGCGACGCCTTCGGCCAACATGGCGGCGATGCGCCCTGCCATCACCGCAGTCTTGCCTGAACCCGCACCAGCCTCGACCAGGATCGAACGATCATGAAGACTGATCGCATCGCGGCGTGCGCCGTCATCTTTCAGCACTTTGGACATGTTGCTCATCATTCCGCCTCCCAGACCTGAGCGACTTCGCCCAGCCGTTCCGTCACAGCGGGCATTTTGCGTTTGGAATAGGTAGCGCTGGCATTCGCCGGCAGGGCAAAGGCGAGATCGTCATAATCGCCGCCGGTATCCGGACCAGGCAGAGCCGCGCCGCCGGCAAAACTTGCCCGTGCCGCGCGGAGATAGCGCGTGATCTGCGCGAGCACCGCCTCTGGATCATCGAGATGGAGATCAATCGGCTCGCGCGGATACAGCAGCGAGGCGCTGATGGCGACGTCATCGCCGAGAAGCGCTTTCACTGCGAAGGCATAGAGGCAACGCTGAAGCTCGCGTCCGCCATTCAGCTGGATGTCCCCGCGCGGTGGACGACCTGTTTTATAGTCGCGCACCATCGCACGCTTGCCGTCGCCGGATATGTCGATCCGGTCGATATAGCCGGCGATGTTGAAGCCAGTGTCGGGGATCGTGACTGGCGTGCTCGTATCCCACGGAGCCTCGGTTGCGGTTTTGGCTTCCGATCCGCCAAAAGGCACCTCTCCGTAGGAGCGCGTGCCCGGCAATAGGGCATCGCCGTAGGACAGAGCCCGGCCTGCCAGGACGCGGGCATCGTCGAGGGTTCGCCCCCAAATGACCGTCGGCGGAACCGGCCGTTCGCTTTCCCAATCCGCAGCGACAGCCTGAACGGCCTGTGTCACCGCGACTTCGATGGATTGCGCGTCAGCGGCTGCAAGCCCACCTGCGGCTTCGAGGTCACGCAAGGCGCGGTCGAGAACCATGTGGACGAGATCGCCAATTCCGAGCGCGTCGAGGACGAGTGGTTCGGCGCTGCTCTGTGGTTCACGCCAGCCGAACGCATAGACCCAGACGAAGCTGAGTGGATTGCGCAGCAGGCGCCGCAGTGAGCTGGCTGACTGGGTGCGGTTGAGGATGGCGAGAACAAGTGGATGGTCCGCACGCACCAGACCGTCATGAGGAGTGATATCCGCCTGCCTCCAGTCGTGCCAGCAGCCCTGTGCGCCGATCGCTTGCGGGTCGGCAGCGAACTCCTTTGGCCGGCCCATGAGGCGATCGGTCTCGCTGAAGGCATGCGTTGGAATCGCATTGCGGCGCAGGTATATTTCGTCGCCGCGTCCAGCGAGCAATGGGCTGCGTCCCAGGAGACGGCCATCACTGTCGCGTCTGGCGCGCGAGAGAACGACGGTATCGGCTGTCGTGGCGAGGATTGTCTCGAAGTCACGGCGGTCGGCGAGATTGACCGGCAAGGGATCGAGAACCGGAGTTGAGATGATATGGTCGGGAATGAGCCGATCCTCGGCGATCCCACGCGGCCAGCGCGAAGAATTCAGCCCGAGAAGACGCACGAAGCGGCGCGGCGACGACGCTAGCGCGCTGGCAGGCATCCAGACGATAGAGACGCAGGCCTCCAGTCCATCGTCCTGTTTCAGGGTCTCTAGAGTTGCGTCGATCGAGGCGGCGGGGCCAGCCACCAGTGCCTTACGCCAGATTGCGAGCCCCCGGCCAGAGAGAAAGGCCTCACCGATTTCGCTGGCGGCGTCCGGCCCTTTCGCCAGAACATCGACAGCGGCGCGGAGCGCCGGGGCGTGATCCTTGCCGTCAGGCCAGTGCTCGGGCGTCAACCGGGTGAGCACGCGGCTCCAGGCGCCTTCCGTAGAAAGCGGCGCATCTGCGGGCAAAACACGCAGCCAGCCATCAGGTAGCGCTTCGAAAGGTGCGCTTTCCCGGCAAAGAGCAGCAAGACGCCGCAGCCGTGATTGTGACAGCCCGCGAACGACAATGTCGGCGAGCGCTGCGGCTGCCTGGCCTTCCCGGGTGGCGACGGTTCGGATGCCGTGGACGAAATGGAGGTCGATATTGGCGTCAGCGCGCAGTGCCAGGAAATGATCGTCATAGTCCGCAGGCGAGGCCGTCGCGATGGCGATCTCCGAGGGCGAGACGCCCGATGCCAGCAGGCCTCGCGCCCAGCGCATCGCCTCAACAGCTTCGTGATAGGAGGTTGCGGCGCTGACGGCACTAATCTCAGGGGCTTCTGCCGGCGCCCGCGCGATAGTGACGGCCATGCCCTCCAGCCATGCAGGAATGCCCCTCGGGCCAGCCGTCCACTGCACTGGGATGTGGTCGGTGAGGGCTTGGAGCAACGGCCGCCAGCAAGGCGATAGTTCGGTAAGGCCAGTGATTTCCACCGGGCCGAGGACTGCCGGTGCATGGCCGATGCGGGCCATCGCGGCGGCGACAATGTCAACTGGCCGCATCATGGCGGTGGGCAGTTGATCCAGGACCGCCGCTTCCAGGCGAGCGATGGCAGCGAGGCGCGGATGATCGGCCGAGCGCGCAGCAAGATCGATCCCCGCGCGCCAGGCTTTGTGCAGCGTGTCCGCAGCAGCGTCGATCATGCCAGGAAGCGTCTTGATGCTCTCCAACTCACCCATCGGCGTCGCCGGAATGGCTGCCTGAATGGCCGAGCGCAGGCTTTCATCATCGATCGGGCGGACGAAGCCACCAGCGAGGCGGACAGCGGCCTGCTCGAAGGACATGATCTGGAGGCCGTGGCGAGCGTCACGACCGGCGGCCAATCGGCTCTTCCGCATCGCAAGGCGGCCGTGAACGATCAGGGTGGATCGATGCGCGATGGTCATTGCCGCTCTCCTTTCAGGAATCGTTTGCTGCCGGGCGTCACACCAGTGGCGGCAGATGCCGTCCGCGCGCAGATGGTCTGACAATTCAAGCCTTGTTGATGCATGCCTTGCTCCATCTCCGCACCCGATAGCCCATTGACTATAGCTTAAGATGGGAATAATAATTACACGGACTGCGATGCCATGTCCATATAGTTTTTATACTCACTTATGCGAGGCCAAGATGGCAGAAGCCGCGACGACGCTGAAATGGGGGGTGGAGCGCCGGCTTGAATTCATCGAATTTCGGCTATTCTGGGAGGGGTCAATCAACCGTGCCGATCTCGTCGAGACGTTCGGCGTGTCGGTGCCCCAAGCATCAAAAGACCTGACGCTCTATCAAGAGCGCGCGCCGGGAAATATGGAGTATGATACCCGCGCCAAGCGCTATGTCGCCGCCGCAAAGTTCGTTCTGCGCTTCCTTGAGCCGGACCCCTACATCTATCTCTCCCAGCTTCGCTCGGTCGCCGAAGGGGCCCTTCCTGCAAGCGATTCGTGGATCGCTGAGCTACCCAGCGCCGATGTCGCAATGACTCCCCGGCGGGACATCGATATCGAAGTCCTACGCAAAATTCTCGATGCCACCCGCGCAGGCGTCTCTATCGACGTTTTCTATCAATCGATGAACAAGGTGCGCCCAGAGCCTATCTGGCGCCGCATCACGCCTCACGCCTTTGGCTATGACGGCTTTCGTTGGCACGCGCGGGCCTATTGCCACCTTGAGCACAAGTTCAAAGATTTCCTGCTGCCACGCATTCTGGAAGTTGGCGAAAAGGGCGAACCAGGAGAAGCGGGTGAACGGGACTGGCTCTGGAACAATTATTTCGACGTACAGATCGGTCCGCACCCCGCGCTTACGGCCAGCCAGAAGCAGGTTGTCGCCAAGGATTACGGGCTGGATCACGGTAACGGCGTGCTCACGGTTCGATATGCGATGCTCTTCTATGTCTTGAAGCGCCTCGGTTTGCTTGCCGATGCCACAAAGCAAAGCGCGTACACGCAGCATATCGTAACAATAAACCGCAAGGAAACTGAAGCTGCGCTTGAAAAGGCAGAGCTTCAGCTATGAATGATTCGGGGGGCTCTGACTGATGGCGGCAAGGCTTGAGGAGATAAAGAACGGCGCGTCTGTACGAGGCATAGCTTCGGCGCAAGCTGTACATGTCGTTTCTGTCGACTGGATCGGCGATCAGGCGATCAGTGTTGTTTTCCGCGACCATAATGGCACAGTAGCCGAGTCTGTTCTTTACCGGGACGATGAGCATCGCCTTGAAGTCGAGCAGAATGGGCGGCCCTGGTCGTTTGATGCCGATGGCGCTCTGCTGCGTCTGGTGACCGAAGCCAACCGCATCAAGCTGGCCCATTTTTTTGACCCGTATCTGGCGATCCATACCAGCCTGGTCGATCCGCTGCCGCACCAGATTTCGGCGGTCTATGGTGAAATGCTGCCGCGTCAGCCGCTCCGCTTCCTACTTGCTGACGATCCGGGTGCCGGCAAGACCATCATGGCCGGATTGCTGATGAAGGAGTTGATCGCACGGAGCGATCTCGAACGCTGCCTCGTCGTCGCGCCGGGCAGTCTGGTCGAGCAATGGCAGGACGAGCTCGGCCAGAAGTTCAATCTTGAGTTCGATATCCTCTCCCGCGACATGATCGAAAATTCGCGCTCGGGTAATCCGTTCAGCGACCGCGATCGGCTGATTGTCCGCCTCGACGTGCTGGCGCGCAATGAGGAGCTTCAGGACAAGCTCATGAGCGCGCGCGAATGGGACCTGATCATTTGCGACGAAGCCCACCGCATGTCGGCTACCTATTTCGGCGGCGAGGTCAAATATACGCGGCGCTATCAGGTTGGCCAGAAGCTCGGCCAAGTCTGCCGACATCTGCTGCTCATGTCGGCGACCCCGCACAACGGCAAGGAAGAAGATTTCCAGCTCTTCATGGCTTTGCTCGACGGAGATCGGTTTGAAGGCCGATTCCGCGACGGTGTCCATTATGCTGACACCGAAGACATGATGCGGCGACTGACCAAGGAAGAGCTCCTCAAGTTCGATGGTCGACCGCTGTTCCCCGAGCGACGGGCGCGCACGGTCAAATATCAGCTCTCGGACGGCGAGGCCGCGCTCTATACCGCCGTCACCGAATATGTGCGCACCGAGATGAACCGGGTGCAGCGCTTCGCCGAGGGGGACGGAAAGAAGCGCAATAATGTCGGTTTCGCCTTGCAGATTCTCCAACGGCGCCTCGCTTCGTCACCGGCCGCCATCTACCAGTCCCTCAAACGGCGTCGGGAAAGGCTGGAAAACGAGCTGAGTGAAGCGCGCCTCGCCGCCAAGGGTCGGCGAGCTGGCGCGTCAGAGTCCGCGATCAACGCCGACATGCTACGCAACATCGAGGAATATGGTCAGGAGGAGATCGACGAACTTGAGGATCTGATCTCCACTGGCGCGACGACGGCCGAGACGGTTGAGCAGCTCGCCCTGGAAGTCGAGACGCTGAAGGGCCTCGAGACCATGGCGCTCGGCGTGCTGCGCTCGGGCGTGGACACCAAGTGGAGCCAGCTCAATCGCATCCTCGACGACGACCTGATGGTTGACGCGGCGGGTAACCGCCGCAAGCTGATCATCTTCACCGAGCCCAAGGACACACTGCATTACCTGCTCGACAAGGTGCGGGCGCGGCTCGGCAACCCCGAGGCCGTCGAGGTGATCCACGGCGGCGTATCACGCGAAGAGCGGCGCAAGGTTGTCGAGCGCTTCATGCAGGACAAGGACATGCTGGTCCTGATCGCCAACGATGCGGCGGGCGAAGGCGTGAACCTTCAGCGCGGTCATCTCATGGTCAACTACGACCTGCCGTGGAACCCGAACAAGATCGAGCAGCGGTTTGGCCGTATCCACCGTATTGGCCAGACCGAGGTTTGCCACCTGTGGAATCTCGTGGCCGCCGATACGCGCGAAGGTGAGGTTTACGCGCGTCTGCTCGAAAAGCTGGAAGCTGCGCGTGAGGCGCTTGGTGGCCGCGTCTATGATGTGCTCGGCGAATTGTTCGACGGCGTGGCGCTCAAGGACCTTTTGTTCGAAGCGATCCAGTATGGCGAACAGGAAGACGTCAAGGCCCGCCTCTTCCAGCAAGTCGATGGCGCGGTTGACCAGGCACATCTGCTTGAATTGCTCCGCCGCCGGGCGCTGACCAACGACACCATGCCCGAGGCCAGAGTCGAGGAACTGCGCCTCGAAATGGAGCGGGCAGAGGCGCTGCGCCTACAGCCGCACCACATCCAGAGCTTCTTTGTCGAGGCGTTTCAGCATCTGGGCGGCCGGATCAAGCGCCGCGAGGAAGGGCGCTGGGAGATAACTCATGTCCCCGTGCGCATCCGCGAGCGCGATCGTCAGATCGGAACAGGCGCGCCAATCCAGACGCAATATGAGCGGATCTGTTTCGAGAAGGACAAGATCAACCAGCAGCCGGTCGCCGCGTTTGTCTGTCCCGGCCATCCGCTGCTCGAAGCGGTGATCAGCCTGGTCCGGGAACAGTATGAGCAGATCATGCGGCAGGGCGCGATCCTGGTGGATGACACTGACGCCGGTGATGCACTCTCGGCGATATTCCTGCTGGAGCACACGGTCCAGGACGGGCGCGTCACCAGCATCGGCAAGCCACATGTGATTTCGCAGCGCCTCCAGTTTGCCGCGATCGACAAGGCCGGCACGACCGTCAATGCCGGCATTGCGCCGCATCTGAATTTGCGGCCCGCCAGACCGGAGGAAGTCGCTAGTGTTCGCGACCTTTTGGAGGAAAGCTGGCTGACCACCGATCTGGAGAAAGCTGCGATCCGGTTTGCCACGGTCGAGCTGGCCCAAGGCCATGTCGCCGAGGTCAAGGCACGTCGCTTGCCTGAAATTGAAAAGGTCGAGCAGGAAGTTCGTGCGCGGCTCAAGAAGGAAATCAACTACTGGGACTCGCGCGCTTTCGAGCTGAAGGAAGAGGAACGGGCCGGCAAAAAGACGCGTGTGAACTGGCAGAATGCCCAGCGCCGGGCGGAGGATCTGGCCGAGCGCCAGAAGCGCCGGATGGATCAGCTCGAACGCGAACGATTCATCTCGTCGCAGCCGCCGCGTGTGCGGGGCGGCATGGTCGTCATTCCGCGTGGCCTGCTCGAAACGCGTCAGGCGCCGAGCATTCCGAACCATTTCGCGGAGGACTCCGCCGCACGCCGGGCCATCGAATTGGCGGCGATGGAAGCTGTCATGGCGGCGGAGCGGGCCTTGGGCAATGAGCCGGCCGACGTCTCTGACCAGAAAATCGGCTACGACATCGCTTCGCATGATCCGAGGTCGGGGCATCTGCGCTTCATCGAGGTCAAAGGACGCATCGACGGTGCCGACAGCGTGATGGTCACGCGGCAGGAGGTCATCACCTCCTTGCACGAGCCGGAGAAATTCATCCTGGCGATCGTCTCGGTGGCGAACGGCTTTGCCCATGAACCGCGCTACGTACGAGGTCCGCTCGTCGAGCGGGAACCGTCATTTCTCGAAACAGCGATCCAGTTCGATTTGAAGAGGTTGTTGCAACGGGCGGAGGGCGTGCAGTAGTGGCGTTACCGCTTGTGCAGATGACTCATTGGGGGGCCGTCTCCAGACGGGTCGTTCGTGCGTTCAACGGGCGAAGCAACCTTCCCGTGCATGAATTGGCGAAGGCCAAGGTCGAGAAGCCTCACGGTCGTACACGGCCGCTACCCAAAGCATCGGGCAACGTGCAGTTCAGTGCTTGGCGTCTCGCCCATGCGGTCAAGAAGGCCGATTGCTTGCGCTGGCCTACCGCGCCGATCCGGTGGGTAGGGGCTACAGGGTTTCTTCTCGAAAACGGCCACTTGTTCGATTGGACTGCGAGCGAATGGTGCCTGAGCGAGGGCATGTCGAGTTTCTATGCTGATTTCGCCGGCACCGGCATAGCGGGACGGATCGCACAAGGCATGGCCCTGCTGTTCTTGGAGGACAATGGCTACGCCTACGTCGGCCGCTTCGAAACGGAGTGGAAGCGACGCGCGGCCACTCAAAACAGGCAATGGCCAGCAGACAAAACTAAGGCACCAGACTTCATTGCCGAAAACGGGCAAAAGGAATGGGTGCTCGCTGAATCCAAGGGCGGGTTTTCTGCCCCTGGAAAGAAGCCTCCAATCAAAGGCGCATTGAAGGATGGGCTGACCCAGCTCGATGGTTGGGACAAGTACATTACCCCCCAACCTATCAAGAGCTTTGCGATCAGCACGTTCCTACGGGAAACCGGAGATACTTCCGGAGAGACGTCGCTTATCGCCTTCGTTGATCCTGAGCCGGAGGTTCCCGAAAACCCCGTTGAGTTCCCTCGGGACGCGGTTCGCCGGGCCAATTATGCCTCCTGGCTGTCGCTGATGGGATTGGACGAGGCGGCTGCGCGGCTCCTGCGAGATGATGGAGAGCGGCAGCGATACGAGCTTCCTCTTCTTACCGTTGGCGGGCACCAATACGTCGTCGGCATCGTGTCCGTGTCGCCGAGGCATCCCGACCTATCCAGCCGTGAATTCTGGCGCGACTTGCGGGACTGGCCGTTTTGGCCTTTCCCTTGGTCTCGGGACGGATTCGACATTGAAATAGTCGGGCTCGATCTAAAAGTCCTGCATGCTCTGAGTTCGGTAACGCAACTGGCTGGTGCTTCGGAGCTAATGGCGCTGGAGCCGTCGGAGGGGCGAGACGGGCCCGCCGAACTCGATGGCGGAACATTTTACGGAAGTGTTTTTTCGGACGGTTCCCTGCTGGGCGAGTTGAGATTGCGGCGTCCGGGCGAGCCGTTTCCGGATTTTGAATGGATTGAGGTGGAACTGTGACAGCTTACAAAAAGAAACTCATTGAAGTTGCTATACCGCTGGAAGCGATCAATGCGGCGTCGGCATATGAAAAGATGCCTGGAATAGGGCCACATCCTCGGGGTTTACATCAATACTGGGCGCGTCGGCCCTTGGTTGCCAGTCGTGCCATTCTATTCGCGCAGCTTGTCGATGATCCTTCGAGCGACCTCGATCGGTTCCCTACACATCAGGCGCAGGAGGCCGAGCGCAAGCGGCTGTTCGGCATTATCGAGGATCTAGTGAAGTGGGAGAACTCGACCAACGAAGCGGTGCTGGAGCGCGCGCGCGCCGAAATCCGCAAGAGCTGCGGCGGTGAATTGCCCCCGGTCTATGACCCGTTCTCCGGGGGGGGAGCGATCCCGCTTGAAGCGCAACGGCTCGGCCTACCCGCCTATGGGTCCGATCTCAATCCGGTCGCGGTGATGATCGGTAAGGCAATGATCGAGATTCCGCCGAAGTTCAAGGACAAGGAGCCGATCCATCCCGGGGTCAAAGGCCGACAATTCTACCGGAATGCTGAGGCGCTTGCCGAAGACGTCAAATATTACGGCGAATGGATGCGCGAGAAAGCATTTGAGCGTATTGGTCGTCTCTACCCGCAGGTGGATCTGCCGAGGGAATATGGTGGCGGAAAGGCGACCGTGATTGCCTGGATCTGGGCGCGGACGGTGCCCAGCCCCGATCCTGCTTTTGCGGGCGTGCCGGTACCAATCGCGTCGAGTTTTTTGCTTAGCTCCAAGACTGGGAAAGAGGCTTGGATCGAGCCTCTTATCGACAAGCAAGCGAGGGCTATCACCTACCGGATTAGACATGGCGGCACCAAGGCCGAGATTGCAGCGGCCAAGGAAGGGACCAAGGCCGGCCGTGGCGCAAATTTCCGCTGCCTGATGTCGGATACTGCCATCACCCCTGACTATGTGAAGGGCCAAGGTAAGGCCGGTAAAATGGGCCAAGCTTTGATCGCCATCGTGGCCGAAGGCAATCGCAGCCGGGCCTATGTTGCACCCACGGAAACGCACGAAACGCTAGCTCTGTCAGCCAAACCCGAGCGGAAGCCGGAGGGCAAATTACCGAACGATCCGCGCAACTTCTGGACCGTAGATTATGGACTGACAACCTTCGGAGATCTGTTCACCGATCGCCAGTTGGTGGCCCTGAATACCTTTAGCGATCTGTTGCATGAGGCGCGTGAGCAGATCGAGGCTGATGCACTCGCTGCCGGTCAATCTTCCGATCCTACCCCGCTTCGAGATGGCGGCCATGGTGCCAAGTCCTACGCCGAAGCAGTGAGCGTGTATTTGGCATTTGCTATTGATAGGTGTGCAGATTTCGCGAACTCGGCGGTCCGCTGGAATCCTGGAAACCAGAAAGTCATGAACCTATTTTCGCGCCAGGCGATTCCTATGACTTGGGATTTTGGCGAGGCGAATATTCTTGAAGATGTTGTTGGAGGATTTCGTCCAGCATCAGCATTTATAGCGAGCTGCATTCAGACATTTTCGCCGTCAGATCAAGGAATCGTAAATCAACACGATGCCCAGACGGTAAAATATCCAGAAAACGTGGTAATATCAACGGACCCTCCTTATTATGATAATATAGCATACGCAGATTTGTCTGATTTTTTCTTTGCATGGCAAAAATACAATCTGAAATCTGTTTATCCAAGTATTTTTGGTGTTCTTGCCACTCCGAAATCGGAAGAGTTGGTCGCAACGCCCTATCGTCACGGAGGCATCCAAGCGGCGGAATCTTTTTTCTTAAAGGGAATGACGGCAGCCATCAAAAATGCCTGCGATCAGGCCAAAGCAGATGTACCAACTACGATCTACTATGCATTTAAGCAGAGCGAGATCGAGAAGGATGGCGTAAGTTCCACCGGCTGGGCAACCTTTCTTCAGGCCGTCGTTGAGGCAGGATATTCTGTGGTTGGCACTTGGCCAATCCGCTCTGAGCAAACCTACCGCATGATTGCTTCGGGCACCAATGCTCTCGCCAACTCAGTCGTCCTCGTCTGCCGCAAGAAGGAAGCCACAGCCGAAGTAATTACCCGCGCGGAGTTCATCCGCGCTCTCAAGCGTGAACTACCTCCAGCCATAGCCGAGCTTCAGGCCGCCAACATTGCCCCGGCCGACATGCCCCAGTCGGCTATTGGCCCTGGCATGGGTGTGTTCTCGCGCTACAAGGCCGTTCTTGAATCCGACGATAGCCCGATGAGTGTGAAGACCGCGCTTCAGCTCATCAATCGTGAACTCGATGAATATCTCGGGGGCATTCAGGGTGAGTTTGACGCGGACACGCGGTTCGCGATTACCTGGTTCGAGCAGAACGGGAACGGCAAGGGTGATTATGGCATGGCCGACAATCTTGCCCGTGCCCGGGCCATCTCGGTCGAAAGCGTCAAGCATGCCGGGATTGTCGAAAGCGCCGCCGGCAAGGTTCGCATTCTGACCCGCGACGAACTCGACGAGGATTGGGAGCCGGAAAGCGATAGCCACCTGACGGTGTGGGAATGCCTCCAGCACCTGGTCCGTTTGCACGAGAAGGACGGCATCTCCGACGACACCGCCGTTCTGTTGAAGAAGATCAGTGCCCAGGCCGAGGCCGTGAAGGATCTCGCATACTGCCTTTACGATATCAGCGCCAACAAGCGGAAGGATGCGAAGGAGGCCACGGCCTACAACGCCTTGATCGCTGACTGGGCCGAGTTAACCAAGGCGGCTGCGGCCATCCACGACACGAGCGGGGATCGCCAGACCCGCATGGATATTTGAGGGGTAACGGGACGTGGCAAAAAGCACCCGCCAATATGTGTTTGAAGGGATGGAACTGCTGCCGTCGGCGCTGATCCCATTCGTTGAAAAGCGATTGGAGACTTCGCTCAAAGGCCATTGGCAATTGGAGGTGGTCGAGCGAGTCCAAGGACTCCGCCCGAATTCTGCCGGAGAAGTGGGCTGGGATCAGCAAGGATTGCTGAAAACGATGATGGCCTTCTGGAGGGACGCATTCGCCAACGTCCTTGGTCATCCAGAACGGTCCTACGTGTCCGAACTGCTCGATGTACGTAACAAACTTTCGCACAATGAGAATTTTACCTACGACGACGCCGAGCGAGCTCTCGATTCGATGCGCCGTCTGATGGAGGCGATCAGTGCAGGCGAGGTCGCCGAGCAGCTTGGCAAGATGCGCGACACGATCCTACGCACCAAGTTCAGCGAACTGGCCCGCAACGAGGAGCGGCGCAAAACCCAGCGCCTTGAAATCTCGGTCGAAACGGTCGCAGGGCTGCTGCCGTGGCGAGAAGTGGTCGAGCCGCATCAGGATGTCGCCACTGGTGAGTTCCAGCAGGCCGAGTTTGCAGCCGATCTCGCCAAGGTCCATTCGGGTAGCGCGCCGTCCGAATATCGCGATCCGCGTCAGTTCTTCAGCCGCACCTATCTGACCGAGGGCTTGAGTACCCTGTTGATCGGGGCCGCAAAGCGACTGACCGGCAGCGGCGGCGATCCCGTCGTCGAACTGCAAACCAACTTCGGTGGCGGCAAAACTCACTCCATGCTCGCCCTCTATCACATGGCGGGCCAGACGCCGGTACAGGACCTGTCAGGCCTCGACCAATTGCTCGACAACAACGGGCTGACGGTGCCGAAGAATATCCGCCGCGCGGTGCTGGTCGGCACGTCGCGGGGGCCGCAGGACGTGCTCATCGCCGAGGGCGACCGGAAGATCCGCACGACCTGGGGTGAACTGGCTTGGCAGCTAGGCGGCGCCGAAGCCTTCGACATGGTTGCGGAGAATGACGCTAACGGCATCGCGCCAGGCTCGAATCTGCTGGAGGCGCTGTTCAAGAAATATGCGCCGTGCCTGATCTTGATCGACGAATGGGTCGCTTATCTCCGCCAGATCTACAAGGTCGAGGGGCTGCCGTCCGGGTCGTTCGACGCGAACCTGTCCTTCGTCCAGTCGCTCACGGAGGCAGTGAAGGCTAGCCCCGGCACGCTGCTCGTGGCCTCCTTGCCAGCTTCGCAGATCGAAGTGGGTGGCGAAGGTGGGCAAGAAGCCCTCGCTCGTCTCAAGCAGACCTTCAGCCGCGTGGAATCCTCGTGGAGGCCGGCGAGCCAGGAAGAAAGCTATGAGATCGTGCGGCGGCGGCTGTTCAAGGAAATTCCTGGCGACAAGTTCCATCACCGCGACAACACGCTGAAGCAATTCGCCAAGATGTACCGGGAGAATGCCAACGATTTCCCGCAAGGCTGCGCGGATGAGGACTACCGGCGCAAGCTGGAGAAGGCTTATCCGATCCATCCCGAATTATTCGATCAGCTTTATACGAGCTGGGGATCGCTCGAGAAATTCCAGCGCACGCGCGGTGTGCTGCGCCTGATGGCGCAGGCAATCCATGAGCTTTGGATGAGCGGCGATCCGTCGGTAATGATCATGCCGGGCAGCGTGGCGGTCAGTTCGCCTCGCGTCGAACCGGAACTGCTCCATTATCTTGATGTGAGCTGGCAGGCGATTATCGCCGGTGATGTCGATGGCACGACATCCACGCCGTACAAGGTTGACCAGTCAGCACCCAATCTCAATCGCTATTCGGCGACCCGTCGTGTCGCCCGCGCGATATTCATGGGGACCGCGCCGACGGCGCAGCAGCAGAACACCGGTCTCGACGACAAGCAGATCAATCTCGGCGTCGTGCAGCCGGGCGAGCGTCCTGCAATCTTCGGTGATGCCCTTAGGCGCCTGACCAACCAGGCCAAGTTCATGCATGCCGATCTTGGACGGTACTGGTACTCGATGTCGGCGAGCCTCAACAGGATCGCGGCTGACAAGGCCGCACAGATCGAGGCGGCGCTGGTTGACGTGACAATCGATGCCGAACTTGGAAAATATGTGTATGGCCTCGCCGATCGCGGGCATTTCGACGCCGTGCAGGTCGCGCCGGCGACATCGGCCGAAGTGCCAGATGAGGCCGGCGGCGTGCGCGCTGTGGTGCTGGGCGTCAAATATCCGCACAATGGGCGCGAGGGGTCGGATGCGCTCGTCGAAGCGAAAGACATTCTTACTCAGCGCGGCAGTACTCCGCGGGTCTATCGCAATACGTTGGTGTTCATAGCCGCGGAGGCGCGCCAGCTTGATCATCTCAAAGACGCCGTGCGTGCTTCTCTTGCCTGGGGCGAAATCGTCCGTGACACGGAGCGGCTGAACCTGACCCAGAGCGACAGCGCGCTGGCCAAGGCGAAGCTGGCTGAAGCGAACGAGACGATGAAGACGCGCCTGAAAGAGGCGTGGTGCTACCTGCATTATCCCGCCCAGGAGAGCGCCCAAGCCGACTGGGAATGGGTATCGGGTAAGATCCCGGCACAGGACGGGTTGTTAGCGCGCGCCAGCAAGAAGCTAGTGGCGGAAGAAGGCTTGCTCACCGAGCTCGGGCCTGCACGTCTCGACCGCGATCTCCAGAAATATATCTGGAACGACAAGCCGCATTTGTCGCTGAAGGATTTGCGGGAATATCTCAACCGCTACATCTATCTGCCGCGCCTCAAAGGTCAGGACGTTCTGGTCAAAGCCGTACAGGCGGCCGTAAGCGGCATGTTGCCGGGGCCGTTCGCCTATGCCGAGCGATGGGACGAAAAGTCCGACACCTATCTGGGACTGGCTATCGAACGAGCGGTCAACGCCGTGGTCGTGATCGACAGTGACAGCGTCATCGTGACACCTGCGGTGGCGGAGGCTCACCGTCCGGCGCCGGCGCAGCCTGGGACGGGTGGCACAGCCCCCGTAACCAGCGACGGGACGCCGGCACCCGATGGTCAACCCACGGACGGCACGACAACGACGCCTCCCCCGGAAAAGAAGCCGACACGCTTCTCCGGCGCCGTGATGATCTCGCCGGAGCGCCCGGCCCGAGACATCCATCAGATCGTCGAAGCTATTGTCGAACAGCTCACGACGCTGCCAGGAAGTCAGGTGAAGCTCAGGCTCGAAATCGAGGCGGAAGTGCCTGATGGTCTTGAGCGCGCCAAGGTGCGGACGTTGGTCGAGAATGCCAACACACTTGGATTCCTAGAGAAATCCGTAGAGTAATAGTCGGTCGGCGTTCTCCGATGTGCCGGGGAGCGCCGACCGAACTATGTCGCCACGCTGGGAAGATGCTTTGGCAGGCCTCCCAGCGTCTCTGTCAAGCATTCGGGATAAGGGGGCTGCCCGGACGATTTCCAGGTGTGAGTATGAACTTTCGACATCTGCGCTATTTCGTTGCGGCTTCCGAGCATGGGAGTTTCCGCAAGGCGGGCGCGGCGCTGGGCGTACAGGAGTCCACCATCAGTCGCCGGATTCGCGACATGGAAGATGGGCTTGGCTCGGCGCTGTTTCACCGCCACAGCGGCGGTGTATGCCTGACCGTTGCTGGACAGCGGCTTTTGTCGAAAGCGCAAACGGTTCTTCGATACATCAATGAGGGCGCGGAGATCGTGGACGCGGTAGGACGTGGCGCGGAAGGTCAATTGCGCGTGGGAATCTTCTCGTCCCTGGCATCGGGTTTCCTCCAGGATCTTCTCCGGACCTTCGCGGCAGAGCACCCCAGTATCCATGTCGAGGTTGCCGACGGCAATCCCGCGGAGCATGTCGCCGCGATCCGGCAGTTTCGCTTGGATATCGCCTTTCTCACAGGGACGCTGGAGTGGCCCCGATGCGAGACCACCTACCTCTGGTCGGAGCGTGTTTTCGTGGTGCTGCCGGAGGCACATGCTCTCGCCGTGAAGGAGGAAGTGAATTGGCAGGACCTCGCGCACGAGACCTTTATCGTCAGCGATGTGCCGCCGGGCCAGGAAATCCATGACTATCTGGTGCAGCGGGTCGCCGATCTAGGCCACCATCCGAAGATTCAGGCGCAGTTTGTCGGGCGCGACAATTTGTTGACGCTCGTCGCGATCGGCAGCGGGCTCACAGTCATGAGCGAGGCTGCAACAGCAGCCCATGTGCCGGGCATCTGCTATCGGCCGATCATTGGCGAGGTTCTTCCATTCAACGGCGTTTGGTCGCCAGAGAATGACAACCCAGCGCTCAGGCGCTTCGTCAGCATGGCGAAGACGATGGCGCGTCGTCAGGGCGTGGATTTATGAACCGGCATCGCCCATGGGTTTCGCCCGGCGAGCCTTGGCGAACCCGCGATCGGTGGCGATGAAGCGCTCCAGCATCGGCACGATCAGTTGGACGGGATCGCGTACAGGCTGGCCGGTCTGCCGTCCCAGCACCTCGGCATAGGCGGTGAGATCGCGGTGAAGCGAGGCCGGCAGCTCCAGTGCGGCCTTGACAGGCTTTTCTGCCATGATTGGACCGAGCTTCAATTTCGTCATGTCAGCCTCCGTAGGGTTCGAGGATGAGATCGCGGGTGACGACGACGCGGACGGGAAAGCCCGGCCGAATGGTCAGGGTCGGCGCGACTTGGAGCTGGCGGCGGATGATTTGCTGGCCGGCGTCATTGATGGTGTCCTGTCCGCCATTGCGGATGGCGCGCAAAAGCCGGTCGTCGTCATCGACGGCGAGTTCCGCGCCGACCGATAGCAGCGTGGAGAGACCGGCGGCCTTGGCGAGATCCCACCAGTGATAGTCCACGCCATCCTCCAGACCCGCATGGCCCATCGGATCGGCGCCAGGCTGGCGTTCCAGCACGATCGAGCGGCCATTCGGGAAAATCAGGCGGCTCCACACGAGCAGGACGCGGCGTTGCCCGTAGCCGACATCGTTGCTGTACTCGCCGATGATCCGCGTGCCCTGGGGAATGACGAGGATGCGGCCGGTCGGGCTGTCATAGATGCTCTCCGTCACCTGCGCGGTGATCTGGCCCGGCAGGTCGGAGCGGATGCCGGTGATGAGCGCGGCCGAAATGACTGCGCCCGCCTGGAGAATATAGGGTGATGCTGGTGCCATGACGCGATCGGCCGCCGCCGTGCGTCGGTCAACGGGGGCGCCCAGGAAGGCGAGCTGGCGATCCTGCGCGCTGGGTGCGCCCGGTTGCTGCCCCTGCGCCAGGCCGGCGAGCGGACCGACGCCCATGCTCGCCGGCATTGCCGGCGTGGAGCCGGGGCCGCTCTGGAAGAAGACGCGACTGGTGCGAGCGGCTTCGAGTTCAGCCAAACGACGCTGCTCCTCGGGATCGGCCTGGGGCGTCGCCCTCGCCGGCGGCGTGACGGGCTGGCCGCGGTTCTGCGCATTGAGGATCGGCCGGCCGAGGTCTCCGGGCAGCGCCGGACCCAGGACTGGCCCGGTATAGTCGCGCGGCAAGCCGGCCAGGCCATCGGCCGTCGCGCGATTGTCGGTCGAATAGAGTTCTTCGCTGGCTTTGCCGGTATCGCGGGTCTGGAGTGCGTAGACGAGCGCGCCGCCGATGCCGAGGCTAACGACGAGGCCGATGCTCGCGAGAACTTTGCGCGACAGGCGGGTCACGCGCGGCGGTTCGGCGCGCAGCCGCATGGGAGCGGCTGAATCGGCAACGGGAGGCGACAGATGTTCCTGCTCGGTGATGTCGTTGTCAGTGTCGCTCATGATGCGGGCTTCCCATCGGTTCGCACGATCCTGACTGTCTGCTGGCGATCGCCACTGCCGAGGCGCAGTTCAGCGGCGCCGAAGATGCGGTCGACGATCAGGATGTTCTGGTGGACACGGCTGTTGACGATCTGCGGCTCGCCATCGGAGCCGAGCACGAAGATCGGCGGCATTTCGCCCTGTATTATGCCGCGCGGAAACTCGACATAGACACGCCTGCCGTCATCATAGGCCGTGACTGGTCGCCAGGGGGGCGTGTCGCCGGTGATGCCGTATCGGTAATGGCGCTCTGTGGCCGCAGGAATGATCGGCGATGTTGGGATGCTGACGCGCTGCGACGCTGGCGGCGCGGGATAGGCCCAGGCGACCGCCGGCATATAGGGGGTCTGGCCCGCCCGCAGTTCGAGCATGTAGATGCGCCGATCCGTCGTGATGACCAGGTTCGTCGTGATGTCGGGGCGCGTCGGTTTGACGAGGATATGGACGCGGCGTGCGAGCCCGGACCCGCTCTCGGTGTCGCCTATGATCCAGCGGGCGGTATCACCGGCGGCGATCGGACCCGCGCCAGTCAGGTTCTCACCGGGCTCGAGCGCGATGTTGGTGATCTGTCCGGGCGACGCATAGACCTGATAGAGCGCACCTTCGCTCCAGGGGTAGATCTGGATGGAATTGTAGTAGCCTTCGCGCCGGGGCTCGACGCGCGCGGCGGCATTGGCGTTCCCGACCCGACCGATCGGCGTGCCTGCGGCGGTTCCGCCATGCGCGACAGTCCAGGCGGGCGGCGTATGGAGTGATCGTGGCGGTTGTTCCACGACGGGCGCCGGTATGGCCGGCAGGGGCGGCACATCGCTGTCGTAACTGATGGTGGGAGGTTTGAACGTCGCGCATCCGGCCAACGTCGTTGCGGAAACCAGCGCTATCGCCAAGGTGGCCTTGCGTAAAGCCGGCGGGCCGGAGCTGCGGATAGACATGCTCATTGGGCCATCTCCCGCGACCAGGAGATAGCGTTGACATAGATCCCGAGTGGGTTGGCGCGCAGCCGTTCGGCGTCGCGCGGCGTCTGGATGACGATGGTGAGGATCGCGGTCCAGCGTTCGGAACCGGCGAGCTGGCCGTTCTCGTAGCGCTTTTCGGTCCAGGCCACGCGGAAGGAATCCGGCGAGGCGCGCAGGACGCTGGAAACCTCGACCGCGATCTGCTGGCGGCCGACCTTGGTGAAGGGATCGTTGGCCCGGGCATAGTCATTGAGAGACGCCGCGCCACGGTCTGTCGTCCATTCATAGGCGCGCAGCCAGTTCTGGCGCACGATGATGGGGTCGGCCGGGATCGAGCGCACCTGTTCGATGAAGCGGGCGAGATGCCAGGCGATCTGCGGGTCGGTCGGCCGATAGTCAGCCGTCGCTGGCGCCACCGATTGCGCCTGCCCGAGGCGATCGACCTGAACCACCCAGGGCACGACGGTCCCGCGCGCCGATTGCCAGACGAGTGCGACAGCAAAGCCGGCGGACAGGAACAGCGAACCGAACGCCATGATGCGCCAGTTCCTGGCCTGGACGCGGGCCGACCCGATACGCTCGTCCCATACCTGGGCCGCCCTTTGATAGGGCGTTTGGGGTTCAGGAGATTTCCCATAGTGGGCAGCGGGTCGCTTGAAGAGGCTCATGAGCGGTCACTTTCGGAAAGGTTGACGGAGGAACCGCCGCCATGGCTGTCGCCGGAACGGACGGCGTGGGCCGCAAGCGTGGTCCCGTGGCCGAGGGACTGGCTCCGCTTCATGCGCTTGGCCCAGTCGGGCGGCCCTTCGCGGGGCGTGGTTGCGGACTGGCCCGCGGTCTGCGAACCGGCAATCGGATCCATGGTCGAGGAACCGCCCGTTGCGCCGAAGCCGGCCTTGGCGCCTGCGGAGAAGCTGGATTTGACGCTCTCGGTAGTGCGCGAGGCCGCGCGTTTCAGCGGTGACACGGTGGCCGCTCCGGCCGCGCGGGCGACACCGCCGAGACCGGATGCGACGCCAGCGGCGCCGGACTGACCGAGAGAGCCGAGACTGTAGGCGGAGGCGGCGCCCCCTGCGGCAGCCGCACCACCGCGCACAGCGGCCGCACCCCCGGACATCGCAGCCGCTCCGCCTTTCAGGGCAAGCCCAGCGGCGCCACCGGCGGCGAGTGCTGCGCCGCCTACCGCAAGGCCGGTGCCGACGGCCGCGCCCGCGCCGAGCTGAGGCCCGCCGCTGACGAGACCGGCTGCGATTCCGGGGCCGAAGATACCAAGTCCGAGCAGCGAAAGGGCCGCAAGCACGATCGCCATGGCATCGTCGACGGTGGGTGTCGCGCCGCCGAACCCTGCGGTGAACTGGCTGAAGAGGGTCGAGCCGATGCCGATGATGACGGCGAGAACCAGCACCTTGATGCCCGAAGAGACGACATTGCCGAGCACGCGCTCGGCCATGAAGGCGGTCTTCCCGAACAGTCCGAACGGGATGAGCACGAAGCCGGCGAGCGTCGTCAGTTTGAATTCGATCAGGGTGACGAAGAGCTGGATGGCCAGGATGAAGAAGGCGAGCAGCACCAGCGCCCAGGCGAAAAGCAGGCAGACGATCTGGATGAAGTTCTCGAAGAACGCGACCCATCCCATCAGGTCGGAGATGGATTCGAGCAGGGGACGCGCCGCGTCGAGCCCGGTTTGCGCGACCTTGCCGGGACGCATCAGATCCTGTGCGGTAAATCCCGTGCCAGAGGCTTTGAGGCCTAGCCCGGCGAACGAGTCGAAGACGATCCTGGCGAGGTTGTTCCAGTTGCCGATCAGATAGGCGAAGACGCCGACGAACATCGTCTTCTTGACCAGCCGGGCGATGATGTCGTCATCTGCCCCCCAGCTCCAGAACAGGGCGGCGAGCGTCACGTCGATGACGATGAGCGTCGTGGCGATGAACGCGACCTCGCCGCCGAGCAGTCCGAACCCGCTATTGATGTAGGAGGTGAAGACCCCCAGGAAATTGTCGATGACGCCTGCGCCGCCCATGGCTCACTGACCTTCCGGCGGCTGTGCGGCGGATGCCGGGGCGCGGCCGAGGAAGCGGTCGCGGCTTTCGGCCCAGATACGCATGCAATGCGCATCACTGGCCGCGGCCTGGCCAAGCTGCTGGCATCGGCGCTGGTCCTCGCGGAGCGGATCGCGCGCGGATTCGGCAGCACGGGCGGGCTCCCTGTCCGGGGGCGTTTCCGTCCGGGTCATCTCGATCGCCGTCGCCGTGATCGCGAGCGATACGAAGACCACCGCGCCCAGCCGGGCCAGCATCTTGCCATCCATGGCCGAGCCCTCAGTTGTCGTTGCCGAACATCTGTGCGTTGCCCGGCTGATAGCTCGAACCGGGTGTGAGGAAGCGGCGACGTTGTTCCCGGCCCTGGTCGGCGGCCGTCGCACGATCAGCTTCCGTCAGTGCGGCGGCGCGGCCATTGGCCGAGATCAGCGCGATCAGGTCGGAGAGCTGCTGCGATTGCAGCGCGAGAAGCTGATTGCCGGCCTGGGTCGCCTGCAACGCGCCTTGCGCGCCCTGGCTCTGGGAGACGAGCGCCGACATTTCGGCGCGGTTGGCGTCGATATTGGTAACGACGCCCGCCTGGACGCGCATGGCGTCCTGCAAGCCGTCCACGGTGTTCTGCCAGCGCGTGCGGGCATCGGTAATCAGCTTGGTGTCGCTCGCCGAGAGGGAGACGCGGCCATATTGTTGCTGGAACATCCGGTCGACGGTCTGGACATCGAAGGCGATGTTCTGCGCCTGCTGGAGGAGCTGCTGGGTGCGCTGGACGTTCTGCTGGATCTGCTGGAGTGCCGAATAGGGCAGGTTCGCCAGATTCCTGGCCTGGTTGATGAGGCTCTGCGCCTCGTTCTGTAGCGAGCGGATCTGGTTGTTGATCTGCTCGAGCGAGCGCGCCGCCGTCAGGACATTTTGCGCATAGTTGGTCGGATCATAGACGACGCCGCCAAAGCCGAACTGCGCATGCGCCGGCGCCGTCAGTATCGGCGAGACGGCGATCGGCATCGCAAACAGCAATGCCGCGAACGGCAATGCGCGCTGGCGTGAGCCTTTGGGGCGTGAACCTTGGGTGGCCTTCATGTGATTACTCCTTCTCGGGCTGCGGGTGGATGAGGTTCGTCAGGTTGGGGATGAGGTCCGCGGCCCATTCAGCGCCGCGCAGGCGCAGCCACGCCGCAAGGAAGCCCTCGCGGCCATGTTCGGCGAGGGTGCGCGCGATCGCGGATTGGTCGGTCTTGGCGGATGCCGCGACAAGTGCGAGGCCGACTTCCGACAGGCCCAGCTCGAAGAGGCGATTGCCCTTGCGGCTCTGGCAGTAGTAGTCGCGCTTCGGTGTCGCGCGGGCGAGGATTTCGATCTGTCGGTCGTTGAGCCCAAACCGGCGATAGATCGCCGTGATCTGCGGCTCGATCGCCCGCTCGTTTGGCAGCAGCAGCCGTGTCGGGCAGCTCTCGATGATGGCGGGCGCGATGGTGCTGTTGTCGATGTCGGACAGCGATTGCGTAGCGAAGATGACGCTGGCGTTCTTCTTGCGCAGCGTTTTTAGCCACTCGCGCAATTGCCCGGCGAATGCGTCGTCATCGAGCGCGAGCCAGCCCTCGTCGATGACGAGCAAGGTCGGGGCGCCATCGAGCCGATCGCCGATCCGGTGGAACAGGTAGGCGAGCACGGCCGGCGCCGCGCCGGTCCCGACCAGCCCCTCAATCTCGAACGCCTGGACCGACGCCGATCCGAGATGCTCGGTTTCGGCGTCGAGCAGCCGTCCGTAGGGGCCGCCGACGCAGTATGGTCGCAACGCCTGCTTCAGATCGTTGGATTGGAGCAGGACCGTGAGACCGGTGATGGTGCGTTCCTCGACGGGCGCCGAGGCCAGCGAGGAAAGCGCCGACCAGAGATGCTCCTTCACGTCAGGCGTGATGGCGATGCCCTCGCGGATCAGGATGGCGGCGATCCAGTCGGCCGCCCATGCGCGTTCGGAGGTATCGTGGACACGGGCGAGCGGTTGCAGTGAGACCGAGGACGCCGCGCCGTCGGTCAGGTCGCCGCCGAGATCGTGCCAGTCGCCGCCCATGGCGAGCGCGGCGGCGCGGATCGAACCGCCGAAGTCGAAAGCGAAGACCTGGGAGCCTTCATAGCGCCGGAACTGCAACGCCATGACGGCGAGCAGAACAGATTTGCCGGCGCCCGTCGGGCCGACCACCAGGGTATGACCGACGTCGCCGACGTGCAGAGACAACCGGAACGGGGTCGAGCCCTCGGTCTTGCCGAACAGCAAGGGGGGCGACCCGAAATGCTCGTCCCGTTCCGGCCCCGCCCACACCGCTGACAGCGGGATCATGTGGGCGAGATTCAGGGTCGAGATGGGGGGCTGGCGCACGTTGGCATAGACGTGGCCCGGCAATGAACCCAGCCAGGCATCGACGGCGTTGATGGTCTCCGTCATGGCCGTGAAGTCACGGCCCTGGATCACCTTCTCGGCGAGGCGCAGTTTCTCGTCAGCGGTGCGCGGATCATCGTCCCAGACCGTGATCGTGGCGGTTACATAAGTCTGACCGGCGTAGTCGGCGCCGAGTTCCTGAAGCGCGAGGTCCGCGTCCGCCGCCTTGTTGGCGGCGTCGGTGTCGACCAGTGCGGACGCCTCGTTGGTCATCACCTCCTTGAGGATTGCGGCGATGCTCTTGCGCTTCGCGAACCACTGGCGGCGGATCTTGGTCAGCAGCTTGGTGGCGTCGGTCTTGTCGAGCAGGATCGCGCGCGTCGACCAGCGATAGGGGAAGGCCAGTCGATTGAGATCGTCGAGGATGCCGGGCGTGGTCGCGGTCGGGAAGCCGACGATGGTGAGAATGCGCAAGTGCGCGGCACCGAGGCGAGGTTCGAGGCCGCCTGTCAGCGGCTGATCGGCCAGGAGTGCGTCGAGATAGACCGGGGTTTCCGGCACCCGGACGCGATGTCGTTTGGTCGATACCGTCGAATGGAGATAGGTCAGCGTCTCGCCGCTATCGAGCCAGGCGCATTCGGGCATGAAACCGTCGAACAGCGCCAGCACGCGATCGGTCCGGTCAACGAAGACCTTAAGGGTCTCGTTCGGATCGATGCCGGTGCGTTCGCGCCCCTCGTAGAGCCAGGATTCGGTGCGCGCGGCATCCTCGGCCGGCGGCAGATAGGTGAGCGTAAGGAAATAGCCGGAGACATAATGCGCCCCGGCCTCCTCGAAATCGGCCTTGCGCTCGGCATCGAGGAGCGCGGAGGCGGCGTCGGGAAACCGGTCCGAGGGGTAGGTCGATGCCTCGTGGCGCTGCGCTTCGACGAAGATGGCCCAGCCCGACCCGAGACGGCGGAAGGCGTTGTTGAGCCGCCCGGCGACAGCGACCAGTTCGGCCGCGACCGCCGAGTCGAGATCTGGGCCACGGAAACGCGCCGTGCGCTGGAACGAACCATCCTTGTTGAGGACGACCCCTTCGGCGACAAGCGCGACCCAGGGCAAATAGTCCGCGAGGCCGGTTGCGTTGCGGCGATATTCGGCAAGGTTCATCATCGCGGCGCACCTCCTCAGACGGACAGGTGAGCGGGGATGCGCAGATGGCGGCGGCCGACTTCGACGAAGAGCGGATCACGCTTGGCCGCCCACACCGCTGCGATATGGCCGATGGCCCAGATCGCCAGACCGACCAGCCAGAGGCGCAGGCCAAGGCCGATCGCGCCGGCGAGTGTGCCGTTCATGATGGCCAGCGCACGCGGTGCGCCGCCGAGCAGGATGTGCTCGGTCAGCGCCCTGTGAACCGGGACCGTGAAGCCCGGCACTTCGCCAAGCTGTTCGAGCGTCGCGGTCATCAGACGAGCACTCCGCCGCCGAACGAGAAGAACGACAGGAAGAAGGAGCTGGCGGCAAAGGCGATCGACAGGCCGAAGACGATCTGAACGAGCCTGCGGAAGCCGCCGGAGGTGTCGCCGAAGGCGAGGGTCAGCCCGGTGACGATGATGATGATGACGGCGATGATCTTGGCGACCGGGCCTTCGATCGATTCCAGGATCGACTGGAGCGGTGCTTCCCACGGCATCGAGGAGCCGGAGGCATGCGCGGCCGAGGTGAACATCAGGCTCAGGGAAACGGCGGCGGTCGCGTTGGCCATAGTGCGGCAGCCGCGCGAGAGAGTGCGGATCATGACAGGTCTCCTGTTGGGTTGGGGTTGGCCGGACGGATGCTGTAGTCGCCGTCGGGGCCGAGCCCTTCGACGCGAGTAAGTTCGGCAAGGCGGCGCGCGGAGCCGCGGCCGGAGAGGACAGCGACGAGGTCGATGGTCTCCGCGATCAGCGCGCGCGGGACCGTGATGACGGCTTCCTGGATGAGTTGTTCGAGGCGGCGCAGCGCCCCGATGCCGGTGCCGGCATGGATGGTGCCGATGCCGCCAGGGTGGCCGGTGCCCCAGGCCTTGAGGAGATCGAGCGCCTCGGCGCCGCGCACCTCGCCGATGGGGATGCGATCGGGGCGCAGGCGCAGTGAGGAGCGGACCAGTTCGGAGAGTGTTGCGATGCCATCTTTCGTCCGCATGGCGACGAGGTTGGGCGCTGCGCATTGAAGTTCGCGCGTATCCTCGATGATGACGACCCGATCCGTAGACTTCGCCACCTCGGCGAGGAGCGCGTTGGTGAGCGTGGTCTTGCCTGTCGACGTTCCGCCGGCGACGAGGATGTTGGCGCGTGAGGCGACGGCGCTGCGGAGTATCGCGGCCTGGTCGGCGGACATGATGCCCGCGGCGACATAGGCGTCGAGCATGAAAACCGCGACGGCGGGCTTGCGGATCGCGAAGGCGGGTGCGGCGACGACGGGTGGCAGCAAGCCTTCGAAGCGCTCGCCGGTTTCAGGCAGCTCGGCGGAGACACGCGGACTGCGCGGATGCACCTCGACCCCGACATGGTGGGCGACCAGACGCACGATGCGTTCGCCATCGGCGGCCGACATCCGCTCTCCCGTATCGGCGAGCCCCTCGGACAGCCGGTCCACCCACAGGCGCCCATCCGGGTTCAGCATGATCTCGACGACAGCGGGATCTTCGAGCAGATGGGCGATGGTCGACCCGAGTGCGGTGCGCAGCATGCGCGCCCCGCGTGCGAATGCCTCCGGCTTCTGGTTGATCGTGGTCATCTCGCCCCACTTTCTCGCGGGGCCGAAAAGGCGGTCCCCGGATCGGGGACGATTAAAAGAGCCCTGAATCAGGCCAGTTCAACAAGTATCGCTCGTCGTAGTGGTGTGGCGTGTAAATACAGGCGAACGGCGGCGGCGCGCTGATCTTGATCCGGCGATATCAGCTTCTATGAAGCGGTCTTTTTCTCGCCCGCCGGCGCCTCGCCGACATCTTCGACGATCTCCTGTCTGAGCTTCGGCCCCTGCGCCAAACGGCGTCCGAGCGCGGTGATGAAGGCCTCATAGCGCTTTCCGGACATTGCCCGCGCCGCCTGAGCGGCAGGTTCGGGAAGCGCCGGCGTGGTAGTCAGCCAGAACCGGACGAACACGGCCATGGTTTCGACACTGATGCCGACATCGCGCTCGATGCGCATCAGGCGGCGATCGATCTGGTCGAGCCGTTTGGCGACCACCGCCTCCCGCCGCTGCGCGTCGTCCGGCGACAGAAAGGAGGCGATGGCGGCTTCGGCGATCAGGGAGAGCGATTGCTCGCGGCGCGCGGCGAAGTCGGAGAGCATCGCCATGACATCGGGATCGAGATAGACCGAGATCTGCGCCTTCTTCTTGCGTCCGGCCATGGCGCTACAGCTCCATGCCGTCGTTGGGATCGAGCGAAACCTGGTGAGCGACGCCCCGCATGACGCGGGTCAGCCGCTGATTGCGGGTTGCTTCGTCCTGGGTATCGTCGGGCAGTTCGATCTCGAACTCATTGTCGATCGGCGTCTTCTTCTCGATGGGCGTCAGCCGATTGAGTTCGGGCTGGTGACGCCGCTCGGACTCGGTCGGATCGTCATCGGGGCCGATCGGTGGGGCCGCGGCATCGCTCGCCTCGGGGCGCGCTGGCGTCGGCAGCTTGCTCCAATCGTCTGGCCGACCTTCGGCGGGTCGTTCCAGTTTGGGGGGCGGCAGGATGCGCTCCTTGAAGCGGATGTCTTCGTAGTAGCGCGCCTTCTTTGCGCGGATGGGCGGCGTGCCAGCGACCATGACGATCTCATCGGTGGGAGGAAGCTGCATGATCTCGCCCGGGGTCAGGAGCTGACGCGCGGTTTCCGAGCGCGATACCATCAGGTGGCCGAGCCAGGGCGAGAGCCGGTGGCCGGCATAGTTCTTCATCGCCTTCATCTCGGTGGCGGTGCCAAGTGCATCGGAAACGCGTTTGGCGGTGCGTTCGTCGTTGGTGGCGAAGGAAACGCGCACATGGCAGTTGTCGAGGATGGAGTTGTTCGGCCCGTAGGCCTTCTCGATCTGGTTCAGCGACTGGGCGATCAGAAAGCTCTTGAGGCCGTAACCCGCCATGAAGGCCAGGGCGGATTCGAAGAAGTCGAGCCGGCCGAGCGCGGGAAATTCATCGAGCATGAGCAGCAGCCGATGACGACCGGCCTTGGCCTGTAGATCCTCGGTTAGGCGCCGCCCGACTTGGTTGAGGATCAAGCGGATCAGCGGCTTGGTGCGGTTGATGTCGGACGGCGGGACAACGAGATAGAGCGTGGCCGGGCGCTTGCCGCCCACCATGTCGGTGATCCGCCAGTCGCAGCGCCGCGTCACCTCGGCGACGACGGGATCGCGGTAGAGGCCGAGAAATGACATGGCGGTGCTGAGCACACCGGAGCGTTCGTTGTCCGACTTGTTGAGGAGTTCGCGCGCGGCGCTGGCGATGACCGGGTGCGGCCCGGCGTCGCCGAGATGGCTGGTCTTCATCATGGCCGCGAGGGTCGACTCGATCGGCCGCTTCGGATCGGAGAGGAAGGCCGCGACGCCGGCGAGCGTCTTGTCGTCCTCGGCGTAGAGGACGTGCAGGATCGCGCCGACTAGCAGCGCGTGACTGGTCTTTTCCCAGTGATTGCGCTTTTCGAGGCTGCCCTCGGGATCGACGAGGATGTCGGCGATATTCTGGACGTCGCGGACCTCCCATTCGCCGCGGCGCACCTCGAGCAAGGGATTGTAGGCCGAGGATTTCGGATTGGTCGGATCGAACAGCAGGACGCGGCCATGCCGGGCGCGAAAGCCTGCGGTAAGCTGCCAGTTCTCTCCCTTGATGTCGTGGACGATGGCCGAGCCTGGCCAGGTCAGGAGAGAGGGTACGACCAGACCGACGCCCTTGCCCGATCGTGTCGGTGCAAAGCACAGCACATGCTCCGGCCCATCGTGGCGGAGGTATGCGCGTTCGTAGCGGCCCAGCACCACCCCGTCAGCGCCGAGCAGCCCGGCCGCCTTCACTTCTCCCTTCTCGGCCCACCGCGCCGAGCCGTAGGTCTCGGCGTTCTTCGCCTCGCGAGCGCGCCAGACCGACATGCCGATCGCGACGGCTATGGCGATGAAGCCGCCCGACGCCGCGATCATCCCGCCCTCGGCGAAGATGTCCGGGGCGTAGGCTTCGTAGAAGTACCACCACCAGAAGAGCGCAGGCGGATAGTAGATCGGCACCCCCGCCAGAACGAACCAGGGCGAACCGAGCTGAGCCTGGAAGCCAAGGCTCCACGCGACATATTGGGTTGCCGCCCAGGTGGTGATCAGGATGATCAGAAAGACGACGGTAATCTGCCCCCAGAGGATTTTGGTCGCGGACATCGCAGCGTTCCTTTCTTGTTGGGTGGTTAGAGGCCGAGGCCGCGCTTGCGACCGAAGCTCCAGTCGACGCCGCCGTCGGCGCGCGCGACGCCGGAGACGTGTTTGCCGAGATGCTTGTCGAGGGACGGCGACCAGGGCACGAGCTGGAAACCGAGGCCGTCATCGATCATGGCGAAGCGGCCGGATGCGAGCGCAAGGCGCTGGCGATAGGCGCCGGCGACATATTCGCCGTTTCCCGCTGGCTTGAACGGCTGGCCGGTTTCGGAGCTGAGTTTGTCGGCTACGGCGTCCAGTTCGCGGCGGCGGAGTGTGTCGATCAGATTGCGGGCGAAGGTGATGCGCTGCCCCTGGCGATCGGCAAGACCTTCGCCAATCAGATGGTCGGCGCGGCGCTGCATCGCCTCCCGGACCTCGGCGCCGAATCCACCCTCCGACATGGCGACCGGCTCGCGGGCGATGGCCTGCCGGTCGAGCCACGTCGCGCCGGTCGCGCTTACCTGCTGCTTAAGATCTAGGTCTGATCGGATGGCGATCGCCACGCGGCGATCACCGCGCGAATCTTCATAGGTACGCAGTTCGACGATTGATCCCGGTCGGCTGTCACCGGCGGCGTCGAGATGCGGCAGCCTGATGTGATGCGTCCTGCCGTCCACGCCGTCGACGACGGCGTAGGCCGTCCCCTTCAGCTCGTCGTCGAGGCCGCGCGTGACCAGTCGGCCGATGACCGGCACGTCGAGGCTTTCGCCGGCCAGGACATAGTTCGTCGATCCGCGCTCGATGCCGTGCTCGACCAATGCGCGGTGCATGCGCTTGATGATGTCACCGCGCAGCCCAAGTTCGCGCAGCACCGTCTCGGCCTCGGACTTGATGATCCATTGCCCTGGGCCGACCTGTTCGGCGACGCCGAGCACCTCCAGCCTGCGCAGCCGCCCGACTTTCAGTGCATGGAACTCGTCGGGCTGGCGGTCGGCGTCCGGGGCAAGATCAATGACGCCCGATTTTCCAGCATCGCGGACAAGCTGCCGGTCGAGCTGCGTCCAGCGTTCTGCCCCGATCTGGCTTTCGAGGGTCCGGCGGATGTCGAGATCGCTGCGCGGTCCCAGTTCCCGCGTGATGAGGTCGCGCGCCCGGTCGCGCATCCCTTCCTTGATGTAGTCGCGGGAGATCACGAGATCCTGGCCGTCGTCGCGGACGCCGCGCACGATCAGGTGGACGTGCGGATGAGCGGTGTTCCAGTGATCGACCCCGACCCAGTCGAGCTGCGTGTCCAGATCCTTCTCCATTTGGCTGACCAGATCGCGGGTGAAGGACTTCAGGTCCGACATCTCCGCAGCGTCGTCGGGCGAGACGATGAAACGGAAGTGATGGCGGTCCTCCTCGCACCGTTCGGCGAAGACCCGGCCGTCAGCATCCTCGTTCCCCGATCCGAACAGCCGCGCCTTTTCTCCGTCACGGGTGACGCCGTCGCGGCGGAGGTAGTCGAGATGGGTGCCGAGGGGGGCGGCGCGGGCGCTATGCCGAACGACGCGGGCCTTGATGACCGCGCCGCGCGTGCGCGCGGTGATGAAGCGGTTCGCCTGGATGCTGGCGCGCTGGCCACGGCCGAAGCGGGAGCGATTGGCGGAGACGATGCGCCCGGAACGCGAGATGCCGCCGCCCGCTTTCTTTGCTGCGGCGAGGGCCTGGGCAATGAAGGGCCGGGCCGACTGGGCGCAGGCCGAGCGGATGCGCCCAGGCCGAACGCGGAACTCATGGTCATCGGCCATGAGGCGAGCCCACAATGTGCGAAAAAGTGCGTAGATACAATGCACTGGGCCTGCGGCGCACATTGCCCAAAAGCATGACAATGTGCGCGGCGCGCCAGAAATTCCTGCAAAAACAACCGCCCGACCGCCGCACAATGTGCGCCCTTTTATCCTGCCATCGTTCGGTTGTTGTGCCTGCCTCTCTCCCTTGCGCCCTCCATGTTACGCTAGGGCGCGACCGGCTGCGACGGATGCTGGACGGGCTCATCACGGCGTTTCCGGGTCGGAGCGAGCGACAACAAGGGGCGTGTCCAGCGTTTCGGCTGGATCGGATGCGCGCGCCGTGACCGGGGGCCGGCGATCGTCCGTATGTGCGTTACCCGGTCGTGAAACGACAGAACGCGCGTCAATGGACCGCACGACGAACAGCGGCGCCTCACGCCAATCTGGGGTGGGTGGCGGTGTGTTGGACGGTGAGCCGGATGGCGACGCCCCGCTGAGTTGCGGAGCGAGGAACGCGATGTAGGCGCGCGTTTCAGCAGGCAGCGCGCGGCCTGTCCGCAGATAGGCATCGTAGCGGGCAGGTCCGGCATTATAGGCACCCAGCATCGCCGGGACATCGCCGTAACGGTCAAACATTTCGCGCAGATAGGCAGCGCCTGCGAGAATATTGTCGCGCGGATCGTAGGGATCATGACCGAGGCCATAGCGGGTGCGCAAACCCGCCCAGGTGCCGGGCATGATCTGCATCAGCCCCATCGCACCGGCCGATGATATGGCCCGCACATCGCCCGCGCTTTCGGCGCGCTTGACGGCGACGATCCAGAGTTCGGGAATGCCGAAGCGCCGCGAAGCTTCCGCGACGAAGGCGGCGTGGGGTTCGGCTGATGTCGTGCCCAAAGCGGGTGACGTTTGCGCGATAGCGCCGCCGGCCGTGCTGGTGGCGACGATCAGGCCGGAAAGGAGAAGGATAGCCATGCGCCGGGCGGATCGAGGCCGCCCGAGCGCACTCCGCCGGCTCGTCGATGATCGGCGAGCAGACATCGATCAGTCCTTCTCGCCGCGATCGCGCGGGCGCGACCAGTGCAGCGACCAGGACGTTTTGTCGTCACCGTTCTGGAAGAGGTTGGCGCGGATCGGCTGCGGGAGTGTGGGATCGTCGAGCTGGATCGAGACGAACGCGCCGGCTTTGTCGCTGGAGCGTTTCCAGCCAGCGCCAATCTCCGGGCCGTCCTCGCCCTCGGCATGAACACGATAGTCCGGCGCGTTCTCGGTATCGCTCGGCTCGGCCGCTACCACGGCGACCGTGATGTTGAGACTTAGCGTGCGAATGCGCCCGTCATAGCCAGTCTTCAGCTTCGTGAACTCTCCGATCTGTGTCATGCGAGACTCCTGTCGATTGTGCTGCGGTGATGAAATCGGCGGCGGTGGGAATGCCGCTGGTCGCGCGCTCACCGCGTCGGCGCGCGCCATTCGAAGCGGCCGTTGCCTTCCTCGTCGGTCCACAGCGGGGCCGCGCGGCCGATGATCTGCTTGGTGGAGGTCAGGCCGAAGTAGCGACCATCGAGGCTGTCGGGGACCTGCCAGTTCATGAGGAAGACTTCGCCGGTCGGAATGCGGCGGCAGCCCTGCCAGACGGGCAGGTCGCGGCCCGCGCGATCACGTTCCCGCGCTTCACCCATCTCGGCGCCATCGACGGTGATGGTGAGGTTCGCGCGGCAAACCGTCTGCCCGGCGGTGCCGAGGATGTGCTTCAATAGCGGTACGCCTTTGGGCAGATAGCCGCGTTCGGCGAGGAAGGCGGCGAGCGGCTCGGGCGCATCGACGGCGACGAGGTCGGTGACTTCGAATGGGCCGTCGGAGTCGATTATGTAGAGCCCGACCGGCGCGCTGGCCGATGCGTTCCATAGGAGCTTGATCGGTATCGGCGTGAGCGCCGGATACGCAACGCCCATCGTGGCGAGCGCCATCGTGAGGATGAGGCCGGGCCGCGTCACAGCATGACCCTGGTGCGCAGCAGGAAGGCGCGATGCTGCGCGGGCGTGTAGGTCTGAGGTTGATGACCTGCCGCCAGGCGGTTGTGGACATGACGCCAGTGATCCGGCGCAGCCGTGTCCGCGTCGATGCCGATCGCCTCGATGCCATCGATATGCCGGAGGACGCTTTCGACCTTCGGCCAGCCGTCGATTTTCAGCAGGATTTCGCCGCCTGGGCGCACGAAAGGTAGCGTTTGGTGCGGTTCGCCCGGCTCGATCGCGCGCACGATGTCGATGCGAGAACTGACCGTGCCGAAGTCGTTGGCCGTCCATCGGACGAAGGCGAATATTGTATTGGGCCGGAACGAGACGACACGCCGCCGGCGGTCGATGATCTGTTCGCGCGCTTCACGGCCGAACCTGATCCAGTATTCGATCTTTTGCTCGACCCATGTCAGCTCGACATGGGTCAGGTCGTCGCGAGGACGTGCTGACGGCATCGCGCCGCCGCTCGCGTGGGGAGCCGCGATGCCGGTCATGAGGGATCTCCTTCGGTTGGCGGGAACTCGCGCGCGAGCAACGCGCGCAGCATGTCGGCGACGGTGACGCCGCGACCGAAGGCGGCGATCTTGATCCTGCCGCGCAATTCGGGTGTCACGTCGATGGTTAGCCGGGCGGTGAACGCGCTTGCATCGATCGTGCGCGGAGCAGTGTCGGCGCCCCTGATCCATCGATCGGGATCGGCAGGGCGCGCTGCGAAGCCGCGACGGGTGGATCGCTCGGTCATGGAGCGCTCCTGCCGATGGGAAGACGCAGCAGTTCGTCGGCGAGCGCCGCGATTTCGCGCGCGGCCAATGTCGCATCGTCGCGTTCGGCGACCAGACGGCCCGTCTGCGCCGCGGCGGCAAAGGCGACACGCTGGCCGATGGTGGCGGCGAGGAGCGCCGGGTCGTGCTCCGCCAGCACCTCGGCCGTCTCGCGGGCAAGGATGGTGCGCGCGTCGCAGCGGTTCAGCACGAAGCGGGCGACAAGCTCGGGGCGGTAGATGCGCGCCTCGCCCAGAAGCACCAGCATCTCCGCCGACGCCCAGCCATCGAGCGGTGACGGCTGCACGGGGATCAGCACGAGGTCGGCGGCGAGGAGCGCCGAGCGCATCAGGCCCGCGACGCGCGGCGGGCCGTCGATGATGATGTGATCGACGCACTTCGCCAGTTCCGGCGCTTCGCGGTGGAGCGTGTCACGGGCCAGGCCGACGACGCCGAAGCGGCGCGGCAGGCCGCTACGGCTGCGCTGCTCGGACCAGTCGAGCGCCGAGCCTTGCGGGTCCGCATCGATCAGGGTGACTCGCTTGCCGCGTCCGGCGAGTTCGCCGGCGAGGTTGAGCGCCAGCGTCGTCTTGCCGACACCGCCTTTCTGATTGAGCAGCGCGACGATCATCGAGCACCTCCGGGCGGGTTCCCGAACGGACGCGGATCGGTAGCAAGCGGTTCGCCTTCCTGCCGGCCTGGCTGGTTGGCGGAGGTGTCGCGAGCTGGTGTTTTGCCGTTGGCGCGGAGGTTGTTCGCGGCGGTGCGGATGATGTTTCCCACATCGCGCGCGCGTTCTTCAAAGTTAGATTCTGGGTTAGACTCTAAGTTAAGGGTGCGATTCCACCCGTGTTTTCCATAGCTTATGGCTGACTTGGGTTCCTGATGGCACGAGCCTCGGGTTCCTGATGGCACGATAGTCCGGGTTCCCGATAGCACGAGGCCGTCCACAGCTTTTCCACAGGCCGCGAGCGGCTCGAAGGCGAGCAGCGTGCGCCCACCAATCTCCACCTCGAGAGAGAGGCGGTAGCCGGGCAGCGGCTGGCGCCGCACGATGTCGCGTAGCTCGAAGGCGAAGCGCTTGAACGGCGACAGGCTGCCGGATTTGAGATGGAGATGGCGCAGGTCGAAACGCCAGCCAGCGCGCTGACGGCCGCCATGTTTGCGCACGAGGCGGTAGAGCCAGCGATCGAGGCCGCCGGTGAGATCAAAATAGGCCGGGTCGATGGTCAGGATGAGAGCGTCGTCGAGAACGGCTTTGTAGAACCAGTCAGGGACGATCAGCTCGATGCCATCGGGCCGCCCCTGACGATTGGTGCGCTCCTGCCACTCGTTGATCCAGGAGAAGCGATGGCGGCGGCCCTCGACCGGTTGCCGGATGGATGTCGACACGGTCGTGGATTGCAGGCGGTCCAGCGCCGCCTTGAGGCGTTGATAGTCGCGCAAGGACGTACCGCGACCAACGTAGTTGAGGATCTCATAGGGTGTCGCTGCCATCAGGCGCGAGGTGCGAAGACCGGCATCGCGCGCTTCGACGACCTGACTGGCCGCCCAGATCAGGATGTCCGCGTCCCAGATCGTGGCCATGCCGTGATCGGGCACGGCTTCGACCCGGATCGTGACGTTGCCGGCGGCAAAATCGATCGGGGCGATGCGACGGGATTTGGAGAGGGAGAAAAAGGGATAGGCCATCAGATCCTGCGCGTCTCGTGGCGCGAAGTCGCCAGGGAGCGCACGAAACAGATCGAGCTGCCCGCGCTCCGAAAGGTCACGACGCGCCGCCATGGAGGGGACCGGCGCAATCAGCGTGCGTAGCGGCCGGCGATCTGGCCGATCGGCAGCGCGTGGCGTTTGGCGGGAAGGACCGATCCGCGCGGATCGGAAGTCGAGGTGACGGCGCCGCGCGCCGCCCAGGTTTCGAGGTCGTCGACGGAATAGACGACCCGCCCGCCGAGTTTGCGGTAGGCCGGGCCGGTGCCATAGGTGCGGTGCTTTTCGAGCGTGCGTGCCGAGAGGCTGAGAAACTCGGCGGCTTCCTTGGTCCGCAGGTAGCGTGGCGGGAGCGCGGCGGTATCGGGTCGCATGAGCGGGCCTCCGTGGGGTTGCTGGGGGCCGCTGGCGATCAGCGGCTGACAGCGACCACGGTGGCGGAGGACCATCGGCGGGTGGGATGGGAAAGTTGGGGTGGCTGAATTTCCCACCCCAGTCATCGACCCGGCTAAGCGCGGCGGCGGTGCCGGAGCAGTTTCAGATAGCCGCCGCCGATGAGCGCCATGCCTGCCTCGACGAACCCGATCACCGCGTCGCGCAGCGGTGATGTCTTCCAGGGGTCGGTTTCGACGCGCGCCGCGCCGTAAATTGCGATGGCGATCTCGCGATAGGTGGCGCCGTTCATGCGCCCATCGGCTGCGCGGAGCCTTAAGCGAAAACGGCGGCGCTGGTCGACGGTCAGGCGTGTGTCGCGCAGGGGCGGGCGTTCGAGCCAGGCTCGCGACAACCGGGTAAGCGCATCGATGCGGTCGAGGATGTCGTCATCGATTGGTATGACTGCCGCGAGTTGATCAGTGGGCGATACGCCGGGACGAAAAAGGATCTGGAGGTCATGCTCGCGGAGAACGGAGTACGCCCCTTCTGGGCCGTCACGCTCCGCAATGAAGCGATCGGCGAGACTATTGTCGGCCTGGGGCAGGAAGTCTGGCCGCTGCGTCAGCATGATGAGGGCCGGATTGCTCGATGGCGACCACACCACTTGCTGCTGCATCGCTGAAAGACTGGGTCTTGCGGCGAAATCGCAACCCCCAGCGCTGCTGCGCTTCGTGAGGCAGCGGCAAGGTTTCGGTGCTGGCGGAGGCCAGACGTGCGTAATGGTCCTGATACAGGCGGGATCTGCGAAGGCATTCCCATGCGAGTCCTTCGATCGCAAGAGTGTCGAGGAAGTCGTAGCCCCCCTCATTCCGCCAGTCCGATGTATCAGGCTTCATTGCATCAACTCCCCGCGTGGTGCGCGTAAGTCGAATGCCCATTGTTCGTGGCATGGGGTGAATGCCGGAACCCTGAAGCGGGGCATCGCGTGATGTTGAAAGGGCATCACGCGGGCTGCAAGCATGTCAGCTGTGGGCCTGCCGGAGGAGATGCTGATAACCCGTGTGCGTCATCCAGCGGGCGCGGGCGAGATGGCTATCATGGATGCGCTGGCAGCGCTCTGGTTCGCTGGCGGGGTCGAGGCCGAACAGGACCTGGACGGCTTCCTCCCAATGCGCACCGTCAGCGGCCGCATCCAACAAGCGCATGTAGAGTTTGACATGCGACCTGTCGTACTCGGTGAGTTCCTGCCCGGACGGCGCGATATCGTCGAATGCTTTGGTCATGGTACAGACGCGATTGGTAAACGAAGCCTGCCCGTTAACCAAGTTCGATCGAGCCCATCGGCAGCGTATGCAATGGGCGATTACGCGGAAGGTCAGTGCGCGACGGTGGATCGGTTCGGCTTGTTTCCGCGATCGTCGACCAGCAGCACTCCTTGCCCACGGTCGGTCGACAGGAAAACGATGCCGGCGGCTTCCAGGGCCCTGCGTGCCTGATCGCGTGTCGTCTCGTACACCTCGAGCCCGCTTTCGGATTCAAGGCGTTTGAGTGCTGTCAGCGATATGCGAGCCTTGTCAGCGAGCGTCTCCTGCGTCCAACCCAGCAACGCGCGTGCGGCCCGGGATTGTCGGGCGGTGATCATGCATGATCACCTCCCATCGCAACCCACGCGCGCTCCAGAACTACGACTATTTTAGTCGTCCTCGCCCCTTCCGGCTAGCTTATAGACCCGAGTCGGGGACCGGCATCGCGATGATCTTGACCGGTCGATTCGCCTATTTGTCTTGATGTTATTGGTGAGGCCGAGGGTTCTTCTGCCCGGTTTTTCGGTTTCGCCAGTAAGGCCGAACCGTTCGCATTCGGTTGCGGCGCATCTATCCGCGGACCGCACCAGTGGCAGCCGATCCGCTTTGAATCGGAAGGCGGCCCCGGCCTTGCGGCCGGGGCCTTGCTGTGTCCGCCTCAGTCGCTGCGGCGACCGTTGGGGCGGGACCAGATGAGGGAGAAGCCTTCGCCATCCTCGTCGTCGAAGAGGTTGGCGTAGATCGGAGCGTTGAAGCTCGGATCGTCGAGCTTGAGGCCCAGATAGTCGCGCCCCTCGTTGGAGCGCTTGGACCAGGCGGCGCCAATCTCGGCGCGGCCGACCAGGACCCGGTGGCTGGGGGCGTTCTCGCCGTTGGCGCGCAGGTCGGGAACGATGCGCACGCCCTTGGCCTGGACGCTGAGGGTGACGATTTCGCCGGTGAATTCGTTCGAGCCGGTCTTCTTGAAGGTGCCGATGGTCGCCATTGTAAGTCTCCGTTTTCCGTTTCGAGCCCGCACCACTGCGGCCTCGATGGCGATCGACCGGCCGGAGGCGAGCGCCGACACATCGCTTGCGACCGCAGCGAGAGCGGAGGATGGCGCAGGCGCGACTTTGTTGTTTCGCGAGGAATGACGGCGCAGCCGGCAGGGGAAGAAAGTCGGGACCAGCCGTTGTGGCTTAGGCGCTCGAGGCGAAGCTGACCTTCGGCCAGATCAGGCCATTGAAGAGGCCGTTTTGGAGCGGGTGCTGGACGGGATCGTTGGCGGAGACGGTGGCGGCCCTCGCATTGGCCCCGGAGACCCGATCAATGATCACAGGTGGAAACATCCCTTGAACAGGCCTGCGCTACGCATTTGCCATTCCGTTAGCCCTGACGGAACGCTTCGACACTGAGGTTCCTCCGGCCACGACGTCGCTGCCGCTTACGGCGCGCTCCACCGCTGCACGACAGGCGGGCACAGCCGATGTCCCGCAATTCCGCTTCCTATCGGGCTAGCCTGATGGCGTGCGTGATAATGCCATGCGCCGCCTGATCCCGCTCCAAATGGGTGTCGGGGGTTAGGTGTGGGACACATGCCCCGCCACAGGGCTGGACGCCGCCATTCCGGTGATACGGGCGAAAGCGACGATGCCGACCGCGATGGCTCCGATGATCGAGAATGCGGTCTGCCATGTCTCCGACGGCATGGTGTGTTTCACGATACCATGGGTGGCATGGAAACCGGCGACCACAGCCGGGGCGACGAAGGCCGCGGCGATGAGCAGCCGCGCCCAGGTCGGACGGACGGTCGCGAGCAGCAATTGGCCGAGGCCGAAGGTAAGACCTGCGGCGACAAAACCGACAAGGATCGCGCCTAGCCATCCGGTGCCAGTGCCATAGGCCCATGTGCCTGCGGTCACGCCCGCGAAGAACGGAAGTGCGAATACCGCAAGCGTGAACAGCAGCCAGCAAAGGAAGCCGATGGCGGCGATGCTGAGAAGAATGCCGATGAAGATCATGGTGGTGTCTCCGCAAATGTCAGACGGATGCGCCTCCACCACCACCATGGCGCGACAGCGAGATTAGCAGAAATTCTGTCGCCGGGGGAGCGCAAGCGCGCCGCGTCCGCCGTTCGTGCGACCCCGTTCGCCTCATGAGGCGAAGGGGTCGATTTCACCGATGATGGCGTCGTCGTCGCCGTCATATTCGGTAGCCGGGGTGACGGAGAGCGTGCCGTCGCCGGCGCGGTAGATGACAATGGCGGCCATCAGGGTGGTGGCGAGGCTGAAGGCGAAGGCGTGAGCGGTTTGGAAGGACATCGACCTGGCTCCTGTTTGAGCGGAGGTCCATCCCCCGCTGACAGGCGCCCGAAGAGTTCGGCCGTTGGCCGCAATCACCGCGCAAGGCGCAGCCGGAGCGGCGGCACGCGCATGCGTAGTCCGACCCTTTACGGGTTGATGGCGTCAGGCCATCGGCAGAACCAAAGGATCAGCGTCTTGAAGCGGGGTGGGCAGACGGCCAACGGGATGGGTGTATGCCTCTTCCGAACGGGAGCATCCTGCGGTGGGTTCTCCAGACTTGGAGTTGGTAGTATTCTCTGAGTGGTGCGTCACGTAGTTAGTACTCAATGTTCGAATTGGAGGAAAATTTTGAGATTCAGTGAGTTCGCGAACCTTCCTACTTTGACCGAAATCCTTGTGTCCGAAGACAATGACCGCTTTGAACGCCTGGACGAAGGCAAATGGGTTAACGGTCGTTTCGATAAGAACATTCGCATCGATCAGCCAACTCACGGTGTTGGGCAGACCCATGCGCATGTATACGGGCGGAAAGGAGATGAGATCGGCGTTGTAAATATTGACGGTTCATCGAGCCATGGCACGCAATGCCGGCTGAGCGATGCCGATGCCGACGCCCTGCGCAATCGTGGTTTCACTATCAGAGCCGGCAACATCGTCGAATGGATCGTGCTGGGCACGCAACCTCAGCTACTCTTGGGTTGACGGCGGCGCTTACGCGCCGCCCGAGCCGAACCGATAGACCGGGATGCCCATCTTGCGGGCTTTGTCGGCGAGATTGTCCTGAATGCCCGTGCCTGGGAAGATCACGACCCCGATCGGCACGATGCTGAGCATCTGGTCGTTGCGTTTGAAAGGTGCCGCCTTGGCGTGCCTGGTCCAGTCGGGCTTGAAGGCGACCTGCGGCACCTTGCGGCTGTCGGCCCAGCGCGAAGCGATCTTTTCGGCGCCTTTCGGCGAGCCGCCGTGCAACAGCACCATGTCCGGGTGCTTAGCATGGATCTGATCGAGCTTGGCCCAGATATGCTTATGGTCGGCGGTGTCGCCACCCGAGAAGGCGATCTTCGGCCCGGCTGGCACGAGCACCTCGCTATCTGCGCGCCTCCTGGCGGCGAGGAAATCGCGGCTGTCGATCAGCGACGCGGTGAGGTGGCGATGGTTGACCCGCGATCCGGTGCGTTGCGACCAGGGTGAGCCGGTGGCGACGCGATAGCGCTCGGCGGCAGCCTCGCGGAAGGTTTCCATGCCGTCGCGGCGGTCGATCAGGTTCATGCCGATGTCGATGAGGCGCTCGAGCTGGAGGGATTTCACCTCGGAGCCGTCCTGTTCGCGCTGAAGCTGCTTTTGCGCTTGCTCGTTGTCGTCGAGCTTCTGCTCGATCCGGTCCACGGCGCGGTGGAAGATGTTGACGGTCGACCAGAGCAGATCGGGGAGATCGAAATCGAGGCTGGTGTCGGTGATCGTGGCGACGAGGGCGTCGAAGATGTCGGCGACGGCGCCTTCGATGATGCGGTCCTCCGGTGGCGGGCGCTGGTCGAGTTCGTCTTCGGAAGGACGATAGCCGTGGAGTTGCAAGTCCTGGATCAGCTGGTCGGTCGGGGATGACTCGTGGTGCGGTTCGTAGTCGTCGTGCTCGCTCATGGGATGCTCCGTCGGATTGGACCGCGACCATCGCGGCCTTCTTGGCGACGAAGCCGTCGGGCGGGACGGACCTGCACCCGGAGCGCAGCGAAGGGCCGAAGCGTCAGCGGAGGATGGCGAAGGCCGGCGATTTTGTTTCGCGATGGAAAGGCGCGGGTTCGGGGTCCCCAGGCGGCTTGCCGCATGGGGTGGGCCTGGGCCGCCGGAAAATCGTCGGCCGCAGCCATTGCCGATCCGGCCCGGCTGACGGCCGATCGCCCTCTCGAAGGCCGAGGCGCGGTCCTCTTTCCGCCGCTGCGCATCCACTCGGACATGACCGCTGCGCGCAGCCCTTCAGCCCTTTCCGGCTACGCTGCCCGGGTAATGAAGCGGGCAACGTCCTCCGGTGCGAGTTGCACCCGGATACCAGCGCGGAGCGCATCAATGCCGAGACGCTGGAGATCCTCGTTGAAGTCCCCGAGCGCCGGCGACAATGGTATGGCCTCGATGCCCTCGGCGTTCGTGCGTTCGATCAGCACGTCGCGCGCGCCGTCACCGGCGGGATCGTCATCGCGGACGATATAGAGCCGCCGCAGAGTCGATGGGAACAGGATGGCCGCCAGATGCGCCGCCGAGAGCGCCGGGGCCATGGCCATTTCGGGCAAGACCTGCCGGAGCGACAGCATGGTCTCGATACCTTCGCCTGCCGCCATCACGCTGCCGGGCACACCGAGGCGGACGGCAGCCCCAAGCAGATCGCCCATTGCCTTGCGCGGAGTGTCGATCGGCGCCTTGTCCGAGCCGTCGGGCGCGAGCCAGGTGCGGTGTGCGCCGGTGATCTTGCCATTGAGGTCGGTCACGGCGGCGACCATGGCGGGCCAGGTCTCGGTCGGGCCATCGTCGGGTCTGTAATAGCAGCGCGGATGGAAGCGCAGGCTGCCGGTTCCGTGCAGAAACGTAATGCCGCGTCGGCGCAGATACGTCTCCACGACAGTGCCTGCGATCGGCTGCGACATCGCGAACAGTCGCCGTGCGGCCTCGGCCGATCCCGAAGGCGCCGGGGCAACGCCGCGCCTTGGCGCCGCGGGTTCCGGTTCGGGGTGCGGCAGGCTGAGAAAGCTGCGGGCCTCATCGGTGACATCGGGAAAGTCGGTGAGGCCGAGCGATTCACGGATGACGTCGAGAAGATCGCCATGTTCGCCGGTGGCGGCGTCGGTCCATTTGCCCGCGCGGCCGTTGGGGCTGTCCTTCAGCCGGACGAACATCGAGCGGCCCTTGGTGTTGCGGACATCGCCAACCTGCCAATAGTTGCCTTGGCGCTGCCCATTCGAAAGATAGTGGCGGCAAACCGCCTCGGCCTGCCGGCCGAGACGGTGCGCCAGATCGGAAGCATCCTGTCGTGCCATCACGCCGCCTCGCGTTCGCTGATGCGCTCAATGGCGTAGGTGTCGAGCAGCTTGCCGAGGACGGCGGGACCGGAGGCGCCGACCGGCACGAAGAAGCGCAGCTTCCACGAAATGATCTCGCTGAAGAGGCCGTAGGCGCGCAGGCGATCCCGCATTGTGTCGCTGAACCCCGACAACTCGATGCGGTTCGCGCCCATGACGCGCGCGCGGCGAAGCTGGAGCCCGTCAGCCAGGTCAAGGATGGTGCGGCCGTCCACCAGCGCGGCATAGGCGTCGCCACTGCTGAGATTAGTGGTTCCGGTCGAGGCGGCGTTGGCTGCCCAGGCGGGTGAAACCCGCCGTCCGATAATGCGTTCGCCATCATCGGTCTGAAGCCGATAGACGCGCGTCGACTCGTTGGGCAGGCGCTTCCACACGGGCAGGAGCAAGCCGCTGACCATGTGGATCGTGCCGTCGGTGAAGGCAGGCACCTCATCGACCTCGCGCTGCCAGACGGCGGCGAAGGTGTCGCGCTCGGTCTCCTGCCAATGACTGTCCGCCATCATGGCGAGAGTCGCATGATGCTGTTCCATCGGCCGGATCAGCCGGACGCGGCGTTCGATCTCGCCATCGTCAAGCATGATGGACGGCGCGGATACCTGAACAGCGGCGCGACCCGAGCGCGCGTTGACGAGCAGCCGGGCCTGCGGATCGTCGAGCCAGCCGAGCGCCTCATCGAGTGTGGTCGGCCGATTCCGGCGACGTTCGGTGATGGTGAGCAGCCGCGTCTGTGCAGCTGTCGCTGGGTGCGTATAGATGGTGGTGCGTTCGGTGACGACGAAGCTCTCCGCCGTCAGCGTTTCCAGCCCGACATCATAGACGCCGCTGGCGATGGCTCCCGCCACCTTGGCGTCGAGCAGTTGCTCGAAGGCGGTGAAGAGGATGCCCTGAAGCTCGATGGTGAGCGCCAGAAGCCGGTTCAGGAATGTGGTGATCGGCGGCAAGTCGTCCTTGATGCCATTGTCGTCCATCAGCTTCAGACCGGTCGCGGCCTCGAAACGCCCCAGCGAGCACCCCTCGACCTTGCCGCGGACGATCAGGAGGTAGAGCTGGCGCAGCGCATCGCGGGCGTAGCTCGATTCCAGATTATCCTCGGGCCTGAACAGACCCTGGCCGCCGGTCTGGCGCTGACCGCGCGTGATCGCACCCAGCGTGTCGAGCCGCCGTGCGATCGTGGACAGGAAGCGCTTTTCGGCTTTCACGTTCGTGGCGATCGGGCGGAACAGCGGCGGCTGCGCCTGATTGGTGCGATTGGTGCGGCCCAGGCCCTGGATGGCGGCGTCGGCTTTCCATCCGGATTCGAGGAGGTAGTGGACACGCAGGCGCTGGTTCTTCGCCGACAGCTCGGCGTGATAGCTGCGGCCGGTGCCGCCGGCGTCGCTGAACACGAGGATGCGCTTCAGGTCGTCCATGAAGGCTGCGGTTTCCGCGAGGTTGGCGGAGGGCGCCCGGTTCTCCACGACCAACCGCTCGCCCTTTCGAACGATGCGCCGCGAGCGGCCCGTCACCTCGGCAACCATGTCGGCGCCAAATCGCTGCACGATCTGGTCGAGCGCGCCGGGAACGGGCGGCAGGGACGCGAGCCGTTCGATCAACTCGTCGCGCCGCGCGACGGCTTCGCGGCTCTCGACGGGCTGGCCGTCACGATAAACCGGGCGCGAGGACAGATTGCCCTCGCCATCCGTGAACGGCTCGTAGAGCTGCACCGGGAAGGAATGGGCGAGGTAGTCCAGGACGTATTCCCTCGGCGTGATGTCGACGCGAACATCGTTCCATTCCTCGGTCGGGATCTCGGCCAGTCGGCGTTCCATCAGCGCTTCGCCGGTCGAGACGATCTGGATGACGGCGGCGTGGCCATCATCGAGATCGCGTTCGATGGAACGGATCAGCGTCGGCGTTTTCATCGACGTGAGCAGGTGGCCGAAGAAACGCTGCTTCGCGCTCTCGAACGCCGAGCGGGCTGCGGACTTGGCCTGCCGGTTCAGCGTCCCGTCGTTGCCGGTGATGTTGGCGGCCTGCATCGCCGCGTCGAGATGATTGTGGATGACCGCGAACGCGCCGGCATAGGCGTCGTAGATACGGCGCTGCTCGTCAGTCAGGGCGTGCTCGACCAGCTCATATTCGACGCCATCATAGGACAGCGAACGGGCGGTATAGATGCCGAGCGCACGCAGATCGCGGGCAAGCACTTCCATGGCTGCAACGCCGCCGTCCTCAATCGCCTCGACGAATTCGGCGCGGGTGGCGAAGGGGAAATCCTCGCCGCCCCACAGGCCGAGCCGCTGGGCATAGGCGAGATTGTGGACGGTGGTCGCGCCGGTGGCGGAGACATAGACGACGCGGGCATGGGGCAGCGCGTGCTGGAGCCGCAGGCCTGCGCGTCCCTGCTGCGAAGCGGCGACGTCGCCGCGGTCTCCCTTGCCGCCTGCGGCATTGGCCATGGCGTGGCTCTCGTCGAAAATGATCACTCCGTCGAAATCGCAGCCCAACCAATCGACGATCTGCCGGACGCGCGAAACCTTCTCGCCACGGTCGTCGGAGCGCAGCGTGGCGTAGGTTGCAAATAGGACGCCTTCCGACAGGATGATCGGCTTGCCCTGGGCAAAGCGCGACAGCGGCGTGACCAGCAGGCGCTCCATGCCGAGCGCGGACCAGTCGCGCTGCGCATCCTCGATCAGCTTGTCGGATTTGGAGATCCAGACCGCCTTGCGGCGTCCGCGCAGCCAGTTGTCGAGGATGATGCCGGCAGACTGGCGGCCTTTGCCAGCCCCGGTGCCGTCGCCGAGCATGAAGCCACGGCGGAAGCGCACGGCGTTCTCAGCCTCGGCCGGAGCCGCCTGGACGAGATCGAAGGTCGCATCGACGGTCCACGAACCGGCAAGGAAATCCGAATGGGCCTCGCCGGCATAGATGACGGTTTCAAGCTGGGCGTCCGACAGAAGATCGGTGATATTTGCCGGAAGCATCGGCCGATAGGCGGGCTTGGGCGGCGCGATGCTCGCCATGGCCGCCGATTGCACGAGCTTGGTGGGGTGTGCCTGACAACCGGCAATACGGATCGATTGCAATCCATATTCTTCATAGATCGCGTCCGTGAGGTTGGCGCCCTCAGGCGGCGTCCAGTCCACCGGGTCGTAGCCGAGTTCGATGCCTTCCGCGTCGATGGACGAAGGCGCGGTCGGACGTGCGGTTGCGGTTCGTGCAAGATAGCCGCGCACGGTGCGAGGCGCTGAGCCCGTCACGGCGCGCGCATTATCGGGAAGATTGACCGGCAGGCGCGGTGGAACCTGTGCCTCGATCCAGGCGAGCAGCGTGGCGACGTCAGGCGCAAGACCCGATGATGCCGGAAATACGGCCGGATCTTCGGCGGGCAGCTTGTCGATGACGGTGAGCCGTGTCTCGATGGTCGTGCCGTGCCTGGCATAGACCGAGCCGTCGATCGCAGCGGTGAAGACGACGCGGCCGCGCTCCTGAAGCCGGACGAAAGCATCGCGCCAGGCCGGTTGCTCGGGGCCGAAGTTCGCACCGGTGATTGTCACCAGACGTCCCCCGTCGGCGAGCCGCGCCAGGGCCGAGGCGACATGGCGCAGGGCGGCGTCGGCCATGCGGCCGGAGACGTGCGCCATCACCGAGAAGGGCGGGTTCATCAAGACGACGGAGGGAACGGCGGTCGCCGGAAGATGATCGTCGATCTGGGCGGCGTCGACGCGCGTGACGGTAAGGGCCGGAAAGAGCTGGCCAAGCAGATCGGCGCGGGTTTCCGCCAGCTCGTTGAGGAGCAGCGAGCCGCCGCTGATCTCGGCGAGGATGGCGAGCAGGCCCGTGCCGGCCGAGGGCTCCAGCACGATGTCGCGCGGGATGATCGCGGCCGCGGCAATGGCGGCAAGTCCGAGCGGGACCGGCGTCGAGAATTGCTGATGCGCCTGGCTCTCCTCGGAACGGCGGGTGTGCGTCGGCAGAAGGCCGGAGACTTTCGACAAAGCGGAAAGACGTGCAGCCGGAGTGTCGGCTTTACGGAAAAGCGCACGTCCGTATTTGCGCAGGAACAGGACGGTCGCGCATTCGCAGGCTTCGTAGGCCGTCTTCCAGTCCCAGACGCCGCTCGCGTCGGAAGCCTCGAAGGCGATCTCCATGGCGGTGCGAAGGCCGGCGTTGTCGATCCGCTGCCCGCGTTCGAGCATGGCGAGAAGCTGATGGGCGGCGGCGATGATGGCGGACGCACGGACGATGGGCGCAGCCGGCATGGCGACGGGCGATAGAATGTTCATGGTCGGGAACCTCGGGAGAGCGGGAAAGGGACGCCCGAACGGCGCTCTCTCTCGACCGCCCGGACTCGACCCGTCCCGGCAGCCCTCTCACTCTCGAAATGCCCTTCGCGGCCGGCATGAAAAAAAGCACCCCGGCCGTGCGGCGGGGTGCTTTCCAAGAGATCAGTTCCAGTGTCCGTCCGCGATCTCGCTGGCGATGAGCCTGCGCGCCTTGCGGATCAGGTCGTCGCCGCTAGTGTCGATGTGCCCGAAGAACCGCGCGCGGGCGCCGTTCGCGGTCCAATCGGCATAGGCGCAATATTCACGGGTCTTGGTTCGGAATGCCCGCATGTCGCTGGCCCAATGGGGCTTGGGTTCTATGATGACGGTAAGGCCGTCCCTGGTCTCTGGCCAAGGGAGCGACCGTTCGGCGGGCGGGCGCTCGTGATCCGCCGCGAAGATGGCGTCGATGTCCATCATGGCGCATCTCCCGTCTCCGGCCGCACGAAGCCGTCAGGATTATCGGGGTCGGGCGGCAGATAAGCGTCGTAAGGATTGCCGTCGGCGAGATGGCCGAAGGGCGTGAAGACGTAATCGCCCTCGTCGCGTCCCACCGCGCAGATGACGTAGCGTGGACTACCCGTCACCGCGTCGAGGCACTCCATGAACGCGAGATTGCCGTCGCCTGCCGCGCGCAGCAGGGTCTGGAAATTGCTCCGGGCATGGGCGGGGATGCTCATAGCGGGCCTCCCTCGCCGGACATGGTCTGGTCGAGCCAGCCATCGGTATAGATCCAGTCCACGGTCTCGCCGGTGGCGAGGTCGAGGACATGGGCGCCGCCGCCGAAGCCGTCGAGCCGGGGCTTTGAGCAGGTGTTGGCGTATTGGAAACCCCATCTGCCGGTGAGCCCGAACTCGGAGGCGCAGCGTTGCACGAACCGGATGAGGCGCTCAGGGTCGCCGGTCACGTCGTCGCGCATCCAGAGCTGGCTGCCGCCGTGCTCGGGCTGGATCGAAAGGAGGAAGCCATCGGAGGGCGGTTCCTCCGATGCGCCATCCTCGGAGAGCGTGTTGTAGAGGTCGAGCGCACGGGCGGCGTTGTCGGGCGTGCCGACGTCGAACAGGCACGAGAAATGGGTGAAATAATCGGCCATGACAGGCTCCTGAAACGAGAAAGCCCGGACCGCACGGCACAGCCATGCAGACTGTCGACCGTGGGACCGGGCAGAAGGAAGATCGGGATGGCGCGCGAGACGAACGGAGCCGCCCCGCGCTGCCCGCGCTATTCGGCGGCGACCGCGTGCTGGATTCCGTCCTCGTCATCGACCGCGTCTTCGTCCTCACCCTCATCGGTGAGAAAATCCGGCAGGTCGGTGTCTTCGCCGGCGTCGGTCTGATCGTCCGGGATGGGCTGATCGCCATCAAGGGATGTCAGGCGCAGGGGCTCCGGCAGCCAGCAGGTGTCGGCGAGCAGGCGCTCGGCCTCCTTGGCCATGTCGCCCTTCTTCAGGTGGTCGATGAGCTGGGCGGCCCGTTCGCCCGCGCCCTCCCGGACGGCTTCGAGGATGCGGGGCTTGGTGACGCGGCCGAGGTAATTGCCGACGGTCGCCCTCCAGCCCGCCGTCACCATGTCGAGGCCGGTCTCGCGTGCCAGGCGGTCGGCCTGCGCGAGACGGACATCCAGACAATGCTGACTGACGCCCGATCCGCAGGGGTTGGGCCGCTCGAACAGCGCGTTGACGCCGAAGCTGACGCAGTGGGCGAGCAGATCGAGCCGTGTGCCGGGATCGAGTTGGGTGAGCCAGTCCCACAGCGCCTGGTCGTCGGCCGGAACGTGATCACCCCAGCGGGCGTGCCGGTCGGCGATCTCGTGCGCCGCCGGACTGTCTTTCAGCTCCTCCGATTGGGCGGAGAAGAAGATGTGGCGGACACTGGCTTCCAGGCAGCCGGTCGGAGCAGTGCGCCGGAAGGTGTCGCTGGCCAGCTTGTGCAGCAACAGGGTCATGGCGACGTCGGGATGCTCGGCTACGGTATTGCGCAGCGCCAGGGTGCGATGCGCGGTCAGTTCGATCACGAGACGCTCGGGCAATGGCTTTGCGCCGTCCTCTTCCTCGTCCTCCGGCTCCGCGGGCTGGCCGCCGATGGTGATGACGGCGCGTTGCACGGCAGGCGTAGCCGCAGGACCGTCGCCGCCGTCGAACTCGGGGGTGTCGTCCCCTTCGGCATCGACCGGACGCTCGTCCTCGGGACGGACATAGCCGCGATCCACCGACAGCGAACCATCGGAGTCCAGACTGACGAAGACGCCGGCGATGGCGATGTCGGCCGGATCATAGACCGTCGGACGCTGCTCGAAGGCCTCGAGCGCCTGTTCGATCTCGCCGAGACGCACGTCGATTGCGTCGGGCAGTTCGTCGGTTTCGGAATATTCGGCCTCGAGCCGGTCATATTCGTCGCGCAGCGCATCGCGGGTCGCGCGCTCCTCGTCGGTCAGATCGACCGCAGTCCCGACAAGTTCGCGCAAGCCCTGCTCGTGGCCATAGGGAAAGCTCAGGGCAGCATCGACCCACTTCCAGCCCTCGCTGGCAATCTCGTCGGCGGCGAGCTTGAGCTTTTCGGCCACGAGACGGTCGAGCAGGGCCGGATCTTGCAGCCAGCCGCCATCGTCGGACTGGAACAGATCGCGCAGCATCAGGCCGCCCGCCGCTTCATAGGCTTCGACGCCCACGAAGATGGCCCGCCGATCGGACGCCCGCACCGTGGTTTCGGTGAGCATCCGGCGGATGTGGTAGGGCTCCTTCTGCCAGCCTTCCTTGATCGCGTCCCAGACCTGTTGCTGGCGGTCATGGTCGGGGCTGACGGTGAAGGCCATCAGCTGTTCGAGCGTCATGCCGTCTTCGGCATAAATCTCCAGCAGCGCGGGGGCGACGGCGGCGAGCCGCAGGCGCTGTTTCACGATCGTGACGCCGACGAAGAAGGCGGCGGCGATGGCTTCCTCTGTCATGCCCTTGTCGCGCATGGCCTGGAAAGCACGGAACTGATCAAGCGGATGCAGCGGCGCGCGCTCCATGTTTTCGACCAGCGAGACCTCATCGATGAGGATGTCGCTGTTGGCGTCGCCGACGACGCAGGGCACCGGCGCGGTCCTGGCCAGGCGCTTCTGCTTCACCAGCACCTCGAGCGCGCGATAGCGGCGGCCGCCGGCGGGCACCTCGAACATTCCGGTCTCATGGCCATCGGCGTCGAGGGCGGGCCGGACATGCAGGCTCTGGATGAGGCCGCGCCGGGCGATCGATTCCGCCATCTCGTCGATCGAGACGCCGGCCTTGATGCGCCGGACGTTGGCCTGGCTCAGCACGAGCTTGTTGAAGGGGATGTCGCGGGCCGACGACAGGGTGATTTTTTGAATGGCGGTCGCCATGATCTTTACTCCGCGACGGGCGGCCGGGAGACTCTCTCTCGACCTCCAACCCGTCACGAAGCGAAGCGCCGGCCTCTCACTCTAAGAGGGCAGCGCCACGCAGGCGGAAAGGCGCAAAGCCGCAAAGCCGCGTCTTCGTCTTTCCGGTTTTCAGGCCAGTTTTCAGGATCGTCACGCTGCCCGCCGTTCGTCATCGGCGCAGCCGGCAGCGGTGTCCGGCAGGAATCCGAGCAACCAGTCCGCCGCCTTGCTCGCCTGCGAGGCGGCGCGAACGATGGCGCGGTTGTCCTCGCGCAGCACCTCGAGCCAGGAGCCGAGATAATCGGCGTGCCGCACGGTGGGCGTGATGCCGAGCGAGGCGCAGCAGAAGGCGGCGTTAATCTCCGCGATCAGTTCCTCGAAGGCGTATTTTTTCGAGCCGAATGAACCTGAGAAATCACGGTTCAGGCGTGAGGGGTGGCCCGTGGCGTGGCCCAGTTCGTGCAGGGCCGTCCGGTGCCAGTTGATCGGCTCGGAATAGGCCTGCGGCGGCGGCACCTGCACATAGTCGGACGTCGGGGCGTAGAAGGCTCGATCACCGCCGATGCGGAAATCGATGCCCGTCGCCCGGATCAGGGCTTCGACCTGCGGTTCGATGAGGCCGCGAGGAGGCGGTGGTGCGACGGTGGCGACACCTTCAGGCAGGCCGTCGCATTGCGCAGCGTTGAACACCGTGAAGCGCTTGAGGAACCGGATCACCGCGGCGTCGTCGCCGGTCTCGCGGGCGCGGCGCTTCTCGTCTTCCGGCGTGAAACGGTCGGCATAGACGACGGTGATGCCGTGCTCCCCGCGGCGGACATTGCCGCCCAGTGATAGGGCCTGGCGGAAGGTGAGCCAGCTCTGACTGGGAAAGCCGTGCTGGATGACCGCACCCCAGAGGATCAGCACATTGATCCCCGAATACTGCCGACCGGTCGCGGCGTTCTTCGGCATGGTGAGAGGAGCCTTCACCGAGGCTGATCCCCAAGGCTGGACCCAGGGGAACCGGCCGGCCTCCAGCTCGGCGATGATCGTGTCGGTGACTTCATCATAGAGGCTCGCCCGATTCTGACTGGCGCGAGCGGGTGCGGTTCTTCTGGACATCGCGGATCTCCGCGACGGGCGCCGGGAGCCTCTCTCCCAGCCCTCAACCCGTCACGGAAAACCCGTCTGCACTCTCACTCTATTGGGGGCGTTGCGGGGATCTCCCCGCAGAAGGGGTTGGGCGAGACCTTGGGCTCGACCGCAGGGGAAGGCATTCCCCCCTCCTGACATTCGAATCATAATGTGATCAACCAGCCCCGTAGCTTCGATCTGGCATATGCCAGAAAGCAGCGTCCCGGTTGCGCCTCGAAACTATGGCGAGGGCATCCGCACTATCGCGCACTGACTGAGGGGCTTGTGGAGGCATTTGAAAGCGCCAAACCGTCGCTACGCTATCCGAACTTGCGCGTTGAGCTGCTTACATAGTGCTTACACGATGAGGTGCGAATGTGCGTGTAAGCAAAGAGCCTCCCGAAGGAGGCTCTCTAATTCGCTGATTTTCCTAGGAAAACTGGAGCGGGCGAAGGGATTCGAACCCTCGACCCCAACCTTGGCAAGGTTGTGCTCTACCCCTGAGCTACGCCCGCTCTGGCGTTTCCGAACCGGCTGACCGGCTGGGGTGAGGCGGGCTATTAGATGTGGGTTTCGAATCCGGCAAGCACTTTTTTCAGAAATTTTACATTGGCGACTCCAGCAAGAGAACATTACAAGAACATATATGGAGGAACCCTTCGCCCTGATCGACCGTCTGCGTCGTGCCGCCTGTCTGGCGACGCGGATGGAGGAGGGTGAGCGGGGGACGGGTGACGCGCTGACGCGGGGCCTCGCCCCTGCGCAACTCCATGAAATCCATGCGCTTTCGCAAGGCGAGGCGGCCAGCGGCGCGGGCTTTGCGATCGGATGCGCGCTGGCCGCCGGGGCCCGGCCGATCCTGTGGCTGCGTACCGAAGCGGCCGAGCGGCAGGGCGGGCGACTCCATGGGCCGGGGCTGATCGCGATGGGGCTCGACCCCGCCGATCTGGTCGTGGTGGTGGTCGGTGATGATTCGGCGTTGCTGCGCGCGGCGGCGGATGGCGCGCGCTGTCCGGGGCTGGGCACGGTGATCGCGGAGGGCTGGGGCGCGATGCGCGGGCTGGACCTCACCGCCTCGCGGCGGCTGATGCTGGCGGCCGAGGCCTCGGGCGTGGTGATGATCCTGCTGCGCGTCGCCGGGCAGGTGGTGCCCAGCGCGGCGACGACCCGCTGGGCGGTGGCGCCCGCCCCGTCGCGCGCGCTGGCGGCGGATGCGCCGGGCGCACCGGCCTATGATCTGGAATTGCTGCGCCGACGGGGAGCGCCCGCGGGCACCCGGTGGCGTGTGGAGTGGAACCGTGACACGCAAAGCTTCGATCCCGCGCCGCTATCTGGCGCTCGTCTTCCCCTGGTTGCCGATCGAGCGGCTGCGGATCGGCCGCCCGCACCTGTTCGTGGGACGCGATGAGGCACCGATCGCCTTTGCCGAATCGGTGGGCGGTGCGGTCCGCCTGGCCGCGCTCGATCCGGCGGCGCGCGGCGCGGGGCTGTCGGTCGGGCTGACGCTGGCCGATGCGCGGGCGCGGGTGCCGGCGCTGGAGATATTCCCGCATGACCCCATCGCCGATGCCGACTGGCTGGAGCGGCTGGCCGAAGGGGCGCGGCGTTACAGCCCGGCGGTGGCGCTCGATCCGCCGCAGGGGCTGGTGCTCGACAGCGCCGGCGCGGACCATCTGTTCGGTGGCGAGCGTGGGTTAGCCGAGGATATCGAGACGCGGATGGCCAGGCGCGGCATCACCGTACGACTGGCCTATGGCGACACGCCCGAGGCGGCGCGCACGCTGGCCCGCTATGCCGGCACCCCCGCCCCGGACGAGATGGGGGCGATCCGCCGCCTGCCCGTCGCCGCACTGGAGCTGGACGAGGATGCCGGCGCGGCGCTGATCGCGGCGGGGCTGAAGACGGTGGGCGATGTGTTGGCGCGGCCGATGGCGACGATCGCGGCGCGGTTCGGGCGCGAGGCGGCGACCGCGCTCAGGCGGCTGACCGGCGAGGAGGACAGCCCGCTGATCCCGCGTGTCGTCGCCGCTCCGATCGGGGTGGAGCGGCGTTTCGCCGAGCCGGTGGCCCGGACCGAGCATATGCTGGGCGTGCTGGAGGAACTGGCGGGGGAAGCCGCACGGGCGCTGGAGGAGCGGCATGAAGGCGGCCGTCGCTGGGATGCGCGACTGTTCCGCGCGGATGGCGAGGTGCAGGCGCTGCGGGTCGAGACCGGGCAGCCGACGCGCGACCCGGCGGTGCTGCTGCGGCTGTTTCGCGAGCGGATCGAGGCGCTGGCCGATCCGCTCGACCCCGGTTTCGGTTATGACCTGATCCGGCTGGATGTCGGGCTGGCCGAGAAGCTGGATGCGGTGCAGCTGCGGCTGGAGGGGGGCGAGGCGAAGGCGGAGGCGGTCGCCGCGCTGATCGACCGGCTGGGCACGCGGCTGGGGCGCGAGCGGGTGCGGCGAATCCATCCGCGCGACAGCCATATGCCCGAGCAGGCCGAATTGCTGCTGCCTGCGACCGAGGCCGCGCCCAGGGCCGAATGGACCCACCCCGAACCGGGCGAGCCGCCGATGCGCCCGATCCATCTGTTCGACCCGCCCCAGCCGATCGAGTCGCTCGCCGCCGAGACGCCCGATGGCCCGCCGGCGCGCTTTCGCTGGCAGCGGAAGATGCATGACGTGGCACGCGCCGAAGGGCCGGAGCGGATCGCGGGCGAATGGTGGCGGCGCGCCGACATGACGCCGCCGACCCGCGATTATTACCGGGTCGAGGATGTGCGCGGGCGGCGCTTCTGGATCTTCCGCCATGGGCTCTACAGCGAGACCGAGCGGCCGCGCTGGTATGTGCACGGGCTGTTCGCGTGAGGGGAGAGTGCCAAGGTCCTCCCCGGCACGGGGAGGGGGACCATGCGCAGCATGGTGGAGGGGGCGTGCGGCAAGGGATGCCCTTTGTGGCGCTCCCCCTCCGTCAGCGCTTACGCGCTGCCACCTCCCCGTGCCGGGGAGGATTAAGTGGCTGACTTCGCCGAACTGGTCGCGGCGACGCATTATTCCTTCCTCGACGGGGCAAGCCCGGCCGAGGACATGGTCGCGCAAGCCTATGCGTTAGGCCTCAAAGGCATCGGCATTGCCGACCGCAACACCGTCGCAGGGGTGGTGCGGGCGCTCAAGGCGTGGCGAAAGACTTGCGCCTCGGCGAAGGAGATCGGCGCTCCGCCACCGCCGACCCTCGTCGTCGGCGCACGCCTCGTCTTCGCCGATGGCACGCCGGACATCGTCACCTATCCGGTGAACCGCAAAGGCTGGGGACGGCTGACCCGGTTGCTGACGCTGGGCAACAAGCGGGCGCGGAAAGGGGGCTGTATCCTGGGGCTGGGCGACCTGACCCGGCATGCCGAGGATCTGCTGCTGATCGCCTTGCCAAAATCGAGCGCCCGGCCCTGCGAGCCGATGGCGGACGCGATGCTGCCCCCTCAGCGCGCCGATCCGGGACTGGCGGCGACGCTTGACCGGCTGGTGGCGGTGGCGCCGGGGCGGGTCTGGCTGGGGGTGACCATGCCGCGATCGGGGGCGGACCGGCGGCGGCTGGTGGCGTATGCCGCGCTGACCGAAGCGCGGGGCGTGCCGTTGCTCGCCACCACCGATGCGCTGTTCGCAACGCCTGCCGACCGACCGGTACAGGATATACTGACCTGTATCCGCGAAGGCCTGACCATCCGCACCGGCGGGCGGCGGCTGGCGGCCAATGCCGAGCGGCATCTGAAGCCCGCCGCCGAGATGGCGCGGCTGTTCGCCGATCGCCCGGCGGCGGTGGCGGAGAGCATCGCGATCCTCGACCGGATCGAGTTTCGGCTGGATCATATCTCCTACCAATATCCCGACGAGCCGATTCCACAGGGGTGGAACGCACAGGACTGGCTGGAGGAGCTGGTTCGACGTGAAGCCGCGGTGCGCTATCCGGGTGGCGTGCCTGCCAAGCTGCGCGCCCTGCTGGACGAGGAACTCTCGCTGATCCGCCGCTGTGGCTATGCGCATTATTTCCTGACCGTGCACGACGTCGTCCGCTTTGCGCGTAGCCTGACGCCGCCCATTCTCTGTCAGGGGCGCGGGTCGGCGGCCAATTCGGCGGTGTGCTGGGTCCTGGGCGTCACCTCGGTCGATCCGGTCCGGTACGACCTGTTGTTCTCACGCTTCGTCTCGGAGGAACGGCGCGAGCCGCCCGATATCGACATCGATTTCGAGCATGAGCGGCGCGAGGAGGTGATCCAGTATATCTACGAGCGATACGGCCGCCACCGCGCGGCCATCGCCGCGACCGTCATCCATTACCGCCCGCGCAGCACGGTGCGCGAGGTCGGCCGCGCGCTGGGCCTGAGCGAGGATATTACGCAAAGGCTGACCAGCACCGTCTGGGGCAGCTTTTCCAAGCAGTTCGAGGAAAAGCGCTTCCACGAAACCGGCTTCTCGCCCGATAATCCCGAGATTGCGCGGCTGCGCACCCTGGTCGACCGGCTGCTGGGGGCGCCGCGGCATCTGTCGCAGCATGTCGGCGGCTTCGTGCTGACGCAAGGGCGGCTCGACGAGACGGTGCCGATTCACAACGGCGCGATGGAGGGGCGCACCTTCATCGAGTGGGACAAGGACGATATCGACGAGCTAAAGATCATGAAGGTCGACATATTGGCGCTGGGCATGCTGACCTGCATCCGCAAGGCGTTCGACCTGATGGAGGCCCATGGCCTGCCGCGCCCCGATCTGGACACGCTGGCCCAGGACGAGGACCACCGTGTCTATAAGATGCTGCAACGGGGCGACAGCATCGGCGTATTCCAGGTGGAGAGCCGGGCGCAGATCAACATGCTGCCGCGTCTGAAGCCGAAGGAATTCTACGACCTGGTCGTACAGGTCGCGATCGTCCGGCCGGGGCCGATCGAGGGCGACATGGTCCATCCCTATCTGCGGCGGCGGGCGGGAACGGAGGTTGTCAGCTATCCTTCTCCCAAGGAGGGGCCAAAGGACGAATTATACCAGTTGCTCGGCAAAACGTACGGCGTGCCGTTGTTCCAGGAACAGGCGATGAAGCTGGCCATCGTTGCGGCTGGCTTCACCCCTGACCAAGCCAATGAGTTGCGCCGCGCGATGGCGACGTTCCGTAATGTCGGGACCATTCAAGGGTTTCGGGAAAAGATGGTCGGCGGGATGGTGCGACGCGGCTACGAGCTCGAATTCGCCGAGCGCTGTTTCAAGCAGATCGAGGGCTTCGGCTCTTACGGCTTTCCCGAAAGCCATGCGCTGTCCTTCGCGCGGCTGGTCTATGTCTCGGCCTGGCTGAAACGGCATCAGCCCGCGATCTTCACCTGCGCGCTGCTCAATGCGCAGCCCATGGGCTTCTACGCCCCCGCCCAGCTCGTCCGCGACGCGCGCGAGAATGGCGGGGTCGAGGTGCGGCCGGTCGATGTGAATTTCAGCGGCTGGGACAATCGGCTGGAGGCCTGCACGGACGGGGCGTTTGCGCTACGGTTGGGCTTTCGCCAGATCGACGGGTTTCGCGAGACATGGGGCACGGACATCGCGGATCATGCCCCCTATGAGACCATCGAGGCGGCCGCGATCCGGGCGCAGCTTCCGCGCCGTGCGCTCGACCTGCTGGCGCAGGCGGATGCCTATCGCTCGCTGGGGCGCGGGCGGCGCGAGGGACAGTGGGAGGCGCGGCGGATGAAGTCGGCGCAGCTGCCGCTGTTCGCCGCGATGGAGGCGCCCGAAATGGCCGTCGAGCCCGATGTTGCGCTGCCGCCCATGCCGCTGTCCGAACAGGTCAGCGCCGATTACCGCGCGACGCGACTGTCGCTGAAGGGCCATCCCATGGCCTTCCTGCGCGCCGAACTGGCGGCGGAAGGCATCCTGTCGGCCGCCGAGCTCAACCGGCTGGCCGATGGGCGGCGGGCCAGGGTCGCGGGCGTGGTGCTGGTCCGCCAGCGACCGGGCAAGGGCAATGCGATCTTCGTCACGATCGAGGACGAGACGGGCATCGTCAACGCGCTGCTCTGGGCGCGCGATTTCGAGGCGAACCGGCGCGCGGTGATGGCCTCGCGGCTGATGCTGATCCACGGCGTCGTCCAGCGCAGCGAGGAGGGCGTCGTCCACCTGATGACGGCGGGCGTCGAGGATCGCAGCGCGATGCTCTCGCGGCTGGAGGACGTGCCCGTCGCGCCCACCCGCTCGCACGATCCGCGCGGGACGCCGGCACAACGCGGCGTCCATCCCCGTGATGTCCGCCTGCTGCCGCGCTCGCGCGATTTCCATTGAGGCGGGGGTGTTCGGGCTGTGCCCAGTCTTCCCTCGCCCTTCGTAGAGGGGAGAGGGTTGCGTAGACTTAGGCTTTGCAAAGCAAAGCTTTAGTCGGAGCTGGGTGAGGGGTGAGCGCTCGCCCGGCGAGCGCGCGAGCCCCTGGGCTCGCTCAACCCCTCACCCAAGCTGCGCTAGCCAGCACGCTGGCAAGCTCCGCTAACCCTCTCCCCTGTCCAGGGGAGAGGAAGGACCGACCAACACATGCCGAATTATCCGATCGCCCCCAGCCCCAAGGGCTTGTGCGCACCCCCCGCCATGCCATATTTTACTGCCATGGCCCAGAACAGCGACATCCTTACCCATCCTCTGGGAATGGCCGGCAATGGTCCCGGGCAAGGCCCCGACCATGGCGACGATGAGGGCAACGGCCTGGGCGTCGCGACTCGCACCCGCACGCGGACCAAGCAGCCGACGCCGTATCGTGTCCTGATGCTCAACGACGATTACACCCCGATGGAGTTCGTCGTGCTGTGCCTGCAGCGCTTCTTCCGCATGAGCATGGACGACGCGACCCGCGTGATGCTCCACGTCCACCAGCGCGGCGTCGGTGTCTGCGGGGTCTTCTCCTATGAGGTCGCCGAGACCAAGGTGGCGCAAGTGATCGACTTCGCCCGCGCCAACCAGCATCCGCTGCAATGCACGCTGGAGAAGGCGTAATCCAGGACCGATCCTCCCCGATACGAGGAGGTGGTAGGCCGCAGGCCTGACGGAGGGGGCTTCCAACGCAGGACGTTCCTATCGGCCAACCACCCCGCGCTACTATGGTCACCCTCTTCGTAACGGAGAGGGCTTATCCGATCAGCCGTTCCGCCGCCTGCCGCCCGGAAAGCCACGCGCTCTCCACCCTCGGCGCGATCAGCCAGTCGCCGCAGGCCGCCAGTCCGATCTCGGGGCGTGCATAGGCGCAGGTTCCCGCCTTGCCCGAGCGGGCGTAGCGCCAGCGATGCGCGGCCGCGTGGACAGGGGCGGGATGCGGTCCCGTCTGGTCCGCGAACGCTCGGCTTAGCGCCGCCACGACCGCCTCGCGATCATGCTCCAGATGCTGGCGCGACCAGTCGGCGGTCGCATGGATCGTCCAGGCCTCGCCGCCGTCATGGCCGGGCTTGGCGGGGTTTCGCGCGGCAATGTCGATCGGGGCGCCGACCTGCGGCAGGTCCGCCACCGCCAGCGGCGTGTCGAAGCCCAGCATCACCGTCCAGCATGGCGCGGACGGATGCGCCCTGGCCAGGTCCGCCAGCGTCGGGTCGATCGGTGCGGCCAGATCGGCGGTCTGTTCGGCGGGCAGGGCGAGCACGGCGATGTCGAACGGCCCTTCCACCCCGTCGTCATGCGTGAACCGCCAGCCGTCCCGATCTTGCGCGATGGTGCGGATATGGCTCGACCATCGGACATCCCGCAGCCCGGCCATGTGCGCGACGATGCTGGCCATGGTGGGCAGCCCGACCCAGGCGTCCTCGCCGGCGGTGGGCCAGCGTGCGACGATACCCGCCCGCTCCCATTCGGCGACCTGCGTCCGGAAGGCCGGATCGCGCGCGGTCAGATATTGCGCGCCATAGTCGAAGACGAAGTCATGGCCCGCCGCCGATACGGGCTTGCTCGACATGCGTCCGCCCGGGCGGCGGCCCTTGTCTAACAGACGGACCGCATATCCCGCCGCCGCCAGTCGTGCGGCGCAGGCCAGTCCGGCGATACCCGCACCGATGATCCCTGCCGATCGTGTCATACGCCCTTTGCCCCCGCCATGCCCGTGGATGGACGAAGGTACGCGCGGTCGCGGCAAATGATCCGCATTCTTCGCCAAGCACCCACCTTGATCCATGATCATTTTTTGCCGGGCACGCCCCCAAAACGAGGATCAACCGCACGGCGGACACGTTGTAGCGCGCGAGAAGCGGCGGCTTTGCCCGCCTTTGAGTCAGGGCATGCCGCTATTTTCACCGCGCAGCACCGATCGCATGGGAACCGGGAAGGATGGGCATTGCCCTTCATCTTGCCCGCCTTTGCCGGCGGCCGCGCGATTTTCTTTCCCGCTATGGCGAGCATGAGGCGAAGGCATGGAAGACTATAAGACGGTACTCGAAGGCAAGTGCCCCTTTGGCGGCGACCGCATCGGCGGCGCCTTCACCACGCCGCCGACGCTGGCCGACTGGTATCCCAACCGCCTGCGCGTCGAGCAGCTGCACCGCCACGGGCCGCGCGCCAATCCGCTGGGGGAGGATTTCGACTATCGCGCCGAATTCGCCAAGATCGACCTCGATGCGCTGAAAGCCGAGATCAAGCGCTTCCTGACCAGCTCGGTCGCGTGGTGGCCGTCCGACTATGGCAATTACGGGCCGCAGATGATCCGCATGTCGTGGCACTCGGCGGGCAGCTATCGCATCGCCGACGGGCGCGGCGGGGCGGGCGAGGCGATGCAGCGTTTCGCGCCGATCAACAGCTGGTGGGACAATGGCAATGTCGACAAGTCGCGTCGCCTGCTCTGGCCGATCAAGCAGAAATATGGCGCAGGCCTGTCCTGGGCCGACCTGATCGTCCTGACCGGCAATTGCTCGCTCGAGATCATGGGGCTGCCGACCTATGGCTTCGGCGGCGGGCGCGAGGACGCATGGGAAGCGGACGACGCCACCTATTGGGGGCCCGAAGTCTTCGACATGACGAAAGTCGGATCGTTCGACGAGATGGTCAATCGCGACAAGCGTTGGCGGGGCCAGAATGGCGATGCGGATTACGATCTGGAGCAGCCGCTCGCCGCCTCGCACCAGTCGCTCATCTATGTGAACCCGGAAGGGCCCTATGCCAGCGGCGATCCGATGGCCTCGGCGCGCGACATCCGCATCACCTTCACCCGCATGGCGATGAACGATGAGGAGACGGTGGCGCTGATCGCGGGCGGCCATGCCTTTGGCAAGAGCCACGGCATGGTGAAGGCCGACCGCATCGGCGCGCCGCCCGAGATCGCACCGATCGAGGAAATGGGCCTGGGCTGGCACAACCCGGAAGGCACCGGCAATGCCGAGTTCACCATGACCAACGGCATCGAGGGCAGCTGGACTCAGAACCCGACCCAGTGGGACAACAGCTATCTCGAAAACCTACTGGGCCTGGAATGGGAACAGACGCGCAGTCCTGCGGGCGCGCTGCAATGGACGCCGGTCAGCGGTGACGCCCCGCGCACGCCGGATGCGCATATCGAGGGCAAGACCCACGCGCTGATGATGATGACCAGCGACATCGCGCTGAAGGTCGATCCGGTCTATCGCCCGATCTGCGAGCGCTTCCTCCATGATTTCGACTATTTCACCGAGCAGTTTTCCAAGGCGTGGTACAAGCTGACCCACCGCGACATGGGACCGCGCGAGCGCTATGTCGGGCCGGAGGTGACGATCGAGCCGGACCTGTTGTGGCAGGACCCGATCCCGACGCGCGATTACGAGCTGATCGACGGCGCCGACATCGCGCAGCTGAAGCAGCAGATCCTCGACAGCGGCCTGTCGGTGTCGGACCTGGCCTTCACCGCCTTTTCCGCCGCCGTCACCTACCGCGACAGCGACAAGCGCGGCGGTGCCAACGGTGCGCGCCTCGCGCTCGCCCCGCAAAAGGACTGGGCGGTCAATCGTCGTACCGTCCCCGTCATCGCCAAGCTCCGTGAGATCATGGGCGCGTTCAACGACGGCGCGAGTGGTGGCAAGCGCGTGTCGCTGGCCGATCTGATCGTGCTGGGCGGCTGCGCGGCGGTGGAGAAGGCGGCGGCGGATGCGGGCGTGGCGTTGGAAGTGCCGTTCACCGCCGGGCGTCGTGACACCACCGATGAACTGACCGATGCCGACAGCTTCGAATGGCTCAAGCCCGTGGTCGACGGCTTCCGCAACTATGTCGACGAGAACTTCGCCAAGGTGACGGCGGGCCGCGTCGCGCCCGAGGAGCTGTTCCTCGACAAGGCGGCGCTCTTGAAGCTGAGCGCCCCCGAATGGGTGGTGCTGACCGGCGGCCTGCGCGCGCTGGGGGCGAATTGGGACGAGAGCGAGGCGGGCGTGTTCACCGACCGGGTGGGCGTGCTGAGCAACGACTTCTTCCGCGTGCTGACCAGCATGGACTATGTCTGGACCAAGCAGGACGAGGGCGGCCTGCGCTTCACGCTCGACGACCGCGACAGCGGTGAGACGCGCTACACCGCCACGCGCAACGACCTGATCTTCGGGGCGAACTCACAGCTGCGCAACATCGCCGAATTCTATGCCGCCGAGGACGGCCATCCCCGCATGGTCCGCGACTTCGTGACGGTGTGGAACAAGGTGATGACCGCCGATCTTTTCTGATGGCGATGGGGGCGATCCGATTCGGGCCGCCCCGACCATCGGCGGAGGCGATCTGGCGCGGGTGACGGTCTGGTATGACGGCGGCTGCCCGCTGTGTCGGCGCGAGATCGTGGCGATGCGGCGGCTGGATCGTCGCGGACGGATCGCATTCATCGATGTCGACCGGAATGACGGCGGCACCTGTCCGATCAATCGGGCCGCGCTGCTCGCGCGCTTCCATGCGCGGGAGGATGACGTGATGCTGTCGGGTGCGGCGGCCTTCGCCGCGATGTGGCGCGCGATCCCGCTGCTGCGCCCCTTGGGACTGCTGGCCCGGCACCGTCCGGTGCTGGCGCTATTGGAGCAGGGCTATCGCCTGTTCCTGCGCGCGCGTCCGACCCTGCAACGCTGGGCCAGGCATTAGAGAAGGATGACATGAGGTGGATTCGTCATTGCGAGCGTAGCGAAGCAATCCAGTGTCCAGGCAAGACGCTCTGGATTGCTTCGCTACGCTCGCAATGACGGCTTGGGTCAAACTGACGTTATCCCGCTCTAGCGCGCGGCGGGCAGCCAGCTCAGGTCCAGCCCCTCGAACCGGTCGACATAGCGCGCCTCGTTCACCAGCCGCGCCTCGTCGAGCAGCTGGACACGCCCGCCCTTGCGGGTGATCAGCCCTTCCTCCTCCAGCTGGCGCAGCATTCGGTTCACATGCACCGCCGTCAGGCCGATCGCATCGCCCATCTCCTCCTGCGTCAGCCCCAGCGCGAAGGAATCGCCGACCTCCACCCCCGCCTGGCGCATCTGGGCGCGCAGCGACAGGAGCAGCGTCGCGACCCGCTCGCGTGCCGAGGTGCGGCCCAGCCCCGCCAGCCGGTCGGTGGTGATCACCCGCTCGATCTGGTTGAGGACGAGGAGCAGGCTCATCAGCCGGGGATGATCCTCCGCCAGCCGCGCCATTTGCGCGCGTTCGAAGGCGCAGACGACCGAATGGGCCACCGCGACCACCGTGTCGAGCGATCGGCCATAGACCAGCGCGGACAGCGCGAAGAGGTCGCCGGGATACAGGAAGCGGACGATCTGCCGGCTGCCATCGTCGAGCAGGACATAGCACATCAGCACACCCTGCTGGACCACGAACAGCTCGTCGTTGCGCGCATGCTCGTCCATCAGCACCGCGCCCCGCCGGAGCGACCGGGGCCGCTCCTCGAACCGGGCCAGCGTCTGGCGTTCGGCCGGGGTCAGCGTGATCCATTTGTCGAGGCGATCCGCAAGTCCGCTTTTTGACACTGACACTCCATTTCAACAGCGGATGCGTGCCTTAGCCACGGAGGACACGGCGACGCATTAATATCGATCAACCGGCCCTTTTCGCGCGTACGGGCGCGATTTCGCGAACCGGTCCGGCCGCCGTCACGGGCCGGCGGATTGCGGGGGCAAAAGCGTGTGCCACCCTTGGCGGTGGCGCGTGCGTCCGCTAGGAGGGCCGGTCTATGGACCGTATCCTCATTCGCGGCGGCAACCGGCTGTCGGGCCGCCTGAAAATCTCGGGCGCGAAGAACGCCGCGCTCACCCTGATGCCTTGCGCGATCCTGACCGACGAACCGGTCACGCTGCGCAACCTGCCGCGCCTCGCCGACGTCGACGGCTTTGGCCATCTGCTCAACCAGATCGGCGCGTCGACGCGGGTCGAGGGCACGCGTCCGGAGGATTTCGGCCGGGTCATGACGATCCGCGCGGGGCAGCTCTTCTCGACCGAGGCGCCCTATGACATTGTGCGCAAGATGCGCGCATCGATCCTGGTGCTCGGCCCCATCCTGGCGCGCATGGGCGAAGCGCGGGTGTCGCTGCCCGGCGGCTGCGCGATCGGCAACCGCCCGATCGACCTGCACCTGAAGGCGCTGGAGGCGCTGGGCGCCGAGATCGAGCTGACCGCCGGTTACGTCAAGGCCAGCGCGCCGGGCGGCCGCTTGCCTGGTGGACGCTATACCTTCCCGGTGGTGTCGGTCGGCGCGACCGAGAATGCGCTGATGGCCGCCGTCACGGCCAAGGGCACCTCGGTGCTGGGCAATGCGGCGCGCGAGCCCGAGATTGTCGACCTGTGCCGGTTGCTGATCGCGATGGGCGCGCGGATCGACGGCGTCGGCACCGAGACGCTGACCATCGAGGGTGTCGATCGGCTGCACGGCGCGACCTATTCGGTGATGCCCGACCGGATCGAGGCGGGCTCCTATGCCTGTGCCGCGGCGATCACCGGCGGCGATCTGGAGCTGGTCGGCGCCTGTGCCGAGGACATGCGCGCGACGCTGGCTGCGCTGACCGAGGCGGGCGTCACCGTCGAGGAGAAGCGCGATTCGATCCGCGTCACCGCGCACGGCCCGCTCCAGCCGCTGACCCTGTCGACCGCGCCCTATCCGGGCTTCGCCACCGACATGCAGGCGCAGTTCATGGCGATGCTGTGCAAGGCGGGGGGCACCAGCACCCTGACCGAGACGATCTTCGAGAACCGCTACATGCACGTGCCCGAGCTGGCGCGGATGGGCGCGGACATCCAGGTCCATGGCCGCACCGCGATGGTGAAGGGCGTCGACAAGCTGACCGGCGCGCCGGTGATGGCGACGGACCTGCGCGCCTCGATGAGCCTGATCCTGGCCGGTCTGGCAGCGGAAGGCGAGACGTCGGTCAGCCGCGTGTACCACCTCGACCGTGGTTATGAGCGGTTGGAAGAAAAGCTGTCGGCCGTCGGCGCGGACATCGAGCGCGTCGGGGATTAAGGGCACATCCACCCTCACCCTTCCGGTGCTTCGCACCTCCCTCCCTCTCCCAGCGGGAGAGGGAAGGGGCCCGCCCGCGTTAGCGGGTGGGAAGGGTGAGGGCGGTATCTGCGGGGCCTTCGAAGAGGCCTTCCAGCCCTACGTCACCAACCGTTTCAACGTCTCCACCCGGTCCGCCTCGGCGGCGGGTTTGTCGGTGCGGATGCGGGCGATGCGGGGGAAGCGCATGGCGACGCCGGATTTGTGCCGCTTCGACTCGTGGATCGAATCGAATGCGATCTCCAGCACCAGCGTCTTTTCCACCTCGCGCACCGGGCCGAAGCGGTGGACGGTATGCGCACGCACGAACCGATCGAGCTGGCGCAGTTCCTCGTCGGTGATCCCGGAATAGGCCTTGCCGACGGGCAGCAACTCGCCCTCCTCGGTCCAGCAGCCGAAGGTATAGTCGCTATAATAGCTCGACCGGCGGCCATTGCCGCGTTGGGCATACATCATCACACAATCGGCGGTCAGCGGGTCGCGCTTCCATTTGTACCACAGGCCGACGCGCCGCCCGCCGCTATAGGGAGAATCTCGCCGCTTGAGCATCACGCCCTCGATCGCCGCGTCGCGGGCGGTGGCGCGTAAGGCTTCGAGGGCGGTGAAATCCTCCGCCTCGATCACCGCGCTGACGTCGAACCGGTCGGGATCGAGTTTGGCGGCGAAAGCCTCCAACCGCTGCCGCCGCTCGGTCCAGGGGAGGGCGCGCACATCCTCGGTCCCGTCGACCAATATGTCATAGAGCCGGACGAAGGCGGGATAATCGGCCAGCATCTTCGCCGACACCGTCTTGCGCCCGAGGCGTTGCTGGAGCGCGTTGAAGCTGGCGGCGCCCCCGCCATCCTCCAGCGTGCCGCCCTGATGCTCGCCCTTGACCAGCAGCTCGCCATCGACTGCACCGACCTTATCGAAGGCGCTGGCGACATCGGGAAAGGCGTGGGTCACGTCGTCGCCGGTGCGGCTATAGAGTCGCGTCTGGCCCGCGACATGGACGATCTGCACCCGGATGCCGTCCCATTTCCATTCGGCGGCATAGTCGGTCAGGTCGACCCGCAGATCCTCCAGCGGATGCGCGAGCATGAAGGGGCGGAAGACCGGCACATCGGCGGGTGTCGGCTGCGCGCCGGTGCCCTCGCCCCAGGCGAAGAGTTCGGCATAGGGCGGCGACAGGCCGTGCCAGACCTCTTCCACCGCCTCGACATCCAACCCGAAATATTGCGCGAAGGCGGTCTTGGCGAGACGGGCGGACAGGCCGATGCGCAGGCCCCCGGTCGCCATCTTGAGCAGCGCGAACCGCTCCTCCGCCGTCATCCGGTCGAGCATGTCGGCCAGCACGGCGGGTGCGTCCGAGCGCGACAGGTGCCGCAACCGCTCCACTACCGCGCTGACCGACAATGGCATGGGGTCGAGCGGGCGTTCGGGTGCGGGCCAAAGCAGAGCGACCGTCTCGGCCGTGTCGCCGACATAGTCGCGGCTCATGCGGAACAACACGGGGTCGATCCGCTGCTCGATCAGCGCGCGGATCAGCGCGGGCTTGACGCCCGGCAGGTCGAGATCGCCCGTCAACGCCGCCATCGCCCAACCCCGGTCGGGATCGGGCGTGGCGGCGAGGTAATCCGCGACCAGCTTCAGCTTGGCATTGCGCGAGCGCGTATAGATCAGCGCATCGAGCAGGGCCGCGAAGTCGCGCATCGACGCGTCAGTCGATCGCGTTCTTCACCGACTTGCCCGCGACCAGCCCGAGCACCAGGAAGATCACGAACAGCGCGATCGCGATGAAGAACAGGATCTTGGCGATCCCGACGAACGCGCCGCCAATGCCACCAAAGCCGAGCGCACCCAGCACGAGGCCGGCGACGAGAAAGATGATGGCGAGCTTGAGCATGGGGCAATCCTCCTGACCTGATAGGAGGGTAACCGGCGGGGAGGGTTGCTGTTCCGCTTACGGATCGTCAGAACGCCAGCGGATGCAGATCGGGTTCGGCCCAGTTCCGGCGCGCCGCCACGCTGAACAGGATCTCGCGGCTCCAATGGGCGAGAAGCCAATCCGGACTGCCGAGGCGAGAGGTCATCAGCGCGGCATGGACGATATGCAGGGGCACCGTTTCCGCATGGCCGGCAAGGCAGAATGCGGCACCGCGCATCGATGCCAATGTGATCGTGTGATGATAGCCGCTCGTGTCGGTGTTCGCGATATGGGTTGCTTCGTTATATCGGGTGATGAGCGCTCGTATTGCGTCTGCCTTGGCCAAGTCTGGGCGATGGCGGCATAGCCAAAGCGCCGCGGCGAAGTGACCCGCATGGGTCCATTCGCTTTTGGGCAAGGTATGATCGATCAAGCCGGATGCCACATGCTCGATGGCGTCGTCGTCGGTAAAATACATGGCCTTATTGTCCTTGGGAAAAGGCCCAACCGGCATAAAAAACCCCGCCGATTGGGCGGGGTGGTCAGCATCGGACTGATGAATAGGGTTCAGCTATCCCATGAGCCGAGCGCGCGCACAGACACCGCCGTCAGATTGCGGCGATCGTGTTGGGTCGGAGCGAATGCGCGGTTCATGGGCCGATTTTACGGTTTTGCAATTTCGCCATCAAGCCGGTTTTCGTGCCAAACGAGACGCAGAGAAAGGCCCCCTTTTGCGCCCTGCGGGACGTTATCGGGTCCTGCCATGCACATGCGGGTTGGCCTAGGCAACGGCATAACCGCACGGCCGGGCGATACCGCGCGCCGCTATACGCTACGTGCGTGATGGCGTGCGTGTCAGGCGAGTCGCTGCGGTGTCGGGTCGCCACGTTCCTCGATAAGCTGCGCACGGGCAGTCGCGAGGCATTCGGCATAATGGACGCGCACGGCATCCAGGGGCACGCCCGACAGGGCTGACAGGCGTTCCAGCGTCGCCTGTTCAGTCAGCGTCGCCACGATGCCGGCTGCGATGTTGTCCGACAGGCCCAGGATCTGCACCACATTCCTGGTCGCGCGCGAGCGCTGGCGGAATTCGAAATCCATCAGCCGCGCCGATTCGAACTCTTCCTTTTTCCGAAAGGCGCGGCCGAGATCGAAGACCATGATCTTGATATAGGGGGAGCCGGTCATCGGGAAAAGCCGGCGGTATCGCCCGGTTCTCCCGGCAAGGCGGATATGAAAAAGCCCCGGCTCTCACCGAGGCTTTTCCTGCGTCATCGAGCGGGCCGAATCACCCCTTGCGGCCGGCCTCGAACAGGAACCAGGCGCGTTCCTCGGCCTGGTCGGTCCATTCGTCGACGATGCCGCTGGTGGCATTGTCCTTGGCTTCCTCGGCGGCGTCCTTCACCACGCGGAAGCGCTCGACCAGCTTGAGATTATCGTCGCGCAGCTCGACCAGCATGTCGGCGGCGGAGACGAATTCGTGGTCATTGTCGACGATGGTCTGGCGGCGCGCGATGTCGCCGATCGAGCGCAGCGTGACGTTGCCGGTCTTGCGCACGCGCTCGGCAATGGCGTCGGTCACGCCCAGGATCTGTGCGGCCTGATCGTCGAGCATCAGGTGATAGTCGCGGAAATGCGGGCCCGAGACGTGCCAGTGGAAATTCTTGGTCTTCAGGTACAGCGCGTAGCAGTCGGCAAGCGTGCCGTTCAGCGCATCGGCGACGCTGGCGGTGGCGTTGCGGCTCAGGTCGGTCGGCGTATCGAGCGCCGGGTTGATATCGGACATGGATAGGCTCCCGCTATCGATAGTGTTGCTGTCTGGATCGTTGCGTGAACGATCCGATGACGCAAACGCTCCCGCAAATCCATGCGTAAAGCCCGCGCAGAGTGATCGACGCCCTAGATCAGGCCCCGGGCGGACAGGGCGATGATGGCGCCGGTGAGCAACATCACCGCGCCGCCGCCGATCCGGATCAGGCGCAGCGGCAGGTGTCGCCAGCCCCGTTCGCCCAGCAGGATGGCGGGCAGCACCGCGCCCGCCGTTCCGATCAGTGCACCGGGCAGCGCCGCCCAGGGCAGCGACGACCGCGCGGCGGCCATCGCGATGACGAAGGCGGGCGAATCGGCCAGCATGATCGCCCCGCCGCCCAGCATCGCGGTGCCGAACGCGCCCAGACGCGGAGAGCCAAAGGGCGACACGCGCGGTGGCAGTCGTCCCAGCAGGCCCGCGCCTGCCAGACCGATCGCGAGCCCGAGCAACAGGGTCCGCGTCTCCGGCGTCAGGCTGGGGGCGATCGTGACGCCCAGCTGGACCGCGAGGCCAACGACGATCAGTTGCGCGGCCAGGACGCCCAGCATCACCGCGCCCGGCCGGCCGGTCCGATCGGTCGTCTGCGCCGCCAGCGCGGCCACCCGTCCGGCGCCCTGCGCGAGCAGCGCGACGACCAGCGCGATCATCAGCACATCCATTCAGCCCGCCAGCCGCGCCGAACAGGCCAGCGCGAATCGGTCGGCGGCTTCATAATCCTGCCGCTCGCTCGCCACCGCCTCGGTCAGCATCGCCAGCCAGCCATGGACGGGCGGCGGGGTTTCGCTGCGTGCCAGGACGCGTTCGATGAAATGGGTGACGGTGACGGCGGGGGTCAGGCCATGCGCATGGGCGATCCGGCGAATCGTCTCCACCTTGGCCGCCAGATCGGGGGCGGCAGCATAGGGGACGCTGACGTCCAGCGCCGCGATTCGCGCCCAGAGCTGCGCGCGGACATCCGCCGCCGATTCGCCCGTACCGCCCGATTCGCTTTCACCCATTGGCCTTCGTCCCATGGCGTTTCCATCCGGCCTTGGTGGCCGACACCCCGCCCGTGCGGGGATGTGACGCTATGCCCATCCGCGTAAAGAGCGGCTTAAATGGGGCGAAAAGCTTGACTCATGCGGGCCCATGGGCCATGGGCGGCGCTTATATAGCGGCGGCTCCGGCTGCCGCTTTCGCTTTTTCACGCATACAGGAACCAGGTCATGGCCAAGCCGACCACCGTCAAGATCAAGCTCGTCAGCTCGGCTGATACCGGCTTCTTTTACGTCACGAAGAAGAACCCGCGCACCAAGACCGAGAAGCTGAGCTTCAACAAGTACGACCCGGTCGTGCGCAAGCATGTCGAGTTCAAGGAAGCCAAGATCAAGTAATTCGCGAGGGGGCGACCGTTCGCGTCGCCCCGTGAATGCTTGAAGGCGTGAAGCCGCCGTCCGTCAGGGGCGCGCGGCTTTTTGTCGTTAATATTCTTCAGGCTGAACGTCGATCTTGCCGCTCCCCTCCCGCAGGCGGGAGGGGATGGGGGAGGGTAAGCCACAAGCACTGGTCTCTGCGAGGCGTCCTGGGGGGGCCCCCCCCCCCCCCCCCCCCCCGGCGGGGGGGGGGGGGGGGGGGGGGGGGGGGGGGCGGACGCACCCCCGCCCGCCGCGCAGGCCCCCCGGCCCCCGCGCGGGGGGGGGCCCCCCCACCA
>NZ_JACIDH010000014.1 GCF_014196255.1 Sphingomonas pseudosanguinis
GGCTCGCTACCCGCTTCGACCGCAACATCAAAAACTTCATGGCCGCCATCGCTCTCGCCGCAGCCGTCATCTGGTGGTTATGAGTCCGGACCCTAAATTGCCACCACCCTTCCTCCCTCCGTTCAGGCTGAGCGAAGTCGAAGCCCACGCTTCCGCCCGAGACGCAATCCCTTTTGGGAAAGGGATTCCCTTGGCCTTCGACTGCGCTCAGGCTGAACGGAGGTTGGGTATGGCGGGCCTTGCAATCGGCGCTTTTGAGAGGTGCCCCTATAAACGGCCGCCACCTCCCTCCCCTCCGTTCAGGCGGAGCGTAGTCGAAGCCTACGCCCGCTCCTGCGCCTCACGCCCATCCCTTGGCCCTCAACGCCGCCCAAGCAAACCGCAGGGCAAATACGGAAAGACCACGCAAAGGCCAGCGATCCTGCCCTACCCCCTTTACCCCCGCGCGCTGCCGGCCCATTAGGCCGCGCATGAGCGCCAATGACGATCTCAAAGCCCTGATCCGCACGATCCCGGACTTTCCCAAGCCCGGCATCCAGTTCCGCGACATCACCACCCTGCTGCTCGACCCCGGCGGCTTCGCCCTCACTATCGAGCGGATGGCCGCCGCGACGCGGGGGGACATCGACCTCGTCGCCGGGATCGAGGCGCGCGGTTTCCTGTTCGCCGCCGCGCTCGCCGCGCCACTCAAGGCCGGCGTGCTGCTGATCCGCAAGGACGGCAAGCTGCCCGGCGCGACCATCGCCGAGGATTATGCGCTTGAGTACGGCCAGGACCGGATCGCGATCCATGAGGATGCGCTGGTCCCCGGCGCGCGCGTGCTGCTGGTCGACGATCTGATCGCCACCGGCGGCACCGCGCGCGCCGCCGTCCGGCTGATCCGCAAGGCGGGCGGCGTGGTCGAACAGGCGCAGTTCCTGGTCGACCTGCCCGATCTCGGCGGCGCCGATGCCCTGCGCAAGGAAAACATCACCGTCGATGCGCTGGTGTCCTTTCCGGGGCACTGATGCGGCTCGCGCTCTATGAGCCGGACATTGCCGGCAATGTCGGTACGCTGATCCGCACCGCCGCCTGTTTCGGGGTGGCGGTCGATCTGATCGAGCCGATGGGCTTTCCCTATTCGGACCGGGCGCTGGCGCGATCGGCGATGGACTATGCCGACCGCGCCGAGGTCGTGCGGCACGCCGACTGGGCAGCCTTTCGCGCCGCGACGCGCGGCCGGATCGTGCTGGCGACCACGCTGGGCGCGATCCCCCTGCCCGAGATGCGGTTCCAACCCGACGACGTGATCCTGCTCGGCTCGGAGGGCGCCGGCGTGCCCGCCGCCGTGCATGACGCCGCCGACATCCGGGTCCGGGTGCCGATGCGCCCCGGAGTCCGATCGCTGAACGTTGCGATCACCGGCGGGATTTTGATGGCCGAGGCGCGGCGCCAGACCGGTTGGGACCAAATGCCCGGTTGACCACGTCCCCCGCCCCGGCTCAGGAACCGGGGATCATGACCAGCCGCACCCCCGACATCGCGCTCGACGCCGAGCAGGATTCCGCCCGCCTCTGGTTCGAAGCCTTACGCGACCGGATCTGCGCCGCGTTCGAGGCGATCGAGCGTGAAGCCGGGTCCGACGCCGCGTTCCAATACACCGCCTGGGACCGCACGGACCCCAGCGGCGAGGCCGGCGGCGGCGGCGTGCGCGGGGTGATGAAGGGCCGGGTCTTCGAAAAGGTCGGCGTCAATGTCTCGACCGTCGGCGGCACGTTCGAGGGGCCGTTCGCCCAGACCATTCATGGTGCGGGCGACGATCCGCGCTTCGTCGCGACCGGCATCAGCCTGGTGGCGCATATGGCCAACCCGCATGTGCCGGCGGTGCACATGAACACCCGCTTCCTGACCACGACCAAGCGCTGGTTCGGCGGCGGCGCCGACCTCAATCCGCCGCTGCCCATCGAAGAGGACACCGCCGACTTCCACGCCCGGCTGCAGGCGGCCTGCGACGCGCATGATCCGGAGCATTATCCGCGCTTCAAGGCATGGGCGGACGACTATTTCTACATTCCGCATCGCCAGGTGCATCGCGGCGTCGGCGGCATCTTCTACGATCATCTCGAAGGCGATTTCGACGCCAATTTCGCCTTCACCCGCGATGTGGGCGAGGCGTTCCTCGACATCTTCCCGCGCATCGTCCGGCGGCGCATGGGCCTGCCCTTCACCGAGGCCGATCGGGCGCAGATGCTGGCGTGGCGCGGGCGCTATGCCGAGTTCAACCTGGTCTATGATCGCGGCACACTGTTCGGGTTGAAGACCGGGGGCAATATCGATGCGATCCTGATGAGCCTGCCGCCGCTCGCCACCTGGGAGTAAGCCGGTGGCGCTGATCCCCGTCGAGTCCAGCGAGATCGCCACCATCGTCACCACGCTGGAGATGCGCGAACGGCCCCGGCCACGGCCGATGCCCGCCTCGCCGCTGTCGCTGGTCGCGTGGAAGACGCCCGATCTGGCCAAATATCGCGCGCTGTTCCAGCGGGTCGGCGCACCCTGGCTGTGGTTTTCGCGGCTGGTGATGGACGATGCGACGCTGGCGGCGATCGTCCATGATCCGGCCGTCGCGGTGTTCGCGGTGGTCGACCGCGCCGGGATCGAGGTCGGGATGCTCGAACTCGACCATCGCCAGCCGGGTCAGTGCGAGATCGGCTATTTCGGGCTGATCCCCGAGCTGGCCGGGCGGGGCCGTGGCCAATGGCTGATGGCGCAGGCGCTGATGCGCGCCTGGACCGCGCAGGTCGAGCGGGTGTGGGTGCATACCTGCACGCTGGATCACCCGGCCGCACTCGGCTTCTATCGCAAGCAGGGCTTCGTGCCGGTGTCGCGCGCGATCGAGACCTTTCCCGATCCCCGCGACCTGGGCGTGCTGCCCGAGGATGTCGCGCCTCAGATCCCCCGGCTGGCCAACCGGCGATAGGCCGCGACCGCGATCAACACCTGCGCCAGCCCGGCGGCCATGCCGGTGGCGGCCGCCCCGCCCTGCACCAGCGCCATTGCGACGGGATTGCCGCCGCTCGCCTCGATCCGGTCGCCCAGCAGCAGGAAGGGCTGCGCCGCGATCATCCCGCCCAGATAGGTGCAGCCCGCCAGCGCCGCCATCGACAGGCCCGTGCCGCGCGTCAGCACCACCGACCGCGCGATCGCCGCCAGCGCGGGCATCCGCCGCTCGGCGAACAGCACCGGGCCGACCAGCATCAGCCGGCCCGCGACATACAGCCCCGGCAGGATATAGAGCAGCATGCCCACTCCCGTGGGCAGCGCGACCAGGATCATCGCCAGCAAAAAGCGCGGCGCGACCCGCAGGCCCAGGCTCAGCGCCTGCCCCACGCTGAACCGCCCCCCGCTCAGGACCAGGGCGAACAGCGCCGCCGATCCGATCATGCCGATCGCATAGGCGGCGAAGTACCAGCCGCCATAATGGCCCGCCCAGGTGCCGACCGAATCGAACCACGCGATGGCGCGCGCGGTCGCTTCGCCCTGCCCCCCGCCCGGCGCGGGTTCGGCGGGCAGCGGCGGATCGGGCACCAGCAGGGCCACCGCCAGCGGCGGCCAGAACAGGAAGGGCGCCGCCAGGCGGATCAACAGATCGCGGTCCCGGCGGAACAGGCTCCACGCGTCCCGCAAGGTCGCAACGATAGGCAATGGCATCAGATCAGCGGTGAACCGTCCTCGGGGTGATGCGGCGCGGCCACCGGAACGCCGGCGGTCGCGACATAGAGCCGCGCGATGAACACATAGGCCATGGTCATGAAGCCGGCGGTCACGATCGATCCGACCAGACCGGTCAGCGCGAGCACCCAGGTGATCCGATCGGCCCCCAGGATCAGGCGGAAGATCAGGCCGGCCACGCCTTGCACCGCCGCCGCTGCGACGAAGAAGACGATACTGAACAGGATGGTGATGCCGATCAGCCGCCAGGTCATGCCCCTGGTCAGCGCGATCGAGCGACGAATGGCCCCCAGCCCGCGCCGTTCGTTGAGCACCACCGCATAGGTCAGCATCAACCGCGCCATCAGCCAGAAGCCCAGCACCACCAGGGTCAGCGCATACAGACCGATGAACAAGGCGGCGCCGGAGGGCAGCGGCGGCATCAGCGCGGGATTGCCCTGCGCCGCCACCGCCCGGGTGAAGTCGAAACCCGACAGGCCCAGCACGACGAGCGGCACGAACACCACCAGCGCGATGATCAGGCCCATCGCGAACGCCACGCCCAGCAGCGGCAGCAGGCGTCGGACGCCGGCGCGCGATGCCTCGGCCGAGGTCGTCGCCGGATGCGTCGCCAGCGCCATGATGGCCAGCTGCGCCCAGATGCCCAGCACGATCGCGATCAGCCCGACGAGCAAGCCCGTCGCGCTCGCGCTGGCGGACATCTGCGCCATGCTGGTCTGGGGGACCAGCAGGACCTGCAACATCGTAGGGAGGACGAAGCCGATCGCGGCAAAGGGCACGAGCATGCTTGCCCTGCCCGCCAGCACCTGTTGGGTGCTGTCCCATACCGATCCGATTCTGACGGTCATCCTTGGCCTCCCTGCCGCTTATGGCCACGACGGCGTGACCATCCCCTGTCCTGTGTCGTCGCCTTGCCTAGCCGATCCCCCCGCGCAACGCCATCACCGCCCCGGGCGACGAGCCGCGCCGCCCGCTTGCATCGCCGCCGCCCGAGGCGCAGATAGCGGGCATCGTGACCCAGCCCCCCGACATGCCCGATATCGAATGGCGCATCAGCGCCGGCCAGACCCCCTATGATCAGGCGCTTGCCGAAATGGAGGCGCGCGCCGCCGCCGTGGCGGCAGGCGAGGCGCGCGAGCTGGTCTGGCTGCTCGAACATCCGCCGGTCTATACGGCGGGGACCAGCGCCGATCCGGTCGAGCTGGTCGATCCGCGCTTTCCCGTGTTCCAGACCGGGCGCGGCGGCAAATACACCTATCACGGCCCCGGCCAGCGCACCGGCTATCTGGTGCTGGACCTCAGCAAGCGCGGGCGTGACGTGCGCCATTTCGTCCATAGCCTGGAGGCCTGGCTGATCGCCGCGCTCGCCCGGCTGGGCGTCCATGCGTTCCAGGCGGACGGGCGCGTCGGCATCTGGACGCGCGACGGCGGACCGGAGGCCAAGATCGGCGCGATCGGCGTGCGCGTGCGCCGCTGGGTGACGCTTCATGGCTTTGCGATCAACGTCGCGCCCGACCTGTCCCATTTCGGTGGGATCGTCCCGTGCGGCCTGCCCGAATTCCCGGTCACCAGCCTTTTTGCGTTAAACGGCGTCAAGTCGTTGGAAACCTTTGACGAGGCGCTGGCGTTCACCTTTCCGGCCTTTCTCGACAGCCTCCATCCGGTCGGACAAAACGAGGCTTGAGGACCGGGCGGTATCCGATTAATGTCCACCCCGATTTGGGTATTAAGGGCCAGCAAGCCGTTCCAAATCCTAAATATCAAGGGAGCTTCCAATGCGTGCAATCATCTCCAAGGTCCTGATGGGCTCGGTCATCGCCGGCGCGGCGCTCGCGGTTTCGGCTTGCGGCTCGAAGACCGAGAACACCACCGACGCGAACATGGTCACCGACATGAACGCGACCGAAGGCATGGACACCACCACCGACAACATGACCGCCGTCGACGGCACCATGAACGGTGGCATGATGGCCAACGACACCATGGGCAACGACATGATGATGTCGAACGACACCATGATGACCAACATGTCGAACGCCATGTAATCATCGTCGGGGTCATTCCCACGATGAAGGGGCCGTCCGGGCGACCGGGCGGCCCCTTTTTCTTGCGGCGCGGCCGGCCATGAATATCACCCAAGGGGGTCCTGATCCTGCGGCATCGGCCGATCCCTCCACCTCTTGCGAACGTCCTGATCTCGTTACTTTTCGAGAACGATGGCGCATGCGGAGATTGTAGAATCGGTGACGATTTTCATTGGGTCGCACCCCGAAAAGCGTTATGTTTCGGGACGCTTTTCGAAGCCCTACGGGGGAAGGATCACATAGAGATGAAGGTGGTGCGTACCGCGCTGGCGGCCGGCGTGGCGTTTTGGGGGATGGGTGCCGCCGCACCCGCATCGGCGCAATTCTTCCTGCAGCCCTATAACTTCCAGGGAAAGCCCGTTCGCGGCGACGAACCCGGCATCGGTCAGCCCCTGCCGGGCGCGACGCCGGCGGAGCTGCGCGCGGGCGTGCTGTGGAACATGCGCTCGGCGCTGAACGTCGCGGCGCTGCAATGCCAGTTCGAACCCATGCTGTCCTCGGTGGTGAACTATAACGCCATCCTGAAGGACCATGATTCCGAGCTGAAGGGCGCGTTCGACACGCTGGGCGCCTATTTCAAGCGGACCAGCAAGACGCCGCGCGAGGGCCAGATGGCCCTCGACCAATATGGCACGCGCACCTATTCCAGCTTCTCGTCGGTCGCGGGCCAGCTCGGCTTCTGCACGACGGCGGGTTCGATCGCGCATCAGGCGGTCTTCACCCCGCGCGGCCATCTGGGCGAGCTGGCGGTCGACCGGATGCAGGAACTGCGCAACAGCCTGGTCCCCTATGGCGAGCAGCGCTTCCCGCGTTATGTCGGCCGCGAACAGCGGTTCAACGTGACGATGCCGCGCCTGGATGCGCTGTGCTGGAACAAGAAGGCCGAATGGGTGCCCAAGAAGTGCGGCGCGCAGAACTGGCCGCCCGCCGGAACCGCCGCCGCGACCAGCATCGCGGCACGCTGAACGCCAATCCTCCCCAAGCTGTGCTTGGGGAGGGGGACCGCCGCGAAGCGGTGGTGGAGGGGCAGGAACGTCGGCGGGGGCATGAACCCCAGCGGCCGTGACACCCCTCCGTCAGGCCTGATGGCCTGCCACCTCCCCTTGCAGGGGAGGAAAATCCAGCCCCTCCCCTTTTCGCGCGGAATTTGCTAGGCGCGCGCCCATGCTCAATCTGAATGGCATCACCGTGCGCCTGGGCGGCCGCACGATCCTCGACGGCGCATCCGCCGCACTCCCCCCCGGTAGCCGGGTCGGCCTGATCGGCCGCAACGGTGCGGGCAAGTCGACGCTCGTCCGCGTGATCGCGGGCCAGCTGGAGGCCGATGACGGCGCCTGCGAAATGCCCAAGGGCGCCAAGCTCGGCTATATCGCGCAGGAAGCCCCCGACGGCACCGCCACCCCGTTCGAGACGGTGCTGGCCGCCGATATCGAGCGCGCCGAACTGATGGAGCGCAGCGAGACCGAGAGCGATCCCGAAAAGCTGGGCGACATCTATGAGCGCCTCATCGCGATCGACGCCTATACCGCCCCCGCGCGCGCCTCCAGCATCCTGCAGGGGCTCGGCTTCGACGAAGCGATGCAGGCGCGGCCGCTGTCCAGCTATTCGGGCGGCTGGAAGATGCGCGTGGCGCTCGCCGCCCTCCTGTTCTCCGCGCCCGACGTGCTGCTGCTCGACGAACCGTCGAACCACCTCGACCTCGAAGCGGTGATGTGGCTGGAGGATTTCCTGAAATCCTACCGCGCGACGATCCTGCTGGTCAGCCATGAGCGCGACTTCCTGAACAATGTCGTCGACCATATCCTGCATCTGCAGGGTGGCAAGGTGACGCTCTATCCGGGCGGTTACGACTCGTTCGAGCGCCAGCGCGCCGAGCGGATGGCGCAGCTCGCCGCCGCCAAGGCGAATCAGGACGCGCAGCGCGCCAAGTTGCAGGACTATATCGCGCGCAACTCGGCCCGCGCCTCGACCGCCAAGCAGGCGCAGAGCCGCGCCAAGATGCTGTCGAAGATGCAGCCGATCGCCGAGATGGCGAACGATCCGTCGCTGTCCTTCGACTTCCCCGATCCCGACCAGCTGCGCCCGCCGCTTATCACGCTGGACCTAGCGAGCGTGGGCTATGCCGAGACGCCGATCCTCAAGCGGCTGAACCTGCGCATCGACCCGGACGACCGGATTGCGCTGTTGGGTCGCAACGGCAACGGCAAGACGACGCTCGCCCGCCTGCTCGCCGCGCAGCTGACGCCGATGGAAGGCGACATGAACTCGTCGGGCAAGATGCGGGTCGGCTACTTCACCCAATATCAGGTCGAGGAGCTCGACACCGACGACACGCCGCTCGAGCATATGACGCGCATCATGCGCGGCGCGACCCCGGCAGCCGTGCGCGCGCAGCTGGGCCGGTTCGGCTTTTCGGGTGACAAGGCGACGACCAAGGTCGGCAAGCTGTCGGGCGGCGAACGCGCGCGCCTCGCGCTGGCGCTGATCACTCGCGACGCGCCACACATGCTGATCCTCGACGAGCCGACCAACCACCTCGACGTCGACGCGCGCGAGGCACTCGTCCAGGCGCTCAACATGTACAAGGGCACGGTCGTGCTGGTCAGCCACGATCGCCACATGCTGGAGATGACGGCGGATCGACTCGTCTTGGTCGACAACGGCACCGCCAAAGAATTCGACGGGTCGCTCGACGATTACATCGCCTTCGTCCTGAAGGGCGATGCGGGCCAGGGCGACGCCGCGTCCAAGGCGGACCGGGCGGCGAGCAAGAAGGCCTCGGCCGAGCAGCGCGAACGCTTCAACGCGATGAAGAAGACGCTGCGCGGTATCGAGGACGAAATGGCCAAGCTGACCCGCGAGCGCGACGCGCTGGACAAGGCGATGAACGATCCCGCGGCGGCCGAACCGCGCCATGCCAAGCTGTCGATGGGCGAACTCAACAAGCGTCGCGCGGAGGTGGTTGACAAGCTGGCCGAGGCGGAAACGCGCTGGATGGAAGCCGGCGAGGCGATGGAGGCGGCGTAAACCCGTTCCTCCCCTGCAAGGGGAGGTGGCAGGCCGAAGGCCTGACGGAGGGGTGTCGCGGTATGCGAGAGGGGGCCGCTCTTACGGTCGGGGACACTCCTTCTACCATGCGAAGCCTCTAGCCAACCGTCTGCACTGAGCGAAGTCGAAAGGGACTCCCATGGGCTTCGACTGCGCTCAGCCTGAACGGAGGTTTGGGGGCAGATGGCCCATAAAGCAGGCTGTTCCCCGGCGAAGGCCGGGGTCCAGTTGCCGGGCGCTTTCGAGGGGGCGGGGCTGTTGCCTCCCACGCACCGGATTGCGCGCCATAGCGTTCGCACTGAGCGAAGTCGAAAGGGCTTCCCGTGGGCTTCGACTTCGCTCAGCCTGAACGGAGGTTTGGGGGGCAGGTGGCCTATAAAGCAGGCTGTTCCCCGGCGAAGGCCGGGGCCCAGTTGTCGGGCGCTTTCGAGGGGGCGGGGCTGTTGCCTCCCACGCACCGGATTGCGCGCCATTGCGTTCGCAGAAACTCGCCCCCGTCCTTCGCCGGGGTACGCCAGGCAATTACGCTTCGGCTTCGTCCGAACCCTCTTCCGCACCATCGGCGGGATTCTCGATCCACGCCTCGACCTCGCCGTTCAGCTTCAGGGTCAGCGGGCGGCCGTGACGGTCGACCTTCTTGCCCAGCGCGACGCGAATCCAGCCTTCGGAAATGCAATATTCCTCGACGTCGCGGCGCTCATTGCCCTTGAAGCGGATGCCCACGCCCCGCGAGAGCAGGTCCTGGTCGAAATAGGGGCTGTCCGGGTTGGTGGACAGGCGATCGGGAACGGTATCGGTCATGCTCCGCGCCTTACCGCCGATCCCGGCACCCTGCCAAGCAGGGCACCTAAGAAAAAAGCGGCGCCGGGATCGCTCCCGACGCCGCCATGGGCCTTAGTTACAGACCTGGACCGGCACGTTGCGGCCCCAATAGGGGTCCCAGCGCCAGTCGTTCCAGCAGCGCGGCTGATAGCTGCGATACTGATAGGTGACCGCCGGTGGCGCGTAATAGGGATCATAGCCACGGTCGTAATAATAGCCGCGATCATAATAGCGCTGGCGGTTGTTGCTGCTTGCGATCGCCGCGCCGACACCCAGGCCCAGGATACCGCCCAGCACCGCGCCGGCGACCGCGTCACCGCCACGATCGCGGTGATAATAGCCGCCACCCCAGCCGCCACGGCCCCAACGCTGCGCCTCGGCCGGCGCGGCGGCGGTCAGCGCCGTCGCACCCAGCGCCAGGCCCAACCCCAACTTCTTGAACATCCCGTTCATTTCGAACCTCCAATACTGATACGCCCGGTCCGCTGTTCGCAAAAACGCGCATTGTGCGTCCGTGTTGCCTTTCCTGCCACGACGGGGCTGAATGGTGTTGGAATACCGCGTTTAGTCGCGGTTCAGGAGGAGAGCGGATCATGGCCTATTGGCTGCTGAAATCGGAGGCCGACAGCTATGGCTGGGACGATCTGGTCCGTGACGGCGCGACCGAATGGGACGGCGTTCGCAACGCCGCCGCCGCCAATCATTTGCGGGCGATGCGGCCAGGCGACTCGGCGCTCTTCTATCATAGCGGCAAGGACAAGGCGGCGGTCGGCATCGCGACGATCACCCGCGCCGCCCAGGCCGATGGCGACGACGGCCGCTGGGTCTCGGTCGCGATCGCGCCCGACCGGCCGCTCCTCCGCCCCGTCACGCTTGCGGCCATGAAGGCGGAGGTGCGGCTGACCGACCTGCCGATGCTGCGCCAGTCGCGGCTGTCGGTATCGCCGGTGGGGGATGGGGAATGGGCGACGCTGATGGCGATGGCGGGGCTTTAGCCCAGGCTATAGGCGTAGGCCGCCGCCTCGCGAACCTGCTCGGGCGTGGGCCGTACACCGGTATAGAGGACGAACTGCTCCAGCGCCTGGATCGTCGCCACCTCGGTGCCGGTGATGATCCGCTTGCCCAATGCTTTCGCCGTTTTCAGGAAGCGCGTTTCGGGCGGATATTGCACCACGTCGAACGCGATCTCGGCCTCCGCGATCATCGCCTCCGGAAAGGGTGACTGATCCGCATTGCCGCCGGTCATGCCGATCGGCGTGACGTTGATGAGCAGCGGCGCGCCCGCTTCCGGCTCGGCGGTCCAGTCGAAACCGTAAAGCGCGGCCAGACCCTGCCCCGCCGCCACGTTGCGCGCGACGATGGTGCCGTCGGTGAAGCCGGAGTCGCGCAAGGCCGCCGCCACCGCCTTGGCCATGCCGCCCGACCCGCGCAGCACGAAAGGCGTGGCCGGGTCGATTCGCGCGATCAGCTCGACCACGGCGGCATAATCGGTGTTATAGCCGGTCAGCCGCCGGTCATCGTTGACGATGGTGTTGACGCTGTCGATCGCCGCCGCCGACCCCGCCAGCCCGTCGAGCATCGGGATCACGGCTTCCTTGAACGGCATCGAGATCGCGCAGCCCCGGATGTTCAGCGCGCGGATACCGCCGACCGCACCCGCCAGATCGGTGGTGCTGAACGACTTGTAGACATAGTCGAGCCCGGTCAGCTCATAGAGCCGGTTATGGAAGCGCGAACCGAAATTGCCGGGCCGCGCCGACAGCGACATGCACAGCCGCGTATCGCGGCCGATGGGGGGCTTGGTGGTCATGGGCGTGGTGTAGCGGAGCGGACGGACGGGTGCACCCCCGTGGGCGGGATTCGCGTGGCCTTCGACTTCGCTCAGGCCGAACGGGGGTTTGACCCCAAGGCCCGTTCAGCCTGAGCGAAGTCGAAGCCCACGCCCCGCCCCCTCACCGCAACAGGCGCGGATCGATCACCACATGCCGGATACGCTGCCGGTTCCAGGTATAGGTCACATGCACCAACCCGTCGCGCGTTTGGATGACCGCCGGATAGGCATAGCCATCGGGCATCGGCCTGCTCTCCAGCGTCAGGACGTTGCGCCAGCGCACGCCGTCCTCCGACAGCCCGATATTCAGCGGCCAGCGCGGCCCGTCGCCGGGCGTCGTCGGCGCATGTCCGCTATGGTTGTAGACGATCAACTGCCGCCCATCGGCCAGCGTCACCGCATCGGTGCCGGCATTGGGATTGGGCAGGTCGATCGCCGCGATCGGCGACCAGGTGACGCCATTATCCCGCGACCAGCTTTGCGCCAGCGCCCCCTGCCGCGTGCGCGCGACCAGTTCCAGCGCACCGCCCGGATGGAACAGGATGCTGGGCTGAATCGCCTCGATATGCATCGGGCTGGCGATTCGCGGGCCGACCGTCCACGTCCTGCCCTTGTCGGCACTGCGCTCGATCCGCAGCGACCAGATATTGGTCTCGGCCGTCCCCTCCTCACGGCTGGAGGGAGAGAGCCAGGCGCCATCGGCGGCGACGACCGGCTTGTTCTTGATCGGGCCGAGCACGCCGTCGGGCAGCCGCTCGGGCCTGCCCCAGTGCCGCCCGCCATCGCTCGAGCGGATCACCATCCCCCACCAGGCGCGCGGATTGGGGCCGACCTTGTAGAACAGTTGCAGCGGCGCCCCCGGCGGCTGGAACAGCACCGGGTTCCAGGTCGGGTAACGCTGTCCATCGGCGCTGACGCCGTCCGCCACCGGCACCGGCTTTTCCCAGCCCCGCGCCCCATGCCGGGCGAACCAGATGCGGACATCGGGGCGGCTCTCCCCCGAACCGGCGAACCAGGCGGCGGCCAGCGTATCGTCGGGAAGCTGGACGATGGTCGAAGCATGCGCTTGCGGGTAAGGGGCGTCGGCGTCGATGAATTCGGACAGCAGGATCGGCGAGCGTGTCTTGCCGGCCGGCGCGGCGCTGTCTGGGGCCGACAGGGGCGCCAATGTCATGGCCAGCCAGGCTGCGATCCTCATGCCGTCATATCCTTCCGAAGCCTAGACCGTGATGACGTCGCACTGAATCGACGCGAGCCCCTCCCCTTCAGGGGAGGGGTTGGGGGTGGGGCGTCATGGCAAACTGCCGGCCAATGGAAGCGCCCCACCCCCGGCCCCTCCCCTAAAGGGGAGGGGGGAGTCCATCTCATGTCATCCGGCCATAAGAGCCCGCGAATAGGCAATATGAGCTAATAAGAAAATAGGGTTGGGCTGTGTTATCCTACCCCTCCGTTCAGCCTGAGCGAAGTCGAAGGCCACGCCCGCCCTTCCGTTCCGGGGCATTTGGCCAAGTGTTTCCCTTGGCCTTCGACTTCGCTCAGGCTGAACGGGGGTAGAGTGTGGGTCAGCGGCCGCGAAGGACATCACCCCACCCCAAAGAAAAAGGGCCGGACGTTTCCGCCCGGCCCTTGCCCCATTACGCCGCCTTCGAGCGCGCCGCGCGCTTGCGCTCGTTCGGGTCGAGGTAGCGCTTGCGCAGACGGATCGACTTCGGGGTTACTTCGACCATCTCGTCGTCGTCGATATAGGCGATCGCCTGCTCCAGCGTCATCTTCTTCGGCGGGGTCAGGCGGATGGCGTCATCCTTGCCGCCCGACGCGCGGAAGTTGGTCAGCTGCTTCGCCTTCATCGGGTTGACCTCAAGGTCATCCGTCTTGGCGTTCTCGCCGATGATCATGCCTTCATAGAGCGCCTCGCCGTGACCGACGAACAGGATGCCGCGCTCTTCGAGCGGACCCAGCGCGTACCCTTGCGCTTCGCCAGCGCCGTTCGAGATCAGAACGCCGTTCTTGCGGCCTTCGATCTTGCCCTTGTGGGGGCCGTAACGCTCGAACAGGCGGTTCATGATGCCGGTGCCGCGCGTGTCCGACAGGAACTCGCCGTGGTAGCCGATCATGCCGCGCGAGGGCGCCGAGAAGGTGATGCGGGTCTTGCCGCCGCCCGACGGGCGCATGTCGGTCATCTCGGCCTTGCGCAGGTTCATCTTCTCGACGACCGTGCCCGAATATTCCTCGTCCACGTCGATGATGACGGTTTCGTACGGCTCGGTCTTCTTGCCGTCCTCGTCCTCACCGAACAGCACGCGCGGGCGGCTGATGCCCAGCTCGAAGCCTTCGCGGCGCATCGTCTCGATCAGAACGCCCAGCTGGAGTTCGCCGCGACCGGCAACTTCGAAGCTGTCGCGGTCATCGCTCTCGGTGACCTTCACTGCGACGTTCGATTCCGCTTCGCGCATCAGGCGGTCGCGGATCATGCGGCTGGTGACCTTCGAACCCTCACGGCCCGCCATCGGCGAGTCGTTGACGGCAAAGCGCATCGACAGCGTCGGCGGATCGATCGGCTGCGCCTTCAGCGGCACGCTGACCGAGGTGTCGGCGATGGTGTTCGCCACGGTCGCGACGGCAAGCCCTGCCAGCGAGATGATGTCGCCCGCCTTGGCTTCGTCCACCGGCACGCGGTCCAGACCGCGGAACGACAGGATCTTCGACGCGCGGCCGGTTTCGATGACATTGCCATCGGCGTCGAGCGCGTGGATCGCCTGGTTCAGCTTGACCGTGCCCGAATTGACGCGGCCGGTCAGGATGCGACCCAGGAAGTTGTCGCGGTCGAGCAGCGTCACCAGGAAGGTGAAGGGCACGTCCTCGACCTCGACCTTGGGGGCGGGCACGTGGTTCACGATCGTCTCGAACATCGGGATCAGCGTGCCTTCGCGCGCGTCCATGTCGGTCGAGGCATAGCCGTTGCGGCCCGAGGCGTAGAGGACGGGGAAGTCGAGCTGCTCGTCATTCGCGTCGAGCGAGACGAACAGGTCGAACACTTCGTCCAGCACTTCCTGGATACGCGCGTCGGCGCGGTCGACCTTGTTGACGACGACGATCGGCTTCAGGCCCAGCGCCAGCGCCTTGCCGGTCACGAACTTCGTCTGCGGCATCGCGCCTTCCGACGAATCGACCAAGAGGACGACGCCGTCGACCATCGACAGGATGCGCTCCACCTCGCCGCCGAAGTCAGCGTGGCCGGGGGTGTCGACGATGTTGATGCGGATCGACTCGTCGCTGCCCGGCGGAGTCCAGTCGACCGAGGTCGGCTTGGCGAGAATGGTGATCCCGCGCTCCTTTTCCAGGTCGTTGGAGTCCATCGCGCGCTCTTCGACGCGCTGGTTGTCGCGGAAGGTGCCCGACTGGCGGAACAGCTGATCGACCAGGGTGGTTTTGCCATGGTCGACGTGCGCGATGATCGCCACGTTGCGGAGGCTCATGCAGGATTTCTCTTGTTCGGAGGGTATGTCGGCGCGCGCCATAGCCGAAATGCTCGGCAAACGAAAGGGCAGCGCGGATATTGCACCGCACAAAGCTGGATAACAGTTAAAACTCGCGAAAAACCGCCTGGTTCCTCCCCGGCACGGGGAGGTGGCAGCCCGCAGGGCTGACGGAGGGGGGGCTTCCCCACAGGACGTCCTTTGCGGCACGCCCCCTCCACCAGCCTGCGGCTGGTCCCCCTCCCCGTACCGGGGAGGATCATTTGGCCCTGGGCACGACCTTCAACGTCCAGTCGGTATCCGGCCGCAGGAAGCGCTGCGCCACCGCCTGAAGGTCGGCGGGACCGATCGAGACGAAATCCTCGGCCAGCCGCTTCGTCGCCTCGATCCGTTGCGGATCATAGGCCGCGCCGCCCAGTCGCTGCATCCAGAACTGGTTGCCCGACGACATGCGCAGCAGCCGCTGCGCCATCGGCCGCTTGATGCGTTGCAGCTCGTCGGTATCGATCGGCTTGGCGGCCAGATCGGCCGCGATCGAGCGCGCGGTGGCGAAGAACAGGTCGACCTTGTCGGGCGCGACATTGCCGATCGCGATCATGCGCCCGCCGCTGGGCAAGCCGATCGGCCACTGGCTGGCGACCTGCGGGCTGTAGCTCGCGCCCGCTTGCGACCGCAGCCGGTCGAACAGTCGGTCGGCGAACACCTGCGCCAGGACGTCGAGCCGGTTGCGGATGCGGTCGTCGGCCGAACCGCCGCCGGTCGGCCAGGCGATCACCGCCGAGGCCTGGTCCGCCGGGCCGCTATGCGTGCGCTCGACCGGGGTAGCGACGTGAGCTGGGAAGCGGATCGGCGGCACCGGGCCGGCGTCGGCCTTGCGTGCCGGGATCGCGCCCAGGCTGGCGGCGACCGCCTTGATCGCGTCATCGGCCTTCACATCGCCGAAGATCGAGACCTCGATCGGGCCGGAAGCGAGCAGCGGCGCCCATAGCGCCTTGAACGATTCCGGCGTCGTCGCCTCGACCACCGCGCGCGGCGGCGTGCCCCAGCGCGGGTCGCCATCGCGCAACAACCGCTCCAGGTCGCGGCCGAGCACGCCGTCGGGCGAGGAATCGAAGCCCTCATAGCCGGCCAGCATCGCCGCCTTGGCCCGGTTAATCGGCGCCGCGTCCCAGCGCGGGGCGACCAGCTTGGCGGCGATCAGCTTAAGGTTATCGGCATAATCGTCGGGCGAGCTGAGCGCGTTGAAGGCGAAGGCATCGTCGTCGATGTCGAAGTCCATGCCCATGCGCCGCCCGGCCGTCAGCCGGTCGAGATCACCCTGGTCGAACTTGCCGATGCCGCCCGCGACCAGCGCCATGTCGGCGGCCCAGGCCGCGCTCTCGCGCCCGGCGGGCAAGGCGTCATAGCCGCGTCCGAACCGGACCCGCAGATAAACGCGCCCCGTCTCGCCGTCATTGGCGAGCAGCAACAGGCGGGCGCCATTGGCGAAGACGATCTTTTCGACGCCCAGTTCGGGGAAACGCTCGCGGCTGACGACCTTGCCGGGCGTGCCCAGCTTGGGCAGCTGCGCGAAGGTAATGTTGCCCTGTCGGCGGCGATCCTCGGCGAGCGGACGGACATCGGCCTTCAGCGCGGCGGTCAGCTGCGCCACCGCATCGGGCTGCGGCGTGCGGGTGTTGACCAGCGCGCGGGTGGCGGTGCCCTGGAAGATCTTGCGGGTCGAGGCCAGCACCGTCTCCGGTGTGAACATCCTGGCTGCCACCGCCTGTTTCAGAATCTGATAGCTGGTGTCGGGCGCGGTCACCGTTTCACGAATGTCGAGCGCGCCGACCATGTCGTCGGCCTGCTTGGCACCGGCTTCGACGCGGGCGGTTTCGACCTGGGTGCGCATGATCGCGTCGTAATCGGCCAGTTCGCGGTCGATCTCGGCTTGCGTCGGCGGGGTCGCCATCGCGTCGGCGATGACCGCGCGCACGTCCTTCAGCGCGGCTTCCCAATTGTCGCCGATCGGCACGACATTGACCGTCGTCATATTGGCCGAGCGCGACACGTCGTCGAGCGACACAGCGGCCTGCAGGAAACTGCCCCCGGCCCGCGCGCGATTCTCTAGCCGCCGGCTGATCAGCCGTGCGGCGACCATGTCGACCATGCGCTTCTGGTTGAAGATCGCGGTGTCGCTTTGATATTGCCATGGCCGCAGCACCGCCATCGCGACCATCGGCGGCATCGACGGCTCGACCAGCGCGCCGACGGCGGGGGCATCGGCCTTGGGCTTGCCGAAATCGGGATCGGGCGGATTGGCGCCGACGCCCTTCCAGTCGCCGAAATTCTTGGTGACCAGCTTGGCCAGCAACAACGGGTCGAGGTCGCCTGAGATGATGACCACCGCACGTTCGGGGCGATACCAGCGATCGTGGAAGGCGCGCACGCTCTCGGGTGTCGCGGCCTCCAGCGTGGCGAGCTGGCCGATCGGCGAGCGCTCGGCGAGCGGCTGGCCGGCGAAGAAGGTCTCGCGCACCTTGTCCGAATAACGGACCTGCGGCCCCGGCTGCTCGCGCCGCTCGGCCAGCACGACCGGACGCTCGGCATTCAGCGCCTGCGCGGTCAGCGCGGGGGCGGCCATCATGCCGGCCAGGATCTTCAGGCTTTCGTCGAGCCCGCCCTCGGTCGCGCCGGGCAGGTCGAGCTGATAGACGGTCTGGGTCGGCGTGGTCGAGGCGTTGGAGTCCGACCCGAAGGTTGCGCCCAGCCGCTGCCAGATGCGCTTGGCCTCGCCATCGGGCACATATTGCGATCCTCGGAACGACAGATGCTCGATCAGATGGGCAAAGCCGCGCTCCGTGTCGCGCTCGTTGAGCGAACCCGCATCGATCCGCACGCGGACCGCCACCTGCCCCGGCGGCACGCCGTTGCGGCGCACGGCATAGCGCAGGCCGTTGGGCAGGGTGCCGAACTTCCACGCCTTGTCCTGCGGCAGGTCCGAATCGCGGTAGAGCCAGGCCGACTGGTCGACGCCCGGAATGGGCGGCAACGGCGCCAGCGGATCGCGCGCGCCCTCCGGCTTGGGCGCGGGGGCCACGGTCGCGGGGACGGGCATCCCCTGCGGCACCGAACGGGTGTCGGTCGGCGACGACTGGGGAGCCTGGCCGATGACGGGAAGCGCCAGTCCGAGAAGGACCGGCAGGGCAAGAACACGCATCACGCGGGACGAAAACGCCATGCCCCCTCTTATCGCGCCCGGCCCCGGACCGCCAGCCGCGCATCGTCGCCGCCCCATAATCGCCATGGTCGGGCCATGCGAAGCCGGTCCCGCGCCATCATTTGGACCCACATCACGCCTAGTCCGGATGGCGTCGGCGCAGCGGCACGGGACAGGAAAGCCCCGGTCGCAAGGGCCGGGCCGGGGATGTGCGGAGCGTTATGACCAAGTCGATGAATGCCGGTGTCCAGCGTCATGCGCCGGGCGCAATATGGCACAAATCGGGCGAACCCCTGCGGGCCGCCGCCCCATCCGCGTCCGCCCGCCCCGATCTGTCGCTGGTCACGCCGCCGCTCGCCGAAGCCCATGACGCGCCGCCGGCCGCCGGCCGCCTGGCCTGCGGCCTGCAGGGCTGGGCCGATCGGCTGATCGCCTCCTGCTCGCTGGTGTCGACGGCCCCGGTCCTCGACGTGCGGGAGTTCGACTGGACCGCGCCTCTGCGCGGACATTGGACCAGCGTGCGCGACGAGGCGCTGGCGATGGTCGGCGATCAGCGTGAGGCGATGCTGTGGCGGGGCGGGGCGGCCATGCCCGACGCGCTGGCCCGCTGTCCCGACACCGCGACCCTGCTGGACCATATCCCCGCCCTGGAATCGGCGGCGTTCGTCACCCTGCCCGCCGCGACCCATTGTCCGGCGCGGCGCGGCGTCACCAAGGCACTCATCACCTGCGATCTGGCGCTGGCGGTGCCGCGCAGCGGCGATGTGCGGATGCGTGTCCATGACCGCATCGTCCGCTGGGCCGAGGGCGAGACGTTGATGTTCGACGACAGCGTCTCGCACGAATCATGGAACGAGGCGAACGGCCCCCGGCTGATCCTGCGCGTCCGCTTCGCCCGGCCGCTGCGCCGCCCCGGCCCCTGGCTGGCGCGGCCCATCCTGACGCTGTTGCGACGTCATTCGGCCGCCCGAGGCCGCTTCTGACGTCTTGATCGGCATCAAATCCACACGAAACGGCACGGTGCGACGACCGCGTTAACTTTTCGATAACCCGGCAAAGACAAAGGCGCAAATCACTCTAATATATAGGGTTTTGTGTCATGGAACTGTCATGTTTCTGAAAAGTGTCGCCGCACGCCTGATCGCGCCGGTGCTCGTGTCGATGCTGTTGCTGGGCGTCCTGTCCGCCGTCACGCTGCGGATCGAGGCGCGGGTGGCCACCGCCAATGCGGCGGCGACCGATGCCGAGACGGCGATGTTCCGCCTGGCCGAACTGCGCTCGGTCAGCCGCTCGCTGCAACGCGACGCGCTCAACCTGGCGACCGAGGACGATGCTGCCGAACGACAGGTGATCCTGGGCAAGTTCACCAAGCGGCTGGGGACGTTCGGCGATGCGCTGACGGCGCTGCGCGACGACCCCACCGGCCGCGCGGCGACGCCCGACTATCTCGTATCGCAGGCGCGGGTGCGCGACGAACTGGCGATCGTGGGGCGGCTGGCCAATACCGGGGATCGTGTCGGCGCGATGGCGCATTTCCGGCAGCGGGTGCGCCCGGCCGAGCGTCGCGCCTCGAAGATCGCCGATGCCAGGATCGATGCCCTCAAAGAGGCAGTCGCCACGCTCCACACCCGCGCCGATGCGATCGCCGGAGAGGGCCGCCGGGTCCTGATCGGCGCGACCCTGTTGCTCGCCATCGCCGGGCTGGCGACCGGCTTGTTCATGGCGCTGCGCACCGTGGTGCGCCCGCTGCACGAGTTGCGCGCCGCGATGGTCGCGCTGGCCGAGGGGCGGGCCGATGCCGTCATTCCGCATGGCGGCCGCGCCGACGAGGTGGGAGAGATGGCACGGTCGATGGCGGCCTTTCGCGACCAGCTCGCCCAGGCCGAACAGGCCAAGGCGGCTCAGACCGCACTGATCGTCGACAGCATCGGCGAAGGCCTGTCGGCGCTGGCGAAAGGCGATCTGACCGCGCGGATCGATGCCGAACTCGATGCGCCGTTCGCGCGGCTGAAGGCCGATTTCAACCGCGCGATGGATGCGCTGGAGGCGGCGATGGCCTCGGTCGCGGCGGCGGCGGGCGGCATCCATGCGGGGGCGATGGACATCCGCCAGGCCTCGGACGACCTGTCGCAGCGCACCGAACAACAGGCGGCGGGGCTCGAGGAAACCGCCGCCGCCGTCGATGAGATCACCGCCACCGTCCGCCATGCCGCCGCCAGCGCCACCGAGGCGGCGCGGGCGGTCGAACGCACCCGGACCGACGCCAGCGAGGGCGGCGCGGTGGTCGACCGCGCCCGCGCCGCGATGGGCGGGATCGAACTGGCCTCAACCGAGATCGCCGAGATCATCGGCGTGATCGACGGCATCGCCTTCCAGACCAACCTTCTCGCGCTGAACGCCGGGGTCGAGGCGGCGCGCGCCGGCGATGCGGGCAAGGGCTTCGCGGTCGTCGCCTCCGAAGTCCGTGCGCTCGCCCAGCGTTCGGCGGAGGCGGCGCACAGCGTCAAGGCGCGGATTCTCGCCAGCTCCGAACAGGTCCGCGCCGGCGTCGCGCTAGTCGGCCAGACCGGCGAGGCGCTCGACCGGATCAACCAGGGCATGGGCCAGATCGGCACGCTGATGACCGGCATCGCCGACGATACCGCGCGCCAGGCCGATGGCATGGGCCAGATCAACACCGCCCTGTCCGAGATGGATTCGGTCACCCAGCAGAATGCCGCCATGGTCGAGGAGGCGACCGCCGCCGCGCGCAGTCTGGCGCAGGAGGCTGAACAGCTGAACCAGGCGGTGTCGCGCTTCCGCCTCGCCGCGATGCCGCCGGCCGCCCCCGTCCGATCGGTATCGGCCACCCCGATGCAGGCGGTACGGCGGCGCGCGGCCAATGACGGCGGGTGGTCGGCCTTTTGACCGCCACTCGCATCATGGCCCACCCGCATCATGACTTGGCGTCGCGAAACGCATCCTTTCCGCCTGCCCGCTTGATCCCCGACGCCGGGCGGGCCACATGGCGGTCATGCTGATCGAGACCGAACCGACGCCCAACCCGGCGACGCTGAAATTCCTGCCCGGCCGCAAGGTCATGGACAGCGGCACCCGCGACTTCGCCTCGCCCGAGGAAGCCGCCGCCAGCCCGCTGGCCGAGGCGATCTTCAACTTGGGGGATGTGACCGGCGTGTTCTTCGGCCGCGACTTCGTCTCGGTCACGGTCGCCCCCGGCACCGACTGGTCGGAGGTAAAGCCCGATGTACTCGGCATCCTGCTCGACCATTTCTCGGCGCAGATGCCGCTGTTCAAACAGGGCGCGGCCGATTTTGCGGTGCCGGGCGAGGAAGAGGCGTTCAGCGACGATCCCGCCGATGCCGACATCGTCGCGCAGATTCGCGAACTGATCGACACGCGGGTGCGGCCGGCCGTCGCCAATGACGGTGGCGACATCGTCTATCGCGGGTTCGACAAGGGCAAGGTCTATCTCAAGATGCAGGGCGCCTGCGCCGGTTGCCCCTCCTCGACCGCGACGCTGAAGAACGGCATCGAGCAGCTGCTGCGTCACTATGTTCCCGAAGTCACCGAAGTCAGGGCGGTCTGATGAACCCGATCGACGACGCCAGCCTCGACCGGCTGTTCCGCGAAGGCCGCACCTTCAACCATTATCTCGACACGCCCGTCGGCGAGGATGAGATTCGGGCGATCTGGGATCTGATGAAGATGCCGCCGACCTCGACCAACCAGAGCCCGGCGCGCATGGTCTGGTGCCTGAGCCAGGAGGCCAAGGACAAGCTGGCCGATTGCGCGACGGGCAGCAACCCGGACAAGATCCGCGCCGCGCCCGCCGCCGTCATCATCGGCATGGACGTGGACTTCCACGAGAATTTGCCGCAGCTCTTCCCGCATGTGGATGCCAAGAGCTGGTTCGACGGCAATACCGAACTGCGCGAGGCGTCGGCCTTCCGCAACAGCTCGCTCCAGGGGGCCTATCTGATCCTCGCCGCGCGGGCGCTGGGGCTGGATACGGGCGCGATGTCGGGCTTTGATCAGGGCGCGGTCGACAAGGCGTTCTTCGCCGACCAGCCGGGCGTGCGGTCGAACTTCATCGCGACCATCGGCTATGGCGATCGCAGCACGCTGCACCCGCGCAATCCCCGGCTCGCGTTCGAGCAGGCCAATCGGATCGCCTGAGCCGCACTTGCGCACGCTGGTCATCGATACCGCCACCGCCGCCTGCTCGGTCGCCCTTCTCGACGGCGACCGGGTGATCGCGCGCGCCCATGACGTGGTCGGGCGCGGCCATGCCGAAAAGCTGGTGCCGATGATCGCCGCGCTGCCGGATGGCGGCCGGGCGGAGCGCATCTGGGTCGATTGCGGCCCCGGCAGTTTCACCGGCATCCGCGTCGGCATCGCGGCGGCGCGCGGGCTGGCGCTGGGCTGGGGCGTGACCGCGACCGGGTATAACTCGCTCGCGCTGGTCGCGGCCGCCGCCTTCGCCGCCTGCGATGACGACGCCGTGTCGGTCGTGCTGGAGGGCGGGCATGGCGAGGTCTTCGTCCAGGCCTTCGCGCGCGACCTGACGCCGCTGACCGGCTTCGCCTCGATGAAGCCCGACGCGGCGCTGGCCGCGCTGGATGGCCGGGTCGCGGTGGGTAACGGCGTGCGGTGGCTGACCGCGCTGTCACCCGATCTGCCGGCCATCGAGGCGCTGCCCGATGCGGCCGAAGCATGGCGCCTGCCCCCCGAGCTGACCGCGCTGCCCCCGCGCCCGGTCTATGGCCGCGCGCCCGATGCCAAGCTGCCCGGCGGCATCACACCGCCCGAGGCCGGCGCCACCTGATGGCCAGCCTCAGCCTCTCGTTGCGTCCCGGTGACGCGCGCGACGCCGGGGCGGTCGAGGCGGTGATGGCCGCCGCCTTCGACCCGCAATGGGGCGAAGCCTGGACGCGTTCGCAGCTGCTGGGCGTGATGGCGCTGCCCGGCATCCAGCTGATCCTGGCGGAGATGGGCCAGGAACCCGCCGGCTTCGCGCTGGTGCGCTCGGTGATGGATGAGGCCGAATTGCTGCTGCTCGGCGTCGTGCCCGACCATCGGCGCAGCGGCGTCGCCAGCGCTTTGGTCGAACGCGTGATGCACGACTGCGCCGCCGCCGGGGTGGTGACGCTGCATCTCGAGGTCCGCGCCAATAACCCCGCCGTGCACTTCTATACCCGCCACGGCTTCGCCAAATGCGGCGAGCGGCGCAACTATTACAAGGGCGCGGACGGGCGCCATTACGACGCGCATACCTATCAGCGGGCCATCGGCTGAGCCGATCACGCTATCCGAGTTATTGCGAGTCGCTATCCTCTTTTCGCAATTAGCCTTTGCGCGTAGAGAGGGGCCAGCCCGAGGAGTTTGAATATCATGGCCCGCAAGATCGATCTCGAAGCGCTGTGCGCACAAAAGGGACTGCGCATTACCGAACAGCGTCGCGTGATCGCCCGCGTCCTGTCGGAGGCGGAGGACCATCCGGACGTGGAAAAGGTCTATGAGCGCGCCGCCAAGATCGATCCCGGCATCTCGATCGCGACCGTATACCGCACCGTCCGCCTGTTCGAAGAAGCGGGCATCCTGGACCGCCACGATTTCGGCGACGGCCGCGCCCGCTACGAGCCCTCGCCCGAGGCGCATCACGACCATCTGATCGATGTCGAGACCGGCCGCGTGATCGAGTTCGTCGACCCGGAACTGGAACAGCTGCAAAAGGCGATCGCCGAGAAGCTGGGCTTCCGCCTGGTCGACCACCGCATGGAACTCTACGGCGTCAGCCTCGACCGCAAGAGTTGATGGCCGTCATCGCCCATCGCGATGCCGACAGCAAAGGCGGCCTGCGTGCAGCGGGTCGCCTTTCGTGTATCGTCGCCGCGCTGCTGATCGCGCTGCCGCTGCACGGCGCGTGGCGGCTGGTGGGGCGCGCCTCGCCCTGGCCGCGCCGTTTCCTGCGGCGGGTCGCGGTGATCCTGGGCGCGGACATCCGGGTCGTCGGGCAGCCGCTTCACCGCGACGTGATGATCGCGGCCAACCATCTCAGCTGGTTCGACATATTGCTGCTGGCGGGTACGGCGGGAACGCGGTTCGTCGCCAAGGCCGAGGTCGCCGCGCTGCCGCTGATCGGATGGCTGGCGGGGCTGAACCGGACGGTCTTCGTCGCGCGCGGCGACCGGCTGGGCGTCGGCGATCAGGTGGCGAGCATCCGCGCAGCACTGGCCGAGCATCAGCCGATCGCGATCTTTCCCGAGGGGACCACCGGCGACGATCTGGACCTCCTGCCCTTCAAGCCCGCCCTGTTCGCCGCGCTGGTGCCGCCGGTGCCGGGCATCCGCATCCAGCCGGTCAGGATCGATTACGGCGCGGCAGCTGGCGACCTCGCCTGGCTGGGCACCGATCCCGGCGACGCCCATGCCCGGCGCGTGCTGCGCCGGCCGGGGCGGTTCAGCGTGACGCTGCACTATCTGGACCCGTTCGATCCCGCCGATCATCCCGATCGCAAAGCCCTGGCCGCCGAGGCCCGCGCACGGATCGCCAACGCCTGATTTTAAAGCCGTTCACATTCCTCCCCTGCAAGGGGAGAGGGACCAGCGAAGCTGGTGGAGGGGTATCACCCCTATCGAGAGCGTGACACCCCTCCGTCAGGGCTTCGCCCTGCCACCTCCCCTTGCAGGGGAGGAATAGGGGAACGCTGGCGAGCATGACCGTTTTGCGATAAGGGGCGCGGATGCCCGCATCCCCCAAGACCTTTCACGTCAAGTCCTTCGGCTGTCAGATGAACGTCTATGACGGCGAGCGCATGGCCGAGCTGATGGCCGCGCAAGGCCTGACGACGACCGACGATGCCAGTGCCGCCGATCTGGTGGTGCTCAACACCTGCCACATTCGTGAGCGCGCGACTGAGCGGGTCTATTCGGAGATCGGCCGGCTGCGCAAGGACGCGGGCGAACAGGGCCGCAAGCCGATGATCGCGGTCGCCGGCTGCGTCGCGCAGGCGGAAGGCGAGGAAATCGTCCGCCGCGCCAAGGTCGATGTGGTTGTCGGCCCGCAGGCCTATCACAACCTGCCCGATCTGGTTGCCAAGGCGGCGGCAGGCGAGGCCGCGCTCGACACCGACATGCCGGTCGAGTCGAAGTTCGCGCATCTGCCGGGCCGCCGCAAGGTGAACCCCTCGGCGTTCCTGACGGTGCAGGAAGGCTGCGACAAATTCTGCACCTATTGCGTCGTGCCCTATACGCGCGGCGCGGAGGTCAGCCGCTCCTATTCGGCGATCATGGACGAGGCGCGGTCGCTGGTCGATGCCGGTGCGCGCGAGATCACGCTGCTGGGTCAGAACGTCAATGCCTGGAACGACGCCGACGATCGCGGCCTGCATGGCCTGATCCGCGAGATGGACCGGATTCCGGGGCTGCACCGCATCCGCTATACGACCAGCCACCCCAACGACATGACGCAGGGGTTGATCGATGCGCACCGCGATGTCGAAAGCCTGATGCCGTTCCTCCATCTGCCGGTCCAGTCGGGGAGCGACCGCATCCTGAAGGCGATGAACCGCCAGCATAGCCGCGACAGCTATATGCGGCTGATGGACCGGGTGCGCGCGGTACGGCCCGACATCGCGCTGTCGGGCGACTTCATCGTCGGTTTCCCCGGAGAAACCGAACAAGACTTCGCCGACACGCTGAGCCTGGTCGACGCGATGGGCTATGCCCAGGCGTTCAGCTTCAAATACTCGCCCCGCCCCGGCACGCCCGCCGCCTCCATGGACGATCAGGTGCCGGCCGAAGTGATGGACGAGCGGCTCCAGCGGCTGCAGGCGTCGCTCAACCGCGACCAGCACGCCTTCAACATGGCGAGCGTCGGCCGGAGCTGCACCGTCCTGATCGAACGGCGCGGCAAGCTGCCCGGCCAGATGCTCGGTAAGTCGCCCTGGCTCCAGTCGGTCCACCTGATCGGCGACCATCAGATCGGTGACCTGGTCGAAGTCGAACTGGTCGCCGCCGGCCCCAACTCGCTGACCGGACAAGCGAAGGTGAAGGCTGCGGCGTAACTCCGCCCCGTCCGCATCCTCGACCGCCGTTCAGGCTGAGCGAAGCCCACGCTCGCACTTCCGCGATTTTGTTCGCGCGGAGACGCGGAGATGTCTCGCCCGCTGATAGTGTATCCAGCACTCGTAGTTGGAAGACATTTTTCGAACGCCTGACGCAGACAGGCCAAGATTGCGGCTGGATACACCCTCTCCGCGCCTCCGCGTCTCCGCGCGAACCAAAATCTTCTCAATCGCGCAGAGGCGCAGAGGAAGAAGAATGTCTTCCGACTGAAACGGAGGGCTCTTCTTCTCCGCTTCCTCCGCGCCCTCCGCGCCGCTGCGCGCAAAAAACTGTCTTCCCGTCACACCCATGTCACGCAATTTCGCTGGCGTTCCGATCCTCGCCACCCCATCTTGGGGGAACCTACTGACGGTGAAAGGACCGCATGAGCCGCAAGCCCCTCCCCGCCCAGGCCGGTGAACGCAGCCGGGCGGAACTCAGCTTCGACAAGCCGCAAGTGCTGGCGCAGCTGTTCGGCCAATATGACCGCAATCTGGTCGCATTGGAGAATCGATTGGGCGTCTACATCACCGCGCGCGGCAACCGCGTCGGGCTGGAGGGGACCGCCGAGCAGGTCGCGCTGGCCCGCGACGTGCTGAACGACCTGTACGCGCGTATCCAGCGCGGCGAGGAGGTCGATACCGGGCTGGTCGACGCCGCGATCGCGATGGCCTCCGAACCGACGCTCGACGGCATACTCAGCGCCGAACGCACCTCCGCCCCGCCGATCATGATCCGCACGCGCAAGAAGACGATCGTGCCGCGCACCCCCGCCCAGGCGCATTATATGAAGGAGCTCGTGTCCAACGACATGATCTTCGCGCTGGGACCGGCGGGCACCGGCAAGACCTATCTGGCGGTGGCGCAGGCGGTGGCGCAGCTCATCACCGGATCGGTCCAACGGCTGATCCTGTCGCGCCCGGCGGTCGAGGCGGGCGAGAAGCTGGGCTTCCTGCCCGGCGACATGAAGGAGAAGGTCGATCCCTATCTCCGCCCGCTCTACGACGCGCTGCATGACTGCCTGCCCGCCGAGCAGGTGGAACGGCGGATCGCCAGCGGCGAGATCGAGATCGCGCCGATCGCCTTCATGCGCGGCCGGACGCTGGCCGACGCCTTCGTCATCCTCGACGAGGCGCAGAACACCACGCCGGCGCAGATGAAGATGTTCCTGACCCGCTTCGGCCAGAACAGCCGTATGGTCATCTGCGGCGACCCCAACCAGGTCGACCTGCCCGGCGGCGTGCCCGCCTCCGGCCTGGCCGATGCGGTGCGTCGCCTGGAGGGGATCGAGGGGATCGCCATGAGCCGCTTCACCGCCGCCGACGTCGTCCGCCACCCGATCGTCGGGCGCATCGTCGACGCCTATGAAGGGCCGAACGCCTGAGATAGGATGCGCGCATGGCCGAACGCGATCCCTATCCCCCGCTGACGCTGGGCACCGACACGCGCGAGCAGGTCGCGCGCGCGGCCCGGCGTCTGGGCGTCAGCGAGGAGGAGGCGATTCGGCGGGCGCTCGCGGAACTGCTGGTCAAGGCCGAGCCTGACCAAATGGAGCGACGCCCCTTGCGCGACGTCATTGCGGAACTGCACCGCACCTCGGCGTTGCCGCCACCGACCGGCATCGTCATCGACAAGGCATTTTACGACGATCTTTCAGGCGGCCTGTGAGTATTTTTGTCGACGCCTCGGCGCTGGTCGCGATCATCCTGAAGGAAACCGAGGTCGACAGGCTCGCCGAGCGGCTGGAGAATCATGACGAGCGTCTGACCAGCGCCGTCGCGCTTTGGGAAACGATGGCAGCCGTACGGCGGGCGCGTGACACGAGTGTCGAACTGGCATGGGCGGAAGTCGAGCGATTTCGCCTAGCGCTCGACCTCCGGCTCCTTCCGATCGGCGCCGAGGAAGCCGAACAGGCCGTCATCGCCTATGCCCGCTACGGCAAGGGCCATCACCCCGCCCGCCTCAACATGGGCGATTGTTTTGCCTATGCCTGCGCGCATGGCCAAGACGCGGAACTCTTGTACAAGGGCGACGATTTTGCCCTGACTGACCTGGCCGATCCTGAAAGGCTCCAATGATCGAGATTGCGCTGATCCATGAAGAGCCCTGGTCGGGCGACGAGCAGAGTTGGGAGGCGCTAGCCACCCGCGCCGCGCGCGCCGCGATCGAGCGGACGCCGCATGGCCCCTTGCTGACCACGCCCGCGCTGATCGAGATTTCGGTGCGGCTGACCAGCGATGACGAGGTGCACGCGCTCAACCGCCAGTACCGACAGAAGGACAAGCCGACCAACGTCCTGTCCTTCCCGATGGTGCAGCCCGATCTGATCGCGACGGTGACGCAGAATTCGGACGATGGCGAAGTGCTGCTCGGCGACATCGTGCTGGCCCACGGTGTCTGCGTCGCCGAAGCGGCCGAACGCGGGATCGCGACCGAAACCCATGCCACGCATCTGCTGGTGCATGGCGTGCTGCATCTGCTAGGCTATGACCATATGCAGGATGACGAGGCCGAAGCGATGGAAGCGATCGAGCGCGACGCGCTGGCCAGCCTCGGCATCGATGACCCCTATCTAGTGCGCGAGGACTGACACCCCCCGATGGCCGACGGCCCCAGTAGCAGCACCGGCAACGGTGACTCCAACGAGAATGGTATCTGGCGCGGGCTGAAAAGCCTGATCTTCGGCGAGGAGCAGGAAGAATCGCTACGCGACCAGCTCGAAGAGGCGATCGACCGGCATGAGGGCGATCCCGGCCCCGATGCCAAGGGCGACCTGACCCCGCTGGAGCGGCAGATGGTGCGCAACCTCCTCCATTTCGGCGAGCGCGATGCCGGCGATGTGGGCGTGCCTCGCGCCGACATCATCGCGATCGAAGAGCGGACGACCTTCGACCATATGGTCCAGATCTTCGCGGAGGCCGGGCACAGCCGCCTGCCCGTCTATCGCGAGACGCTGGATGCGATCATCGGCATGGTCCATATCAAGGACGTGTTCAACATCCTGGCGACCGGCGCGGAACATCCCGCCAGCATCGCCGGGCTGATCCGCGATCCGCTTTACGTCCCCATGTCGCGCGGCGCGCTCGATCTGCTGGCCGATATGCGCCAGAAGCGGGTGCACCTGGCGGTCGTGCTCGACGAATATTCGGGTACCGAGGGCCTCGTCACCATCGAGGACCTGATCGAGGAGATCGTCGGCGAGATCGAGGACGAGCATGACGAGGCGCCGCAGGCGATGCTGGTGCCGCTCGATGGCGGGGCCTGGGACGCCGATGCCCGCGTCGGGCTGGAAGAGGTCGGCCGCGCGGTCGATCCGGTGCTCGAGGAAGCCGAGGACGATGTCGACACGCTGGGCGGCCTGACCGCCGTGCTGGCGGGGCAGGTGCCACCGGTCGGCACCTGCATCGACCATCCCAGCGGCTGGCGGATCGAGGTGACCGAGGCGGACGAGCGCCGCATCCATCGCCTGCGCCTGCACCCGGCGGTGGCCACCGTCGACGAATGATCCGCGCCTATCGGGCGGACGACCGCGACGCTTGCCTGGCGCTGTTCGACGGCAACAGCGCCCCCTATTTCGCGCCCTCCGAGCGGGCCGATTTCGCCCATTTCCTTGACCACGAGGCCGCAGCATGGGGCTTTCAGGTGGCCGAGCAGGACGGGCGGATCGTCGGCTGTGGCGGCATGGCGATCGACGCGGAGGAGAGAACCGCGCATCTGTGCTGGGGCATGGTCGAGCGCCACTTGCATCGGCAGGGCATCGGCACCGCGCTGGTCCGCACGCGGCTGGATCGGGCGGCTGAGGCGGGGGCCCGCGCGGTGCGGCTGGACACCAGTCAGCATAGCCGGGCCTTTTACGAGCGGCTCGGCTTTGTCAGCGAGGGCGTGACGGCGAATGGCTATGGGCCGGGGCTGGACCGCGTCGACATGGTGCTGATCATCGGCGGTTGAATGGCGGGGTTGGGGCGTGGCCTTCGACTTCGCTCAGGCTGAATGGGGCAAGGGGCAATGAGCCTTTTACCAACGTCTGTTCAGCCTGAGCGAAGTCGAAGGCCACGCCCTCCACGACCGTTCCCAAGTCACACACTCGATCACTGACGATGGTTTAATCCATTATCGCGATAAAAATTCGCCCGCTAAAAGCGAATCAACAGGTTAAGTATGTCGGGCTCGTGGCATTGCATCGCCCCCCGACGCTTCCCGGTTCGAGGGCGCGAAATAACTCCCTGACCTTCGCGCCTTCGATGGCCGCCGGTGCGCTCCCTAAACACCGGCGGCCACCCTTCGTGCAAGGGCCCGTGCACACCCCCTTCCCCCCATGCCGCGCTGCGCGTATCTCTGGCATATGCGTAAACACGTCCTGATCGTCTCCGGCATCATCGTCCTGATCGGTATCGCCGTCATTGCCTGGCTGGCCTGGCCTGATACGGCGCGGTTGAGCGTCGATCAGGTGGCCGGCAAGCAGCCGACGATCAGCGCACCGCGCGAGCAGGTGATCCCCACCGTCAATATCGCCAAGCCGGTCGGCTGGGCGCAGGGGGCCAAGCCGCAGGTAGCACCGGGTCTGGCGATTCAAGCCTTCGCCACCAGCCTCGACCATCCCCGCTGGCTGTACGAACTGCCCAATGGCGACGTGCTGGTGGCCGAGACCAACTCGCCGCCGCGCCCTGCCGCCGGCATCACGCAGCGGGTGATGAACTTCTTCCTCGGCCGCGCCGGCGCGGCGGTGCCGTCGGCCAATCGCATCACGCTGCTGCGCGACACCAATGGCGACGGCAAGGCCGATATGAAGACCGCCTTCATGACCGGGCTGAACTCGCCCTTCGGCATGGTGTTCTTCGACGGCTATCTCTACATCGCCAACACCGATGCGCTGGTGCGCGTGCCGTACCGCGAGGGCGAGACGCAGATCACCGCCAAGCCCGAAAAGGTCGTGCCGTTGCGCGGCGGGGGCAATCACTGGGCGCGCAACGTGATCGCGGCGGAGGATGGCAAGACCCTCTATGTCTCGGTCGGCTCGGCCAGCAACATCGCCGAGAACGGCATGGATGCCGAGAAATTCCGCGCGACGATCCTGCAGGTCTGGCCGAACGACAAGAACTGGCGCGTCTATGCCGGCGGCCTGCGCAATCCGGTCGGCATGGCGCTCAACCCGATCAGCAACCGGCTGTGGACGGTGGTCAATGAGCGCGACATGCTCGGCTCCGACCTCGCGCCCGACTATCTGACCCAGGTCGAGTTCGGCGACCATTTCGGCTGGCCCTGGTATTATTGGGGTGGCTATCCCGATGATCGGGTCGAGCCGGCCAATCCCGCGCTCCAGCAATATGTGAAGCGCCCCGATTATGCGCTGGGGCCGCATGTCGCCGCGCTGGGCCTGACCTTCTCGCAAAATGCCAGGCTCGGCGACCGCTTCGCGCGCGGCGCGTTCGTCGGCGAGCATGGGTCGTGGAACCGCAAGCCTGCCTCGGGCTACAAGGTCGTGTTCGTGCCGTTCGGCGCGAACGGGTTCCCCGTGGCGGGCGCCAAGCCGGTCGACGTGGTCGGCGGCTTCCTAGACGGCAAGGGCGAGGCGCAGGGCCGGCCGGTCGGCGTGATCGTCGACAAGGCGGGCGGTCTGCTGGTCGCCGATGACGTCGGCAATGTCGTGTGGCGGGTCAGCGCAGCAAAGTGACGCGCGGGCTTGCGGGTCAGGCCGGCTTGACCCGCAGCAGCGCCAGACCGAAGCCGACGAAGATCGCGCCGGTCATCCGGTTGAAGGCGCGCTTCACCGCCGGTTTGGCGAGGTAGCGCGACAGCGAACGACCGCCGAGCGCATAGACGCCGTACCAAAAGGCCTCGATCACCGCGAAGGTCGCGACCAGCGTCGCGAACTGTGGGACCTGCGCGCGGGCGGGATTGATGAACTGCGGCAGGAAGGCGACCGCGAACAGGATCAGCTTGGGATTGCTGATACCGATGAGGAAGCCGCCGCGGAACAGCGCGGTGCGCGACAGGCTGCGCGGCAGCACGGCCTCGCTGACGTCGAGCGGTGCGATGTCCGCCCGCCATGCCTTGATGCCCAGATACAGAAGATAGGCGACGCCGGCATAGCGGATCACCTCGAACGCGCCGGGCAGCGCGAGCAGCAACGTGGTCAGCCCGGCAGCGGAGGCGGCGAGCACCAGCACGACGGCGGACAGGCATCCCGCCATGGCGGCGACGCTGCGCTTCAGCCCCATATCGACCGATCGGGTCAGGATGTGCAGCATGTTGGGGCCGGGCGTACCCGACAGCAGGAAGACGGCCCCGACGAAGAGCCACCATGTGTGCAGCGCCATGTGCGTTTCCCCTTGCAGATGGCGTGGCATTAGGGACGGTTGAACCGAACCGCAAATATCCGCCCCGGTACGGGGCGGGCGTGCGAAACACGGTGGAAGGGGCGTCTCACGAGTGGCGTCCGTTTCGGAAGCCCCCCTCCGTCAGCGCTGCGCGCTGCCACCTCCCCGTACCGGGGAGGATGGGGGTTATTTGAGCAGCTTGGGTGCTTCGGAGCGGATCACCGATTCGATCTGCCCCGAGAACAGCGACAGGAAACCCGGCAGACTGACGACGGCGTGCACCTTGTCGTCGAACACCGTCGCCTGCGCCGCCACCGACTGTCCCATCGCGCCGACGGTGAAGTGCATCGTATCCCCCTCCCAGCGATGCTCGACGGTGGCGCCGCCCGGGATCAGCCGGCCGATCTTGCCGACGCCGCCGTCCAGGCGTTCGCGCACCGCCGCCTTGCCCAGCTTATGGGGAATATCGAGCGAGATCGGGGCACTCATGCGGTCATCTCCGTGGCAAAGAGCATCGCGTCATCGGCGAAGGCCTTGAATTCCAGCGCGTTGCCGCTGGGGTCGCGGAAGAACATCGTCGCCTGCTCGCCCGGCTGGCCCTTGAAGCGGACATAGGGCGCGATGCCGAAGGCCACCCCCGCCGCCTCCACGCGCGCGGCCAGCGCCTCCCAATCGGCCATGGTCAGGACGACGCCGAAATGCGGCACCGGCACCTGATGGCCATCGACCGCATTCTCCACCGCCACCGGCTTCGCCGCCGGGTCGAGATGGGCGACGATCTGATGCCCGAACAGATCGAAATCGATCCAGTGATCGCTCGACCGCCCCTCGGCACAGCCAAGGATCGAGCCGTAAAAGTCGCGCGCGGCGGCAAGGTCGTGGACCGGAAAGGCGAGATGGAAGGGGCGCAGGGTCATGGAGGGAAGCTAGGGTGTCCGGGCGGGGTTTTCCACCTCTGGCGGGGATGCCCCTCCACCATGCTACGCATGGTCCCCCTCCCCAAGCACAGCTTGGGGAGGAATGGTCAGCCCAAGTCCTCCCCAAGCTGTGCTTGGGGGAGGGGGACCGCCCGGCAAAGCCGGGTGATGGAGGGGCATCCCCCCACATCCCGCATTGCTCCTGTCATGCGCAGGCGTCATATCCTGCCGCCGTGACCCGCTACCCCGCCCTTGTCGCCCTGATCGCAGGCGCCGTCGCCGCCTGCGGCTTCGCCCCGCTCGACCTCTGGCCGCTGCTGCTCGGCGGGCTGATCGTCCTGCTCGTCCTGGTGCAGGATGCGCCCAGCATGCGCGCCGCGTTGTGGCGCGGCTGGGCGTTCGGGGTCGGGCATTTCACCGTCAACAACAACTGGTTCCAGCACGCCTTCGACTTTCAGAACAAAATGCCGCCCGTGCTGGGCTATTTCGCGGCGGTCGGCCTTGCCCTGTACCTCGCCGTCTTTCCGATGGCGGCGGCGGGCGTGGCATGGCGGTTTCGCGGGCGGCGGGCCGATGTCGCCTATGTGCTGATCTTCGGCGCGGCGTGGATCGCGACCGAATATCTACGTGCCCGGCTGTTCACCGGCTATGCCTGGGACCCGTTGTCGGTCGCGTGGCTGCCGGTGATCGGCGTCGCGCGGATGAGCGCGTTCGTCGGCACCTATGCGCTGTCGGGGCTGACCGTGGTGCTGGCCGGCGCGATCTGGCTGGCCTTGCGCAAGGACTGGCGCCTGGCCGCCGTCATGGTGCCCGTCACCGGCGCCGCCGCGCTGTCCGCCCCGCTGACCCGCGCGCCCGAGCCGGCCGCGAACGCGCCGCTGGTCCGCGTGGTCCAGCCCAATGTCAGCCAGGACCAGCGCGGCGAGAGCGACGGACCGCTGCTGTTGAAGCGGTTGACCGAATTGTCGGGACGCCCCGGCCCCCGCCCCCGTCTGGTCGTCTGGCCCGAGGGGGTGGTGCGCGACATGATCGAGGACGGCTATCCTGACTGGGCCTATTTCGGGTTCAACTATGCCCCGCCCTTCTGGACGCGCCGCCAGATCGCCAGCGTGCTGGGGCCGCGCGACACCGCGCTCGTCGGCGGCACCGCGTTGTATTTCTCGCCCGACCGTGCGCGCGTGGCGAGCGCCGCCAACAGCGTCTTCGCAATCGGGCGGGGCGCGCAGATCATCGGCCGCTATGACAAGGCGCATCTGGTGCCTTATGGCGAGTATCTGCCGATGCCTTGGCTGTTGAAGCCGCTGGGGCTGGCGCGACTGGTGCCCGGCGACATGGACTTCAGCCCTGGCGCCGGCCCGCGCAACCTGCGCATCCCCGGCTTCGGGCCGGTGGGTGTCCAGCTTTGTTATGAGATCATTTTTTCGGGTCAGGTCGTCGACCGCGCGCGTCGCCCGCGCCTGCTCTTCAACCCCTCCAACGATGCCTGGTTCGGCCGTTGGGGTCCGCCGCAGCATCTGGCGCAGGCGCGGCTGCGCGCGATCGAGGAGGGGCTGCCGATCATCCGCGCGACGCCCAACGGCATCTCCGCGATCATCGCCGCCGATGGCCGGCTGGTCTCGACCGTCCCGCATCTGACCGCCGGCGCGGCCGAAGCCCCCCTGCCCGCCGCCCTTCCGCCGACGGTCTTTTCACGGGTCGGCAACATGCTGGCGCTGGCCGTGGCCGCCGGCCTGGCCGCGATCGGCGTTGCCATCCGCCGCCGCCGCCGCTAGGACCGATATAAAGCTATCTTTATATCCTTATGAGGACGGGAATGCGGAACTCGTACATCTTCACCTCGGAATCGGTTTCCGAAGGTCACCCCGACAAGGTCGCAGACCAGATCAGCGACTCGATCGTCGACCTGTTCCTGTCCAAGGATTCGGAAGCGCGCATCGCGTGCGAGACGCTGACCACCACCAACAAGGTCGTGCTGGCGGGTGAAATCCGCTGCAAGGGCGTGTTCGAGAACGACCAGTGGGCCGAGGGCGCGCTGGAGGAGATCGAGCGGACCGTGCGCGACACCGTCAAGCGGATCGGCTATGAGCAGTCGGGCTTCCACTGGCAGACCTTCGATTTCTCGAACAACCTGCACGCCCAGTCGGCGCACATCGCGATGGGCGTGGACGAGAGCGGCAACAAGGACGAAGGCGCCGGCGACCAGGGCATCATGTTCGGTTACGCGACCGACGAGACGCCCGGCCTGATGCCCGCCACCCTCTATTACAGCCACAAGATCCTGGAAAAGATGGCGGCCGACCGTCACTCCGGCGCGGCCCCCTTCCTGGAGCCCGACGCCAAGAGCCAGGTCACGCTGCAGTACGAGAACGGCGTGCCGGTCCGCGCGACGGCGATCGTCGTGTCGACCCAGCATTCGGCCGAACTGTCGAACGAAGCGGGCCAGGCCAAGCTTCGCGATTATGTGACGTCGGTCCTCACCGACGTGCTGCCCGAGGGCTGGCTGCCCGAGGAGAAGCAGATCTACGTCAACCCGACCGGCCTGTTCGAGATCGGCGGCCCGGATGGTGACGCAGGGCTCACCGGCCGCAAGATCATCGTCGACACGTATGGCGGTGCGGCCCCGCATGGCGGCGGCGCGTTCAGCGGCAAGGACCCGACCAAGGTCGACCGCTCGGCCGCCTATGTCGCGCGCTATCTCGCCAAGAACGTCGTCGCGGCGGGCCTGGCCAAGCGCTGCACCATCCAGCTGTCCTACGCGATCGGCGTCGCCGAGCCGCTGTCGGTCTATGTCGACCTGCACGGCACCGGCCAGGTCGAGGAGGCCAAGCTGGAAGCGGCTCTCCCCAAGCTGGTTCGCCTGACGCCCAAGGGTATCCGCGAGCATCTGAAGCTGAACGCGCCGATCTATTCGAAGACCGCCGCCTATGGTCACTTCGGCCGTGAGGCGGAGGGCGCGCTGTTCACCTGGGAAAAGACCGACCTGGTCGAACAGATCAAGGCCGCCGTCGCCTGATCCCGGCTCAGGATTGAGGAAAAGACGCCCGTGCGGGGATGACCCGCGCGGGCGTTTTGTTTTGGGGGCGGGCACGATCTGTGCCGTATTGATCCGCTGCTTCCTTGATCTGTACGCCCACGCCCTTTTTGACGCTCACCCCGACCTGTAAAGATTGTCGCGAATAGCGGCGGGGACGATCGACGGCGTCCGAAGGCCGATGCGACCTGGTTAGACAGCCACATAGGCCGCATTCGCCGGCGGGTCGTTCATCGAACCGCGCCCCTAATGGACACGCCTGCGCCGGGGGGCGCGTGCCTGTCCACTATCATGCCGGGGGGCATATGGAATTTTTGCCGTCGACACCTGCCTGGGTCAATGAGCAGGGACATGTCAAAGCGGTCGGACACAAGGGGCGCGGCTATCCAGCTCTGGATGCGTTTCGCGGTTTGGCGGCGATGATCGTGGTCTTGTATCATGTGAAGGGCGTGGCGACCGATTATAAGGGAGACGGCCTCGGCAACGGCTATCTGGCGGTCGACCTGTTCTTCGCGCTGAGCGGTTTCGTCCTGTTTCACGCTTATTTCGATCGCTTCCGCCGGGACTTGTCGACCAGCGCATTCATGATGCTTCGCCTGATCCGGTTTTATCCGCTGTATCTGGTCGGACTTGTCATCAGCATCGCGGCAAACGCCATCGTCCTGCTGGTCGAACCGGGCCGCGCTATACCACCGCTGCCATTCGTGGCGAATATCGTGACAGGTGCCGCGATCGTGCCGGCCTATCCCATCCGGGGCCAGTTGTTTCCGCTCAACAGCCCATGCTGGTCGCTGATGTTCGAACTGGTCGCCAACGCCCTGATGGCTATGTTGTGGCGTTACATCACGCCTCGCCGGATCATGATGGTGTGCGCCATTCTCGCCACGACGATGACCCTTTACGTCATGGGGCATGGTCATGCTTCCGTCGGCAACACCTGGGACAGTTTTGTCTTCGGCTTCGTCCGGTGCGCCCTGTCGTTCTGCATCGGCATCCTGATCTACATGGCGACCAAGGGGCGATCGGTCGTCATCGCCGCGCCCAATGTCCTGTTCGTGGCCCTCTGCCTGATCATTGCCGGCTCGCTTCTATGGTCGCCATCCCGCCAGGTAACGCCGACCTATGACATGGCCTTCATCCTATTGATCTCCCCCATGTGTATCCTGCTGGGCTCGATCATCATGCTCGAAGGATGGGTGGTTCGAATGTGCACGGTACTCGGCGTGACGTCCTATGCCCTGTACGTCACCCATTATCCCATGATCAAAGTGTCGGTCATTCTGCTCGATCGGATCGACGGCATCGCGTATCGTGAGCATCTGACGCTGATCGCGATCTGTTATACGCTGATATTCGCCAGCATCTCTTACGCACTGGACTATTTCTACGATTTCCCGGTGCGACGCTGGTTGGGACGCGCGTTTCAAAAGGCACGCGCCAAGCCGGCGGCCTGACGGCCGCTCGGGGCACCGTGCCGCTACGCTCGCGCCTCGCCCTGCACCTGGCCGTGCGCAAGCAGGGTGAACAGCCCCGCGCCGCCGGCCAGATTGCCCAGGATTGCCGGGATCAGCAGCCCGAACAGCGCGCGCATCCCGTCGATTTTGCCGGTGAACAGCAGCAGGAAAGTCTCGTCCGCGCCGACGATCGAATGGCTGAACCCGGCGATGGCGATGACATAGGTGATCGCCAGGATGATCCAGAAGGCCTGGGTCCGGCCATTGGGCAAGATCCAGGCGACCACCGCGATCAGGAAGCCCGCCGGGATCGCGTTGACGAAGGTCTCCCAGCCGCCCAGCGCCAGAATCCGCTCGGACACCGCCAGCATCGACTCGCGGATCTCGGCATTGCCCAGCGCCCCGCCCGCGACCATGCCGGCGGCAAGCGCGGTGCCGATCAGGTTGGCGAGCAGCACGATGGCCCATAGCCGCAGCGTCCGTCGCAACGCCCAGCCCGAGGGTTTGGTCACCAGCGGCAGCATCGCCGTGATCGTGCTTTCGGTGAAGAGCTGCATCCGCCCCAGGATGACGACCAGGAACCCGACCGGATAGCCGAGCGACGCCACCAGTTCGCGCCACGGTGCCTCAGGCAGGCCGGCATGCAACGCCCCCTCGGCGATCAGCGACGAATGGATGGCGATACCCGCCGCCAGTCCCGACCAGAACAGCGCGCCCGCCGGCCGGTCGAGCTCGGCCTCGCCCGCCTCGCGCACGGTACGATGCAGTTCCTTGGCGTCGGCGGCCTTCTGCGCCTCGCCCTCCTGCCCGTCATGAGGCGGGCCATCGTTTTCCGGTTTGTCATCATGCGCCATATCGCACGCCAACGAGCGGACACACCCTTGGCTCCCACCCCCTGCCCACGCTAAGGGCCCGGCGATGAACGATCCCACGACGATCCGCCGCCTCTATGGCCGGCGACAGGGCCACAAGCTGCGCCAGGGCCAGACCGCGCTGGTCGAAGACATGCTGCCGACGCTCAGCGTGCCCGAGGACGGTCCGCTCGACGCGATGCGCCTGTTCGGCGACGACCGTCCGCTCCAAGTCGAGATCGGCTTTGGCGCGGGCGAGCATCTGGCGGGGCAGGCCGAGGCGACGCCGGGCACGGGTTTCATCGGCTGCGAGCCGTTCCTGAACGGCGTCGTCGGCGCGCTAGGGCATATCCGCGACCGTGCGCTCACCAATGTCCGCCTGCACATGGGCGACGCGCTGGAGGTGATCGAGCGGCTGCCCGATGCCAGTCTGGAACGCGTCTACCTTCTCCACCCCGATCCCTGGCCCAAGGCGCGTCATGCCAAGCGGCGGATGATGAACCACGGCCCGCTCGACACGATCGCGCGCAAGCTGAAATCGGGCGGCGAGTTCCGGCTGGGCACCGACGACCCGACCTATTGCCACTGGTCGATGATGATCATGAACGCGCGGGAGGATTTCACCTGGCAGGCCCGCACGCCCCAGGACTTCCTGACCCGCCCCGCCGACTGGCCCGAGACGCGCTACGAACGCAAGGCGCGCCGTCAGGGGCATGAGGTGTGGTATTTCAGGTATATCCGCCGCTAGGCCTCCTGTTCCAGCTTCGTTCGCCCCCTTCCCTCTCGTAAGCTCATCCCGGCGTTTCCTTGATGTTCCCCCTACTTCCCGCTACGGTGATTGCCAGGTGATTGCTGGCGGGGCACGAAATGCCGACGGGAAAGGTCAATAAAAGGACGATCGACGCGCTCCGCCCGGGGCCCTCTGCCGCCTTCCTGTGGGATGAGGACCTGAAAGGGTTCGGGGTGAAGATCACCCCGGCCGGGGCGCTGTCCTATGTCCTGCAATACCGGATGGGCGGACGCGAGGCGAAGACCCAGCGGTTCACGATCGGGGGCCATGGTTCGCCCTGGACGCCCACCACGGCCCGCACCGAGGCGGAGCGGCTGTCGGTCCTGATCGCACAGGGCATCGATCCAGCCGAGGCGGAGAAGAAGCGCCGCCGGGAAGCGGTTGACCTGGCGTTCAACGTCTATGCCGATAGCTTCCTGAAGTCGTGCAAGGGCGATGGCTGGCGCGCCCTCGTCGAGCGGTCACTGCGCATCCATGTGAAGCCGGTGCTGGCCAAGAAGGCCCTGCCCCTCATCACGCGCGCGGACATCGTCATGGTGTTCGACGCCATGCCCGCCGATCAGCAGGCCGGACGCCGCAATGCGTTCGCCATTCTCCGGCGCCTGTTCAAATGGGCCATCTGGCGTGGCGACATTTCCATATCGCCGATGGAAGGCATGGAGACGCCGCCGCCGGTCAAGGCCCGGGATCGCGTGCTGACCGACGACGAGCTGCGCCGCGTCTGGCTTGCGGCACCCGGTTGCCACCGCTGTTTCGGGCCGATCATTCGCCTATTGATCGTCACAGGCCAGCGCCGCGAAGAAGTAACCGGCATGGCATGGACCGAACTGGACCGCGCGAAGGCCCTGTGGCGCATCCCAGGCGAGCGGACCAAAAATGCCGAACCCCACAGCGTGCCGCTTAGCCGACTGGCGATCGAGACGATCGACAGGATGGCCAGGGGGGACAAATGGCCCCGCAAGGGACTGGTGTTCACGACGAAGGCCAACGGCCCGTTCACAGCCCATTCCAAGGGAAAGCAAAAGATCGACGCGCTGTTGGCCAAGGACGGTGGCGAACCGATCCCCGGCTGGCGACTGCACGACCTACGCCGCACCTTGGCGACCGGGTTCCAGCGGCTGGGCATCCGCTTCGAGGTGACCGAGGCCGTGCTCAATCACCTGTCCGGTGCGAGATCCGGCGTTGCTGGCGTGTACCAGCGGCACGAGTGGACCGACGAAAAGCGGGCCGCGCTCGACGCCTGGGCAACGCATATTGAACAGATCTTGACCGAGACCGACGAAACCAACGTGATTGCGCTCGCCGAGAGGCGGGCGTGATGCTGGGGCGGCTAGGGTAGCTCCCGAACGGCTGGCTTCCGCCCAGCCTGCCGCCCCTTCCATTATGCGGACGCTCTGCGGAGGGCGATGTGTTTAATTGGAATGATCGTTCGACTTGGCCATTCGTGCCGCCCGGCTATTACTTTTTGCCCGAGGTTTTCGAGGCGGTTGGTCGCAAGGTGTTCGACGACGAATGGACGGGGCTGGAACGCAATCCAGGGCACGTCGAAGCTCTACCGCATCCGTCGGTAATCTACGACCCCACCGCTTACGTTTTCGTCGATCCTGAAGAGGACGAGGTGACGAATGCGACGCTGTATTTTCAGCATGAGAAGCGAGCAGCCCTCCTCGCTGGCTTAGACCCCGAAACTTGCGAATCCTTGACTTTCGCTCAGTGGGCTCGGGCGTACGAACGCTCCCTTGCGGAAGTTTCGAAAGCCGAAGAGAGCAAACAGCGCAGAATTGAAACTTTTAGAATTCTCCAGCGGCTGGCTAGCGGAGGACATCTTCGATTTGAAATGCGAGATGATCAGAACGGGATGATGCGTCCTGTCGCATCGCACATTTGGAACTGCCGCTTCGAGATTGCGCTTCCAAGATTTGAACGAGCCGCACTTAGCTCAAACATTACGTACGCAATGGCGCTGCCGCCTTCCGGCTCAGCATTAGAGGAATTTTGGGAAACCTTCATCATTGATCTGTTTGTTCACGAATCAAATATCGCAGAAGTTCTCGCCAATATTTATTACCAGCCGTTCACGGAGACGGATGACAAGAACGATATAACCAAAATCCGCGCAAGCGAGCTTCTTGCCTTAGCCGAGCGCAAGGCCGCTCCAGCACAGACGACACAGTCAATTACGGCAAACCCGCCTGAGTCTTCTGGCCCGCCTTCTGAAAAAGCCTTCAAGGCTGTGTTCACCGATGATATTCGCGCGATCGTTCGAGAATGTGTCATGCAGCGGAAAGGCGCTGTTCCAACTAAGAAGGCCATTGATGTGGCGTTGCCGGGCAACAATATCACAAGGCCTCGCGTAAGAGCGCTCCATGCCGAAATTTGGGATGAAGTTTACGGCGAAAAGCCTACTGTTGGAGCAAATTCGCGTAGTGTGCCCGGCTAATTCGCCGCAGCGAATTACGGCGCATTACGGCGAAATAGTCAGCGAATTCGACTTCCTCGAAACACCTTCCTGTCCCCGACGCATTCCGCAGTCGGGCAGGAGGACAGCAAATGCAGAAGCTGCTCACCACCGTCGAGGCTGCGCCGTTGATCGGCGTCGCGCCCAAGACGGCTGAGAATTGGAGGTCGCTAGGATTCGGCCCCAAGTTCGTTCGTGCCGGGCGCCGGATCGTTTACGATCCCGTCGACATCGAAACGTGGAAGGCGTCGCGCCGCGTCGCATCGACCTCGCAGCCGGTCGCCGCGTGAGCGATGCCGGACATCTCGGCACGGGCGCCGAAGCCCAATAAGCGAAAGGGTCGCGCGGTTGCCGCCGCACGACCCGATCTGAACATTCATCACATCAGCAACGAGGTAGATACCACCGCTGTCCTCCGCCTGCAACGGCTGGCGGCGTTCGGGATGTCCCAGTCCCGCGCGTACCTGATCGCCTCCCTCGCGTGGGGAGCCGCCGCATGACCCGCCGTCAGACCGACACCAGCGCAGCAGCGTACGGCAGCATCGCCGATGCATCGGAACGGCTGCGTGCCGTCGTGTACCGCACGCTCCACGCCCACCCCGCCGGACTCACGGTCGATGAGACCTGCGCTATCGCGAAATACCCCAGGTACAGCCTCCAGCCGCGCTTCACCGAGCTACGGGATCGGAAGGCCATCTTCGATACGGGCCTGCGCCGCCGCAATGTCAGCGGCGCAAAGGCGATCGTCTGGCGCATCACCGAGCAACAGGAAAAGGGCGCGATGACGTCTGAAATGGTCCAGCGGGCCATGGAAGCCCCCACGGCAGCAGCCCCGACCAACCTGTCCGTCAAGGGAGGTGCAGAATGAGCGCCACCGTCATTCCCATCGCCTCCAGGCAGGCACCCGAGGTGCCCGGCAAGGCCGCTGCGGCGGTCGAGGCGTTCCGTAGGCAGATCAACAGCCCGAGTGACCTCAATGGGGTCCTCGGTATCGATCGCGGGATCGTCGCCTATCCGACGCTCGACGCCTGGTATCGTGCTCAGCCCGTCCCAAAGGGGCGGCTGGGTGCGCGCCTGCGCCTCTCCCCCGATGAGAAGCGGTTGTACGGCCTGCGTCCGTCTGCCGAACTGATCGAACTGCGCGGCCTGGGTGAAGAGTCGGAACGCTGGTCGGTCTGCATCTTCCCCGTCGCAGGCGGTTACACCGTCGGGGTGAAGGCCCCCATGGGCGGCGGCGGCGTGGGCGTGCGCTTCGCCAAGTCGCATGAGGCATCAGATTATGCCCACCGTCTGTCGGTTGAGCATGATCTGCCGATCGTGGAGCGGTACGCATGAGCGCGGTATCCTACGCCGAACCGCAGGAGACGACGTCGTTCGGCTCGCTGATCGGGGCGGTTGCGCAGCGTGTCTGGGGTGAGCCCAACAAGCGGCTGTCCAAGCCTGGCGAGATGCGCTGGGGCAATCAGGGAGCCCGCATCGTCTATTCCAACACGGGCGCCTTCAAGGACACCGAGGCGGACCAGTCGGGCGGCACGCTCGAACTGCTGCGGCACGCGTACGGTCTCGACAAAGCCGAAGCCGTGGCGTGGATGGTCCGCGAGGGTCTGATCCCCGACCGGGCGCGGGCGCATGCGATCAAGCTCCATCCGGGGCAGCGCATCGTCGCGACCTTTGCGTTTACTGATGCGACGGGCAAGGTGCTGTATCGCAAGCACCGCATCCAGCCGGGCCGTGGCGATCGCAGCAAGGAATTCGCTTACGATCATCCGGACGGCGCAGGCGGCTGGCGCTGGGGCCGTGGCGACAATCAGGTACCCTATCGCCTGAAGGATCTGGCGAACGCCCCGAAGGACGCCCCGATCTATATGGCAGAAGGAGAGGCCAAGGCCGATCGTCTGGCATCTTGGGGGCTCATCGCCACTTCGAGCAAGGATTGGCGGGGCTATGACTTCTCCGGGTACGTGAAAGGCCGGTCGGTCATCATCCTGCCCGATAACGACAACACCGGCGCGAAGCTCGCGGACAAGGTGAAGGCGGACGTTGAGCGAGCGGAGGGACGCCCAGTCATCGTTCATCTGCCCCGCCTGCCGGACAAGGGTGACGTGCTCAACTGGGACGGCGATGTAGCCGAACTGACCGCGCTGGTTGACGCGGCACCCGCCGCCACTTCGTCTGAAATTCGGACCAAGCCCGACATCGCCCTTTTGCCCGTCGTCGACGCCAGCGAGTTTGCGGGGAAGACCGTGCCGGATCGTGAATGGGGCCTGGAGGGCTGGGAGCCTTGGCGTAGCATGGTTTTCGTGACCGGCATGGGCGCGACTGGCAAGTCGTTGCTGACCCAGCAGCGCATGACCTGCTCCGCCGCCGGACTGCCCTTCCTGGGTGTGCCCGTCCGTCAGGGGGTGTCGCTCTACATCACCTGCGAAGATCCGATCGACGAAATGCATCGTCGGCAGGAGTCGATCAACAAGGCGCTGGGCATCACCTGGCAGGACCTGCGCGGGAAGCTGCTGCTCGTGTCCCTCAAGGGGATGCTGAACAAGGAGCTGTGCACGTTCGACGCGGAAGGTCGGATGAGCACGACCGAGCGGTGGGCCAGCCTGAAGGCGACGATTGCCGCAACCGGCGCGACGCATGTCACGCTCGACAATGTCGCGCACTTCTTCACCGGGAACGAAAACATACGCAATCAGGTGGCGGCGTTCGCTGGCCTGGTCGACGGCTTGGCGGAGGAGATCGACGGCGTCGTCATCCTGATCGGCCATCCCAACAAGGCCGGGGACGAGTTCAGCGGCTCGACGGCGTGGGAAAATCAGGTTCGTTCGCGGATCTTCCTGGGTCTGGAGAGCACTCGAGAAGGCGAGGTGCATGATCCGGCAGCGCGCGTGCTGACCAACAGCAAGCCGAACTATTCGGAGCGCGGCAAGTCGGTTCGCTTCCTATGGCACAACTGGGCATTCGTCCGCCACGAGGACGTGCCCGAGGATGCCATGCGGGAACATCGGGCGATTGCAGAGGCCGCGTACGACAATGAGGTGTTCCTGAAGTGCCTGGCGGAGCGCGATCGGCAGCGGCGTGCCGTGTCCGACAGCTCGGGTCCGAACTACGCCCCCGCTGTGTTCGAGGGGCTGCCGCACTCCCAGGGAATCGGCAAGGCACGGCTCAAGCGGGCAATGGAACGCCTGTTCGTGGCGCGCCGGATCGAGAAGGGCTTCCTGTGGCGTGACAGCGGCAAGGGGCGCGATGTGACGGGCATCCGGGAGGTTGATCTGGGTTCCCCAAACGCCACCCCAAACGGCCCCCAAACACATTCCCCGGACACCCCCAACCAGTCCCCCCAAACACCCCCCCCAACACACCTCCCCCCTATAGGGGGGAATGGCGCGGCCCATGAGGTGCCCGCGCCACCCCACGAGAACGAAGCGAAAAGGTGATGGATGACGCCCATTCCCCTTCGCTCCGGGCCCCCCGCGCGGCAACGCGCGGCGGCGGCGCAACCCACCCCAATCGACCCTAGGAGCACATGATGGCCTCGCCGAACCTGCCGGTCATTTCCGGCGGCACGAATACCGAAACCAAAGAGCAAAGGGCGCGCCGGATGTTCGACCGGATGGCGCGCAGCATCGGTCGTGAGGCCGTCAACCACCTCAAGACGATGTACCCGGATCACCTCACCGAACGAGCGCACGCCTCGAAGTCCTGGGAGACCAGCCTGACCAACAGCGTCCGCAATGACATCAACTGGCACATGCGCCCGTTGCTGATGGCACTGATCGCCATGCACCGTGAATGGGACGAGGAAGCGACCGGGGGTAAAGAACCTGTCAAAACCTGACATTGCGGATGCGATTGCAAAAGCTCGGGCAGACTGCTCGGCCCGAGCTTGGCGGTCCATCCTTTAGGGCCTCCGAAAATTCGTCAGGCCTTGCCGGTCATATCCCCAGCTGTTTCCGGACACTGTAAAAACGTCGAACGGGGACGACCTCCGCCGTGCGAATGGTGCATTTGCGCAGCAATACGCGCGCGCACGCGAGAGCCGGGCGGGCGGTGGCCAGCACCATGCAAGTGGATAGCGATGATCTATCGAGAGAGGCGCCGAGCTTCATCCAGTAAACTACAGGCAATTTACTGGATGATCGATGTGACAATAACCGTTTTAATAACCTGAAATAACGCGGCGCATGGTGCTGGGCGACCGATCATTCACCCAGACACTCCCTCTGTTTTAACAGAGTGGAAACAGGGAGAATCGGTGGTCCATGCCCATAGAATACGGGTAAATACGGATTGGCGGACGAATGCTTCGGACGGCCCGCACAGCGCATTTATGTGACGCAACTCCTCACCCCTCTTGCCTTCTGCCGTTGCCAATCCCTTCCCGTTCGGCTATGAAAATCGAACGTGCCCATCTGCTATATGCAGAAGCCGTTTCCACTAATTTGGAGACTGCCCGGCATGCAAATCAAGACATCTTCGACCAACGTCTACCCCTCGGATATGGCAGCTGCGGCGGCTGGTGATCTCGATGGGTATCGCAGGTTGCGTGACTTCGCGATCGAGCAGGCCGCCGGGGACACCTATCCCCTTCTGGAATCGCTCATCGCAGCCGAATGCTATGCACGGTTTGCGTCCGCCATTGGCGATGCAGACGATCGCAAGGCGCTGGCCTTGATACTCCAGGCTCGGAGCGATGAACGCGAGACGCGTGGGTATTCGAGTGAACCCTATCTAGTCGAAGTCGCGCACCATTTTCAGCTGTTGGCGGATGCTGGCGACGCGGATGCCACCGACCAACTGGCCAAGTTGGGGATCGGGCCGGTCTGGCAGGCAGATGAGGAAGTCGTGCAGGGCATTCGTGATAGCGAGGCCGAGTTTTCCAGGGCCGCGTATGGAAACACCCAAGCGCTAACCCGTCTGCTCAACGTCGTCGTGTCGGATAAGACGCCAGGCACGATTAGCTTTGGCGACTTAATTTACATCGAACACATCGCCCGCGTCGGAAGCGAAAGCGGTGATCCAGAACTCCTTGAACGACTTGCCACGATTCTGTGTCTGCGTCGCAAGTTCGAACTTCATCAAGGCACGAACCCAGGGCTTGTTGATAGCCTCGGCGTCGAGGCCGTTTCAATCATGGTCGATCTGGCATTGCGAGACTGCGGCAAGAACAACCTGTTAAATCAGGCATTGCCAGAAATGACGTGGCGTGACGTCAAGTTTTATGCTGCGGCTGTTCCAGCCCTCCTCGCGTTCATCGCTCCGATGGGAGGCGCCTGATGCCCCCCGGTATCATGCCCCCCTTCAATTTGGGCACCGTGTCTAACGCACTTGGGCAGCAGCCGAGTGGCATGTTCTTCCGGGGCTTCGGTCAACGCGAAATTCCCGGTCAGACGCCGGGGTATGGCGGTCCGATTGGGGGCGCGCAGGCCCCCGTCATGCCGCAGCTACCGGCGGACAAAGGCTTCTTCTCGCGCGGCGGGATGGCCGTTCAGCTTCTCGGCTCAATCGGTGACGCGGTTTCGTCAGCTTATGGCGGGGGTACGCCCTATGCCGCAGCCCAGAACCAGTTCCGCCAGCGTCAGCAGCAGCTTCAGGATTACCGCATGAAGCAGGCCGACGAGATGGCGCAGTGGACCGCGCAACAGGAGTGGGAGCGGGCGCATCCGAAGCCGGTCAACAACGACACGGTGAACGATTACAAATTTATCGCGCAAATGCTCGGTGAGGATGAGGCCAAGCGTTATTTGAGCAACGTCGCAGCGGGACCGGTGACGGCTGTTGACGGCTTCGACGCGCAGGGCAACCCGACCAAGACGTTCTTGCCGCGTGGGTCGTTCAACCAGAAGCCAGCAGCGTCTACGCCTCCGGCTGGCGCAGTTGATTACCTGCGCAAGAACCCGGACTTGGCGGCGCAGTTCGACCAGAAGTACGGCGCAGGCGCGGCGCAGCGCATCTTGCAAGGAGGTGCGGCCCCGATCGGGTCGCAGACCTTTCCCTGACCCGTTCAAGGCGCCTGGCACGATGACCAGCGGGCGCCGCACCGTTGAAGGCAACCGTCTGGTTGGCGGCGTGCCAAACAGCAGCCACCTGTCGGGCGATGGCGTCGACTATGCGGGCACGAACATGGCCGCCCTGCGCGCCTATTATGGCCCTGGCGCTCGCCTGCTGAACGAGGGCGATCATATCCACGTGACGCTGCCCGGCTATGGTCGCGTCCCCTATTTTGGCCGTCGCGGAACGGTTGGAGCGCGTTGATGCAGAAGAATCCTTTCGACCAGTTCGATGACGCGGGCGCCAGCAACCCGTTCAACACGTTCACGACCAACCGTGACCCGCTGGCGGTGCGGCGGGATGAGCGGGCTGACCGAGCCGACGCGCGCGCCTCGGAAGCTGCAATGCGTGCGGCGGCGGCGGCGGATCGGGCGGCCGCGAATGAGAACGAGCGGCTCCGTCTGGCCAATCTGGAATACGGTCAGCGCGAGCGCAATTCCAGAAAATCCCAGGCCGCAGAGCTTCGCAACAGCTACGAGACGCTGCCTTCGTACAAGGCCTATGCTCAGGCGCTTCCGAGCTATGCGGCGGGATTAGGTTCCAAGCCGGATTCCGCAGGCGATTTGGATCTGATTTATGCCTACGCCAAGGTAATGGACCCGAACAGCGTGGTTCGTGAAGGCGAGCAGGCATCGGTTGCAGGGGCGGACACCTGGGCAAATCAGACGATCGCCCATCTGCAAAAGCAAACGGGTAACGGTGGCACGTTTCGCCCTGAGTTCCGCCATCGCCTTCGTGAAGAAATGGCGAACCGGATGGCGCAGCTTAACCAGTCGCTGATCGCCGATCGCGTGCGCTACAAGGGGATCGCTGATCGCAACGGCTTGAACCCCATGGATGTGGTTGGGGAACATCCGGGCGCACGGTTTCAGGAACTGTCGGAACGCGTTCTCGGTCGCAAGCAACAGCAGCTAGATTATAACGGCAATCCGATCCCGCACGACACGACGCCAGAGCGCCCCGAACTGGTCGGGGCTCCGTCCCTTGGCACTCCACAGCTCGCCTCGGGCGGCCAGAAAACCGAGCGGAATCCCGCGCTGGAACAGTCGCTGACCGAGCTGCTGCGCAAAGGCGCAGACATCGAGACGCTTAACACGCTGTCGCGCGCCGCCGGATATGGCGAGCTTGATCCTGCCCGTGTGGCCCAAGCCGGGCAGTGGCTCCGTGCACATCCTCAGTACAAGGGTTCGCTGTTCGACAGCGCGCGCGACGTGCCCACCAGTGGATGGGAGGACATCGCAACATCGCCCGTGGGCATCGGTGCCATGGCCGCAATTGACGGTGTGCTGGGCGGGACCTCCGACGAGATTACCAGCTTGCTCGGGGGTGGCGATATGGCGGACTTGAACGCCCGCAAGCAGGGCGCATTTGCAGCGCACCCTTACGCAGCCCTCGCGGGGCAAGGATTGGGCACGTTCGGCGCAATGTACGGTCTGGGAATGGCTAGCCGCGCGACGGGCCTGGCGTCGCGGTTCGCGTCCCCCGGCCTTGCCGGTGACATCGCATTCGGCACCCTGTCTGGTGCAGGCCAGAATAATGACAATCGCTTCCTGGGAGCAGGCATCGGTGCGGTTGGCGGGTTGGCTGGCAATCTGGCAGGCCGAGGAATTTCCTCCGGCATCGGCGCCACAATCCGCACTCAGCCTGGGCAGGCTGCGACCAATGCCGTCCGCGCCTATTTCGGACGCGCGCCCCTCCCCTCTGCCGCGCCTCTCAACGCCGCTGACACTATCGCTGCGAACGCGATTAATCGCATTGGCGCGGACAACATCCGCACACCACTCACGGAAGCTGCTGACCTCGGCATTCCCATGGCGCTGGTCGACACGAACCCCGCCTTGCGCGAGCTTGGCGGGGCTGCGGTCCGTCGTTCGCCTGCCGCGTCCCAAATCGCGGAAGATGCACTGATCCCGCGTAACCGTGGACAGTATGACCGCTTCGTCAGCTCGGTGGAGCGCGACCTGGGGCCGTCCGCCAATATCCCGCAGATGAGCGACGATCTCACACGACAGGCACAGACGGCAGCAGCGCCGCTGTACGAACAGGCTTATCGCCAGCCGGTCACGTCGACGCCGGAACTGGAAAGCCTGCTGAACACGCCGTTTGGTCGCAGCGCAACGGGCCGTGCTCGCACGATCGCCGCCAACGAGCGCCGCAACCCGATGGAAATGGGGTTCGTGCAGGATGCGGACGGGACTGTTCGACTGAATCCTGCCCCGACGCAGCAGATCGAGGCCGTTGCCCGTGCCCGCGCTGACCTTGACGCGGCACAGGCGGCGTATCGGGACGCGCGCAATAGTCCGTCTGGGAACTTGGACAGCGCACGCACCCGCGTTGAGAACGCCCGTGAGGGCTTGCGGCAGGCAGAGGCGTCGTTTGATGCCGCCCCGCGCGCCGGGGAAGCGATGCGTCAGCCTGGGTATACCACCCAGACGCTCGACTATGTGAAACGCGGCATGGACGACGTGCTGGAGCAGTACCGCAACCCGATCACGAACCGGCTGGTCCTTGATGAGGCCGGGCGCGCGCAGAACGGCGTGAAGAACAATCTGCTGTTCGAACTGGACCGCCTGAACCCGACCTATGCCCGGGCGCGCGGCGTATATCAGGGGCCGGTCGCATCGCGTGACGCCCTCATTCGCGGGCAGGAAGCTTATATGCTCCCCACCGATCAGCTTGCGGTGCAGGTTGGCCAGCAGACGCCGGAGCACTTGAGCCAGATGCGGCTGGGTTTTCAGGACTCGCTTTTGAAGCGAGCGGCCGGTGTGCGCGACAATGCCAGCCCGTTTGAAGCAACGCTGGGCACGCCCGCCATGCGTGCGCGGCTGGATACGCTGTACGACAGCAACGCGAATGTGCCGCGCCTCCTACGCACTCGCGACATCGAGGGTGGCTTGCAGCAGACGACGAACGCGATTTTGGGCAACTCGCGTACCGCCCGCAACCAGATCGCGGATGCTAACTTCTCGACCAATCCGCTGCTTGAAGGCTCGCTGCACGCAGGTGCCGCACTGGCGACTGGCGGTGCGTCACTGCCGGGCACCGCTGCCCGTGTCGCTGGGACCTGGGCGCGCGATCGCTTGGCGCTGGGGCTGGGAAAGCAGGCAGAGGCGAAGGCGGAAGCGTTGGCGCCGATCCTGTTCGATACCAATCCCCGTGCGGCATTGTCGTCTTTGGACGATGTAATGGGTCGATATGCGGACTGGCAGGCGCTGGTCGAAGCGTCGCGACCGAAGCGGCTGGGGATGATGTTCAACGCTCCTTGGGTCAGCACCGTCAACCAAGCGGGCAACTACCTAACCAGTCCGAAGCAAGGGCAATAAGCCGCATCGACCTTCTATCAGCGCCAAGTTTACCCGGGCCGAACCATAACGGTCCAGCAGACCGCCACGCCAAAAAGGACAACCCCCACAACAAGGGCGACGCACAGACGTTCAATCCGCTTGATGGTGAGGTCAGGGACGTAAACACCTCGCCAATTCCGACGAGCGGTCCTGACGCGGGGACCGTCCCGCCACGCTCGATATTTCGAAATGCTCGGGGCCGCCACGCCCCTGTATAGCGCGATACTGATCGAGGTGACGATGATGGGGGTGAGATTCACGCCCTCACAATATGGCAACTCGCCCCCGCGTCCAACACCTCTGTTCGACGTTCAGCGCCCACGCGGCCGGATGCGGTCCAGAAGCGCAAACTGATTGCCGAGATCCGCATCCTCCAGCGCGTCGTCCACACAATCGGCCTGAGCCCGCACAGCGTCACGCGCCTGGATCAGACGGGCAGTTTCCAGATCGTTAGCCATAGCCATCAGCGTGTCGGCATGCGCACGAACCTTCAGCGCTGACGCCAATGCCCGCTGTGCCTCCGCCTTGATCCGATCGGCTTCCACCAGCACGACGGCAGCTTTATCGCGCGATGCGTCCAACTGCGTCGACCGCTTGGACAGATTTGCCTCCTTCGACGCCAGCGCCCGCCTCGTCACCTCCTGGCGGAGCATATCGGCACGAACCTTGGCCTGTTCGACCTTCAACAGGCGCTGCCCCTCCTCCAGTTCGAGCCGATCGCGCTTCAGCCGGTCGAACTCTTCTGCCCAGTGTGCCGCGCGGGCCTGCTCAGCCTTTTCCGACTCTTCCCTCGCCTTCACGGTGTCGGCCTCTGCCGCCGCCGCCCGTTTGCACTGCTCGTCCATCTCAGCGGCCTTTTCCGCGAACGGCCGATACTTACGCCCGCTGCCCGACACGCCGCGCTGCAATCCCAGCGCCGCCATCTCGATGGCGTATTCATCGTGCGCCCGCTGGAACTCGCCAGGACCGGTGATCTCGCGCCCGTTCAGCGTCCATCGCTCGCCATCGTCCGGCCGCCGCGCGAACACCTTCTTGACCAGCGGCATGAGGACGACGTGGATGTGCGGCGTGTATTCGTCGAGGTGGAGGACCATCTGCACGATGGTCACTTTTCGCCAGATTTTGATCGCCGCCAGATAGGCGCGGGCGACCCAATGCCACAGGCGCCGGTCTCGCTCCGCTTCGTCGCCCTGCACGAAATACTCGTGCGATGCGGTCAGGATCACCTCATGGGCGATGACGCCGTTGGCCCGAAGAGCGGACGGGTCAAGTCCATGCAAGCGCAATTCGCGTTGCGCATCCTTAACCAGGCTCGCTGAACCCTTGAGGAACTCAGGCTCGGGTGCTGCCGGATCGCAATGCGGCAGTTCCTCTGTCCGCGCGTTGTGCCGCTGAACAAGCATCATCCGCTCCCACGACTTGATGGGACCGCGATTGTCGAACGTCAGAACGCCATAGTGCTTTGCCATGCCACATACCCCGATGTGGCATTATGGTCGCTGACGTCGCGGAAATATGCCATACCCCCCTTGATGACTTGACGAAATAAACTTTGGGCATGCCAATTCGCTAAGCCTAGTAGCGAATACGGCTCGGCCAATTCGTCCGGCTTGGTTGGATTGCGGGCATTGAATCAGCTGGCACCTGGCCGCTCGACGATCATTTCGCGGAAAGCGAGCGCGGGTTCATCGGGACTGTCGAAGACTTCGATAGTAAGACGGATCGGCCCATCTGCTTCCGCCGCCCACTCATAGCTATCGCTGACATCGAGCAGGCCGATCTTCGTTGGAAGCGAAGTAGTTTCGCCACATTGCAGCGGCGCACGCCGACGAATAGCAATGGCGAGATCGTGCCAAGGGAGTTTGCCCATCATTGCCAGCCACTCGTCGGCCAGCCTGCCCGCAATGCATTCTCGTGACGTCATCGCAATTTTATAGGCGGTCGCTCCTGACGTCCGCTAGTGGGCGGGAGCGGAACGGCCGCTTCCGAGCATCTCAACGGAGCCGTCCCATTGCCGCTGATTGAAACCCCTGAATCGAAAAGGAGTATAGGATCAAACCTCGCTCATCCATCAGGTCAAAGTTCCAGAAAAGTGGATCGCCAGCCTTTCCTTGGGTGTGACCAATAAGGCTTTCTCCAGCGACTCGAACTAGCATCGCAAGCGCATGTTCGAAGTCAGGCGCTTCGAAAGCATCGGGTTGCTCCGGCCGGTTATCACGTATTTCGATGGAATATGTCGGCATTGCCATCAAACAGAATGCCGGACGAACATATCCGCAGATTGATCTAGGTTGACTTGATTCAACGCAGGACTGCTGGCCTTTGGCGGGCACCTTCCATGGTTGCAGTAACGAAGGGTTCGCCGAGAGCCATCGCTAGCCCCCTCGGCACGCCGCCATCCATCGCGATGAAATGTCCGCTATGAGGGGGAAGCGGACTTTCGCGGGATCGCATGGTCGGGGTCCGCTATGATCATAAGCGGACCCCGGTCGAACGGATCAGGCAGGAAAATGAATTCCACACAATTTGTTGCCGTCGGGGTCACGAAAATAGGCCAGTTCGATGGTGCCCATCGAGGCAGTTTCTCGCGGTCCGGGCGGAGCTTCGATCGATGTCCCGCCAGCAGCAACGGCGGTATCGTGAAGCTGCTTTACCTGTTCGGGCGAGTCGCAGGAAAAGGCGACGGTGCTACCGTTGGCGACGGTCGCCGGTTCGTCGTTGATCGGCTGGCTGACGATGAAGTTGGTTCCGTTGCCGTTATTGTAGATCAGACGTGTATGGCCGCTGTCGGCAATATTCCGCGTCCCTTCCCCTGCACCCAAGGTGCCGAGCACCGTGTCGTAGAAGCGCTTGGACCGTTCAATGTCATTCGATCCGACCATGGTGTGAAAAAGCACAGACACTCTCCTGAAGGCTGATCGAAACCCGATCGCTATTAGCAGTCTCACATAACCGGCGCGTAACCCGCGGTCACCCCGGCCCGTGGAATGTCCGAAATTGGGCGTGAGCTGACGCAGCCTTACCAGCAGCGAGCCCCATGAGCGGGACTCGAACCCGCCAAACAAACTCTCCGTCGAGGCTTGCCCACACCGACCGTGTCAGGGGCCGGGGTTAGGATAGGCGGGGGACGTAGGTCGGCAAGTGGCTGATCGCTCAGGCCCCCACGCCTTTCACCAAGCGGACACCGACACCGCCGGATGTCGTATCCCCGTCCGCCAGGAACTGCACGCCAGCAGCTTCGAGCACGCCCTGCATAGCCCCTAAGTTATTTGCGATCGGCGTGGACCGCTTCGCCTCGAAGTTTCGAACCGTTGACGGTCCTAGATTCGCAGCTGCCGCTAACTCTTCCTGAGACATACCGACAAGCGCCCTTCCGGCGCGACACGTTTCAGGGGTCAACATATTGGTGGAATACCGGAATAACGAAAAATACGCAAGATAACGGTTTCCGTTTGACCATAACGATGAGCCGTGTATAACGGTTTTCGTTACTCGACGAGCCGAGCGGAGGATTAGGTCCCTCCACCCGGCTCTGACCACAACCGTTCTGGAGGAACGACTATGGCTACTTCCCCCCTACCGGACGCCGTGCGTCCGGCCAAGATCACCTGTGCCTCAAACGGACTGAGCAAATCGACCGGACGCGCCGTCGATCTTGCCCGCCAACATCTGCGCACCGGCAACCCCGGCGCCTATGCCCGTTCGCTGGCCGGTGAACACCGCGCCACCAATGCCCGGCAGCAGCGCGCGATCGAAGCTGTGATCGCTGCCGACGCCTGCGAGCGCCTTTTCACCCGGCATCCGTCGAACGGCTGCCTGATGGCGCGGGAGGGCTGAACGATGGCCAGCTATGCAATCGCGGCAACCGTGGCCGACCCCGTCGCGGCCATTGCCGACATGTCGCTCGCAATCGAGCGCGTCATCGTCACGATGGACAACGCCAACAGCGAACTGATGGAGCAGGTGGTCGGGCGGCTGAATGACCCGGCGTCGCCCATGCATCATGCCGCGTTTAGCGCGTGGTGCACGCACCAGATCGCCTCCGAGAAGCTGGTCGAGATCAGCACGGTCCTTGATGAGGTGGAAGGCAGGCTGTCGACCCCGCCGGACAAATCGCAGGCACAGGAAGCCGAGAATGCCGAATGGCATCGAGCGCACGCGGCTTGGACCGAGGCGCACGAAACCGTCCGTCGATACAATGCGACGCCGGGTCGCGTTCCGGACGATGTGATGGACGCCGCCGTTCGGGTCGAACGCGAAACCGTCTATCAACTCGCTGCCGCGCCTGCGCCGAACCGTGCCGCCGTTGGCATCAAAATCAACGCCTTGCTCGACTATCTCGAAAACTGCGCGATCGACGAGGCGGCGCTGCGCACGATCGCAGCTGATGCACTGCGGGCGGAGTGCTGAACCATGACGACTGAAACCACCCGTCGCGCCCTGTTCGGGGGCGCTGGTCTCGTCGCGCTTGCCGCCGCCGTCCCGGCCGTCGCATCGGCCATGTCCGCCAGTTCAGGCGTCAGCCCTGCCCTGGCCACGCTGATCGCGGTCAGCGAGGAGGCCTGGCAAGTGTCGGAGGACCACGACAATCTGGTCCTGAAGCCCGCTGACACGGCGGCAAAGGCGCTTGCGTCCCAGATTCCACATGTCGCGGTCGACATTGACGGTGATCCTTACTGGACCACTGCGAACCCGGGCGCGGTCAGCGTCGCCCGTGGCCTCGTCGAACGTGATCCGGCGCGCAACCATCCCAATAGCCCCGGACTGCGCCGTCTGGTTGCGGCTGACCTTCAACGGCAGCGTCTGCGCGCCCGTATCCATCGCGACACGGGCCTGACTGCTGCGGTCGATCGCAGCAACGCCCTGAACGACGCCTATGCCGATGCCGAGTCGGCTGTTGCGACGCACCCGGTCAGCACCGTCACCGACCTGCACGCGAAGCTGGCGTTCATGATCAAGAACGACATGGGCGATGGCCGTGATTGGCTGGAAGAGATCGCGGACGACGTGGCCCGCATCGCGAACGTGGAGGGCCGCTGACATGTCGACCACCAGCGAAACCTTCTGCGCTCTGCTCGACGCCTCTGACGCCGCCAGCCGCCGCTTCAACAGCCTGCCGTCCGACTTGGAGGAACAAGACCCCATCACGTTCGAGCAGGAGGAACAGGCGGTATGTTCAGCATCGCATGACGCAGACCTTGCCGAACCAACGACCTGGGCGGAATTCACCCGTCTGCTGGAACACATGTCGTATTGTGGCGCCAGCGCCATTGATGACGACAATGCGGCCCGGCTGTTGGCTCATGCGAAGCGCCTCAACGGGGAGGGTCGCTGACATGGCCATTCTCCACCACCCCACGCCCTTCAACCCCACCGCTTGGCTCCACGCCTTGGTCCAGATTGGCGGCGGCTATGCCCTAACGTCCGACCGCAAGCTGTGGCTGGTCATCCAGGACTGCCCATCGGACGACCTGACGCCACTGATGGCACAGATCGTCGGCCATCCTGACCGGGCTGAAGCGGTGCGCCAGACCATCGAGCAGCGGCACTATGGGGAGGCGGCATGATGAACACCGTCACCCCTGAAGCGGCTGAATTCCTCACCCTGATGCTGGAGGAAACGCGGCTGCCTGACGATTGGGATACGTCAGGTTTCTGGCTGAGCCATGCCCAGCAGTTGGCGCAGTTCCTGGCAGATCATCGCGGTCGCATCCCACTAACGGACGCAGCGATGCTGATCGGACTGGGCGGCATGCTGGTCGAGATGGCGAAGCGCGAACGCGAGGCTTCTGCTGAAGCTGGTCGCTGGCTCCGTGGCGAAGGGGACGCGGCATGACCCAGCTCCTCAGCATCCCGCAGGACCAGCAGACGATCGGAAGGAAGGAATGATGGGGCACGCTGCCGTCACCCCGCCGCCGGGTGCCAACCGTGCAATGCCCTGGCGCCGATCGCGCCGCCGTCCCTGGCATCGGCTGGACCGGGTCGCATCGCCACACGCGGTGCTGGCCACCATCCCTTCCCTGCCCCGTGCCGAACTGGCGCGGATCACCGAGCGGCTGATTGACCGCATGGACGAGCTGGACGGGGATACGGACCTCGAACCTGAGGATCTGGAGGAAGACGATCCCAAGGAGGCGGATGACGTTCACTCCTGAGCCGGTCACGCCGCCGGCCCCTTCCCGGCGCATGGAACACAGGCCCGTCGTTCGCGATCGTCGAGCGGCGGGCTCTCCGCGTGTGCATCGCTTCCGCGATAGCCTGGCGCTGTCCGAGAGCTTCGTGGACGCCGATTGGTGGTTGCCGCTCTACCGGCGCGCGTTCCCGACGATGGTGTCAGCGGTGGCTGTGCGCGAAGATGGGTGGGCACAGCGGGGCGGAATAGATCGGCTGCTTACCCTGTCCTGCGGGCGGACCTATACGGTCGACGAGAAGGTGCGGATGCACGAATGGCCTGACGTCCTGCTGGAGCGCTGGTCGGACGAGGCGCGCCGGGTGCCTGGGTGGATTCAGAAGCCGTTGGCGGCCGACTTCGTGGCTTATGCGTATGCCCCAGCCGGGACATGCCTACTGCTGCCCGTCGTCCCGCTACAGCGCGCCTGGCGGCAGCATGGGCGCAAGTGGATCAACCTTTACGGCACGCGATCGGCGCAGAATCCTGGGTACGTCTCAGTCGGGGTGCCGGTGCCGCGTCATGTGCTGATGCAGGCGATCGTGGAGGCGATGGTCGTAATTTAGCGTCGCAAATCAGGCTGCTTAAAAGACCGCATTCGGAGGCGGTGGGATTTGTGCCCATCGTTGAGCAATACCAGCACAGGCAGCTTTGACTTCGTTGAACCGATAAACTGCGTTGCTTGGGGCCACATGGCAGTGCCCAGTCCAAACATCGATCACAGCCGTGATCTCACGATCGGCATCAATCTCCCCCAAGCCCTGCTGGACCTTCGCATTCAAATAGCCAACCGCGATTGCCCCCTGCCAGCAAGCCGTCTCCAGAGGCAACGGCTTCCCCTTCGCATATCGCAAAAATCCTAGGCCCATCTTGGGCACGTTGGTTCTCGTGACCCGGCGAAGCACAAAGTGGGGCGTGCAGCGAAGTGTGAAACCTTCAATGTCGAGCCCAGGCATCCGGTCCCCCGGAAAAATCTCTTGGGCTTTGATCGGAAGCTTCGGGGCAGTCGCAAGATAGCGTTCGAGGTAATCGGCGTTGTTCTCCGCCTTGTCGATCTCAAAGGGGCTGCCCTGCAAACCGCTCTTTAAGACCGCTATCCGCTGATCAATCAAATCGTGCTCACCGCCTCCCCTTGACATATGCTCAATGATTGATTCACGAGCGGCATCGTGTTGGATCGTAGGAGCAATCGGCGGGTATTTTGATCGGGTGAGTAGCGTGCGCTTTGCCTGCTCAGACGCCGACATATAATCGGCCAGCATGCGTATAGACATGCCCGGGTTTGGACGCAGATTATGGGTCTTTTTTTCTTCCGGCATCAGAGATCCTGAAGCTATGGCTACCTTGTACTTTACCGGCACATCACCAACCGGCAAGAGCCTGACATTGGCACCGATGACATCTCGCCGTGCGGCCGGACTCGATCCTCAGCCTATGGATTGGGCGGGATATTTTCTCTTCGAAGCGTCAAACAATGGCGAGCGGGTGATTGCTCGAGTTGACGATGACGAAGCTGCCCTTTGCCTAGCAGGGCTTTTGGGTATCGGTTGATGCTCTGGGCAAGACTGGAAAGCGAGACGAATGAGGCTGGCTGCTACCAGCCAGCCTCAAGTTTAACCGGCCTTCCGACTTACCGCGGGGGCAAGCCAGTCACATGGTTTCCCCGCCGCCCGGTGTTGATCTCGGACACACGGCCCGGATTCGTACCATAGTCGGCAGCGATGTCATGCTGGTTGTCACCCGCCCGGAGGCGAGCCCAGATGTCAGCAATTGCCGCGTCGGACAAAGGGAAGCGAGTGCGGCGCTGAGGCCGCTGGGGGATATTGTTTGCCATCGTACATCCTTTTTCGGCAAACGACCGGTCTTGACGGCACAACCTCAAGGTGTAGACGTTTCCGCCGTACCAAGGGGTACATCCCGCTCTCGCGTCCGGACCAAAAGCCGCGAGAGTTGCCCCCGATCAGAAGCCCCGGCGCCTGCCAGCGCTGGGGTTTCCTCGTTTCGGAAACAATCAACAAACCACGTATCCTGAGTCGACTGAGTCGCCAAGCGACTCAAAATACGCAGCAATTTAATTGATCATAGGAAGCCACGGACCGCGCCGCGACTGACGCGGTCCGTTTGGAGATTCCGGTTCAGGAAGCGGGCGCGTTACACGTCGACCAGGAAGCAGAACGCCTTCTTGCCATATGATTTGGCATAGATGCGGCGACCGCCCCGGGTGATCCACGCAACGCACACCCACTTCTTACCCGGAGGGGCAGGAGTGGAGGGCATCGGAGTGCTCCCACGATTGTGGCCCGATGTTCTTGCTTCCTTAACTGGCTGCGCATATATCCGCGCTTGACTAGGGCTCAGTTCAGGATCGCTCACCCATCACGGGGGCCACGGTTCCGATCAGGGCTTTTCCTAAGGGGTGCGGCGCATACCGTGCCCCTTTTTCTTGCGCACCGTCAGGATCGGCCGAAGCGGCTCAAGACGGTGATTAAGATTCCGCGCTCGGCACATGACGGCGTCATGGCTCGTGCCGAAATTCCGCATTGCCTCTTTAACGCTACGGCACGAACGGAATGCGCTGGCAGGCATTAGAAATGCCGCCGCGAAGATGTTCGCTTGCCGCTCCGGGTCGTGCAGAGGCTGATATTCGTCGGAGAAAGCGCGGTAGGTGGGCAAGCCGCAATGCAGCACCAGATGCCCAAACTCGTGCGCCGCCGTGAAACGGGCCCGCCCATCGCCACGCTCAAGCGCTTGGTAAACGCTGTTCGTGAGCTTGATGATCGGTCGCTGAGTGTCAGTAAGACCCTCAAGGCGCCCCATCACCTTATCTTCCTCGACATGAAACTCGTATCCTTCGATGGTGTCATAAAGCACCTGCTCAAGGATCGGCATCATTGCGACCCGACCATCAAGGTCGAGATCGAGAGCGAGGCGAACGTTTTCTGCGATCGCCTCGAGTTCGCGTTTGGTACGTGGTGCCACGATACGGTCATTATGGCGCGAGATCTCGGTACTGTCGGAATTATCCACGGTTCGTATCCTTCATAATCTCGCGCAGCTGATCCTTCTTATCTCGGGGAAGGCGAGCAAAACCCGCCGCCAGCATGGAGGCAAGAATGCGATCATCGTTCGAGGCACCCTCCTCCATCCGTATAGAATACTCGCCCATCGACACCGCAGCGGCGCGACGAAGCGCGTTTGCGTCATCACCGATCAGGCCGAGCTCAGTCACAAACCGCTCAACAAGTTTATCCTGAAGCGGCTTAGTGCCCGTTTCGATCTGGCTCAGATACGGAACGCTTATGCCGACCTTCTTGGCCAGGTCGCCGAGGGTCAGGTTTTGCTCCTTCCGCTCACGACGCAGCATGTTTCCGAACTGGTTCACATTGACCTCCTAGTCAGAACCGCATACTCCCAATGCGTCAGCGCCCAACGCACGACGCACCAGAAGTTTGCCAGACAGCAAATAGTTTGCTGGTCGGCAAAACACAAGGCTAGTTTTGCTAGTTAGTAAAATTTTTTAGCGGCGGGACACGCATGCCTGCCGGAGGGCGCGATCGGCGACGCCAAAACGCGGTCCGTGATTACCCCGTGATTGCCAGAAGCTGATGGCAACCATAAACCCAAAGTGAAAAACCTGAGAAAACTGCGCCTCTCAGGCTATTCCATGCCTAAAATGTGGTATTTCCGGTATATCCGCCAGTAACGGCGGAGCTTGCGCGTCAGGACCGGAGCGCCATCCGCATCGTCGGCTTCGGCGCGGCGGCACCCAGGTTGCGGCGGGCCATCTCGGCCAGGATGACGTCGCGGTCGTCTTGGTCGGGCACCTGCTGCACGACGGCGAACGCCTCCAGCAGGGTGGCGTCGTCGACATATTCGATCAGGTCGGGATCGAGCATCGGGTTCATGGGGCGAATCCTCCCAGTCTATTTTATCAACCTATAACAAGCTGATCGCGGTCGGGTTGCCAAGAGGGACCCGGCGGACCTAATCGCCAGCGCGACGGGATCGGGGACATCAAGATGGTCGACGACAGCTGGGGCGTGACGCCGCCGCGTGGCGGGCTGCGCATCCGCACCAATGACAGCCTGGAGGAACGCGCCGCCGCGCGGGCCAAGGCGCGCGCCGAACGCGAGGGGCAGCGTGCCGCGATCATGACCGACCGGATGGAGGCGCGCGCCGCCAATCGGCTGCGCGAGACGGCGGCGCGCGAGGCCGAGCGCGCGGCGCGCCGCGAAAGCGAGATGGCCGCCGCCGCGCGCGATCCGCATGCCGCCGCCGCCAAGCGGCACCGCACCTCCGGCCGCAAGGACGTGGTGCGCGAGCAGCGCGACACGCGCGGCTATACGACCGTGGTCGACGAGGGGCGGATTCGCGAGCTGGCCAAGCGTGGTGCCTCGCTGTCCGGCCTGGCCAGCGCCTTCGGCGTATCGCAGGACGAGATCGCCGCGATCCTGGCCCAAGCGACCGAGGAATAGCCGGAGCGGGACAGGTTCCCGCGCGCCGAAATATATCCCCTCTTGTCGGGACGCGGCGGGCACGCCACCATTTGGCGGCCATGCCGACCTTGCCCGCCGTCACTACCATCGCCCAGACGATCCAGCTGTCGCTCGCCCCGGTCTTCATGCTGGCGGCGATCGGACAGCTGCTCAACGTGCTCGCCGGACGGCTGGCGCGCGTGATCGACCGCGCCCGCGCGCTGGAGATGATGATCCACAAGATCGATGACGGCCCCGAGCTGATCCGTCACAAATGGGAGCTGCGGCTGCTCGACCGACGCATGTCGATCATCAACGCCGCGCTGTTGATGGCGGTGTCGAGCGCGGTGATGGCCTGCGTCGTCATCGCGGTGCTGTTCATCGCCAATATCGGCAAATATCATTTCGGCACCTGGATTGCGATCGCCTTCATCCTGTCGGTCAGCCTGCTGATCCTGTGCCTGGTCGCCTTCACCTTCGAGGTGCGGATTTCGCTGCGCGCCATCCATGTCCGCAAGGAAATCCTGGATTGAGCAACCTGCGTCGCGAACGCCGCCTCCTGCAGCTGGTGGTCGCCATCGCCTGCCTCGTGCCGCTGACGATCGGCGGGATCAGCGTCGCGCGCGGCCCGCAATGGCTGGGCCATCCCCCGGTCGTGCCTGCCGATCTGGACAGCCAGTTCCGCTATGTCTCGGGCATCTTCCTGGGGCTGGGCCTCGCCTTCGTCACCTGCATCCCGGCGATCGAGCGCAAGCGCGCGCGGTTCTGGCTGCTGGGCCTGCTGGTCGTGGCGGGTGGTCTGGCGCGGCTGGGGTCCTGGGCGATGGTCGGCGCGCCCTCCACGGGGCATCGGTTGGGACTGGCGATGGAACTGGTGGTCGTGCCGCTTCTTATGATGTGGCAAGCGCGGGTCGCCCGGCAGGCGCGCTGACACCGGGAGCAGGTGAAATACGCATGAAAGCCCTTCGCCTGATCGCCAAGGCGGTCGCCCTGCTGCTGATCCTGGTCGGCCTGGCGGCCACCATCGTGCCGCATTATCTCGATCGTATCTATTATGAAGGCCCCGAAAGCGGCCATTATGACGGTGAGCGCTTCTTCAATCCCGATGGCGACGGCGACACGCTGCGCATGCCGCGTCCGGGAGGCCGGCGCGGGTTTCTCTGGAGCCAGTTGACCGGCGATGACGGGCGCCCCGCCTGGCCGGATACGGTCGCGGTCGACGCCTCGCGCCCGGCGGCGCGGGTGATGGGCGACGCCATGGTCGCGACCTGGATCGGCCATGCCACGGTGCTGGTCCAGACCCAGGGCCTCAACATCCTGACCGACCCGATCTATGCCGAGCGCGCCGGCCCATTCGGCCTCGGCCCCCGGCGTGTGGCGAAGCCGGGCGTGGCGTTCGACGACCTGCCCAGAATCGACCTCGTGCTGATCAGCCACAATCATTACGACCATCTCGAACAAGCGACGCTCAAGCGGCTGTGGCAGCGCGACCGGCCGCTGGTCGTCACCAGCCTGGGCAATGACAGCGTCATCGGTCAGGTCGGCGTACCCGCCACCGCGCTAGACTGGGGGCGTGAGCGGGTGATCCGGCCGGGCGTGTCGGTGGTCGTCACCCGCAACCATCATTGGGGCAGCCGCTGGTTCGCCGACCGCAACCGCGCGCTCTGGTCGAGCTTCGTGATCAAGCTGCCCGGCGGCAATGTCTTCTTCGCGGGCGATACCGGCATGGGCGACGGGCGCTGGCCGGCCGAGGCGGCGAAGCTCGGCCCCGTCCGCCTCGCGTTGCTGCCCATCGGCGCGTTCCGCTTCGTCCCCGGCCAGATGGCAGCGGGCAGCCATATCGGCCCGCCCCAGGCGGTGCAGATTTTCGAGCGCCTCGGTGCCTCGACCGCCATCCCCATTCATTGGGGCACGTTTCGCCTGTCCTATGAGGCCTATGACACGCCGCCGCGCCTGCTCGGCGCCGCGATGCGTTGCTCGACGGTCCAGCCTGGCGCACGCTTCGCACCGGTCCGGCTCGGGCAACCGGTGACGATCGGGCCGGTCGTTGCCCGGCCGGTCGCGGGGCAGACCGACGATGCCACGATGCGCCGCTGTCTCGACACCCCGGCGGTCCACGCGCTGCGCTGACATCGTCACGCTGTCCTGCAACATCCGAAAGGGAGGTTGTTCGGATGCAACAGTTCGATGACAGCAAAGACTCGTGCCTACCGTTCATAGTATATCTCCTTTCACCGGAAATATCCAGCCAAAGGGAGATAGATCATGGCAATGCATTCGTTCAGCGAGGAAAAAGCACAGGCCGTTTTGGACACTTTCAAGGCGCATCATGAGATGCTGACCGCGCGCGCCAAGTCCATGAACGGCGTCGATCTGGCGGCCAGCGGCGAGTTGACGGTCCGGGCCGAATGCATCAGCGTCGCGGTCGAGAATGGCCAGATCTGCCTGCAGCTGCCGCTCGGTTTCGGCAGCATCTGTCTGCCCATCCCCACCCCCTTCCCCGATGGCACCGCCGCGCAGGCCTGCCTCGACATCTGCACGCCCTATTGGGTTCCCACCGGCGTCAAGATCACCATTTCGATCGCTGGCCATGTCGTCCTGACCAAGGTCGTCGGCAAGTGCTGATCTGACGGGATGGGCCGGCCCCTCACGAGGTCGGCCCATCTTTCCGACCTGCATTTCCATGGGGTGACGAAACGGGAACAGATACCCATATTCCCCTCATGGCGATCCAAATCCGCACCACCCTCGACGAGCCCGAAACCGGGGTCAGCTTCATCCCCCACCGCCCGTCGCGCCCCGAAAAGGCCGAAGGGGGCAAGCGGTTCGAGCTGGTGACGGACTATACGCCGAACGGCGACCAGCCCGCCGCGATCAAGGAACTGACGGCGGCGGCCCGCGCGGGCGACAAGGATCAGGTGCTGCTGGGCGTCACCGGATCGGGCAAGACCTTCACCATGGCCAAGGTGATCGAGGAATTGCAGCGCCCCGCGCTGATCCTCGCGCCCAACAAGATTCTCGCCGCGCAGCTCTATGGGGAGTTCAAGAACTTCTTCCCCAACAACGCGGTCGAATATTTCGTCAGCTATTACGACTATTACCAGCCAGAGGCCTATGTGCCCCGGTCCGACACCTATATCGAGAAGGAAAGCTCGATCAACGAGTCGATCGACCGGATGCGCCACTCGGCGACGCGGGCGCTGCTGGAACGCGATGACGTCATCATCGTCGCCTCGGTGTCGTGCCTCTACGGTATCGGCTCGGTCGAGACCTATTCGGCGATGATCTTCGACCTGAAAAAGGGCCAAAGCGTCGACCAGCGCGAGATCATCCGCAAGCTCGTCGCGCTCCAGTACAAACGCAACGACGCCGCCTTCATGCGCGGCAATTTCCGGGTGCGGGGCGACAATCTCGAAATCTTCCCCTCGCACTATGAGGATTCTGCCTGGCGCATCTCGTTCTTCGGTGACGAGATCGAGGAGATCGTCGAGTTCGATCCGCTGACCGGGAAAAAGGTCGCGAGCCTCAACTCGGTACGCATCTACGCCAACAGCCACTATGTGACGCCCGGCCCGACGATGAAGCAGGCGGTCGAGGCGATCAAGTTCGAGCTGGCCGAACGGCTGAAGGAACTGGAGATCGAGGGCAAGCTGCTGGAACGCCAGCGGCTGGAGCAACGCACGAACTTCGATCTCGAGATGATCGCCGCCACGGGATCGTGCAACGGCATCGAGAATTACAGCCGCTTCCTGACCGGCCGCCTGCCCGGCGAGCCGCCGCCAACCTTGTTCGAATATCTGCCTGAAAACGCGGTGCTGTTCGTCGACGAGAGCCACGTCACCATCGGCCAGATCAACGGCATGTCGCGCGGCGACCATCGGCGCAAGATCACGCTGGCCGAGTACGGCTTCCGGCTCCCGTCCGCGATCGACAACCGGCCGCTGCGCTTCAACGAATGGGACGCGATGCGCCCGCAGACGGTCAGCGTCTCGGCCACGCCCGGCAATTGGGAGATGGAGCAGACCGGCGGCGTCTTCGTCGAACAGGTCATCCGCCCCACCGGCCTGATCGACCCGCCGGTCGAGATCAAGCCGGTCGAGGAACAGGTCCAGGATCTGATCATCGAGGCGCGCAAGACGACCGAGCTCGGCTATCGCACCCTCGTCACCACGCTGACCAAGCGGATGGCGGAGGACCTGACCGAATATATGCACGAGGCGGGGATCAAGGTCCGCTACATGCACTCGGACGTCGAGACGCTGGAGCGTATCGAGCTGATCCGCGACTTGCGGCTGGGTGTGTATGACGTGCTGATCGGCATCAACCTGCTGCGCGAAGGGTTGGACATCCCCGAATGCGGGCTGGTCGCAATCCTCGACGCCGACAAGGAAGGCTTCCTGCGTTCCGAAACCTCGCTGATCCAGACGATCGGGCGCGCGGCGCGTAACGTCGACGGGCGCGTGATCCTCTATGCCGACCGGATCACCGGATCGATGGAACGCGCCATGTCGGAGACGTCACGGCGTCGCGAGAAGCAGATGGCGTATAATGCCGAGCACGGCATCACGCCGCAGACGATCCGCCGCCAGATCGGCGACATCATCGCGCATGTGGCGTCGGGCGATCAGGTGACCGTGCCGATCGACGAGGACCGTCCGCACATGGTCGGCCACAACCTGCGCGCCTATATCGAGGAACTCGAGAAGAAGATGCGCAAGGCCGCCGCCGACCTGGAATTCGAGGAGGCGGGCCGGTTGCGCGATGAAATCCGCCAGCTGGAGAATGAAGAACTGGGTCTGCCCGTGCATGAGCAGAAGGCCCCGATCATGGGGCGGTCCAACGAGGGCAAGCCGGGGACGCGCAAGACGCGGTTTGGGAAGAGCAAGAAGTTCGCCAGTGGGCGGAAGGCGAATTGACTGTTGGGGGTGGGTTGCTTGGCGGTGGCCCTCCCCCATCCCCTCCCGCCTGCGGGAGGGGTGCGTTACCAGGCTAGCCTCAAGGCGCTTCGTCTAAGAAATTCCTGTCGCTGCCACCGGCACGCCCCTCCCGCAAGCGGGAGGGGATGGGGGAGGGCCCTCTCCGCAAGGACCACCCTCACCCCAAATCCAAATTCTCCGTTCCCACCCCATAATAGCCCGCAACGCGGTCTGCATAAGCCTGATCGAACACCGGCGCGTTGTTCGCCCAGCTCGGCCCGCCCTCCAGCAGACGGCGGTCGACGGTGATCACATATTGATCGCCCACCGGATCGAACTGCAACAGGCTGAACGGCACCGGATAGAAGCTCTTGCCCATGCCCAGGAACCCGCCCAGCGCCAGCACGGCATGGGTCGCACGGCCCGAGCGCTTGTGGACCATGAAAGCATGGACGCTGCCGATCGAATCGCCGTCACGGCTTTCCAGCTTCAGCGTGCCGGACACTGTCGACTGGACGAGGATCAGGGTGGGCGTGTCGTGATCAGCCATAATTAACCTCCGTTTAGACGGCTGAACCCGTTGCCCGTGCCACCGGTTCCGATGCCCGCCGCCCCGGCACGGCCCGTCGCAGCGCGGGGTTGAGCGCGGCCCGCCGCTCGCCCATAGGCTGGGCGCGATGCGTCGCCTGTCCTTTGCCCCGCTTGCCTCGACCCTGGTCCTGGCCACCGCCCTTACCGGCTGTATCCCCGCCACCACGCCGCCCCAGGCGCCGCCGCCGGTGCAGCAGGCTCCGCGCCCAGCACCGCCCGCGCCACGTCCGGTGCTGGGGAGTGACTGGCGCGACTGGCCGCTGACGCCGGGCGACTGGCGGTATCAGCGGACGGCGCAGGGCTCGGCCTCGACATACGGTGTGGCGGGCGCGCCCCGGCTGACCCTGTCGTGCGACCTGCGCAACCGCTCGGTACGTCTGGGCCGCCCGGGATCGGTCGCGGGCAGCTGGACGATCCGTACATCGAGCACGGTGCGCAATGTCGCCGCGCAGGCGGGGGCTGCCGGGGCCGAACTGGTGCTGGCCGCCAATGACCAGTTGCTCGACGCCATGGCGTTCAGCCGGGGCCGCTTCACGATCGAACAGCCCGGCCAGCCGCCGCTGGTCATCCCGGCCTATGCCGAGATCGGGCGCGTGATCGAGGATTGCCGGGGCTGACCCCGCCCGATCCGGCGGGCGCAAGATGGTCTGCCAAACATCGTTGCATTACAAGTCTTGTTTATTGGCTTTCGCCTACGCACATTGGCTTTGCGCACTTTGAAAGGGCGCATTGGCTTTAACTAGCGAAAGGAGGTGATCCGATGTCTCATGGTTCAGCAATGGGGTCGGTTCAGTTCGTTCGGGGGACCGGCTTCTGACATCGGTAGGCGCGGTTCGGGGGGTATCCTCCCCCAATCAACGGTCGCGTCTGATGTCATGAGGCCCGCATGGTCTCCCGGGCTGGAGCTCTCCGGCCGCTGACCATGTTTAGGGGTTGCCGGGGCCGTCGCGATGACGTCCCGGCAGCCTCTTTTCATTTGGGGGTGATCCCCTTCACTCTCCCCGCCCCCACCCTCCGTTCAGCCTGAGCGAAGTCGAAGGCCACGTACCGACGGGGGCCGATAAGCAGATGGAGGATAGGGAATCCCGTGGCCTTCGACTTCGCTCAGGCTGAACGGGGGTTCGGGATATTGGCGGCATGCCTCCCCATCCCCACGTATTATTCCAGTAATACACTTGAACCCCGCGCCTATCCCCTCCACACTAGCGGCAAGGCATTTGGAGACTGAACGCATGGCCACGACCGCCGACACCGTAACCGCGGATAAAGGGCTGACGCTGACGCCGCCCGATCCCGTGCCGACGGTGGCGCCCGCCCAGGCCGCCGGGCTGGTGCCCGTGGACGACAAGACGCGCAGCCAGCTGGAGCAGAAGGTCGACGGCTTCGTCGCCGAACTGATCGCGCAGGACGTGAACAGCCCCGAATTCGGCCGCCGCGTCGATGCGATCACCGCGATGGGGCAAAAGGAAATTCGCGAGGCCGCCAGCCAGTCCAACCGCTTCCTCGACAGGCCCGTCAAGGCGATGGACGGCGAGACCGGCGTCGGCAAGGACCTGACCGAGCTTCGCCGCGTCGTCGAAAGCCTCGACCCCGGTCGCCAGGGCAATCTGTCCGCGCCGCGCAAGCTGCTCGGCATCCTGCCCTTCGGCAACAAGATGCGCGACTATTTCGACGGCTATCGCTCGTCGCAGACGCATATCGCCGCGATCCTCAAGAGCCTGTCCTCGGGCCGCGAGGAACTGCTGATGGACAATGCCGCGATCGATACCGAGCGTGCGAACCTGTGGTCGGCGATGGGTCGACTGGAGCAGATGATCCATCTGTCCAAGACGATGGACGCCAAGCTGGAGGATACGGCGAACGAGCTGGATCATACCGATCCCGCCAAGGCCAAGGCGATCCGCGAGACCGCGCTCTTCTACACCCGCCAGCGGACCCAGGACCTGCTGACCCAGATGGCGGTCACGGTGCAGGGCTATCTGGCGCTCGATCTGGTTAAGAAGAACAATGTCGAGCTGGTGAAGGGCGTCGACCGCGCCTCGACCACCACCGTCTCGGCGCTGCGGACCGCCGTCACCGTGGCACAGGCGCTGGCCAACCAGAAGCTGGTGCTCGACCAGATCACCGCGCTCAACTCGACCACCGCCAACATCATCGATTCGACCGGCAAGCTGCTGCGCAGCCAGACCGCGCAGATCCACGAGCAGGCGGCGGCCTCGACCATCCCGCTGGAAACGCTGCAACGCGCCTTCCAGAATATCTACGACACGATGGATGCGATCGACAGCTTCAAGCTGAAGGCGCTCGATTCGATGAAGACCACGGTCAACACGCTGGGCCAGGAGGTCGAGAAGTCGAAGGGCTATATCGCCCGGGCCGAAGGCGCGCAGAACCCGCAACTGACCGGCGGGTCGGCCGCTTCGTCGTTCAAGCTGGAGGCATTGTAAGCCGGTGACCACCCCCCGCTCGAACGAGGTCGATGCCCAGATCGAGCGTGCGCGCGAAGTGATGGCGCGCATCTCGCAGGATTATCGTGGGTCCGCGCAAGGAGCGGTCAAGCGCGTCCGGCGCCAGGCGCGCTCGGTGATGCGCCGGGTGATCCTGATCGCCATCGCCAATGCCGCCATCCTGATCGCGGCGATGGTGACGGGCCTGATCCTGCCCGGCGGCATCGGCATTTTCGGCGCGCTGGCGGCGATGCTGCTGATGCTGGCGGTGACGCTGATGATCGCGCTCGCCCCTGCCCCGCGCGCGCCCAGCCCCGCCAAGCTGGCGCAAGTCGACATCAAGGCGTTGCCCGGCCAGACCGAACGCTGGCTGGAGGCACAGCGCCCGCGCCTGCCCGCGCCCGCCGTCACGCTGGTCGACCGGATCGGCCAGCGGCTGGAAACGCTGTCGCCGCAGCTCGCCGCCGTCGACAACGATACGGTCGAGGCGATGGAGGTCCGCCGTCTGATCGGCGAGCAGCTCCCCGCCTTCCTGCGCGATTACGAACGCGTGCCCGAACCGCTGCGCCGCGTCGAGCGCAACGGGCGGACGCCCGACGCGCAGCTGGTCGATGGCCTGAAGCTGATCGAGCAGGAGATTGGCGATATGACCCAGCGGCTGGCGCAGGCCGATCTGGACAGCCTGTCGACGCGCGGCCGCTATCTGGAAATGAAGTATCGCGAGGAAAAGACCGAATGAGCGGGCTGGCGGTGGTGCTGGCTACCCTCTGAGGGTTTTCCCTTGGCCTTCGACTTCGCTCAGGCTGAACGAAGTCTGGGAGCCACCCCCCGCCCGTTCAGCCTGAGCGAAGTCGAAGGCCCCGCCCCCTCAGACGTCGAACAACCCGTCTTGCGACCCGATCGGCGGGTTCAGCCCCAGATGCTTCCACCCGCCCGGATTCAAGATCCGCCCCCGCGCCGTGCGTGCCAGCAGGCCGAGCTGGATCAGGAAAGGCTCGATCACCTCTTCGATCGTATCGCGCGGCTCGGACAGGCCGGCGGCGAGCGTCTCCACCCCGACCGGGCCGCCGCGATAGACATCGGCGATCATCGTCAGATAGCGCCGGTCCATCGCGTCGAGGCCCAGCGCGTCGACCTCCAGCCGGTTGAGCGCCTGGTCGGCGGCGGCGGCGTGGACGATCTCGTGCCCCGCCACCGTCGCGAAGTCGCGCACCCGGCGCAGCAGCCGCCCGGCGATGCGCGGCGTGCCGCGTGAGCGCCGCGCCACCTCGACCGCGCCATCCTCGGCGATCGGCAGGTCGAGCAGGCGCGCGGCGCGGGTGACGACGCGGGTCAGTTCCTCGACCGTGTAGAATTGTAGCCGCACCGGAATCCCGAACCGGTCGCGCAAGGGGGTGGTCAGCAGCCCCTGCCGGGTTGTCGCCCCCACCAGCGTGAAGCGCGGCAAGTCGATCCGCACGCTCCGCGCCGAAGGTCCTTCGCCGATCATCAGGTCGAGGACGCGGTCCTCCATCGCCGGGTACAGGACCTCCTCGACCGCCGGTTGCAGGCGGTGGATTTCGTCGATGAACAGGACGTCGCCGTCCTCGAGATTGGTCAGCAGCGCGGCCAGATCGCCCGACTTGGCGATGACCGGGCCGGAGGTCGCGCGAAAGCCCACGCCCATCTCGCGCGCGATGATCTGCGCCAGTGTCGTCTTGCCCAGGCCGGGGGGCCCGAAGAACAGGACATGGTCGAGCGCGTCGCCACGGCTCTTCGCCGCCTGGATGAACACGCGCAGATTGTCGCGCGCCGCATGCTGGCCGACGAACTCGTCCAGATTCTTGGGGCGGAGCGCCGCGTCGACATCCTCGGGACGGCGGCTGGCGGATAACAGGCGGTCTTGGTCGGTCACGCCTGCGCTCCTAGCGGCTGGGCGGCATGGCTGTCGAGCATCGTCGCGAACATTGCACGAACATAGCAGGCGTCGACCGGCATGGACAGCCGTACGGCCCTTAGGCTTGATCCGGGTGGCGGACTCGGGCCGCAAATCGCGCTAGGATGCTGACATGGCAAATGATCTTTTCCTGGCCAGCCCGATTCCGCCCGCGCTCGAAATCGCCTTGGCCGAGCGGTTCACGCTCCACCGCGACACCCCGCCCGCCACCACCCGCGCGATCGTCGGCGGGGGCATGATGACGGTGGATGCCGCCCTGCTCGATCGCCTGCCCGAGCTGGAGATCATCGCGGTGCACGGCGTCGGGCATGACGGGATCGACCATGACGCGGTCGCCGCGCGCGGCATCCGGATCGCGATCACCCCGGACGTGCTGACCGAGGATGTCGCCGACCAGGCCATCGCGCTGTGGCTGGCGGTCGAGCGGCGGGTGGCCGCGAACGACCGGGCGATGCGGATGGGCAACTGGACGGTGCCGCTGGGCCGACGCGCGAGCGGGCGGCGGATCGGCATTTTCGGGCTGGGCAAGATCGGCCAGGCGATCGCGCGGCGGGCGGAGGGCTTTGGCGGCGACATCCGCTACACCGCGCGTTCGGAAAAGCCGGTGGCGTGGACGTTCGTACCCGACCTGGCGACGCTGGCGGCGGAGAGCGACGTGCTGTTCGTCGCGGCGCCCGGCGGGGCGGAGACCCGCAATGTCGTCGATGCGACGGTGCTCGACCGGCTGGGGCCGAAGGGGGTGCTGGTCAATATCGCGCGCGGGAGCCTCGTGGACGAGGAGGCGCTGATCGCCGCGCTGGAGTCGCACCGTATCGCGGGGGCCGGGCTGGACGTGTTCGCCGAGGAGCCCGACGTGCCCTATGCGCTGCGACGGATGAACCATGTCGTGCTGGCGCCGCATCAGGGCAGCGCGACGCGGGAGGGGCGCGCGGCGATGGCGGCGATGGTGATCGCGAATTTGGAGGCGCATTTTGGCGGGCAGGTTCCGCCGGGGTTGTTGGGGTGAGTGATTCCCTTGGGCTTCGACTTCGCTCAGCCTGAACGGGGGTTGGACCTTATCCCCCCAGCCGTTCAGGCTGAGCGAAGTCGAAGCCCACGTCCCTTACTTCGCCGCCTTCCGCAAAGCCAACCGCACCAGCGCATCGAGCGACGCCGCCGCCCCCAATTCCTCTTCCGCCGCCGCGACCGCCGCACTCGCCTCGGCCGGGCGGAAGCCCAGGTTGAGCAGCGCCGACACCGCATCCGCGCCCGCACCAACCGGTGTCGCGGCGCCGCCCGATCCGGGGGCCAGCACGATGCCGCCGACCTTGTCCTTCAGCTCCATCACGATCCGCTGGGCGAGCTTGGGGCCGACGCCATTGGCGCGCGCGACCATCGCCTTGTCGCCACTGGCGATCGCGCGCATCAGGTCGGCGGGCTCCAGCGCCGACAGGATGGCGAGCGCCACCCGCGAGCCGACGCCCTGCACGCCGGTCAACAACCGGAACCAGTCGCGCTCGTCCGCGCTGGCGAAACCGACGAGACGGATGGAATCCTCGGACACCAGCATCTCGGTATGCAGCATCGCCGCCTCGCCCACTGGCCCGATCGACGACAGCGTCCGTGCCGACGCGCCGACCAGATAGCCCACGCCGCCGACATCGATCACCGCATGGTCGATACCGGTGGAGTCCAAACGTCCCTTGAGATGCGCGATCATGGGGATGGGTTAGAACAAAAGGGGGTAGACGTCACGGGGGTTATCGTTGGGGTTGTCGCTTGTGGCGGCGCCCTCCCCTATCCCCTCCCGCCTGCGGGAGGGGTGCGTTACTGGGCCGTCCGCAAGCGCTGCTTCAAGAGATTCCTGCAACGGAACCTTGGCACGCCCCCCCCGCAGGCGGGAGGGGATGGGGGAGGGCCTTGCCACGAGCGAGACGCCTCAACTATCACCCCACCCTACGCGCCATCGCCCGCGCACTCGCCAGATGATGCGCATGCGTGATCGCCACTGCCAGCGCATCCGCCGCATCCGGACCCGTCAGCTTCACCCCGGGCAACAGATGCCCGACCATCGCCTGCACCTGCTTCTTGTCCGCGCCGCCGGTGCCGACGGTCGCCTTCTTGACGATGCTGGGATGATATTCGCCGACGATCAGCCCGGCCTGCGCCGCCGAGAGCAGGACGACGCCGCGCGCCTGGCCCAGTTTCAGCGTCGACTGCGCATTGCTGTTGCCCAGCACTTCCTCCACGGCCGCGCCGTCGGGCTGCTGCTGGCGGATCACGTCATAGAGCGCGGCGTGCAGGTTCGCGAGGCGGCGCGGCAGCGGCATCGACGGCTCGGTCTTGATCTGGCCGTTGGCGACATGGCGCAGGCGATTGCCCTCCGCCGCGATCACCCCCCAGCCGGTGGTGCCGAGACCGGGATCGAGGCCGAGGATGATGGCGGGGGGTGGGGTCAAGACGTTGATATACTCAGAGATCGCGGGCCGGCGGCAACAACGTGCTCATCGGGATCATCGATGACAGTAAGGATAGCGCCGACCGGGCTTGGCGCGCAACGGTGATCGTGCCCCGCCCCTCCACCACCGGGCTTTGCCCGGCGGTCCCCCTCCCCAAGCCGAGCTTGGGGAGGATTGGGGATCAGCCCAGCTTTTCCATCACTTCGTCGGAGACTTCGTAATTGCCCCAGACGGTCTGGACGTCGTCGTCATCATCCAGCGTGTCGATCAGCTTGAACAAAGTCGCCGCCGCCGCTTCGTCGACCGCGACCATGGTCTGCGGACGCCAGGCCAGCTTGGCGCCTTCCGCCTCGCCCAGCACCGGCTCCAGCGCCTTGGCGACTTCGTGGAGGTCGGCCTGTGCGGTCCAGATTTCATGGCCGTCCTCGGTGGAGGTCACGTCTTCCGCGCCCGCTTCCAACGCCGCCTCGAACACCTTTTCGGCGTCACCGGCGCCGGCGGGATAGTTGATCAGGCCCATCCGGTCGAAGCCATGGCTGACCGAGCCGGCGGTGCCCAGGTTGCCGCCATTCTTCGACACCGCGGTGCGCACGTTGGTCGCGGTGCGGTTGCGATTGTCGGTCAGCGCCTCGATGATCAGGCTGACGCCGCCGGGGCCGAAGCCCTCATAGCGGATTTCCTCGTAATTCTCCCCGTCGCCGCGCGAGGCCTTGTCGATCGCGCGCGCGATATTGTCCTTGGGCATCGAGGCCGCCTTGGCCGCGTTGACGGCGGCGCGCAGACGCGGGTTCATGTCCGGATCGGGCGTGCCCATCTTCGCCGCGACGGTGATTTCGCGGCTAAGCTTGGAGAATGCCGCCGAGCGCTTCTTATCCTGCGCGCCCTTGCGGTGCATGATGTTCTTGAATTTGCTGTGGCCTGCCATCGGTGCCTCTTAAGATGATCGCGCTCTGTACGACTGCGCGAGGGGCTTTGCCAACCCGTCGATCGCTCACCCCCCGGCCGCCGCCTTCCGGAGAATCAAATGCCTTGCCCCCTGGGGCGTTGATCGGCCAAACGCCAAAGCCATGACGGTACGCGTGGATATGGGAACCGACGAGCGTGGCTCGTCGGTGCCGATCGATCTTGAGGAACTGCTGGCGACCCGCCTGCTGGTGCAGGGCAATTCGGGGTCGGGAAAGTCGCATCTGCTGCGCCGCCTGCTGGAGAAATCGGCGGGCCAGGTGCAACAGGTGGTCATCGACCCCGAGGGCGATTTCGTCACCCTGTCCAAGGCTTACGGCCATGTCGTGATCGAGGCGGGCGACTATGCCGAGCGTGAGGTCGGTCGTTTCGCCAGCCGGATTCGCGAACACCGCGCCTCGGTGGTCCTCAGCCTGGAGGGGCTGGAGATCGAGGGGCAGATGCGCTGCGCCGCGACCTTCCTGAACGCCTTGTTCGACGCCCCGCGCGAGCATTGGTATCCCGCGCTGGTGGTGGTCGACGAGGCGCAGCTGTTCGCCCCCACGACGGGGGGCGAAGTGACCGAGGAGGTTCGTCGTGCCTCGCTGTCCGCCATGACCAACCTGATGTGTCGCGGCCGCAAGCGCGGGCTGGCGGGCGTCATCGCGACCCAGCGACTCGCCAAGCTGGCCAAGAATGTCGCGGCGGAGGCGTCCAACTTCCTGATGGGCCGCACCTTCCTCGACATCGACATGGCGCGCGCGGCCGATCTGCTCGGCATGGAACGGCGGCAGGCCGACTCGATCCGCGATCTGGCGCGCGGCACCTTCCTGGCGCTGGGGCCGGCGGTGTCGCGCCGGCCGATCACGGTGAAGATCGGCGCGGTCGAGACCTCGGCACGCTCGGGCAGTCCCAAGCTGACCCCCCTGCCCGACGCGCCGCCGCCCGATCTGCAGGAACTGCTCTTCGCACCCGTCGAGGAAGCGCCGACCCTGCCGATGACCTTCGACTCACGCCCGCGCCGGGTGCCCGCCGAGGAGCTGATGGCCGATCTCGGCCGCCCGCCGCTGCCCACCACCGCCGCACCGCCCCCACCCGAAATGGATGAGGGCGAGGTCGAGGCGATCTACGAACAGGTGCTGCGCGCGATCGTCGAGGACCCCGAATCGACCTTCCGCCCCGCCTCGGTCCTGTTCCAGGATTTCCAGGTGCGCTGCCGGATGGCGGGCCTTGCCCGGCCGCCGCTCGACCTGAACGGTTTCGCCCGGCGTCTGTCCTGCGCGCGGGCGGGGATTTTCGACGTCAACGATCCCGATTGGCAGGAGGCGCTGGCGCTGGCCGCGATGCTGCCCGACGACATGCTGGGCGCGTTCCTGCTGGTCGCGCGGGCCGCGCGCGAGGGGCTGCCTTGCCCACCGGATACCAAGATCGCCGAGACGTACGGGACCAGTTCGCTCGGCCGGGTGAAGCGGCTGATCGCCTATATCGAGAGCCGCGACCTGTTCGTCTGCCGCACCGACCTGACGGGGAAGCGGTCGATCACGATTCCGCGGCTGGGGTGGACGACCCAAGCGGCGGAGATGGGGTGAGGGTTTCGCTTGGCCTTCGACTTCGCTCAGGCTGAACGGAGGTTGGGCTTATGCGAGAGAGAGGCCATTACCCCCTCATATCTGCTACATTACGGGAATGGACCCTTGGCGAACGAGTGCTGCCAACCTTCCGCTCCCATCAGGTGGCCGTTCTCGAATGTGAAATTTATCCGCGAAATCCGCTTCTCGCGATTTGCAATGAAATCGACCGTCACCTGTTGGCGGCGACATGCGTCATCCGGGATGTCCATGTAATCCCAACCGAGAAAGCGATACTCGTCGGCATTCATCCGCTTGGCAAGCGACCGGGCACCCGCCGCACCCTTGCCTGGTAAACCCACGTCTCCGACAATAACGGTTAGAACCGCGTCCTTATCGATCAACGCGTTCAATACATTATCTGATGCTGACCCGGATGTTGCCGCAGCGGCCATGATGCCTACCGCACGGCGGCTGAGCGCCTCATGGACCGCACGACCGCCTTTGATTGCCGTCAGATCACAGTTTTGGACAGCCAAGCCGGCCAGAAGGATTGTGAGAACCATGGCTGTAAGCTGGCAGACCTGCGTAAAGGCTGCAATCGTACACAGCCGTTCCTCTATACGCTGCCATCAAGCACCACCCCCGTTCAGCCTGAGCGAAGTCGAAGGCCACGCCCCGCCACCCGCCACAAACAAAAAGGGCGACGGAGCCACAAGCCCCGCCGCCCTCCGCATTTCCGAACCCGAAAACCGGGATCAGATCATACCCAGCGCCTTCATATACACTTCGAGGATGGCTTCCTCTTCCTGATATTCTTCGCGCTTCTTCTTGCGGATCTGCATGATCTTCTTGATCGCCTTGGGATCATAGCCGCGCGCCTTGGCTTCGGCGAAGACATCCTTGATGTCGTCCGAAATGCCCTTCTTCTCTTCTTCCAGCCGCTCGGCCCGCTCGATCAGCAGGCGCAGCTCGTCGGCCGTCACATTGCCGCTGCTGTCGAAATTCTCGTCCGCCATTGTCTTACAACCTTCTTGAAATCCGATCCGCTCCCAGGAATCCGCCGCCACGACGCACATGCCCGCCCATGGGCAAGGTCGGTCCGGCGCGGATGTCGGGATCGGGGGCGGTCTAGGCGGTTCCGCGCCTGCGCTCAAGCGGGGGTTAACGGTTCTTCTTCACGCTCTCGGCCATGCGCGCCAGCTGCTCCGGCGTCGCCTCGCCCTGATGCTCGGCCTTCCACTGGTCGTACGGCATGCCATAGATCGCCTCACGCGCGGTCGCCTTGTCGACACCGGCCGCCTCGCCTAACCAGTCGGAGAGGCAGTTGCGGCAAAACCCCGCCAGCCCCATCAGGTCGACATTCTGCGCATCCGTCCGGTGGCGCAGGTGGAGCACCAGCCGCCGGAACGCCGCCGCCGCCGCTTGATCATCGATTGCATTCAACGCATCCACGCTATCGCTCATATTCGTCGCTCCTAGGTTGATCGTAACGCATTAGGCTTTAGGAAACAGGCCGCAAAGCAGCAGGATGTGATGATGACCAAGGCCCTCCCCCCGCGTTCGCGCAAAGTCCGCGTTCTCGCCACGCTCGGCCCGGCCAGCAGCGATCCCGAGACGATCGCCACCCTGTTCCAGGCGGGGGCGGATGCGTTCCGCATCAATATGAGCCATGGCGACCAGCAGTCGAAAATCCCGCTGATCCAGGCGATTCGCGCGCTGGAGGAGCGGTTCGGCCGCCCGACCACCATCCTGGCCGACCTTCAGGGGCCCAAGCTGCGCGTCGGCAAGTTCGCCGAGGGCAAGGTCATGCTGGAAACCGGCAGCACCTTCATCCTCGACCGCGATCCGACGCCCGGCGACGCGACCCGGGTCGAGCTACCGCACAAGGAAATCTTCGCCGCGATCGAGCCGGGCGCGCGCCTGCTGCTCGACGACGGCAAGCTCGTCCTGCGCGTCGCCTTCCATGACGATGAGAAGATCACGACCTTGGTCGAGGTCGGCGGCGCGCTGTCGAACAACAAGGGGTTGAACGTCCCCGACGTCGTGCTGCCCATGGCCGCGCTGACCGAGAAGGATCGGTCGGACCTGAACTTCGCGGTCGAGCAGGGCGTCGACTGGATCGCGCTGTCCTTCGTGCAGCGCCCCGAGGACCTGATGGAGGCGCGCGGCCTGATCAAGGGGCGCGCCGCCCTCCTCGCCAAGATCGAGAAGCCGCAGGCGATCGACCGGCTGGAGGAAATCGTCGAACAGTGCGACGGCGTGATGGTCGCGCGCGGCGACCTGGGCGTCGAGCTGCCGCCGCAGGCGGTGCCGCCGCTCCAGAAGCGCATCGTCGAGGTGTCGCGCCGCATGGGCCGCCCGGTCGTCGTCGCCACCCAGATGCTCGAATCGATGATCCAGAGCCCCTCGCCCACCCGCGCCGAGGTGTCGGACGTGGCGACCGCCATCTATGACGGCGCCGACGCGATCATGCTGTCGGCCGAGTCGGCGGCGGGATCGTGGCCGGTCGAGTCGGTCGCGATGATGAACGCGATCGGCGTATCGGTGGAGAACGACCCCGGCCACGGTGAGCGTGTCCACTTCACCGCGATGACCCCCGACCCGACGACCGCCGACGCGCTCGCCGAGGCCGCCGCCGGCATCTCGCGCACCGTGTCGTCCAAGGCGATCATCTGCTTCACCACCAGCGGCTCGACCGCACGCCGCGTCGCGCGTGAGCGTCCCTCGGTGCCGATCCTGGTGCTGACCCCGCAGCTGGAGACGGCGCGTCGCCTGGGCCTGCTCTGGGGCTGTCACGCGGTCCACACCCGCGACGTCGAATCCTTCGAGGAGATGGTCGCCAAGTCCAAGCGCATGGCGCTGCGCCACGGCATCGCCGAAGCGGGCAACCAGGTCGTGCTGATGGCCGGCGTCCCCTTCCGCACGCCGGGTTCGACCAATGTGCTGCACGTCACCCGCATCATGGGCGACGAACTGGCGAATTACGGGGACGGGGTCGAGGCGTAAGCCCTCGTACCGGGCTTGCGGACGCGATGCTCCGCAAGCCGGGTGTCCAATGCGAAGCCCAAGAAAAAAACCCGGCGCATCTTTGAGAAAGCGCCGGGTTTTTCTATCGCAATGCGATAGAGAGAAAAGCCGCGCCGTGGCGCTGACATTATCTGGTGCGTAATGACGCTTGTTAACCGCCAGAACCGCAATCTCTGAGGTCTGAAGAATAACACAGGTCGATCGCCACGCAAGACGGATTTGCACCATTTCGCATGTTTATCGGGGTATTACGCGCGCCGATGCTTGCAGGATCGGCATCCCAGGGCGACACTGGCACTCGCTCCATTTCGGATACGCTTGGGACTGTTCAGCGCGACCGGGATTTGGCCAGATAGCGGGAGGGGATGGCGAAGATGACCGATATGATGAACGAGCGGGGCATGGCGTGGCGGTTGGGGCTGGACCTCGGCACCAACTCGCTGGGCTGGATCGCCCTGCAACTGGAAGGCGGCAAGCCCGCCGGCATCATGGCGATCGGCTCACGTATCATTTCCTCATCTGAGAGCGCAGGCCGCGATCCGCAATCCAAGCAATCGCTCGCCGTCAATCGCCGCGACAAGCGCGCGATGCGTCGTCGCCGCGACCGGTTCAAGCGCCGCCAGGCCGCGCTGCTCAGATATCTAGTCAAGGACGGCTTGTTCCCCGCCGACCAGGCTGCTCGCCAAGCGCTGGAAACGCGCGATCCCTATGAACTCCGTGCGCGCGCGCTCGACGAAAGGCTGGAGCCGAGCGAAATCGCCCGCGCCTTGTTTCATCTCAATCAGCGGCGTGGCTTCAAAAGCAATCGCAAGACCGATCGGACCGGCGACAAGGACGATGAAAGCGGCAAGGTCGCGTTCGGCATTGCGGGGCTGAAGGACAAGATCGCCGCCGCCGAAGAGGCCGCCGGTGCGGAACCCGGCAGTTGGACCTTCGGCAAATTTCTGTGCGAACGCCGTGCGGCGGCCGACGACCTCAACGCCTTGCCGCCGACACGCGCCCGTGCCCATGCCGCCCCGCCCGAAAACAAGAACGACGTCTATGACTTCTATCCCAGCCGCGACATCATCGAGGCGGAGTTCGAGGCGATCTGGGAGGCCCAGGCCGCGCATCACCCCGACCTGCTGACGGACGAGGTGCGCCACCGCCTCTACGAAATTATCTTTTACCAGCGCCCGCTAAAGGCGCCGAAGATCGGCCTGTGCACCTTGGTGAACGGGGAAACGCGGCTGGCCAAGGCGCATCCGCTGTTCCAGCAGCGCCGCCTGCTGGAAGAGATCAACGCATTGCAACTGATCCGTACGGGTGAAGCCCCGCGCCGACTGATGCCCGATGAGCGCGACCGGATACTGATGAAGTTCCAGGGTAAGCCCAGCCTAACCTTCGTCGCACTGCGCAAGGAGTTGAAGCTCGACTCCACCGTCCGCTTCAACAAAGAGAGCGAGAACCGGCCCAAACTGCTCGGCGACGAAATGGCGGCGCGGATGGGCGACAAGAAGCGGTTCGGCACCCATTGGCGGCACCTTTCGGTAGACCAGCAATGGGAGGTCATTCAACGGCGGCAAAATCTGGAAAGCGATGCCGATGAAGCCGCCTTCGTCGCCTGGCTCGCCGAACGCTACTCGCTGACGTCCGAGCAGGCAGCCGCCGTCGCCTCGGTCGAGTTGCCGATGGGCTTCGGGCGGATCGGTTTGACCGCGACGACCAAGCTGATCGAGGCACTGACGAACGGTCGGACCGAGGGCGGCGAAGTGCTGGTCTATAGCGAGGCGGTCGACGCGGCCGGGCTGGGCCATCATAGCGACCGACGCTCCGACACCCGCTATAGCGATGCCAAGGGTCAACCGATCCTCCCCTATTATGGTCTGCCGCTCGAACATCATCTGTTGCCCGGCACCGGTGATCCTAGCGATCCGGAGGACATGCGGGTCGGCCGCCTCACCAACCCCACGGTGCATATCGGCCTCAACCAGCTGGCACGGGTCGTCAACGCACTGATCCGTCGCTTCGGCCGTCCGACCGAGATCGCCTTGGAACTCGCCCGCGACTTGAAATTGTCGGACGAGGAAAAACAACGGCGCAACAAGGAGAATAACCGCAACCGGATCGAGGCGGAAAAGCGTTCCATCAAGCTGCGTGAAATCGGTAAACCCGACACCGGCGAAAATCGCGCCCGATTGAAGCTATGGGAGGAACTGGGCGAGGACTGTCTCGACCGACGTTGCGTCTATACCGGTGAGCGGATCGGGATCGAAAAGCTGTTCTCGGATGCGGTCGAGATCGACCATATCCTGCCCTTCTCGATCACACTCGACGATTCCAACGCCAATAAGATCGTTTGCATGCGCGATGCCAATCGCCGCAAGGGCAACCGGTCGCCCCATGATGCCTGGGGGCATGGCGAGGACTGGCCCGACATCGCCGCACGCGCCTCGCGTCTGCCCGCCAACAAGCGCTGGCGGTTCGACCCGGATGCGCTCGCCCGCTTTACCGAGGAACGCGATTTCCAACCGCGCCAGTTGGTCGACACGCAGTATCTGGGGCGATTGGCGCGCGAGTATCTGACCAGCCTCTACCCCGAACGTGGGCAGGGATCGAGCAAAGTCTGGGTTTCACCCGGCCAGATGACCGAGTTGGTTCGGCGCAAGCTGGGCCTCAATCCCATGCTGGGCGACGACAATATCCTGGGAAGCGTGAACCAGCCTAAAAATCGTCTGGATCATCGCCACCATAGCATTGACGCCTTCGTCGTTGCGGTCATCGACCGTGCGATGCTGGCAGAGATCGCGCGAATCTCCGGCGAAACGGGCCGCGACGGCACCGAAAAGATCTGTATTCCCGACCCTTGGCCCAATTTCCGCGACGAGCTTCATGCCGCACTCCGGGGAATCGTCGTATCGCATCGCCCGGATCATGGCACGGCTTCCAAGAAGGGCCTGAAGCCCGGCCATGACCAGACCGCCGGGCGGCTGCATAATGACACGGCCTATGGCTTTACCGGTACGACTGATGCCAAGGGCAAGCCGATCGTCGTGCGTCGCATCGCCCTGACCGACTTGAAATCGGCGGCCGACCTGAACGCGATACGCGACCCCCATCTGCGTCAGGCGCTACGCGACCATACCGCTCACCAGGATGGCAAGGCCTTTGAGGAGCGGATCAAAGCCTTCCCGCCCTTCACGCTCAAAAAGGTGTATGGCGGCATCCGTCATGTCCGCGTGACCGAGGCGTTGTCCGTCATACCGATCCGCGACGCATCCGGCCGAGCGTATAAGGCGTATAAGGGTGACAGCAATTATCGCTATGACGTCTGGGAAATGCCCGATGGGAAATGGATCACCCGGTGGCAGGCCGCTGACGGCACCGAGCGAAGCAGTATCGTATCGATGTTCGACGCGCATCAACCCCGCGAACAGGATCGCCCCCACCCCGCCGCGCGCAAGGTACTCAGCGTGCATCAGAACGACCTGCTCGCCATCGAACCTCCCGGCGAGGCACGCAGACTGGGCCGGGTGGTCAAGTTCGGCCAGGATGGGAGGCTCTATCTCGCCGATCCCAAGGAAGGCGGTGCGCTGAAGGCGCGTGACGCGGACAAGGAGGATGCCTTCCGCTACGATTCGCTCTTCCCCGCCAAGCAAAAGCTGTGGAAGGCACGCCAGGTCCGGATCGACGAACTGGGCCGCGTGCTCGACCCCGGCTTCCCCGCCCGCAAGTCCGTACGGCGCACCCGCCCCCGCACCGCGCCGGTCGACTGACGAGGGGCCGGCCGCGATGGGTTTGGAACGGATCGTCGATATTGCCACCGACAACCGGCATCTGTCCGCCCATCGCGGCTTCCTGATCGTCTCGGAGGAGCGGGTCGAGGTCGGCCGGGTGCCGCTCGACGATGTCGGCGCGGTCATCGTCCATGCGCATGGCGTCACCTGGTCTACCAATCTGATCGTCGCACTGGCCGAGCGCGGTGCGGTGATGCTGTTGTGCGGAAGCAATCACAGCCCGGCCGCCATCTGCCTGCCGATCGACGGTCATCATGCGCAGAACGGCCGGATGCGCGCGCAATGGGAGGCCGGGCGTCCGCTGTCCAAGCAGCTCTGGCGCGCGCTGGTGGTGGCCAAGATCCGCTGGCAGGGCGCGGTGCTGGCCGCCAATGGTCACTCCGCCACCGCCTTCGATCATCTGGCGCGCAAGGTCGGGTCGGGCGACCCCGAGAATATCGAGGCGCAGGCGGCGCGCCGGTACTGGCCTCTGCTGATGGGCGAGGCATTCCGCCGCGACCGCGATGCGGAGGGCGCGAATGCCCTCCTGAACTATGGCTATGCGGTGATGCGCGCAGCCTGTGCGCGGGCGGTCGTGGCGGCGGGGCTGCACCCATCGATCGGCGTCCATCATGCGCATCGCGGTAATCCCTTCGCGCTGGCCGACGATGTGATCGAGCCGTTCCGCGCGCTGGTCGATGCCCTGACCATCCGGCTGATTGCGCACGACATCACCGGCGTCACGTCCGAGGCCAAGCGCGCCTATGCCGGCCTGATCGCGGTCGACCTGATGCTGGACGACGGTATCACCACCGTCTGGCTCGCCATCCAGCGGACCGCGCAGACCCTGGCGCGCAGCTTCCAGAGCGGCCGCGCCACCGACCTGATCCTGCCCGCGCCGCCCTCCGCGCTGGAATTGGCCGCCCTGGACGGATTGATCGCGCGGTGAGCCGTCGTCTCGCCACCACGCCCATCCCCGCGAGCGGCGCGACGCAACTGTCGGGATATCGGCTGATGTGGATTTTCGTGATGTTCGACCTGCCCGTCACCACCAAGTCCGAATCGCGCGCCGCCACCAAATTCCGCCAATATCTGCTCGACGAAGGGTTCGAGAAGAGCCAGTTCTCGGTCTATGCCCGCTTCTGCAGCGGCAAGGAGCAGATGGAGGCATACTTACGCCGGATCGAGGCGAACCTGCCCGACAAGGGCGAGATCCACATATTGAGCTTCACCGACCGCCAATATGAGAATATCATCCGCTTCGCCGGCCAATCTCGCCGGCAGCCGCGCAAAAACCCCGATCAATTGGCCCTATTCTGATGATTCGCGACCGTTTTGACTATGCTGGATGGGGGATTTCGTCGTTGCGGATCAACGCGATACCCCACCATCAAGCATAGCCGCTCAGAGATTGCGGTCCAGCGACAACCATGGCTGGCGCTCGGCCTTCTCGACCATCAGCATAGCCGCTCAGAGATTGCGGTCCAGCGACAACGACGGACACGACGGCGGCGCGGGTGACGCTAGCATAGCCGCTCAGAGATTGCGGTCCAGCGACAACGCAACTCAAGGCGTTCCTGGACCACTACAAAGCATAGCCGCTCAGAGATTGCGGTCCAGCGACAACCGACTTCATCTTGTTCAGGTCACCCAGCGCAGCATAGCCGCTCAGAGATTGCGGTCCAGCGACAACGGCTGCCGCCATAATAGGTTTCCCCGATCAAGCATAGCCGCTCAGAGATTGCGGTCCAGCGACAACCGAGCGGTCGGATTGGTCGCAGCTCCCCGAGCATAGCCGCTCAGAGATTGCGGTCCAGCGACAACGAACGCCAGGACGTAGCGAACGCCGCCGGCAGCATAGCCGCTCAGAGATTGCGGTCCAGCGACAACGACGTTCCCGCCGCCACCGTCGCCGAGATGAGCATAGCCGCTCAGAGATTGCGGTCCAGCGACAACGACCTCCGTCTCCCACGACACGACACCCGGAGCATAGCCGCTCAGAGATTGCGGTCCAGCGACAACTACGGCTCCAGCACCCTGATCTACGACAAGCAGCATAGCCGCTCAGAGATTGCGGTCCAGCGACAACGTAATGACGGTGGCGGGGGTCAGCGTTCGCAGCATAGCCGCTCAGAGATTGCGGTCCAGCGACAACTCGATCTGGGGACGGTCGAACCGCACCCCAGCATAGCCGCTCAGAGATTGCGGTCCAGCGACAACTGGTCGATGAACGTCTCGATCGCGGCCGCCAGCATAGCCGCTCAGAGATTGCGGTCCAGCGACAACGGATGTCGTTCTCTTCCTGATAGGAGCGGGAGCATAGCCGCTCAGAGATTGCGGTCCAGCGACAACTTCTTTATCGTTTGCGTCGGTGCTGCGTCGAGCATAGCCGCTCAGAGATTGCGGTCCAGCGACAACTGGTCTGGCGAGGTCGCGGTCGAACAATTCAGCATAGCCGCTCAGAGATTGCGGTCCAGCGACAACGATCAGCCACAGGTCAAGTCCGTGGACGGTAGCATAGCCGCTCAGAGATTGCGGTCCAGCGACAACTCTCTAGCACAACGTCAAGGTGCGCGTCGGAGCATAGCCGCTCAGAGATTGCGGTCCAGCGACAACGGGATCGAGGCCGGTCGCCTCCATGTCGAGAGCATAGCCGCTCAGAGATTGCGGTCCAGCGACAACGGTGTCGACTATCTGTCGGCGCTTTCGGCGAGCATAGCCGCTCAGAGATTGCGGTCCAGCGACAACTGCTCCAGATACAGGGCGACCTTGCGACCAAGCATAGCCGCTCAGAGATTGCGGTCCAGCGACAACTCGCTGCGTATCGTCAGCCGGGCAATCGGTAGCATAGCCGCTCAGAGATTGCGGTCCAGCGACAACAGGGTCAGATCACGGCTCTTGGCGGACAGAGCATAGCCGCTCAGAGATTGCGGTCCAGCGACAACATACGTTTGGTGCTTTGATGAAGGATGCGCAGCATAGCCGCTCAGAGATTGCGGTCCAGCGACAACCTTATGGTCGAGACTCAATCAGAGCCAGAATGCGAGCGCGGTTGCGATGGCGACGCCTGAGAGGAAGTTGACGGCGAGTTTGTCGTAGCGGGTTGCG
>NZ_JACIDH010000015.1 GCF_014196255.1 Sphingomonas pseudosanguinis
CGAACGGTGCACCCGTCATACCCGTCACGCTGCTCGACGAAGGGGGTCCCTTTTGGACGCCGATAGGGGGTCCTTTTTGGACGCCGATTGACACGACATGGCCGCCGGACGGTGGCGCCTTAATGGTCAAACCATAAAGATCAGTCGTGACGGAAGGCTGATCGATGGGCAACACCGATTGGAAGCTGCCAAGAAGGCGAAAACGAGCTTTCCAGCCATCATCGTTGAGGGCCTAGAAAATGACGTCATCAGCACTTTGGACATTGGCCGGCGCCGCGCGATGAGCGATGTCCTCCGCGAGCGAGGCGAGAGCAACACTATCGTTTTTGCGTCCGCCTTACGTTGGCTCTGGATGCTCGAAAACAACGTTGTGCTGGCCGCAAATTCATCACCATCAAGTGGCGAACTGCTAGACCTCCTCGATAGACGTCCATCGATCAGGAATAGCCTCAAGCAAATTTCTACGATCCGAGAAATTATGGGTGGCGGGATGGCTGCCGCTTTGCATCGCACCTTTGCCGACAAGGATGCCGAACGCGCCGATCATTTTTTCGCCAGATTGGGGGATGGGGTCCAATTATCGTCTGACAGCCCGATCCTGCATTTGCGAGAACGTCTGCTTCGCACGAAATCATCCAACCGTGCTCGAATGGCCGAAGCAGAACGCGTGGCCTTGTGCATCAAGGCTTGGAACACCTTTCGAGCAGATCGGCCGATGCAATTACTGGTATGGCGAAGCCGAGGCGCGGGCCGCGAACCGCTACCGACAGCCGCATGAGCCAACGTAAATCAAAATGGCACCCGAACTTGAGCGTACGCTTGAGTGACCCGGACCACGCGTTTCTCGATGCTGTCCGAGAGATGGGCGACATCAACAAGAGCGAAGCCGTCATAGCATTGTTTCGCCTTGGTCGGGCGCTGGGACCACTTGCGGTATTGGAAGCGGCACGCCACCAGAAGGAAGCGTCGGAAAAACAAATCGACCGATCAGAATAACCGTAGCAGCTGCGTGTGCCTTACACCGTCAGGGATGGAGCGGGTGAAGGGAATCGAACCCTCGTCGTAAGCTTGGGAAGGCAACGTAGAGTGAGAACAGCGGCGCAAAACCGCCGTTTTCTGATTGTCGCGACGCCGAAAAAGTGTGAACATCCCGAGAACCTCGCGTGCTTTTACCGCAGCTTTACCGCACCCGTTTGATGGCTTTGCTGCGGCTTGTCGGTAAGGCCCGATGCCCTTAGTCAATGAGGTTTGCATGAAGGGGGAATGACGATGAAGCGATTGCTGCTCTTGTTGCCACTGGCGACAGTATCATGTTCGACGGGCCCAGCACCCAACTTCTTTAACGGCAACTACTACATGGCCGGCGACGCAAACTGTAAGTCAGTCGATGCCTTCACCGACACACGGGTTAGATGCTACGACTCTAAGCACAATTTCACCGGCTATCGTGACGCGATGAATGTCGCGCAGATGCAGATGTTTCAGGCGCAACAAGCATATCAAAGTCAGCAGGTGAACGCGCTTACTCAGCAGGTTCAGCAAACGGGCGAAACATTTCGGCAGGCGGGACAGGCTATCCAGCAGCAGGGGCAATCATACACGCCTCCTCCTGTCATGAACCCATCGCAGCCAAGTAACACAGTGAAGTGCATCAAGGCAGGGATCTATGTGAATTGCCGTCAATAATAGAATGACGGATTATACTGTTTGCCTATCCTCTAGATCCACGCCCGCGATTGGAGAGGAACGCTTTCATAGCCTCCAATTCGCGGGCATGTTCGCTCGCGGCGATCTTTACCGCCTCCGGACCCTTTGCCCCGATCGCCTGCCGCACGAGCGGCGACGCATGTAGCCACTTCGATGCATAATCGCGGATCGGTTCGAGCATCTTTTCGACTTGAGCAATCATGCCATCAAGCCGATCTCGCAGCTTCCTGAGCGATGCACGTTCCTCTTCGACCGCGTGGACCATATCCGCCGCCCGCCGATGCTCCGCCTGAACCTCCAGTCGGGCAGCATTGGTCGCGTCCTCCTTCCGCCGCAGGATCTCTTCCCGCATCACGACCAGCTCGCGCGCTTCCCTGGCCTCCTTGTCCGCCATCGCCTTCACCTTGGCGGCGTAGTCGTGCGCCTCGCGTCTGATGCGTTCGGCTTCCACGGTGGCCTGTTGCGTCACGTCGATCTGCCTCATGAACTCACTCCCCAGTTTCTCGGACAAGAAGGCCTGTTCCTCCTGCCATTGTTTGAGCGGCTTGTGCTGCGTCGTGCCAGCCGGGCGGTCCTGTCCGCGCACTAGGCCAAAGGCACCCATGCGGTCTGCATAGGCTGTCACGATCGACTTCATGGCGCTCGGTCCCGGCAGCACTTTCTCGGTCGAGAGACGCCAAGCGGCACGACCGGCATCCGGTCCCTTCTCCCGCCCATCTCGCCGGAACTGCGCGGGGACGATCAGTGCATGGACATGAGGCGATGCCTCGTCCTGGTGGAGCACCACGGACGCGATCAGGTGTTTGCCGAACCGCGCTTCCAGATAGGCGAGTTGCTCTGCCTTCCATGCCTGGATCACGGCAAGAGTGTCGCCCATCGGCATGACCCCAGGACGCCACCCTTGCGACGCCCACCATTCCGGCGACGCGCCGAGGAAGACTTCGACGGCTACGTTGCCGTTCTTGCGGACCTTGGCGATGCCCAGCCGGTCCATGACGTTCGTCACGTCCCGCCACGGCTTGTTCGTTCCGACCATGATCTCGACAGGCGGCGCGCTCTTGTCCGCGTTCGGGGTTTGAATCCCGCGCGCGTTGTGCAAGCCCGTCGCGACGAGGTGCCGGCCCGCCTTGATCTTCTGATGTCGGATAATCGCGAACGCCTTCATGACCCACTCCAATAGCGGGTATCATAATACCCGTTGCGGGCTGTTATGGGAATCACCCCCTCAGTGATTTTGCGATGCGGAGTTGCGAAGTAACTCCGTCACTCAGGACGGAATTAGGCGAGCCCAATTCCCCTTCGCCAAGGTGGCTGCACCCCCCTGGACCCCCGCCAATCGCCCTTGCGGGCGAGCCCCTTGCCCTCCGACGCCCAGCCATGCGGGGCGGCGTCCCCGGGCAAGGCGCAAGGACGGCCGCTACGCCCCAATCATCAAGGCCCGCAACGATGCTCTGACGAAGGCCCGAAATCGTTGTTGATATGTTCCGGGATCGCGCCTATATTGATCGTTGCCGCCGAGGGGCATTGTTCCCGGACCTGGTATGTCGCGAGGCGTATCTTGTAGAGCGGTCATTGACCCCAGGCACCAGCAGCCTGCGGAAATCACGTCGCGCTCGCAACACGTAACCGTGGGGCCTCCCGAAGAACGACCGCATCGCGGCACGGGTCGAGGATCAAAGGCGGATCGGCTCTGCGGCGCTTGCGACCGAGAAGAAAAGTTTGGGGGCATTTGACGTCTCCTGCTTGTTGGCTGCGTGGGCCAAAGTTCGGGATGACGTCGCCTCTTCTCGGTGACGAACATGTCTCCAATTGCCGAAGCACCCCAAGGTGAACCGACGACGCACGACAGCGGCGTTCGTCGGTCCTCACTACGCGACATCCTCCGCAGCCAGATCGCGGCGTTCAAAGCCACGTCCGCGACCATCACCATCGTCTCCTACGCGAACACGGATTCCAGGCGGCATCCCGATCGGGAGGGCAGCCGATGACCCAGCGCCGCCCCGGTCGCAACGACCAAGGACCCCCATCCTATAACATGGGGGTCACTTCGCGCGTCCCGTCCCCCTGGAAGGCCAAAGAGGACCAGAAGGATGACCGTCAGGTCACCTCCTGCACCTTCGACTGGTATCAGGCCACGTTACCGGGCGATGACCGTCAGACCGGCCCGCAGTATTTCCGGAACGTCTCCGAGATGCTGGCCGATCACCTCAAGCCGTTCCAGCTGCGCCATGTCGATCGCGGCATGTCCGGCTATGAGAAGCGCACCGAGTTCGTGGACAATCGCGGCGGCGTCGAATTGACCATCCTGCACGGTGGCAATCCGAAGCCGAACGTGAAAGCCACATCTCGACACGCCGCGCCGTTCGCCGAGTTGCTGCGCCGCCTCCAGCCGAATCATCGCGTCACCAGGATCGACGCAGCCGTCGATTTCGCTGGCCCCGACGTGTGGGGCGCGGCGCTGAAGACCTGCCAGTTGGTGATGGATGTGCGCGGCATGGATTCCGGGCTGCTGATGCAGCCCGACAATCCCCAGAAGGGTGCGACCTACTACATGGGGAGCCGCAATTCGCCGGTCATGGCCCGCCTGTATCAGAAGGGTTACGAGCAGCTCGGCAGGTTCCCCGACTGCGGCGCGGACCCAGAATGGGTCCGCCTGGAGTTGCAGGTGCGGCCGCAGAAGGACGCCAAGACCATCTTCGCGACCAAGACCGCGCAGGAGGCGTGGGGCGCGACGAAGTGGTCGCGCCACCTGATCGCAGTGTTCTCGCAGGGGGAGTGGCAGCCGGAGGGCATCCGGGTGGCTCCGCGCACCGAAACCGAGTGGGAACGCACCCACCGCTTCATGACCGGCCAGTATGCGCGGCACATGTTCGAGGGGGGCAAACTCGCCCGCGACAACCTCATCGTGCCCGGACGCGCGGCGAGCTGGCGTGAAGGACTGCGCCTCTTCTTCGCGGAGATGGAAGAGGATGTCGCGGCCATCATCCGCGAGCGGATCAAGGCTGGCGATTGGACCCCGAACGATCGTGACGCCTACGACGTGCAGGGACCGGCGATCCTGGGATGGGAGGCGTCGTGATGGCGTCGCTCCCCGACCTCGACCGCCGCTTCTCTCGGAAGATCGAAGCAGGCAAGGGCATCCAGCTTTCGGCGGATGACCTTGACCTCTTCGTATCGACCGGAGCCTATGACGTGTTCCGCCAGGCCGTCGCAGAATACCAGAGGACCCAATGCCAGCAACGAAACGCCCGAAGCCGATCTACCAGCGCGGCCAATTCGCTCTCTACGAACGGCCAGGGCGCAACCTCGAGATCGTCTGGTATGACCACGAGCGACAGCGTGAGCGAAGCGCAAGCGCGGCTACGCGTGATCCTGAAGCCGGGCGGCTAGCCGTCGATCGGAAGTTCCTCGAATCCGAGGGCGCGCACCATTGTCCGACCTGTGGTCGGGCATGGGAGGCGTCCGGCAGTCCGCTGCTGTTGTCGCTCATCGCCGACTACCTCCTGCTGTCGGCGGGCAAGGCTGGCGAGAAGTCCGCCAAGACCCGGCTTGGTCACGTCGTGCGCTACGTCAACACGAAGAACCCAGCGATGACCGCCGCCCAGGCGGACGAGAAGTTCGCGACCGCCTTCCGCAAGTGGCTGGGTGCGGAGAAGATCACCGGGGGTTCGCGGGGCGGGGAGGAACGGCTGCGCGCATTGTCCTCGATCGAGGGAGCGTTGATGCAGCTTGCGGCGGCCATCAACGCCACGCCGGGGCAGAAGGCCGGATTCACGGTCGTCCAGCAGAAGGAGGTTTCAGCATCGCCGCAGTATCGTGCCGACGTGCCGACGATTGCCGCGATGTTCAACTACTGCCTCCGGCCCGACGACAAGTCGGTTCGGCACTGGCGGAACCCCGACGAGATCAACGCTAACCTCGTCGCTCGACGCGTCGAGGAGCGCGCGAACCTGTTGCGCTACCTCCGCGCGGCCGTCGCCACATGGGCGCGTCCTGATGCACTCTACGACCTCCGCAAGCGGCAGTGGCACTCGGCGTCGGGCGTCCTCGACCTCAACCCGCCCAACCGGCGACAGACCCGGAAGCATCGACCCAAGGTGCCAGTCGCACGGCAGTTCGCTCCGCACCTGGATGACATGGGCGATGTCTGGCTGCCGGTGGCGTCGATCCGCGCAGCGTGGGACCGCATGGCGACCACGATCGGGCTGCCCGAGCATGGAGAGGCGGGCGAGAAGCTCATTCGTCGTAGCATGGCCACGATCGCGCGCGGACGGATCGGCGAGGCACAGTGGCAGCAGGGCAAGATGATGCTCGGACACGTCCGCGCCGACATCTCAGACATCTACGCTATCCGGGACACGGCCAACTTGGGACTGGCCCTCGCAGCGACTGAATCCATCATCGAAGAGGTCGAATCGCTCGCTCCCGGAGCATTTTACCGCGAATTTACCGCAGCGGCTGGGACGCTGACCGTCGCGGCTTAGCCCCTAACTCATTCAAGATACGTGGGAAAATCATGGAGCGGGTGAAGGGAATCGAACCCTCGTCGTAAGCTTGGGAAGCTTCTGCTCTACCATTGAGCTACACCCGCAAAACCCTAGAAAACCTTGGTTTTCCCAGCATCCGCCAGTCTCATTCCAACTTTTGATCTGTTGGAATTTCAACAAGCGGTGGAGAGCCAATAAGCGAACGGCGGGCACTGTGCAAGCGTATGCCATGCTTGCGGGCAGGTAAAAGTGCAGGTCGCCTTGCTGACGCGGTCAGACCCGGTAATAATCCCGATACCACGCCGCGAACCGCCCTAGCCCTTCCGCCAGCCGGACCTTCGGGGCATAACCCGTCAGGGCGTGCAGCTTCGATATGTCGGCATAGGTTGCGGTGACATCGCCCGGCTGCATCGGGCGCATGACCTTCACCGCCTCGCGGCCCAGGGCCTGTTCCAGGGTGGCGATCATGTCCATCAGCGGCACAGGCTGGCTATCGCCGATATTGAGGATGCGGTGGTCGCCTCGTTCGGGCGGGTGATCGAGCGCGCCGATGATGCCGTCGACGATGTCGTCGATATAGGTGAAGTCGCGCGCCATGCGGCCCTCGCCGAAGACTTCGATCGGCTGGCCGGCCATGATCCGGTCGGTGAACGAGAAATAGGCCATGTCCGGCCGCCCCCAGGGGCCATAGACGGTGAAGAAGCGCAACCCCGTCTGCGGAAAGCCGTAGAGCGCAGCATAGGACTGGCTCATCAGCTCGCAAGAGCGCTTGGTTGCGGCATAAAGCGATACCGGGGCGACCGACGGCTCATCCTCGCTGAACCCCTGCCCGCCCATCGGGCGGTCGCCATAGACCGAGCTGGAGGAAGCGTAGACGAGATGCTCGAAGCCGGGTTGGTGACGACAGGCCTCCAGCACCGACAAATGGCCGGCCATGTTCGAGCGCTCATAGGCGAAGGGATTGGCGATGCTGTGGCGCACGCCCGCCTGTGCCGCCAGGTGGATGACGCGGGTGCTGCCCTGTTCGCGCACCAGCCGCGCGATGGCGTCGGCATCGGCGATGTCGAGGCGATGAAAGCTAAAGGCCCGGCGGCCGTTGAAGGTCGAGAGCCGCGCCGCCTTCAGCGCCGGATCATAATAGTCGTTGACGATGTCGACTCCCACCACCGTCTCACCGCGTTCGAGCAGGCGATGGACGACGGCATGGCCGATAAAGCCCGCCGCGCCGGTCACCAGGATCGGCGACGTCATGCCCGCTTTCTCATGCCATCACCGCCATACGTCTTGAAATCCCATCCTCGTCCCGGACCTCCGCCATGCGAAACCGGCGGTTAAAGGACCGCTAAGATCAGATGCCGTCGGCGATGACCCGGTGGCCCTGCGCTTCCAGGGCGGCGGTCAGGTCGGCGATGCAGGTCGCGACCATCGCCGCATCGGGACTGCGCACCACGAAATTCGCACCCGTCCGCCCCTCGCGGAAGAAGGGATAGCTGCCGATCGCGACGCCCTCATGCGCTTTTTCCGCCTGGCGCAGCAGGTCGGCGACCTCGCTTTCGCCGACCCAGCAGCCGATCGTGCCGGAGACGACCGGCTGTCCGCCCTCCAGCGTGCCGGTCAGCGCATCGAGCATGCCCGCGGTGATATGCGGCACGCCGGCCATGATGAAGATATTGCCGATCCGGATGCCCGGTGCGCCCGAGACGCGGTTGGGGATCAGCGAAGCCCCCTCGGGCGTCCGCGCCATGCGCGCCCGCGCCGGCGTCACCCCGCCCCGCGTCGTATAATAGTCCTCCAGGATCGCACGCGCCTCGGGATGCTCGATCACCGGCAAATCCAGGGCTGCGGCGATCGCATCGACGGTAATGTCGTCATGGGTCGGACCGATGCCGCCGGTGGTGAACAAATAGTCGTTGCGCACCCGCAGCGTGTTCACCGCCTCGCCGATCGCGTCCGCCTGGTCGGCAACGACGCGCACTTCGGCCAGTCGGATGCCTTGAACGTTGAGCCATGCGGCAAGCTGGGCGATGTTGCGGTCCTGCGTCCGTCCGGACAGGATTTCATCACCGATGACGACCAGCGCGGCGGTCCAGATGCGCTCTGAGCGAGGGGCAGCTTGCATCGCCGTGACATAGCCTCGCAAAACGCCACGCGCCACGCTATATCCGCGCAATGACCGATTATGTGACCGTTTCCGCCGATGCGCCTCAGGGGCGGGACGGCGCGATCAAGCTATGGGGCCGCGAGGCGTTCGAGGGCATGCACAAGGCTGGCCGCCTGGCCGCCGAGACGCTGGACATGCTGGTCCCGCACATGGTGCCGGGCGTCACCACCGCCGAGATCAACCGGCTGGTCCATGACTTCATCGTCGAACGCGGCGGCGTGCCCGCGACTTTGGGCTATCGCGGCTATGCCCATTCGACCTGCGTGTCGATCAACCATGTCGTGTGTCATGGCATCCCGTCCGACAAGGCGCTGAAGTCGGGCGACATCGTCAATGTCGACGTCACGCCGATCGTCGATGGCTGGCACGGCGACACCAGCCGCATGTACCTGATCGGCGACGTTCCGCTGAAGGCGCGCAAACTGGTCGAGGTGACCTATGAATGCCTGATGCTGGGTATCGAGCAGGCCAAGCCCGGCAATCATATGGGCGACGTCGCCAACGCCATTCAGCGGCATGCCGAAAAGCATCGCTATGGCGTGGTCCGCGATTTCTGCGGCCATGGTCTGGGCCTGCTGTTTCATGACGCGCCCGAGGTGGTCCATGCTGGCCGCCCCGGCACCGGTCCGGAACTGAAGCCAGGCATGATCTTCACCATCGAACCGATGATCAATATCGGCCGCCCGGACGTGAAGCTGCTCGACGATGGCTGGACGGCGGTGACGCGCGACCGATCGCTGTCGGCGCAGTTCGAGCATTCGATCGGCATCACCGAGGAAGGCTGCGAAATCTTCACGCTCAGCCCCGCCGGCCACACCCAGCCGCCTTACCTCTGAGATGACGATGATCGGGGCGATTCGCGTCGCGGCGCGGGATCGCGCCCGACTGGCCGAGGTGATCGCGACGGCGTCGCGCTTCGGACTGGACGTGCTGCTCGCCCGGTTGGGCCTCGATCCGGCGCGCCGCGATCCCGATGCCCTGCCCTTCGACCTGCCCGCCCGGACGCGGCAGGCGATGGAGGCCTTGGGCCCCGTCTGGGTGAAGCTGGGACAGATCCTCGCCACCCGCTCCGATCTGCTGCCACCCGAATGGATCGCGGAGCTGGAGCATCTGCACAGCGCGGCCCCGCGCCTGCACTTCGAGCAATTGCGCGAACAGGTCGAGGCTGCCTTGGGCGAGCCGCCCGAAACCGCCTTCGCCCGCTTCGATGCCGAGCCGCTCGCCGCCGCCTCGATCGCGCAGGTCCACCGCGCGGCGCTGACCGACGGGACCGAGGTCGTGCTGAAGATCCGCCGCCCCGGCATCCGCCCGATCATGGAGGCCGACCTTCGCCTGCTGACCCAATTCGCCGCGATGGTCGAAGCGGCCAATGCCGAGGCACGCCGCTATGGCGCGGCGCGGATGGTCCGCGAACTCAGCCGTGACATATTGGAGGAGCTGGACTTCACCAACGAAGGCCGCAACGCCGATCGGCTCCGCGAGGATTTCGCGCGCGAGCCGCGTGTCGTGGTGCCGACCATCCATTGGGATCACTCGTCCGAGACCTTGCTGGTCATGGACTATATCGACGGCGTCCCACCCCGAAACGCCGCAATCCTGGAGCGGGCGGGCATCGACCCGGCGGCCATCGCCGCGTGCGGTGCCGACATCGTGCTCGACATGACGCTGATCAATGGGCGTTTCCATGGCGATCCGCACCCCGGCAATCTGCTCTGCCTGCCCGGCAACCGGATCGCGCTGCTTGACCTGGGGCTTATCGGCCATGTGTCCCCGCGCCGCCGCGAAGAGGTCATCGCCTTCACCCAGGCGATCATGAACAGCGACCCCGCGCTGCTGGCGGAAACGATGCGGCAATGGTCGCAGACCGACGACATCGCGCCCGATCGGTTCGCGGCGGTCGCCGACCGGCTGATCGCCCGGCATGGCGGCGGATCGCTGCGGCTGGCGGCGATCCTGGCGGACATCTTCCCGATCCTGCGCGAGGAACGCATCGTCCTTCAGCCGGACCTGCTGCTCCTGTTCAAGGCGCTGATCACGATCGACGGCGTGCTGAGCGGTATCCAGCCTGACTTCAACCTGTCGGACGCGCTGCGCCGGGCCGCCGCCCGGATCGTCGAGGCGCGCCTCTCCCCCGAACGCTGGGGCAAGCGCGCCGCCGCGCTGGCACTGGAACTCGACCGGCTGGGGGACGATTTGCCTCGCCTGATCCGCGCGACGACGCGCAAGCTGGAGAGCGAACAGGCCATGGTTTCGACCGCCGGCATCGAGGCGGCAATCCGTATCGGCGCCGGCTGGATCGCAGCCGCGCTGGCGCTGTCGGGCATCGCGATCGCGGTGGCGATGCGGTTGGGGTAACGGCTTCGCAAAGAGCGATAGTGACGAACCCGCGACACCTCGCTAAAGGCGCGGGCCATGACCGAGATCACGCCCCAGATCGTCGCCGACCACGGCCTGTCCGAAGAAGAATATCAGCGCGTGCTGACCGCGCTGGGCCGCGAGCCCAATCTCGTGGAGCTCGGCATCTTCTCGGTCATGTGGTCCGAGCATTGCAGCTACAAGTCCAGCCGCATCCACCTGAAGAAGCTGCCCACCGAAGGGCCTCAGGTCATTTGCGGTCCCGGCGAGAATGCGGGCGTGATCGACATCGGCGACGGCCAGGCCGCCATCTTCAAGATGGAGAGCCATAATCACCCGTCCTATATCGAGCCCTATCAAGGTGCGGCGACGGGTGTCGGCGGTATCCTGCGCGACGTGTTCACCATGGGCGCGCGGCCGGTCGCGAACCTGAACGCGCTGCGCTTCGGGCGGCCCGATCACCCCAAGATGCGCCACCTGATCTCGGGCGTGGTCCACGGCATCGGCGGCTATGGCAATTGCGTCGGCGTGCCGACCGTCGGCGGCGAGGTGAACTTCCACCCCGCCTATGACGGCAACATCCTGGTCAACGCGATGACGGTCGGCGTCGCCGATCAGGACAAGATCTTCTATTCGGCGGCCAGCGGCGTCGGCAATCCGATCGTCTATGTCGGCTCCAAGACCGGCCGCGACGGCATCCACGGCGCGACCATGGCGTCGGCCGATTTCGGCGAGGATGCAGAGGCCAAGCGCCCGACCGTGCAGGTCGGCGACCCCTTCACCGAAAAGCTGCTGATCGAGGCGTGCCTCGAACTCATGGCGTCGGACGCGATCGTCGCGATCCAGGACATGGGCGCGGCTGGCCTGACCTCGTCGTCGGTCGAGATGGCGTCCAAGGGCGGCGTCGGCATCGAGCTGATCATGGACGACGTGCCCCAGCGTGAAGAGGGCATGACGCCGTATGAAATGATGCTGTCGGAAAGCCAGGAGCGGATGCTCATGGTGCTGAAGCCCGGCCGCGAGGAATTCGCGGAAGGCATCTTCCGCAAGTGGGAACTGGATTTCGCCGTCATCGGTCACGTCACCGAGACCGGGCGTATGGTCCTGCGCCACAAGGGCGAAGTGGTGTGCGACATCCCGCTCGCGCCGCTGGCCGACGACGCGCCGCTTTACGACCGTCCTCATGTTCCGACCGAGGTTCCGACCGCGATCACCTCGCCCGGTTGTCAGGACCCGGCGGCGGACCTTTTGAAGCTGATGGGCTCGCCCGACATCGCCTCGCGTCGGTGGATCTGGGAGCAGTATGACCATATGGTCGGCGGCGACACGGTGCAGCGCCCCGGTGGCGATGCCGCCGTCGTCCGCGTCCACGGCACGCAAAAGGGGCTCGCGATGAGCACCGACTGCACGCCGCGCTATTGCTATGCCGATCCGGTTACGGGTGGCATGCAGGCGGTGGTCGAGACGTGGCGCAACATCACGGCGGTCGGCGCCAAGCCGCTCGCCATCACCAACTGCCTCAACTTCGCCAATCCGCAGCGGCCCGAGATCATGGGACAGATCGTCGGCTGTCTCGAGGGCATGAGCCAGGCGTGCCGCGCACTCGACTATCCGATCGTGTCGGGCAACGTCTCGCTCTACAACGAGTCGAAGGCGACCGGCGGCGGCTCGGCGATCCTGCCGACGCCTGCGATCGGTGGTGTCGGCCTGATGGCGGACTGGTCCAAGTCGGCGACCATCGCCTTCAAGGGTACCGGCGACGTCATCGTCCTGATCGGTACGCCCAAGGGCGAGATCGGCCAGTCGCTGTGGCTGCGCGAAGTCCATGGGATCGAGGGCCGCGATGCGGGTCCGCCCCCGTCGATCGATCTGGATGCCGAGCGTCGCACCGGCGATCTGGTCCGCGAGTCGATCACCGCCGGCCATCTGACCGCCGTGCACGACGTCTCGGACGGCGGCATTGCGGTGACGCTCGCCGAAATGGCGCTGGCCGGCAATATCGGCGCGCTGATCCAGTTCCCGGAAACGGGCGAGGCCTGCCGCCAGCTCTTTGCGGAAGATCAGGGCCTGTACGTCGCCACGGTCGAGGACACCGCGCTGGTCGACTTCCTCGCCAATGCGCATCAGGCGGGCGTCGAGGTCGAGCGGATCGGCCGCACCGCCGGCACGCGCCTGATCTTCGAGCGCGAGGATGGCGATTTCGTCGTCGCGCTCGACGATCTGCGTCGCGCGCATGAGGGCTTCTTCCCCGCGCTGATGGGCGCGGACGCGGCTCTCGCCTAACCCTGTGGCGGAGCCTCGGCCGCGCGCCGGGGCTCCGCGCAGGATGACAGGATCGCATAGCCGATCCCGGCGGCCAGCAGCGACGCGATCAGCACCCCCAGCGACGCCGTCTCACGCATTTCCCCATCGCCGAACGCCAGGCTGGCGATGAACAGCGAGATCGTAAAGCCGATCCCGGCCAGCGCACCGACGCCGATCACCATGCGCCACGTCACCTGATCCGGCCGCTCCGCCACGCCCAACAGGCTGGCCAGCCACGTAAAGGCCAGGAAGCCCAGCGGCTTGCCGACCACCAGCCCCGCCACCACGCCCAGCACCAGCGGACTGCCGATCGTCCCGATCAGATCGGCGGAGAAATGGATGCGGACATTCGATAGGGTGAACAGGGGCAGGACGACATAATTGATCCAGGGGGTCAGTATCTCGATCAGGCGGCTGCTCGCCTCCCGCGTGGCCGAGGCCATTTCGTGGAGATAGCCCAGACGATCCTCGGCGCGCTCGCGCTGGCGCAGTTCCTCTTCCTCGTCGTCCGCCTCCTCGGCGGCGCCATGCGCATCCTGAAACTCGTCGACACGCTGCTGCACCCGCTCGGCGAACCGTCCTTGGTCGAGCCGGGGCGCGACCGGCACCGTCAAGCCGATCAGGACGCCCGCGATGGTCGCGTGGACGCCCGACTCCAGGACGCCGCCCCAGACGATCAGCGCGAGCAGGACATAGGGTACGCTCGAAATCCAGCCGAGCCGGCGCAACCCGGCGATGCCGCCCAGGGCGATACCCGCCGTCACCAGCCCCCAGGGATCGATCGAACCGCTATAGGCGAAGGCGATGACCAGCAGGCCTCCGACATCGTCGACGGCCGCAAAGGCCAGCATCAACGCGCGCAAGCCGACCGGCAGACGCGTCGCGAACAATGCGATCAACGCCAAGCCGAAGGCCGTGTCGGTCGTGATGACGCTCCCCCAGCCCGGTGCCGCCGGCGTACCGCCCGCCACCGCCAGATACAGCCCCACCGGCACCACCATGCCCCCGATCGCCCCCGCCAGTGGAAAGGCCGCCGTCCGCCAGCGCGCCAGTGGTCCCAGGACCAGTTCGCGCTTCACATCGGCACCGACGATCACGAAGAACAGCGGCAGCAGCGCATGGTCGATCCACTCCGCCAGCCGATGCGATACCGACTGCGCACCGAAGCCGATGGTCAGGGACGTATCCCAAAAGCCCTCGAACCCCGCCGACCAGACGCTGTTCGTCAGGATCAGGGCCAGGATCGTCGCCAGCAGCAAGGGGCCGCCGGTCACCTCGCTGCCCGCGAAAAAGGGTTCGATCTTGTGCAGAAAGGCCGAGGCTGCCGGCGAATGATGCGCCCGCGCGGCGACGCGGCCCGTCAGGCGAGGTGATAATCCCATGGCAAGCCAATGCTTCACGCGGACCGGCGGTTGCATCCGGGGAAGGTCGCGGTAAGCCGATCGCGCTATCCGGAGCCATGATGTGATCGATCACCCCCCTACCCCGCCGGCCGCTTTCATCGATCGCGGGCGACTGCTGACGCTCGATGCGTTGCGCGGCGTGGCGGTGATGGCGATCCTGCTCGCCAACATGCCGGGCTTCGCTCTGCCCGACCCGGCCTATTCCAACCCGCTCGCCTGGGGTGGCGAGCGCCCGGCCGACATCGCGGCGTGGCTGTTGACGGAGACCTTCATCAACGGCCGGATGCGCGGGCTGTTCTCGATGCTGTTCGGCGCGTCGATGCTGCTGATCCTGCACCGCGCCGACGATGCGGGAGAGAATGGCGCCGCGCTTCACCTTCGCCGGATGGCCGTCCTGTTCGTCCTGGGGATGATCCATCTCAGCTTCATCTGGACCGGCGACATCCTGGCGCATTACGCGCTGGCGGGCGTGATCGCACTGGGCTTTGTCGGCCTCAAGGCCCGGACGTTGATGGTCACCGCCGTCGCGATGGTCGTGCTGTCGATGGCGATGGCGGGGCTCGAATGCTTCGGCCTGTTCGCGGCATCGGCCCGCAATACCCCGCAAGCCGTCGCTTTGTGGGATGCCTATCAGGCGGCGTTCGGCACGCCGGGCGTCAAGATACTCCAACCCGAAATCACCGCCATGCGCGGATCGTGGATCGACGCCACCCGCTTTCGCCTGGCCAACAACGGCAACCCGTTGTTCGACCTGATCAGCATCGGCCCCGAGACGCTGAGCGCCATGTTCCTGGGCATGGCGGCGCTCCGGTCCGGCTTTCTGAGCGGCGAATGGCCCCGCGCCCGATATCGGCGTATCGCCATCCTCTGCCTCGGCATTTCCATCCCGGCTTATGCCAGCATGGCGGCCTTCGTCATGGCGAGCGGCTATGACGTGCGCGCGGTCGCGCTCAGCCAGCTGCTGTTGCAGGCACCGGTCCGACTGATCGGCACGGTCGGTTACGCCGCGCTGATCCTATTAATGCTCCACCCCGGCGGCTGGTGGACCACCCGCATCGCCGCGGCCGGGCGGATGGCCTTCACCATCTATATCGCGACCAGCATCGTCATGACCTTCGTCTTTTACGGCCATGGCCTCGGCCAGTTCGCCCGCTGGGATCGGGCGAGCATCTATCTGCTGGTGCCGCTCGTCTGGGCGGGCATGCTGCTCTGGTCCAGGTCATGGCTCGACCATTTCGGTCAGGGGCCGCTCGAACGACTTTGGCGGCTGGCCGCGCGGGGGCAGGTCGGCGGCACGCGACAATAATCTGCAAATGCCTTGCAATAGGCTTGCGATCCACTCTCATTAGCGGTAATTGGAAGTCGCTGCTGAGGAGAGCGTCTTGGTCGTCTGCGTCTGCAATGCCATCCGCGAGTGCCAGGTCCGGGAAGCCGCCCGCGCCGGATCGGTCACGCCCTGCCAAATGTACCGCGCGCTGGGTCGCCAGCCCAAATGCGGCCAATGCGCCACCGTCGCCCGCGCCATCATCGATGAAGAGCGCGCCGCCGCCTGAGGCCCAGTTTGACGGGATGCATGGCGCAAGCGTGAAATTCCCCTTGCGCCGACCACCCCCCTGCCCCTAAGGGCAACCCCCTGTCGGGGAGTGGCGCAGTCTGGTAGCGCGCCTGCTTTGGGAGCAGGATGTCGCAGGTTCGAATCCTGTCTCCCCGACCATCCGCATCTAAGTCGTTGATTTCACGTCGCCTAACTGGCGATCGGGGACCGTTGTACCCACGGCTGTACCCATCGCTGTACCCATTGAGGGTGACGGAATGGGATTACGGAACCTGCGGCTGCGCGGCGGCAGCTATCATTGGCGGCGCAAGATCACGGTGGCGGGCACCCACGTGCCCCTGTGCTTTTCCCTTCGGACGGGAAATTATAAACATGCACGGTGTATGGCCGATCGCCTGAACGTGGCGGTCGAGGGGGTACGCATGGCCTATGGCCAATCGACGGGGATGAGGCCGGATCAACTGAAGAAGGTGTTCAGCGATGCGCTCCGCTGGCAGTTGCAGCGCATCCTGGAAGATCAGGCAGGCACCACCGCGCCGTCTGATGATCACGCGTCGATCAACACCCTCTATTCCGAGGCCTGGGGCTTTCTGGGCCGCCGCGGGGTCGGCGCGCAATGGACGCTGGACGAGCATGACCGCCTGATCGCGGCCGGCTGGTCGCCGGCGCGCGCGAGGCAGGTCGCCGATCTGGTGTTCGAATTCCAGAACAACGACCCCGTCTCCAAGGCCCAGATCGACAGCTACACCACCGCGTTCGGCATCATGCCGACGCGGGACAATGTCGCCCGTATGGGCAAGACGATCTGCGCCGCGCGGGCAGCCGCCTGCCGAGAAGCGACGGCGCTGCTGCCCGACACCGAAGACGAGACGGCCGCATGGGTCGACGACGCGTTGGCGGACGACGCGCCATTCGCCTTCGAACAGATCGAACCACAAGGGGCGCGCTCTGCGCCTACAGAACCGCTCGCGGATGACATCGTCACGCCGGCTCAGCCCCCGGCGCCGCCGCCAAAGCCCGAGCGACCGAAACAACGCATCGTCGATGCGGCTGAGGACTGCATCGCCGCGTACAGCAAGGAGGGCGGCTGGGACAGGGATTCGATCAAGCAGGTGCGGACCGCCATCCGCCTGTTCGATCACGCTTGCGGCGGCGACGCCTTCATCGAGGATCTGGACCAATCCCATGTTCGCGCCTTCACGACCCTATGTCGGGCATTGCCGAACCGCTGGGGCCGTACCCGCGAGGAACAGGCGGGTGGCATCGCCGCCAGCCTGAAGCGGGCGAAGGGCATGGACCCCGCGCAGATCGGCATCAGTCAGGTCACCATCAACAAGCATCTGACGTGGGTCGCTGCCGTCCTGGCCCATGCGGCGGGCGAAGAGGATGACCCCGAGGCGCATCGACCGGCCAAGCCGCTGTCCTTCAAGGTTGCGCGGGCCGGCATTGGCAAATCCGATCGCAAGCAGCGCAAGCGTGACCGGGACAAGCGCGCCAATTGGACCAAGCAGGAAGTCGCCACGCTGTTGTCCGCGCCGATCTGGACCGGGTGCGCCGATATCGGCGGACGTTTCAAACCCGGAACCGAAATCTTCCACGACGCCTGGTACTGGCTGCCGTTGATGCTCCCACTTTATGGCGGTCGCAGTTCAGAGCTTGCCGGGCTGGGCTTGGCCGAGGTGTTCGAACAAGACCCGATCCCCTATTTTCTGATCCAATATACCGAGGATCGGTCGCTCGAGAACATCCAGTCGATTCGACGGCTGCCGATCCATCCCGAACTGATCCGCTTGGGCTTTATCGACTATGTGAAGGCGATGCGCGCCGCAGGATCGACCATGCTGTTTCCAGAGATGCAGTCGCCGAACTCCACGACATTCGCCGGGACGTTCTACAAGTCCGTGTTCAGGCCGTTGCGGGATTGGGCTTTCCCCGAAGGCACGTCATGGCGGCATCGCGTCGGCGGGGCATGGAAGGACAAGGACGTCCACAGCTTCCGCGGCTTGGCAACGACGACCATGAAAGGGCGTGTTCCCAGCGAAGTGCGGTGCGACATCTTCGGCCACGAGGGCGAGACGGAGACCGCAAGGACCTATGACGAGGAAGCCGAGCTTTCTCTCAAGCTTGATGCCCTGAAGTTGCTGACGCCGCTGACCGCGCACATCCCTGCGACGCTCCCCATTCGGCTAAGGCCGCCCGAGCGACGGCAGCATCGTACGCGAGCCGCGAAGGTGCGGTTAAAGTGAGTGTCGGCATATCGGACGAGCTGCCATATTCGGGCAAGACCGCTATTATTTTCGAGCGGGTGTCCGAATAGGCTGGCTCGTCCGTATAGGGTGATAGACCTCGACGCGATCCGTCAGGCGGCCTTTGCCCAGAGCGTGCACTGCGCGTCGTCGTACTGGACGCCCGGCCGCATGACCTGCCGGGTCAGCCACGTGCTGGCGCGTTCGATGCCGTCGCTCAGATCGTCGGCGGGCTTGCCGTCGATGTGCACGATCTCCCGCGGAGCGAGCCGGAAATGCCCGCGCACATGAGCCTGCGGCAGGATCAGCCCCCGGTTGCCCGACTTCGACTGCCACAGGCGGCAGCCGCTCTGGATGTGGCAACGGCCATCGCGCGGCAGGAACATCGTGATCCCGGTCAGCGCCGGGGTCGGTCCGGTGCGATATTCGAGGTGCAGGACGTCGGCGTCGGTCTCGACCGCGTGACGGCCCATCTTGATCTGGTCCTCGATCTCGAGCGGATCGCCACCGGTGATGGCAACGCCGGGCTTGAGCTTGCGGGTACCGAGCAGCAGCTTCACGACGGCGCGGGTGACGGCGGCTTCGAAGGCCGGGGTGTTCATCTCGATTTCTCCTTGTTTCATCCCCCATTTCCGGGGGCACATTCTCGTGTTCGCTGATCTCAACCCTGTTCTGTCCGCCGGCAGGCGCGGACTATCTCGGCGGCGGCTCGCTCGAGCCCGGTCACCCGCTCCCACCCGCTGTTCCAGGGAGCGGGCATCGACACCTCCAACCCGTGCCGTGTGATCCCGACGAAGAGGTCCGGACGTGCCGGCACGAGGTGCAGGCCGCCATCGGCATCGCGGTAGAAGCTCAAATCCTGCACCAGGATCGGTCCGGTGACCGAGTGAAGCGCGACATCGGCCCGCACCGGCTCGAGGATTTCGGGGTGGAAACCGTGCCGGATCAGCACCACGTCACGCTTGCGGGTCGCGGCACAGCGCATCACCGCGTCGTCATAAAGACGCTCGGCGACCGGGGTCGCCACGATGATGAGGTTGTTTTCGAGCGACTCCACGCCGCCTGGCAGGCCGGTGTTGCCCGCGTAGGGGTACGGCTCGTCGGGAGCGAGTGCGGTCAGAACATAGTTGAGGAGCGCGACCGAGGTCGTCGGCAGCGTGTCATGGAGGGTCGAATGCATGGGGGTACCTGCGCAGCAGCTTGATCCCCGGACCGGCTGGTCCGGATCAGGCCCCTTCGATTTTCATTTCTCGTCAGGGCTTCGCTCGGCCCCGGCCGATCTTCCCCTCTTTGCGCGGCAGCGGTCGCGGCCATCGCGAAAGACAGCGTTGCCGATGACGGCATAGGCCCAGCCATCAATGGTTCGCGCGCTATCCGCGATGGTGCCCGCGCGATGGATCGCAGCGGCCGGGCAATAGACTTCGGCCATGGCGGGCACCCAGCCGGCGATGCTGCCGGCGGGCTGGCGCTGCCACCATTGCCCGGCGGTCAGGGCGGTCAGCAGCAGCATGGCGCTCACGCGGAAAACCATGGGCAAGCGGCGTCGCTTCATTTTCTTTCCTCCAACAGATTGTCGCTGCTGGAGAGGGTAAGCATCTCAAAATACGTCAGATTGTTCAGTCAGAAGCCGCCCGGCTTGCCGCATGTTGCAGCAACCCGGACGTCATTCCTGCACGGTGGGACTTGGTTCGTTAACGGGTTCCGCCTACACCTATGCCGTTCGCCATCAGGCGGACCGAGGCGTGATAACCTCGCTCTTAGTAGCCGTGGCCCGGCCCGAACCAGTTTCGGCCGGGAGGCGCACGCGTATGTCCAGGGCGCTTTCGGGCGCCTAAAGGCGTGCGCGCTCGTCTAAGAGCGAGTTATCAACTTCCGGCTCACGGGCCGGCGCCGCCTCGTTTCACGGGGCGGTGCCGCCGGCTGGGGAAGCCGAGCATCGCCCGACACGGGGGTGCGTATGGTTGCGGGACACAGCCGCCAGTGGCGGAAAGCGTTTCAAACGACGTCGGTGATATCAGCAGCGATGCTGCTTGCCGCCTGTGGCGGCGGAGGCGGTGGCGTCGCTTCGTCAGGGTCGATCCCGACGCCTGCACCCACGCCGACACCCAGCCCAACACCGTCGCCATCCCCCACACCGACCCCGCCGCCCAGCACTGCGGATAGCGCAGAGTATAAGGCTTCCGCCGCCGTGGTCGGCGCGAAGGCCGCCTATGCCTATGACAAGGGCATCACCGGCAAGGGCGTGACCATCGCCGTCATCGACACCGGCATCGCCACCAGCAGCGCCGAGTTCGCCGGCCGCATTTCGCCCGACAGCCAGACGTTCGAAAGCCGGATTGCGCGCTGTGCAACCTGCGCGCCCGAGACGGTGACCTTCCCGCTCGACGATGTGCAGGGCCACGGCACCGAGGTCGCCTCAGTCGCGCTGGCCGCGAAAAATGGCTCGGGCGTGCATGGCGTCGCCTATGACGCAACGCCGCTCGCACTGAAGGTGGTAGCCCCCGATCTCGACGGGGTCACCGCGACATCGGTCATCAAGGAAGGCAACGGCGCGAACGCCGCCAGTATCGCCCCCGCCATCACCTATGCCGTTGAAAAAGGGGCGTTCGTCATCTCGATGAGCCTGAATGGCGAACATGGCGGCCAGATCGCCGCCGACGAACGTGCCGCCATGGACAGCGTCGTCAAAGCCGACCGGCTGCTCGTGCAATCCGTGTCCAACTTCATCGACGACAAGAGCGCCGCACCCGGCACGCTCACCCACAACCTCGTCGGTAACAATCTGGAAAATAAGAACAACTTCCTGTTCGGCATCCGCGTTGACAGTGCGCTGCGCCCGCCCAGCGGCAATGGCCTTCCCGGCGAGCTTGCCGACCGGACGCTGGCGGTGGTCGCGACGGACGTCAGCGTCGTCGGCAAGGACGGGCAACTGACCACGGTCACTGGCAACAGCTTCGCCGCCCCCGCGATCGCCGGGGCCGCCGCGCTGCTCAAGCAGTATTGGCCGCAACTCGGCGGCAAGGCGATCTCGCGCATCCTGCTCGATACCGCCACCGACCTCGGCGACAAGGGTGCCGACCAAATCTTCGGCGTTGGCTTGCTCAACGTCGAGGCGGCGATGAAGGCGCAGGCGCCCGCCAGCGCCTTTGCCGCTGCCGACATGGTGCTGGCGCGCTATTCCTCGCTCAGCCTCTCCGGCCCATACGGTGGCGGTGGCCAACTAGCCGATACCGTCACCCGAATGACGGTCTTCGACCGCTATGGCCGCGACTTCACCATGACCGGCACCGCCGCCCCACGGGTTCGGAGTTCGGGATTGCTGGCGGGTGCGATGCTGGGGACGATCGATCCGCCGTGGCTGGCCACTACGGCCAGCGACGTAAAATTGGGGCTCGCCTCCCCCGCCACGGGACCATGGGCCGCGGCGCGTTCCGGCCGCCCGGCCACCTTCGCCTTCTCGCCCGCTGCGGGACAGACGATCAGCTTCAGCGCGAATGCCGCGATCGGGCAAGGCGCAGGCATCGCGGGTTCTGCCCTGCGCGGTGTCGTCGCCGCGCCGGTCGGTACGTCATCGTCGTGGAGCGGCGGCGGCTGGTCGGCAGGCTTTGCATCAGGCGCGTCGCGCGACGGCCGCTCTGCTTTGCGCAGTGTCAGTTTCGCAACATCGCTGGGGCTTGGTGTCGAGCTGTCAGATCTGACCGAGCGCGGTCAGGTGCTGGGCCTGCGTGGGCCGGCTGGCTTTGCCCTATCCGGCAGCCGGACGACGCTGGCTACACTGACCGCCAGCCGACCCGTTGCTGGGGTGCTGCTATCGGCAACGGCAACGGCCGCCACCACTCGGGTCGATGGCGGATCGGACCTGTTGCGCTTCACCGGCGCGATGACCGGCACCGCCTTCGCGCTCGACGCGGCGTATCGTCTTGGCGGCGGTACGATGACGCTCGGGCTGTCCTCGCCGCTCCGGCTCGAGCGCGCCCACGCAGTGGTCGAGGCACCCGTCGCCTATGACCTGATGACCGGCGTGCTCGCCACCCGTCTGGCCAGCGTCGACCTGACACCGAGCGCGCGCGAGATGGACGTCGAGTTTGGATGGTCGGCCGCGCTGTCGCCCACCTCCTCGCTGCGGCTAGGCGTCGCCCACGCCTTCGATGCCGGGCACGTCGCCGGCGCGCAGGACACCGCCGGCTTTCTCAGCCTGACCCTCCGCTGATCCAGCATCACCACAAGGACATAACCATGTACGACAGAATGATATTCGCAGCGGTTGCAACCGGACTGCTCACCTTCGCCGCGCCCGCCTATGCCGCCGATCCGGCCACCATGGACGTGGCAGGCATTCATCTAGACGACACGCCGCAGCAGGTGAAGGCAGCCCTGCAGCAGGCCGGGTACAAGGTGACCGAGACGCGCAAGACCGAATCCTTCGCCCAGCGCGTCGCGGTCGAGGTCGCGAACCGCAAGGGCGCAGCGCCACCCAATCCAACCTATGCCGGGATCGCCGAAATCATTGCCATGGGACCACACCAGGAGCGCGCCGACATCCAGTTCGCCCAAATCGCCGGCGGAGACAGCGTGTCGCGCGTCGAGGTCACCATCCCAGGCACCGTGATGGGCGATGCCGCAATGAAGGCACAGCTCACCGCCAGATACGGCAAGCCCGATGCGGTCAAGGATCAGGGGCTTACCTGGCATTGGTGTGCACCGCAAGCGGTGAAGATCTGCGGTATGACCTATACCGGCGGCGAGCTCGATACGGTGTGGCCGACGCTACGGGGCAGCACCGGCATGGGCAGCAATTCCATCATCCTGGAAGCGGGCACCGATGCCGATCGCCGCCTCAAACAGGCGTTCGAGGCCGCCGTGCTGGCGCGGGCGCCCAAGACCGACCGGGCCGCGTTCTGATGCTTGAAAGGGGCGGCCGTCGCCGCCCCGTCCACCTGCTCAAGCGGCGACCATTTGCTCCCATCCGTCACGGAAAGCGCCCCATTCTTCCGCCCACATGCGGTGCGTCGTGTCGGCGAGATCGGGGTGCTCCGCGGCCCAGCCGCTCGGCGTGTGCTGGCGCGCCAGCATGCAAATATGAACGTGCGGCAGCGCGCGGCTGAGTTCATCGCCGGGGGCATGCGCCACCACCACGCTGGTCAGCGAGCGGCCGCAGGCGAGATGGATCGCGGCATAGCTCGTCGCCATGTCGAACAGGTCATGGATCGGTGTGTTGATAGTGCCACGTACCGTCAGCACGCCGGCGAGCAAGCGCTGGTGCGGGCGAACCGCTTGGTCGTACTCGTCGAGCAGCGGCGCCAACGCCATGTCCCCGACACCTCGGGCGAGCACGAGACGGTGCTGACGGGCGGTCACCGGGATGCCGCAGGCGGTCGTGTGCGCGGCGCTGGTCGGCTCGACGGGTGCCATCTTCGCGCGGATCAGCGTCGCCGCGCTGTTCGCCCTCTGCTTCGCGCGGGGGCGTAGCAGGGCATAGCCCAAATCCTCGCACCCGGGCTCGCGCACATCGTACAGCGTATCCATCACTTGCGCCGGGCTCAGCCAGCCGGGCACCACGTTCGTCTTGGTCTTCATATCATTTCCAGTCCGGCGGCGCGGGGCTGCTCGCGTCGCCTTCAGGTCCATTTCACCATCATGGTGCAGCCGCCAGGCTATCCCCCTCCTTCCTTCTGGCCGATCGCATCGATCGGGGCGGCCCGAAAACCGTCCTTATCTTTCTGAACCGCGATCTATTGGGCGCTGGCGCGCCGCTACGTCGTCCGGCCCCTTGCTCCGGATACCCGGCGGTGGGCCGTTCGGCCTGTCCTGCGGGGCGGGCCTGGATGGCACCTGCCGCTCGCGTTTCTCCTCTCGCTGCGGATCGCCCCTAGTCACAACGGGTGGATCAGGCGGTCGTCGATCAACGGGCTGGGCAGCGGGGGGAACAGGTTTGGGTGGCGATTTCACTTCCGGTACGGGCGGCCTGCCGGGAGGCTGGGCGGCGGGCATGTCGGCAGCGCCAGCTGCTGGCCGCGCACGGTCCTCCGGCGGCGCTATCGTTCTGACAACCTTGCCCGCTTCCGCCTTCGCGGCCTCTTGCTCGCGACGGCCCGCCTCGGCGCGTTGCAGCGCTGCCTGCTTGTCGCGCTGCCGCTTGGCATCAGCCGCGGCTTGATTGGTGCGCCGCTCCCGTTCGCCGATAAGCCAATTTTGAAATTCCTCCTCGCCAGCGAACAGCCGCATCAGCCGGTCGATCGCTTTCGGCTGGTCCGGTGCCAGGCGCACGGTGCCGCCTTCAAAGATCAGCCGCCCCTCATCTCGTCCATGCCGCGTCAGCCATTGGCGAAGGCGTCCACGCACCTGCTCCCGATAAACCGGATGGTGCATCGTCGCGGCGGACGCCGTCCGTGTGGAAACATAGGTGATCGCAGGAGTGCGTTGACCCTTCGTCGCAATCGCCGCCGCAACCTCGTCCCATGTGGCACTGGCCTGCGCTTCGATCCTGGCGATCCGCTGCCGTTCCGCCGCACGCTCGTCGTCGGAGGGCGAATGCTGCTCCACCCAGTCTAGATGCGCGCGGGATGCCTCCAACAGCGCACGATCGCCAGCGCGCGACTTGGTCCTGCGGCCGGGCTCCGGCTCCAGCGTTGCGATCACCGCTTCCGCCCTTGATCGCGATGCCGCCACCACGACATCGGCGACGTCCATGTCATGGCGGCGCTGGATCAGTCGGCGGGACAATCGCTCATACCGCCGGGCGGCGGCAACCGCGTCAGGCTGGTCACCGATCAACGGCAGGATCAGCGTCATGTCCCTTGCCAGCACGTCGGTCGCAGCAGCCGCCTTCTTCTCGCAGGCGGCAAGCTCATCGCTCACGATCTGCCGCGCGTTGCGGGTGCCGACCTCCGTCGCGACCCCACGCCGCTCGTGACCGGTCGCGCGATTGCCCATATGCTCGAGCGGGGTCAGGGCGATGCCGTTTTCCTCATAGGTGCCGTGGAGGTAGCGCTCCTCACCCATCACCGCGTTGACGATGTCGATGAAGCGCCCGCGCATGAGCTCGGCGGTGTCGACCTTGGCACGCTTGCCGTTGTTGCCCGGCTCCGCGCGGTAGCTGACCTTGTTCTGACGGTAGGGCCGGGTGTTCTTGCCATTCCTGCGCTCGACCACCTCGAAATCCCACTTGCCCTCCTCGTTCATCCACTTCGCCGGGCGGTCATAGGCATCGATATGGATGTGGAAGTTGCGCTTGTCGCCATGCTGGTCCGGCTGGTGGATCACCCCCACCGCCATCCAGCCATCCGCCGCCAGCATCGCGACGATGTTGCGCAGGATCTGGCCATGCTGCTCTGGCTTGGCGTCGGCGGGCAACTCCTGCACGAAGCGATAGTGACTGCGCCCCGTCCGTCCCTGCCGCCATTGCGGCGCGGGGAAGCTGGGATGCTTATCGAACCAGGTCAGCCGGTCGAACGCTTGCCTGGACGTGACATCCGCGACGACGACCTGCCGGTCCTTGAAGGGGCGTCCCTTAGCCGCCGCCTCGGCTTCAGCTTCCCGTCGCGCCGCCTTCAGTCTGCGGCTCATGTCGCGCAGCCAGTCCGGACTCGTCGCGAATCCCGCCACCCGATCATATCGTCCGACCTCGGCGGTCGAGGCGGTGAGCTGGTGGACCCTGGGCTGGCTTTCGCTCTGCTCGGCCGCCACGAACAACGACCGCTGACGCTCAGGGCTGCCGGGGACGTTGGATACGATGGCCCGGGCGTTCATACCGCCCCGGATCACCTGCTCGTCGATCATGTCGATGACGAGGTCCTCCGCCAGATCGGAGACCGCCTGATCGCGCCGGATATAGTCGAGATGGCTGATGATCGTGACCTTCGCGCCGTCCCGCAGATAGTCGAAATGCTCGCCCTCTTTGGCCTTGGTCTTGAAGCGGTGGTGAACCTTTCCGTCTCCGCTCGTCGGTACGTGAGCCATGCCCATCGGCTTCATGTCGAAGTGCGGCACCCGGCCGCCACCGGTCTGGCGGCTACCCCGCCGGATCGGGCTCGGTCGGTGGAAGTCGATGCCGACCGCTGCGGCGAGCGCATCCGCCTTGCGACCGGCTGGCGATTGTCCCGGCTCCGCCTCCATCTGGTGATTGCGTCCACGCCGGTACGACGCTCCCACCAGATCCCGGTCAGCCTGCGCCTGACGCGCCAGGAGCGCCCGCACATGATGCGCGAAGACGGGCTGTTCATCAGGCAGGCCATGAGCGGTCATGCCTCATAGTGTCCGGCATCGGCACGGCGCCGACAAGTACCCCTCCCGCCTTCCGGAAGCCGCCTGCGGCTGGAGGACACCGCGCTCGATCGCTCCTGATCGAGCGCGCGCACCGGCAAATTGGCGGCCCAGCCGCCGATTTGCGTTGTTGCGCCTCAATTTCCTCATCTCCGGTCACAATGGAACCGCTTTCCTCTGGCTCTTGCTTCCCTAATCCAGCTGCTGACCTCATCAAGTGGTCAAGCTCGCCTATTGGCGAACGCAATCGGGTTATCAGTCTTCACAGCGCGCGTTTCAAGAAATCGTACAGGCGATCGTCGTCACTCATCGCGACGTTGAAGCGCATGTGATCGCGCCAGCCGCCGTTGGGACTGAACACCGGCCCCGGTGCGAGCACGACACCTTCCGTGATCGCCCGCCGGGCGAGTTCGACGGCATCGACGCCGTCCGGCAGTCGCGCCCAGAGGAAGATGCCCGCCGCCGGGTCGGTCCACGGCTCGATCCCGATGGCCCGCAGGCGTTTCGCCACCCGCGCCGTGGCCCGGCCGAGCCGGGTCCGGACACCGTCAACGTGACGCCGATAGCTGCCATCGGTCAGCACCGCGTGCAGCAGGTTGGCGGCGAGTGGACTGCCCGCCATCGACGTCGCGATGCGCAGGTCGGCCAGCCCTTCGATCCAGTCGGGTCGGGCCGCGATATGGCCACAGCGCACCGCCGCCGACAGCGACTTGGAGAAGCTGCCGATACGGATCGTCCGGTCGAGCCCGTCGAACGCCGCCAGCCGTGGCCAAGGCGTGTGCTCGAAGTCGGCGAAGATATCGTCCTCGACGACGACCATGTCCTGCGCCTCGGTGATCTTGAGCAACCGATGCGCGGTGGCGGCGGCGAGCGTTGCGCCGGTCGGGTTATGAACGCCCGAGTTCGTCAGGTAGAAGCGCGGCCGATGCGTCGCGGCGGCCTCGGCGAAGTTGGCGACGTCCGGCCCGGTGGGTGTCATCGGAACGCCGACGACCTTGGCGCGGTGCGCCCGCAGCAGCGCCAGAAAGTTGAAATAGCATGGGTCGTCGACCAGCACGGTATCGCCCGGTTGGAGCAGAAAGCGGCACACCAGATCGAGCGCATGGGTGCCGCTGTCGGTCAGCAGGATCTGTTCGGGGCCGGCTTCGATCCCCTGATCCGCCATCCGCCGCGCCAACAATACCCTCAGCGGAGGCGAACCCAAGGGGGAAGCATAGCCCGCCAGCGTGCCGTTCGCGTCGGATCGCGCCGCCCCGCGCATTGCCTTGCGGAGGGCATCGCCCGCCAGCCAATCATCGGGCAGCCAGCCGCATCCCGGCATCAGTTCGTGGCGCCGCTCACCCAGCGACTGGCGCAGCATCCAGAGCGGGTCGACCTCGCGCTCCTTCGCACTGGCCAGCCGATCCAGCGTCAGCGGGGCCAAGGGTGCCGCGACATAGAACCCTGATCCCGGTCGCGAGCGAATGACGCCCTCGGCGGCGAGGCGATCATAGGCCTCGACCACCGTCGAGCGTGCGACGCGGCTCATCTCGGCCATGGCGCGGATCGACGGCAGCCGGGCGCCCGGCGTCAGCGCGCGGGCATCGATCCGGTCGCGGATCGCGCGGACCACCATGCCGGTGCGGGTTTCGTCGGACGCGCTTGCCATCGTACTACCATTATCACCAATACAGTTCGGTATGATCGTACCGATGTGTATCTGTTAGCGCCAGTCGCACCGCGATAGGACCAGCCATCATCAATAGGAGATGCCCGTGACCCGCCCCTTTCGCCTCGTCGACGTATTCGGCACCGATCCGCTGACCGGCAACCCGCTGGCCGTCATCGCCGATGCCGATGGCCTGACGACGGACGAGATGCAGGCGATCGCGAGCTGGCTGAATTTTTCGGAGACGACCTTCCTGCTGCCGCCGACCGATCCGGCGGCCGACTATCGCGTCCGCATCTTCACCATGGCGCACGAACTGCCGTTCGCCGGGCACCCGACCTTGGGCAGCGCCCATGCGTGGGCGGAAGCTGGCGGGCAGCCGAAGCAGGACGGCGTGATCATGCAGGAATGCGGCGTCGGGCTGGTGACGATCCGGCGCGATGGCGATCAGCTTGCTTTTGCCGCCCCACCGCTGCTGCGCGGCGGCACGCCGACCGAGGCCGAGATCGCTCAGGTCGCCGAGTTGCTGCGGATCGACCGCGCGGCGATCGTCGATGCCGCCTGGGCGGACAATGGCCCCGGCTGGATCGCGGTCATGCTGGAATCCGCCGAGGCGGTGCTGGCGGTCGAGCCGGCGCGGCACCACTCCGAGCATATCGACATCGGCATCGTCGGCCCGCACGCCCCCGGCAGCGAGGTCGCGTTCGAACTACGCGCGCTCTTCACAGACGCGCATGGCGGGCTGATCGAGGACCCAGTGACCGGCAGCCTCAACGCCTCGGTCGGCCAGTGGCTGTTCGCCAGCGGTCGGGCAAGCGGCCGCTATGTCGCGGCGCAGGGCACGCGCCTCGGGCGGAGCGGGCGCATCCATGTCTCGCAGGACGAGGCCGGGCAGGTCTGGGTCGCCGGCGCGACGCGGACTTTGTTCTCCGGCCGGACGCAAGCGTGATGCAGGTCGCGGTCCTGACCTTCGACGGCTTCAACGAACTGGATTCGTTCGTCGCCGCCGCGATCATCAACCGGCTGCGCCCGCATGGCTGGGCTGCACATATCACCGCCCCGACTGAAACGCTGACGTCGATGAACGGTGTCGTGGTCCACCGCCAGCGGCCGCTCGCATTTCTCGAGGAGGCGGATGCGGTGCTGATCGGCAGTGGTGTCCGCACGCGGGAGATTGCCACCGATCCGGCGATGCTGGCCCGGCTTCGCCTCGATCCAACGCGGCAGTTGATCGCGGCGCAATGTTCAGGGACGCTGCTGCTGGCCAAGCTCGGCCTGATCGGCGATTTGCCAGCCTGCACCGACCTCACCACCAAGCCATGGGTGGTGGAGGTTGGTGTTACGGTCATCGACGCACCGTTCGCCACTCATGGCAATGTCGCGACGGCAGGCGGATGTCTGGCCGCGCCCTATCTCGCCGCATGGCTGATCGCGCGCGGAGGCGAGCCCGAACTGGCGCGCGAGGCACTTCGTTACGCCGCACCGGTCGGCGAGAAGGCGCGCTTCGTCGATCATGCCATGGCGGTCGTCGCGGGCGAGTTGGCATTCGCCTGACCCGCCCGCGCGCGCATTTCGTAGGAACCCGCGTCGAGCTCACGCCTGCGGGCTGTCCCAGCCTTCCAGGACGATCTTGCCCCGCGTGGTGGCGCTCTCGATGCAGCGGTGCGCCTCGATCAGGTTGGCGGCATTGATCGGTGACAGCGTTTCGGTGGCCGTGGTGCGAATGTGCCCCTCATCCACCAGTTCGGCCACCGCGTCCAACAGTCGACCCTGCTCGCCGACGTCCGGTGTGTCGAAGAGTGACCGGGTGAACATTAATTCCCAATGGACCGACACCGCCTTGCGCTTGAAGGCGACGATGTCGAGGCTGGCGGGATCGTCGATCAGCGCGAAGCGCCCCTGCGGCGCGATCAGCTCGGCGATATCGGCCAGATGGCGATCGGTATGGGTGGTCGAGAAGACGAAGGCGGGCGCGCCGATCTCCAGCGTGGCGATCTGCGGTGCCATCGGCCGGGAATGATCGATGACATGATGTGCGCCGAGGTCGCTCACCCAGTTCTGCGTCTCAGCGCGCGAGGCGGTGGCGATCACGGTCAGGTCGGTCCGGGCCCGCGCGATCTGGATCGCCGCGGAACCGACACCACCCGCGCCGCCGATGATCAGGATGGCGCGGGCACCGCCAGCCGGCTGGTCGTCGACCTTCAACCGGTCGAACAGGGTTTCCCAGGCCGTGATCGCCGTTAGCGGCAGCGCCGCCGTCTCCGCGAAGCCGATGCTGCGGGGGCGATGGCCCGCGATGCGTTCGTCGACGAGCTGATATTCCGCATTGCTGCCGTCGCGCATCAGGTCACCGGCATAGAAGACCTCGTCACCGACCTTGAAGCGGGTGGCTTCCGGGCCGACCGCTTCGACCAAGCCCGCCGCATCCCAGCCAAGAATGCGCTCCTCGCGCCCGTCGAACGGCGCGGCGCCGGTACGAACCTTCGCATCAACCGGGTTCACCGAGATGGCACGAACTGCAATCAGGATGTCACGCCCCGTTGGAACGGGCCGTGGCAGCTCTATGTCGATCAGGGCTTCGTCCCGGTCAATCGGGCCGGGCTGGCGATAGGCTATGGCGCGCATGGGTCTTGCTCCTTCTGCTGACACACGCGAGATAGGGACGGTGTCAGCTTATGTCGTAGGCACAAAAAACGCTCATAGTGTCTAAAAGGATACCGTCCCGATGGCGAAAGCCCGCCACTCCCGCCTCGATTGTACCCCGGGCTGCGCCGTCGAGGCGGCGGTGAGCCTGATCGACGGCAAGTGGAAGGCGGTGATCCTCTACCATCTGCAGGACGGAACCACGCGCTTCAACGAGTTGCGTCGCCGTGCCGGGGACGTGACGCCGCGCATGCTGACCAACCAGCTGCGCGAGCTGGAGGCCGATGGCCTGATCGAGCGCGAGGTCTTCGCTCAGGTGCCGCCGCGGGTAGAATATAGCCTGTCCGATCGCGGCCGATCCCTGTCGCCGATCATCGCGGCGCTCAAGGCTTGGGGCGATGCGAATATGGACCTCTTCGCGCGGCGATGATCATCCGACTGATGCGTCGGCGACGTTCGCGGCATTGCTCGAACGGCGTCGTGCTCGGATGTAAGCCAAGAGATGGGCATGTGGGATAAGCGACGGGTTTCCGACGTTTTCGCACAATATGTTCACATCCTGTTCTGCATGCGTTAAAAGGTGCGCATGGCGGTGCGTAAGATCATTCACGTCGACATGGACGCCTTCTTCGCGTCGGTAGAGCAGCGTGACGATCCGTCGCTGCGCGGCAAGCCGGTTGCGGTCGGTCATGCCGCCGCACGGGGCGTGGTGGCGGCGGCCAGCTACGAGGCGCGTACGTTCGGTGTTCGCTCCGCGTTGCCCTCGGTCACCGCGCTGCGCCGCTGTCCAGACCTGATCTTCGTGCCGCCCCGCTTTGAAGTGTATCGCGACGTCTCGCGCCAGATCCATGACGTGTTCGCGCGCTATACCGACCTGATCCAGCCCCTGTCTCTCGATGAGGCCTATCTCGACGTCACCGCGAACAAGCGCTGCCTGGAAACCGCATGGCTGACTGCCAAGGCGATCCGCGCCGACATTCTTGCGGAGACCGGCCTGACCGCGTCGGCAGGCATCTCGTACAACAAGTTCCTGGCCAAGCTTGCGTCCGATCACCGCAAGCCCAACGGCCAGTTCGCGGTTACGCCGGACATGGGCGCCGCCTGGGTCGAGACGCTGCCCGTCAGCCGCTTCCACGGCGTCGGGCCGGTGACGGCGGAGAAGATGAAGCGGCTGGGGATCGAGACCGGGGCTGATCTACGCGCTAAGTCGCTGGCGTTCTTGCAGCAGCATTTCGGCAGTTCCGCCGAATGGTATTACGCCATCGCGCGCGGGGAAGATGACCGTCCCGTCAATCCGAACCGCGTGCGCAAGTCGTCGGGGTCTGAAACCACGTTCAACCGCGACCTGACCGAACCGGGGGAGATCGAGGCGGGCGCGCTTCGCATGGCCGACGACGTCTGGGACTGGTGCGAGGGACGGCAAGCCTTCGGTCGCACCGTCACGGTGAAGGTCAAATACGCCGACTTCCATCAGATCACCCGACGCCGCAGCCAGCCCGTGGCGGTCACCAATCGCGAAGGCCTGCGCCGCGCGGTGCTCGACCTGATCCGGTCGGTTCTGCCGACCCACAAGGGTATACGACTGGTCGGCGTAACGGTATCGAACTTCGTCGAGGCCGGGGCAGCGGCACCGACCGAATTGCCGATCTTCGCGGAGGCGGCGGCGTGATGCTTGAGCTCTTTGACGCGCCGCTCCTGCCGGGGCTCGCCACGCGAGCGAACCTGATCACCGCGGACGAGGAGCACATGCTGATCGACCGGATCGATGCGACCGGCCTCGAACCCTTCCGCTTCCAAGGCTGGACGGGCAAACGCCTGACGACGTCCTTCGGATGGAGTTACGACTTCGAGGTCGGGCGCCCGAAGGATGCGCCACCGATGCCGGATTGGCTTCTCCCCATCCGCGATAGGGCCGCCGATTTCGCCGGGCTCGCGCCCGAGACGCTGATCCAGGCGCTGCTCATCCGCTACGACCCCGGTGCAGGGATCGGCTGGCATCGCGATCGGCCCATCTACGGCCATGTCCTCGGCATCTCCCTCGGCGAACCGGCGACGATGCGCTTCCGGCGGCGGCGCGCTGACGGCTTCGACCGCGCGTCGTTGCCGCTCGACCCGCGGGGCGGCTATCATATGAGCGGACCAGCCCGCCACGACTGGGAGCACAGCATCGCGCCGATGGAACATCTGCGCTGGTCAATCACCTTCCGCAGTCTGGCGGAGCATCGGTGATCGACGGCAAGGAGTTTACTGCCGCCATCTTCATGATCGACGATCAAGGGCGTTGTTGACTCCCGTGGGGGCGCCGTGGAGCTCTTGGTATCCGCGTGCGGCAGGTGTCGACCAACTTAAGCCGTTCTCCGGCATATGGTTAACCGGACACTCCCGTCCGAGGCAACACACCGGATCAAGGCCGATGGCGCGATCGGTTGCCAGTCGATGTAGGGGTGGGAGATCCTTGGTCGCGCACGCTCACTCGGGATCGATCCAGGCCAATGCCAACTTATGACTCGGGTCCAGATAACTGAGAAAGGCTTGCCAGACGCCAAAATGGCAGTTCGTGATGGCGCAACGGTTATCGACCTCGCTATGAACGGTGAAACGGGGGATCGGTCATGACGTCACAGGAAACTTTATACGCGTTCGACCGGCGCTTTCTCGATCGCCATGCCGGTCCCATCATCTCCGATCTCTCAGTCGCCATTGTCGAGTTGGTGGCGAACGCCTGGGATGCCTATGCCACCACAGTCGATATCACCTGGCCAACCGCCGACGGCGAGCGCAGGTTTGCTATTAAGGACAACGGCCGTGGCATGACTGCCGCGCAATTTGAACAGCGTTGGGGGGTGTTCGACTATAATCGCGTGGCGGCCGAGGGCGAATATGTCTCGCCCCCGCCCGAGTTGGAGACGCTTGCACCGCGTCGAGCCTATGGCCGCAACGGACGCGGACGCCATGGCGGCTTCGCCTTCTCCAACCCCTACGAGATCACCGTCGAAGCGGGCGGCGAGCAGGTAACCTATCGTGTGTCACGCGGCGGGCTGCGCCCGTTTGATTGGGAGCTAGTCAAGCGCGAACCGAGCCCCGGGCACGGGGTCGAGATCAAGGCCGTTGAGTCGACCCGGTTGCGGCTCAGCGCCGCTGATATTCGCGAGGTGCTCGGCACCCGCTTCCTCACCGATCCAAACTTCCGGGTCTTCGTCGATGGTCAGGCCGTGACCTTCGACGATATTCCGCGCGATTTTCTGCGCGAGAGCTTCGTGGATATCCCCGACGTCGGCCGTGCGACCATACTGATGATTGAGTCCCAGCGCGCTGATCGCAGCACCCGCCAGCATGGCATTGCCTGGCACGTGAACAATCGGCTGGTCGGCATTTGCGGCTGGCGCAGCACCGATTATGAACGCGTGCTCGACGGTCGATCCAGTGAGGCGAAGCGGTTCACCTTCATAGTCTTCGCCGACTTTCTCGCTGACACCGATGCGGTTCTGCCCGACTGGTCCGGATTCCAGCAAAGCCATCCCGCCTGGCAACAGACCCAGATTGCTGTCCAGGACAAGATCCGCGAGGAAATCTCCGCATTTCATTCGGAACGGCGCCGAGAGGTTAAGGACGCGGTCCGTGAGCGCTATGCCTCTACCGTTACTCAGATCACGCCGATCGCGCGCGAGCGCTGGAACAGCTTCGTCGACCAAGTCACCGACAGTTGTCCAGGAATTTCATCCGATCAGATCGAGCAGGTTGCTGGCATCCTCGCCAATCTAGAAGCGTCGTCATCGCAATATAGCTTACTTGCGAAGCTGCATTCCCTTCAGCCTGGGGAACTCGATCAACTCGACGGTATTCTCTCCGATTGGAGCGTCGCGACCGCGAAGCTCGCGCTTGATGAGATTCAGAGCCGGCTCAAACTTATTCATGAGCTGCACGATAAGCTCCGCGACGAGCGGGCCGACGAGGTGCGCGAACTGCAGCCGCTCATCGAGCGGAGCCTTTGGGTGTTCGGTCCCGAGTTCGAAAGCATTGAATTCACATCCAACCGAGGCATGTCCACCGTGATAAAGACCCTGCTCGGCGGCTCCGCGCAGGGCAGCCTCAACCGCCCCGACTTCGTTATCTTGCCTGACGGGAGCGTCGGCCTGTTCGCGCGGCCTGCCTTTGACGACCAGCATGAGGTTATTGGCGTGGCGCATCTGGTGGTGGTCGAATTGAAGCGGCCGGGAATTCCGATCGGGATGGATCAGAAGAACCAGGCGTGGAAATATGTCGTTGAGTTGCAGTCCCACGGGCTCATCGATGATGCAACGCGGGTGACTTGCTTTGTGATGGGTTCGAAGCTCACCCCGCGCGAAGGCGTTCGCGAGGAAGGCCGCACGAAGATCATACCCATGGCTTACGAGACGTTTATCCGCCGGGCCGAAACGCGCATGTTGAACCTCTACGCGCGTCTTTCGGAGGCCCCGTTTCTTCGGGAGGCTGGCGTTGACGCCGCAGCATTCGTCGCGGATCCCATCACGCGCCAACCGGGGCTCGGACTGTCGGCGTGACACTGGCGGAAAGCCGTGCCGTATAAATAGAAAGGGAACGTCTTAATAGCGGGCTACCTTCGATGGTCGTGAGCATTGCTCCGCGACACCCGCTTCGATCAAGTAAAACTGTTTAGCTGAGCCAGTAGTAGCGGGGTCATTGTCCCACGATCCGGCGTTCGCTTCCGGCAGCAGTCGACCAAATTAAGCCGTTCCGGTATCCGCGCCAGAACGTCTGCTCCTGCCGAAACCTGCCATTACCGCTTCATTGAGCAGATCGGCAGCAGCGCGCCCCATGCTGGCCGCTCCTTTGAACAGGTCCCATTTTAGACCCTACCATCCCCGGAACTTTGGCGCCTACCGCCCCGAAGGACCGGGTATATGTTAACCGTCCATTCGCGGCGTACAACGATCAATGGCTCTTCTGAGCAAGACCTACAAAGCGATATCCTCCGCGAAGAAATCCTCGTCGAGCCGCTTGAACTCGATCTTACGGCTTACGCGGACGCCCACGCCATATTCTATCATTAGGTCAGTCAGCCGATCCCCATCGATCAGGATGACGCGCTGGGCGAGGTGTTTGACATAATCACGCGCCTGGCTGCTGAAAGTGGAGGTGGTGACGAACACGCCCTTGGTGGCACCATGGCCGACCAGACTGCCGACGAAGGCCTGAACATCGGGACGGCCGACCGTCGTGTCGGCATAGCGTTTGGCCTGCACATAGACCCGGTCCAACCCCAGCCTGTCTTCGTTGATAACGCCGTCCACGCCGCCGTCGCCCGAACGGCCGAGTTGGGTGGCTGCGTTCTTTTGCGATCCGCCATAGCCCATTGCGATCAGCAGATCGACGATCAGTTGCTCGAAAAAGGCTGGCGTGTTCTGGACGGTGCGTTCCAGCAGTTCCGCGCGTAGGGCCGATTGCACCGCTTGATAGGCCGCTTCAATCTGCTCCTCCGGTGTGCCAGTTTCGGCTAACGGGGCGATGGCAGCGGGCGCGACATCATCGTCAACGGACTTCTGACCGCTGTAAAATTCGCGAAAGCCCTCATAGTCCTTCAGTTCGTTCACGCCGATGCGCGCGGGATTGGACGCCAGCAATGCCCGCCCCGCTTCGGTCGCGATGAAACGGCCCCGCTTCGGTGAGGCGACAAGGCCTGCCTTGGACATATAGAATTTTGCCCAATGGATGCGGTTATGTAGCAGGCGCTGCCGCCCGCTGGGCAGCATCTCTTCGCGCTCGTCCGCGCTGAGGCCGAGATCATCGGCAATGCGTTCGGCGGCATCGGCCACGCGCTGTTCGCCAGTGGCGGCGAGGCGCAGGACCGGCAGCATCAATGTCTGGTAATCAGGAATGGCCATGGGATCAGGCCGCCTTTTTACGACCGCGCTTGGCCTTTGGCGCAGTAGCGCGTTCTGTCCGGATGCGGTCGAGCAAGGCGCTGGCGGGTTCGTCAGCGGGGTCTTGCGGCACCAGCTCGCCCTTGAAGGCCTTGACCAACACCGATTGATCGAGGTGGTCGATCAGCTTGCAAGCGCTAGTCGCGTCGGAGGCTATACGGTCAACCCAATTGAGGGCCATTTCGACCAAGCGAACTAATTCACGTTGCTCCTCGATGGCCGGGACCGGGAACGTCAGGGCATTCAGGGTTGTCTGATTTATGTAGGGCTGACCGCTACCGCCTGCCAATTGATTTAAATTGGCATTCCTGAAAAATAGCACAGCATATGACAGATCAATCTGATCGGACACTGAGCGGGCAAAGATAGCATTATCGGTGATCCATGCAGGCCCCGATGAAAAATGGACATTGCCGCACTGTGCTCCAACGCGACCGACAACCAACGTAGGAAAATCGATCAGAGCTTCGTTGTGGTAGCCACCAACTCCATTGCCACCGATCACGGGAACGTCGCCAGCGACTTGGCGCTTACTGGGCAAGTTCTTACCACTCGACCAAGTGAAGTAAGCGGAAGGATTTGCCGATTTCCATTCGCTTTTGTGATGGTGTTTTGCACGCCATTCGCACGTCAAATCGCCCCGGAAGGCGGCAGCGAGGATGGCCTGTTTGTATTTCTCGACGAGGCGGGGGATGTGGTTGAGATGGTCGCGGGCGCGTCTGGATTTGCCGGTGAGGCTGTCGATCTTCGCCATGATCCGTCGCTGTTCGGCAAGCGGCGGCACTGGAATGGTCGCGCTAGCAACGTCCTTGTCGGAAACGGCGGGGTACATAGTCCCGTCCTGCGCGGCCGACAGCTCATTTACGAACGGATCGGAGGAAACCCAACGGAACAGATAGGTTGCATCAACGGCACCGCTAGGCCGCAGAACCGCTATGCCGGTTGAAGTCAGCTCGCCGCTTAACTCGGCGGGGACCAGCGCGATATTCTTCAGATAGGTCCGCACAGTAGAAAAAAGGGTGTCGTCGGCCTGTATGACTCGCCGTGCCCGCGACGGCGCCTCCTTTCCAGTAAAGGACTTGGGATCGGCAATCGTCTGGCTTTTATTATCGATCGAGCCGATATCGACGTAACGGAAGGTTTGATCTGGAATTTTCGTAGGGTCGATGCTGACGAATGCGGTAGTGACATCGGCTATCGTCGCTTCTTCCCATCCTTGCGGCATATTGCTCATTCCGCCGCCTCCGCCACGGCAGCAGCCTCCTCAACGCTATCCGGCTCCAATTCGTCTGAAAGAGTTTCGATCTCCTCCAGCGCTGCTTTCAGATGGCCGATGATGGCGGCAGCGATATCCTCCGGTTCGGTCAGTGACTCTTCCGTCTCTGCTTCGGTATCGCGAAGCCAGCTTATGTCGAGGTTGTCAGCGCGGTTGGTGATGGCTGCGCGCTCGAACTTGCGCCACCGGCTGTCCTCCCCCTGATCCTGCCGCGCAGCTTCGCCATTAGCATCAGCGCCATAGGCAGCCTCGAAATCAGCAAAGTCGGCAACTGTCAGCGGGCGAGTCTTGCCATAGGCAGGAGCATTCGCCCGCATGTCATAGACCCAGACCGCCTTGGTGTTGCCCTTGTCGCTCTTGCCGCGTCGGAAGAACAGCACGTTGGTCTTCACGCCCTGCGCATAGAAAATGCCGGTCGGCAGGCGCAGGATGGTGTGCAGGTCGCACAGGTCCATCAGCCAGGTACGCAGGCGACGGCCCGTATTATCCTCGAACAGCACGTTATCGGGGATGACCACGGCGGCGCGGCCACCGGGGGCCAATGCGCGCACGATATGCTCGACGAAGGCAAGTTGCTTGTTCGAGGTATCGGCCGTGATCGAGAAATCGGATCGGGTCGGTCGCCCTCCGCCTTTCTTGGTGCCAAAGGGCGGATTGGTCAGGATCAGATTGGCCTTGGGCAGCGCCTCACCATCGGGCGAGAGCGTATCGATATTTTCCATCCCACCTTCGATGCCGTGCAGCAGCAAGTTCATCAAGCTAAGGCGATGGGTATCCGGCACCAGCTCCGCGCCGCAAAAGGCGTTGTGCCTCTGGAAGAAGGCCTGCTGCTCGGTCAGCGTGTAGAGATCGTCCGTATGATCCTTGATGTAGCGATCGGCGGCGACGAGGAAACCCGCCGTTCCGCCTGCCGGGTCCTGGATTACTTCTCCCGGCTGCGGCTGCATCAGGCGCACGATGCAGTCGATCAACGGGCGGGGCGTGAAATACTGCCCGGCACCGGATTTCTTGTCGGCCGCGTTCTTCTCCAACAGACCTTCATAGAGGTTGCCCAGCCCCTCTTCGCGGGCGGAGAACCAGTCGAGCTTATCGATGTTGGACGTCAGCGCCTTCAGATTGGTCGGCTTGCGCAGGCGGGTTTGCGCATCAATGAATATCGCGCCGACCAGCGCGTCCTTCGCCTTGCCGAGTTCGAGCAGCATTGCCTTGTAATAATCGAGCTGCTCCATGCCTTCCCGCTTAGCGAGCAGGCCCCAGCGCCACCCTTCGGGCAACCGCTCCTCCTTGCCGGTTTCCTTCAGCATCTTGAGGAACAGCAGGTAGGTCAGCTCCGTCACATATTCATTATAGGTGACGCCGTCGTCGCGCAGGACATTGCACAGACCCCAAAGCTTGGCGACGATATCGGTGGTGGTGCTCATTTACGCGGTCTTCTTCCACAATTCTTCGTTGATTCCGGCGAGGATGCTTTCCAGCTCCCCGCCAAACACCTTGTTCAGGCGATTGAAGCCGCCATCGGCGACGAACGGCTCCTTGTCGATGGCGGCGCGGTCCACCACGATTTCTTTTTCAATCTGATCGCCGATCCGCTTAAGCCATCGCTTTTGTGGGTCGGTCCATGCGCGGCTCGCCATTATAGCGCGCATGGCGTCGCGTACACGGTCTTCATAGGGGATAAGGGCATCGCCCAGCGCGGCCTGACGGACGAAGCCGATGACCGAGGCGGCGATTTCCTCATTGCGGGCATCGGCCCACGCACGGCGCAGATTGGCGTCTGAAAAACCCTTAGAATCCAGCGCCAGGCGCAGTTCCTTCAGATCGGCCCGGGTTAAATCGCGGGGACGCTGAACGACGAGCTTCAGCGCGGCGATGGTGTTGATATTGTCGCGGACGAAGGCGGCGAAGCTGTCCAAAAAATCCTCAGGCTTCGCGCCGCTGCCATAGCCGCGCGACACATCGACGACCTGATCCGCGTGCTTGGAAATCGGAACATAACCGGGAGTATCGCCATCGGCCTGCCAATCGAGGATGGTGCCGATCGCGGCGCGGTCCTTCAGCCAGGCGGCAAGCCCAGGTGCATCGCCGGACATTACCCGTTGCAGCATTGCCTCTGGCGTTTCGCCCGCTGCGGCTTCGAACTGTTGCCTTGCCTCATCGGTCAGCTTCTTGATCCGGCGGCGCAGTTTCACGGCGAGCTGTTCGCGAATGGCCTCCCGCTGCTCATCGTTCTGCGCTTCCGTCATTTCGCGGACGAGCTGAGCAAAGCTGATCGACGGGTTAACAACGACAGGCTTCATGTCGGTCATGTTCTGGAGGTGGGGGTAGAGATCGACGGCGTCGAAAATCCGGAAAACCTCCTTGCCAATTTCCGGACATTGGCGGGTCGCACGGCCGATCATCTGTTCATACAGGATGCGGCTGTTCACCCGGCGCAGAAACACAAGGTTCGTGATCTTGGGCACGTCGATGCCGGTGGTGAGCAGATCGACGGTGACGACGATTTGCGGGTTGGCATCGTTGCGGAACGAGCGAATCCAGTTCTTCACCTTGTCCACGCTGCCCGTGATTTTCTTCACGGCTGCATCGTCGATCTCGCCATATTGCTCGGCAAAAGCGGCCTTGATGGCGCTGACCACCATGTCCGCATGGGCATCGGTGGCGGCGAATATCAGCGTTTTGCCGGGTAGCGCCGGATCGATGTGCCGCGCCAGCTCCTCCGCCACGACGCGATTGAACTCCGGGGTAATAACCTGCCGGTTGAATGCCTCGACCTCGAAACGGATTTCGTCCGGCGCGTGGGCCAGATCGACTTCGCCGGTCCGCGTGTTCAGCAGTTCAAGCTCTTCATCCTTCTCGAACTTGATGCCGGCTCGCGCCAGCGCGGTTTCAATGCGGATCGGCGGTTCATGGTCGATCAAAAAGCCGTCGACCACGGCCTCGCGGTAGGAATAGATGAAAACCGGATCACCGAAAATGTCGGTGGTGTGCAGCGCGGGCGTAGCCGTCAGGCCGATCTTCACCGCATCGAAATAGTCCAGCACGCGCCGATATTTCGAGATATAATCGTCCTGCCCCCGGAAGCTCAGCTCTGCGTCGGACATCTCCCGATCGAGCAGGTAGCCGCGATGACATTCGTCGATGACCATTAGGTCATATTGGTCAACGGGCGGCATGGATGCGGCATCGGCCGCGAACAGGACACGCTTCACCAAGCCCTGAATCGTGCAGATGTGGACTTTGGTTTCCACGTCCGGGGTCACGTCGCCCAAGCCCTTGAGGCCGAAGATTTCAGCGAACGTCTTGCCGGACACAACCTTGGTGGTCGAAAACTCGCCCTCAGTCTGGTCGCCAAGAGCGCTGCGATCGACCACGAAGCAGATGCGTCGGAACCGTTTGGCCGACAGCAAGCGGTACAGCATGGCGATAGCGAGCTTGGTCTTTCCTGTGCCGGTCGCCATCGCAACCAGGACGGCGCGCTGCTCAGACGACAATGCCGCTTCCACCGAGCGAATCGCGCTTTCCTGATAATGGCGAAGCGGGAAGCCGAATTCGAATGGCTGCGTCTTAAGCGCCGCATCAGCCGCGTCCTGATCGACTTCAAGCTGCCCGGCGAGGCCTTCCGGCGTCGGCCAGTCCACCAACGCGCGACGATGGTTTGCTGCGCGGCGGGTATCGCGGAACCAGATGCCGCTCTCTGTCTCAATCTGCTTTAGATAGGATCGGCCATTCGCGCTGAACACAAATGGCACCTTGTGTTCGCCCCATGGCCCACCCGCATAGTTGAAATCGGCGCTGTCTTTTATGCCGGTTGAATAGCGCTCAGCCTGGTCGATCGCGGCTGACACATTCTTCCGGCGTCGCTTTGCCTCCACAACGCCGATCAGAGTTGTACCAGCGAACAGGGCATAATCGGCGGGGCCATTTGCGGTTGGCCATTCAGCTATTGCAAGATTGCGACCCTTGGCGGGGCGAACACCGTTGCTGTATCGAAGGTCGCGGGTATCAACCTCCCATCCACGATCGCGCAATTGCTGATCGATAAGGGCACGGGTTTCCGCTTCGTCGAGGTCGATCTTGACCGCAGCCTTTTCACCACGCTCGACCAATTGAGCAGCCTCAGCGCGAGGTAGAGTTTCGGCTTCGGCTTGGAGGGCGGCGAGCTTGCTTGTGACTTCAGCCTTCTCGGCATCAATGTCTTGGGCGATCTTCTCCCAGGCGGCTCGCTCCTCGGCCTCGCGTGCCAATCTTGATTCTATGGCCTCGCGTGCGTGGGCCTGTTCTTCTGCTTCAAGGCGAGCGCGAGCCGCATCGCCTTCTGTTTCCGCCACCTTCTGCCTGAGCTTTTCAATCTCTTCGCGCAAGGCAACGGTCGCATCAACAGGCTGGCGCGGCGGCACGAATGCACCAGACTGAAAATTGGCAGCGCGGCCATAGGTCCGATGAAACCAGATGCCCAGCGACCAAGCGAATTTCAGCGCCGTCAGAGCAGTGGAATGATTGCCCTTTGCTTCATGCACGGCGCTGTTGCCTGCTTTCCGCAGAGCATGAAAAATATCGGCTGCTTCCTTGGGAATCAGGCGATCATATGACAGGCGACGCAGCGTTTCTTCGAATGTCTCGCGCTCATCACGATAAACGGCGTGATGCGCAGCGACCATCTTCGCCATCAATTCAGCAAACTGGCGAAGCTTAACGATGGCAGTGGAAGGATCGCTTGAGAAATAGCGTTCCGCCAGCCCTCCTAACGTTACCAGCTGTTCATCATGGGCTTCCAAAAAGCCGAAATTCAGCGAGTCCATCGCTCCCCCTGTTCACCAATGCTCCGGTGGCTTAGCTTCCGGCGGGGATCGCAAAATATGGCAATCAGATCAAATCATATCTCAGACCGGCAGCATATCAGCTTTACGCGCCCTATATATGCGGACAGTCTGAAATCCGCTGAATCTAAGTTGCCTGTGTCTGTGAGAACAGGTAAGCAAAGGCTGAACGTCGGCATCCGATAAGATCTGCCGTTAGCCACGTCGCCGGTGAACGGCAGAATTGTTCCAGCGTCAGACATATCTACGCCAGCACGGAAAAACATCGGCGCACGGCTTTCGTAATGCCCCGGCGTTGCGGGTCGGTCCGCCAGCATAGACACGATGGTCGAGACCTCCGGCCGGTTTGCTCGAGCATGGTAGCTGGCATGACGCGTTCGGACATATTGTGCGGCTGAAGGACGCGCAGCATCCACGGCGATTGGGAAGCGCCGCGGTGGCGGCGTATCGCCAACGTGCCAAACCTCGTTCAATGTCCTTGCCTCTTTGTACCCCTTCTTGTACCCCTCAGTGTGCAACTCGCTGGCAGACGGGTTGCGCGGCGACGTAAAAACAATGACTTAGCGCGCGGCAAAAATAGGTCAGGAATCCTGTCTCCCCGACCATCCGCACATCATCATCCGCCCACCTGGTCAGCCGGCACCAATCCGCACATCGCGATAGCGCGGGTTGAGGATGTGAAAGACCAGCAGCGCGACCAGATAGGCCATGCCGCAGGCGATGAAGAAGGGCTGGTAGCTGCCCACCCGGTCGAGCAGCACGCCCAGCGCCTTGGAGGCGATGAACCCGCCCGTCGCACCTGCAAAGCCGCCCAGACCGATCAGCGTTCCTTGGGCATAGCGAGGGAACTGGTCGCCCGGCAAAGCGAAGAGGTTGGTCGAAAAACCCTGATGCGCGGCGCAGGCCAGGCCGATCATCGCGACCGCGATCCAGATACTGCTCGCCTGTGCGGCGAACATCACCGGCAGGGCGAACAGCGCGCAGGCGAACATCGCGCGCTTGCGGGCGCGGCCCGTCTCGACCCCGGTCTTCAAAAGCCGTGACGAATACCAGCCGCCCAGGATCGCGCCGACATCGGCCATGATATAGATGGCGACCAGCGGCGGGCCGAAGCTCTTCAGGTCATAGCCATAACGGCTATGGAAGAAATCCGGCAGCCAGAACAGGAAGGTCCACCAGACCGGATCGATCAGAAAGCGCCCGGTCATATAGGACCAGGTTTCCCGGTGACGCAGCACGGTACGGAAACCCGCGCGGCCCGTCGTCGCGACCGGCTCCGCCTCGATCCAGGCGCGTTCCTCGGGCGTGATGCGCGGATGCGCGTGCGGCGGGTGATAGAGCCGCCACCACGCGCCCAGCCAGACCAGGTTGAACAACCCGGTGATGATGAACGCCCAGCGCCAGTCGAGCACCAGATCGGCGACGATGAAACCGATCAGGAGCGGGGTCACCACCGCGCCGACATTGGCGCCGGCGTTGAAGATGCCGATGGCGAGTGCCCGCTCCTTCTTCGGAAACCATTGCGACGCGGCGGCAAGTGCGGAGGGGTAGGTCCCCGCCTCACCAAAGGCCAGCGGGATGCGCGCGATCACGAAGCCGGTGGTCGAGGTGACCAGCGTCTGGGCGAAATGCCCGACGGTCCAGCTGCCCATCGCCAGCAGATAGCCGGCACGCGGCCCGATCCGGTCGATCAGCCACCCGAACAGCAGGAAACCGACCCCGTAGGCGACCTGGAAATAGCCGGTGATGTCGCCATAGCCGCTATTGGTCCAGCCGTAGAGTGCGGTCAGCTGCGGCTTGAGAACGCCCAGCACCAGCCGGTCGATATAGCTGAGCACGACCGCCGCGAACAGCAGACCGCAGATCACCCATCGCACCCGCCCGCGCGGCGCGGGCACGGCCTGGACGGCGGTATCGGGTCCGGTGGCGGCGGCCTGTTGCAAATCGCTCATCTCACCAGCTCCACAGAGTGCCGTCCTCCAGACGGTTCACCGGCAGATAGGCGCGCTTATAGGGGTGGGCCGCTGCGCGCTCCTCGTCGATCGACACGCCCAGACCGGGGGCGTCGCCGGGGTGCATCATCCCGTCCTCGAACCGGTAATGATGCGGGAAGACGGCGTCGGTCTCCTCGGTATGCGGCATATGCTCCTGAATGCCGAAATTGGGGACCGACAGCCCGAAATGCAGCGCCGCCGCCATCGTCACCGGCGACAGGTCGGTCGCGCCGTGGCAGCCCGTGCGCACCTGATACAGGTCGGCGAGCGCGGCGATCCGCCGCAAATGGGTCAAGCCACCGGCATGGACGACGGTCGCGCGGATATAGTCGATCAGCTGGTTCTCGATCAGATGCTTGGCATCCCAGATCGAGTTGAACACCTCACCCACCGCGATCGGCGTCGTGCTGTGCTGACGGATCAGGCGGAAGCTGTCCTGATTTTCCGCCGGCGTCGCATCCTCGATCCAGAAAGGACGATAGGGCTCCAGATCCTTGCCCAGCCGCGCCGCTTCGATCGGGGTCAGGCGGTGGTGGACGTCGTGGAGCAGGTGGACGTCCCAGCCCAATGCCTCGCGCGCCGCCGCGAACAGTTCGGGGACGACGCGCAGATATTTCTCGGTCGACCAGACGCTCTCGCTCGGCAGGTCGGCATCGGCGGGTTCGTAACGCTGGCCCGCCTTCGCTACGCCATAGGTGGAGGCCAGCCCCGGCACGCCGCATTGCAGGCGGATCGCGCGATAGCCTTCGTCGCGGTGACGGATCGCGGTCTCGATCGTATCCTCAATGATCGTACCATTGGCGTGGCAATAGACCAGGCACCCCTCACGCGCCGCGCCGCCCAGCAGCTGATAAATGGGCAGCCCGGCGACCTTGCCCTTGATGTCCCACAGCGCCATGTCGACTGCCGCGATCGCAGTCATCGTCACCGGCCCGCGTCGCCAATAGGCACCCTTGTAGAGATATTGCCATATGTCCTCGATCCGGTGCGCATCGCGACCGATCAGGCACGGAATGACATGATCCTGGAGATAGCTGGCGACCGCCAGTTCGCGGCCGTTGAGCGTCGCATCGCCCAGGCCGGTGGTGCCGTCGTCGCATTCGATCTTCAGCGTGACGAAGTTGCGCCCCGGCGATGTGACGATCAGGCGGGCGGCGATGATCTTGGGCATGGAAGGACGTCCTTCAGACGATGACGGGGATGCGCCCCGCAACGGCGCGCGCGACCCGACGGTCGGACACGATCCGCGACGATACCGCGCTCGGAAACGGAGATGGCACGGGAGCGGCGGGCCGCGACACGGCGCGGTCAAGGCGATCAGCCTGCACGGACATTCCGGCCCCTCCTGTTGCGACAGCGGCGTTCAACCGGCTTGCCAATTGGTCTGACAGCATTACCATTATGTGCGAATGTCGGCTTGTCAATCGCCGGCCCCTTGGGAGAGCGCGGAATGAAGGCTTGGCGATCATTGGCCAGCAGCTTGGCCATATCACTGTTTTTTATGCCTATTTCTGCATTTGCCGACGATGGCTATGGCCTTTGGCTCAAGGCGCCTAAAAAATCGGTCAGGCAGATCGCTATTTCTCGGTCAGGAGACTCTTCAACCCTAGTGCTGGCGCAGACGGAATTGGAGCGTGCGCTGCCGGCCGGTCTGCCGCCGATCCTGCTGGCGACGGCCGCGACTCCGTCCGTCGCCGCACTGCGCCTGCCGTTCGAGGGACTGGGGCCCGAAGGGTATCTGGTCCGAACGGTGACCTTGAATGGTCGGCCCACGCTGCTGATCGCGGGCAATGGCGACAAGGGCGCGCTGTACGGAGCGTTCGCCCTGATCCGCCATTTGGCCACCACGCCGTTCGCCGACACCCTCTCGCTGAGCTCGGCACCCAGGGTCAAGTTGCGTGTGCTGAACCATTGGGACAATCTCGATGGCTCGATCGAGCGTGGCTATGCCGGCCAGTCGCTGTGGGACTGGTGGACGCTCCCCGATTTTCGCGATCCGCGCTACACCGATTATGCGCGCGCCAATGCCTCGATCGGAATCAACGGCACCGTCCTCAACAACGTCAACGCCAAGGCAGACAGCCTGACCGCGCCCTATATCGCCAAGGCGGCGGCACTGGCGGACGTGTTCCGTCCCTGGGGCATCAAGGTCTATCTCTCGGTCCGCTTCTCCGCGCCGATCGAGTTGGGCGGGCTGAAGACCGCCGATCCGCGCGATCCGGCGGTGGCGGCCTGGTGGAAGGCAAAGGCGGACGAAATTTACCGCGCCATCCCCGATTTCGGTGGCTTTCTGGTCAAGGCGAACAGCGAGGGCCAGCCCGGCCCTCGCGACTATGGCGCCAGCCATGCCGATGGCGCCAACATGCTGGCCGCCGCGGTCAAGCCCCATGACGGCATCGTGATGTGGCGCGCCTTCGTCTATGCCGAGACGGACCCCGAGGATCGCGCGAAGCAGGCCTATACCGAGTTCAAGCCGCTCGACGGCAAATTCGCCGACAATGTGCTGGTGCAGGTGAAGAACGGCGCGATCGATTTCCAGCCGCGCGAGCCTTTCCACCCGTTGTTCGGCGCCATGCCACGCACGCCGCTGATGATCGAGTTCCAGATCACCAAGGAGTATCTCGACTTCGCGACCCACCTCGCCTATCTCGGTCCACTTTTCACCGAGGTGCTGGACGCCAAAACGGGACAGAAGCGGGGCGAGACCGTCGCCGACGTCGTCGATGGCCAAGCCGAGGGGCATAAATTGTCGGGCATGGCGGGCGTCGCCAATATCGGGCGTGACCGCGACTGGAGCGGATCGACCTTCAACCAGGCCAATTGGTACGCCTTCGGCCGGTTGGCCTGGGACCCCGACCTGTCGGCCGAGGCGATCGCGCGGGCCTGGGCGGCGGAGACGTTCGGCAATGACCGCCAGGTCGTCGATACCGTCACCGCGATGATGATGGGCTCGCGCGAGGCGGTGGTGGACTATACCGGCGCGCTAGGCCTCGCGCACCTGATGGCGACGGGGCATCATTATGGACCCGGTCCCTGGGTCGCCGATCTGGCCCGGCCCGAATGGAATCCCGTCTATTACCATCGCGCCGATGCCGCCGGGATCGGTTTCGACCGGACCACGAGCGGCAGCAACGCGGTCGGCCAATATGCCGGGCCGGTTGCCCGGGCCTTCGCCAAGCCGGAGACGACGCCTGAGTCGATGCTGCTATGGTTCCACCACCTGCCCTGGGATCGCCGCATGGCGGATGGGCGGACGCTGTGGGAGGATCTGGTCGGCCATTATGATCGCGGCGTCGCCTATGTCGGGCGGATGCGCCAGCAATGGGACAGCCTGAAGGGCAAGGTGGATGCCGAAATCTGGCAGAAGACCGCGACCTATCTCGCGATCCAGGAGCGCGAAGCGCGCTGGTGGCGCGATGCCAGCCTGGCCTATTGGATGTCGGTGAACCACCGGCCGCTCCCCGCTGGCGTTCGGCCGCCCGAGCACGATCTGGCGTGGTACAAGGCCCAGCATTTCCCTTACGCGCCGGGGCAGGCGCACTGACCAATGACGGGGGCGAGTCGAGGCCGATCGGGGCCGCCGACGCGCCCCCTTCGCTTACGGATCGATTGCAATTCTTTCTGTCACCTTAAAATCGATGCCCGGTATTTCAGACACATGCCGCCCCGACAGCCAGTCAATACAGTTTTTCACGTTGGCCTAACCAATTTTTATTGACCGCCTGACCAATAAGCGTAACGATACCGCTATCAACGATCCGCGTCAGGCGGTCATGGTAAGGGGGGTAGCGGAATGGCTTCGACAGTCGCGTCGTGCGTGCATGGCCCCTGCCCTATCCGGCCCTGATCCGACCCGGCCACCCGATTCTACCGTCAAAAGAATATTCCCGCATGTCGCGACGAACGGCAGCGGACCGACAGAGAGGACCTGAGATGAAGCCCCTGCCCCCTGCGCGCCTTCCCCATATGCGCCTCCGCCGTATCGCCCTGCTCTGTGCCACGGCCGCCGGGGCGATGAGCGCCTCGACCGTCATGGCGCAGGCGGTACCGCCGCCGCAGGAGCAGGTCCCCGCCGATGGTCAGGACAATGGCCCCGCGACGCCCCCCGCCCCGCAGGTCGATGCGACCCAGGGCACGTCGAGCGAGGACATCGTCGTCACCGGCTATCGCTCGAGCCTGGCCAAGTCGACCAACGCCAAGCGCGCGTCGACCGGCTTCACCGACTCGATCTTCGCCGAGGACATCGGCAAGTTCCCGGACACCAACATCGCGGAGTCGTTCAACCGTATTCCGGGCGTCACCATCACCCGCGACGTGACCGGCGAAGGCACCAACGTCGCCATTCGCGGCCTGGGGTCGAACTTCACCAACGTCACGCTGAACGGCGCGCCGATCGCGGTCGCCTCCTCGGGTGCGACCGACGCGCAGGGCACCGACCGCTCGGTCGATCTCAGCTTCTTCCCGACCGACCTGTTCACCAAGCTGACCGTCAACAAGAGCTATACTGCCGACCTGTTGGAGGGCGGCGCGGCCGGCAATATCGACCTGCGTTCGGCGCGGCCCTTCGATCGCACCGGACCGTTCCTCGCCTATAATATCCAGGGGTCCAGACAGACGCCCGAAGACCGGATCGGCGCACGCGGCTCGCTGATCGGCAGCTGGCGCAACGATACGGTCGGCATCCTCGCCGGCGTGTCGGCGCAGCGCCTGTTCACCGACACGCGCGGTTTCGAGACGATCGGCTATACCAATCCGGCGCTGACTGCGGCCCAGTGCGGTGCGACCAGCGGCTGCAACAGCACCGGCGGCGGCAATTGGACGATTCCGTCGACGGTGCCGGTCGGCGCGGGCGGCGGGCTGGTCCCGGGCACGGTGATCGACCGCGCCTTCCTGCTCGCCAACAATCCGGGCGCGAGCATCCAGCAGATCGACAACGGCCTGTTGCCGCGCCTGGGCCGCGTCACCAGCATTCGTGGCCCCCGCGACCGCGTGAACGCGATCGTCAGCGCCGAGTATCGCCCGACCGACACGCTGCATTTCTATGTCGATGGCCTGTACGGCTATAAGCAGAACGAGCTGACGCGTGAGAACATGGCGTGGATCGTGCGCAACGGCGCGATCATCCCGACCAACCTGACCTTCGACAAGTCGGATTGCAGCGCGGGCTGCACGGTCACCGGCGGCACCTTCGCCAACGCGCAGTTCTTCAACGAATTCCGCCCCTATACCGAGACGACGCACCTCTGGAGCGTCAATCCCGGCGGCGAGTGGGAGATCAACGACAAGCTGAAGTTCAACTTCCAGGGCAATTACGCCCGGTCGACCTTCCACCGCGAAAGCCCGACCGTCGGCATGACCACGCCGCTGGGCGTCGGCAATACCGTCACCTTCTCGACCAATGGCGGCATCCCGACGATCAAGAGCGCGCTGGACCTGAACGATCCGAAGAATTTCGGCTGGTATGCCGGCAGCCGCGTCAACCTGCAGGACGAGCGTCGCCTGAACATCAACAAGGGCCTGCGCGGCGACCTGACCTGGGGCGACACCGCGCTGAACCTGAAGGTCGGCGGCGCCTATGACGACACATCGCGCCGTATTCGCGGCTTCGACAACAGCCAGTATTGGCAGAATGCGGTCTGCGGCAACAATCCCAACGTCGCCGTCCCCTCACCCAACTCGCAGCCGCCCTGCGAGGGCCGGAACGCGCCGGGCGCGGCGCCTGCGGGCTATCCGACCTATCCGGGCTATGGCACCGGCTTCAGCTCGGGCATGAGCGGCCCGGTCAGCTATGGCGGCTCGCTGATCCCCAACAGTGCGGCCCCGAGCTATTTGTCGCCGGGGCCGGCCGGCTTCGTGACGGTCAACTGGCCCGCCTTTGCCAAGGCCAGCAACTACCAGTTCTTCCACGACAACGCGCCCGAGAATGGCGGCGCGAACACCGGTGCCAGCGCGGGCTTCATCCGCGAGGTCGTGAAGTCGGCCTTTGCGACCGTCAACGGCGCGCAGGAACTGGGCGGCAACACGCTGCGCTTCAATGTCGGCCTGCGTTACGTCAACACGATCCAGACGATCTCGGGCCGCGTCTCGCTTCCCGATCCGCGCAACACGACCGCCAACGGCGGAACGCTGCCCGATGGCAGCCGCTATCCGAGCATCATCAACATCGCCGAGACGCGCAACGTCTATTCGGAATGGCTGCCCGCCGCGACCTTCGCCTATGACATCGGCGAACATGCGGTGGTCCGCGTCGCGGGTTCGCGCACCATGACCCGACCCGACCCCTCGGCGCAGCTGCCGGGCATCAACTTCGGCGCGCCATCGGCCGACCAGGCCTCGATCGGCAATCCGGCGCTCGCACCCTATCTGTCGACCAATCTCGACCTCGGTTTCGAATATTATACCGGCCGCGAGGGCGTGATCAGCTTCAACGCGTTCCGCAAGTCGCTGGAAGGGTTCACCACCACCGCGATCTCGACGGTGCCCTTTTCGAACCTGGCGCAATATGGCATCACCTATGACACGCTGAACCCGACGCAGCAGATCGCGATCAACGCACGCGGCGGTCCGGGCTCGGCGCAGGTGCAGGTGACGTCGCAGGTCAACGTGCCCAACAAGCTGACCATCAACGGCCTGGAATTCCAGTGGGTTCAGCCGCTCGACTTCCTGACCCGGTCGCTCGGCATCACCGGCTTCGGCTTCAATGCCAACGCCACGATCGTCGACCAGCGCAGCGACGGCCCCGCCATCGCGTTCGGCGTGGCGCCATTCACGTACAACATCACCGCCTATTACGAAAAGAACGGCGTGATGCTGCGTGTCGCCACCACCTCGCGTCAGGGCGCGCAGAACAGCGGCGCGGCGCAGAACGGCATCCCGGCGGCGGCGCTGTTCGGCACCGACTATACCACCTACGACTTCTCGTCGGCCTTCGACCTCGACAAGATCTTCGGAATCGCGGGCGCGCCGCAGCTGACCATCAACGTCGCGAACTTCACCAATTCGACGCTGCGCTCCTACTTCCAGTTCGAGAATGCGACCTTCACCCAGTACAAGCCGGGTCGCCAGTTCCTGATCGGTCTGCGCGGCACCTTCTAAGCCCCTTCCCTCAACGTTCCCCCCTCCGGCCCCGGCGCAAGCTGGGGCCTTTTTTTATGCCGGCGATAGGGTGCGCGCACCCCCGGCATTTCACCATGCTCCTCAATACTTTATCGCAAATCCGACACCCCGTCGAGCGACGGCAAGGTAATGGCACGACGATCCCATGGATAGCGCTCACCACGATAAGTAAAAACGCCCTATTGGCGCAACGTCGAAGCCATCCTCAGATACGTTCACATCCGTATGTTTGCCGCCTTCAAACGATGATGATAGTTTTTTCAAAACTATACTGATTCTCTAGGGAGAGATCGCGATGGGCATGTTCGATTATCGTCGATATTCCGTTACGGAATCCGCGGAATTGGCCAACACCTCGTTGCAGCTGGCGACCTATGGACAGCTCGACCGGATTTTCGGTTTGCCGGTCGCGCGGCTGGCCAATGCGTTCGGCGACATCCTGCCGCCCGGCGCCACCGCCAATCGCATCCACGTCGCCTTGCCCCCCGGCTGGTCCGATGTCGGACCGGCGGCGCTGGGGCTGGGTCCGGAATCGGTCGACAGCGACGGCTATAACATCATTCCCAGCCCGCTGACCGGGCGGACCTATTCGGGGCCGCAGGCCAAGATCTATGAGGAGCGCGATGCCGGGGGCCATGTCACCCGACTGTCGGTTACCTTCGCCGGCACCAACTCGCCCGCCGACCTCCCCGATTACACCCAGCTCAACAGCGGCGAGATCGCCCCTGCGATGGACCAGCTGCTCTCGGCGGTCCGCGACTATGCGCTCCGCCACGGCCTGGGTGCCGACGACGTCATCGTCACCGGCTATTCGCTGGGGGCGGCCTATACCAATATCATGGCCAAATATGCCGACACGCTGGCCGGCGGTTTCTTCGCCGACAGCAGCTATGTCGCACATGCGGTCCCCTATACCTATGAAGGCGACGACCGGGTTCTGAACATCGGGTTCGAGAACGACGTCGTCCACCAGGCGGCCGGCAATTTCGACTCGCTCGGTGAGGCGGTGGCCGCCGCGCCCGGCCTGATCGGGCAGGACTATGCGCTGGGGTCGTCGACCGACAACCTCATCCTGTTCGGCGACGACTATGCCAATCCCGCCTGGCCCTATGGCCCCTTCGCGCTCTACAACATCCCCGGAGGCTGGGCTGCGCATGTCGCCGGCGTGAGTTCGGACGCGGTGACGCGGATCACCCAATCGGCCTTTTACGAGCTGACCTCGCGCGACAGCCTGGTGATCGTCTCCAACCTCAGCGGGGCGACCCGCGATGCCGTGTGGGTCGAGGACCTCGACCGCCCGTCCGACCGGCATGGCCATGTCGGCGACTCAGCCTTTCTGATCGGATCGCAATATGGCGACCGGCTGCGCGGCAATGTCGGCAACGACTATATCGACGGCATGGCGGGCGACGACATCATCCGCCCCGGCACGGGCCAGAACCGCATCGAAGGCGGATTGGGCAGCGATACGCTGGAGTTGTCCGGGTCGATGCGCGACTGGAGCGTGACGCGCCTGACCGACGGGACCATCGCCTTCTTCTCGCAGAGCTTCGGCTTGAACATCGTCTCGGGCGTCGAGAAAGTGACCTTCCTCGACACCGGCCTGTGGGGCGGCCGTCACTACACGATCGAGGCCGATCGGCTGGAGGATCAGACCTTCAGCGGTCTGTTCGAGCGCTTCGATCAGGACATCGCCTATACCGGCGCCAAGCAGGGCACGGCCGGTGCCGATACGCTCAGCGGATCGCGGGTGTTCGGCCTGGGCGGCAACGACACGCTGACCGGCACGAGCGGCAGCGATCTTCTCTATGGGGGCAGCGGGGACGACCGGCTCGACGGGCGCGGCGGCAATGACCGGATCTATGGCGGCGAAGGCGACGACCGGCTGACCGGTGGTGGCGGTCGCGACCTCCTCAATGGCGGGCTGGGTGACGATCTGTTCGTCGTCGACGCCAGCCTGCCCGGCCATGTCACTATCGAGGATTTCCGCCTGAGCGATGTCGAGCGCGATACGATCCGGATCACCAACAGTGGCATTCGTACCATGGCGGAGCTACGCGCCCATGGCGAGCAGACCGCCGATGGCCTGTTGCTGCATCTGGGCGCGACCGATCTGCTGATCGAACATGCGACCTGGGAGAGCCTGCCGGCCGATGGGCTGTTCCTCGGCTGATGCGGGCCATGGGGATCGGCGGCCGGCCGATCCTCATGGTCAGGCGACGACGTCCCCCGTCTCGACATAATCGAAATGACGGAAATCGGCCGCCCGGCCGGTGCCCGCCATGTCCTGACACGCGATGCCGACGAAGCTGCCGGTGAAGTTGGGCAGCCCGGGCAACGTCGCCTCATCGGACAACAGGCTGGCGTCGAACCGCTCGGGCAGCCAGGTCCAATCGCTTTCCCTCTCACCGCGAAAGGCGAAGCGCAGCGCCTCGTGATCGACCTGCACCCGCATCGCGATCGGCCCCTCCGGCACGGGTATGGCCGGGGTCAACAGGCTCTGCCCTTCGCCGATCGGCAGGACCGATAGCACCTGGATCTGGCGCGTGCCGTCATCCGCCGCCGTCAGGTGGAGGAAGAGATATTTGCTGCTGTTGTAATAGCAGACCAGGCCGGCCGCCTGCTGGAAATGCTCGGGCGCGAAGTCGACGAGCGTCTGCACGTCATAGCGGAACCCGGTCTGGCGACGGGCGACGAGCGCTTGCGTGAAATGGCTGCCGATCGTCTCCCGCCCGAACAGGCGGAGATGACCGGGCCGCGCGGTCAGGCTGAATATCTGTTCGGGGTATGGCGTGCGCAGCCACTGGAAGGCGTCCGGCAGGGTCGGGCCGTCGAACAGATCGCGTGCGACGACCGGCGGCGTCGCATCGTCGGTGACCGGCGGTTCCTCGGCACAGCGCAACCAGCCGTCCGCACCCCATTGCATCCGCCGGATCGCCGTCTCACGGCCCAGCGCGCAGCGATCGCTGCCGGGCAAGGGACGACCGCACAGATAGGCCATCCATGTCTCGCCTTCGGGCGTTTCGACCAGATCGCCATGCCCGGTCCGCTGCAGCGGGGCGTCGGGGGATTGGCGCGCGGTCAGCACCGGGCCGTCGGGATGCGGCTCATAGGGACCGAACAGGCTGCGCGACCGTGCCATGACGACGGCATGGCCGCGCTCGGTCCCCCCTTCGGCGACCAGCAGATGATACCAGCCGTCGCGCTTGTAGAGATGCGGCCCCTCGGTGAAGCCGAGCGCCGTGCCCTCGAAGATCGTCCGGCGCTGGCCCAGCAGCCGGCCGCTGCGCAGGTCGATCTCCTGCGCGATGATACCCGCGAAGCGCCGCCGGTCGGGACGATGGTCCCATAGCATGTTGAGCAGCCAGCTGCGCCCGTCATCGTCATGGAACAGCGCAGGGTCGAAGCCGCTGCTGTTCAGATGCACCGGGTCGGACCAGTCGCCGTCGATCCGCTCGCTCGATACCCAGTAATTGTGGAAGTCGCGCAGCGATGCGCCCTTCGCGCCGTCCACCGTCGTGCGGCCGTACCGCTTCACATCGGTGAAGATCAGATGGAAGCGCGCGTCCTTATAGCTCAGGTCAGGCGCCCAGACCCCGCAAGAGTCGGGATTGCCGCGCATGTCCAGCTGGCCTGCCCGCGCCAGCGGCCGGGCGACGAGCGTCCAGTTGGTGAGGTCCCGGCTATGGTGGATCTGGACGCCGGGATACCATTCGAAGGTCGAGGTCGCGATGTAATAATCCTCGCCGACCCGCACGATCGAGGGGTCGGGATTGAACCCGCGCAGGATAGGATTGACCGGGTTGATAGGGGCAGAGGTCATGCGGGTTTGCGCACCAGGGTCCAGAGGAGAATGGCACCGGCCAGATCGAGCAGGCCGAGCAGGATGAAGAAGGGTTGGTAGCCGACCTGATCGACCAGCGATCCCAGGGTCAGCGTGAACAGCAGCACGCCCAGATTGGCGGCGGTGCCCGACACGCCCGTCGCGGTCGCGACCTGATCCTGTGGGAACAGGTCCGAACACAGGGTGATGACGGTCACCGACAGCGTCTGATGCGCGAACCCGCCGAGGCAAAGCAGCGCGACCGCCGCGACCGGGCTGTCGACGCTGCCGACGAACATCATGCTCGTCATCAGCACCGCGCCCAGCGTGAAGGCGCCGCGCCGCGCATCGATCAGTTTGACCCCGCGCCGCTGGAGAAAGGCGACCACGGCCGGCCCGAACAGGCAACCCAGATCGGCGGCCAGGAACGGCAACCAGGCGAACAGCGCGATCTGGGTCAGGTCGAAATGCCGCGCCTGGACGAGATAGAGCGGCATCCAGAGCGACAACATGCCCCAGACCGGATCGGCCAGGAAGCGTGCGGCCGCGATCGCCCAGAGGTTGCGCCGGCGCAGCAGTTCGCCCAGCGGTGGGCGGCGGCGGTGCTTGGCGAGACTCGCCTCCTGCCCCTCGACGATCAGCGCGCGCTCGCGGGCCGATAGTCTGGGGTGGCGCGCCGGGGTCGCATACCAGAACAGCCAGGCGACCACCCAGAGCAGCCCCAAACCACCTGCCACGAAAAACGCCGCCCGCCAGCTGTGATAGAAGACCGCCCAGGCGACGAGCGGCGGCGCGAAGACGGCGCCGAAGGATGCGCCGATCTGATAGATGCCGCCGGCCACCCCGCGCTCGCGCGCCGGAAACCATTCGGCGACGACCTTCATCCCCGCCGGCTGTGCCGATCCCTCGACCAGCCCCAGCGCGCCGCGCAAGCCGGCGAAACCCAGCCAGCCATTGGCAAAACCATGCCCCAGTGTGATCAGCGACCACACCGCGACGAACAGGCTGAACCCGATCTTCAAGCCGATCAGGTCGAGCAGATAGCCCGCCACCGGCTGGAACATGATGCCGAACTGAAAGGCACCGGTGATCCAGCTATATTGCGCAGACGAGATATGCTGCTCGGCCATGATCGCCGGAGCCGCGACGCCCAGGATGCTGCGCGTCAGATAGTTGATGACCATCGCGACGACGAACAAGGCGATGATGGTCCAGCGGATATAGGGGAACGGCCGTCCCCGCCCGCCCCCGTCGATTGCGTCGTGACGCACCGCGTCTCCCTTCATGATTGGCCGACCGGCATTGACGCCCCCCGCCGGAGCGAGGCAGGGCGTAAAGCGACCACCGGGCCGATGCCCGACGACAGGACGGAACGGGATTGACCGGCAGACAGAGACGCCCGCGCGGCGTCACGATCATCGATGTCGCCAAGCAGGCGGGCGTGTCGCCGATGACCGTGTCGCGCGTCATCAACGGCGATGCCGGCGTTCGCGACGAGGTGCGCGCGCATGTCCGCGAGGTGATCGCGACGCTGAACTACACCCCCAACATGATGGCGCGCAGCCTGGTGACCTCGCGCGAGATCCGGATCGGCGTCATCTACTCCAATCCCAGCGCGGCCTTCATGAGCGAGCTGCTGGTCGGCGTGTTCGAGGAAGCCTCGACCCGCGCGGCTCAGCTGTTCCTGCTGAAGGGCGAACAAGGCCGCCCGCCGACGCGCGACGCCATCGAAGGGCTGATCGCGCAGCGGATCGCGGGCGTGCTGCTCGCCCCGCCCCTGGGCGAGGCGAAAGCGGTGCGCGCGATATTGCAGGAGGCGGGGCTGCCCGTCGCGGTGATCGGCGGCGTCGTACCCGATGCGGTGTGCGTCGGCATCGACAATGAGCGTGCCGCCTTCGACATGACCCGGCACCTGATCGCGCTGGGCCACCGGCGGCTGGGCTTCGTGCTGGGGAACCCCGACCAGTCGGCCAGCATCGCACGCCTCGCCGGTTTCCGCGCGGCGGTCGATGCGGCGGGCGGCGGGATCGAGACGCAGGTCGTGCACGGCGATTACAGCTATGCCTCGGGGCTGATCGCCGGCGAGGAACTGCTGGGCAGCGCACATCCGCCGACCGCCATCTTCGCCAGCAACGACGACATGGCCGCCGCGATCGTCTCGGTCGCGCATCGCCGCCATCTGGACGTGCCGGCCGACCTGACGGTGGCGGGCTTCGACGACAGCACGGCGGCGACGACGCTCTGGCCGCCGCTGACGACCATCCACCAGCCCGTCCGCGCACTGGCGACCGAGGCGTTGCAGCGGCTGATCCAGGACATTCGCGGTGGCACGGCGGGTGACGGTCAGCCGCGCATCACCATCCTCGACCATCAATTGATCGAACGCGACTCCACCGCGCCGCCGCGATGACGCAGGGGAATTACCTGCCATGGAGCGGGCCACCGCCTGCGACGACATCGCTCCACCATGTCGCGCGTGGCCCCCTTCCCCGTTCGGGTGAGGCAAAGTCGGCATGACCAACGCCGTCAATCTCTATCGCCCCGGCGCCGTCACACCGGCCTGGGTCTGAACCACCGGCTTCATCGTACCGTCGGCATTGTAATAGAGCCGCTCGACCGTGACGGCACGCCGACCGATCGCACCGCTCTGGTCGCCGATCGCCAGCGTCGCGTTATGCAGGAAGAGATAGGACTTGCCCTTGAACTCGGCGATGCCGGGATGGATGGTGAAGCTGTACTTGCCCGATCCCGTCAACAACCCACGATAGGTCCATGGCCCCTTCAGCGACGGCGCGGTGGCGTAGGAGATATGCTCGTCCCGCTGCGTCGTCCGGTCGAGCGAGGCATAGGTCAGGTAATAGAGGTTGCCGCGCTTGTGCAGCCACGGCCCCTCCTCGAAATGGGGCGGCGTGATCTCGGTGATCGGGCCATCGATCTCGATCATGTTGGGCTTCAGCTTCGCGATATAGCATTGCCGGTTGCCCCACGCGATCCAGGTCGTGCCGTCGTCATCGGTCAACACGGTCGGGTCGATGTCTTCCCAGCTATGCGTGCCTTTGGGCGTCATCTCGTTGGTGATCAGCGCCGAACCCTTGGCATCGACGAAGGGGCCGGTCGGCGTGTCGGAGACCGCGACCGCGATCGCCTTGCCGGGATGGGTCTTGTCATGCTCGACGGCCGCGTAGAACCAGTATTTGCCGTTCTTGTAGATCGTCTGGCTGGCCCAGGCGTCCTGCTTGGCCCATTTGAAATCGCGCACGTTCATGATCGGCCCGTGCGGAGTCCAGGTCTTCATGTCGGTGGTCGAATAGACGAGCCACTCCTTCATGTTGAACATCTCGTCCCGCTGCGCCTCGTCATGCCCGACATAGAGGTACAGGCGGTCGCCCACGACCAGCGGCGCGGGGTCGGCCGTGAACTTGTCGCGGATGATCGGGTTGCTTCCCGGCCGATCCGCCGGCGCACCGGCACCGGACATGGCGGTGCCCGGCAAAGCGAGGAGCAGTAACGAAGCGATCATCCGCGACAGGGCCATGGGCTGTTCCTTTAGAAGCTGAACCGCACGCCGGCGCGGAACACGCGTCCGAGCACGTCGTACAGCGCCGGGTTCACGAAATAGGGCGAACGAGCGGGATCACGGTTGAAGACATTGTCGACCTTGAAATAGGTCGTGACCGCCGGCGTGATGTTATAGGTGCCGCCGACGTCGAAATAAAAGGCGCCGGGGATGAAATTATTGTCGATCGTCGGCCGGTTGGCGGTCGAGCCGGGGCAGCCGGTGGTGCACTCGATATACTGGTTGCCGAGGTTGCCGTCGCTGAACCAGCGTTCCTGCAACAACAGCGAGAAGTCGTCGGTGGCATAGGTCTGTACCGCCAGCCACTTCCACTTGGGCGTATTGCCGATGTTCACCCCCGCCGAGTCGTTGGGGATGGTGCCCGGCAGGCCAGTGTCGGTGATGAACCGCCGGATATTGGTCGCCAGCGCGCGCAGCGTCAGGCTGCCCGGCAGGCCCAGCGGACGCTGCCAGCGATAGCTCGCCTCGATGTCGAAACCATCGGTCAGGATCGACGCCAAATTGAACGACTGGACGTTGATGAAGTTGGGCCCGTTGGGGTTGTTCAGGTTGAACACGCCGCACGTCTCCGGTGCGATGTTCAGGAAGCACAGGTTCACGATGTCCTGCGCGCCCAGGCTGGAGATCACGTCGGTGATCTTGATCTTGTAATAGTCGACCGACAGGCTGAGGCCTGGGATCGCCTGCGAATTGGAGAAGGCGATGCCCAGCGTGGTGTTGCGCGCGATCTCGGGCGTCAGGTTGACGTTGCCGATGGTGTTCTGGAGCGCGAGCACATTGACGTTGTTGAACGGATCGAAAAAGCCCGGCAGCGTCGTCGTGACGGGTGCAGCGAACAGTTCGGACAGGTTGGGCGCACGCACGTCGCGTGAGGTCACGCCGCGAATGCGCAGGCCATCGACCGGCAGGTCCCAGGTTCCGCCCAGCTTCCACGCCCAGACCGTGCCCGAGGTACTATAATCGGTGACGCGCGCCGCGCCGGTGATGTTGGCCCGGCCGCCTGCGTCCGAATTGATGATCGGCAGGTCGGCCTCCAGGAACGCCTCCTTGACGCTATAGGCGCCGCTGCCGTTCTTATAGTTGCCGGCATACCAGTTATTGCCGTCCGCCAGCAGCACCGGGTCGGCCGGATAGGCGCCATTGGCCGGGCTGTTGGCGAAACCCGCGCCATACGGGTCGGCGCGCACGCGGTAGAATTCGTGGCGGAACTCGCCGCCGAACGCCACCGACACCGGCCCCGCCCAGGACGAGAAGGGCGAGCCGGAGAAGTTCAGGCTGATCACGTCCTGCGTCTGGCGGGTGCGCTGATAGGCGCCGTTCTGCGGAATGATGTAGTTGAGCGCCGCCGCCGAAGGATTGCCGCCGAAGATGTTGAGCGGCTGACACCCATTGGCGCGCGCCGTCGCATCGGCACAGACGATCGCGCCGTTCAGCGTGGTCGCGTTGATCGCCTGGTTGAAGCGGCGGGACAGCATGATGTTGCTGACATCGACATCGGTATAGTTGGTCCCGTGCTCATAATACATGTCGTAGGACCAGTCGGACCCGGCGACCGACTCGCGCCCCTTGGCACCCGCGACGAAGCGGAACTGACGGCGATCGGTATAGACCTGCGTATTGCCGAGCGCGGCATTGCTGGTGCCATACTGGAAATTGGTGATGCCCGCCGTGGTGCACGCCGCCTTGATCAGCGCAGGCACGAAGGGATTGGCGCACTGGATGGTCAAATTGGGGCGGTTCATGCCGCCGACCGGCTGGTTGTTGGTCTTCACCTGGCCGATATTGACCGTGCCATAGATTTCGCCATTGGGCGCGAAGTCATAGCCGATACGGCCATAGCTGTTCACCCGCTGGATCTTCGACTGGAGCGAGCGGCCCGCATCGACATTGCCCGACAGATCGCCGCCCAGGCAGAAGCCGGGGAAACAGCCGCGAACATTGCCCGCCGCATCGCGCGCCGGCACCCCGCCCGATCCGTACTGGAACTGGAACGGATTGCCCGCCTGGTCGAAGGCGATGCCCTGCAGCGGCCCGGCCGTGATCAGGCCGTATTTGGTGTAGTTATAGGGCTGCGCATAGTCGCGGAACAGATATTGCGGCGTACCGTCGTTCAGGACGTTGCGGTTGATCAGCGTCGACTGACGGAACCAGTCGCGCCCGCCCGCCAGCGCGGTGCCGAACTCGCCGCCGCCGACGCCGTCCTCATGCGCGTACTCGGTGCTGGCGATCACATGCAGGCTGTCGTTCAACAGGCTGGTGCCGCCCGCCAGCTGGATCAGCACCTGCTCATTGTCGCCATAGGTGGTCAGGCCGCCCTGGACATTGCCCTTGATCCCCTTGAACCGGGTATCGGTGATGAAGTTGACGACACCGCCGACCGCGTCCGAGCCATAGGAGGCCGAGGCGCCGCCATTGACGACATCGACCCGCTTGATCAGCAGCTGCGGAAACAGGCTGATGTCGGGCACGCCGGTCACGTTCGCGCCGACGACGCGCTGCCCGTCGAGCAGCGTCAGGGTGCGGATCGCGCCGACGCCGCGCAGCGAGAAGGAGCTCAGGCCCTGCTGCCCGCTCGACGTGCTGAAGGTGTTGACCGAGGTGCCGGTCGAGCCCTGAAGCGAGGGAAGCTGCGCGACCGTCGTGAATATATTGGGCTGCGTGTTCTGCTGAATCTGCTCCTCGCCGATCACCGTCGTCGGGGTCGGTGCGGTAAAGCCACCTGTGGTGATGCGCGATCCGGTGACGATGATGTCGCGGCTGTCCGCCTCACCTTCCTGTGTCGCGGGGCTCGCGGTCACGGCCGCCTGATCGGCGGGCGTCTCCTGCGGCGACGTCGCCGTCTGCGCCCAGCTTGGCGTGGCCATGATACAGGCCGCGATCACCGCCAGGCTGGCCGGCGCCATCATCGACCGACGCAGGCGCCGCGCGCCCGATCCCATCCTCGTCATCATCCTCTCCCTGCCCGTCCCGTTATATCTGGTAACGTTACCAGTATCCTTGTCCGATTTGGAACGGATGTCAATGCTCTGACATTTCAGGAGGTTGTCGGGTTCGTCTTGACCGAGATCACGTGCGCCTCGGGGTTCAAATGTCGCTTAGAGGATCAGCCAGAAGCGTCACCCATGATATTGCTATCGAACGGAAATTTTCGATCGGGGCCGCAGGTGGCGATCGATGCCCCCTGCGGCCGATCGGCCCGTCACACCGCAACCGTCTGCGGCACATGCCCATCCCGACCAAAAATGCGCAGATAGCGCTCGATCTCGGATGGCTCGCCGGTCGCCTTTGCCGGATTGTCCGACAGCTTGACCGCGGGCCGGCCATTGGCGCTGGTGACCTTGGCCACCAGCGAGATCGGCTCCAGCCCTTGCCCGCCCGCCGGGTCGCATCCCCGGAAGTCATTGGTCAGGTTCGTCCCCCAGCCAAAGCTCATCCGCACCCGGCCATGGAAATGACGATAGGTCGCCTCGATGCTGTCGACGTCCATGCCGTCGGAGAAGATCAGCAGCTTGCCACGCGGATCGCGGCCATGCGCCTGCCACCAGGCCATGATCTGCTCGCCCCCTTCGATCGGCGGCATCGAATCGGGGCGAAAACCGGTCCAGTCGGCGAGCCAGTCGGGGGCATTGCGCAGGAAGCTCGTGGTGCCGAAGGCATCAGGAAGGGCGATCAGCAGATTGCCGTCATAATGCGCCTGCCACTCCTCCAGCACTCGATAGGGCGCGGCGGCGACCCCGGCATCGTCCTGCGCCAGTGCGGCCAGCACCATCGGCAGCTCATGCGCGTTGGTGCCGATCGCCTCCAGATCATTGTCCATCGCCAGCAGGACGTTGGAACTGCCGATGAAACGATGGCCCAGCCCCTCCTTCAACGCCTCGACGCACCAGCGCTGCCACAGAAAGCCATGCCGCCGCCGGGTGCCGAAATCGGAAATGACGAGGTCGGGCAACTGCCGCAGTCGCTCGACCTTCTCCCACAGCTTCGTCTTGGCGCGGGCATAGAGAATGTCGAGCTCGAACCGCCCCCGCCGCTTCAGCGCGGCGCGCGAGCGGAGTTCGTTGACGATCGCCAGCGCGGGGATTTCCCACATGGTGGTGTGGGTCCAGGGACCATCGAAATGCAGCTCGAACTGGCCGTCGACGGTCCGCAACTCATAGTCGGGAAGCTGGAAATCGGCGAGCCACTGGATGAAATCGGGCGCGAACATGCGCCGCTTGCCGTAGAAGCTGTTACCCGCCAGCCAGATCAGTTCTTTCTTGCTGAAGCGCACGGTCCGCGCATGATCCAGCTGCTCGCGCAATTCGGTTTCGTCGATCACCTCGGCCAGTCGCACGCCACGGCTGCGATTGATCAGCGAGAAGGTTGCCTGCACGTCCGGATGGCGATGCCGGATCATCTGCAGCATCAGCAGCTTGTAGAAATCGGTATCGAGCAGGCTGCGCACGACCGGGTCGAGCCGCCAGCCATGATTATAGACGCGCGTGGCGATGTCGGTAACGGGCATGTTCGGTCCTTTATCGGCTGGCTTGGCAGGGAAACGGCGAAGGCGGGCGCCGTGTTTCGGACGCTGAGCGGGGATGGGTCATCGAGCGTCACGCTTTGGGATATGGGCGCGGTACAGCTCGGCCGGACGAAACGATGCGCCGGTTTCGCGCTCACCCGTCGCCTCGAGCCAGCCGCGATCCAGCATGCGTCGGCGAAAGGCGGGTTTGTTGAGACGCTGCCCGAGGATTGCTTCGTAAACCTCTTGTAGCATTCGCAAAGTGAACCGTTCCGGCAACAGCGCGAAAGCAACATGCGAATAGTCGAGCTTGCCGCGCAACCGCTCCAGTGCGAGCGCGATCATCGCGTCATGATCGAAGGCCAGGGTCACGGGGCCATCGCCATCGATCCGCGCCTCGACTCCGCCTCCTGACGGCGACACGCCAAGCGACGCCAGCGTCAGTTCCGGCGCATGGCGAAGCGCGGCCCGGAAGCGCTCGACGGGCAACAGCGCGAAATAGGCGACGCTGATCACCCGCATGCGCGGATCGCGCTGCACGGCGCCGAAGGTGTAGAGCTGCTCGATATAGGCGTCGGTCAGATGCGCTTTGTCATGCAGGATGCGGCGCGCGGCGGCGTCCAGGCTCTCGTCCATCCCCACGAAACCACCCGGCAAGGCCCAATGGCCGGCAAAGGGATGCTGACCGCGTTCGGCCAGCAGCACTGCCGGCGCGCCATCGACGACGCTCATCAGGATCAGATCGACCGTGACCGATGGCCGGTCATAGGCGTTGGCGTCATATCGCTCCAGATAGGCACGTTCGTCCATGACCCTACCTTATATCCATCTTGCACTTTACTTATGAGCGTCGCGGACATATGTCAAATTCGAGGAGAAGGTCGATGAAGCGCTTCGTCATCGTGGTGGATATGCAGCATGACTTTGTAGCGGCCGATGGCGCCCTGCCCGTGCCGGATGCCGAGGCCATCGTGGCGCCCGTGCGCGAGTGGCTGACCGGTCTGTCCGCCAGCAATACCGCCGGCGTGTTGTTCACGCGCGATACCCATATACCGGAAATCTATGCTGGATCGGCCGAGGCACAGCAGTTTCCCCTTCACTGCGTGAAGGATGGCCCCGGCTGGGCACTGACGATCGACCCGGCCGTGGTCGATGCGGAAATTCCGACATACACGCTGGAAAAGAGCGTCTTCGACATGTGGGAGGAGCCCGGCCTCGTCTTGGCGCCATGCGATGGCGGCGCGTCGATCGAACGCGAGGCCTTCTTCGCCAGCCTGCGGGCCGGGGGTATCGACGATGTGACGGTCGTCGGTGTCGCGGCGGATTATTGCGTTCGTTGGGCGGTGGAAGGGCTGATGGCACGCGGCTTCCGCATATCCGTCATCCCCGCCCTGACGCGCGGCATCGTCCGCTCGGCCGAAACGGTGGCGGCGGAGGAGTGGCAGGGCCGGCTTGTGATGCTCGTCCAGGACGAAGCCCCGCTCGAAACACCAGCCCCTTGAGACTAGCGAGCGGCTCGCTGCCAAGCCTGAGCCTGGAGGCCCGTCTCCGAGCGTCGGGGCCGGACGTCGTATCCGGCCCCAGGATGCCTTACCAGTTAACCCCGGCCCGGGCGTAGAGATAGCGCCCGTTGAAGCCGAACGGCGAGTAATAGGGGAAGCCCAGCACGCCGGTCGAATTGTTCGCCGCGATTTGTTGCTGCGGATAGACGTCGAACAGGTTGCTGACGCCCAGCCCCAATTGCACGCCACGATCGCCGGTGTAGCGCAGCTCGATATCGGTGATCGCGCGCCGCCCGGTCGGCACGTCGGCGGCGGACGTCGTGCCCGGCTGGATGACGTTGCCGTAATAGGTCACCCGCGCCAGCGCACCGAGCCGGTCGAGCGACCAGTCGATCGTGCCCGTCACCTTCTCGCGCGGCGTCCCCTGCTCCAGCGTCAGGATGCGGCTGCGCGCGAACAGCGTCGGCGCTGGGTTCAGCACGGCGGTCGAGGTCGGCACCCGCGTCACGTCGACATCGTTGATATTGCCCGCGACGGTGAAGTCGAACACCCCGGCCCCGGTCGTCCGCCAGCGATAATGCGCCACCGCATCGATACCACGCGTGGTCGAGGCCAGCCCGTTGATGAAGAAGCGCGCGGCCGAGACGTTGAACGGCGCCAGCAGCGCGGCCACCTGCGGACTGAAGGTCGCCTGGATATTCTCCGAGAGGCCCAGTTGGTTGCGCAGCCGGATCTGGTAGGCGTCCACCGTCAGGTCGAACCCGCCCGCGCGGATGACGGTGCCGATCGACAGGTTGGTCGACTTTTCCGGCTCCAGCGGCAGGCCGCCCAGCGCCACCCCGACCGGCGACACCGACGGGAAGGTCCCGGTCAGGATCGGCACGCCATTGGTGACGACCGAGGCGACCTGGGTGAAATATTGCTGTTGCAGCGACGGCGCACGGAAGCCGGTCGAGGCCGTGGCACGGAGAGCAAACCAGTCGGCCACGTCATAGCGTGCTGAAATCTTGCCATTGGCGGTACTGCCGAAGTCCGAATAATCCTCGAACCGCCCGGCCAGTCCGACCAGGAACTTGTCGGTCAGCTGCGCTTCGAGATCGAGATAGGCGCTGCCATTGCGGCGGCTGCGCTTGATCTCGTTGCGGGGCGCGAAGCCGCCAAAGCCCTGCGCGCCGGGCGACGCGCCAGCGACCGCGCCGGTTTCGGGATAGTCGTACGAGGCCCGCTCGCCCGCCACGATCTTGTAGCCTTCGCGCCGGCCCTCGATACCGAAGGCGACGTTGAGCGACTGGAACACGTCGAACTGGCGTGTGACGTCCAGCCCCGCGACATACTGGTCGTAGATCAACGCGCCGTCGTTAAAATTCTTCGGGGTCGCCGCGCCGTAAGCATAGTTGGCGGAGTTGAGCGTGCGGAACGCGATCCTGTTGCGGCCATAGCTGAACGACAGGTCGACATCGAAGCCCGCCACATTGCCCTTGATGCCGGCAGCGGAGTTCAAATCCTGCGACTTGGTGTTGATGATCGGCAGGAAGCCATTGGGATAGCCCGCCAATCGGGTCGCCGCGCTGGGCAGGCGCGGGAAGGCCGCGCCACGGGAATCGCGGTCCTGATAGCCGACAAAGCCGTACAGGCTCCAATCATCGACCAGCGTCGTGCCGGCGTTGAGGAAGCCGGTGTACTGCTCGACCTCGGGATCGCCATAGCGGCCGGTGATGCGGGTCGGGGTGACGCGCGGATCGAAATCGGCGCGGTTGGTCGGTCGGCGGTTCAGATACTCGCCCGACACGGTGACATAGCCGTCCTCGCCAAAGCCGAAGCCCTGCCACAACGAGGCGGTCACCGCATGCTCGCCGGTGACGTGCCGGCTGCCACGCGCGGTGTCGACCTGGGTGTCGTAGAAACCGTAATTGACCTGCGCCCCGCCGCCCGAGCGCGCCTTGCGCAGCCGGAGATTGACGACGCCGGCGATCGCGTCCGAACCATATTGCGCCGACGCACCGTCGCGCAGCACCTCGATCCGGTCGAGCGCGACCGTGGGGATGGTGTTGAGGTCGACCGCCGCCGAACCGCGCCCGACCGTGCCGTTGGTGTTCAACAGCGCGGACGTATGCCCCCGGATACCGTTGATCAGCACCAGCGTCTGGTCGGGCGACAGGCCGCGCAGCGTGGCCGGACGGACCGAATCCGTGCCGTCATTGGCGGAGGGACGCGGGAAATCGATTGAAGGGGCGACGGTCGCCAGCGCCGCGCCGAGTTCGGTCGTGCCCTGCCGCTGCAGGCTGGCGCCGCTGAGCACGTCGACCGGCGAGATGCTGTCCAGCCGGGTCCGCCCCTCGACACGGGTGCCGGTGACGATCACGTCATTCTGCTGATCCACGCGGGTCGCGACATCGGCGCCGGCTGGCGCGGTCTCCGCCGGCTCGCTGCCTTGCGTCCCCGATGCGGGCGTCGGGGTCGTTTGCGCGAAGGCGGGCGTGCCGATCAGGGCGGCAAGAATGGTGCCGGTCAAGGCGGCCGTGCGGATGGTGTGCACCGTTTGGATTCCCTCTTTTATCCGGCGTGACCCGGACGGCGTCTATAGGCACGCCTATATCCCTGACAGGGATGAGAAAATCTGTGTGCAGCGATAGGCGGGGTTGAAGCCGGCCTTCATCCCAGAAGCGTGGCAAAAATGACTCTGTCGGATTCCAATCGCTTATCGCCGATACGAAAAGTGGAATCTTCGGAATCGACGAGCCTGTTGGGCCATGGACAAAAGGAGTACGCCGTGCGTAGGTCGCCGCAGTGGCGGCGTTACTTTTCCTGTTGCTGGCAGTCGTGATGGCGTTCACCGAAGGGGGATCGTCCTGGATCGTCGCGGCCACGGTGGTGGCATCGGCGACCGCCGGCACGCTGCTCCCCGACTTGGATACGCCGCTTCGCCTGCGGCATCGCAGCGCGATTCTGCACAGCATCCTGCCGCTGTTCGTCGCCACGCTCGATCCCCGCACCTGGCCGGTCGCGGCGGGACTGGGCTTCGGCATCGGGCTTCATCTGGCGGCCGATTTGTTTCCCAGCAGCATGCGCGGTTTCGCAACGATCAAGATGCCGCTGCTGGGGTCGATCGGCCCCGTCCTGTCCTATCTGTGGATCGCGACCAACGCCGTCGCCAATCTGGTCGGCGGACTGATCCTGCTTGGCCAAGTGGCGGACGGGCAACCAATGCTCGTCGCGATGGCGACCATCGGGATCATGGGCACGGTCTATCTGATCCGCACCGATGGCGGCTGGTGTGCGCTTGGCCTTTTCGGGCTGATCGGCTGGCTCGCCTTTCGCTGAGCGATCGCCGGCCCCAAATTCGACGCCCGTCGCGCGCGAACACGAGGATGCCGAAGATCAGCTGACGCGACTATTTCGCCACGACGATCCGGGGCAGCGTCTTGATCGGTTCGACCGCGATCGCCCGGAACCAGGTTTCGGCCCCTTCCGATTGAAGCTGGACATGCCCGTGGGTCAGCGGCTGGCGGCTGCCATTGGCGGCGATGGTCGCTAGGTCGCGCACTTCGGCCACCGGCACGCCGTTGACGACATGTACCGCGCGGTCGCCGACGACATAGAGGTCGAGCGTGTTCCACTGGCCGATCGGTCGCTCGGCATCGGTCGCGGCCTCGACATTCCAGGTCGGGGTGCCGTTGACGATGTCGATCTGCCGTCCGCCGACCCGGTAGCGCAGATGCGGCGCGATCAGCGACGGATCGAACGCCACATCGGTATGCCCGCGGATCTTGCCGCCGACCGCGACGATCATGCCGGTCGATCCCCGCATGATCTCGAACTCGGCCGAGGGGCGCCACGTGCCGAACACCTCGCCCGGCACACCGTGACTGTGATAGAGCAGGCCATTGTTGCGCGGCTGGTCCTTGCGCGGCGCCCAGGTCTTGTCGCCCCATTTGAACTGCAGACGCAGGTGGTAGTCGCGAAGATCGGCGCGGTGGACCAGACTGCCCCAGGTTTCTCCCTTGACCCAGATGGCGGGCGCGCCGTCGACCTGACGCACCGCGAAATCGCTGCTGGTGTCACGGCCGACGCCGATCGGCGTGTCACCGGGGCTGGCGCGATAGGTGATCGCCGGATCGGCATAGCCCAGCCACGGCGTCCAGCCCGTCAGGGTGCGACCGTCGAACAACGCGATCGGTTTGCCCGTCGCCTTGGGAATATCGACCAGCCGCAGTGTCTGAGCACCGGCAACCGGCTCACCCGCCAGTTGCCGTGCCTGCTCCTTCGAATCCTGCGCCAATGCCGGTGCCGCCATGACGACTAGCGCCAGCCATGCCCTGTCGAAACGCATCCCTGCTCCTCCCCACCTGATGTCCGGTGATTATGGAGCAATCATAGCGCGTTATCGCTAACAGGCGAGCAACAATCGCTCACCCGTCACGATTACGGTCCGACATCGGCCGCGCCGGTCTGAACGCGCAGCGCCTTGCCGGCCTTGAAGCCCAGCGCCGAGCCGACCCGGTCGTCCCAGCCATAGGGATCGTTGCGCACGATCGGCTCGCCATCCTTGTCGAACAGGACCGTCTGATAGAGCAGTCGGACGGGGATTTCGCGCGGCAGTTTGACGAACGTCTCCTTGCCGGTTTCGCGCGCCCGGTGCCATTCGTCGACCACGCCTTCGTCCTTGGCCAACATCTCGGCGAAGCCGAGCGCGTCCTCGACGCGGACACAGCCATGGCTCCGCTGGCGCTGGACCATGGCGAACAGGGCCTTGGCCGGCGTGTCGTGCAGATAGATGGCGTGATCGTTCTGCATGTCGAACTTGACGAGGCCAAGCGAGTTCTTCGGCCCCGGCTGCTGGACGATCCAGCCGTCCTTCCACTCCATATTGTTGGCGCGCAGATAGGCCGCGCCCTTCTGCGCCAGTTCCTTCTTCTGGATCGACCGGGGCACGGTCCAGGTCGGATTGGCCACGAGGCGGAAGATGGGCGAACCGAGCTGCGGCGTCTCGGTATCCGGTTCGCCGACGACGACCCGGCGGGTGTCGACGATCTTGCCGTCGCGCCAATAGGTCAGCCGCGCCGCCGCGATGTTGACGTCGATCCGCGTCGCGGGCGGGGTCCGTTCCAGCCAACGCAGACGCTCCATCGCCACCGCGATCGCGCGCATGCGGTCGGCGTCCGACATGTTGAGGATGGCCAGCGCCTCGTCGCCGATGATGCCGTCCGGCTTCATCCCGTAATCGGCCTGCATCCGGCGAACCGCCTCGACGATGGCGGGCGCATAGCCGTTCCCCTGCGCGGCATCGGGGGTCAGATAATCGAGGATGACGAGTTCGCGGACGATGGCGGGAATGCGCGGGTCGCTGGCACCCGGCTTGATCGCCTCTCCAGAGTCCGCGATCTGCCCCTCGGGCGCCTGGGGCTGCCGCTTCAGCTTGAGATAGGCGGCCGACAACCGCTTGTAATTGCCGTCCTGCGGCGCGAGGCTGTCCAGCCATTTGGTAAGATCACCGGCGCGCAACGCGTTGGCCAGCCCGGCCTTCAGATCGGGGGACGGCCGGGGCACCGTATACACCTCGTACAATTTCGTCGGATCGCTCGCTCCGCGCGCCAGAGCACCGGCGAAGCGCAGCGCCTGTTCGTTCAAAGCGTTATCGTCGCTCGCCGAGACATTGAAGGCCATCTGATCGAGACCATGGGCGGCGCGCGCATCGATCGCCTGGCGCAGCTGGGACTTGGTCCGGTCGCTCCATGTCGCGGGACCCGCGGTTTCCCCGGCCGGAGAGGCGGTGTTCTGGTCCGACGCCGTCTGACCGCTGCAGGCCGCCAGCAGCATTCCCAATACCAACGGCGTGCCCAGTCGCTTATACATGCGTCGCTCCTTCATTTCGGGGCTGAAACGCATCGAGGCGATCACGGCTCCCAGCCGTTGCGCTTTTGGACGAAATGCCGCCCGGCTCGGCCCCGGGTGGCGTGATAGCCCGCGATCGGCTATATCCGCGCCGCGAATAGAAGGAGCCACGCCCGTGAATGACCGGAAGATCAGCGCCATCCGCCCTGCCCTCCCCGTCCGTCACGGTGCCTATGTCCAGCCTCATCACCTTCTCGCATCTCTCCGCCGCCACGGCTGACGGCCGGACGCTTTTTCATGATCTGACCCTGTCGGTCGGTGCCGAGCGCATCGGGCTGGTCGGGCGCAACGGATCGGGCAAATCCAGCCTGTTGCGCATGGCGGCCGGGCTGGCCACGCCGACGTCCGGCACCATCCATCGCACCGGTACGGTCGGCATGCTCGTCCAGACCCATGACCCGGCGGACAGCATCGCCGAGGCGCTGGGCGTCGCCGCCCCACTTGCGATCCTGTCCCGGATCGAGGCGGGCGACGGCATGGCGGCCGATTTCGAGGTCGCCGACTGGACGCTGCCCGCCACGATCGACGCGGCGCTCGCACAGGTCGGGCTGGGGGGCGTCGCGCTGGACCGGCCGATGGGCAGCCTGTCGGGCGGCGAGCAGACGCGGATCGGCTTGGCGCGACTGGCGATCGCCAGGCCCGACCTGCTGCTGCTGGACGAGCCGACCAACAATCTCGATCGGGCGGGACGCGCCGCCATCGCCGCGCTGATCGCCGGGTGGCGGGGCGGCGTGCTGGTGGCGAGCCATGACCGCGCGCTGCTGGAGGGCATGGACCGGATCGTCGAGCTGAACCCGATCGGCATCCGCATCGTCGGCGGCGGCTGGTCCGCCTTCGTCGCCCTTCGCGATGCCGAACGCGCCCGTGCCGAGACCGAGCGCGAACGCGCCGATACGACCTTGCGCAACACCCGCCTTGCCGCCCAGGCCGCGCGAGAGGCCCAGGACCGGCGCGACAAGGCGGGACGCGCCTTCGCCGCCAAGGGGTCCGAGCCGAAGATCCTGCTGGGCGCGCGCGCCGAACGTGCGGAGAATAGCGGCGGTCACGCCCGCCAGATCGCGGAGCGCCAGATCACCGACGCCACAGCGGCGAGCGCCGCCGCCCGCGCGCGGATCGAGGTGCTGACCCCGCTGACCATCGATCTGCCCGCGACCGGCCTGCCCGCCCAGGCCGAGTTGCTCGTCATTGAGGAGGCGAGGGTCGAGCGTGGCGGTCGGTGCCTGGGGCCGTGGTCGCTCACCATCCATGGCCCCGAACGGATCGCCGTCACCGGGCGCAATGGCGCGGGGAAGTCGACGCTGCTCCGCCTCGTGACCGGCGACCTGACGCCCAGTACCGGCAGGGTGCGGCGACGGGCCGATCGGATCGCGATGCTCGACCAGCATGTCACTTTGCTCGATGACGCGGAAACGATCGCTGGCAATCTTCGCCGGCTATATCCCATGCTTGACGACGAAGCCGTGCATGCCGCCTGCGCCCGCTTCGCGTTCCGCAACCGCGACGCGCAGCGGATCGTCGGCTCGCTGTCGGGCGGCGAGCGCCTGCGCGCCGGCCTTGCCGCGCTTTTGTCGGGGGAAAGCCCGCCCTGGCTGCTGATCCTGGACGAGCCGACCAATCACCTCGACATCGAGTCGATCGAGGTTCTTGAAACCGCGCTGCGCGGCTTCGACGGCGCGTTACTGGTCGTCAGTCATGACAGGCGTTTCCTCGATGCGATCGGCATCACGCGGACCATGGCGGTCGACGCCGACTGACGATGCCGCCGCGTCACCACGCCATGACGAGCGAAAGCGTGGCATAGGGGATTACCGCCGCCGTCGAGCCGTCCGGCGCATCGAGACGGCGCAACCGGTCGTCGCGGACCAGCGCCAGCACTTCCGCCTGCAACGTCGCGGCGCTGCCGCCCAAACGGACGGGTTGCGCGAGCGTCAGCCCGCCGCTGGCATAGGCACGGTCGCCGGTGTCCGGCCCATAGAAGCCGCCCCAGCCGATACCCCCCATCACCGGTATGGCCAGCGTCGGGCCGTCCTCGCGCCGGGTCAGTGCGAAGGACGGCGCGATCCCGGCGATGGTATAGAGGCCGCCATCGCCCTGCGTTCGGCGGGTCACCGCCCCACGCGGTTTCAACCGACCCCAGCCCTTGTCCGCCGAATATAGGACGCTCAGGCTGGCCTCATGCGTCGTCGCCGCGACGCCGTTCGGGCTGGTCTTGATGGCATAGGTGACGGCGGTCGTCAGCCCCTCGGTCGGACGCCATGCCAGCCCGAGGAGATTGTTGCTTTCATACCAGGCACGCGGCGAGGCACGGTCCGCCGCGCGCGGGGCATGAAAGCCGTTCGAGCTTTGCCCGATGGCGAACAGCTCGCCGCTCCCGTCCTCCCGACGGCGCAGCACGACCGCGCCGCCGATCGCGACATGGACCGGCACCCTGTCGAGCCGCGCGTCGTTATCGTCGAGCGCACCGCGCGCATAGTCGCCGTTGCGCACGTCGAGGGATATTACCGGATGCCAGGTGCGGGCGCCGTCGCGAATGTCGACCTCGGACAGCGTGGCGTCCTCGGTATCGGCGAACGGGATCGTCTGAGCGTGAAGAGGGGCCGCGGCGAGGATGCTCATCGCCGCGGCCATCGCATAGGCCCAAGGTCGAAGGGTCACGCCTTGCGGCGGACCAGCCAGACGGTATCGCCGGCGTCATCGACCACGAAGATCGCCCCATCCTCGCGCGTCTGGATGCTGACCGGGCGGCCATAAACATCGCCCTTCTTGGCATCGGCGACGAAGCCGGTCAGAAAGGGCTGCGGTTCGGCGGAGGGGCGTCCTTGCGTGAACGGGACCGCCAGCACGTCATAGCCGAGGAAGCTCGACCGGTTCCACGATCCATGGCGCGCGACATAGGCCATCTGCGCCCCCGGTGCCTTGTCGAACGCGATGCCGAGTGCCGCCGAATGCGCGCCGACCGCCACATCGGGCATCAGCGTCGTCGCCAGCAGATCGCGCCGCTCGTTGACGTGACGCGGGTCCTGCTTGCCATAATAGCTGTACGGCCAGCCATAGAAACCGCCCTCGCGCACGCCGACCAGATAATCGGGCGAGATGTCGTCGCCGATCTCATCGCGTTCGTTGACGGCGGTCCAGAGCGTCCCGCTGGTCGGTGCCCAGGCCATGCCGACCGGATTGCGCAGCCCCGAGGCATAGAGACGCTCACGGCCCGTATTCACATCCACCGCCAGGATTGCGGCGCGCCGCTTTTCCTCGTCCATGCCATATTCGCCGACATTCGATGCCGAGCCGACCGAGACATAGAGCGTGCGCCCATCGGGGCTGAGCAGCAGGTTGCGGGTCCAGTGGTTGTTATAGCCGCCCGCCGGCAGCGAAATCAGCGGCCGGGGCGCATCGGTGATCCGCGTCTGCCCCAGTTGATAGGGAAAGCTGACCACGCCATCAGTATTCGCGACATAGAGGCGGCCATTGGCATATTGCATGCCGAATGGCTGGTTCAGCCCGTCGCGCAGCACAAAGCGCTGCTCGGCCACGCCGTCACGATCCGCGTCGCGGAGCAGCGTCAGGCGATTGGCGCTGTATCCGGTGGTCTTGGACAGCGCCTGCCCACGCTGAACCTCCGGATCGGCATCGAGCTTGGGCTTTGTCCGCGCCTCGGACACCAGCACGTCGCCATTGGGCAGCAGCAGCGCCTGTCGCGGATAGTCGAGACCGCCGGCGAACTTCACCACCTCATAGCCGCGCGGCGCGACGGGCTTGCGCCCTTCCGGCCAGCCGATGGTGCGCGGATGGTTGATCACCGACTCCGTCGCATAGGGTTCGGGCTGCGGCGACAGACCTATGACTTTGGGCGTCGTCTGGGCATGGGCCGCCCCGGCGATCATGGTCGATGCGAGGGCGAGGTGGAGAAAGGCGGTCTTGGTCATGATGGCTCCCGGCTGCGTCGGCCATCAGAACCGCCCGAAATGGCCATATATCCCGTAAGGCGGGCCAGACATGAAATGTCACGATCGGTCGCATGATGCCCCCTGGTTGATCAAAGCACGGGCAGGAGCCAGCTTGCCCGCCCGAACGTTACGTCCGCATCGGTCGCTCCAGACTCAACAGGACATGCCATGCCCCTTCCCTCTCACGACAGCATCAGCCGACGGTTCATGATGGCGGGGACGGGTGCCTCGCTGCTGCTGATGGGCACACGCGCCGCCGCCGCGCCATCACTGGTGGATGTCGTCGATCCGGCCGCGCGACTGCGGACGCTGCACAGCGGCGGACGCTGGATGGAAGGCCCCGCCTGGGACCCACGGCGGCGGATGCTGATCTGCAGCGACGTCAAGCGCAACACGATGCTGCGCATCGATGGCGCGCGTGTCAGCGTCTTTCGCGCACCGTCCAACAACGCCAATGGCAATGGCTTCGACGCACGCGGCCGGTTGATCACCTGCGAGCATCGCACCCGGCGGGTGGTACGGCAGGAGGCCGATGGCCGGATGACCGTGCTCGCCGACCGCTATCGGGGCAAGCGCCTCAATTCCCCCAATGATCTGGCCGTCGCGGCGGATGGCGCGGTGTGGTTCACCGATCCGATCTATGGCATCACCGTCCCCGATGAAGGCATTCGCGCCGAACCCGAACAGCCGGGGCGTTTCGTCTATCGCATCGATTCCTCGGGCAGCCTGACGGTCGTCGAGGGCGAGATGGACCAGCCCAACGGCATCGTCTTCTCGCCCGATGGCCGGACGCTCTACATCAGCGAGACGGGCGGCGCGTTGGAGCCCGATGGCCCGCGCGAAATCCTGGCCTTCGACGTGGTGGACGGGGTCCGCCTCACCCGCCGGCGGGTCTTCGCGCGGTTGGACAAAGGTGTTCCGGACGGGCTGGCGGTCGACCGGGCGGGCCGGGTCTATGCCGGCATCGCCGAGGGCGTGGGCATCTGGTCGCCCGGTGGCGAGCGGCTGGGCACCATCACGACGCCCAAGCCGTGCGCCAACATCGCCTTTGGCGGACGCGACGGGCGCACGCTGTTCGCCTGCGCAACCGACAGCGTCCATGCGATCACCCTGCGCGTCGCCGGTGTGATCTGAACCGACGGGCACGGCGCGGCACCGTTCCCGTCCGGGCCTTCAGTCGCGGAACAGCAGCGGCGCCATCGCGTGCAGGCTGCGCCGCCAGGTCTGGAATTCGTGGCCCGTATCGGGGGATACGAAGAACACGCTGTTCAGCCCCGCCTGCTTCAGGGCGGCGGCATTGGCGCGCGGATCGCTGCGGGGGCCACCGGGCGGGCCGGTGCGGCCGCCCTCTAATTCCCGACTGCCGAAGCTGACGAAGGTCAGCTTTACCTTGTCGCGATAGCCCGGTGCCGCATTCACATCCTCGAGCGACATCGTCCCGCCGCTGAGCAGCCCGATATAGGCGAAGGTGTCGAGATGCTTGGGCGCGATCAGCTTGGTCTCGAACCCGCCCATCGACAGGCCCGCCATGGCGCGATGCCGCTGGTCCGACAGCGTCCGGAAATGGCCATCGACATAAGGGATCAGTTCGTTCAGCAGCACGGTCTGAAACGGCCGGATGTCAAACGCGGCCAGCCCGCTGGGGCCGCCGGGCCGCAGGTCGTTGGTCATGCCATAGGTCATGACGATGATGAACGGCCGCGTCTTTCCGGCGGCGATCAGATTGTCCATGATCAGATTGGCATGGCCCTGGTTCGCCCAGGCGGTTTCGTCCTCGCCCCAGCCATGCTGGAGATAGAGCACCGGGTAACGCTCGCGCGCATTCCGGTCGTAACCGGGCGGGGTATAGACGAAGGCCCGCCGCTGGCTGGTTGTGCTGGGCGAGGCAAACAGGATCTGCTCGACGCGGCCATGGGGCACGTCCTTCAACGCGTAGAAATCGGCGTCATGCGCCGGGATTTCGATCCCGCTCTCCCACCGGGTGGAGCCGTAGAAGTTCAGCGTCCCCGGATCGTTGAACGTCCCGCCATCGACGGTGAGATGATAATAGTGAAACCCCTCATCGAGCGGCCCTTCGGAAGTGCCCATCCACGACCCGTCTGGCGCCTTCGTCAGGACCGTACCGCCGCGTCCACCCAGCCCCAGGCTGACCTTCACCGCTTTGGCGTCGGGCGCAACGATGCGGAAACGGGCATAGCCCTGCGAATTGACCTGTGGATAGGCCTGTCCCGGCTGGTTGAGCGTGGAGGGTTTGAAATCCTCCACCACCGATGCCGGCGCGGCTGGCGCGGTCGTCTGCGCGGCCAGTGGTGATACCGCTATCATAGCCGTAAGCAACGCGGCGCTCAGCATCCTCATCGGTCATCCTCCCTCATGATTGTCGCCCGGCCTGTTGGCCGTGGCATCGGATCGCCAAGGTGCCGCGCTTGGCGAAAGGACACAAGCCCTGACGCACATCGCTCCGCCATCGGAGGCGAAGGCGCCGATCAGCGTGTGCCCAGCACCACCAATGCGACGCCCTGCCGTGGTAGCGATAGCGTCGTCGTCGCAACGCCACCGCCTGTGGCGATGGACAGCATCTCAGACCGCATTTCGGACGCTGCTTCCAACTGGGCATACTGCGCCTGATTGGGCGACTGCGGGGCACCCATCGCCTTCCATGCGGCATAGGCATTGGCATGATCGCCATCGACCCGCCACAGCGTCGCCGAGGCGGGCGCCGCGCCCTTCAGGCCGCGCAGCGATAATCGAATGGCAGCCGGCGGACCGGCGACGTCGTCGTCGTGATAATGCCAGACCAGCACCGCGATCCGGCCATCGCCGGTCCGCGTCGCGATGGTCCCGACATCCGGAGCACCGCGAACCCCTTGCGTCATCGCCATATCCAGCGGCACCTGCGCATCGCTCTCCGCCGCCAATCGCTCGGTGCCGAGCTGCGCGAACAGACGGAAGACGTTCAGGACCGGCAAGGCCACGCCATTGGTCGCCAGCTGGCGATAGCCCGCGAACCAAGGCTGGTTCTCGAACTCGAAGGACCAAGAGAGCACGCCCTCCAGATTGACCCGCCGCCGCGCCGCCAGTTCCCAGATCCGGGCGAAGCTGGCGGCCGTATAGCTCGAATACATCGTCCCGTTGCGATAGGCGTTTTCGGGTCCCGGACAGGCGGCGCAGCCCTCGGGATCGCTCTCGCCGATCACGACGGGCTTTGTGGCGAGTGCGGGGATCGCGGTGACCTTCACGAAGCCGCGATCGACCTCCTTCAAATGGGTCGCGATCCCCATGCGGACATGGCCATCGACGAAGCTCGGCTGCCCCTTGGCGTGAAAGGCCAGGAAGTCGGTCGGCGTGCCGGTCTTGCCCGTCGCATGGTTGGTGCCGCTGGTGACATGGTGCAGGAAGCCGTCCATGAACGCGCCCCCGGCCCCCGCCGAATCCGGCCCGCCGACCCGAGCCGTCGGCAGCGCGCGACGCACGCCGTCGACGGCATAATCATGCAGCTTGTAGAATTCCTCCGGCGGTGCTTCCCAATAGGCGCCGTTCGCTTCGTTCCACACCTCGAAATACCAGCGCTCGACCTCCGCCCGGCCATAGCGTTCGACATTGTGGCGGGTCCATTGATAGACCAGCTCGCGCCATTTGTCGTAGCTTTTGGGCGGATAGGCCCAGCCGGAAATGATCGCATTATAGTCGAAGCCGGGGCGCCAACCATGCTGATAGGGCGTGCCGGACGGCGCGGTCGACATCGCCTCGGGCATGAAGCCGATCTGCAGATAGGGGCGGACGCCGCGCGCCAGATAGGTGTCGATGATGCGATCGACCACGGTCCAGTCATAGACCGGCTTGCCGCCCTTGGTCTCGGTATAGACGTTGGTGCTACCCCATTTGAACGCCGGCGTGCCATCGCCGGTATTGAGCAGATTGTGCGCCCGGAAATAGACATCCCCCTTGCGCAGCTTGCCCAGCGACAGCAGCAGTTTGCGCCCGTCCTTCATGGTCGCATAATTCGGCTCGTCCGCACCGAAGAACCGCCAGACCGGCGGCAGCGCCCCCGTCGTCCGGCCGGCATCGACCGTGATCGCAACCGGCCGCGCTTCCTGCGCGGCGGCGGGCGCGGCCCCGGCCATGACGGCGGCGATCATCGCGGCCGAGACGATATGGGTGACCATCGGCATCCCTCCCCTTTTTATGTCGGACAGATGCTGGGCGCAGGACGGTGCCGGGTCAACCACCGATGACCGAGGCATCTGGGTGGCGGTGCCCCGCCGGCTCGTATGTTTGCATGAGCGGCTATCGGCGTTTGGGGCGATAACGACGCCCGACACGCCGGAGAGATTACTCGAGGATCAGAAGTGCACGCCGAACCGCACACCGGCATAGCGCCGGAAGCTGCGCTTCGCGGTGCCCATGGGTGATATCGGGTAATTTACATTCTCGGCGAATTTGCGTTTGATGCCGGGTACTTTGATAGCATTTGCTGCACGGGCTTCAGTCGACATCAGAATGCAAACAATTCGGTTTCCAACAGAAATAAATTCTAATTAACCATAACAATTTTTGTCACCCGTAATGCAGCCGCCTTGATATAATCAAATATCTATTGTAGCCTTAATTCTCTCAGTATGATCATTCTTGACAATTCATCAATACACAAACTCATTTTATTGAAAACTTGATACGTTTGCAAAACATGATGACGACCACACCCATCCATTCGACCACCGGCTAAAAATACAGCCGTGAGACGAGCCCGGGAACGGGCGCGTCGGGCAGCCGTTTCTCGTTGTCACCCAACGGGATACGACATGTGATGCGCACGCTGACCGCTGCCGAGATTGCCATGCTGGCGCCCGATGCGGGCACGCCGCATCCCGTATTGGGTATCGTCGAGACCGCCGCAGCGCTCGCCGAACGACTGACCAAGGACGACATCGTGGCGGTCGAGGCGGATGAGACGCGTGCGGCCGCCGTGGCGCGGGCGCTCACCGCGCTGATACCGACGGCGAGCGTCTGGATGTGCCCCGGCACCGACGCGCTGCCGGGGGACGAGGCCCCCGCTTCCCCCGCCAATGTCGGCCAACGCGTGTCCGCGCTGCGCGGGCTGCGGCGCATGCTGGGCGAGGCGAAGCGCCCGCGCATCGCGCTGGTCACCACGGGCGAGGCGCTGGCGCGTGCCTATCCGCCTCCCGCCGCCTTCGATGCGGAGCCGCCGCAGGTCGCGGTCGGCCAGCCATGCGACCTGCCGGCCTTGTTCGATACGCTGACCGGGCTAGGCTATATCCCCGACGAGCGCGTCGACGAGCCGGGCGAACTGGCGCTGCGCGGTCGCGTGCTCGACGTCTTTCCCGCCGATGCCGAACAGCCGCTGCGCATCGAGGTGGAAGACGGCAAGGTCGTGTCGATCCGCAGCTACGACCCCGCCGACCAGCGCACCACCGCCGAGATCGAGCGGCGCGAACTGGGCCGGGTGGCCGAGCCGCCGCTGGGTGAGGATCGCTGCGCGCTGATCGATCATCTGCCCGATGCGACGATCGTCCTGCCCCCCGCTGCGGACGACCGGCGTCGGCGTCTGCTGCTACTGAGTACCGATGCCGCGCGGCGCGGTGCCCGACGAGCGGCGCGCGAGGTGATCGATGAAAAGGCGTGGGACGCACTGATCGCGGCGCGGCAGGTCATGACGATCGACCGCGCCGGCGATCCGCCGCCCCGCTTCGTCGAGCAATCGGCGCCGATGCGCGGCCTCGCCAAACTGGGCAAGGCGGCGATCGACGCGGGCGAGCGCGTGGTCCTGATCGGGAGCGAGCGCGACCTGCGCTTCCTGACCCGCCGGGTCGAAAAGGCGCTGGCAACCCAAGCGACCCCGGCCGCCGACTGGTCGGCGGTGCGCAAGCGCTCGGCGGGGCCGCTACTGACGCTCGCTGCGCCCGCCGACCGCGGTTTTCGCGCCAAACGCCTGCTTGCCATCGCCGCGGCGGACCTGATCGGCAGCCGCGCCGACCGATCCGACGGCGTCGTGCCGCATGTCGAGCCCGCGCTGCTGCAACCCGCCGACGTCCGCGTCGGCGACACCGTCATCCACGAGGATCATGGCATCGGCATCGTCGCGGGGCTGGAACGGCTGGCGCGCGATGATGCGACCGCGGGCGGCGATGCGATCAAGCTGACCTATGCGCGCGATGCGGTGCGGCTGGTGCCCGTGGCTGACGCCGACCGGCTGTGGCGATACGGCGCGGAGGATGACGCGGTCACGCTCGACACACTGGACGGCAAGAGCTGGCAGGAGCGGCGCATCGGCATCGATGCCGCCATCGCCGACACTGCGCGCGGGCTGACCGAGCTAGCCGAAGCGCGAGGCGACCGCACCGCGCCGGTGCTCGATCCCGAACCCGCCGCCTATGAACGCTTCGCGGCGGGCTTTCCCTTCTCGGAAACGCCCGACCAGCGCGCCGCGATCGAGGCGGTGCGCAACGACCTGGCCTCCGGACGGCCGATGGACCGGCTGGTGATCGGCGATGTCGGCTATGGCAAGACCGAGGTCGCGCTGCGCGCCGCCGCCATCGCCGCGCTGTCGGGCAAGCAGGTGGCGATCGCCGCGCCGACGACGGTGCTCGCCCGCCAGCATCTCGACAGCTTCACCCAGCGTTTCGCCGACACGGGGATCGCGGTCGCCGGCCTGTCGCGGCTGTCGACCCCTGCCGAGGCGCGCCGCGTCAAGGCGGGGCTGAAGGATGGCAGCATCCAAATCGTCATCGGCACCGGTGCGGTCGCGGGCAAGGGCGTCGCCTATGCCGACCTAGCGCTCGTTATCGTCGACGAGGAACAGCGCTTCGGCGCGGCAGACAAGGCGAAATTGCAGGCGCTTTCGGCGGGCCATGGATCGGCGGGCCATGTGCTCAGCCTGTCGGCGACGCCGATCCCGCGTACCCTGCAGGCGGCGCTGGTGGGCTTGCGCCAATTGTCGGTGATCGCAACGCCCCCGGCCCGCCGCCAGCCGATCCGTACCGCCGTCTCCGCTTTCGCGCCCGAGATGCTGCGCGCGGCGTTGCTGCGCGAACGCGCGCGTGGCGGGCAGAGCTTCGTGGTGGTGCCGCGCATCGCCGACATGGCGCCGCTCGCCGCGCAGCTGGCCGAGCTGGTCCCCGAACTGGAGCTGTTGCAGGCACACGGTAAGATGCCGGCGGCCGAGATCGACGAGGCGATGGTGCGCTTCGGTCGTGGCGACGGCGACGTGCTGCTCGCGACCAATATCATCGAGGCGGGGCTGGACGTGCCACGCGCCAACACGATGACGATCGTCCATGCCGATCGTTTCGGCCTCGCCCAATTGCATCAGTTGCGCGGGCGGGTCGGACGTGGGCATCGGCGCGGCCAGGTACTGCTGTTCACGAAGGGCGACGACGCCATCGCGCCCCGGACGCTCAAGCGCCTGCGCACGCTGGAGGCGTTCGACCGGCTGGGCGCGGGCTTCGCGATCAGCGGCCGCGACCTCGACATGCGCGGTGCCGGCGACCTGCTGGGCGAGACGCAGGCCGGGCATATGCGGCTGATCGGTGTCGAGCTGTATCAGCAGCTCCTCGAAGGCGCGCTACGCACCGCGCGGGGCGAGACGGTCGAGCGCTGGACCCCCGAGCTGCATCTGGGCATCGATGGCTGGCTGCCCGCCGACTGGGTCCAGGACGAGGATGTGCGGCTGTCGCTCTATGCGCGGCTCGCCCGGCTGCGCGAGATCGACGATGTCGATGGCTTCGAGGAGGAGTTGCGCGACCGGTTCGGCGCCTTGCCGCGCGCGGCCGAGCGGCTGATGACGATCACGCGCGTGCGCGAACTGGCGCGTGGCCACGGGATCGCGCGGATCGACGCCGGCCCCGCCGCCATCGCGCTGACGCCGCGACCGGACAGCAAGGCGAGCGAGGCGATCGCGGGGCTGACCGAAAAGAACGGGCGGCTGATCCTGACCGAACGGATCGAGGATGCGGGTGAGCGGCTGGCGCGACTGGCGGCGCTGCTGGAGGATGGATGAGCGATCGCGGTCGCCAGAATGGGGCCCTCGTACAAAGCATCGCGTGCCAAGCGCTGGCAGAATTCACGCTCGCACTGACGCCGGGGGGCGTCCTCAGGCTTATCAAGATGACTGTTGTGGCCCGGCAATCAAGATAGAAATTCGCTCAAAAATTTGTCTGAAGTGATAGCCACCACGCATAGAGACCGCCTGTAAATCATGGTGCTTTGATCAATCGCTATTGAAGCAAGGACGCCAGCCCAGGCGTTTCCTCTTCGCAGTACATTGAACATGTCAATTGCAACGTATGACGGCAGACGAAAACCATCTACCATTTTGTGCGAAGGGTAAGCCCGTAAGTCCGGGGATCGCCCAGCGTGGCGGTAACGGCGCCCGTGTTGTTGGCCGCCCGGGACAGATAATAGGTCGAGTTGGCTATGTTCCGCCCCCAGAACTGGATGTCGTATCGGCCGTCATCGGCTCTGATCCCGAACCGTAGATTGACCAGCGCATAGGCCGGGATATCCGAATAGCGGCTGAGGCTGGCGGTGCTGTTGGTCGCGGAGCGATAGCTGTAATCCGAGCCTGCATAAACCTCGGCGTCATGGCCGAAATTGACGCCGAGGGGCGCGCGGACCTCGCCCCCGGCCGAGGCGGCCCAACGGGAGACGCCCGGCAGGCGCTGCCCGCTCAAATCGCACAATGTCCGCCCCGTGATCTCGATCGGGCAAGGTGCATTGGCATAGGAGATGTAGCGGGCGTCGTCATAGGTGCCCGATCCGTAGAGCGTCAGCCACCGTGTCGGCGCGGCGCGCAGGTCCGCCTCGAAGCCGCGGGTCCGTACCTTGGCGGCGTTGGTGAAGAAGCTCACGCCGTTGCGCTCCACGTCGACGATCGTCGTCTGATAGTCTTTGACGTCGGTCCAGAAGGCCGCGACGTTCGCGGTGATCCGACCGTCCGCCCAGGTCGTCTTGGTGCCGACCTCATAGCTGTCGATCGTCTCGGGACGGATGACGGGATTGGCGGCGAACTGGCCGGTGGTAGTAATGTTGGCGAGGTTCAGCCCGCCGAACTTGTTGCCCCGCGCATAGGTTGCGTAAGCCAGCACAGGTGCGGCGACCTTCCAGGACAGGGTCGCTTGGCCCGAGAGTCGCCCGGCCTCGGTGCGCGCGGTATAAAAATTGCGCACGCCATAACGGGTGCGGATCGCCCGGGCCGCCGCCTGTTGCGCCGCCGTCAGCCCGGCCAGCGATGCTCCGGTCGCGTCCTGATCGAAATAGCCGGACTTGGTTTCATAGGTATAGCGCAGGCCGGTCGTCAGATCGACGGCATCGGTGATGTGCCATATCGTCTGGGCAAAGGCGGCATAGCTGTCGGTGACGTGAGCTGCCCCCTTCTGAGTGGTCCATCGACTATGACAGTCTGGATCAAGGAAGGGACGACGCATGCCTGCCAAGAAGCACAAGCCTGAGGAGATCATCGGGAAGCTGCGTGAGGTCGAGATTATGCTGGGCCAGGGCGGGACGACCGCTGAGGCATGCCGGCGGATCGCGGTCAGCGAGCAGACTTACTACCGCTGGCGCAAGGAGTACGGCGGCTTGAAGACGGATCAGGCGCGTCGGATGAAAGATCTGGAGAAGGAGAACCTGCGGCTGCGGCGTGCGATCTCCGACCTGACACTGGACAAGTTGATTCTACAGGAGGCGGCGCGGGGAAACTTCTGAGCCCCGCGCGACGCCGACGCTGCATCGACCAGGTGCGAGAGGTGCTGTACGTATCCGAGCGGCGCGTGTGCCGCGTGCTGGGGCAGCACCGGTCGACACAGCGCAAGGTGCCGTGCGGGGCAGATGACGAAGAGGTGCTGACCGACGACATCGTCGCGCTGGCCAGGCAGTACGGGCGCTACGGCTACCGCCGGGTAACCGCACTGCTGCATGCGGCGGGCTGGTCGGTGAACCACATGGCGTAATCAGGAGCGGTGCTCGTTGGGATAGCCTGTCGTCCCCTGAAGAGGAGGACGGAAGATGACCT
>NZ_JACIDH010000016.1 GCF_014196255.1 Sphingomonas pseudosanguinis
CGGGGGGGGGGGGGGGCGGCTCCTCTCCCCTTCCTCCACCCCGGGCGCGCCGGGGGGGGGGGGGGGGGGGGGGGGGCCCCCCTCGCCCCACACTGCCCGCTTGTGGAAGCGCCCCACCCCCGGCCCCTCCCCTGAAGGGGAGGGGTGGGTTCACTTCGTGTCATCCTGCTCTAGAAACCTGACGGAGGCATGTCCCGGCCTGAGAGACTGGACCGCATCCGCAACCGGGAACGCCCCTTCACCATCCTTCGCAGGGTCCCCCTCACAGGAGAGGTGAAGCGGCTGAAAGTCGATCCGGCCTACAGCGTCCCCAGCCGCCGCATCGCCGCCAGATAGGCGCGCATCCCCTCCAGCGCGCGTTCGGTCAGCACCATGAACGCGCGCCGGCGATCGACGGGATCGGGTTGCCGCGCGAACAGCCCCGCCTCGGTCATCTTGCCGATCCAGCGCAGCGCGGTCGTCGGCGCGACGGCGGCGGCGATGCACAGGCTCGACACCGATACCCGCGTCCCCTCCAGATGCGCGGCGTAGAGATCGAGCAGCATGTCCCAGGCCGGTTCCTCGAACAGCCCCGATCCGAAAAAGCCGTCGCGCAGCCGCCGCGCACGGATCATACGGCGGATCAGCTCGGCATCGCCCGGCTGGACGCGGGCGGTCGCGGCGTGAAAGCTCTGATGCCGGTCGCTGACCCCGCCGCCGCGCCGGTCGTCGTCGCCATGGGTCGACAGCCGCGCGAGCACCTCGGCGATCCGCGCCACTTCGGCATTCAGCTGGCGCAGGCGTTCCGATTCGCCTTCATGGACATGGCTGTGCAGCATCGTCGCGCCGCTGTTGGTCGCGCCCGCCACCGCCAGCGCGGCGACAAATTCCAGCTCGCTGGCGTCGCACAGCATGGCGACGCGCGGGCCGAGCAGCATCGCCGCGACCAGATCGATGTCCTCCACGGGCAGGCTGACGACCACCGACAGGTCGAGCGCGGTCGCCACTGCGTCGATCCGCGCCAGCGCGACCTCCATCGCCGCCGCCGGCGCGCCATGCGTGTCGATCAGCAGCAGCGGCCGCCCCGCCTGCCGCCCGATCTCCTCGGCCACGCCCGGCCAGTCGATGCTGCGCATCACCCGCCCGCCGGCCTGCCGCACCGCCTGCGCCGCCGCCCCCGCCAGCGCCGGGGCGCTGATCAGGACGACCGCGAATCCGTCGCCATAAGGATCATGCTGGTCCACAGTCGCTCCCCCGCCCCGCGCGCATGCCGGCGCGCTTCGTCATCCGCGGTCGCACGGCACGGGCAACGCCAGGCCCCGCGCCCGCCGCCCTCGCCTTGCGACCCATGCGGACGTCCGGGAGTCGACGTCCGCTCGAATCAGGTGCTCAGCCGAGCGCCTTGACGATCTCTTCGACCATCTTCTTGGCGTCCGCCAGCAGCATCATGGTGTTGTCGCGATAAAATAGCTCGTTATCGACCCCGGCATAGCCGACGCCGCCCATCGAGCGCTTGATGAACAACACCGTCTTGGCCTTTTCGACGTCGAGCACCGGCATACCGTAGATGGGCGAGGAGCGATCGGTCTTAGCCGCCGGGTTGGTCACGTCGTTCGCGCCGATGACAAAGGCGACGTCGGTCTGCGCGAACTCGGCGTTGATGTCCTCCAGCTCGAACACCTCGTCATAGGGCACGTTCGCCTCGGCCAACAGCACGTTCATATGGCCGGGCATGCGGCCGGCGACCGGGTGGATGGCGTATTTGACGCGCACGCCTTCCTTCTTGAGGAGGTCGCCCATTTCGCGCAGGACATGCTGCGCCTGCGCCACCGCCATGCCGTATCCGGGGACGATCACGACCTGCTCGGCCTGGCTCATCAGGAAGGCCGCGTCCTCGGCACTGCCGCGCTTCCACGGCCGATCGACTGCCGCGCCGCCACCGGCCGCCCCGGCATCGCTCGCGCCGAAGCCGCCCGCGATCACGCTGATGAAGCTGCGGTTCATCGCGCGGCACATGATGTAGGACAGGATCGCGCCCGAACTGCCGACCAGCGCGCCGGTGATGATCATCGCGCTGTTGTGGAGCGTGAAGCCCATCGCGGCGGCGGCCCAGCCCGAATAGCTGTTCAGCATCGACACCACGACCGGCATGTCCGCCCCGCCGATCGGCACGATCAGCAGGAAGCCAATGGCGAAGGACAGGATCGTGATCGTCCAGAAAATCCAGGGCGCCTGATCGCGCGTGAACATCGCCACCAGGATGACGATCGCGCCGAGGATGCCGAGGTTCAGCGCATGGCGGCCGGGCAGCAGGATCGGCTTGCCCCCCATATTGCCGTTGAGCTTCAGGAAGGCGATGACCGAGCCGGAAAAGGTGATCGCGCCGATCGCCACGCCCAGCGCCATCTCCACCCGGCTGACGACATGGATGCTGGCAAAGGGCTGTCCGATCATCGGCACCACCATGTCGGCGATGTCGAAGGCGATCGGGTTCAGGAAGGCCGCACAGGCGACCGCGACGGCGGCGAGACCGACGAGGGAGTGGAAGGCGGCGACCAGTTGCGGCATCGCGGTCATCGCGATGCGGCGGGCGGTGGTGATGCCGATCGCCGCGCCGAGACCGATCGCGGCGAGGATTTCGAAGACTGCGAACCAATCGGTGGCTGTAGTTAGTATTTGCTCATCACCAATAGACATGATGCCGCCAGTAATCGGCACATGCGTCACCAACGTCGTCACGACCGCGATCGCCATCCCGATCATGCCGAAGCGATTGCCCCGCTGGCTGGTCGTCGGGCTGGACAGCCCGCGCAGCGCCAGGATGAAGCACACCCCCGCCACCAGATAGGCAAGCGACACCCAGGGGTTGGCGGCAACGGCCTCGACCGCAGGGACGAGCGGCGCGGGCGGCACGGGTGCGATCACGAGCGCTTCTCCTTCTTGCGGTACATGGCGAGCATGCGCTGCGTCACCGCAAAGCCGCCGAAGATGTTGATGCTGGCCAGCACCACCGCCGCCAGCCCCAGCCACTTGGCCACGTCCGATCCCGTCGATCCCGAGGTGGCGGCGGACGCGATCAGCGCACCGACGATGATGACCGAGGAGATGGCGTTGGTCACCGCCATCAACGGCGTGTGCAGCGCCGGCGTCACCGACCAGACGACATAATAGCCGACGAAACACGCCAGCACGAAGATCGACAGGATCGATATGAAGTCCATGCTATTCCTCCCCGGCACGGGGAGGGGGACCGCTCGTCGCAGGCGAGTGGTGGAGGGGGGCCGCCGCCAGCGAGACGATCGAGGCGGCCACCGCCTCAACGTCGCGCAGGATGTCGGCGGCTCCGATCCGCATGACCCTGTACCCGTTGTCGTTCATGAATTGGTCGCGCGTGGTGTCAAGAACCGGGCGCGTTTCGACGCCGTGAATAGCGCCGTCGACCTCGACGATCAGGCGCGCGCTCGCGCAAAAGAAATCAGCGACATAGCATCCGACTGGGTGCTGTCGCCGAAATCGCATGCCTCCCCGCGAGCCCCGGAGTTGCTGCCAAAGTAGCACTTCGGGCAGCGTCATCGTCCGTCGCAGTTTGCGCGCCAGCGTCACTTCGGGCCGAGGCATGTGCCGCACGCCCCCTCCACCGGCTTCGCCGGTCCCCCTCCCCGTTCCGGGGAGGATCATTGCGACAACCTCGGATTCACCACCTGCCCGTCTTTCGTCAGGCGGATCGCGTCGCCGATCTCGGCATCGAGCACCGGCCGGCCGGCATCCTTGTCCCAGAAGGCCGCGAGGAAATTGTACAGGTTGCGCGCGAACAGCGCGGAGGCGTCGGCGGCGAGCAGGCTGGGCATGTTGCGGTGGCCGACGATCGTCACGCCGTGCCGCCGCACCACCTCGCCCGCGACCGCGCCCTCGACATTGCCGCCCGCCTCGACCGCCAGATCGACGATCACGCTGCCGGGGCGCATCGTCGCGATCTGCGCATCGGTGACGAGGCGCGGGGCGGGGCGGCCGGGGATCAGCGCGGTGGTGATGACGATATCCTGCTTGGCGATATGCCCGGCGACCAGCTCGGCTTGCGCCCGGCGATATTCCTCGCTCGTCTCGCCGGCATAGCCGCCCGTGCCCTCGCCCTCGATCCCCGCCACGCCCTCGACGAAGATCGGCTTGGCGCCCAGCGACTGGATCTGGTCGCGCGTGGCCGAGCGGACATCGGTGGCCGACACCTGCGCCCCCAGCCGCCGCGCGGTCGCGATCGCCTGCAGCCCGGCGACGCCCACCCCCATCACGAAGGCGCGCGCGGCAGGGATCGTCCCCGCCGCCGTCATCATCATCGGAAAGGCACGGCCATAGGCGCTCGCCGCCTCCAGCACCGCCTTGTAGCCGGCCAGGTTCGACTGCGACGACAATATGTCCATCGACTGGGCGCGGGTGATGCGCGGCATCCAGTCCATCGCCAGCGCCTCCAGCCCGGCGGCGGCATAGCCGGCCACCGTCTCGCGCCGTCGAACGGGATCGAAGGCCGCGACCACCCAGCCCCCCGGCGCCATGCCCGCCAGCGTCGCCGGTTCGGGCGCCTGCACCGCCAGCACGATGTCCGCCCCCGCCAATACGCCCGCGCGATCGGCGACGGTCGCGCCCGCCTGTTCGTAATCGCCGTCCGCGATCCCGGCCCGCTCCCCCGCCCCGCGCTCGACCGCCACGCGCGCACCCAGCGCGATCAGCTTGCGCACCGTCTCCGGCGTGGCGGCGACGCGACGTTCGGCCTCGGCGCTTTCGAGCAGGACCGCGATGCCGGGGGGCATCAGGCGATCAGCCAGATGACGATCGCAACCAGGATGGCGGCCGCGACCGCGCCCCATTTGAGCAAGGCGATCATCAGGTCATAGGTCGCGACATTGCTCTTGATGTCGCCCGTGCCGGTGTCGTTGGCGGCCATGGTCCCTCACCTCCGATATCGCGTCGGGACGTTGATCGCCCCGTTCGCCTTGGCCGCGAGTGTATGCGCCCGCGTGAGGGGATCAACCCCGAAAGGGCCGAAACGCCGAACCCTGCATCCCTGCCCATGATTGGAAAGACGAGAGAAATTGACTCGGCCGCGCGGACAACGAAAACTGTCCCGAATTAACGCGGATTTTAACGAAATTGCGCTATAGAGCGGCCAACAGGGGTTACAGGACTGGTTATGACGCGCAACGGCCAACGTTTGCTGCTGCTGATTGACGATGAACCTGCCCAGCGCCGGCTGATCGCCGCGCTGGCGCAGCGAGGCGGCTGGCGTACCCTGTTCGCGACCGATGCCGACATGGCCGCCTCGATCATGGGATCGGCGCAGGGGCGCGAGCTGGACGCGGTGCTGATCGATCACTGGGCCCCCGGTGCGGACGCCACCGCGCTGATCGCCGAATGTCATGGCCTGCGCCCGGAACTGCCCATCCTGATGCTGACCGCGAACGATTCGGTGGCGCAGGCGGTGGCGGCGATGCGCGCCGGCGCGACCGACTTCCTGGTCAAGCCGCTGGCCCCCGAACGGCTGCTCGCCGCGCTGGAGGCGTGCGTCGCGGGCCAGACCAGCGGCGAGCTGCGCCCGCTGACCGAGAAGATTCCCGCGCTCCTCGCCTTTGACGAGATCGTCGGCGACGCGCCCGAATTCCGCGCGGCGCTGGGCGTCGCGGCCAAGGCAGCGCGCGCGCGCGTCGCCGTCCTGATCGAGGGCGAAGGCGGGGTCGGCAAGGAATCGCTCGCCGAGGCGATCCATGTCGCCAGCCCGCGTGCGCAGCGTGAGATGGTGCGCGTCAACTGCGCCGCCACGCCTGCCAACATGCTCGACAGCATCCTGTTCGGCCATGAGGAAGGCGCCTTTGCCGGCGCGTTCGAACGCCGGGTAGGCAAGATCGTCGAGGCGGACGGGTCGAGCCTGTTCCTCGACGAGATCGCCGGCATGCCGCTCGAAACCCAGGGGCGGCTGCTCGACATGCTCCAGACGGGCGCGATCGTGCCGCTGGGTGCGCGCCATGCCCGCGAGGTCGATGTGCGGGTGATCGCCGCCGCCGATGGCCGGTTGCTGGAGGCGGTCGAGGCCGGGCGGTTCCGCGAGGACCTCTATTACAAGCTCAACGTCGTCCATGTCGCCATCCCGCCGCTGCGCGACCGGGCGGACGACATTCCCGCGCTGACCCGCCATCTGCTCGACCGAATCGCGCAGCAGCCGGGCCTGTTCGCGCTCGACATCACCGACGAGGCGCTCGACCTGCTGCGCCGTTACGACTGGCCGGGCAATGTCCGTCAGTTGCAGAACGCGCTCTTCCGCGCCGCCGTGCTGTGCGAGGGCGATGCCCTGACGCCCGCCGACTTTCCGCAGATCGCCTCGCTCGGCGACCGGCCCGCCACCGCATCGGGCGCACAGAGCGCGCTGCACAATGGCGGGATCAACCTGTTCCGCCCCGACGGCAATCTGCGTCCGCTGGAGGATATCGAGGCCGATGTCATCCGCCTGGCGATCGGCCATTATCGCGGTCGCATGACCGAGGTCGCGCGCCGGCTGGGGATCGGCCGGTCGACGCTCTACCGCAAGCTGGGCGAACTCGGCATCGACAACGCGGCGTGAGTGGCAATTCCTCCCCTGTAAGGGGAGGTGGCAGGGCGAAGCCCTGACGGAGGGGTGTCCCGCTATCGAGAGGGTGACACCCCTCCACCAGCTTCGCTGGTCACCCTCCCCTTGCAGAGGAGGATTTTCAGAAACTTTACCACAACACCCCGTCGACGGGCTTCATCGGCTCGGGCGCAGGGTCGCCGATCGCCTGGAGCAGATCGATCTCGATCGTCCGGCACATCGCGCTCAGCGGCAGGTCGTGGACCGTATCGCTGAACGGATCGACCAGATCGTCACCGATCTGCAGCGCGGCAAGGAACATCAGGCCCGCGATCGACGAACCGACCGGGGTGGCGAAGCCCAGCGTCTCGACCAGGCCGATCGGCAGCAATACGCAGAACAGCCGCGTGAAGAAGGCCGGGATGAAGCGATACTGGTTGGGCAGCGGCGTGTTCTTCAGCCGCTCCATGCCGCCTTGCGAATTGGCGATGTCGACCAGCACCGCTTCCATCTGCGTCTGCTGGATGGTGTCGATCCAGCCCTTGCGCTGCGCATCGGCGATGCGGCGGCCGGTGCCGTCGAGCAGGCCGTTGGCGGTGTTGGTGCGTTCGAGCGCCGGTTCGGCCTCGCCGCGCGACAGGAAGCGCAGCACCTCGCCATCGACCGGCTGCTTGCGCAGCTGGCAGCGCAGCGCGTTCACATAGGCGATCTGGCGCAGCACGATCGAGCGTTTCAGGTCATGCCCTTCCGGCTCGGGCAGGAAGTTACGCGCACTGCGGGCGATGTTGCGCGAGGCGTTGATCATCAGGCCCCAGAGCTGCCGCCCCTCCCACCAGCGCTGATAGGCCGAGTTGGTGCGGAACCCCAGGAACAGCGCCAGCGCCGTACCGAACAAAGTCAGCGGCAGCGACGGCGCCTTGAACGGCAGGACATAGTAAGCGACGGTGACCACCACGTCCCAGATGAACAGCGCCAGCAGCGGACGCCACACCTCGGCGATGATGACACGGGTCCGGGGTACGGCATCGACGATCAAAACAGGTCTCCCTCAAGCGGCCACACCATAGGTCTCAGGGCGCAGCAACGCCGAACCATCCGGTTGGATGCGCCGCCGAAATAGGGCCGGGGGGCGTCGAGGAAAGAGCCGGACGCGTGCCGGACATCAAACGTCACGAACCGCCTTGGACTTGCCATCGATCCGATAGCCGCCCAAACCGTTCAAACATCGGCCTTTGTCGCGCCAAGGGCGCTGTCGTCGCGGTGGCCGCACCCCCGTGCCGCCCTTGCCGCGCAGAGGCTTGCCGGGCATGACAAAAATTATGACGTCCGCTCCCCCGCCCCGCATTCTGATCGTTGCCGGCTCCGATTCCGGTGGGGGTGCAGGCATTCAGGCGGACATCAAGACGGTGGCGATGCTGGGCGGCCATCCGATGACCGCGATCACCGCGATCACCGCGCAGAACACGTTGGGGGTGCAGGCGGTGCACGCGGTTCCCACCGACATGGTCATGGCGCAGATCGACAGCGTGCTGAGCGACATCGGCGCCGACGCAGTCAAGATCGGGATGATCGGATCGGCCGAGACCGCGCATGCACTCGCCGACCGGCTGGAGACGCTGGAGTTGCCGGTCGTGTTCGATCCCGTCATGATCGCGACCAGCGGATCGGTGCTGGCCGATGCGGATGTCATCGCCGCCTTCCGCCGTTTCCTGGGCCTCGCCGCGCTGACCACCCCCAATCTGCCCGAACTGGCGGCGCTGGGCGGCGAGGCGGTGGTGCGGCATCAGACGCGCGCGCTGCTGGTCAAGGGCGGGCATGGCGAGGGGCCGGTGATCGAGGACCGGCTGGTCGAGCCGGGCGGCGAACAACGCTGGCAGCATCCCCGATTGGAGACGACGTCCACCCACGGCACCGGCTGTACGCTGGCCAGCGCGATCGCGACCGGGCTGGGTCAGGGGCTGCCGCTGGCCGATGCGGTCGACCGCGCCATCGCCTTCGTCCAGGCCGCGCTCGCCGCCGCGCCGGGGCTTGGTGCGGGGCATGGGCCGATGGGGCACGGGCTGGGCATGGTGCCCTTCTACCACCTGCTCGCCGCGCTCAGCCGCGAGGGATGGGACGCGGCGGCGTTCGCGGCGCGCTGGGGGTAATCCTCATCCTCCCCTGCAAGGGGAGGAATGGGCGCCTTCCAATCGCAGTTCCTCCGCGATAGAGCGCCGCCATGGTCGATCACAGTTTTCCCGCCCCCCTGTGCGGCGTGGACGAAGCGGGGCGCGGGCCGCTGGCGGGGCCGGTGGTCGCGGCCGCCGTCATCCTGCCCGAGCGGGACTGCCCCGCCGGCATCAACGATTCCAAGAAGCTGACCGAGAAGACCCGCGCGCGCCTGTGTGCCGAAATCCGCGCCTGTGCGATCGTCGGAATCGGCGTGGTCGAGCCCGAGGAGATCGACCGGCTCAACATCTATTGGGCGACGATGAAGGCGATGACGCTGGCGGTCGACGCGGTGGTCGAGACGCTGGGATGCCACCCGGCGCATGTGCTGGTCGACGGCAATAAGCTTCCCAAATGGGGCTACACCGCCACCGCGATCGTGGGCGGCGATGCCAAGTCGCTGGCGATCGGCGCGGCCTCGATCGTCGCCAAGCATGTCCGCGACGAGATGATGATCGCCGCCGCCGAGACATGGCCCGCTTATGGCTGGCAGAGCAACAAGGGCTATGGCTCGGCCACACATCTGGCGGCGCTTCGCGAACATGGCCCCACGCCGCTCCACCGCCGCAGCTTCGCGCCCGTGGCGCAATGTTATCTGGACCTTTGATCGCTTATTCCTCCCCAAGCTATGCTTGGGGAGGGGGACCATCGCGTTTGCGATGGTGGAGGGGCCAGACGAACCGGCCACGCCCCTCCACCACGCCCTGCGGGCGCGGTCCCCCTCCCCATCTGATGGTGGGGAGGATTTAGCGATGGATTGAGTCGCAACCGCCACACCCCACTCCCTTGGGGGCGAAGTTATCCACAGCCCCCATATCTGCCACGAAATCGCAACACGTCGTCGAATCTGGCGGAATCGCGCGAGTCGCGAACGCGAATCGCCTCTTGACGTATGACTCGTTCCGGGTGGATGCGAGGGGCTGAGGGCAGAAGGAACGCAGACGATGGGGGTCATCCAGACGGTGGGAAGGCCGATCGCGGCACGGCCGGTCTCGGCGGAGCGCGAGGATGCCCTGCCGCTCGACCAGATCCTGATGGGCGACTGTATCGCCGCACTCCGCTCGCTGCCCGACAAGTCGGTCGACATGGTGTTCGCCGACCCGCCCTATAACCTTCAGCTCGGCGGCGAGCTGTTCCGCCCCGATGGCAGCCATGTCGACGCCGTCACCGACGCCTGGGACAAGTTCGACACTTTCGCCGCCTATGACGCCTTCACCCGTGCCTGGCTGGCCGAATGCTACCGCGTGCTCAAGGACAATGGCTCGCTCTGGGTGATCGGCAGCTATCACAACATCTTCCGCGTGGGGACCGCGGTGCAGGATCTGGGCTTCTGGATCTTGAACGACATCATCTGGCGCAAGTCCAACCCCATGCCCAATTTCAAGGGCACCCGCTTCACCAACGCGCACGAGACGCTCATCTGGGCGTCGAAGGGCGAGAAGGCGAAATACACCTTCAACTATCGTTCGATGAAGACGCTGAATGACGAAATCCAGATGCGCTCGGACTGGGAATTCCCGATCTGCGGCGGTCAGGAACGGCTGAAGAAGGACGGGCATAAGGTCCATCCGACCCAGAAGCCCGAAGCGTTGCTCTATCGCATCCTGCTCGCTTGCACCCGGCCGGGCGATGTGATCGCCGACCCCTTTTTCGGCACCGGCACCACCGGCGCGGTCGCCAAGCGGCTCGGCCGTCGCTGGATCGGGATCGAGCGCGAGCCGACCTATTGCGCCGCCGCGATCGAACGGATCGAGGCCGCCCTGCCCTTGGACGAAAGCGCGCTGGCGACGATGCAGAGCCCCAAGGCGCAGCCCAAGGTGGCGTTCGGGACGCTGGTCGAGAACGGCTACCTCATGCCCGGCATGCCGTTGATGGATGCCAAGCGCAAATGGCGCGCGACGGTGCGCGCGGATGGGTCGCTATTGTCCGAATGCGGGCAGGCGGGGTCGATCCACCGACTGGGTTCGCTGCTCCAGAACCGGCCGACCTGCAATGGCTGGACCTTCTGGCATTATGAGCTGGAGGGCGCGCTGAAACCGATCGACGCAATGCGCCAGACCTGGCTGCTCGCGACGCAGCCCTGACCCTATTCCTCCCCTGTAAGGGGAGGATTTTGGATTATCACGATGCACCTGCGCCCCGTCCAATTCGTCGACACCCCGGTCGGTCTGGAAGACGGCAGCGCCCTGCGTCTGGCGGGCGGAATGCAGTGGTTCGTCGCCTATGAGGTCCGCGAAGGCCCCAATCGCCGCATCGTACCCGTCGCACGGTTCGCGCAGGAACTGGGCGGCTCCCCCCGCGCCGAGGCGCTCCATGCCGCCTTCACCACCCCCCGCAGCCCCTGGGTCATGGGGCCGCGCACGCTGCGCTTCGACCAGCCGCAGGTCGCTGCGATCCTGAACGTCACGCCGGACAGCTTCTCCGATGGCGGCAAGCATGTCGGCGATCCGGCCGCCGCCGCCGATAGCGGCATGGCGATGGCGGCGCTGGGCGCGGCCGTCATCGATCTGGGCGGCGAGTCCACCCGCCCCGGCGCCGCCCCCGTCTGGGAAGGCGACGAGATCGCCCGCACCGCCCCCGTCATCGAGCGGCTGGCACGCGGTGGCGCGCTGGTGTCGATCGACACGCGCAAGGCCGCCGTGATGGAAGCCGCGCTCGCCGCCGGCGCGGGCATCGTCAACGATGTCGCCGCGCTGCTGTGGGACGACCGCGCGCTGGAGGTGGTGGCCAAGGCGGGCTGCCCCGTCATCCTGATGCACTCGCCCGATCCCGAAAAGGGCGGGCATGGCCGGGTCGGGTATGGCGATGTCGTCACCGAGGTGTTCGACTGGCTGGAGGCGCGCATCGCGGCGGTCGTGGCGGCGGGCGTCGACCGGTCGCGGATCATGGTCGATCCCGGCATCGGCTTCGGCAAATCGCTCGCCGACAATCTGGCGCTGGTCAACAGCCTGGCGATCTTCCACGGACTGGGCTGCCCGATCATGCTGGGGGCCAGCCGCAAGCGGATGATCGGCGCGCTGTCGAACGAAGCGCCCGTCGACGCCCGGCTTGGCGGGTCGCTGGCGCTGGCGATCAAGGGCGCGGAGGCGGGGGTCCAGTTGATCCGCGTGCACGACGTGGCGGAAACGGTGCAGGCGCTGCATGTCTGGCGGGGCTTACGCGACCGCGCCCTGATGGGATAGCGCGGGGATAAGGCCCTCGCTTTTCGGGCCCCAAACGCCCACATAGGGGCGATGCAGCGTCCCCAGCCCCAGATTATCCGCGTCATCGATTTGGAGACGACCGGACAGGCCCCGCCCACCCACGGCGTGTGCGAGATCGGCTGGCAGGACGTCGCGCTGGGCAAGGACGGCCGCTGGGAGCTGGAGGGCGAAGGCGGCAGCATCCTGGTCAATCCGGGCCGCCCCATCCCGCCGATCACCCAGGCGATCCACCATATCCTCGACGAGCAGGTCGCCGATGCGCCGTGGTGGCATGATGTCGCGCGCCGCGTGCTCGATCCCTGGCCGCGCCGTATCGCGCTGGCCGCGCACCGCGCCGATTTCGAGCAGCAATATTGCACCCCCGCTATGACCCAGTCGGCCGACTGGATCTGCACCTGGAAATGCGCGCTGCGCCTGTGGCCCGACAGCCCCAGCTTTTCCAACCAGGTGCTACGGTACTGGCGCAAGCCCGATGGGCTGGTGCATGAGCGCGGTCTGCCCATCCACCGCGCCTTTCCCGACGCCTATGTCACCGCGCACCACCTGCGCGATCAGCTGAACGAGGCGAGCGTTGCGCAATTGCTCGAATGGTCGCGCAGCCCCGGCCTGTTGCCGCGCGTCCGCTACGGCCCCGATCGCGGCAAGGACTGGCGCGAGATCGACGAGGAGTCGCTGATCGGCTTCCTCAGCGACCGCGATCCCGATGTCCGCTTCACCGCCGAGACCGAGATGGCGCGGCGGCAGGGCGGCGGCCATGTCGGCCGCCCCAGCGCGCAGGAATTGTTGCTGTAACAGGGACGTAACGGCTCTGGCGCCGCCCCCGCTCCTTCGATAAGGCATGGCGTCATGCAGGGGTCCAGCACCACGCCATCCGCCGAGAGCCCGATCGGCCGCATCCTGATCGCCGCGATGGTGACGGGCTTCCTGGCGCTGCTGATCGCGGCCGCCACCGCCGGCTATGCCCTTCAGCAGGGCAACCGGCATACCGACTGGGTCATCCACACCTATCGCGTCGAAAGCGTGCTGACCGAGGTGCGCCGGCTGGTCGAGCAGAAGGAGACCGCACGGCGCGGCTATATGCTCGCGGGCACGCGGCCCTTCCTCGACAGCTTTGACCAGGCATCGGCGGCGCTTGCCCCGCGCGTTGCCGAACTCCGCGCGCTGACCGCCGACAATCCCAACCAGCGCGCGCCAATGGCCGAGGTGCTGCGCCGCCTGGCCGCGCTCGACGCGGTGCAGCGGATGACCAACAGCCTCGTCGACCAGGGTCGCGGGGCCGAGGCGCTGCGCCGGTTCCGCGGCGATAGCGGCCTGGAGCGCGTACGGCGGCTGCGCGAGACCTTTCAGACCATGGCGCATGAGGAGCGGCGGCTGCTGAACCTGCGCGATGCCGAACAGAGCGCCAACCGGCGGATGTTCTCGGTCGTGGTGGTGGTCGCCGGCCTGCTGCTGGTGCTGGTCACGCTGATCTCGTTCCTGACGGTCCGGCGCTATACCCGCGAACTGGGCGAGTCGCGCGACGCGCTGTCGACGCTGAACGCGACGCTGGAGGAGCAGGTGACCGAACGCACCGCCGATCTGGCGCTGGCGAACGAGGAGATTCAGCGTTTCGCCTATATCGTCAGCCACGATCTCCGCTCGCCGCTGGTCAACGTCATGGGCTTCACCGCCGAGCTGTCGGCGGCCGCACAGCCACTGGCCGAGCTGATCGACCGCGCCGAGGCGGAGGCGCCGCAGATCGTGACCGAAGAGGCGCGGCTGGCCGCACGCGAGGATTTGCCCGAGGCGATCGGTTTCATCCGCACCTCGACCGCCAAGATGGACCGGCTGATCAACGCCATCCTGAAGCTCAGCCGCGAGGGCCGCCGGGTGCTGGCGCCCGAGATGATCGCGCTCGACCAGTTGGCCGAACAGATCACCGATGCGATCCGCCACGTCATCGACGATCGCGGCGTCACGGTCACGATCGAACGGCCGATGCCGGTCATCGTCAGCGACCGGATCGCGCTGGAGCAGATCCTTTCGAACCTGATCGAGAATGCGACCAAATACCGCCACCCGACCCGCGCCGCCGAGGTGCATATCTCTGCCGAGGAAACGCGCGGCCGGGTGATCGTCGCGGTGCGCGACAATGGCCGGGGCATCGACCCGCGCGACCATCAGCGCATCTTCGACCTGTTCCGCCGCTCGGGCCAACAGGACCAGCCGGGCGAGGGCATCGGCCTCGCCCATGTCCGCGCGCTCGCCTATCGCCTGGGCGGTACGATTTCGGTCGAATCCCAACTGGGTGAAGGCGCGACCTTCTTCCTTTCGCTACCCCCATCCCTTTCCATCGAAAGTGCCTGAATGAACGACCATCGCTCCGTTGGCATCGTCATGATCGAGGATGACGAGGGCCATGCCCGCCTGATCGAGAAGAATATCCGCCGCGCCGGGATTCTGAACGACATCCGTCACTTCACCGATGGCACGACCGCGCTCGACTATCTGTTCCACGCGCCAGACGGCCCGGCCAAGAGCGGCCCGGCGATGGTCCTGCTCGACCTGAACCTGCCCGATATGAGCGGCACCGACATCCTGGCGCGGATCAAGAAAGAGGGCAGCCCCCTGAAGCGCGCGCCCGTCGTCGTACTGACGACCACCGACGACAAGGTGGAAATCCAGCGCTGCTACGACCTGGGCTGCAACGTCTATATCACCAAGCCGGTGAACTATGAGAATTTCGCCCAGGCGATCCGCCAGCTGGGCCTGTTCCTGTCGGTGATCCAGGTTCCGGAAGTCGAGGGCTGACCCCGCTTCCCGCCCCGGCCGCGACGGAGGGTGCGCGCATCCTCTATATCGACGATGACGACGCGCTGCGCCGGCTGGTGACGCGCGCGCTGGCGCGGCGGGGCTGGACGGTGACGGGGGCGGCCTCGGGGGCCGAGGGGATAGCGCTGGCCGGCGAAGGCGGCTTCGATCTGGTCGCGGTCGATCATTATATGCCGGGCTTGGACGGGCTGGAGACGCTGAGCGCGATCAACGCGCTCCCCGCGCCGCCGCCCGTGGTCTATGTCAGCGGATCGGACGAGGGCCGCATCGCCGTCGCCGCGCTGAAGGCCGGTGCCGCCGATTATGTGGTGAAGGCGGTCGGCGAGGATTTCTTCGACCTGCTCGCCGCCAGCTTCGAACAGGTGCTCGACCGTACCCGACTGGAGCGCGCCAAGGCGGAGGCCGAGGCCGAACTGCGCGCCTCCAACGCCCGGCTGGAGGCGATGTTGAGCGAGGTCAATCACCGCGTCGCCAACTCGTTGCAACTCGTCTCGGCGATGATCGGCCTGCAAAAGGGCGTGATGACCGACGCGCACGCGCGCGAGGCGCTGGAGGATACGCAGCGGCGAATCCGCGCGATCGCGCAGGTGCACCGCCGGCTTTATACCGCCAACGATGTCGAGCAGGTCGATCTGCGCGACTATCTGGGCGCGCTGGTCGAGGAACTCGGCGAAAGCTGGTCGAGCGACGCCCTCCCCCGCACGCTGACCCTGACCGCCGAGCCGATCCGGGTGAAGACCGACCGCGCGGTGTCGATCGGGGTGATCGTCACCGAGCTGGTCACCAACGCCTGCAAATACGCCTATCCGGGCGCGGCGGGCGAGGTGCGCATTTCGGTGGCGCAGGGCGACGGGCATTGCCTGCTGGCGGTCGAGGACGATGGCTGCGGCATGGCGGCGGACCAGAAGCCGCAAGGCACCGGGCTGGGCGCCAAACTGATCCGCGCGATGGCGCAGAGCCTGCAGACGGTGGTGGAATATGACCCGGCGCATACGGGCGTGCGCGCGGTGATGCGGGTGCCGGTTTAGGCTTTTCGGTGGCGGGCGGGGCTTGGCCTTCGACTTCGCTCAGGCTGAACGGTTGTTGTGGAAGCCCCGCTCCCTCGCTCCGTTCGGCCTGAGCGAAGTCGAAGGAAAGCCCACCGCTCACCTCTTGCCGCTCCCCTCCCGCAGGCGGGAGGGGATGGGGGAGGGCAACGTGTCTCACGGAGACCATGCCTGTGGCCTAAAGAAAGATGACATGAGATGGCTTCGTCATTGCGAGCGTCGCGAAGCAATCCAGAGCGTCTGCCCGGACACTGGATTGCTTCGCGACGCTCGCAATGACGGATTGGGTCAAACTGACGTCATCCTGCTCTAGCCCCTCCCCAACCGATTTCCAGGTAAACGATGCCCCGCATCGTTTAGGTCATGCCGGGGGCATGACCGACCTTGAACTCCCTGCCGGGAAAGTGGCTTTAGAATCAGGGCTTACGAAACTTGTAGACGAACTGATCGGTCTGCCCACGAATGGCGGGATCGAACACATTCTTCGAGTGATCGTCCGCCGGATTGCGCAGCACCCGGCTTTCGCCGACGAAGCGGAAGCCCACCGACTGGACCTGCCGCTTCACATAGTCGGGATCGATCCGGTGCGTCGTGTTGGTGTTGGCCAACCCCCGGCCCGCCGTATCGGCATGGTCGATGACGACATAGGTGCCACCCGACTTCAGCAGCTTGAACACCGCCTGGTCGAACGCGCGCAGCGCGGGTTCGCCCGCATTGTTGGCGACGTCGTGATAGTTCTGGACGGTCCAGAACAGGTCGACCGGCTTGTCCGAGGCGGGCAGGTTCACCGCCTGCACCTGCGCGGTCGCGTTGGGCAGGTTCCAGCCCTGGATCACGGGCAGCGACTTCTCGGCATATTTCTGCCCGGCGGCGGGCCAATAGGCATAGACATGCCCCTTCGGCCCGACGATGCCCGAGAAGATGCGCGTCCAATAGCCCTTGCCGGGCAGGTAATCGATCACCGTGTCGCCGGGCTTCACGCCCGAAAAGGCGAGCACGGCGGCGGCCTGGCGCCGCGCGTCGTCGCCCGCCTGCTCAGCCCGCGCCGGGTCGGCCAGCGCGGTGGTGATGGTGGCGGGGACCTTGGCCAGAGCGGCAGGCTTTTGCTGCGCCACCGCGACGGTCGCGCCCGCCGCCAGCATCAGTCCCAGTGCGATCGCCTTCATGCCTGCTCTCTCCTGCTTGATACCGATGCCATCATCCCCAACCCCCGTTCAGGCTGAGCGTAGTCGAAGCCCAAGGGAATCCCGTGGCCTTCGACCTCGCTCAGGCTGAACGGAGGGTGGGAATATCCGAACCAGCCCGGATTTCCCGCTCGCTCAGCCCGAACAGGGCGGGGTTTTACACGTCCAAATTCGCCACGTTCAGCGCATTGTCCTGGATGAACTCGCGGCGCGGCTCGACCACTTCGCCCATCAACCGGCTGAACACCTCGTCCGCCGCGGCGACATCGTCCGAGGTCACGCGCAGCATCGAGCGGACCGCCGGGTCGAGCGTGGTTTCCCACAGCTGCTCGGCATTCATCTCGCCCAGACCCTTGTAGCGCTGGATCGCCAGCCCCTTGCGGCCCGAGGTCAGGATCGCCTCCAGCAGCTGGCTCGGCCGCGCCACGCGGGTTTCGCCGCGCGCCAGCGTCGTGGCGTTGCCGTCCTCATCGGTCGGCACGACATCGGCCGACGGCTCGGGCGCGGCGTTGCGCAGCGGCACCAGCTTGGCGGCGTGCGCGAAGCTCTCGGCCTGTTCGGCGGCCAGCGCGTGCAGCTTGCGCGCCTCGGCCGAGGCGATGAAGCTGGCCTCGACGATGTGGTGATCGGTTACGCCGCGCCACAGCCGCTCGAAATGGACGCCGCCATCTTCCGTAAGACGCGCCGACCAGCGCGCCTCGTAATCACCCGACTCCAGACGGCGCGTGGTTTCCACCACCGTCGCCATGCGCTGCTCGCGGGTCAGCACCGGATCGAGCGCGCCCGCCAGTGCCAACACTTCGATGATCGAGGCGTCATAGCGGCGCGGCACGTACCGCATCAGCGTCCGCATCCGCCGCGCATGATCGACCAACGCCTTCAGATCGTTACCAGAGCGCGCACCGCCAGCCCCTTCCAGCACCATGGTCGAGACGCCCGCCTCGACCAGATATTCGTCGAGCGCGGTGTCGTCCTTGAGGTACACCTCCGACCGCCCCTTGGTCGCCTTATAAAGCGGCGGCTGGGCGATATAGAGGTGCCCGCGCTCGATCAGCTCGGGCATCTGGCGATAGAAGAAGGTCAGCAGCAGCGTGCGGATATGCGCGCCGTCGACGTCTGCGTCAGTCATGATGACGATCTTGTGGTAACGCAGCTTGTCCGCGTTGAAATCGTCGCGGCCGATGCCGGTGCCCATCGCCTGGATGAGCGTACCGATTTCCTTGGACGAGATCATGCGGTCGAACCGCGCTCGCTCGGTGTTCAGGATCTTGCCGCGCAAGGGCAGGATCGCCTGAAAATGGCGGTTGCGCCCCTGCTTGGCCGACCCACCGGCCGAGTCACCCTCGACCAGGAAGAGTTCGGACTTGGCGGGATCGCGCTCCTGGCAATCGGCCAGCTTGCCGGGCAGCGAGGCGATGTCCATCACGCCCTTGCGCCGGGTCAGCTCGCGGGCGCGCTTGGCGGCCTCGCGAGCGGCCGCGGCATCGATCACCTTGGCGATGATGGCGCGCGCGTTCTGCGGATTTTCTTCCAGCCAGTCGGCCAGCTTGTCGGCGATCAGCGATTCCAGCGGCTGACGCACCTCGGAGGACACCAGCTTGTCCTTGGTCTGGCTCGAAAACTTCGGATCGGGCAGCTTGACCGAGACGATCGCGGTCAGCCCTTCGCGCATGTCGTCGCCGGTCAGGGTGACCTTTTCCTTCTTCAGGAGGCCCGACTTGTCGGCATAATTGTTGAGCGTGCGGGTCAGCGCCGCGCGGAACGCCGCGATATGGGTGCCGCCGTCACGCTGCGGGATGTTGTTGGTGAACGCCAGGACGTTCTCGTAATAGCTGTCGTTCCACTCCAGCGCGACGTCCATGCCGATCGCATCGCGCTGGCCATGGATGGCGATGGGTTCGGGGAAGAGCGGCGACTTGGAGCGGTCGAGCCACTTCACGAAGGCGGCGATCCCGCCCTCATAATAGAGCTCTATCGTCTTCGGCTCGTCATGCCGCGCATCGGTCAGGAACAGCCGCACGCCAGAGTTCAGGAACGCCAGTTCGCGATAGCGATGCTCGAGCTTGGCGAAATCGAACTCGGTGATCTTGAACGTCGCGGGCGACGGCAGGAAGGTCACGCGGGTGCCCTTCTGCCCCGGCTCGGCCTTGCCGACGACCTTGAGCGGCGCGACCGCATCGCCATGGGCGAAGCGCATGTAATGCTCCTCGCCGTCGCGCCAGATGGTCAGGTCCAGGAACTCGGACAGCGCATTCACCACCGACACGCCGACGCCGTGCAGGCCGCCGGAGACCTTATAGGCATTGTCGTCGCTGGTGTTCTCGAACTTGCCGCCCGCATGGAGCTGGGTCATGATGACCTCGGCCGCCGACACGCCCTCTTCGGGGTGGATGCCGGTCGGGATGCCGCGTCCGTTATCGGTGACGCTGACCGAGCCATCGGCGTTCAGCTGGATGTCGATGCGGTCGCAATGCCCCGCCAGCGCTTCGTCGATTGCGTTGTCCGACACCTCGAACACCATGTGGTGGAGGCCCGAACCGTCGTCGGTGTCGCCGATATACATGCCCGGCCGCTTGCGCACCGCGTCGAGGCCCTTCAGCACCTTGATCGAGGAGGCGCCATATTCGTTCGTCTGGGGGGTATCTGCCATAGCGAGTATATAGGAATTACCGCCCCCCAAAGAAAGCGAAATGGGAGGGGCTGGAACCCTTTCGCGCCCTGTCGCAAGCCGCCCCGCCGACGCGGATTTCACGGCCCCGTCGGGAGCCGCCAAGCCGATCGATGCGTAGCATCCCTTGCATATCCCACAGGACGACCCGTGATGACCGGCAAGACTCCATTTCTGGCGACGCTGTTGGCGACCATGGTCGCGCTGCCCGTCTCGGCCCAGTCGATGCGGCGCGACTATCCCAGCTGCGACCTGGCCCAGCAGCGCCGCCTGCGCGCGCCGACCGGCGGCACGATCCGCGACACGCGGCAGGCGCATATCGCGATGCGCGCCAATATCCTGCAAGCCGACATCAGCAATGCCCGCAAGGCGCGTCGCCTGTCGCAGGCCGAGGCGCAAAAGCTGTGGCAGAGCGTCGAGCGGGTGCGACGCGATGCCGATGGGTTTGTGGCGAAACAGGGTTTCCTGAGCGCGGGGGAGGCGACGAGCTACGGCCGGGCGCTGGACTTGGTGGCGATGCGGGTGTGTCGGTGAGGTGATGGTCTCGGTGAGACACCCTGCCCTCCCCCATCCCCTCCCGCTTGCGGGAGGGGTGCGTTACTGGGCGATGTTCGGCACGCTCTTGAGGTGGATTCCCAACGTCGAACCAAAGCACGCCCCTCCCGCAGGCGGGAGGGGATGGGGGAGGGCACGGGGTCTCACAGAGCCCCCAGTCGCCGATCCTAAAACGCCACCCGCGTCGCCTCCCCCGGTACGTCCGTAAACAACCCAGGCTCGGTCCCGGTCATCCACACCTGCCCCCGCCCCGCTAGCCGCTCGAACAGCGCAGCGCGGCGCGACGGGTCGAGATGCGCTGCCACCTCATCGAGCAGCAGCACCGGCGGCACCCCGCGCCGCTCGGTCACCAGATCGGCATGCGCCAGCACGATGCCCAGCAGCAGCGCCTTTTGCTCGCCGGTCGAACACAGCGCCGCCGCCTGCCCCTTGGCGACATGCGTCACCGAAAGGTCGGCCCGGTGCGGCCCCACCAAAGTCCGCCCCGCCGCCGCATCCCGCCTGCGCCCCATCGCCAGCGCATGCGCGAACCCGGCAGGATCGACCGCCTCCCCCTCCAGCGCCAGCGCGGCGCGCGCGAACACGCTGTCGGGCACCTCCTCTAACCGCTGGTCCAGCGCCGCCACCGCCGTGACGCGCGCGGCATCGACCGCCGCGCCATGCTCGACCATGCGGGCCTCCAGCGCGCTCAGCCAGTCGGGATCGACCGGACCGTCGCTGGCGAGCAGCCGGTTGCGCTCGCGCATCGCCGCGTCATAGCGGGTGGCGTGCATCCCATGCGCGGGGGCCAGCGCCAGCACCAGCCGGTCGAGAAACCGCCGCCGCTCGGACGCGGGCTCGACGAACAGCCGATCCATCGCCGGAGTCAGCCACAGCACCGACAGCCAGTCCGCCAGCGCATTGGCGCTCGCCGCCGCCCCCTGCACCCGCACCACGCGGCGCTCCGGTGCGGACGGCAGCGCACCGGTCGCGATCTCGACATCGCCGACGATCGTCGCCGCGACCCCGAACCCGCCCTTGCCCCCCTGCCGCGCCATCGCCGACAGGCCCGCGCGCCGCAGCCCCCGGCCGGGGGCGAGCAGCGACACCGCTTCCAGCACGTTGGTTTTCCCTGCGCCATTCTCGCCGGTCAGCACGACGAACCCCGCCGCCGGGGTCAGCGCGAGGTCGGCGTGATTGCGGAAATCGGTGAGGACAAGGCGGGTGAGCATCGGGTCCGCCTTATAGGGTATGAGCCCCCAATACATCCTCCCCTGCAAGGGGAGGTGGCAGGCCGAAGGCCTGACGGAGGGGTGTCACCGCCAGCGAGACTATTCATCGCCGGCCGCGACACCCCTCCACCATCGCTGCGCGATGGTCCCCCTCCCCTTACAGGGGAGGAATAGAAAGGTTTTATACCCGCATCGGCATCAGCACGTAGAGCGCGGGCGACTTGTCGTTCTCGCGGATCAGCGTCGGCGCGGCGGCGTCGGCCAGGTGGACTTCGACCAGGTCGCTGTCGATCTGCGCCAGGATGTCGAGCAGATAGCGGCTGTTGAAGCCGATCTCGAAGCCCGGCGACGTATATTCGCCCGGTACCTCTTCCGATGCGGTGCCGTTCTCGGGGCTGGTCACCGACAGGGTGATCCGGTCGCGGTCCAGCGCCATCTTCACCGCGCGGGTCTTCTCCGTCGCGATGGTCGACACGCGGTCGACGCCCTGCATGAACGCCTTGGGGTCGAGCTTCAGGATCTTGTCGTTCGCGGTCGGGATGACGCGGCTGTAATCGGGGAAGGTGCCGTCGATCAGCTTGGAGGTCAGGATCGCCTGGCCCAGGTCGAAACGGATCTTGGTGCCCGACAGCGACACGCCGACCGAGCCGTCGACCTCGTCGAGCAGCTTGCGCAGCTCGGCGACGCACTTCCGCGGGACGATCACGTCGGGCATGCCCTCGGCACCCTGCGGACGCTCGATGGTGACGCGCGCCAGACGGTGGCCGTCGGTCGCGGCGGCCTTCAGCACGGGCGCGCCATTATCCTCGGCGACGTGCAGGAAGATACCATTGAGATAATAACGCGTCTCTTCGGTCGAAATGGCGAAGCGCGTCTTGTCGATGATCTGCTTGAGCAGCTCGACCGACAGCTCGAACTGGGTCGGCAGCTCACCCTCGGCGATGACCGGGAAGTCGTCGCGCGGCAGCGTGCCGAGCGAGAAGCGCGCGCGGCCCGCCACGATGGTCATGCGCCCCTCGGCGGCGGTCAGCTGGACCTGCGCGCCCTCGGGCAGCTTACGCGCGATGTCGAACAGCGTATGCGCCGACACGGTGGTCGAGCCCGGCTGGTCGACCGCCGCCATCACGCTGTCGTTGATCTGGAGGTCGAGGTCGGTCGCCATCATGCGCAGCTGGCCCTCGGCCGTTGCCTCCAGCAGCACGTTGGAGAGGATCGGAATCGTGTTCCGCCGCTCCACCACCGACTGGACATGGCTCAATCCCTTGAGCAGCGTTGCGCGTTCGATCGTCGCCTTCATCTCGAAATCCCCCGCCGGAACGACCGCATGGTCCGATTCCGATAGTGATAAATGGCCTTGGTTCCTACCCGCGAAGAAGGGGCCGGAGCAAGGCTCCGACCCCTCCAACATTGGGGTAAAACCACCGTTAATGTGGAAAACCGCCTGTCGTCAGAAGCGCAGGCCCAGACCGGCCATCAACTGGTGGCGGTTCGGGTTGATGCCGACGCCGTCCAGCTCGTCATAATGCGAGTAGCGATATTCGCCCTTCACGAAGGTGTTGGGGCTGATCGCATATTCGAGACCGGCGCCCAGGCGATAGCCGCCGACTTCCTGCGAATTGACGGTGGTGACGCCCGCCGTGGTGTAGCGCGCATCGAACTTGGCGTTGGTGTAGCCGGCCTTCACATAGCCGAGTGCGACGGGCGAGATCGCATAGCCGACACGCGCGCCGGCATAGAGGTCACGCCCCGCGCCCAGGCGGAATTCGTCGCCGGGCACGCGGATGCCGTTGCTGCGCGTGTCCGAGCTGCTGCCCGAGATTTCACCCTCGGCGCCCAGGATCACCGGGCCGGCGGGGATGTCATAGCCGATGCCGGCGCCATAAAGCACGCCGTCGCTCGAGCTGCTGTCCTGACCCTGACGATCGTTCAGGCTGTCATAGCCGATCAAACCCTCGACGCGGAAACCGGTGAAGGGCTGGCCCGTGGTCGTCTGGGCGGCAGCCGGCGCGGCGGCGGCGAGGACGGCCGAGGTCGCCAGGGTGGCGAGCATGAGCTTACGCATAAACTACTCCGTTACTGTACAGGCCGCCGTTACAATGGCGGTCGGGGGCTTAAATGGCGCGGAACGGCCTGCGTTGCATGAACCTCAGCTAAACAGGAAAAAGCGTTGCATCTGCGCAACAGCCGCGACAGGGAGCGAACCATGTCGACCGCCACCGCCCTGCCCCCGCGACGCGGGCGCGACTTCATCGCCCGGCATGGCGAGACGGTGTTCAACCGGATCGGACGCATCCAGGGCGACCGGGTTGATCTCCACACACCCCTGACCCGGCGGGGTTTCGCACAGGCTGAGGCGATCGGCGAAGCGCTGTCCGCCCGGATGGGCGAGTCGCCCGCGCTGACGCTCTGGTCCTCGCCCACCGGCCGCGCGCTCCAGACGCTGGCGGTGATCGCCGAGCATCTGCACCTCGACTGGCATGCCACGCGGCAGGATGTGCGGCTGATCGAGCTGGGCTTTGGCAGCTGGGGCGGCGAGACGCTGACCGAGTTGGCCGCGCGCCACGGCCCGGTGGTCCATCCGCACGGCATGGCGGTCGGTGCGCCCGATGGCGAGATCTATCCGGCGATGGCGGCGCGGCTGGCGGCTTGGTTGTCCGACACCCACGATCATGACGGCGACCGGCTGATCGTGATGCATGGCCTGTCCAGCCGGGTGCTGCGCGGGCTGATGCTCGGCCTGCCCGACGATCCCCATTGCGGCGTGCCGGTGGCCGAGCGCCTGCCGCAGGGGTCGATCGTCATGATCGCGGACGGCGCCGAGTCGTTGATCCATCGCGGCATGGGTGCGGCGGCGACGTGAGCGGGCGGGCGGCGTTGTTGCTGGGGATCGCGTTGCTGGCGACGCCGCTCGCCGCGCGGCAGACGATCGGCGTCTACAAGGGCTGGGGCGCGTTTCGCGATCCCGACCGCTGCTATGCGATCGCCCAGCCCGTGCTTGCCAATGGCCGCCCCGGCGGGTTCGCCACCGTCGCCACCTGGCCCGCCCGGCGACTGCGCGCGTCCTTCCACCTGCACCTCAGCGCCGCGCGCGACCGCGCCGCGCCGGTGACGCTGGCGATCGGCGAGCGCCGTTTTCCGCTGGTCGGCACCGACCGCGACGTCTGGGCCCCCGATGGCGCCACCGACCATGCGCTGGTCATGGCGATGCGATCGGGCCGCAGCATGAGCGTCTCCGCCGTCGACCCGCGCCGCCGCCCCTTCGCCGACACCTATGCACTGGCCGGCGCGGCCGCCGCCATCGATGCGGCGACGCTGGCGTGTGTGGGGTGAACTCCAATCCTCCCCGGTACGGGGAGGGGGACCATGCGCAGCATGGTGGAGGGGGCATGCGGCACAGGACGTCCTATGTGGCACGCCCCCTCCGTCAGCGCTACGCGCTGCCACCTCCCCTTGCAGGGGAGGATGGAAATCGCCGCGATTTTACGCTATGGCCGCGCGATGCAGACAGTTTTGGCCGCCCCCATGCCCATCCCCGGGCACATCGATCCCGTGCCCGTGCCGCGTGGCGTGCAGCCGCGCCCCGATGGTCGTGTCGACCTGATCGGCCTGACCAAGGAACAGTTACGCGAGGCGTTGCTGTCCGCCGGCATGGAGCTGAAACAGGCCAAGCTGCGCTCGAAGCAGATCTGGCATTGGCTCTACAATCGCGGCGCGACGCGGTTCGCCGACATGACCGACATCGCCAAGGCGCAGCATCCCTGGCTGGAGGAGCGTTTCGTTATCGGCCGTCCCGAGGTGGTCGAGGCGCAGGTGTCGAGCGACGGCACGCGCAAATGGCTGCTCCGTTCGCCCGATGGGCAGGATTACGAGATGGTGTTCATCCCCGACGCCGATCGGGGCACCTTGTGCGTATCGAGCCAGGTCGGCTGTACGCTGAACTGCCGTTTCTGCCACACCGGCACGATGCGGCTGGTGCGCAACCTGACCGCGGGCGAGATTGTCGGGCAGGTGATGCTGGCGCGCGACTCGCTCGGCGAATGGCCCAGCCAGCCGGAAGGCCGGATGCTGACCAACATCGTCATGATGGGCATGGGCGAGCCGCTCTATAATTTCGATGCGGTGCGCGATGCGCTGAAGCTGGTGATGGACGGCGATGGCCTGGCGCTGTCCAAGCGTCGCATTACCCTGTCGACCAGCGGCGTCGTGCCGATGATGGCGCGCGCGGGCGCGGAGATCGGCGTGAACCTGGCCGTGTCGCTCCATGCCGTCACCAAGGACGTGCGCGACGAACTGGTGCCGCTGAACAAGAAATACGGCATCGAGGAGCTGTTGCAGGCGTGCGCCGACTATCCCGGTGCGAACAACGCCCGGCGCATCACGTTCGAATATGTGATGCTGAAGGACAAGAACGACTCGGACGCCGATGCGCATGAGCTGGTCCGGCTGCTGCGCCATTACGACCTGCCCGCCAAGGTGAACCTGATCCCGTTCAACCCCTGGCCCGGTGCCGATTACGAATGCTCGACGCCGGAGCGCATCCGCCGCTTCTCCGACATCGTGTTCGAGGGCGGCATCTCCGCGCCTGTCCGCACCCCGCGTGGGCGCGACATCGACGCGGCCTGCGGCCAGTTGAAGACCGCCGCCGAGAAGAAGAGCCGCGCGCAGCTCGACCGCGAGGCGGAAGAGAAGTTCGCGGCCTTGGGGTGAACCCATCCTCCCCGGCACGGGGAGGTGGCAGGGCGCAGCCCTGACGGAGGGGGGCTTCCACACAGGACGTCCTTTGCGGAACGCCCCCTCCACCAGCTTCGCTGGTCCCCCTCCCCTTGCAGGGGAGGAATAGGCTCTTCGCTTGAACCACCGTCGGCGGTGAGGCACTGTTGCGCCGCATCATGCGTTACCCCATCCGATGATCGACTGGACCTTTCTCGCACTGGCCGCCGCCGGGGGCTTTGTCGGGGGTGCGATGAATGCGCTGGCGGGTGGGGGCAGCTTCTCGACCATGCCGACGCTGATCGCGCTGGGGCTGCCCTCCACCATCGCCAACGCCACCTCCAATGTCGCGCTCCAGCCCGCCGCCATGGCCAGCGTCTGGGCCTATCGCCATGGGCTGGAACCGGTGATGGGCGTGTCGATGCGGCGCATGGCCGTGCTCACCTTCGTCTTCGCGCTGTTGGGCAGCATCCTGCTGTTCCTAACCCCGCCGCGCGCCTTCGACCTGATCGTACCCTGGCTGCTGCTGACCGCGACGCTGGCGATCGCGGGCGGGCGGCATGCCTCGGACTGGCTGGCGCGGGTCGCCCGGCCAGGGCCGCGCGCGCTGATGGGCGCGCAGGCGGTGCTGGGTGTCTATGGCGGCTATTTCGGCGGCGGCATCGGCATGATGCTGACCGCCGCCTGGGGATTGCTGTCGGGGCGCAATCCGGCGCAGCTCGCCGCCCCGCGCACGCTGATGTTGGCGACCGCCAATGCCGCGGCGACCCTGGTCTTCGTCGTCACCGGCATGGTCGCTTGGGCCCAGTGCGTGCCGATGCTGCTGGGCGGGATCGTCGGCGGGTGGAGCGGCGCGCTGATCGGTCGCAAGCTGCCCGCCGGGCTGATCCGCGCCTGGACGCTGTTGCTCACCACCGTCACCACGCTGGTCTTCTTCTGGCGGGGCTATATCGCTTGAGCCCCCCGCCCCTGCGCCTGCCCATGCCCTAGGGCAAGGATCAGGCGGTGGTGCCGGTGGCATAGGACAGCGGCAGCAGGTTTGCCGGCACCGGCGACCCCAGATCCGCCATCAGTGCCCGGAGATGGGTCTCCTCGTCGCGCAGGAATTGCAGGATGGTCGGGCGCAGCCCCAGCGCCGCGGCGCGGTATCCATTCCAGTCCGCGGCGATCGCATCGGCCGACCAGACCGAAACAAAGGCCGAAATCTTCTGCCGATAGGCGGGGATTGCCGCGCGCAGGGCCAGCATCGCGGCGCCGCCGGGCGAGTCCGCATGCTGCTCGGCGATGGGGAAGACGACATCGTTCAGGAATTGCATGCGCACCCGCCCGGCCTGCGCCATCTGCCACCGAACGGCCGACAGCGCCGTCCGATCGGGGGTAACCGACTGGCACAGCGCATGATGCTCACGCATCGCCTTCAGAATGTCGCCATGGAAGGCCTGAAGTTCGGACAGCATCGAAAACCTCGAAGGATCGAAATGCGCGTCACGACGACCCGCCCCGCACGTCGCCGCTGGGGAGCATCGTCATGGACCGCGCGACGTGATGCCCCCCCCGGGTCAAACCGCACGTTGGAGCCAGTGGCGAACCATGGCTCCGTTTCCTGAAATCGATTTAACGCTAACATCGCGTCGTTAATTTTAAATGAAGGTCATGGCAACGATCTGCGGTAACGATCCGCCCACGCACTTCATCATCGGTTCAGGGCGCGACCCCAAGATTATGACGCCTCCGTACCGAGAGGCGCCGAGGGGGAGAGACATGATGTTCGGGCTATGCCTGGTCCTGGCTTTGCAAATCGCCATGTCGCCGATCACGCCGCCCGGATCACCGGCGCGCGAATTGAAGATCGACATGGCCTTTGACGAGGCGTTTTTCGATGCGGCCGATCGCAACCACGATCAGCGGCTGACGCTCGCCGAACTGACCGCCGCGATGGAACAGCGTATCGAGCGCAGCTTCGCCGCGCATGCCGAGGCGAATGCCAAGGTTCCGCTCGACAAGCGCAGCGCGATGGCGCGTGAATTTTCCGAAAACATCTTCCGTCTGCTCGACGTCGATTCGGACCGGCTGCTGACCTTCGCCGAATTCACCAAGGGCGCCACCCGCAAGACGCCCGCCATAAGCTGACGAAACCCGAAGGGCGGCCAATCCGCCCTCCGGGTCCGGGCGTCGTTACTGCGCCGTATCGCAGTCGCCGATGCGGCGGCCTTCGATATGGATCTTCTGCGACATCGGATGCGCGCCGGTCATCTCCATCTGCTGATCGGTGGTGAAGCTGGTCGCGGTGAAGGTGCCGGTGGTCTTGCTCTTCATCGTCATGTCGCCGGGCATCTTGCAGGTCAGGTCGCTTTCGACCTTGCCGCCCGCGAAGTTCGAGCTGTTGATCGTGCAGTCCGAGCCCGCGCCCTTCAACAGTTCCGCCGGCCCCTTGGCCGCCTGTTCGGGGGTGACGCAGACGCTGTTGGTCTGGGCGGGCGGGTTCGCGCTGACGCCCTTGGGCATGTTCGCCATCTTCAGGTCGCTGACCTGGGTCCTGATCTCCCATTTGCCGGGCTGGAGATTGGCGGCGGGCGAGCCTTCGCCGCTGCGGCTTTCGGTCACTTCGCCGGTCGCGGCATTGGTCGTCACCGTGGTCGAACCGGTCTTCTGATCGCACGCCGCCAAGGACAGCGCACCAACGAGAATCAGGGGGCCAAATGCTTTCACGAACCACTCTCCCATAGTGTTAAGCCCAGACACGATAACAGGAATTTTCCGCGCCGCCCATGGCCGCGGACCGGTCCGCGCCGATCCTCAACCCGGCCGCCGCATTTCGAAACGGGCGGCTTCGGTGATCTCGAAATAATCCGCCGGGCCGCCGCCGCGCAGGATCGGGCGCGCGCGGGCGGTCTGATAGATGCCGTCGTCGATCATCGCGGTGGCGATATGGATGCCCACCGCCTCGCCCAGGACCAGCCACTGGTCGAGCTCGCGCCCCTCCTTGGTTTCCAGCCGGATCAGCTGGGTCAGCCGGCATTCGAACGACACCGGGCTGGCCGCCACGCGCGGCGCCGCGACCAGCTTGCCCTCGGCTATCGCCAACCCGGACAGCGTGAACTCGTCCACCTCGGGCCCGACCATCGCCGCGCTGGCGTTCATCGGTTCGGCCAGATCCACGGTCGCCAGGTTCCAGGTGAAGACCTTGGTATCCGCGATATTGGCGACCGAATCCTTCCACCCCTGCGACGCGAAGCCGAGCAGCGGCGGGCGGTAGTTGAACAGGTTGAAAAAGCTGTAGGGTGCCAGATTGTTGACGCCCGCGCGCGACCGGCTGCCGATCCAGCCGATCGGTCGCGGGGCGACGATGGCGTTCAAGGGATCATGCGCCAGCCCATGGCCGTTGACGGGTTCGTAGAAATGCCAATCCTCGGTCATGCTTGCCCCGTCGGAGAAGAGTTGATGGAATCCCAAACGCCGCCAGACCCGCAAGGAGCCGATCGGCCGCGCGTCATCCGCCGCCATGGTGTCGTGACGCGGGTGTGGCACTGGGTCAACGCGGTGGCGGTACTGATCCTGCTGGGGTCGGGGCTGGGCATCTCCAACGCGCATCCCCGGCTCTATTGGGGGCGGTACGGCGCCAATTTCGATCCCGCCTGGGCGACCCTGCCGCGCTTTCCGCGCTGGCTGACCATTCCCGCCAATTACAATCTCGCGATCTCGCGGCGCTGGCATCTGCTCTTCGCGCTGGTGCTGGGCTTCGGGCTGCTCGCCTATATGATCGGCGGGCTGGTGACGCGGCATTTCCAGCGCGACCTGCGCATCCGGGGGCGTGAGCTACGCCCCACCGCGCTCTGGGCCGATCTGAAGCAGCATCTGGCCTTCCGCTTTCACGACCCGCGCGATCCGCGTGCGTATAATCTGTTCCAGAAGCTCAGCTATGTGCTGGTCCTGTTCGTCGCGCTGCCGCTCGCCATCCTGACCGGCATCGCGCTGTCGCCGGGGATGAACGCGGCCTGGCCCTGGGTGCTGGAGATATTGGGCGGGCGGCAATCGGCGCGCTCGATCCACTTCATCACCGCCAGCGTGCTGGCACTTTTCACCATCGTCCATCTCGTGCTCGTCATCCTGGCGGGTGCGGGCAATGAGGTGCGTTCGATGATTACCGGCCGTTGGAGGGTGCCCGAATGATCCCCGAGTTGATCCGGCGCCGTGCCATCCTGACCGGCGGTGCGGGGCTGCTCCTCGCAGGCTGCGACAAGATCATCCAGCAGCCGACCGCGCGCAAGATCCTGTTCGCGGGGGAGGATATGCAAAAGGGCCTGCAACGCGCGCTGATGGACCGGGGTGCACTCGCCCCCGAATATCGCCGCGACCAGATGTCGCCCGTGTTCCGCACCAACGGCACGCGCGATCCGGGGACGCCGGAATATCGGGCGCTGGTCGAAAACCGTTTTCAGGACTGGCGGCTGAAGGTTGGCGGGCTGGTCGGCACGCCCCTGTCGCTCTCGCTGCGCCAGATCGGCGAGTTTCCCGCGCGCCGCCAGATCACCCGCCACGACTGTGTCGAGGGGTGGAGTGCGATCGGCGAATGGACGGGGCCGATGCTGGGCAATGTGCTGAAGGCCGCGAACATCAGCGACCGCGCCCGCTATGTCGTCTTCACCTGCGCCGACCTTTATGGCGGCCAGCCCTATTATGAATCGCTCGACCTGATCGATGCCTTCCACCCCCAGACGATCCTGGCCTGGGGGATGAACGGCCGGATGCTGGATGTCGGGCATGGCGCGCCGCTGCGGCTGCGGGTCGAGCGGCAATTGGGCTATAAGCACGCCAAATATCTGATGCGGATCGATGCGGTCGACAGCCTGTCCAACATAGGTTTGGGCAAGGGCGGGTATTGGGAAGACCATGTCGATTATGACTGGTATGCCGGTATTTAAGGCACTAGGCGGTGCCATATGGCGCTGATCGATCTCTTTCTGTCGCGCGCGGTCCGCAAGGGCCGCCTGTCCCTCACCCATCACGACGGAAAGGTCCGCGAATTCGGCGCACCCGAGCCCGGTTATCCCGATGTCGCGATCCGTTTCACGGATAGCCGCGTCGCCGGGCAGATCGTGCGCAACCCCGCGCTGGCGGCGGGCGAGTCCTTCATGGATGGCCGGCTGGTCGTCGAGAAGGGCGATGTCCGCGATCTGGTCGAACTGCTGACCGCCAACGACAAATGGGAAGCGGGTCGCGCGAACCTCAATCCATCCTGGCTGGTGCGCGCGGGCGGTGCGGTCAAGCACCGCATCGACCGGATCAACATGGAGCGCCGGTCGAAGAAGAACGTCGCGCATCATTACGACCTGTCGGGCACGCTGTACGAACTCTTCCTCGACACCGACAAGCAATATAGCTGCGCCTATTACACCGATCCCAAGAACGATCTGGAGCGGGCGCAACGCGACAAGAAGGCGCATATCGCCGCCAAACTCGCCATCGAGCCGGGGATGCGGGTGCTCGACATCGGCTGCGGCTGGGGCGGGATGGCGCTCTATCTGCACCAGATGTGCGGGGCGGAGGTGCTGGGCGTCACCCTGTCCGAGGAACAGCTGAAGGTCGCGCGCCAGCGCGCCGAGGCGCTGGGCGTGTCGGACAAGGTGAAGTTCGAGCTGATCGACTATCGCCGGGTGCGCCCTGAGGATTTTGGGGGGAAGTTCGACCGCATCGTCTCGGTCGGCATGTTCGAGCATGTCGGCCCGCCGCAATATCGCACCTTCTTCCGCAAGTGCCGCGACCTCCTCACCGAGGACGGCGTGATGCTGCTCCACACCATCGGCCGGCTGAACGGGCCGGGCGTCACCGACGACTGGACGACCAAATATATCTTCCCCGGCGGCTATAACCCCGCGCTGTCGGAGATCGTCCGCGCGCAGGAGGGGCTGCGCATGTTCCTGACCGATGTCGAGGTGCTGCGCTGCCATTATGGCTGGACGCTCGACGAATGGTATGACCGCACCGTCGCGGCGAAGGATCGCATCGTCGAGCTGTATGACGAGCGCTTCTATCGCATGTGGCTATTCTATCTGGCGGGCGCGGGCGCGGCGTTCCGCAATGGCGGCCTGTGCAACTATCAGGTGCAGCTGACGCGCGGGCGGCTCTCGGTGCCGGTCACGCGGGATTATATGTATGAGGGCGAGCGCGAACTCCGCGCGAAATAGACTCCATTCCTCCCCTGTAAGGGGAGGGGGACCAGCGAAGCTGGTGGAGGGATGTCCCGCTCTCGATAGGGTTATACCCCTCCGTCATCGCTGACGCGATGCCACCTCCCCTTACAGGGGAGGAATAGCGGATCAGGCCTTCAGCCGCCGGATGTCCAGCACATCGACCCCGGCCAGCGTCACCGGCCCGAACCGCCCCTCGACCTCGGCGATGATGCCCTCGGTGGTCGAGCGCACGCGGGTCCAGGGGATTTCACGCACCGCGAGCACCCGGCCCTGCAGCTTGATCGCCGCCACCCGGCCATCGGTTGCCACCGCCAGCGCGCCCTGCCCGTCCGCGCCGACGACCGCGCCCGATACGGTGAAGCCGCTGAGCGCCGCCTCGGCGGCGGCCGCCACATCCTCGGGCGAGCCGACGCGGCGGTCGCGCCGCCGCCGGAGCAGCAGGCCGATTCCGGTGCCGCCCAGCACCATGCCCGCGACCACACCCGCCACCGCCCAGCCGACCATGGTCCCGGCCAGCGGCAGGCTCATCCTTTCGCGCTCGCCAAGGCTTCGAGGGTCGGGCGCAGGCCGGACAGGTCATAGCCCGCCGACTCCGCCTGCATCACGATCAGGGTCGGGTTGCGCCCCGCCTTGGCGGCCGCCAGCGCCCACAGATTGCAGCTGCGCGTGCCCGAGCGGCAATAGGCCAGCACCGGCCCCTTGGCCTCGACCAGCGCCTGGGTCATCTGGTCGACCATCTCGTGGCTGAACCCGCCCGGCGTCACGGGGATGGCGGTATAGGCCAGCCCCTGATCCTCGGCCGCCGCGCGAATCGCGTCGCCGGTCGGCTGGTTCGGCTCCTCGCCATCGGGACGGTTGTTGACGATGGCGGCATAGCCCGCCGCCTTGATCGCCGCGACGTCCTCGGGACGAATCTGGGGGGCGACGGCGACGCTTTCGTTCAGGGTGCGGATCATGCGGTTCACCTATTCAATGGGCCGTTTCACCGCAACATGCGCGGGCGCCCTTCGCGCCGAAAAGACGCATCGCGGCGGGCTTGGCTCCACCCGCCCTCCGCTTTCCTGCGCCAGGCGATGATGATCCACGTCGGCAACGGAACCGATACCCCCTGGCCGGCGTCTGTCCCTGCGATACCCCATCGTCCGGAAAGAAGGCCCACCCCATGTCGCTGATCGATCGCCGTCAAGGCCTATGGGGTCTGGCGGCTCTGGGGGTGGCGGCGACCCTGCCGATCGCATGGCGACGGGCGCAGGCTGCCGCACCTACGGGCACGGGCACGCTCGCGCTGGTCGAGAAGGGCGAAGGCCGCGTCGCCTTCTACGACATCGCCGATGGCCGCCGCCTGGGCAGCGTGCCGTTGGGCACCCAGCCGCATGAGATGGTCGCCGATTCCGCAGGCCGCTACGCCTATATCGGCGGGTATGGGGTCAAGGGCTGGCAGGCCGCCGGCGATGGAGGGCATCAGCTCTGGGTGATCGATCTCGCCGAGCGACGCTTGGCCCGCACCATCGATCTGGCCCCGCACCGTCGCTGGCACGGTATGCGGATGGATGCGCAGGGACGGCTCTATGCGCTGTCCGAGACCGACAGCCTGCTCGCGCGGTTCGACACGCCCGCCACCACCGACACGCCCGACCGGATGATCCCGGTCGGCGGCGCGCGCAGCCATTACTTCGTCGTCCGCCGCGATGGCGCCCGCGCCTATATCGCCGACACGATGAGCGGCATGGTCATCATGGTGAACCCCGACGATGCCAGCTTCGCCCCCGTAAAGCAGCATATCGGCAAGGCCCCCGAAGGTCTGGCGCTCAGCCCGGACGAGCGGACGCTTTATGTCGTCGACCGTCCGGCGGGCATCCTCCACGCCCTCGACGCGACGACGCTTCGCCCCCGCGCCCGCACGAGCTTGCGCGGCGAAGCGGTGCGGGTGATCGTCCAGCCCGATGGCCGGCTGATCGTGTCGAACCAGGCGGACAAGAGCCTGACGCGTCACGCGCCCGGCACCCTGGCGGAGGAGGCGCGCCTGCCCCTGCCCGCCGCCGCGCCGGGGCTGAACCTGCCGGCGGGAAGCACCACGCTCTATGCCGCGCTCGACAACAATCGACTGGCGATCATCGATCTGGCGGGCTGGAGGATCGTGCGCGGTTTCGCCACCGGCGACGCGCCCGACACCGCGGTGCTGCTGTGACGCACCACCAACCCTTTGCGTGAGGATCGCTTTGCGGTAGCGATGGCGTGATGGCAGCCACGATTTCCTGCGATGTCGCGATTGTTGGCGCGGGGCTGGCCGGTGGCCTGATCGCGCTGGCGCTCAAGGCACGGCACCCCTCGCTCGACGTGCGTCTGATCGACGCGGCCGAGACGGTCGGGGGCAATCACGTCTGGTCCTTTTTCGGCAGCGATGTCGCCAAGCGCGATCGCTGGATCGTCGAGCGGCTGGTCGCGCATGGCTGGCGGCAATATGACGTCGCCTTCCCCGCCCATTCGCGCACGCTCGACCAGACCTATTATTCGATCGAAAGCCGCCGTCTCGACGCCGAGGTGCGCCGCGTCCTGCCGCCCCAGGCGCTGATCCTGGGGCGAAAGGTGCTGGCGGTATCGGCCACCGCCGCCGTCTTCGCCGATGGCGACCGCGTCGAGGCCAGGGGCGTGATCGACGCGCGCGGCGCGGGCGATCTGTCGGCGCTGTCGTGCGGCTGGCAGAAGTTCGTCGGACAGGAATTGCGGCTGTCGCGCCCGCATGGCTGCCCCCGGCCGGTGGTGATGGATGCCACCGTCAAGCAGATCGACGGCTATCGCTTCGTCTATGTCCTGCCCTTCGCCGAGGACCGGGTGTTCGTCGAGGACACCTATTACTCCACCTCGTCCGAGCTGAACCGCCGCGCTATCGTCCAGCGCATCGAACGCTATGCCGAGGCGCGCGACTGGGTGACGGCCGAGGTGATGCATGAAGAGGCCGGCGTCCTGCCGGTCGCAATGGGGGGCGATTTCGACGCCTATTGGCGCAGCGGCGGGGCCAAGACGCCCAAGGCCGGGATGCGCGCCGGGCTGTTCCACCCGACCACCGGCTATTCGCTGCCCGACGCCATCCGGCTGGCGGCGATGCTGGCCGAGCGGACCGACTTCGCCGGCGCCGACCTGCACGACGCGACCTATCGCATGGCGCGGGCCGCCTGGGACGCGCGCGGCTTTTATCGTATGCTCGACACGATGTTGTTCAAGGCTGCCGAGCCCGATGAGCGATACCGCGTGCTCGAGCGTTTCTATCGACTGGCGCCCGACCTGATCGGGCGATTCTATGCGGGGCAATCGACCATGGCCGACAAGGCACGAATATTGACCGGACGGCCGCCGGTGCCGATCCTGCGCGCCATCTCCGCGCTTCGCGGCAAGTCGGGCGGTCGCGCATGAAGAGCGCGGTCGTCATCGGATCGGGGTTTGGCGGGCTGGCGCTGGCCATCCGCCTGCAATCGGCAGGCGTGCAGACGACGATCGTCGAGGCGCGCGACAAGCCCGGTGGCCGCGCCTATTATTGGGAGCGCGACGGCTTCACCTTCGATGCCGGTCCCACCGTCATCACCGATCCGGCCTGTCTGGAGGAGCTGTGGGGCCTGACCGGGCGTAGCATGTCGGAGGATGTGCAGCTCGATCCCGTCCACCCCTTCTACCGGCTCAACTGGGCCGACGGCACCAATTTCGATTACAGCAACGACGACACTCAGCTGCGCGCCGAGATCGCCAAGCTGAACCCCGACGACATCGCCGGCTATGGCCGCTTCCTCGACTATGCCGCCGGCGTCTACCGCGAAGGCTATGAGAAGCTTGGCCATGTCGCGTTCCTCGACTTCGCCTCGATGGTGAAGGCCGCGCCCGCGTTGGCGAAGTATCAGGCATGGAACTCGGTCTATGCCATGGTGTCGAAGTTCGTGAAGTCGGAGAAGCTGCGCGAGGCGCTGTCCTTCCACACCCTCCTCGTCGGCGGCAATCCGATGACGACCAGCGCCATCTATGCGCTGATCCACAAGCTGGAGCGCGACGGCGGCGTCTGGTTCGCGCGCGGCGGCACCAACCGGCTGGTCGCCGGCATGGTCGCGCAGTTCGAGCGGATCGGCGGCGTGCTGCGCCTGGGCGATCCGGTCACCCGGATCGAGACGCTGGGCGACCGCGCGACGGGCGTCGTCACCAAGAGCGGCCTGACGATCCAGGCGGATGCGGTCGCGACCAATGCCGACATCATGCACAGCTATCGCGATCTGCTGTCCGACAACCGCTCGGCGCGGCGCACGATGAACCGGCTGGAGCGCAAGCGCTATTCGCCGTCGCTGTTCGTCGTCCATTTCGGCATCAAGGGCAGTTGGCCGGGCATCCCGCACCACATGATCCTGTTCGGCCCACGCTATAAGGGGCTGCTGACCGACATCTACGACACCGGCGTGCTGTCGGAGGACTTCTCGCTCTACCTCCACCACCCGACCGTCACGGACTCGAGTCTGGCGCCCGAGGGGCATTCGACCTTCTATGCGCTGGCCCCGGTGCCGCACATGGGCAAGTTCCCGATGAACTGGGACGAGGTCGGCCCGATCCTGGAAAAGCGCATCCTGGACGAGGTCGGCCGCCGCCTGATCCCCGACATCCATGAGCGGATCGTGACCAAATTCCATTATGCGCCGTCGGACTTCGCCACCGATTTGAACGCGCATATGGGCTCGGCTTTCTCGCTGGAGCCGATCCTGACCCAGAGCGCCTATTTCCGGGTCCACAACCGCGACGATTCGATCCCGAACCTGTATTTCGTCGGCGCGGGTACGCACCCGGGCGCAGGGATTCCCGGCGTGGTCGGCAGCGCCAAGGCGACCGCAGCGCTGATGCTGGATCGGAAATAGCCCCAGCCGCCAACCCCCTCCCCCGTTCAGCCTGAGCGAAATCGAAGGCCAAGGGATTGCAGCCGCCACAAACGTGATTGGGGATAGGACTGTACGTGGCCTTCGACTTCGCTCAGGCTGAACGGGGGCTGGGGGTCGAGAGTCAGGAGGCGCAGGTCATTATGCCGTTCGTCACGCTGTTCGCCGCCCTGCTGGCCACCACTGCAACGATGGCGAACCGCGACATCGCCGCGCCCGGCCCGCAGGGGCCGCTGAAAGGCAGCTGGACGGGGCCGGAGGGCGCGAAAACGCCCGTCGTGTTGATGATTCCCGGATCGGGGCCGAGCGACCGTGACGGCAACAACCCACAGGGAATCAAGGCCGCCCCGCTCCGCCTGCTGGCCGAGGGGCTAGCGGCGAAGGGTATTGCCAGCGTGCGGATCGACAAGCGCGGCATGTTCGCCAGCGCGGGCGCGGTGCCCGATGCCGACCGGGTGACGATCGACGATTATGCCGCCGATACCCGCGCCTGGATCGCTTCGATCCGCAAGACGACGGGCGCGCCTTGCGTCTGGGTGCTGGGCCATAGCGAGGGCGGGCTGGTCGCACTGACCACCGCCGCCGCCGATCCGGCGGGCTTGTGCGGCGTGATCGCGATGTCCAGCCCTGGCCGACCGCTGGCCGAGATCATGAAGGCGCAGATCCACGCCAATCCCGCCAACGCGCCGCTGCTGGCCGAGGCCGACCGGGTCATCGACACGCTGGCGGCGGGCAGGACGGTTCCGGCATCGACGCTGACGCCGCCGCTGTCGATGATCTTTCGCGACGCGGTACAGCCCTTCGTGATCAGCCTCTATGCCAAACGCCCAGCCGCCTTGGCCGCCGCGATCACCAAGCCGATACTGATCGTGCAGGGCGAGGCCGATCTCCAGGTGACGGTGGCGGACGCACAGGCGCTGAAGGCGGCGCAACCCAAGGCCATGCTCATGCTGTTGCCCCAGGTCAGCCATGTGCTGAAGACGGTGGAGGGCGACAGCCGGGGCGCCAATCTGGCGACCTATGCCGATCCCAATCTGCCGCTGGCGCCCGGCGTGGTCGAGGCGGTGGCAGGATTTATCGCGGCACATCCATAGCGGTCCATTCTGACCGATCCGGCCTTTTTGCGGCCATGATCATCCCTGACGTTGCGGCTGCGCAACATTATGGGAGTAGATGTTCGTGGCCTTTCATTCCGCCCGACTCGCAGCATTACCCGTTCTTGTCCTTTCCATCGCGGCGACACCGCCGCCCGAGCGGGTGATCGCGCCCGATGGGCTGGAGCCGGTCACGATCAATGGCATCACGCGAACGATCCGGGTTGATCCGGGCGCCCCGGCGATGCCGATTATCACCCGCGACTATGCCGACGCGGCGGGCATGAAGGCCGGCATGTTCGGATTCGCCATGGGTTTCGGTCCGAAGGTCATGGTCTCCGGCGGCACCGCCGTGGCGCGCGTCGCCTTCGGGAAGGTCGAACCCGCCAAGCTTCGGATTGGCTTCACCCCAAAACCCTATGCCGTGAACGTCGCAGGAGTATTCGGCCCCGCCAGCCTGGCCGCCCCCGTGATCCGCTTTCGCCTGCGCGAGCCCGTCGCCGGCGAACGGACCACCAGCTTCCCCATGGTGGATCAAGGCGGCCTGTTCGGCGGTTGGGCGGAACGCTTTGCGATCATCATGGTGGAGGGCGAGCCGCTGCGCATCCGCTTCGATCCGCATCATCCCCGGACGCTCGCCAATGCGGGCGCTGCCGTGCGGCTGGCGCGCGCCTATGGCGGCACGCTGTCCGGTTCGATCAGCCCGGCGGAAATCGCCTTCGGCGTCGAGCGGCCGGTCCGTACCATGACGCTGGCCACGCCCCTTGCTATGGGGCCGCTGACTATCGGGACACTGGGTGTGCGCACGGTCGACCATGGCCATACCGATACTATCGCCGATGCCGACACGCATGCCGACCCCAATGAGGTGGTGGTCACCGGCAAGGGCAAGCACGACATCAAGCGCGACCGCCTGTCGATCGGCGCGGACCAGTTAAACCGCTGTTCGTCGATCGTGTTCGACAAGCCGGCCAAGCAGATACGGCTGAGCTGTCGCTGACATTTCTCCCCTGTGATGGGCGGGGGGACCAGCAAAGCTCGCGGAAGGGTGTTGCCCTCTCGATAGCGGGACACCCCTCCGTCAGGCCTTCGGCCTGCTACCTCCCCTTGCAGGGGAGGATGTTGTTCACGCCAGCAACGCGTCCTCCGCCGCCTCTTCCACCTCGGCGGCCTGGCGCGCCCACATTTCGGCGTACAGTCCGCCCCTGGCCAGCAGCTCGCCATGCGTGCCCCGTTCAGCGACGCGGCCGCCATCGAGCACCACGATCTGGTCGGCATGGACGATCGTCGACAGGCGGTGCGCGATGACCAGGGTGGTGCGGCCGCGCTCGATCGCCTGGAGCGTAGCAAGGATGTCCGCCTCGGTCCGGCTGTCGAGCGCGCTGGTCGCCTCGTCCAGGATCAGGATGGGCGGGTTCTTCAGCAGGGTGCGCGCGATGGCCACGCGCTGCTTCTCGCCGCCCGACAGCTTCAGCCCGCGCTCGCCGACGCGGGTGGCATAACCCTGGGGCTGGCGTTCGATGAAGTCGGCGATGGCCGCGCCCTTGGCCGCGCGCTCGACCTCGGCCTCGCCCGCGCCTTCGCGACCATAGGCGATGTTGTAGCCGATCGTATCGTTGAACAGCACCGTGTCCTGCGGCACGATACCGATCGCGGCGCGCAGGCTGTCCTGCGCCACCCTCGCCACCGGCTGGCCATCGATGGTGATCGCGCCCTGGTTCACGTCGTAGAAGCGGTAGAGCAGCCGCGCGAGCGTCGACTTGCCCGCCCCCGACGGCCCCACCACCGCACAGGTCGTGCCCGCCGGCACGTCGAGCGTCAGGCCTTTCAGGATCGGCCGGTCCGGCTCATAGCCGAAGACGACATCATCGAAGCGGACATGCCCGCCCGTCACCGCCAGCGCGGGCGCGCCGGGGGCGTCGACCACCTCGGCGGGGGTATCAATCAGGTCGAACATCGCGCCCATGTCGATCACCCCCTGACGGATGGTGCGATAGACCATGCCGAGCAGGTCGAGCGGGCGGAACAGCTGCGACAACAGGGTCGAGACGAACACCACGTCACCCGGCGACGCCGCGCCCCGGCTCCACTCGCGCACGACCCAGGCCATCGCGAAGCCGAGCATCAGGCTGGTGATCGCCGCCTGCCCGACATTCAGCCAGGCGAGCGAGTTTTCCGACTTGGTCGCCGCACGCGCATAGGCGGCGACGCCATTCTCATACCGCCGCGCCTCGCGCTCCTCGGCATTGAAATATTTGACCGTCTCGAAGTTCAGCAGCGAGTCGACCGCATGCGCCACCGCGCCGGTGTCGAGGTCGTTCATCCGTGTGCGCAGCGCGTTGCGCCAGTCGGTCACCTTGCGGGTGAAGACGATGTAGAGGACGACCATCACCAGCGTGGTGACGACCAGCACCGGCCCGAAGCTGCGCCCGAAGATCGTCAGCACCAGCCCCAGTTCAAGCACCGTCGGCGCGATGTTGAACAGCAGGAAATACAGCATCGTATCGATGCTCTTGGTGCCGCGCTCGACCACCTTGGTCACCGCGCCGGTGCGCCGCTCCAGATGGAAGCGCAGCGATAGGCGGTGGAGGTGGCGGAAGACGTCCGCCGACAACCGCCGGGTCGCGTCCTGCCCGACCATCTCGAACACCGCGTTGCGCAAATTGTCGAACAACGTCGTGCCGAACCGCGCCGCCGCATAGCCGATCACGAGGAGGACGATCAGCATCACCGCGCTGCGATCGCCCCCCGCCATCCGGTCGATCGCGAATTTGAGCGTATAGGCCGCGCCCAGCACCTGGATCAGCTTGGACAGCACGACCAGCGCCATCGCCGCCACGATCCGGACCCGCAGCGCGGGCGCACCGGCGGGCCAGAGATAGGGGAGGAAACGGCGAAGCGTCGGGATCAGCGGCCGGTCAGGCGTACCGGCGGTGGGGTCGAGTGGCGGCATGTCGATCCCATGTCGGCGGAATGAGAGGGAAGTTCAATGGGGGTGGCCTTGGGGATCACATCTGGGCAAGTCGCCCGTGGCCTTGCCCTCCCCCATCCCCTCCCGCTTGCGGGAGGGGAGCGGCTAGAGGCGATCGGTGGCCTTCCTAACGCTGGGTAGGTCCTCGCTTTCCCCAATTACCACAAGACTCCCCTCCCGCAGGCGGGAGGGGCTGGGGGAGGGCAAGGTGTCTCACCGAGCCCCCACCCCGCCTCACTTCAACCCGGTCACGAACTCCCCACCATGCTTCACCTGCGCGGTCGAGGCCTTCAGCGTCTCGCCGATCGGCTCCGCGCGTCCGCCCAGACACGGGCTGAGGAAATTCTCCGTCACCGCGTTGAAGGCGATGTTGTTCGCCGGCCGGGCAAAGCCGTGCCCTTCGTCGGGGAACACCACATAGGTGACGGGGATGGACTTGGCCGCCATCGCCTCGACGATCTGGTCGCTTTCGGCCACGTTGACACGCGGGTCGTTGGCACCCTGCCCGATCAGCAGCGGCTTCTTGATCCGGTCGACGAAGGTCAGCGGCGAGCGTTCCTTGAGCAGCGCGCGGCCTTCCTCGGTCGTGGGGTCGCCCATCCGCTTGTAGAATTGCTGCTTGCCGGCTTCCCAATAGGGCGGGATCGTCTTCAGGAGGGTGAACAGGTTGGACGGGCCGACGATGTCGACGCCGCAGGCGAACGTGTCGGGCGTGAAGGTCAAGCCGGCCAGCGTCGCATAGCCGCCATAGGAACCGCCCATGATCGCCACCTTGTCGGGCCGCGCCACGCCCTGCTTGACCGCCCAGTCGACCGCATCGATCAGGTCGTCATGCATCTTGCGGCCCCATTGCAGGTCGCCCGCCGAGATGAAGTTCTTCCCGAAACCGGTCGAGCCACGATAATTGACCGACAGCACCGCATAGCCGCGATTGGCGAGCCACTGGTGATAGCCGTTATAGCCGAAGCCGTCGCGCGCCCAGGGGCCGCCATGGACCAGCAGCACCATCGGCACCGGCCCGGTCACGCCCTTGGGCTTGGTCAGGTACGACACCAGCGTCAGCCCGTCGCGCGCGGGGATCTCGACCGCCTCCATCGGCACCAGCGGCGCATCGGCCAGTTCGGGACGGCTGACATAAAACTGGGTCAGCTTTTTACCCTTGCGGTCGTACAGCCAGGTCGAGGCGGGCGCGGTGACGGGATCGAAGGTGACGAGCCATTTGTCATCGGCATCGGTGCGTGATCCGACCGAGAACTCGCCCTTGTTCTGTGCCTTGAGGAAGGCGAGGTCGGCCTTCACCGCGTCGCCGATCGGCAGATATTCGTTCTTGAGATAGTCGACGGCATAGGCCTCGATCCGGCCGGTCCGGGGATCGAACAGCGCGCCCGACACATCGGCCTTCGGGCTTTCGCCGACGATCGTCATCTTTCCGCTGGCGACGTCCTGCGCCATCAGCGCGGCGGTGTTCCGCCCCCGGCTGTCGATCCAGTAGAGCGTCTTGCCGTCGACGGTGAAGCCCATCGGCGCGGTGGTCAGCGAATCGTCCAGCCCGAACTGGACGACCGGCGTCGCCTCCACGGTGGTGCCGTTCACGCGGTAATAGTCGGACCCGCCATCGGGCCGCGCCTTGGACGCCATGCGCAGCTTCAGCTGGTCGTCGGCGATAAAGCCGGCATAGCCGTCATTCTGCATCACCTTGGTCAGCGCGCCGCTGGTCAGGTTGAGCTCATAGACGTCGTGCCAGCGCGGATCGCGGTTGTTGACGCCGATCAGGATGCGATCCTTGATCGTCTCGCTGGTGCCGATGACGCGCACCCGGGTCTTTTCGAACGGGGTCAGCGCCTTTTGCGCGCCGGTCTCGACGTTGACGCCGTAGAGCAGGAAATTCTCGTCGCCGCCCTTGTCGTTGACGAACAGGATCGACCGGGAATCGGGCGACCAGAAGGTCTGGCGGATCGGCCGCCCCTTCTCCGCGGTCAGCGGGCGCGCCTGGTCGGGCGTGGCGATGGGCGCGACCCAGACGTTGAGCACGCCGTCGCGCGGCGCGATGAAGCTGATCCACTTGCCATCGGGGGACAGCTGGCCACCGACCTTGGTCGGATTGCCGAACAGCTTGGTCCGCTCGATCAGGGGCACGTCCGCCGCCACCGCCGTCTGCGCCACCATCATCGCCGCACTCGCCGCCAAAAACGCCTTGAACACCATGTCATGCTCCCACCCTTTGACCGTATTATCAAAGCATGACACCGGCTTCCCAATCCGACAAGCGCGATTTCGGAACTGCTGGCCGCTGCGTACGTTTTTATCAGCAAGTGGAGGCGGTTACATGCAACCGATTTTCTATGTGATGGCGATCCTGGGCTGCGGCGATGGCAGCGTCGATTGCACCGAGGCGCGGATGGTCCCGGCCCGTTACGAAACCATGGCCCAGTGCCGCGCCGATCTCGCCAACCGGATCGCCGCCAACACCGACGTGCCCTATCCGGTCATCGGTGCCGATTGCCGCCGCATCGGCGCGCAGATGGCAAAGGCCGAACGCAAGCCGTCGCGGGGCTGAGTCTCAACCTCTACCCCCGTTCGGCCTGAGCGAAGTCGAAGGCCAAGGGAACCCCCTCACCGTCATCTTGGCATAGGTCGGAACATGGCCTTCGACTTCGCTCAGGCTGAACGGAGGGTGGGATTATCGGGGTCGTGTCCAAAGCGTTGGATCACGCGGGACGATCGCCATCTTGTCCCGCCGCGCCGCCTGCACGCTCGCCACCGTCATGAAGCGCAGCTTTTCCGCCTTGCTGGTCCCGACCCGGCTGTCCCAGGCGCGCCGTCCGCGCCTGGCGACCTTGCGCCCGATCGCGCCATAGATCGCCGCCGCCGACAGCACCGCCCAGGCCGAGCGATAGGACAAGGCGGGCGTCCCCATCCGCGCGCTCGCCTCGAATAGGGCGGCCTGATCGGTCAGCCGGCGGGCCAGCGCGCTCAGCCCCGGCCGGTGCGACGGGGCCATGATCGCATCGGGCGCGATGCTCTTATAGGCCAGCCATTGCCGGGGCAGATAGTGCCGCCCGGCGCCCGCATCCTCGGCGATGTCGCGCGCGATATTGGCCAGCTGGAACGCCATGCCCAGATCGCATGCACGGTCGAGCGTCGCGTCATCCTCCGGCGCGACCCCCATCGTCACCGCCATCATGCAGCCGACGACGCCCGCGACATGATAGCAATAGCGGTAGAGATCCTCCTCGCTGTCGGGCCGCCAGTCCTCGGCGTCCAGCGCGAATCCGGCGATCAGGTCGCGTGGCCAGCGATGCGGCATCCCCGTCTCCGCCGCGACGACCCGCAGCGCGTCGAAGGCCGGATCGCCCACCACCCGCCCCGCCAGCGCCGCCTCTGTCTTGTCGGTCAGCTCGGCCAGCCGCGCGGGCGCATCCGCGACACGCGTCATGCCATGGCCATGATCCTGCCCGTCGGCGATGTCGTCGCACCGCCGGCACCAGGCATAGAGCAGCCAGGCGCGCTCGCGTGTTTCGGGATCGAACAACAGGCTGGCGGCCGCGAAACTCTTCGAGCCGCGCGCGATCGAGGCCTTGGCCGCCGCCACCAGCGCCGCCCGTTCGCTCGGGGCGGCGGTGTCGCTCACAGATCGCCCGCGTTCATGCGCACGATCGGCTGAGTCGGCACATGCGCCGCCATCCGGTCCAGCAGCCCGTCGAGCGTGTCGTCGACGATCAGGAGGTCGCGGTGCTGCGGCCGCAGGAAGCCGACCTCGCCCATCTTTTCCCAGAAGGCGACGAGATGGTCGTAATAGCCGCCCGTGTTGAGCAGCCCGACCGGATCGGCATGATAGCCGAGCTGCGCCCAGCTCAGCGCTTCCCACAGCTCGTCCATCGTGCCCGTGCCGCCCGCGATGGTGATGAAGCCGTCGGACAGATCGGTGAACGCCTTCTTGCGCTCATGCATGCCGGGCACGACGTGCAGTTCAGTCAGGCCGCGATGCGCGACCTCGGCATCGACCAGCGCCTGCGGGATGATGCCGATCACCTCGCCCCCCGCCGCCAGCGCCGCATCGGCGACCGCACCCATCAGGCCCAGCCGCCCGCCGCCATAGACGACACCGATCCCACGCTCGGCCAGGCCACGCCCGACCTGCCGTGCGGTGTCGATATATTGGGGGTCCGAAGGGGTCGCCGACCCGCAGTAAATGGCCAATCGCTTCATCCTGTGAGCGCTAAGCGATGGCGCCGGGCGGGGCAAGCGGGGTTGCGGCCAGCCGACCGGTTCCGGCTTTCGCCGCGTCAGGCGAAGAGGGCGACGGCACCGGCGATCAGTATCGCCCAGAACAGCAGAAAGACGAAATTGCCGCGCCAGCCCGACGATACCGCTGGACCGTCGAGATTCTCGGCCGCATGCGCGCCATCCAGAAACCGTACCATGCGCCGGGCGAGCGTCACGATGATCCAGTCGACGGCACCGATCGGATCGAGGTCGAGCAACTGGCGCAGCGGTGCGCGTTCATAGAGGCTTACGATGCGACAGAAGCCTCGAACAGCTTTCATCGACATTCGTTCTCGCATGCCCCCGGACAGCGCCCGCCGGGCCTTATCGGGGATGCGCAGTCTTCGCCAACATGCCGATGTCCTGCAACCATTGCCGCACCTGCCCCGGCCATTGCGTCGTGATCGGATCGGCGGTCGGCCGCAAGCCGAACGCATGCCCGCCTTTGGCATAGACCCGCATGTCGACAGGCACCTTCGCCGCGTTCAGCGCCAGCGCATAGGCCAGCGGCTGGCGGATGTCGTCCATCGGATCATCCATCGCATGCAGGATCATCGTCGGCGGCGCCTTGGCACTGATCGTCACCCAAGGGCGTAATTCGAGATTGTTCTTCCCCCTGCTGTTGTCCAGCATCCGCGCCGTATAGGCGATGACCGCGAAATCGGGACGCGGGGACTGGCGATCGGCGGCATCCGCGATCGGATAGCTGCGCGCCTCGGTGTTGCTCATATTCGCGGCGAGATAGGCCCCGGCGGAAAAGCCGATGACGCCGATCTTGTGCGAATCGATCCCGTAGGTTTTTGCCCGCTGGCGCAACAGGCCGATGGCACGCTGCGCATCCTCCAGCGCCAGCAAGGTCTCGGGCCGTTGTTGCCGGCCATCGACCACCGGCCAGACCTGCGGCGTGCGATATTTGAGCACGGCGCAGGTCATGCCCTGGCGCACCGCCCAGTCGCAGATCTCCGTGCCTTCGAGGTCCATCGCCACCACCTCGAACCCGCCGCCCGGCAGGACCAGCAAGGCGGCGCCATTGCCGTGTCCTTTGTGGCGATACAGCGTCATGGTCGGGCGAGTGACATAGGTCGCCCAATGCCATTTCCGCCCCGCGACCAGCCCAGTGCCGTTGCCGGTCGCCTCCGGCCGATCCCCGGAGTCGGGCTTGGCAAGCCCCACATCGGGTGACCAAAGCGGTATCTGCTCGTCCCCATCAATCGGTTGCCAGATACCGACGCGCTCGTTCTTGGGAAGCGGCGCGGGCTTGGCCGGGCCAGTCCGTGCCGGGGCCGCCCCGGCAAGACCCCATGTCCCGAGCGCGATAGCCAACCCAAGTCGAGACACACGCATATCGCACCCCAAAGGACCGTGGCGGACGACCGCCATGCTGAATCGTCTGGACCACGCTATCGCCGCCGCCGCGTCCGATAAAGCCTGTTCGATACCGCACGGTGCCAATCTCTATTCGGGCCAAAGGCAATTCCAGCCACCCCACCCTTCCCCCGCCCCCATGCCGTCGCTACATGAGCGCGGATGGTCGCCGACCCCCTTGCCAAGCTTCATGAAGTCTTCGGGTACAGCCAGTTCCGGGGTGTCCAGGATCAGGTCGTTACCCGTGTCCTGAACCGGCAGCGGACGTTGGCGGTGATGCCCACCGGTGCGGGCAAATCGCTCTGCTACCAGCTGCCCGCCGTGATGATGGACGGGTGCTGCGTCGTGGTCAGCCCGCTGATCGCGTTGATGCACGACCAGCTGCGCGCGGCCGAGGCGGTCGGCATCCGCGCCGCCACGCTGACCAGCGTCGACCAGAACCGCGCCGAGACGATCGCACGCTTCCGCGACGGCCAGCTCGACCTGCTCTATGTCGCGCCCGAGCGTGCGTCGTCGTCGCATTTCCGCGAGTTGCTGGCGTCGGCTCCGCTCAGCCTGTTCGCGATCGACGAGGCGCACTGCGTCAGCGAATGGGGGCATGACTTCCGCCCCGACTATCGGCTGCTAGAGCCGCTGATGGATGCCTTTCCAGAGGTGCCCCGGCTCGCGCTGACCGCGACCGCCGACGCGCATACCCGTGCCGACATCGCCAAGCAGCTGGGGATTCCCACCGAAGGCATGATCGTCTCGGGCTTCGACCGGCCCAATATCCGCTATGCGATCAGCCCCAAGGCGAATGTGAACCTGCAGATCGCGCGCGTCGTCGCCGATACACCCGGCCCCGGCATCGTCTATGCCCAGACGCGCGCGGCGACCGAGAAGCTGGCCGAGGCGCTGGCGCGGACCGGCCGCCCGGTGCGCGCCTATCATGCCGGGCTCGATCCCGCCGTGCGCGCCAAGAACCAGGCCGATTTCGTCGCCTCCGAAGACATGGTGATCTGCGCCACCGTGGCGTTCGGCATGGGCATCGACAAGCCCGATGTCCGCTTCGTCGCCCATGCCGGGCTGCCGAAGTCGATCGAGGCCTATTATCAGGAGACGGGCCGCGCCGGCCGCGACGGCGATCCCTCGGTCGCGCATCTCTTCTGGGGCGCCGACGACTTCGCCCGCGCGCGCCAGCGCATGGCCGAGGTCGAACCCGAACGACAGGCGGGCGAGCGCGCGCGGCTGTCCGCGCTGGGCGCGCTGGTCGAGACGGGGGGATGCCGCCGCCGCATCCTGCTACGCCATTTCGGCGAGGAGCTGGCGGAGGACTGCGGCAATTGCGACAATTGCCTCGGCTCGCCCGATGCGGTCGACGCCACGACCACCGCGCAGAAATTCCTGTCCGCCGTCTTCCGCACCGGCCAGATGTTCGGCGCGGGCTATATCGAACAGGTGCTGACCGGACAGTCGAGCGAGCGCAGCCTGATGAACGGGCATGAGGCTTTGTCGGTCTGGAACATCGTCTCGGGCGATGAGGTGGCGCTGCTCAAGCCCGTCCACCGCGCGCTGCTCCTGCGCGATGCGCTCCGCACCAATCCGCATGGCGGGCTGGAGTTCGGTCCCGCCGCGCGTGCGCTCATCAAGGGCGAGGCGCGGCTGTCGTTGGTCCTGCCGCCCAAGCGCGAGAAGAAGGGCCGCCGCGCCGCCCCCGTCGCCGCCAACCCGGCGGACAATCCGCTGTTCGAGGCGTTGCGCGCCAAGCGTCGCGAGCTGGCGCAGGAGGCAGGCGTGCCGCCCTATGTCATCTTCCATGATTCGGTGCTGCGCGACATGGCGGCACAACGGCCGAGCAGCCGTGCGGCGCTGTCGCTCCTGTCCGGCATCGGCGCGCGCAAGCTCGATGCCTATGGCGAGGCGTTTCTGGCGGTGATCCGCGAGGCGGGATAAGCTCTTGGGCCATGAGCGCCCCGACCCTGACCACCGAGCGGCTGACCTTGCGCGGCCATCACCCCGACGATCTCGACGCGCTGGCCGCGATGTGGGCCGATCCGGCGGTGTACGCGATGATCGGCGGCAAGCCCCGGCCGCGTGAGGAGGTGTGGATTCGGCTGCTGCGGTCGGTCGGGTGCTGGACGCTGTTCGGCTATGGCGCCTGGGTGGTGTGCGACCGCACGAGCGGCGAGGTGCTGGGCGACATCGGCCTATTAGAATCGCGCCGGGCGATCGTGCCGGAACTGACCGTGCCGGAGGTCGGCTGGACGCTGGTCCCGGCGGCGCACGGGCGTGGCTATGCGGGCGAGGCGATGCGCGCGGTGCTCGGCTGGGCCGAAGCGCAGGGCATCGGGCGGACCTGCTGCATCATCGATCCGGACAATGCCGCGTCGATCCGGCTGGCCGAGAAGCTGGGTTACCGCGTACCGGTCGAGGGGGTCTATCATGACCGGGCGATTTTGATTTTTCACCGGGGCTAGACACCCTCGGCCTATTCCTCCCCTTGCAGGGGAGGGGGACCAGCGACGCTGATGGAGGGGAGCGGCAGGCCGAATCCGCCCTGCGGGTTTGAGGATTGCCGGGGGGCAATCCGACCTGCCACTCCCTCTCGACGAACGCGACACCCCTCCGTCAGGCCTTCGGCCTGCCACCTCCCCTGCAAGGGGAGGAATAGAAGGCCTTGGACCTCCGTTCACACTGAGCGAAGTCGAAGTGCACGGGATGCGCTTGCCGACAGGGAGGGGCGTGGGCTTCGACTTCGCTCAGCCTGAACGGATGTGGGGAGATTCGCGCGGAGGCGCGGAGGGCGTGCGCCCGGCCGACAGGCCATCCCATTATGGACGATGCGGCATAAGCCAACGCCGAATGGACACCCGATGCCGACGCGCGGTTCCACCTCTCTGCGCCTCCGCGCCTCCGCGCCTCCGCGCGAACAAAAGGCCCCGCGCCGGACGTTCGCGGTTCAAGCCCCGCCCCCGATAGGGTATACCGCCGCCGTGACACTTGCCCTGATCCTGTCCGCCATCGCCATGACGCTGATCGTCGGTGTCCGCTATCTGCTCGCGTCGGGCGCGTTCGCGCTGGCGACGAGGGCGCGGCATCCGAACCTGTATGCCGGGCTGGACCCGCAGATCCGGCGTGAAATCTGGTGGAGCCTCGCTTCCGCCGCGATCTACGGCGTGCCCGCCGGCATCGTCGCCTGGGGTTGGCAGAATCGGGGATGGACGCGGATCTACGCCGACGTGCACGACTATCCGCTCTGGTATCTGCCCGTCTCGGTGCTGCTCTATCTGATCGCGCACGATACATGGTTCTACTGGACGCATCGCTGGATGCACCGGCCCGCCATCTTCAAGCGCGCGCATGCCGTCCATCATGCCAGCCGTCCGCCCACCGCCTGGGCGGCGATGGCGTTCCACCCGATCGAGGCGGTGACCGGCGCTGTGGCCATTCCGCTACTGGTCTTCGCAATTCCGATCCATGTCGGCGCACTCAGCTTGGTGCTGACGATCATGACGGTTATGGGCGTTACCAATCACATGGGCTGGGAGATTTTCCCGCGCTTCATGTGGCAGGGGCGCCTGGGGGGGTGGCTCATCACCGCAAGCCACCATCAACGGCATCACGAGCAATATGGGTGCAATTATGGCCTTTACTTCCGTTTCTGGGATCGACTGTGCGGGACGGACCGGGGACTGGGAGATTTCGCGCGCGCCCATGCGCAGGCGGCGCGCCGCATCGATGCTGCTGGCGCTGGCCGCGTTGCCGCTCATCGGCGCGGCGCCGGTCAGCCGGCTGGACATCGGGATTGATCAGCTGCGCTCGGCCAAGGGCATGGTCCGCCTGTGCCTGACCGCCGATCCGGACAATTTCCCGGCCTGTGTCGATGACGCGCGCGCGCTGACCCGATCGGTGCCGGCGGGGCAGAAGGCCATCCATCTCGACGGCCTGCCCCATGGCCAGTACGCCGCCGCCGTCATCCATGACGAGAACAACAACGCCAAGCTCGACACGCTGGCGGGCATTCCCCGCGAAGGCTTCGGCTTTTCACGCAACCCGGCGATCCGCTTCGGCCCGCCGCGGTTCACGGCGGCGCGCTTCGCGCTCGATTCTGTTGCCGAAACACAACAGATTCGGATGCGGTACATATTCTGACACAATCGCCGGAGCGAAATCGCCACCGTGGCGTTGCATTTCGGATAAGCCATTCAGGGAGTTTTCCGTCTTGCGCCTTTTTTCGCGCCCCACTTTATGCGGGGTCGCCCCGCTGATCGCCTCGGCGGCGCTCTCCCTCTCGGTCCCGGCGCATGCGCAGGATGTCCCGGCGGCCGATGTCTCGGACGCCGCCGCCGTCGGCGCGCAGATGGGCAAGAACACCATCACCATCGGTCTGGGCGGCGCCTATCTCCCCGATTATCAGGGGTCGAACGACTATCAGTTCACGCCCGCCCCCGCCGCCCTGGCCTATATCAACGGCCATACCATCACGCTGATCGGCAACCGCCTGTCGGTCGACCTGATCGGTGACCGCACCAATCCGGGCTGGGATTTCCAGGCCGGCCCCGTGGGTGTTGTCAATCTGGACCGCACCGCGCCCTCGCGCATCGACGACGTCCGTGTCCGCGCGCTGGGCAAGATCGGCGCGGCGGTCGAACTGGGCGGCTATGTCGGCATCGGCAAGGTCGGGGTGATTACCAGCCCCTATGACCGCCTGTCGGTCGCGCTCAGCTATCGCCACGACGTCACCGGCGTGCACGACAGCGGCATCTGGCAGCCGAGCGTCAACTATTTCACCCCGTTGTCGACCAAGGCGGCGGTCGGGCTGTTCGCCACCGCCGAACATGCCGGCAGCGGCTATGCCCGCCGCTATTACTCGATCAACCAGGGCCAGAGCCTCGCGAGCGGCCTGCCGGTGTATAACGCGCGGTCGGGCTGGAAGAACTGGACCGCCGGCGCGATCGGCACCTATTCGCTGACCGGCAACCTGCTTCAGGGTTGGAAGCTGGTCGGCAGCGTCGCCTATGGCCGGATGCTCAACGATTTCGGCGACAGCCCGATCGTGTCGCAGGCGGGATCGCGCGGCCAGTGGCTGAGCGCGCTGGGCGTCGCCTATACCTTCTGACGATCCGGGCCGGCCTGTCGGGGCCGGCCCGCCTCTCTTATTCCTGCGGACATTCGCCGGGACGCGTGACGGGGGCGCCGCCCATATACCATTGGCTGCGCTCGCCCATCGTCTCCCGGTCGTGATAGCAGACCTGCGCCTTGCCGGTCTTCATATCCATCTGCATCGTCCAATTGTTGTCGGCGCAGTCATGCGGAGTGCAGCCATGCGCGGCAAGACCGGTCGCCCCCATCGCGAAGATCGGCACCGTCACCGCGCCGCGCGACATGATCCGCTGCACCAGCTTCTGGTCGCCCACCGCGTCGTGCAGCGCGCTCGCCACCTCGGTCCGGTCGAAAAAGCTGACGCCGTCGACCGCATCGCCGGGATAATGGCCGATATAGGCCTTGAGCGGGGTCTCCTGCGCCACCCCGGCGATCGGGGTCGGGCGCGCGGTGCCGGGCGGGGTGAAGTTGCCCGGTGCGACCTCCGAATCCGCATCCCCGCCCTTGCCGCCACACGCGGCCAGCGCCAGCAGGGCCAAAGGGACAAGACTCACGACACCGCGCATCACACTCTCCTGACGATCACGTCGGCTCGACGCATCCGTTTACCAAGGAACGCGCTGCCCGGGTGGACGGTTGCCACGCCATGGCCAGCCCCTCCCCCAACGCGCTGACGCGCTTCGTCGAAGTCCAGACCCATGATTTCGCCACGGCGCTGCGCGAATTGCAAGCCGGGCGGAAGCGCAGCCACTGGATGTGGTACATCTTTCCCCAGATCGCCGGGCTGGGCCACAGCGCGATGGCGCAGGCTTATGCGATCGCCGATGCGCGGGAAGCCCGCGCCTATCTGGCACATCCGCTACTCGGACCCCGCCTGATCGAGGTGGTACAGGCCGCCTGCGCCGCGCCGGGATCGGCCGAGGTGATCTTCGGCGACATCGACGCGATGAAGCTGCGATCCTCGCTGACCCTGTTCGCGGCGGTGGCGGAGGACCCCGTCCCGTTCCAGACCGGGCTGGACCGCTTCTTCGACGGAAAGCCCGACCCCGAGACGCTGCGTCTGCTGGGTCACGTGGCGCGTTAAGGCCGGTCTCGCCGACGGTTATACCCCTCCGTCAGGCCTTGCGGCCTGCCACCTCCCCTTGCAGGGGAGGAACAAGGGCAATCTCGACCGGGCTTGGGACGGGCGGGTGGACCGACCGGGCGATCCACCCGCCATGGCCTTTAGCCGTTCTTCTTGACCGGCGCGGGTCCGGTGACCGTTGCGCCGCCATCGGCGGTCAGCACGATCGTCCACTGGGCGACATTGTCGCAAATGGCGGTCCAGGTCGGATAGCCGTTGGTCGGCGCGATCTCGGTCATGCTGGTCACCGACTGGCAGCTCGCGCCGCTGGTGCCCGAATCGCGGATCGCACGGAACAGCACGCCGCGCCGCTGCCCCTCGGGCAGATCGCGGACCTTCGTGCCCAGTTCGCCCGCGCTCATCCCGCTGGCATTGGTCGCCGCCGCCGCCGCCGCCGTCGCGTTGTTGGCCGGGGTGTCGTTCGATCCGCCACAGGCGGCCAGCGGCAGCGCGGTGGCCAGAATGGTGGAGGCGATGATCGTACGCTTCATGAACATGCTCCTGACAGGTCACGCGGCCGGCGGGAATGACGACCGTATCGCCTGCTCAACGATTATCCCCCGTGGCGGTTGCGCCGCGATGACGCCAGCGGCATGACACGCGGCATGAGCGATATTCGTCTGCACGAAAGCTGGCTGGCCGCGCTGCGGACCGAGTTCGACGAGCCTTATATGAAGGCGCTGAAGACCTTCCTGGCCGAGGAGCGGGCCGCCGGCGAGCGCATCTTCCCCCGCCCGGCCGAGTGGTTCCGCGCGCTGGACCTGACGCCGCTCGATCAGGTGCGTGTCGTCATCCTGGGGCAGGACCCCTATCATGGCGAGGGACAGGCGCATGGCCTGGCCTTCTCGGTCCAGCCCGGCGTCCGTCCGCCGCCCAGCCTGGTCAATATCTACAAGGAGATGGCGACCGACCTGGGCATCGCACCGCCCGGCCACGGCCTGCTCGATCATTGGGCGCGGCAGGGGGTGCTACTGCTCAACTCGGTGCTGACCGTGCGGATGGGGCAGGCAGCCTCACATCAGGGGCGCGGGTGGGAGCGGTTCACCGACGCCGTGATCCGCGCCGTCGCCGCCAAGCCCGAGCCGGTCGTCTTCATCCTGTGGGGCGCCTATGCCCAGAAGAAAGCGGGCTTCGTGCGCGAGATGGGCGCGGGGCGGCACTGTGTCCTGACCTCGGTCCACCCCTCGCCCTTGTCGGCGCGAGGCGGCTTTTTCGGATCGAAGCCCTTTTCGCGCGCCAATGATTTTCTGGTCGAACATGGCCAGCCGCCGATCGACTGGGCGCTGCCACCGCTGCCTGATACCGAGCGGGCATGATCTGTAATCATACTGGCATCATTTTGCGCAAGCGCGCATAGGGCCGCCCATTCATCGATCAGACAAGGGGCAAGCGCGATGGCCGACGAAGATTATGTCTATGACGAAGCGACCGGCGAATGGATCAGCGCCGCCGACGCCGCCGCGAAGGGCGGGGCCACCAGCGACGACGATGCGGTCGTGGTGCGCGACTCGGTCGGCAACGTCCTGAGCGACGGCGATCAGGTGACGCTGATCAAGGACCTGACCGTCAAGGGCGCGGGCCAGACGCTCAAGCGCGGCACCCTGATCAAGTCGATCCGCCTGACCGGCGACTCGCAGGAAATCGACTGCAAGTTCGACGGGATCAAGGGACTGGTGCTGCGCGCGGAGTTTGTGCGGAAGCGGTGAGGGTTGACATTGGACAGGTTGTTGTACAATCCTACACGTATGCAGGCTGTCTCCTATTCCGAAGCGCGCGAAAATCTGAAGGCGATGATCGATAAGGTCGTTGCCGACCGCGCACCCGTGGCGATCACCCGCCAGCGGGGCGAAGGCGCTGTGCTAATCTCGGCCAGCGAATGGGCGTCGATCGAAGAGACTCTCTATCTGCTACGCTCGCCCAAGAACGCCCAGCGCCTGTTGGAGAGCATCGCCGAGCTGGAAGCGGGCGGCGGCGAAACGCACGATCTTATCCAGCCGTGAAGGTCCAATTCTCGTCACGATCATGGGCCGAGTATCTCGACCTCCATGCGCATGACGCGAAGCTGTTCGCCAAGCTCAATGCCCTGATCGAAGAATGTCGCCGTCACCCGTTCAAGGGCACCGGCAAGCCCGAACCGCTGGGCGGCAACTTGTCAGGCTGGTGGTCGCGCCGGATCAGCCATGAGCACCGGCTGGTGTACCGGGTGGCGGGCAGCGGTGACGAGCAGGTGCTGCAAGTGGCGCAGTGCCGGTACCATTATTGAGGCAGAACGGATGCGATTGCGATGGGCGCCGCTTGGCTGACCACGCGACGCCCATCATCTCAGAGATCGCGGCCCAGCCGCAACACACTGTGTTTGTGACTTCAGCAACTGACGCGTAGCCTGACCGCCACACAATGTGCGATTTATAAGGTACCCTTATAAACACAGTATGGGAACCAAATTTCCTGGACAGGCTATAAAACATCATGGATGATGATCCCCGAAGCTGCCTTTGCAGAGGCAAACTTCGGGGAGGAAGCAGGCAGTACCTGTTCCGTGCTCGTTGGACGTGAGCGACACGGAATTACGGTACCTCTCGTCAACTTTCAACCGGTGTGCTGCCTGCCGCCGGCAGGAGACGAGTAATGGCGAACACCGCTCAGATTCAGTGCATCAATAAAACCAACCGATACAGCGCCCATGACAGGATTTCGCATGTCGGTGGAACCTACCCCAGCCGATGGAAACTGACGCAGGAAGAGGCCATTGCAGCGATCGAGTCCGGACAGTGGCAATTTTACGTCTCGGTCGGGGGGCAAACGGCATGGGTGATCGTCGCCCGGTCGAGCGCAGGCAATAAATATCTCAAGACGCAGAATGACGGCGAGCAGCCCAACAACCTGTTGAGCCTGCCTGAATGCCCGTAAGTTGAAACGACAGAGGGCGGGCCCACAACAGGCCCGACCTCCATCACTCTCCAGCGCCCCCCCTTGGCCTTCGACTTCGCTCAGGCTGAACGGAGGTTAGGAATCGGGGCCGCATCCTTACCGGGGTGCGGCCCCTTTTTTCTATCACTCCGCCGGAAGGTAGACCTCCCCACCCTTCTCGCGGAATTTCTCGCTCATTTCCTGCATCCCCGCCTCGGCGTCCTCGGCCGCGACGAAGGTTTCGACCGGGGCGTTCTGCTTGGCCGCGAATTCCCGAACCTCTTGGGTAATCTTCATCGAGCAGAATTTCGGGCCGCACATCGAACAGAAATGCGCGGTCTTGGCGCCCTCCGCGGGGAGCGTCTGGTCGTGGTAGGACTCCGCCGTGTCGGGGTCGAGCGACAGGTTGAACTGGTCGCGCCAGCGGAACTCGAACCGCGCCCGCGACAAGGCGTCGTCGCGCATCTTGGCGGCGGGGTGCCCCTTGGCCAGATCGGCGGCATGGGCGGCGAGCTTGTAGGTTACCACGCCGACCTTCACGTCGTCGCGGTCGGGCAGGCCCAGATGCTCCTTGGGCGTGACGTAGCAGAGCATCGCCGTGCCGTACCAGCCGATCATCGCCGCACCGATGCCGCTGGTGATATGGTCGTAGCCCGGCGCGATGTCGGTGGTCAGCGGCCCGAGCGTGTAGAAGGGCGCCTCGCCGCACGCCTCCAGCTGCTTGTCCATATTCTGCTTGATCTTGTGCATCGGCACATGGCCGGGGCCTTCGATCATGACCTGCACGTCCTGCGCCCAAGCGCGCTTGGTCAGCTCGCCCAGCGTGTACAGCTCGGCGAACTGCGCCTCGTCATTGGCGTCGGCGATCGCACCGGGGCGCAGCCCGTCACCCAGCGAATAGGCGATGTCATAGGCCTTCATGATCTCGGTGATCTCGTCGAAGCGTTCGTAAAGGAACGACTCCTTGTGATGCGCCAGGCACCACTTGGCCATGATCGAGCCGCCGCGCGACACGATGCCGGTGACGCGCTTGGCGGTCAGCGGGATGTACGGCAGGCGCACGCCCGCATGGATGGTGAAATAGTCGACGCCCTGCTCGGCCTGTTCGATCAGCGTGTCGCGGAAGATCTCCCAGGTCAGCTCCTCGGCGATGCCGCCGACCTTTTCCAGCGCCTGATAGATGGGGACCGTGCCGATCGGCACCGGCGAGTTGCGGATGATCCACTCGCGCGTGTCGTGGATGTTGCGCCCGGTCGACAGGTCCATGACCGTGTCCGCGCCCCAGCGGATCGACCAGACCAGCTTGTCGACCTCGGATGCCACGTTGCTGGCGACGGCCGAGTTGCCGATATTGGCGTTGATCTTGACCAGGAAATTGCGGCCGATCGCCATCGGCTCGGATTCGGGGTGGTTGATGTTGTTGGGGATGATCGCCCGGCCGCGCGCCACTTCGTCGCGGACGAATTCGGGCGTGACGTAATCGGGGATGGCCGCGCCGAAGCTCTCGCCGTCGCGGACATACTCCTTCAGCATTTCGCGGCCCAGATTTTCGCGGGTCGCGACATATTCCATCTCGGGCGTGATGATGCCGGCCCTCGCATAGTGCATCTGGCTGACATTCATGCCGGGCTTGGCGCGTAGCGGACGGTTCAGCCCGGTGCGCGGGAATTGCGGCACGCCGCCCGAACGGTCAGGGCCGAGCTGTCCGTTATCCTCGGGGCGGATCTCGCGGCCGTCATAGGCCTCGACATCGCCGCGCGCCTCGATCCACTCGCGGCGGATCTGCGGCAGGCCGCCCATGATGTCGATGCGCGCATTCGGATCGGTGTACGCGCCGCTGGTGTCGTACACGCGCAAGGGCGGCTCGTCCGAGGACGGGTCGAGATGGATTTCGCGCATCGCGACGTTCAGCGGGCCGACGTGAATCTTCTTCGAGCCACGAATGGGGCCGGTCGTCACGCCGATTGCGCTGCCCGCGGGGGGGATCTCGGCCTTTGCGGGGATATCTGCCATAGTCGTCCACTCCATGCGGAGGAAACGGACCATGAGAGATGGGGCCGCTCCCTCCCTACGCCGGTGTCAGCCGGATCAGGTTCAGCGGGTCGGGGGCTCTTGCCCCCCTCTCAAGCGCAGGCCAGCGCTCCCCCGGGGATGGCCCCTGCATAAGCGCAAATCGCGAACCACAGAAGGGGTTTCGTCGCGCGCTGGCCCGAATGCCCGCATCCCGCGACGAACGGGCATAAAAATACCCCGACCGGCGAATGGGGAAGAGGCCGGTCGGGGTCAGGACCCGTAGTGAAACGGCCTTTTTGACAAGGCCTTGGGGGTAACGCGGTTCGTCAGCCGCTGGCGGCGCTGGAGCGGACCGTGCCGTTGAGGCCGCCGGGGAAGAACCCGCCGCTGGTGACCGAGGCCTTGTTCAGATAGACGATGTTGAGCACCTGGCCCGGCGTGCGGACAAAGGCGATCGCGTTGGAGTCGGCGGGAACGAGGTTCGCCACCTGCTGCCCGTTCACCGTCGCGACGATGCCCTGGTCCAGATCGCTCGAACCGTCCAGGCTGTCACGAGCGTCCGAGATCTTGCCAGCATTCTCGATCAGCGTGGACCCCGTGGTGCTCAGGCCCTTGCGATAGATCGTCGTGCGCACGAGACCGGCATGATAGGCCTCCGCCGCGTGGATGCCCGCCGCCGCCTCGATAAAGGTCTTGTTGGTCAGCAGGGTGACGCCGCCCATATAGGCCGTGACGCCGACATCCTCGAACAGGAAGGCGCCCAGCAGAAAGGCTTCGTCCGAGGCATAGGGGTCGAAGGTCCCACTGCTGCCGACCACGCCCGCCGCGCGTGCCGCCGCCGTGAAAGCGCCATTGGCATCGCCCGACAGGTTGATCGCCGGCTGTGCCACCGCAGCACTACCCAGCGCGTTGCGCAGGAAGGTGACGTGCGCGATCTCGTCATAGGCGATCTCGCGCGCATATTGTGCGACGATCGGGTCCTGGAACCGGACCTGGCGCGGCTGGCCGGCACCATCGGTGGCGCTGGTGTTGATCGCGACCGATCCTTGCGTGCCCGCGCCGCCAAGCAGCGAGGAAGACAGACCGGTGCCGAACGCGGCATAGCTGTAGAACTGCGCTTCGAGATATTCGAGCTGAAGCGCAAAGTTCAGCACATCGGCATCGGTGACCGAGGCGGTCGAGGTCGGGGTGGGGGTCGGCGTCGGGATGACGATGACGTCGTCATCGTCGTTGTTGCACGCACCCAGCATCGCCAGCCCGCCCACGGCACCGGCCCCGGCGGCCATGCGCATGAAACGGCGGCGGTCGGCCCGGCGCTTGGCCGATGCCTCTTCGATCACGTCGAGAATGAAGCGTTCTTCGCTCATGATTACGATCCTCTCCAGTCGAGGAAAAAAGGGATCAGTTCGCCACGCTCGCGCGCAGGTTACCGTTGACGCCGGCGGGGAAGAACCCGCCCAGGGTGGCGGCCGCCTTGTTCAGATAGACGATGTTCAACACCTGCTGCGGCGAACGGCTGAACACGATGCCGTTCGTGTCGGTCGGCACGATGTTGGAGACGAGCTGGCCATTGACCGTCGTTTGGGCAATGCCCTGATCCAAGCTGCTCGACCCATCGACGCTGTCGCGCAAGGCGGAAATCCGACCGGCGGCGAGCGGCAGCAATTCCACCGGATTCGCCGGGTTGTAGCCGCGCGCATAGAGCGTCGTACGGATGATGGCCGCGTGATAGGCCTCGACCGCCAGGATGCCGGCTGCCGCCTGCAGGAAGGTCTTGTTGGTGATCAGCGGCGAGGCACCCTTGTACGCCGTCACGCCGACATCCTCGAAGATATAGGCTGCGAGCAGGAAGCCGCTGGGCGTTTCATAGGGATTGAACGTCTCGGTCGGACCGACGACACCGGCCAAACGGGCCGCCGCCGTGAACGGGCCATTGGCATCGCCCGAGATGTTGATCGCCGGCTGTGCCACCGCCGCGCTGCCGAGCGCGGTGCGCAGGAAGGCGACATGTGCCGCTTCGTCCGCCGCGATCTCGCGCGCATAGGCCTGGACGAGGGTATCGCCGTTGAACGCCACCTGCGCACCGCCCGTGACCGCACCCTGCGTCCCCGTACCGGTCAGCTGGTTGGCGGGCAGGCCGACGCCATTGGCGGCATAGGCATAGAACTGTGCTTCGAGATATTCGAGGTTGAGCGCGAAGTTCAGAATATCGGTATCGGTGATGGTCGACTGGGCGCCGGCCTTGCTGGTCAGGGTGAAAGCGGTGGCACCCACCGCCGCCGCACCGATCGCCATCTTGAAAAAGTCACGCCTGTGATCCCGGCGCTCGGCCCGTGCCTCGAATGCGTCGAGCAATTGTGCGCTTTCCGTCATCATGCTCCTCCCACTAGGAAACCAACACAAACTCTATTCGTTGGCACGTTACCATCAAAAGAACTTGTACTGGGACCCGGCGGACAGACTTTATCGACGACATACATTCCAACGGGCCGGGAAGAACAACGCCGGTTGGATGAAAAAGACGCAACCTTTTCGACCAACCGGTTTTGCCTGACTATTTATGCGCCCAAGCGTTTATGGCGCCAGACGAGCCGATTGCGCTTCGGCGAGATAAACGCTGAACAGATCGTCCGGATCGCTCCAGTGCGCGACCGGGGTCCAGCCGCCCGCGCGCAGCAGGATCTTGGCCTCGCGCAGGCCATATTTGTGGCTGTTCTCGGTATGGATGGTCTCACCCGCCGCCATGGCGAAGGGGCGCCCCTCGATGGTGAAGTCGACGTCGCGCTCCGCCGAGAGATGCATTTCGATCCGCGAGCGGTCATCGTTCCACACCGCGCGGTGGCGGAACGCCTCGACCGGGATGGTGCCGTCGAGTTCGCGGTTGATCCGGTCGAGCAGGTTGCGGTTGAACGCCGCCGTCACCCCTTGCGCGTCATCATAGGCGGGCACCAGGATGTCGGCCGGCTTGGCGCGGTCCATCCCGATCAGCAGCATCGCCCCCTCGCCCAGCGAGCCGCGCATCGCGCGCAGCAGGTCGGTCGCCATGGCGGGCGTCATGTTGCCGATGGTCGAGCCGGGGAAGAAGCCCAGCTTGGGCATGTCCGCGACCATCGCCGGCAACGCCAGCGGATGCATGAAATCCCCCTCCAGCGGATGGATGGGCAGATCGGGAAAGGCCTGTTGCAGGTTGCGCGAGGATTCGCGCAGGAAGTCGCCCGAAATGTCGATCGGTACATAGGCCGAGGGTTCGACGCAGCGCAGCAGCACCGGCGTCTTGGTCGAAGAGCCCGAGCCGAATTCGACGACCGCACGGCCCCGGCCAACATGCGCGACCAGTTCGGGGCACATGGTCTTCAGGATCATCGTCTCGGTGCGGGTCGGATAATATTCGGGCAGGTCGGTGATCGCCTCGAACAGTTCGGAGCCCTTGCGGTCGTAGAACCAGCGCGCGGGGATGGCGCGCGGGCGGCGCTCCAGCCCGGCGAGGACATCGGCGCGGAAGGCGGGGTCGGCAAGCGACATCTGACCGTCCTCGATCTCGGGCTTCAGCATGATTACAGGTCCTTTGCCAGACGGACGCCGGTGAACTGCCAGCGCTGATGGGGGTAGAAGAAGTTGCGGTAACAGGCGCGGGCATGCCCTCGCGGCGTGGCGCAGCTGCCGCCGCGCAGCACGAACTGGCCGTTCATGAACTTGCCATTATATTCGCCGACCGCGCCCTCGACGGGGTGGAAGCCGGGATAGGGGCGATAGGCGCTGCCGGTCCATTCCCAGACATCGCCGAAAAAGGCGGGGCTGTCGGGCGACGGACGCGGTTCGACCGCGCCGGCATCGTCCATCTGGTTGCCGCCGGCCGGATCATGCGACGCGGCGGCCGTCTCCCACTCCGCCTCGGTCGGCAGGCGCGCGCCGGCCCAACTGGCATAGGCATCCGCCTCGTAGAAGCTGACATGGGTGACGGGGGCGGCCGGATCGACCGCGCGGCGACCGTCCAGCCCGAAGCGGGTCCAGCCACCGTCGCGCTCCTCCCAATAGAGCGGCGCGACGATCCCCTCGCCCTTCACCCAGGCCCAGCCGTCCGACAGCCAGAGCCGGGGATCGCGATAGCCGCCATCCTCGATGAAGTTCATCCACTCGGCATTGGTGACGGTGCGGTCGGCGATGGCGTGCCGGTGGAGCAATGTGTCGTGGCGCGGCCCTTCGCAGTCGAAGGCGAAGCCCTGTCCGTCATGGCCGATCCGTACGATCCCGCTGGCCCCTTCGATCCAGCCGACCGGACCGGGCATCGCCACCGGCGTCTTGGGCTGCGCCGCGTACAGCGCCGGTTCAAGCGGATTTTCCGAGAACAGATGCAGGATGTCGGTGACGAACAGTTCCTGATGCTGCTCCTCATGATGACAGCCCAGCGCCACCAGTTCGCGGGCCGCCGCGGGCAGATCGGGCAGCGCCGCCACCAGCGCGGCGTCGACATGCGCGCGGTACGCCCGCACCTCGTCCAGGGTCGGGCGGGTGATCATGCCCCGGCGGTGGCGCGCGTGGCGTTTCCCTTCCGCTTCGTAATAGCTGTTGAACAGGAAGGGGAAACGGGGATCGTGCAGGTGATAGCCCGGCACATGATCGCGTAGCACGAAGGTTTCGAAGAACCAGGTCGTGTGCGCCATGTGCCATTTGGCGGGCGATGCGTCGGGCATCGACTGGACGGTGGCATCGGCATCCGACAGCGGCGCGGCCAGCGCCAGGGTCAGCGCGCGGACGTCACGATAGCGGGAAACCAGCGGATCGGCAGGCGCCGGGGCCGTCGCGGGGGACGGGACGAGAGTCGGCATTCGGATGCTCCCCGGACTAGCGGGGCACATCGACCGGCCCGTTACCGTGTCGCGCGCACCCCTCCTGGAACCCAAAGAACGTCCGATGCGCCGTTTTTGTTCACCACGCGCGCCGCAACGAACAGCCAGTCGGACAATCGGTTGAGATAGGCGAGCGCGGACGGATTGATCGGCTCATGGTCTCCAAGCAAGACGCCCGCCCGCTCGGCCCGCCGTGCGATCGCCCGCGCCAGGTGCAGATGCGCCGCCGCCGGTGTACCGCCGGGCAGGATGAAGCTGGTCAGCGGCGACAGCTGCGCGTTCATCGCGTCGATCTGATCCTCCAGCCGCGCGACCTGCTCGGTCAGGATGCGCAGCGCGCCTTCGACGTCGCCGGGCGTGGCGAGATCGGCACCCAGATCGAACAGGTCGTTCTGGATTCGCGTCAGATCGTCGGCCAGCGGACCGTCGAGGCTGAGCAGCGCCACGCCGATGGCGCTGTTCGCCTCGTCCACCTCGCCGATCGCGACCAGCCGCGCGTCCGCCTTGGATCGGCGCGTGCCGTCGACCAGCCCGGTCGTCCCCGCATCGCCGGTGCGGGTGTAGATCTTCGTCAGCTTGACCATCGGATCAGGTGCGCCCCGCCATGAACAGCAGCAGGACGACGACGGTAATCGCCAGCGCCTGGAAGAAGATGCGCTGCTGCATCATCCGGTTGGATTTCAGTTGCGACGCGGTCGGCCCCTCGCCGCGCGCCTCGGCCGAGGCTTCCTGCAGGAAGCTGACGATGCCGCGCACCAGCGCGACCAGGGTGGCGAGCATCGCCGCGATCAGCAGGATCACGAGAAAAGTGGTCATGCCCCGAGCTTACGCCTCCCCCAGCCGAAATCCAGCGGGAAGCATATTGCGGCGCAGCGCATCGCTGAGCGCATGGCCGTCCGCGCCGCCCTCGCGCATCGCCGCCAGCGCGGGGGCGCCATGGCGCTTGGCCAGCCGCTGCCCGTCCGCACCGACGATCAGCGGATGGTGGTGATAGCGCGGCGTCGGCAAGCCGAGCAGCGCCTGGAGCAGCCGGTGGACATGGGTGGCGTCGAACAGATCGACCCCGCGCACGACGTCGCTCACCCCTTGCGCGGCATCGTCGACCGTCACCGCCAGATGATAGCTGGCCGGCGCGTCCTTGCGCGCCAGGATAACGTCGCCCTGCGCGAGCGGATCGGCGATGACCTCCCCCGCATATGCGTCATGCCAGGTCAGCGGCCCGGCGCGTTCGACCGCGCGCGCCATGTCGATCCGCCAGCTATGCGGCTGCCCCATCCGCGCCCGCCGGTCCGCCGGCGACAGATGGCGGCACGTCCCCGGATAGACCGGCGCGGGGCCATGCGGCGCGGACAGGCTGGCGGCGATCTCGGCACGGGTGCAAAAACACGGATAGAGCAGGTCGGCTAGCTGTCCTTGCGCCGCCGTATACAGGTCCAGCCGCTCCGACTGGAAGGACAGCTCGTCCCATGCCAGCCCCAGCCATCCCAGATCGCGCAAGATCGTCTCGACATGCTCGGGCCGGCTGCGCGTGCCGTCGATATCCTCGATGCGCAGCAGGAAGCGCCCGCCGCCGCCCCGCGCCAGATCATGCGCGCGCACCGCCGACAGCGCGTGGCCCAGATGCAGCCGCCCGGTCGGGCTAGGCGCGAAGCGGGTGACGACCGCCGGCCCTCCGCTCATCGCGCGCACCCTTGACCGCGATTCCAATCCCATGCTGTCATACGCCATAGTGTCATAGCCATGTCACGCGCCTGCGCGAAGAGCGTCGGCGTACATCGATGGGAGGAGCTGTGTTTCATCCCGATTTGATCCGACACCCGGACAGTTGTCCGGCGCTCGTGCTGAATGCGGACTATACGCCGCTGTCCTATTATCCGCTGTCGGTCTGGCCCTGGCAGACCGCGGTGAAGGCCGTGTTCCTCGACCGGGTGGATATCGTCGCCCATTATGAGCGCGAGGTGCGCAGCCCGACCGCCAAGGTCAAGCTGCCCTCGGTCATCGCGCTCAAGCAATTCGTGAAGCCGTCGCAATTCCCCGCCTTCACCCGCTTCAACCTGTTCCTGCGCGACCGCTTCTCCTGCCAATATTGCGGATCGCACCGCGACCTGACCTTCGACCATGTCATCCCGCGTGCGCAAGGCGGCCGGACCACCTGGGAGAATGTCGTCACCGCCTGTTCGCCGTGCAACCTGAAGAAGGGCGGGCGCACGCCCCGACAGGCCGCGATGCCGCTGCATGTCGAGCCGATCCGCCCGACAAACTGGCATTTACAGGAACATGGCCGCAGCTTCCCGCCCAATTATCTGCATGAAACATGGCACGACTGGCTCTATTGGGACGTTGAACTGGAAGCGTAACGAGCCAAGGAGTCGGGAATGCGTGGTTGGGCGATAGGCCTGGGGCTGACGGCGTTGATGGCCACCACCACCGCGTGCGGCAAGAAGGAAGAAAGCCATGCGGAGGCCGACCGGGCCGCCGCCAAGGCCGGCTTCGTGCCACCCTCCGTCACCAGCCGCATCGATTTCGGCAGCATGATGGCCCGCCGCTTCCGCGAACTCGACCGCGACGGCAACGACATCATCACCGCCGACGAGATGCCCACCACCAACTCGCGCCTGTGGGAACTCGACCGCAACAAGGATGGCGAGATCACCGAAAGCGAGTTCTTCGAGGGCATGCTCGCGCGCTTCGACCGCATGGACCTGAACCGCGACGGCACCGTCACCTCGGAGGAGCGTGAAGCCTCGCGCACCGAACGCCCCGCCACGCCGACCAATCCGGTGGCGACGGGCGCGAACACCACCGCGCCCGGGAATTCGAACTAAGGGCTTTCCGATTTACGCAATTATTGGTTAAGTCGGACAATAATATTATACCAAAATTGCCGCTCACAATCGGTTGACGTTCGCGCTATTGCGTTGCAGCAATGGCGTCCATGACGACCCTGCCCCCCATCGCCAACAATGCCGACATCCGTTTTCTGGGCGCCCAGCTCGGCGATGTGATCCGCCGTTATGGCGGCGATGCGCTGTTCGAGGCGACCGAGGCCATTCGCCGCGCCTCGGTCGATCGCTATCGCGGGCTGGGTGAGGACGGCTCGGTCGACCTGCAGCTGGAACGCCTCGCGCTCGACGAGACGCTGGATTTCGTGCGCGGCTTCATGCTGTTCTCGATGCTCGCCAACCTGGCCGAGGATCGGCACGGCATCGCGCGCGAACCCGCCGCCGATATCGCCGATGTGCTGGCCACGCTGGCCGAACAGGGCATCGACCGCGACCAGGCAATGGCGCTGCTAGGGCAGGCTTTGGTCGTCCCCGTGCTGACCGCGCACCCCACCGAGGTGCGGCGCAAGAGCATGATCGACCACCGCAACCGCATCGCCGAACTGCTGGCGATGCGCGACGCGGGCCGGGACGTGACCCCGGACGGCAACGATGTCGAGGCGGCGATCGGGCGACAGATCGCGCTGCTGTGGCAGACGCGCGTGCTGCGCCGCGAGCGGCTGTACGTCACCGACGAGGTCGAGACGGCGCTGTCCTACCTGCGCGACGTCTTCCTGCCGGTGATGCCCGCCCTCTATCAGCGGTGGGACAAGGCGTTCGGCGCGCGCGTACCCGCCTTCCTGCGCCCCGGATCGTGGATCGGTGGCGACCGCGACGGCAATCCCTTCGTCACCGCCTCGTCGCTGACCACCGCGCTGGCGCAGGCGGCCGAAGCGGTGCTGGGCCATTATTGCGAGGCGGTGCACGCGCTGGGCGCCGAACTTTCCATCTCGACCGGCCATGCCGAGGTCGACGAGGCCGTGCTGGCGCTGGCCGAGGCGAGCGGGGACGACGCGGTCAGCCGGTCGGACGAGCCCTATCGCCGCGCGCTGTCGGGCATTTATGCGCGGCTGGCGGCGACGCATGAGGCGCTGACCGGCAAGCCCGCGCCCCGCCCCGGCCGGCTGACCGGCGAACCCTATTCCGACCCCAAGGCGCTGCGCGCCGATCTGGTTGCGATCGCGCGCGGGCTGGCGGCGCGCGGCGATGGCGCCTTGGCGAGCGGCGGTGCGCTCGGGCGGCTGATCCGCGCGGTCGAGACGTTCGGCTTCCACCTCGCCACGCTCGACCTGCGCCAGAATTCGGCGGTGCATGAACGCGTCGTCGCCGAGCTGTTGAAGGTCGCCGGGGTCGAGGCGGACTATCTGGCGCTGGGCGAGGAGGCGCGCGTTGCGCTGCTCCGCCGCGAACTCGCCAATGCCCGGCCGCTGGTCAGCCGCTATGCCGATTATTCGGACGAGACCCGTTCCGAACTGGCGATCGTCCAGGCCGCCGCCGATGCTCATGCCAAATATGGGCCCAAGTGCATCACCAACTACATCGTCTCGATGGGCAAGTCGGTGTCCGACCTGCTCGAGATCAACCTGATGCTGAAGGAATTCGGTCTCTACCGTCCCGGCGCGCCCGCCACCGCCGCGATCATGGCGGTGCCGCTGTTCGAGACGATCGAGGATCTGGAAGCGGGGCCAGAGATCATGCGCGCCTATTTCGCGCTGCCCGAAATCGCCGCGATCGTCCGCGCACGCGGCCATCAGGAAGTGATGATCGGCTATTCGGATTCGAACAAGGATGGTGGTTACCTGACCTCCACCTGGTCGTTGTCCAAGGCGTCGAGCGCCTTCCGCCCCGTCTTTGACGACGCGGGCGTCCGGATGCAGCTGTTCCACGGGCGCGGTGGCGCGGTGGGGCGCGGCGGCGGCAGCGCCTTTGCCGCGATCCGCGCGCAGCCGCACGGCACGGTGCAGGGCCGCATACGCATCACCGAGCAGGGCGAGGTGATCGCGGGCAAATATGGCACGCGCGACTCCGCGCTGACAAATCTCGAGGCGATGGCCTCGGCCACCTTGCTCGCCAGCCTGGAGCCGGAGCGGCTGTCGGCGGACCAGAATGCGCGGTTCACTGCCGCGATGGAGCAATTGTCGGCGACCGCCTTCACCACCTATCGCGACCTGGTCTATGGCACCGAGGGGTTCCGAACCTTCTTCCGCCAGATGACGCCGATCGCCGAGATCGCGGGGCTGAAGATCGGCAGCCGCCCGGCCAGCCGCAAGAAGTCGGACGCGATCGAGGATTTGCGTGCCATTCCCTGGGTATTCAGCTGGGCCCAGGCGCGCGTCATGCTGCCCGGCTGGTACGGCGTCGGCACCGCGATCGCGAATTTCGAGGACAAGGCGCTGCTCGCCGACATGGCCAAGAACTGGCCCTTCTTCGCCGCGACGCTGGCGAATATGGAGATGGTGCTCGCCAAGTCCGACATTGGCATCGCGCGACGCTATGCGGGCCTCGTCGAGGATGAGGGGCTGCGCAGCGCGATCTTCGGGCGCATTCATGACGGCTGGCACCGCGCGCGCGACGGCCTGCTGGGCGTGACCGGGCAGAGCCGGCTGCTGTCCGACAACCCCGCGCTGGAGGCGTCGATCCGCCTGCGCCTGCCCTATATCGAGCCGCTGAACCTGCTCCAGATCGAACTCATGAAGCGCCACCGCGCGGGCGAGGACGATCCGCGTATCGGCGAGGGCATCCTGTTGTCGATCAACGGCATCGCGACTGCGCTTCGGAACAGCGGGTAACGTGGCCGACTTCGTCGTTCATTATGAAGGCGGCCTGCGCTGTCATGTGACGCATCCGGGCAACGGCGCGGTGCTGGTCATGGATGCCTCGCAAGAGCTAGGCGGGCGCGACGAGAATTTCTCGCCCAGCGACCTGCTGTCGGTGTCACTGGGCGGCTGTGTACTCAGCATCATGGCGATGGCGGGGCGTGTCGCCGGACTGGAACTGGCAGGCGCGACGGCGACCGTGACCAAGACGATGGGCAACGCACCCCGCCGGATCACGATGCTGGAGGTGACGGTCCGGGTGCCGGGGCGATACGATATGGCGCAACGCAAGCGGTTGGAAGCGGCAGCGGCAGCCTGTCCGGTCCATGCCGTACTGGGGATCGACGCGCCGATTACCATCGTCTGGGAGGACTAAGTCACTGACCGCCCTCACCCTTCCCATCCACTATCGCGGCCGGGCCCCTTCCCTCTCCCGATGGGAGAGGGAGGGAGGCGCGAAGCGCCGGAAGGGTGAGGGTGTTGCCCCCCATGCGACCTACCAAAAGCGCCGAGGACTCCCTTTCATTCCTCCCCTGTAAGGGGAGGGGGACCATGCGAAGCATGGTGGAGGGGTGTCCCCGGTTGTGAGCGGAGGCTGATCTCGCCAACGGGGACACCCCTCCGTCAGGCCTTTGGCCTGCCACCTCCCCTTGCAGGGGAGGAATAGGCTGAATATCGATCCGCTATAGCCTTTCCGGGATAAACCATCACCGGTTCGCCCGATCGCACTCGGCCCGTTCCATCACCGCCGCCATCGCCCGGTCCCCCGCCGCGTCCGACGCCGACAGCCCGGTGATCACGCCGCGTCGATTCGCCTCGGGATGATGCTGGGCAATCTTCCACACCCCCTCCAGCCGCGTGACCCGCAGGGTCAGGCCGACGATCCCTCGCTGCAAGGCCGCGATATAACCTTCCGGCGCATCGGCCAGCGACCACGGCTCCGGCCGGTCCGCTTCCCGGGCATCGGTCAGCCGCGCCAGATGCGCCGCCAGCCAGTCGGGATCGCGCGTGACGGCCAGCGTTCCATGCGCCTGCACCACGACATAATTCCAGGTCGGCACGACCTTCCCATGCGCGCGCTTGGCGGGATACCAGCCGGGATGGACATAGGCATGCGGTCCCTGAAAGATCGCCAGCGCCGCCGTGCCGCCCTCGGCCAGCCGCCAGAGCGGATTGGCGAGCGCGACATGCCCCTCCAGCATCAGCGCTTCGCCATCGCGCGTCATGATCATCGGCAACGACACCGCCTCGGGCATGCCGTCACGCACCACGACCAGCGCGGCGAGGCCGATCTCCGCCACCGCCCCCAGCAGCACATCCTCGCGCGTCTCGCGAAACGCGGCCGGCGGATAGCTCATGCGAGCGTCAGGTCCGGCTCGCCGCGTTCGTGCGCGAGCAGCCACCGCTTCACCGCCAGCCCGCCCGCAAAGCCGGTCAACGTGCCGTTGGCACCGATCACCCGGTGGCACGGCGTGACGATCGACAACGGATTGCGGCCATTGGCGGCCCCGACCGCGCGCGAGGCGCCCGGTCGCCCGATCGCGGCGGCGAGCGCGGCGAAGCTGCGCGTCTCCCCATAGGGAATAGCGTTCAGGCCGGTCCAGACGCTCTTCTGGAAATCGGTGCCGACGGGATCGAGCGGCAGGTCGAACACGCGGCGCTCCCCGGCGAAATATCCGGTCAGCTGGCGCACCGCCTCGGCCAACACGGCATGCGCCGGATCATCGCGCCGCTCGGGCAAGGGCACGCGCCCCGCGCGTTCCTCGGCCCAGAGGACGGCGCGCAAGCCCTGCTCGCTCGCCACGAGGGTCAGCTCGCCCACCGGCGAGGCCATGGTGCATTCGCTCAACATCGCGCGATCCTAGCGCAACGGCGTGCGCGATGCGTCCCGCTTCTTGCGCTCAAACCATGAAGGGCGCGGCGATCGCGGGCGTCACGCGGAGCAGCCGGCCGGTGGCGCGGTCGATCAGCGCCCAGGTCGTCACCGCCTCGACCTTCACCTGTCCGTCTTCCCCCAGGAACCGGACATGCCGGTCGAAGCGCGCGCCCTTGGGCGGGTTGGGCACCCAGGTCTCGGCGGTTACCGTCTCGCCGGCGACGACATTGCCGCGATAGTCGATCTCGTGCCGCGTCACGACCCAGACATGCGCCGCGACATGCTCGGGCGGCGCGACGGCTTCCCAATGCGCGGTGGCGATCGCCTGAATCCACTGGACCCAGACGGCGTTGTTCACATGGCCCAGCTCGTCGATATGCTCGGGGCCGGCGGTGATGGTCATGCTGAAAGGGTTCATGCCGTGTCACCCGGTTCCTTGTGCCGTTGCCAAAGCGTGCGCAGGCCCCAGCCGATCGCGGCGGCGATCATGACCAGCGCGGCGGCCATCAGGATATGTGGCAGGCTGGGCCGCCAGCGCGCCGCCAGCTCCTGAAACGCCTCGCCGAACAGATAGCCGATGCCGATGAACAGCGACGCCCAGCATGCGGCGGACACGGCATTGACCGCGACGAACAGCCGGGTCGGGACGTCGCTGGTGCCGATCGCGACCGGGCTGATCGTGCGCAGGCCATAGAGGAAGCGGAAGGCGAAGATGAAGCCGACCGGGTGCTTCTCCATCATCGTCATGACACGGGCATAGACGCGCCGGCGGCGCAGCTTGCCCACCCATCGGCCGTCACGCGCACGCCGGCCGATAGTGAAGAAGATCTGGTCGGCCAGGAACGATCCGATCGCCGCCGCCACCAGCGCGGCGGGCCAGGCGACCAGCCCCTGATGCGCCAGGATGCCGCCGGTGACGACCGCCGTCTCCCCCTCCAGCCCCGCGCCCAGCGCGATCGCCACCGCGCCGAAGCGCGCGACGATCGCCTCGATACTCAGGACTCGACTCCCATCTGCCACAGGACGAAGGCATGCTCCTCCGCGCCTTCGCGCAAGCTCTCGAACCGGCCCGACTTGCCGCCATGGCCCGCGCCCATATTGGTCTTGAGCAGCAGCAGATTGTCGTCGATCTTCGTCGCACGCAGCCGGGCCGCCCATTTGGCGGGTTCCCAATAGGTGACGCGCGGATCGTTCAGCCCGCCCGAGATGAACATCGGCGGATAGGCCTGGGGCTTCACATTGTCATAGGGGCTGTAGCTGCGGATCAGCTCGAATGCCGCCTTGTCCTCGATCGGGTTGCCCCATTCGGGCCACTCACCGGGCGTCAGCGGCAGTTCGGCGTCCATCATCGTGTTGAGCACGTCGACGAACGGCACATCGGCGATCACCGCGCCCCAGAGTTCGGGGTCGGAATTGACCACGGCGCCCATCAGCTCGCCTCCCGCCGAGCGACCCGCGATCGCGATCTGGCCCTTGGCCGTCCAGCCGCCGTCGATCAGCCCCTTCGCCACATCGACGAAGTCGTGGAAGGTGTTAGTGCGCTTCTCGAGCTTGCCGTCCATATACCATTGCTGGCCCAGATCGTCGCCGCCGCGAATATGCGCGATGGCATAGGCGAAACCGCGATCGAGCAGGCTCATGCGCCCGGTCGAGAAGCCCGGCGGAATGGCATAGCCGTAGGCGCCGTACGCATAGAGGAACAGCTTGCCCGACCCGTCGCGCGGGAAGTCCTTGGGGTAGACGATCGATACCGGCACCATCGTCCCGTCGCGCGCAGCGATCTTCAGCCGCTCGGTCCGATACTTGTCCGCGTCATAGCCCGACGGGATTTCCTGCACCTTCAGCTGGGTCAGCCCACCGGTCGCGACGTCATAGTCATAGACGGTGCCCGGCGTGACCATCGACTCGTAACCGAGGCGTAAGGTCGACACGTCATATTCGGGATTGTCGCCCAGACCCGCGGTATAGCTCGCCTCGGGGAATTCGATCCGCTGCGGTACGGTCGGCGTGTCGTAGCGGTGGATGGCGATGCGGTCCAAACCGTCCTCGCGCCCCTCCACCACGAAGAAGTCCTTATAGCACTCGACCCCGGTCATGTAGAAATGCGGGTTCGGGCCGATCAGCTCGTGCCAGTCGCCGGGATTGTCGATCGAGGCGGTGCACAGGCGGAATTGCGGGTCCACATCGTTGGTATGGATGAACAGCGTGCCGTCATGCTCGTCGATGTCATATTCGCGGCCCTCCTTGCGGGGCGCGACCAGGATCGGTTCGGCGAAGACATTGTCGGCGGGCAGCAGCCGCACCTCACTGGTGACGTGATCGCCGGTCGCGATCACGATCCAGTTGCGCGCCGAGGTCTCGGCGACGGCGACGCGGTAGCCCTCGTCATCCTCATGGAACAGCTCGACGTCTTCCGCGACCGGCGTGCCCAGCTTGTGGAAGCGGGCATTGTCGGTCCGCCACTGGGCGTTCGCAACGCCGTAAAGAAAGCCGCTATCGTCGGCGACCCAGACGATTTCCGACAACATGCCCGGAATCACCTCGGGCAGATGCTCGCCGGTGGTCAGGTCCTTGATCCGAACCTCGAACCGCTCCGAGCCATTGTCGTCGATCGCATAGGCCAGGTAGCGGCCATTGTTGCTGATCGAGAAGGCGCCCAGCCGGAAATACTCCTTGCCCTCGGCGAGCGCGGGTTCGTCGAGCAGCAGTTCGTCCGGACCGCCCGTAACGGGCTTCCTCCACCATTTGCGATACTGGCCACCCGTCTCGAACGCGGTCCAGTAGAGCCAGTCGCCATCCTTTTGCGGGACCGAGGATTCGTCCTCCTTGATCCGCCCCTTCATCTCTTCGTACAGCCGGTCGATCAGCGGCTGGCGCGGGGCCATCACGCCCTCGAAATAGGCATTCTCCGCCTCGACATAGGCCAGGACGTCCTTGTCGGTGACCTCCGGATAGGCGGGGTCCTTCAGCCAGGCATAGGGGTCGTCGATGGTGATACCATGCGCGGTGAAGCTGTGCGGGCGGGTTTCGGCGACGGGGGGCGTAAGCGCGGGGCTGTCGGTCATCGTGCGGATGTAGCTAGGGTTGGGCCCCGCCGGAAGGGGTGGAGGATGGTTTCTCCCAACCTCCGTTCAGGCTGAGTGAAGTCGAAGGCCACGGGACGCCCGACGTGGCGCAGCGCGGAACATGCGCTTCGACTTCGCTCAAGCTGAACGGCTGTGGGGGTCGCATATGGCCGGACACATCGCGCAAGCGCCTGCCAGGCTCGACGCTGTCAGCCCACGAAGCTAGACCGGCGGCGTTTCCCATCCCTGTCAGGTCCCCGCCATGTCCCATTCCACCCGCCTCTCCGCCCTTCGTGCCGAACTGGCCGCACAAGGCCTCGACGGTTTCGTCGTGCCGCTGACCGACGAGCATATGAGCGAATATGTCGGCGATTATGCACAGCGGCTGGGCTGGCTGACCGGGTTCGGCGGCTCGGCGGGGTCGGCGGTGGTGCTGGCGGAAAAGGCGGCGATCTTCACCGATGGGCGCTACACACTGCAGGTGCGCGAGCAGGTGTCGGGCGAGGACTATGCCTATATCCCCGTGCCGCAGGACAGCGTGGCGGGCTGGCTGGGTCGCGAGACGGCGGCGGGGCAGCGGATCGGCTATGACCCCTGGCTGCACACCCGCCAGCAGGTCGCCGACATGGCCGCAGCCCTCGCCGATCGCGAGGCGGAACTGGTGGCGGTCACGACCAATCCGATCGACGCGGTCTGGACCGACCGCCCCGCCCCCTCCTCCGCCGTACTGACCGTGCAGGACGATGCGGTGGCGGGCGAAAGCTCGGCCGCCAAGCGCGCGCGGATCGGCGAATGGCTGGCCGAGCAGCGCGCCGATGCGGTGGTGCTGTCGGCGCTGGACTCGATCGCCTGGGCGCTCAACGTACGCGGCACCGACGTCGCGCATACGCCGGTCGCGCTGTCTTATGCGATCGTCCATGCCGACGGCGAGACCGACCTGTTCATCGCGCCCGAGAAGATCACGCCCGAGGTGCGCGCGCATCTGGGCAATGCGGTGCGGCTGCACGACCGGGCGGCGTTCGAGGGTTATCTGACCGGCTTTGCGGGCAAGCGCGTCGTCGCGGACCCTGAGCGCGCGGTCGCGGCCATTGCGCAAGGACTGGAGGCGGGCGGGGCCAAAGTGCTGGCGCTTCGTGATCCGGTGGTGCTGACCAAGGCGATCAAGAACCCCGCCGAGATCGCCGGGCACCGCGCCGCCTCGGTCCGCGACGGCGCGGCGATGGTGCGCTTCCTGCGCTGGGTCGAGAGCGAATGCCCCAAGGGCGGGCAAACGGAGCTGTCCGCCGCCGCGCAATTGTTGGCGTGCCGTGAGGCGACGGAGCTGCTTAAGGACACCAGCTTCTCGACCATCTCGGCGACCGGCGCGCATGGGGCGAGCCCGCATTATCATGTCACCGAGGAGTCGAACGCGGCGATCGAATTGGGGCAGCTGTTCCTGATCGACTCAGGGGGCCAGTATCAGGACGGCACCACCGACATCACCCGCGTCATGCCGATCGGCACGCCCACGGACGAAATGCGCGACCGCTTCACCCGCGTGTTGAAGGGGCATATCGGTCTCGCGACCGCCGTCTTCCCGGACGGGACGTTGGGCGGGCATCTGGACTCGCTGGCGCGGCGACCGCTCTGGGAGGTTGGGCTCGATTACGCCCACGGCACCGGCCACGGCGTCGGCGCCTATCTGTCGGTGCATGAGGGACCGCAGCGTATCGCCGCGCCCAACTATCCCGGCGGCGCCGCGATGGAGCCGCTGCGCGCGGGCATGATGCTGTCCAACGAGCCGGGTTATTACAAGGCGGGAGAATATGGCATCCGCATCGAAAATCTCGTGCTGGTCGAACCGCGTCAGATTGCGGGCGCGGATCGCGACATGCTGGGTTTCGAGACGCTGACCCTGTGCCCGATCGAGCGGACGTTGATCGTTCCCGAGTTGCTGACGGCGGAGGAGCGGGAATGGCTCAACGCGTATCATGCAAGGGTGGCGGAGATTCTGGCGCCGGAGCTGGAGGGCGCGGATCGCGACTGGCTGCTGGAGAAGTGCGTGGCGATCTGATTTTCACGCGAAGCCGCGAGGACGCGAAGAAGGTTGGTTCGCGCGGAGGCGCGGAGACGCGGAGGTGTCTCGCCCGCCGCGCCAGCGGCCCTCTTATCTCGGGCGCGGATGAATAGAGAAGGATGACATGAGATGGATTCGTCATTGCGAGCGTAGCGAAGCAATCCAGAGCGTCTCGCCCGGACACTGGATTGCTTTGCTACGCTCGCAATGACGGATTGGGTCAAACTGACGTCATCCCGCTCTACACGCGCTGCACGGGTTTCTTGTTCTCTGCGTCCTCTGCGCCTCTGCGCGAACACATCTTCTTCTCCGCGCCTCCGCGTCTCCGCGCGAACATCACTTCTTCGCGTCGTCGCGGCTTCGCGTGAACGAAAACGCCGCGCAGGAGGGGCCTCCCACGCGGCGTCTTGCGCGCCTCAGACGGCAAAGGAACTGGACCCCGGCCTTCGCCGGAGAACAGATCAGCGCCCGAGGAGCACCCGTGCTTGCCCCGCGATCTGCGCCAGCATCGCGGCATTGGGCTGGGCCGCCAGGCGCGCGCGGTCGATCACCGCCTTGAACTGGCCCACGCGTGCTGCATTGCGCTCCAGCCATGCCTCGACCGCCGCTTCCGGGTCGGTCGTGCCCGCACGGCCCAGGAAGTCGAGCCGCTGCTGCTGGAAATCGCGCGCGAGGCCGGCGATCAGCAACCGCTCCCACGGATCGCTGGGGCTGATCCGCGCCGCCTGACCCTGTGCCCAGTCGAGGCCCAGCGCCTGACCCAGACGGGTGAAGGCATGGGTCAGCCGCGTCTCGTCCAGCGACAGCCGCTGGCCCAGATCGGCCAGACCCACCGCGCCGTCGAGTTCGGACACGCGCACCACCCGCGCCGCGAGATCGGCAGGCGCCCCCGCCTCCTCCAGTGCGGCCACGACCCGCGCGCTCTGCGCCTTGGCCTCGTCGCGCAGCAGCGCGGGCGTTTCCGCCGCCAGCCGCGCGATGCCGGGCTGCAACCGCTCCAGCGCCGCACCGGGCGAGGTGCCCGCGGGCATGGAACGCAACAGGTCGGCGATCTGCGACCGGGTGGCACGCGCCACCTCGTCGAACAAGGCGATCCGCGCGGCCTCAGGCATCGCCGCCGTCTCGATCGCGGTCCACAGCGCGGGCAGGTCGAACAGCCGCTCGACCACGACGAACATCGCCGCGATGTCGGCCATCGCCGCGCCCTCTTCCTCCGCCAGCTCGAACGGGTGGAGGATGCCCATCCGGTTGACGATCCGGTTGGCCAGCTTGGTCGCGACGATCTCACCGCGCAGGCGATGCTGGTCGATCGCCTCGCCGAACGCCTCCTGCATCGCGGGCGGGAAGGCCGCGCGCAGATCGGGGAGCAGTTCGTCGTCCAGCGCCAGCGGGCTGTTCTCGATCGCGTCCTGCAAGGTCAGCTTGGCCGTCGCCAGCAGCACGGCGAGTTCGGGCCGGGTCAGCGCGATGCCGTCCTGCCCGCGCCGCAGCAGCACATCGTTGCTGCCCAGCCCCTCGACTGCGCGGTCGAGCCGCCCGGCGCTCTCGAAGATTTCGATGACGCGGACATAGCTCGGCATCGCGCCCGCGCCGTCCGCCTCGGCGATGGAGAGCCCCAACGTCTGGAGCCGGTTATCCTCCAGCACGATATGCGCGACGTCGTCGGTCATCGACGCGAGCAGCGTGTTGCGGTCCTCCTCCGCCAGACGGCCCTCGATCATCTCGCGGTTGAGCGCGATCTTGATATTGACCTCGTTATCCGAACAGTCGACGCCCGCCGAATTGTCGATGAAGTCGGTGTTGATCCGCCCGCCGCGCTCGGCAAAGGCGATGCGCGCGGCCTGGGTCACCCCCAGATTGGCGCCCTCGCCGATGGCGGTGACGCGCAGATCCTCGGCATCGACGCGCAGCCGGTCGTTGGCCGGATCGCCGACCTGGACGTTATTCTCCGCCGCCGCCTTGATGTACGTCCCGATGCCGCCGAACCAGAGCAAGTCGGCCGGGGCCTTCAGGATCGCCGAGATGAGCGCGGTCGGCTCCAGCGACGTGGCGGTGATGCCCAAAGCCTCGCGGATTTCGTCCGACAGCGGGATGGTCTTGGCCGAACGCGGGAACACGCCGCCGCCGGCCGAAATCAGGCTGGTGTCGTAATCCGCCCAGCTCGACCGGGGGAGCGCGAACATGCGGGCGCGCTCGTCCCAGCCGGTTGCGGGATCGGGATTGGGGTCGAGGAAGATGTGGCGATGGTCGAACGCCGCGACCAGCTTGATCGCCTTGGACAGCAGCATCCCGTTGCCGAACACGTCACCCGACATGTCGCCGCAGCCGACGACGCGGATGGGCTGGCTCTGCACGTCCACGCCGCGCTCGGCAAAGTGGCGCTGGACCGAAACCCAGGCGCCCTTGGCGGTGATGCCCATCGCCTTATGGTCGTACCCCTGGCTGCCACCGCTCGCAAAAGCGTCGCCCAGCCAGAAGCCACGCTCCAGCGCCAGCGCATTGGCGACGTCGGAGAAGGTCGCGGTGCCCTTGTCGGCGGCGACCACGAAATAGGGGTCTTCGCCGTCCAGCACGCGCACGCCGTCCGGGTGCACCACCGCGCCCTCGACGATATTGTCGGTGATCGACAGCAGCGCGCGGATGAACACGCGGTAGCTTTCCTTGCCCTCGGCGGCCCAACCGTCACGGTCGGTGACCGGCGACGGCAGCTGCTTGGGGTAGAAACCGCCCTTCGCGCCGGTCGGCACGATGACCGCATTCTTCACCCGCTGCGCCTTCATCAGGCCCAGGATTTCGGTGCGGAAGTCGTCGCGACGATCCGACCAGCGCAGACCGCCACGCGCGACGGGTCCGGCGCGCAAGTGGATGCCCTCGACACGCGGGGAATAGACCCACACCTCACGCCACGGCAACGGCGCCGGGAGCCCCGGAATCATGTGGCTGTCCAGCTTGAACGCCAGCGCCTCCCTGCCCGCCTCGGCAAAGGCGTTGGTGCGCAGCGTGGCGGCGATCATGTCGCGGAAGCTGCGCAGGATACGGTCGTCATCGATCGCCGACACCGCATCCAGGCCCGCCGCGATGGCGGCATCGGCGGCGGAGATGTCGCCCCCAGCCTTCGGATCATGTGCGGCGGTGAACCGCTCGATCAGCGCGGTCGCGAGTCGGGGTGCCCGGCGCAGCGCATCGACCACCGTGGTCAGGCCATAAGGCAGCCCGGCCTGGCGCAGATAACGGAACCAGGCGCGGAACAGCACCACCGCCTGCGGGCTGAGCCCGACATCGACGATCAGGCGGTTGAACGCGTCATTCTCCGCCGCGCCCTCCAGCACGGCCGCGATCGCCCCCTCCAGCACCGCCGCGCCCTTGGGCTCGGTCGTCGCCTCGGTCTCGACGATGAAGTCATGGACGAAGGGATCGGAATCGTCGCGCAGCCGCGTCGGCAGCTCGCCGATCACGCGGAAACCGAAATTCTCCAGCACCGGCACTGCGTCCGACAAGGGCAGCGCGCCGTTCAGCTTGTAGATCTTCAGCTGGCGATCCTGCCCCGGCTGGACTGGGAACAGGCGGACCGAACGGCTGCCCTCATTCTCCAGGCTCGACAGGCGAAGAATGTCGGCGGCGGCTTCGGCCGCATCGCTGACATTGCGGTAATTGGTCGGGAAGCCATTGGCCCAGCGCAGCGCCAGACGCGCCGCCCGGGGCGCGGGCACCTGCTCGGCCAGCGCCGCCTCGACATCGGGCATCCAGCCGCGCACCATCTTGCGCAGCCGCTCGGCCAGTGCGCCCGTGTCGGGCAGGCGGCCGTCCTGGCGCAGATCGATGGTATAGCGGATCAGCGCCACGACGCCGTCCTCCAGCGCGATCGACCAGTTGAGCAGCGAGCCATTCGCCGCCTCGCCCAGCATCTCGCCGATCGCGACGCGGCGTGCGGTGGTCAGCTCGTCGCGCGGCAGCCAGACGAAGGCGAACAGATGCCGCTGCAACACCGATCGGACCAGCACCAGCTCGGGGCGCGGACGATCGGCCAGCGACATGGCGGTCAGCGCCAGCTGCTCCAGCGCCTCGGCCGGGAAGGCCGTGACCAGATCATGCGGCAGCGCGGTCAGCGCATGGGTCAGCGCCTTGCCGGTATGGCCGCGCGGGTCGAAGCCGAACTTGGCCTGAAGTGCTGCCAGGCGGGTGCGCAGCACCGGCACCTCATGCGGCGGGCTGGCGAGCGCGGCGCTGGTCCACAGCCCCGCATGGATCGACAGGCCGACGGCGCGGCCCCCTTCCATCACCGGCACCAGCACCAGATCGAGCGGCACCGAGCGGTGGACGGTCGAAATCGCATTGGACTTGAGCAGCAGCGGCGCCGCGCCGCCTTGCGCGAAATAATCGAGCGCGCGCTGGCGCGACGTATCGGCGAGCAGCGGCACCTTGTGCGGCGTCCGCGCCACGCCCAGCGCGGGGGCGTCGCGGCCATCCTCGTACCATTTTTCATGGCCCAGCAGCGTCAGCTTGCCGTTCAGGAACCACAGCAGGAGCGCCGCGCCCTCGCCATTCTTCTCGCCCAGCGTGGTCGCATCGGCGGCCAGCGCATCCTGCAACCCCGACCAGTCGGCGACGGCCGCCCGCACATCGGCCAGCACGGCGCGCAAATCGTCGACCAATCCGCGCCGGTCGCGCGCATCGGCGCGTTCCATTTCCAGATAGATGAAGGATTCGGACTTTCCGCCCGTGCCGATGCCCTGCAAATGGCCTTCCGCATCGCGCGTCACGGGCAGGACGGGATGGATCACCCGGTCGATGGCGATCCCATCCGCGCCGACCATCGCCGCGATCGAATCGACCAGGAAGGGCATGTCGTCGTTGACGATGGCCAGGCGCATGCGGCGATGCGTGTCGTCGCCCGACATCGGCTCCAGCGCGATCGACGGCTCGCCGGCCGCGCGCCGCTCGGCGACGCCAGCGACGAAGGCTGCCGCGGCAGCCACCTCCGCGGGGCCGAACCCCTGCAACTCCGCCGGAAGGGCGCCTTGGGTCAGCCGCGCGGCAATCGCGTCGGCCATCGGATGCGACATATTCGGTGCCATGGGTGAAAGTCCTAGGCCCGGCTTTCGCGCCGCTCAACCCTTTGCAGCCCGAGAAAAGATGTTGCGCCGCAGCGCAATTTTTATTGTACGGCGCGCAAGACTCTATCGGTAAAGCGGGGATCATCCGCCACCGAACCCAGGATGGCGACCGTACCGTCCGGCCCGACCCGTCCGACCATCACGATCAGGCTGCCGGGGCTGGCGCCGCTTTCGAAGGTGATATGTGCCAGCGCTTCGGGATCGCGCCGGATGCGGTCGCCCTTGGGCGGCTCCGCCACGTCCCACACGCCGTCCGCCGGCCCCGCATCGGGCCGATTCGCGCCGATCGCATCGAACAGCGCCGAATCGAGCGTCGCCTGGAGCAGCGGATCGGCGACCTCCTTCCAATTGACGACACCGTGGATGAAGTCGATCGTCTCGCCGGTCGACGAATAGGGCAACAGGATCGCGCGGTAGAGGGTGGTGCGCCCGCGTGCGTTCACGAACTCGGCCTCGAAACCAGCCGGAGCCTTGCTCGCCAGAAGCTGCGGATAATGGCCGATCATCCGCGACAGCAGCGATCCGGGCGGCAGCGCGCCGACCCGCATCGGCATCGGCGTCGCCCCACATTCGTCGCGCAGCGCGCCGCCGATATAGGCGATGGTCGGGTCGCCCTCTCCCCCGCGAAAGTCGAGCAGCACCGAATGGGTGGCGAAGTCGGCGATCCCCTGCGGGTCGAGCGCGTCGATCAACGGATAGGGCGCATCGCCCAGCAGCGACACCCAGTGGTGATAGGCGCGCGCATGCAGCCGCCGCTCCACCCCCGCCAGCCCGAACAGCACGTCCTCGCCCAGCGACTCCCCCGCACCGTCCCGATCGACGGACGACGCCTCGTTCAGATCCGGCCCGGTGGTCATGATCGCCTTCCTCATTGTCCGGCGCCGTCATGCGGGCATCGTCCTTAACGGCGTGTAAAGACGCCAAAGCCGCTTGCCAGCCCCAGAAGGACCTGTTAAGCGCGCCATCCTCGACCGGACACCAGCCGGTTTCGACGAAGGGCCGCTTTAGCTCAGCTGGTAGAGCATCGCATTCGTAATGCGGGGGTCACAGGTTCGAGTCCTGTAAGCGGCACCATCTCCCCAAAAACATCGAAAAACCAACCGCTTGAGCAACAGCCTCGTGCCGATTGTAACCCGCTGGTGTCGCCCATCACCTTTGCGGACCATGGGTTAAGCGACTCTAATCGCGCACAAAATGGCAAGGCAAACTGTAGCCCAGAGGTGTCGCCCAATCGACTGCCGTGCGGCTTGTGGCGTCGAGGCGCGGTTTATCAGTATCGAACGCGCGTTCCGGCTGACCTGATCGCCATCGTTGGCAAGCCCCGGATAAATCGATCGTTGAAGACAGCCTCTCTCGCTGTGGCCAGACGATCAGTCAGGGAAATTGCTTGCGACATCGAAAGGCAGTTTGATGCTCTTCGGCAAGCAGGCGGCGCGGCTACCGTTCAAGACCGGGGCGTCATCGCGAAACCGAGCCCGGTTTGCCGCACCTCTTTTACGTCGTGCAGCTTAACGTTCGCCGAGGTTTGCGAGCGTTATCTAACCGATCCAACGATCAGCCGAACGTCAAAAAGCTCGATCGTCTACCGGTCCACGTTTGCCACGATCGCCGCCATTCTCGGTCGCGAGAGGCGCTTCGGGTTGATTTCGAGAGACGAGTGCAGAGACGTTCTTGCTGTGCTTCAAAAGCTGCCGCCAAATGCGAGGAAGCGGTGGCCGGATTTATCCCCAAGAGAGATCGCTGAGGCGGCGGAGGCAAGGGGCGATGCAGGAATGAGCGTCGCCAACATCAATGAATACATGAATAAGCTGTCGAGCTTATTCAACTGGGCTGTCAAAGAAGAGATTATCCATCGGAATCCTGCACGCGGACTGCGAGTGATGGACACCCGCATGGCACGCGACAAGCGGCTTCCATTTGAATCATGGCAACTAAAACGTATCTTTGATGCTCCCCTCTACAGAGGGTGCCGCGACGATGAAAACGGATACGCTTGTCGCGGCGTTAATCGGCCTCGAAGGTCACGATTCTGGATACCTTTGGTGGCGTTGTGGGGCGGCCTCCGGCAAGGGGAAATTTGCCAGATGCTGACCAACGACGTGCGTGAACTGGATGGCATCCTCTGCTTCGTGGTGTCGGCAACGGAAGGGGATGGGAAGAGTCTGAAGACTGCGGCGAGTTACCGCGTGGTGCCCGTGCATCCCGAGCTTTTGCGTATCGGATTTGCAGAATACGTCCGTGATCGTCGACGAGCAAAAGATGAGCGGTTGTTTCCCGACCTTACTATAGATTCTTTGGGCCTCTATTCTGGAAAATTTTCAAAGTGGTTCGCAAGATTTTAGATATCATGCGACGCCGCAAAAGAGCGAACATGCTTCCATGCGTTCAGGCACACATTCCGAGACGGGTTGCGTGAGGCAAAGATCGATCGTGATATTGCGCTCACGCTTGGTGGATGGACTACCTCGACAGGCACTGGTGCTGTCGCGGATTCTTATGGGCAAGGTTACAGTCCACGGCTACTCTACGCGGCGATGTCCGCAATCATCTATCCTGATCTCGATCTTTCACATCTGCACATGTAGTCCTTGATCGGCTGATAGGTCAGCCGATCTCAGTTTGCCTTGCCATTTTGTGCGCGATTATGGTCGAGACTCAATCAGAGCCAGAATGCGAGCGCGGTTGCGATGGCGACGCCTGAGAGGAAGTTGACGGCGAGTTTGTCGTAGCGGGTTGC
>NZ_JACIDH010000017.1 GCF_014196255.1 Sphingomonas pseudosanguinis
GCTTGATCAGGTCCGTTCCCTCACACACCGGACATCGCATGCCATCCTCCCTGTCCCAAATCACCAGAACGAAGAAGAACCCGAAAAGCAGCCACGATAAACAGTCCCCCCTGAAGGGGAGGGGCTAACGTCGAAATGCCATCGCGCTCTAGCCACTCGATTCCCTTGGCCTTCGACTTCGCTCAGGCTGAACGGAGGTAGGGGGCAGACGGAGTTAGGCCTTATCGCAACACCTGCCGCGCCAAGGCTCCACAGGGTGCGTTCTGCGCTTTCGGTCCGGTATCCCCGGTGATCGCACGGCCGATCGATTTGAAGATATTGCCGACCGACCGAACTTCGTGCGGAATGACCAGGTCGGGCTTTTGCAGCGTCCCCGTCACCGTGGCGGCCCCGGACAGTTGCAACGTCGCGCCCTGTTTCGCCACGCCGGTCAGCCGCAGCGCCAGCCGCTCCTCGGGGAAGGTCACCGTGCCGGTCCCCTCCAGCCGGCTGCGCGAGGTGTCGACGATCAACGGATCGGCGCGCCCCGTGCCGCCCTTCATGTCCACCCCCAGGATTATGCAGCGTAAGCTCGCGCGGCCGCTATCGCCCATGAACGCCGCCCCCGCATCGAAGCCCAGCGCCACCGCATAGCGATCGGGCAGGGTGCCGTTGGCGACGACGAGCCCGATCCGACCGTTCGAGCGGCCGATCGCGTCGCGCACCGTCTCGCCGCTGCCGGTCAGCCTGGCATGCGCGGCGACCTGTCCGGTGATCTCGGTCTGCCCCGACAGCGACAGCACATTGGCCCCCGACAGCCGCAGGTTCAGCGCCAGTTGCGGCACGCGGCGGCCACCGCGCTGGTCGATCACCGCCTGACCGCGCACCACGCCCTGGCGCAAGGACATGCGGATGTCGTCGATGGTCAGACGCTGGTGATCCATCGTCATCCGCCCGGCGAGTCCGGTGATGGGCGAGGGGCCTTGCGCGCTGACCACCCGGCCGACCTTGAACCGGATCGTGCCGTCGGTCGTGTCGATCTTGCCGATGTCGATCCGGGTATTGGGCACCAGCCGCGGCCCGATCCGCCGTTCCAGCGCGGCGGCCTCCGCGCGCCCTTGTGCCGAGGACAGATCGTCGAAGTCGAGCTGCCCCGCCGTCACCTCGCCGTCCAAGAGCGTCCGGCCGCCCTTCTTGTCGACCGTGAGCCGCCCGGCCAGGTCCGAACGGCCGATCCGCCCCTTCAGATTGGTGATCGTCCAGCGCGGATTGTCGTGCCGGACATGCGCGGACAGCTGGACGGGCCGTGTCTGGAACAGCCCGGCCTCGATCACCGCGTCGATCCGCTTCAGGTCATCGGCGCGCGCGGTCAGGTCGAGCGTCATCGCATCGGTGTCGAGCGGCCGGTCCATCGTGCCTTGTGCGTTCATGGTCAGCCGATCGCCGGTGATCGCGGCCTTGAAGGGCCATGGCCCCGGCCGCACCGGTGCGCCGGTGAAGCGCAGGGCGACGGGGGCGCCGCGAATCCTGCCCTGCCCCTCGGCGCTCAGGCCGTGATCGGGGTCGGCGGCGATGCGGACGACGGCCTCGCGATCCTCCTTGGCGTCGCGGTAGCTGACCACGCCATCGGTGACGACCAGTCCTTGCAGGTCGCTGGAACTGCCGCCGCCCTGCGGCTCGCCGGGGCGCGACCAGTTGGTGCGGCCCTGCTTGTCGCGGACCAGCGCCAGCCGCAGACCGGAGACGCGAATGTCCTCGGGCACGAAATCGCCCCTGAGCAGCGGCCAGACCGAGAAGCGGATCTCGGCCCGCGCGAGTCGCGCGAAATCGCCCTGTCCCGCCCAGGCGGCCTGTGGAATTTGCAGATCCTCGACCGCGATTACCGGATGAAAGCCGATGCCGTCGACCCGGTGCACCGATCCGATCGTCACCGGCCGGCCGAACCGCGCCGTCGCCTCGCGCGCGACCGCCCCGCGCAGGATGCCCCAGGGAAAGACCGCCAGCACCAATAGCAGGATCAGGGGCAGGGCGATCAGCACCCCGATCGCGATCCGCCCCCAATGCCGCCGCCTGCCCCGACGCTCTGCCACCTGTTCCATGTTAAGCGGGACGCGCGGGCCCCAATGTTCGTTCCGCCTGCGTCAGGACCGGAGGGCGTGATTGTTGCCCCGACAGGCCTCGCGCCCTAGATAAGGGCCAATTGCCATCGGGAGCGTCCTCCGTTGATCCTCATCCTTCAGATTTTGCAGATTCTCCTCAACGTCGTCTGGTGGATCATTATCGTGCAGGCGATCCTGTCCTGGCTGATCGCGTTCAACGTCATCAATACCTCGAACGATTTCATCCGCTCGGTCTGGTACGCGCTGCAGAAGATGACCGATCCGCTCTATCGCCCGATCCGGCGCATCCTGCCCGATTTCGGTGCGCTCGACCTGTCGCCGATGGTCGTGCTGCTGGCGGTGATCATCCTGGGCAAGATCCTGGATACCGCGATCGCCAACCAGATGTATGGGGGCGCGGTCGTCGTCGGCTGATGCCTGCCTGGACCTCGCGCGATGATGGCATCCATATCGCGGTCCGGGTGACGCCGCGCGGCGGTCGCGATGCGCTGACCGCCGGGACCGAGGAGCATTTCGCCGCGCGCCTCTCCGCGCCGCCGGTCGACGGCGCGGCCAATGCGGCGCTGATCCCGCTGGTGGCCAAACATTTCGGGGTGCCCAAGCGCGCTGTCAGCATCGTCGCCGGCGAGACGGCGCGGTTGAAACGCCTGCATGTCGCCGGCGACCCGCACATACTGGCGCGGTTGGCCCAGGCGCTTTATGGCGATCAGCCATGACCCCAAATACCCCAATGACTGGCGCCACGATCATCGACGGCAAGGCGTTCGCCGCCGGCCTCCGCACCCGCATCGCCACCCAGGTGGCTACCTTCCGCGAACAGACCGGCCGGGCGCCGGGGCTGGCGGTCGTGCTGGTCGGCGAGGACCCGGCCTCCAGCGTCTATGTCCGCTCCAAGGGCAAGGCGACGCGCGAAGCGGGCATGGAGAGCATCGAGCATCGCCTGCCCGCCGATACCGATCAGGCGACGCTGCTGACGCTCGTCGAACAGCTCAATCAGGACCCGACCGTCGACGGCATCCTCGTCCAGCTGCCGCTGCCGGGCCAGATCGACGCGCAGGCGGTGATCCAGGCGATCGACCCCGACAAGGATGTTGACGGCTTCCACCCGGTGAACGCCGGGCGGCTGGCGACGGGCAGCGAGGGCTTCGTGCCCTGCACCCCGCTCGGCTGCCTGATGCTGCTCAAGAGCATCCATCCCAGCCTGTCGGGCATGGACGCGGTGGTCGTCGGCCGCTCCAACATCGTCGGCAAGCCGATGGCGCAGCTGCTGCTCGGCGAAAGCTGTACCGTGACCGTGGCGCACAGCCGCACCCGCAATCTGGCCGAAGTGGTGGGTCGCGCCGATATCGTCGTGGCGGCGGTGGGCGTGCCCGGCCTGGTCAAGGGCGAGTGGATCAAGCCCGGCGCCAGCGTCATCGATGTCGGCATCAACCGCACCGAGACGGGCCTGGTCGGCGATGTCGACTATGATACGGCGGCGACCCGCGCGGGCGCGATCACCCCGGTGCCGGGCGGCGTCGGCCCGATGACGATCGCGGTCCTGCTGCGCAACACTCTGGTCTCGGCGGGACGGCGCGAGGGCGTCGCGATCGACCAGACGGCACTGTAAGGCCGTGCTCGAACTCTTCATCTCGTCCTTCATCACCTTTTTCGTGGTGATCGACCCGCCGGGCTGCGCGCCGATCTATGCGGGGCTCTCGGCGGGGGCGACGCCGCAGCATCGCCGGGCGATGGCGATCCGCGCGGTGATGGTCGCGGCGATCATCCTGTTCGTCTTCGCGCTGTTCGGCGAGGCGCTGCTCCACGGTCTGGGCATCGAGATGGCGGCGTTCCGCATCGCGGGCGGCATCATGCTGTTCCTGATCGCGCTGGAGATGGTGTTCGAAAAGCGCACCCAGCGGCGCGAGGACCGCGCGGCCAAGGTCGCGGACGATCCGCACGAGGCGGAGGACGTCTCGATCTTCCCGATGGCGATGCCGATGATCGCCGGGCCAGGGTCGATCGCGACCGTCATGCTGCTGATGAGCCGCAATTCGGGACTGGAAGGCTCGCTGGTCGTGCTGGGCGCGATGGTGTCGATCCTGCTGCTGACGCTGATAGCGTTGCTGGCGGCGGGGCCGATGATGCGCCTGCTGGGCGCCAAGATCGAGGCGGTGATCACCCGCGTGCTGGGCGTGCTGCTCGCCGCGCTGGCGGTGCAGTTCGTGATCGACGGGGTCACGGCCAGCCTCAAGTAATTGCTATTCCTCCCCTGTGAGGGGAGGTGGCGCGCGCAGCGCGTCGGAGGGGTGTCACCCTCTCGATAGCGGGACACCCCTCCGTCAGGCCTGACGGCCTGCCACCTCCCCTTATAGGGGAGGAATTTCTTAGCTGACCCGGTACAGTCTCAGCGGCGAGCCCTTGGGCAGCGGCAGCGGGGTCAGCCAGTCCGGCACCCAGCCATGCGCCATCCGGTCGTAAAAGCCCCCCGGCGCGCGCGCGCGGTAATTGGTCGACTCGGCCATGTCGGGGCAGATCAGCAACAGCGTCGCGCCGTGCCGCTTCATGATCGCACGCGCCCGCACCTCATTGCCCTGAAAGGCGTGCTGGACGTCGAGGATCGCATCGCCATTGCGGTGATAGGGGCCGGCGATCGCATTGTGATGCGTCGTCACGATCAGGCGCGGGCCCAGATCGACGAAGGTGAAGACCGTCGCCTTGGGATAGGCGTTGACCCGCGTCAGCACCGAGGTGCGCACGCACTGCCCGGTCGCGCGGTTGACGCGTTGGGCATAGGCATTGGCCTGCGCGGCGGGCAGCTTCTTCAGGATCAGCCCGGCGACAATCCCCGTCGGCAGCAGGACGGCGGCGACCATCACCGGCACGCGCAGCAGCGGCGAGCGCAGCCGGTTGATCCAGGGCAGCGCCATCCAGAGGAGCGCCGCGATACCCGGCACCGCCAGCATCTGCCCCGCCGGGGCCGCGCGCACCTGCCACAACAGCATGGCACAGGCGAAGCCGGTGAACAGTGCAATCGCGGTCCAGCCCATCGTCCGATAGCGAATGGCGGCGGCAATCGCGCCGATCATCCCGAAGAACGGCATGATCGCCATCGGCAGCGCGACGCGCAAGGGGTGCTTGTAGATCGGCTTGGCCTCGCGGACGTTATTCAGCCAGTTGCGTTGCAGCTCGGGGCTGACCTGTTCGGGCCGGGTCAGGCATTGCGGGAACAGACTGGCGAAGCCGCCCGCGATGATCCCGCCGGCAACCACTGCCAGCCCCAGCCGCGCAGCGCGCGACGCCGGATTGACCCGCGCCATCACGAACAGCAGCGCGCCGGCGACCACCGTCACCGACAGCCAGACCGGGGTCAGCGCGTCGCAGCGCATGGCGTAATTGGCGTTGGAGGCGAAGGCGGCGAACCCCGCGGCGCTCCCCCCGCCCAAGGTCAGCGCATAGACGGCCAAGCGGGGCGCCTCCGCCCGGTCCCAGACCCAGCGCAGCGTCAGGATCGCGCCGGCCATCGCGGCATAGGGCAGCATCTCCAGCCCGATCGCCAGCGACACCGCGCTGGCCAGCCCCACCAGCGCGCCGCCGCGCCGCGCATGGGGATCGCACAGCCCCGCGACGGTGACCGCCAGCATGGCGAGCTGCCACCCATGATGGTCGATGCGCATCGGCATATACATCAGCATCGTCGCATTGGCGCACAGCAGCAGGCCCAGCCCCACCGGCCAGGCGAAGGGCGAGACCAGCCGGCGCAGCGTCGCCGACAGCGCCAGCATGACCACCGACAGCGGCAAGAGCGGCGCCAGGCCGCAAGCGATTCGCTCGGCCCAGGCGGGGGTGGTGAACAGGCGGAAGAACAGGATCAGGCCTGCGATCGGCAGGTCGACAATACGGCTCCAGTGAATGTCGAAGCCGCCCGGCGGATTGAGGCGGTACTGGCGCAGGTCATACCATCCCTGACCGTCCAGCCAGGCGCGCACCTGCATCAGGCGGATATTGTCGTCGGTGTCGCCCAGCGACCACCAGCGGATCTGGCCCCAGCGGTCATAAAGGTACCAGCCGGTCACCGCGAGCCAGACGATCATCACCCATTGCCGCCAGTTGCGGTCGATCTCGTCCTGCAGACGTTCCAAAGACGCTTCCCTCATACCCGCCCGCGGCTTAAGGCGCAGGACTCAGGGCCCGCTCTATCGCGGGTGGCGCAAAGGGCAAGGTCGGGGGCAAGGTAGCGGCGTGGCGACTCTTCAGCATCGGATCGCGCGGTGGCGGGACAGCGGGATGCTGGGCCAGATCATCCGTTTCGGGATCGCGGGCGGGTTGTCGACGATCGTCTATTCGGCGGTCTATCTGCCGCTGACCACCTGGGTGCTACCGAAGACACAAGCCGTGCTGGCGGTGCCGCCGGCCTTTCTGGTGGCGGTGATCTTCGGCTTCTTCGTGCACAGCGCCTGGAGCTTTCGCGGCCACGGCACCCGCGATTCCAGCGGCAGGCAGCATCTGAAATTCCTGGTGGTGCAAGGCTTTGGGCTTGTGCTGAATGCGCTTTTCACGTGGATTGTCACCGGGCTTCTGCATCAACAACCCTGGGTCGCGCTGATCCCGGTGGTCACGATCACGCCGATCGCGACCTTCGCGCTCAACCGCCAATGGGTCTTCGGATAAGTTCATGGACCGTATCGTTTACGACCGCATGGCCGCGCATGATTCCACCCATTGGTGGTATCGCGCCCGCCGCGACATCCTGGCCGATTACCTGACCCGCTATGGCAAGTTGCCTGGCCAGGCGCGTATCCTGGAGATCGGTTGCGGCACCGGGCACAACCTGCCGATGCTGGCAGGCTTCGGCACCGTCGACGCGATCGAGATCGACCCGGCCGCGCGCGAAATCGCGTCCGCCCGGCTGGGCAAGCCGGTCCAGGCCGCGCCGCTGCCCGAACTGCCGGGGATCGAGCGCGGGGCGTACGACCTGATCGCGGTGCTCGACGTGGTCGAGCATATCGAGGACGACGTCGCCGCGCTCGCCGCGATGAAGTCGTGCCTGAAGCCCGGTGGCAAGATCCTGATCGCCGTCCCCGCGCATCAGTGGATGTGGTCGGCGCATGACGTGGTGAACCACCACCATCGCCGCTATTCCAAGGGGACGTTGGTCGCGGCGATCGAGAAGGCGGGGCTGAAACCCCGCAAGCTGACCTATTTCAACTCGCTGCTCTTCCCGCTCGCCGCCGCCGCGCGCATCGCCGGGCGGCTTTCGGGGCGCGACGACAGCGACGACTCGCCGCCGCCCGCGCCGCTGAACAAGGCGTTCGAGGCGATCTTCCGGCTGGAGCGGCATCTGGTCGGCCGCGCGCCGATGACGCCGGGGGTTTCGATCGTGACCTTGGCGGAGCCGGTTTGAGGTAGGTGTTGGGGCGTGGCCTTCGACTTCGCTCAGGCTGAACGGAGTTGGGGAATATGCCCCAAATACAAACCGCCGTTCAGCCTGAGCGAAGTCGAAGGCCACGGGAATCCCCAACCTTTCCGGGTTCCGCTCACCCCCTAACGGCGATACGGAAGCCCCCATGCTGGACTTTCATCGCGCCGATCTGGCCCGGTTGGCCGCGCGGGACCGATTGCGGGTGCTGGCCCCGATGGCGGGCAAGGACTTCGCCTCCAACGATTATCTGGGACTGGCGAACAGCCCGCGCCTCGCCGCCGCCATCGCGCGCGCGGTCGCGGAGGGGGTGCCCGTCGGCTCGGGCGGGTCGCGGTTGCTGCGCGGCAACCATCCCGAACATGAGGCGCTGGAAGCCGAGGCCACCACGTTCTTCGGCGCGGAGGCGAGCCTGTATTTCTCCTCGGGCTATGCCGCCAATGTCGCGATCATGGCGACGCTGCCACAGCGCGGCGACCTGATCGTCCATGACGCGCTGGTCCATGCCAGCATGCATGAGGGGATGAAACTGTCGCGTGCCGGCTCCGTGGCGGCGGCGCATAACGATGCGAATGCCTTTGACGACGCGATCCGGGCGTGGCGCGCGGGCGGTGGCAAGGGCACGGTCTGGATCGCGGTCGAAAGCCTCTATTCGATGGACGGCGACACCGCGCCGCTCGCCGAGCTGATGGCGGTGGCCGAGCGGCACGACACCATGCTGATCGTCGACGAGGCGCATGCCACCGGCGTCTTCGGCGACCGGGGGCAGGGGCTGAGCATCGCCGGCGAGCGGGTCGTCACCCTCCACACCTGCGGCAAGGCGATGGGATGCGAGGGGGCGCTGGTCGCGGGGCCGCGTATCGTGCGCGACTATCTGGTCAATCGCGGGCGGGGCTTCATCTTCTCGACCGCGCCCTCGCCGCTGATGGCGCGCGGGGTACGCGAGGCGCTGCACATCCTGGCCGACGAGCCCGAGCGCCGCTCCGCGCTGCACGATCGGATCGCGCTGGCGGGCGAGCGTCTGGCGAAACATGGCGCGCTGGCGGGGGGCACGCCGATCATGCCGCTGATCCTGCACGACAATGGCCGCACCATGCGCGCGGCGCAGGCGTTGCAGGCGCGCGGTTTCGATATTCGCGGCATCCGCCCGCCGACCGTGCCGGTGGGCGCGGCGCGGCTGCGGCTGTCCATCACCCTGAATGTCGAGGCGGCGGACATCCGCGCGCTCGACGACGCATTGCAAGAGGTTCTGGCATGAGCGCCATCATCGTCACCGGCACCGATACCGAGATCGGCAAGACCGTCTTTTCCGCCGCGCTGACCGGCGCGCTCGGGGCAAATTACTGGAAGCCCGTCCAGGCGGGCACCGACGAGGACGGGCATGGCGATGCCGAGACGGTCGCGCGGCTCAGCGGGCGGCCAGTGCTGCCTTCCGCCTATCGGTTGAAGACCCCCTGCTCGCCGCACCGCGCCGCCGAGATCGATGGGGTGACGATCGATCGCGAGCGACTGGCGCTGCCGCAGGTTGAGGGGCCGTTGGTCGCAGAAGGGGCGGGCGGGGTGCTGGTGCCCGTTACCCGGCAGATGCTGTTCGCCGACCTGTTCACGCATTGGGGCCGCCCGGTGGTGCTGGTCGCGCGGACGGGGCTGGGGACGATCAACCACAGCCTGTTGTCGATCGAGGCCTTGCGGTCACGCGGGGTGCCGATCCTCGGCATCGCATTCGTCGGCGAAGGCGTCGAGGACAGCGAGGCGACCATCGCCGCGATCGCCGGGGTGAAGCGGCTCGGCCGCCTGCCGCGCCTGGACGTTCTCAATCGCGAGACACTGGCGGAGGCGTTCGCCGCGAATTTCGACATCGAGGATTTCCGATGACCTCGCCCGTCTGGCACCCCTTCACCCAACATGGCCTGGGCGAACCGATCCCCAAGATCGCGACCGCCAGCGGCGCGGTCCTGACCACGGTCGACGGGCGCGAGGTGATCGACGCCATTTCCAGCTGGTGGGTGACGACGCACGGCCACAACCATCCGCGCATCAGCGCCGCCATCGCTGCCCAGGCCGGCAAGCTCGACCAGATCATCTTCGCAGGGTGGACCCATGAACCCGCCGAGGCAGTCGCCGCCGAGCTGGTGCGGATCACCCCGCCCGAACTGACGCGGGTGTTCTTCTCGGACTCCGGATCGACGGCGGTCGAGGTCGCGCTGAAGATGGCGCTGGGCTATTGGCTCCACCGGGGCGAGCCGCGCCACCGCATCCTCGTCCTCGAACACAGCTATCATGGCGACACGATCGGGGCGATGTCGGTGGGCGCGCGCGGCGTGTACAACCAGGCCTATGCGCCGCTGCTGTTCGATGTCGGCACCATCCCCTTTCCCAGCGACATGCAGGCGACGCTCGACGCGCTGGAGGCGGAGTGCCGGGCGGGCGCGGCGGCGTTCATCGTCGAGCCGCTGGTGCTCGGCGCAGGCGGCATGTTGCTCTACGCGCCCGAGACGCTGGCCGCGATGCGCGACATCTGCGCGCAGTATGGCGTGTTGTTCATCGCCGACGAGATCATGACCGGCTGGGGGCGCACCGGCACGCTGTTCGCCTGCGATCAGGCGGGGGTGGTGCCCGACATTCTCTGCCTGTCCAAGGGGCTGACCGGCGGCGCGGTGCCCTTGGCGGTGACGCTCGCGACCGATCCGATCTTTCAGGCGCACTGGTCGCAGACCGATCGGTCGAAACAGTTCTTTCACTCGTCCAGCTACACCGCCAACCCCATCGCCTGCGCGGCGGCGGCGGCCAATCTGGCGATCTGGCGCGACGAGCCGGTGCAGGACCGCATCGATACGCTCGCCCAGCGTCAGGCGGCGCATCTGGCGGGCATCGCGCATGAGGGCGCGGTACATAGTCCCCGCCAGCTCGGCACCATCGCCGCGTTCGAGCTGGGCGCGGGGCAGGACTATCTCTCCGACCTTGCCCCCCGGCTGCTGGCACATTTCCGTGAGCGCAATCTGCTCGTCCGGCCGATGGGCAACACCGTCTATGTGATGCCGCCTTATTCGATCACGCCGGAACAACTCGGTACAGTCTGGACCGGCATCCGCGAGGCGATCGACCGTTTCGGGGGTTAGGTACCCTCAGTATTCCTCCCCTGGAAGGGGAGGTGTCGCGCGAAGCGTGACGGAGGGGTGTAACCCTTTCGAGAGCGGGACACCCCTCCGTCAGGCCTGACGGCCTGCCACCTCCCCTCTCAGCGGAGGAACAGATGCCGCGCCCTTTGACTTTAGGGCTTTTCATTTGCTTTATCCCGCGGCGATTCAAAAGGAGCAGGCATGGGCGTGGCGGCGGCAAGAGCGATGGGGGCTCTGGCATCGATGACGGCGCTGATGTGGAGCCTCGCGGCCCCGGCGCAGACGAGCGTGCCTGCGCAACCCCTGGGGCCGATCAACGCCGATCTGCCGCCGGGCGGCGCGTCCTACACCCGCGCGATCGATCGTGCCCCGGTGGCCGCAACCAACTGGACGCTGTCCGCCTGGGTCCAGCCGCGCAGCGTGATGGGCAAGGGCACGACGATGCTGATCGGCGGCTTCGGCGATCCCGCCAGCGGCCCGCGCCGCTATCTCGCGCTGGTCGACGGCCAGCCCGCGCTCGTCACCGAGGCGGGGGTGGTGCAGGGCGGCGGCGACGCCGATCGCAACAAATGGACGCACATCGCCGCCAGCTATGATGGCAAGGTCGTGCGGCTGTTCGTCAACGGCCGTCAGGTGGTGCAGCGCGGGCTGACGCTGGCGCCGCTGGCGGGCGTCGCGACGCTGGCCCCGCGTGAGTATCAGCCGATCTTCGCGGGCAAGATCATCGACTTCCGCATGGTGCGCGAGGCGGTCGATCCGCTCGCCATCCGCGTCGCCGCCAGGCGGGCACCCGATCCGGCGAAACTGGCGCTCCAGACCGGCAGCCCGAGCTGGCCCTATCAGACCCGCCAGATGCAGGGGCAGACCGCGCCGCAGGACGCCTGGACGTTGCCCCAGTCCAAGGCCCCGATTCCGACCAGCGGCACCGCCAAGCCCGAGTCCAAGGACGCCGCGCTCGTCTCGACAGCGACCGGCCAATGGGCGGTCAATGGCTGGCGGCTGATCGAGGCGGCCAAGGTCGGCCCCGGCGGCGCGGACCTGTCGCAGGGCAATTTCGACGCGAGCAAATGGTATGCCGCGACCGTGCCCGGCACGGTACTGACCACGCTGGTCGATCGCGGCGTCTATCCTGATCCGGCGGTCGGGCTCAACAATCTGGCGATCCCGGAGACGCTGGCACGGCAGGATTACTGGTATCGCACCGAGTTCGACACGCCCGCAGAGGCCGCCGGGCGGACCATGTGGCTGACCTTCAACGGCGTGAACTATTCGGCCGAGGTCTGGGTCAATGGCCGGATGATGGGCACGATGAAGGGCGCCTTCATCCGCGGCCGCTTCCCCGTGACGCTGGCCGCCGGGCGTAACGCGATTGCGGTGCGCGTCTCGCCGCCGCCGCATCCCGGCCTCGCGCATGAGGAGTCGATGACGGCTGGCGTCGGTGAGAATGGCGGCGTCCAGATGATGGACGGCCCGACCTTCGTCGCGACCGAGGGCTGGGACTGGATTCCTAGCGTCCGCGATCGCAACACCGGGCTGTGGCAGGGCGTGACGCTGGCCGCGACCGGCCCGGCGGTGATCGGCGACCCGCAAGTGGTCACGACGCTGCCCAAGCCCGACAATTCGGTCGCCGATGTCGAGATCGCGGTGCCCGTCACCAATAACGGCCAGGCGCCGGTGACGACGACGGTGCGTGCGGTGTTCGACGATGTCGTCGTCGAAAAGCCGGTGACGGTGGCGCCGGGCCAGACGGTTCGCGCCGTCCTGTCGCCAGCCGAGTTTCCGCAGCTGTCGGTGAAGAACCCGCGTCTCTGGTGGCCCAACGGCTATGGCGACCCCGCGCTGCACGATCTGGCGCTGACGGCGGCGGTCGACGGTGCGCTGTCGGACAGCAAGGCGCTTCGCTTCGGGATGCGGCAGGTGACCTATGACCTGTCGCTGTTCGACGATGACGGCGATCTGGAGCGGGTGACGCTGGACCTCAACCGCGTGCGCGGCGGGCCGAAGGTGGTGGACACCAGCCACAAGGGCATCCGCAAGACGGCGAACGGCTGGGCGATGAGCTTCACGCCGGGCGGCGACCAGTCGGCGGCGGTCGCCAAGCTGACCGATGATCCGCGCCTCGCCCCCTATCTTGTCCTGCGCGTCAACGGCGTCCGCATCGCGGCGCGCGGTGGCAATATCGGCATGGACGATTTCATGAAGCGCGTCGACCGCGCGCATCTGGAGCCGTTCTTCCGCCTGCACCGCGACGCGCACCTCAACATCATCCGCAACTGGGTGGGGCAGAATACCGAGGAGATCTTCTTCGATCTGGCCGACGAGTACGGCCTGATGGTCCTGTCCGACTTCTGGGAGTCGACCCAGGATTACAATATGGAGGCCGAGGACCCGCAGCTGTTCCTCGCCAACGCTGCGGACGTGGTGCGCCGCTATCGCAACCATCCCTCGATCGTCGCCTGGTTCGGCCGGAACGAGGGTGTGCCGCAGCCGATCCTCAACACCGGGCTCGACACCCTTCTGCGCGCCGAGGACGGAACGCGGCTCTATATGCCCTCGTCCAATGCGGTGAACCTGCAAGGCTCGGGCCCCTATAACTGGCGGCCGCCGGTCGAGTATTTCACGACGCACGCCAAGGGCTTCTCGGTCGAGGTCGGCACACCCTCGCTCCCCACCCTGGAATCCTGGAAGCGAACCATCCCGGCCGAGGCGGATCGCTGGCCGATCGGCGATGTCTGGGCCTATCATGACTGGCACCAGACCGGGAACGGCGCGGTGAAGAGCTATATGGATGTGCTCGAACGCCGCTTCGGCCCCGCCACCGGGCTGGAGGACTTCGAGCGCAAGGCGCAGATGATGGAGTATGAATCCTATCGCGCCATCTTCGAGGGGATGAATGCGGGCCTCTGGACCGAGAATTCCGGCCGGATGCTGTGGATGACCCAACCCGCCTGGCCCTCCTCTGCGTGGCAGATCTTCTCGTCCGACTATGACACCCATGCCGCCTTCTACGGCGTGAAGAAGGCGGCCGAGCCGGTCCATGTCCAGATGAACCTGCCCGACCACCGCGTCGTGCTGGTCAACAACACCCGCGATGCGCTGAAGGGCGTGCAGGTGCGCGCGAAGATCGTCGGGCTCGACGGCCGATCCGAGGGCGAGCAGGAGGCCAAGCTGGTGGCCAATGGCGAGGGGGTGACGCCCGTCTTCACGCTCGACCTCGCCAACGCGATGAAGCGCGGTGCCGTTCTGGTCCGGCTGGAGGCGACCGATGCGGGCGGGCAGCTGCTGTCGACCAACAGCTATTGGCAGGCGGCCGACGATGCGGGCTACCGCGCGCTGACCGGCATGGGTGCCGCGAACGTCACCGCGAGCGCGACGATGCAAGGACAGGGCGAGGAGGCGCTGGCGAGCGTGACGCTGACCAACAACGGCGCGGTGCCCGCGATCGAGACCAAGCTGACGCTCGTCAACGCCGACGGCACCCAGATCCTGCCCGCCTATTTCAGCGACAATTACGTCACCCTGCTGCCCGGAGAGACCCGCGTGATCGAGATTCGCTATCCCAGCGCCAAGGCGGACAAGCCGATGGTCGCGCTTCGCGGCTGGAACGTCACCGCGACCGGCACCGAGCTGCGCCCGTGAGCCGGCTGGTCCTGGCCGCGCTTATTGCGCTGACCCTCGCCACGCCCGCCGCCTCGCAGCAGAAGGAAACCGATGCACAACGCTGGACCCGCGAATGGGAGGAGCGGCTGCATAACGACTTCGCCTATCTGGCGCGCTATCGCGACGACAACGCCAAGCTGGCGGCACCCGTGGCGGGGCAGCCAAGGGTGGTCTTCATGGGCGATTCAATCACCGAGGGCTGGGTCGGCAAGATGCCGCAATTCTTCGTGCCCGGCCGCATCGGGCGCGGGATCAGCGGGCAGACGACCTCGCAGATGCTGCTGCGCTTCCGCCAGGACGTGATCGACCTGAAGCCCGCCGTCGTACAGATCATGGCGGGCACCAACGACATCGCGGGCAATACCGGCCCGACGACCGATGCGCAGGTCGAGGGCAACATCATGTCGATGGTCGAGCTGGCGCAGGCCAACGGCATCCGCGTCATCCTGGCCTCGATCCCGCCCGCCGATCATTTCGAGTGGAAGCCGGGCCTAGCCACCGCGCCGCGCATCGCGACGCTGAATGCGTGGCTGAAGGACTATGCCAAGCGGGTGGGCGCGACCTATGCCGATTACTGGTCTGCCTTACATGTCGGCGACGCGCTGAACCCCGCTTACGGCACCGACGGGGTGCATCCCAATGCGGCGGGCTATGCCGCGATGGCGCCGGTCGCCGATGCCGCGATCAAGCAGGCCTTGGCCAAGCCTCAGCCCCGATCGGCATTCCCTCATTCCTCCCCTGGAAGGGGAGGTGGCAGGCCAAAGGCCTGACGGAGGGGTGTCCCGGTGGCAGCTCAGGGCCAAGTATAACTACCGGGGACCCCCCTCCACCATGCTTCGCATGGTCCCCCTCCCCTTGCAGGGGAGGAATGAGGGCAGCCTATCCACGCAGGATGCGGTAGTTCAGCCGCGCGGTCGCGATCGGATTGTCGCGATCCTCCTGCCAGGCGACCGCCTCGACATTGGCGGTCCGCTGGCCAAGCCGCAGGATGGTGCCGACCGCGCGGGTCGGATGCCGGTCACGCCCGGTGCGCAAGTAATTGGTGGTGATCGTCACCGGCTTGATCCGCGCCGTGCCGTTACCCGCCAGCCGGTGGGTCAGCGCAGCGATGCCGGCGACCTCCAGCAGCCCGGCGATCGCGCCGCCCTGCAGCAGCCCCGGCCAGCCCATGACATGCTCGCCGAACGGCATGACGAGGTGCGGATCACCCTCGACCCAATCGATCGAACAGCCGAGCCATTCGGCATAGGGCGGCAGCTCCATCGCCTGCCCGATGGCGGTCCGGGGCGCGCTCATGCGGCCATGCCGATGAAAGTACCCGCGACATGCGCGACCGGATCGTCGGGGTCGCCGTCATGCGCGATGCCCCGGACAAAGGCGATGCTGCGCGTCAGCCGGTAACATTCGCCGCGCCCGATCACCGTGCGGTCGGGCACGGCGGGGCGGAGATAGTCGACACGCAGGTCGAGCGTCACATGCGCCTCGAACTTGCCCCGCTTCAACCAGACCGCGACGCTGGTCGCCATGTCCATCATCGCGACGATCGGGCCGGAGGCGATGACCCCGCTCGCCGGGTCGCCGATCAGCCGCGCGTCATAGGGCAGCGCCAGCTCGGCCCAGTCCTCGCCATGCGCGCGGTAGCCGATGCCCAGATGCCGTCCATGCCCGCCGCCCAGGCCACCCATTGCGACGAAGCGTTCCATATCGAACCCCATAAGGCGATGGTCTACACCAGCATGCGACAAGCGCAAAAGGAGAGCGATGGTGCAGGACCGGGTGACGATCGAGATGACGGACGGCGTCGCCGATGTCCGGCTGGCGCGCGGGGAGAAGCTGAACGCGATCGATCGCGCGATGTTCGATGCGCTGGCCGAGGCGATCGATGCGCTGGCGGTGCGCGCTGACCTGCGCGTGGTGGTGCTGTCGGGCGAGGGGGATGGTTTCTGCTCCGGACTCGACATGGCGGCGATGGCGGGGGGCGATCTGGCGGGGCTGGACCTGTCGACGCGGGCCCATGGCCCGGCCAATCTGGTGCAGCAGGTGGCCTGGGGCTGGCGCACCCTGCCGGTGCCGGTGATCGCGGCGGTTCACGGTGTCGTGTTCGGTGGAGGCACGCAGATCATGGCGGGCGCCGACATAAGGCTGGCCCATCCCGCCACCCGGTTCGCGATTCGCGAGGTGCATTGGGGGATCGTCCCCGACATGGGCGGCTTCGCGCTGTGGCACGGGATACGCGAGGATGTGTTGCGCGAATGGGTCTATATCGCGCGCGAGTTCGATGCGGCCGAGGCGCAGGCGGCGGGATTCGTGACGCGGCTGGTCGAGGACCCTCGTGCTGAGGCTTTGGCGTTGGCCGCCAAGATCGCCGAGCGCAGCCCCGATGCGGTGAGAAGCGCCAAGCGGTTGTTCGGGGCGATGGGGTCCGCGCCGGAGGAGATGCTGGCGATGGAGAGCGCCGAGCAGGTGGCGCTGATGCAGGGCGCGAACCACCGCGAGGCAGTGCGCGCGAACATGGAGCGGCGGCGGCCGGTGTTTCGCGACGTTTGAGTGGGAGCCGTTCCCTCACCCCAAACGATAGCCCCTCCCGCAGGCGGGAGGGGTTGGGGAGGGTAGGGGGTCTCATAGAGACTGTCGCTTGTGGCCTTTCCCTCCCCCATCCCCTCCCGCCTGCGGGAGGGGCGTGTTGCTTGGCTGGGAGTAGGGCCAAACAAAAAGGGGGGAGCCTCTTGCGAGACTCCCCCGTTCCATCCGGCTCGCGAAAATTACTCCGCGGTCGCCTCCAAAATCTTGCCCGGATTGCGGGGCGGCTCGCCCTTGGGGAGCGCGTCGACATGTTCCATGCCGCTCTCGACCTGGCCCCAGACCGTGTACTGACGGTCGAGGAAGCGCGCGTCGTCGAAGCAGATGAAGAACTGCGAATTGGCCGAGTTCGGATCGTTGGTCCGCGCCATCGAGCAGGTGCCGCGTACGTGCGGCTCGGCGTTGAACTCCTGCTTCAAATTCGGCTTGTCCGAACCCGACATGCCGGTGCCCGTGGGGTCGCCGCCCTGCGCCATGAAGCCGGGGATCACGCGGTGGAACACGACGCCGTCGTAAAAGCCTTCATTGGCGAGGCCACCGATGCGCGCGACATGCTCGGGCGCCAGGTCGGGGCGCAGCGTGATCACGACATCGCCGCTCTCGAGCGTCAGGGTCAGCTTGGAAAAAGTCTCGGCCATAAGGGTCTTCCTTGGTTGATGTGCCGCAGGTAGGCATTCCCGTGCCCGCTGGCAAATGCAGACGCCTCGCGATAGAGGCGTGACACCGCGTTCATGTACCAATTCCGGCATGGTCCAGCGAGGGAGGCCGAGATCAGCGACACCGAACTCCCCGAACTCGAAACCGACGCCCTGCCGCCCGAGACCCAGCTGGACGAGGACGACCGGCTGAAGCCCGAATATGTGACGGCCGTGCTCGACGCGCTGGAGGCGGGCGACGACGAGGGCGCGCGCGCGCTGGTCGAGCCGCTTCATCCCGCCGACATCGCCGACCTGTTCGAGCTGGTCGGCGACGAGGAACGCGTCAATCTGGCGCGCGCGGTCGCCGACCTGCTGAACGGCGACGTGTTCGCCGAGATGAACGACTATGTGCGCGAGCAGCTGATCCAGGCGCTCGAACCGCATGAAGTCGCCGACATCGCGTCCGAACTCGACACCGACGACGCGGTCGCGATCATCGAGGACATGGACGAGGACGAGCAGCGCGCGGTGCTGCGCGCGCTCGACCCCGACGACCGCGCCGCGATCGAGGAGGCGCTGTCCTTCCCCGAGGAGTCCGCCGGCCGCCTGATGCAGCGCGAGCTGATCGCGGTGCCCGAGCACTGGACGGTGGCCGAGACGATCGAGTTCCTGCGCGGCGACGAGGAACTGACCACCGACTTCTGGGAAATCTTCGTCGTCGACCCTGGCCACCGCCCGATCGGCACCTGCCAGCTGTCCTGGATCTTGCGCGCACCCGGCGGGATCGCGATCGGCGACGTGATGAAGCGCGAACAGACGCTGATCCCGGTCGACATGGACCAGGAAGAGGTCGCGCTGCGCTTTCAGAAATATGCGCTGATCTCCGCCGCCGTGGTCGATGCCAGCGGGCGGCTGGTCGGCATGATCACCGTCGACGACATCGTCCACATCATCCAGCAGGAAGCGGGCGAGGACGTGCTGCGCCTGTCGGGCGCGGGTGAGGGCGACATCAACGAGCCGATCCTCGACAGTTACAAGAGCCGCGTCCGCTGGCTGCTCGCCAACCTGATCACCGCGATGGTCGCCTCCTCGGTGATCGCGGCGTTCGAGGGGACGATCGCGCGGATGGTGGCGCTGGCGACGCTGATGCCGATCGTCGCGGGCGTCGGCGGCAATGCGGGGACGCAGACGCTGGCGGTGACGGTGCGCGCGCTGGCGACCAACCAGCTGACCCAGTCCAACACCGCGCGCGCGATCATGCGCGAGATTCGCGTGGCGATGATGAACGGCGTGACCGTGGCGGCGGTGATCGGGGTGGGCGTCAGCCTGGTCTTCGGCAACCCTGCGCTCGGGCTGGTGATCGCGGCGGCGATGATGACCAACATCCTGGTCGCCGGGCTGGCGGGGGTGCTGGTGCCGGTAACGCTCGACCGCTTCGATGCCGACCCGGCGGTGGCGTCGTCGGTGTTCGTGACGATGACGACCGATTCGATCGGCTTCCTGGCGTTTCTGGGACTGGCCACGGCAGCGGGGCTGACGGGCTGAATCATTCCTCCCCTGCAAGGGGAGGTGGCGCGCGCAGCGCGTCGGAGGGGAGTGGTAGGTCGAACCCGCCCCGCGGGTTCGAGGATTGCCGGGGGCAATCCGGCCTACCGCTCGCTATCGAGAGGGCGACACCCCCCCGTCAGGGCTTCGCCCTGCCACCTCCCCTTGCAGGGGAGGAATTTTTCACCCAATCAAAACTATAGCGGTCCTCCCGCGCCATGCTTATGATGCACCCCCGCGCAGCCGGGGGGCCGCGTCATGTCACCACCCGTCAACGTGGATAGTTAAGCAGCGCGCATGAATCGTTTTGCCATCGGTATCGCCGGTATTCTTGTCATTCTGGCGATCGCGGTCGCCCTGTCCACCGATCGCCGCGCCATCCGGCTGCGCGTCGTCGGCGCGGCCTTCGCGCTGCAGGCGGGGATCGCGGTGCTGGTGCTTTACGTCCCCTGGGGCAAGAAGGTGCTCCAGACCCTGTCCGCCGGCGTCGCCGGGCTGCTCGGCTATGCCAATGAGGGGACCAAGTTCCTGTTCGGCGCGCTGGCGTCCGATCCGCTGGGCCGCAACTTCGCGATCCAGGCGCTGCCGGTCATTATCTTCTTCGCAGCCCTCGTCTCGATCCTCTATTATCTGGGGATCATGCAGCTGGTCGTGCGCTGGCTGGGTGGTGCGATCGAGAAGGTGATCGGCGTGTCGAAGGTCGAATCGCTCTGCGCCGCCGCGAATGTGTTCGTCGGCCAGTCCGAATCGCCGCTGGTCATCCGCCCCTATCTGGCCGGACTGACCCCGGCGCAGCTGTTCACCGTGATGACCAGCGGCATGGCGGGCGTCGCGGGCACGATCCTGGCGGCCTATGCCTCGATGGGCATCTCGATCGAATATCTGCTCGCGGCCAGCTTCATGGCGGCACCCGGCGGCATATTGATGGCCAAGATCATCATGCCCGATCGGATGGAGCCGCCCGCCGGGCAGCTGCCGCTGGGCGACGTGATCGAGGACGAGAAGATTGCTCTCGCCGAGGCCACCCATGACGAGGAAAAGCCCGCCAACATCATCATGGCGGCCGCCCAAGGCGCGCAGACGGGCGTGAAGCTGGCGGTCGCGGTCGGTGCGATGGTGCTGGCCTTCGTCGCGCTCGTCGCACTGGCCAACGGCCTGCTCGGCAGCTTGGGCAATCTGGTCGGCCTGCCGGGGCTGAGCTTCCAGGCGCTGCTGGGCTATGTCTTCCAGCCGATCATGGCGCTGCTCAACGTGCCGTGGAAGGAAGCGGGCATTGCCGGCGGGCTGTTCGGTGAGAAGATCGTGCTCAACGAGTTCGTCGCCTATATCGATCTGGGCAAGCAGGCCGCGCAGCTCTCGCCGCGCACCGTCGCGGTCGTCACCTTCGCTTTGTGCGGTTTCGCCAATTTCTCGTCGATCGCGATCCAGATGGCGGTCACCGGCAGCCTAGCCCCCAACCAGCGCCCGACCATCGCGCGCCTGGGCATCCGCGCGCTGATCGCCGGCAGCCTGGCCAACCTGATGTCGGCGGCGCTGGCGGGCCTGCTGATCGGCTGACCCGCTCATTCCTCCCCTGCAAGGGGAGGTGGCAGGCCGAAGGCCTGACGGGGGGCTTCCACACGGGACACCCTTTGCGGCCCGCCCCCTCCACCAGCCTGCGGCCGGTCCCCCTCCTCCGTGCCGGGGAGGAGTTTGGGGTTGATCCCCATCACCAGCGCGTTATGGCGCCCCCTGTCGGCCGTGAGCGCCGACTCACGCTTAGGATCACAATGCCCCGATCTAGTCCCTTGTCCGGCGACGAGGACAGTAGACGCACCCGCGTCCACTATCCCGCCGACCGTCTGACGGGCCTGACGGGGTCGACGATGTCGGCCCGCTAACGCCGTTCCTCGCCGACCTTCCGCCGGGCTCGAACCACGAACCCGAAGGAGGTCCGCCATGACCCGCATGATGTTCCGCGCGCATGTCCGCGCCCAGTCCCTGGCCGATGTGATGGCCAGCGTGCCGCGCGAGCGCGCCCGGCTGCTCCGCGCCGTCGCGACCAGCCGGCCGCAGCCGGTGCGCCGCGCCCGCCCCTCCGCCTGAAACCGGGGTCTGAAGCCGGGGGCGGGGCGGCCGAACGGGGTCAGCGCGTCGGCACCGGCTCCGCACCGGTGTAATCGTAGAAGCCGCGCTTGGTCTTGCGGCCATACCAGCCCGCCTCGACATATTTGATCAGCAGCGGGGCGGGGCGGAACTTGGGGTCGCCCGTCCCTTCGAACAGCACGCGCGTGATCTCCAGACAGGTGTCTAGACCGATGAAGTCTGCGAGCGTCAGCGGCCCCATCGGATGGTTCAGCCCCAGCTGGCACGCCGCATCGATGTCGGGGATCGTCGCCACGCCCTCGCCCAGCGCGAAGATCGCCTCGTTGATCATCGGCATCAGCACGCGATTGACGATGAAGCCCGGCGCGTCATTGGCATGGACCACGCGCTTGCCCAGCTCCTGCGCGAAGCCCTCGACCCGGGCGACCGTCTCGTCCGCGGTGGCGAGGCCGCGGATCAGTTCGATCAGCCCCATGACCGGCACGGGGTTGAAGAAGTGCACGCCGACGAAGCGCCCCGCATCGGGCGCCGCCTGTGCCAGCCGGGTGATCGGGATGGACGAGGTGTTGGTCGCCAGGATCGCGGTGTCCGACATCACCTTGCCGACCTCCTCGAAGATCGCGCGCTTGATGGCCTCGCGCTCGGTCGCCGCCTCGATCACCAGTTCGCAATCGGCCATGGCGGACAGACTGCCGACCGGTTCGATCCGGCCGAGCAGCGCGTCGGCGTCTTGCCGCGTCATCTTTTCCTTGGTCACCAGCCGGTCGAGCGCCTTGGCGATTCCCGCCTTGCCCGCCTCGGCCCGTTCCGCCGAGACATCGGCCAGCTTGACCTGATAGCCCGCCGCCGCCGAGACTTGCGCAATGCCCGCGCCCATCTGCCCCGCCCCGATCACGCCCACTGACTTCATCGCGAAACTCTCCTTATGGTTTTGCCGCATGCCCTATCCGTTTCGGAACGCCACCGCCAGCAAGCGGGTTGAGGGACGCATGATCCCCTTGCGTCTGGCCCCGCTGATCCTGGTTGCCGCCGCCCCGGCCATGGCCGCGTCGGGCGATCCGATGCCGGCCCGGCTGCGCGTCTTTCAGGACTGGATCGTCGCGTGCGATAATGGTGGGCGCTGCGAGGCGGCATCGCTGGCGTCGGAGGACAGCGCATTGCAGGATGCCGGCCTGCTCGTGCGGCGCGATGAGGATGGCGCGCTGTCGGTGCGGGTCGCCGACATGACCGGCAAGGCGCCGCGCGCGACGGTGCGCGTCGATGGTCGCGCCGTCGCCTCCACGCCGCTGACCCGCCAGGTCGAAGGGACGTGGCAGGGCGCACCCGCCAAGGCGCTGGTCAGCGCGCTGGCACGCGGACGCAAGGCCGCGATCCTGACGCCGACCGCGCATCCCTTGTCGCTGCGCGGCGCGGCGGCGGCGCTGCGTTACATGGACGATCGCCAGAAGCGTGCGGGCACGACCACCGCGCTGGTCGCCAGGGGGGCGGCGCGTTATCGCGCGACCCCGCCATCGCTGCCGTTGGTGCGGGTGGTGACGCCGCCGGGGAAGGCCGCCCCGGCGATCCCCGGCGCGGCGATCAACGCGGCGCGGCGGCAATATGGCTGCGCGACCGATGATGGCAGTCCGGTGAGCGCCGACGCCTACCGTCTCGACGCGCGTTCGACGCTGGTGCTGCTGTCCTGTGGCGCGGGAGCCTATAACTATATCGTCCAGCCGCTGATCTGGCGTGACGGGCGACTGACCCCCGCCGCCTTCGACTATGCCTTCACCTTCGGCGAACCCAAGCCCGCCGGCCAGCCCCAGGTGCTGGTCAACACCGACTGGTCGCGCGACGGCCGGCTGTCGAGCTGGGCCAAGGGGCGCGGGCTGGGCGATTGTGGCGACGCCGCGCAATATGGCTGGGACGGGACGCGGTTTCGGCTGCTGTCCGCGGCCAGGATGACCGAGTGTCGCGGGGCGATCGACACGCTCGGCGTGTGGCGTACCCGCGTCGTGCCGGCCCCCGCGCGCTGAGACGTTTCAGGAAGGAGAGGATCATGCTCGAACATCTGCCCGCCTGGCTGGGCAAGGCGATGAGCGGCTGGCGTGCCGGGGTCGAGTCGCTGGCGATCACCCGCGCCGATCTGGTCCCGCCGGCGAGCATCGCGCTCAACAGTCCGGCCTTTGGCGATATGGCGCGCCTGCCCGAACGCTTCACCGCCGATGGCGAGGGCATGTCGCCGCCGCTCTTCTGGGGCGATCCGCCGGCGGGGACCGCGATGCTGGCGCTGTTGGTCGAGGATGCCGATGCGCCGACGCCGCAGCCGCTGGTCCATGCGATCGTCTGGAACCTGCCGGCACGGGCGGGCGAGCTGGCCGAGGGCGAAATCGTCGCCGATGGTCCCGGATCGGCCGAGCGGGGCGATGTCGGCCGCAATTCCTATCTGGGTGAGGGCTGGCTGCCGCCCGATCCGCCGCGCGGGCATGGCGAGCATCGTTATGTCTTCCAGCTCTTCGCGCTGGATGCGGTGGTCGATATCGGCGGTGAGACGCCGGGGCGCGGCGCGATGCTGGATGCGATGGCGGGGCATGTGCTGGCCGCCGGGGTGCTGACCGGCACCTATTCGCGTGAGGAGGAAGCGCCCGTGGGGCCGGTGGGCGCGCTCGCCTGACCCTTATGGGTTGAATGTCTGGTGCGTCGGGCCGGGTGTCGGGACTGGACGACCCGGCCGACGCTGAAAAGCCGGCACCTCGCGCATTAGGCGATCGGGAAGACCGGTGCGGCGCTGGTGATGGCGAGCCCGGCGAACACCAGGGCACCGAAGCAGGAGACGAGGAACTGGCGGGCCTGAACGGTCTGGAACATGATGAAACTCCCTTTTCGATCCGGTCGCCAACCTTTTGGCGACCGATGCAAACTATTTTGCAGGGAGTGTGCCAGTTTTCTAAATGATTGAAATCGCAATGCTATTTTTCAAGTGACGGAAAATATGGGAAATCCCGCCACTCGAAATCCGAAATTCCCGCCATCGCATGGCGGAAATTTCAGTCGGCATAGACGCGATTGCGGCCTTCGTTCTTCGCGCGGTAGAGCAGCGCGTCGGCGCGGGCGAACACCGTCTCATGCGTATCGTCGGGACGGAAGCCGGTGATGCCGGCGGAGAAGGTCACCTCACCGATCGCCTCGCCCGTCTCGCGCACCCGCAGCCGCTTTTCGCGCACCGCATCACGCGCGCGGTCGATCAGCGCCCGCGCCTCGGCCATGGTCAGGCCGGTCATCAGGATCGCGAACTCCTCGCCGCCATGGCGACAGACCAGATGGCCGCGCCCCTCGTCGCTCAGGATCTGGCCGATCGCGCTCAGCACCCGGTCGCCGACGGCATGGCCATGTTCGTCGTTGATCCGCTTGAACCGGTCGACGTCGCACAATGCCAGGTAGCAGGAGGCGGGCGACTGGAAGCACTGGCCGATCGATTCGTTGAACGCCAGCCGGTTGGCCAGTCCGGTCAATGGATCGCGCCGGGCGGAGGCGCGCGCCTCGACCAGCTTTTCGCGCAGCGCATCGGCCTCGGCGGTGGCCTTTTCCAGCCGTCGCTCGCTGTCATGGATGCGCTCCAGCATCTCGCCGGTCAGCTTGGCGAGCGTGGCGAGGCCGATCGACTCGCCGCGCCGGATTTCGGCCGCGCTGCGCTCCAGATTGGCGCTGAAGGCGGAGGTGTCGGCCTGGATCGTGCGGATCATCGCCGACAGCGCCTCGACATGGTCCTGGGTCTGTTCGGCGAGCGCGTCGGTGCGCGACTCGGCGGGGTCGACCAGATGGTCACGCGGGGTGGGCGCGGCGGGCGGGGCGACCGCGCGCTGCCCCGCCGTCGATGGTCCGCCCAGCCGCTGGATGTCGTCCTGATGCAGCCGCACGCCGCCATCGATCAGTTCGGCGGCGGCCTTGGCCAGGCTGCTATTCGGCTGGGTCAGGATGGCGTGGACGAACGCATAATGCGCCGGGTCGGGGACCAGGCGATGATCCTCCAGAAACTGGCCGATCCGTTGATAGAGTTTGTCCGTCGCCGTCATCGCGCGACACCTGTCGCGATCGCCGCGGGCACCAGTCTGCGCTGGCGGGTGCCCCGCGATGATCCGACATCCTTCCCATTATTCATGTTAGGCCCCCGACCGCGCTATACTCAGCGCTTGGTGGTCAGTCCACGCACTGCCGCCAAAGTGGAGGCAACATGCTCGGCGGGGTTCATATCGTCGTGCACGAAGGCGATGCGGCCGTCGCGGCCGATGACATAGCTGGTGCGCGAGGTGATGTCGCGACCCTCGATCTGGCGGCCCAGCGCGACGTCGTAACCCTTGACGATCGCCGGACCCGCGCTCGCCACCGGGAACTTGCCTGCGCATTCGGCCTTGGAGAAGGCGGCGAGCTTGTCGACCGGATCGGCCGACATGCCGATCACGCGGGCACCGGCGGCGCGGAAGGCGTCGATCTTCTCGGCAAAGGCGCGCGCCTCCGCGCTGCACCCGCTGGTGAAGGCGGCGGGGAAGAAATACAGGACGACCGGGCCGTGGCGCAGCTGATCCTTCAGGTTCAGCGTGAAGACCTTGCCCGCCACCGCGCCGCGCGTCGTGAAGTCGGGGGCCGTCGCACCGGTGCGCAAGGCCGCGCTCGCCGGCACCGCGAGAAGCGCAAGAAAGACGCCGAACAACACACGCATTGTGATCCATTCCTTCAAATCGAGGTTAACGCGTAACCTTTCGCGGGGACGCCGTCCATTGCTGATCACGTCCTGCTATCCTATCGCATGTCCCATGTCCGTTCATAAAGCCGATATCGACCTGGCCCTCGCCTTGGCCGACGCCGCCGGCGCCGCGATCCGCCCCTATTTCCGCCGCGACATGGGGCTGGAGATCAAGGCGGACAAATCGCCCGTCACCCTGGCCGATCGCGAGGCGGAGGCGGCGATGCGCCGCATCCTGGAGGCAGAGCGTTCGGGCGACGGCATTCATGGCGAGGAATATGGCGTCAAGGAGGGCGTGACCGGGCGGCAATGGGTGCTCGACCCCATCGACGGCACGCGCAGCTTCACCGTGGGCCGGCCGATCTTCGGCACGCTGATCGCGCTGGTCGACAATGGCTGGCCGGTCCTGGGCATCATCGACCAGCCGATCGCCGGCGAGCGCTGGCTGGGCGTGACCGGGCGACCGACCTTGTTCAACGGCCAGCCGGCGCGCACCCGCTCCTGTCCCGAGCTGGAGGGCGCGACGATCGCGACGACCAGCCCGCATCTGTTCGAGGATGAGGATGTGCCACACTATATGGCGCTGGTCGCGGCGATCAGCGGCAACAGCCCCCGGCAAGGGCCGGTATATGGCGGCGACTGCTATAATTACGGCCTGCTGGCGAGCGGCCATATCGACATCGTCTGCGAGTCGGGGCTGAAGCTGCACGACTTCGCCGCACTGGTACCGGTGGTCGAGGGCGCGGGCGGACGCATGTGCGACTGGAACGGCGATCCGCTGACCGCCGACAGCGCGGGCCATGTCCTCGCGATCGGCGACCCGGCGCGCACCGAGGAGGTGCTCGAGGCGCTGCGCAACGTGCCGCACGGGCATGGCCATCACGATCATTGAGCCGGGACGGCTATGTCTGTTCCTGTTGTGAAGTGGATATTTGAAGGCGGGCCGGGGCAGTGAGCGATGGCTTGTGGCTCAGCGTTTACGGACAGCCTTACGATCCCATGCCAGCCATGGAAGCCTGGCGTGCGGGAGAGGTCGAGCGCGCTTCCCAAGAGTTATGGGATCATCTCTATCATCAAGGCGCGATAAACTCGGCATCGTTCGCTGCGGTAGAATTACTCGTTCGCATGATCGAGGAGCAAGGCGTCCCGGACTGGCGAGCGTACGCTTTGATCGCATCCATTGAAGGGGGGCGGCTCGACCACGGAAATCCGTCCTTACCTGTCACGCTGAGTGACAGCTATCATGCAGCCTGGGCCAAATTATTGCCGCTGGCACTCCGTGACCTATCGACAGTGCAAGCCGACTTGGAGGTTCGTGCGGTGCTGGCGGTGGTTTGCTACGCCAAAGGGCAGCATAGGCTCGCGGCAATCACCCTTTGCACCGAAGATGAACGTGCGGAGATGCTGGGTGAGTGACATTCAGGACACAGGCCGCTGGTGAAGACCTAAAAAATCCCCAGAAACTTCTTCCGCTGCGCCTTGGCCTGACCCTCGGTCTGGCGGCCGTCCTTGGACTTGGCGGTGGTGCCGTTGCCGACATCGTCGCGCGGCGCGCCCTTGGTCGTCCGCTGGGCGCTGGCGCGGGCACCCGACAGCACCGGGCCGCACGCCGCCGCCTTGGCATCGCCGACATCGACGAAGGCCAGCACGCCGGCCAGCGGCGACGCCACCACCGCCAGGCCCAGCCCGGCGCCGGCGCGTGCCAGCAGGTCGCCGCTGATCGGGTTGATCCCCGGCTGGGCGAAGCTGCCCGTCAGCCCGACCGGGGACTGGCCCGAGAACAGGCTGAACTTCTTGGCATCGGCGCGCACGGCCATGTCGATCGCCTCGTTGCGGAAGCTGAAGCCACCGCGCCCGACGATCACGTTCTTCGACGTATCGATCAGGATCGGGTCCGCCGCCGCCACCCCGCCGCGCACGGTGAAGGCGATCAGCCCGCAATTGATCCGGACCGGCTCCTTCAACCGTTCCTCGAACATCTTCTGGACGAAGGTGCCGATGTCGAGTTCAGCCAGCTGCGCATTGCGGGTCCAGAGCGAACCGGCGGGCAGGATGAAGGCCATGCGACCGTTCGCGCTGGCCAGCGAATCGTGAATCGTGTCGCCGCGTCCCTGAAGCTGGATGCGGCCCTTCACCGTGCCCGTCGTCCCCGCCTCCGCCACGCCCCAGCCCGCGAGCAGCCGGCCGAGCGGCGTCGGCGACAGGCGGATGTCATAGCCGATCCGGCTGGGGCGCGGCCGCGTGTCGAAGACCAGATCGGAGGAGACATTGCCGCGCGCCATCGCGAAGTTCAGCGGCGACAGGGTCAGCTTGCCCCGGTCGAGCGCCAGCGTCAGGTCGACATCCGAAATCGGCACCCTGCGCGAGCGGACCGCGCCGATCGTCCATTTCAGATCGGCGTCGAAGCGCTGCATCGTCGCCACCGGCAGCGCGGCGTCGGGCAACAGCCGCTGCGCCCCCGCGCCGGTCGCGGCGGCGGCGGCCTGCGCGCCCCTGGTCGCGACGATGTCGGGATTATAGCCGATAAAGGGCGCGGCATCGATGATGTCGAGCCGCCTGGTGGCCAACGTCGAATCGAGATGCAGCCGCGCACCATTGGTCACGGTCAGCTGACCGGTCAGGTCGCTGTCGCCGAAGGTCCCGGTCATGCGGGTGAAGCGATAGGCGTCGCCATCCTTCACCATCTGCGCACGCACGTCATAGGTGCGGGTGCGCGGGATGGTGGCGCCGATGATCTCCAGCAGCGTCGACATGTCCTTGCCGCGCGCACGGGTGCGCAACGGCACATTCTCGATATCGGCGATCGAGGGCAGGGTGCCCGACACGTCGATGATATTGCCCGCCGCGCGCATCCGCGCGATCAGTGCGTTCCGGCCGCGATTGGCGGTGGCGTCGGGCGACAGCAGCTGCGCGGTCAGGCGGAAGGGCGTTTCGCGGATCACGCCCCGGCCACGCACGCCGACCGCTTTGCCGATGCGCGCGTCCTGCGAGCGGATGTCGTCCAGCGCCAGCTCGGCGGTCACCCGCATCCGCGGATCGCGATAGCGTACCGTCGTCCCCGTCACCTGCGCGGTGTCGATGCGCGGAAACTCGAGCGGCTTGCCGCCCTTCTTCTCGCTGAACGTCCATGTGTTGGTGCGGTGGTCAGGCGTCCATTCCAGATCGACCGCGCCGTTCGTCAGGTCCAGCCAGGTGAAGCGCCGCCTGCCGAACAGCAGCGACAGCGGCGCGATGCGTGAATCGATCCGGTCGGCGGTGAACAGATTGGGGCGGCTGGCCCAATCGGGGTTGGAGATGGCGATCTTCTCGGCGACGAACTTGATCCGCCACGGCGCGAAATAGAGCTGGAAGTCGCCGCCCACCGTCACCTGGCGATGGGTCAGCCGGCCAACGGTCGATTCGAAAGTCGAGCGCAGGAAGCGCCCCTTGGTGACGAAGAGGACCAGCCAGATCGCCGCGATGACGATCAGCAGGCCGATGACGACCCGCAACGCCCATCGCCGCCACGGCGTGCGACGCGCGGGCGACGGGGCGATCGTTTCGGCCGTGGATGGTTGATCCATGGCCCTACCAAGCGTGCGAGCGCAGCGGCGGTTCCCTGGGGCGACATCGGTTGCAATCGTCCGCCACTTCGTCTAAGCGGCCCGCTTCCCGAGCGAGGTGTCACGAACGGCCCGGCCATCAGGGCTGCCGCGGCCGTTTCTGCCTTGCTCACAGCGAAAGGACCAAAATGCCCAAGCTCAAGACCAAGAGCGGCGTCAAGAAGCGCTTCAAGCTCACCGCGACCGGCAAGATCAAGCACGGCGTGGCCGGCAAGCGCCACCGCCTGATCAGCCATAACGGCAAGTATATCCGCCAGAACCGCGGCACCTCGGTCCTGTCCGATGCCGACACCAAGACCGTGAAGGCCTGGGCGCCTTACGGCCTGAACTGATTTCTGGAAGGATAGAGAGATATGGCACGCGTCAAGCGGGGCACGACCACCAAGGCGAAGCATAAGCGGATTTTGGATCAGGCGAAGGGCTATTATGGCCGTCGCAAGAACACCATCCGCATCGCGCGCCAGGCCGTCGAAAAGGCCGGTCAATATGCGTATCGCGACCGCAAGGTTAAGAAGCGGACCTTCCGTGGTCTGTGGATTCAGCGCATCAACGCCGGTGTCCGGGCCGAGGGCCTGACCTATTCGCAGTTCATGCACGGGTGCAAGCTGGCGGGTATCGAACTGGACCGGAAGGTCCTGGCCGACATCGCGATGCACGAGGGCGATGCCTTCAAGGCGATCATCGCACAGGCGAAGGCCGCTCTGCCGCAGGCTGCGTAATTCGCAGACGACGGTTCAGCGCCGGAAATCGAAAAGGGCGTCGGTGGGGTTCCACCGGCGCCCTTTTTCGTGGGTAGCACCCGGCCGGTGTCGCTCAGCGCGCGGGCGGCAGCCATCCCGGCTCGAACTGCGGACGCCGGGGCGGCAGCGACGACAGCCGGCGCAGCGCGACCAGGTCGAGCAGCTGGAACCGGTGGCCCTGACGCGCCAGCAGCCTTTCCTCCTCCAGTCCCCGGATCGTGCGGTTCACATGCACCGCCGTCAGCCCCAGCAGGTCGCCCATGATCTCCTGCGTCAAGGGCAGGTGGAAGCCGTCATCGGTCACCAGCCCGATCGGGCTGAGCCGCGCATGGAAATCGACCAGAAGCCGCGCCAGCCGCTCGCGCGCCGGGGCATTGCCCGTCATGGCCAGCGCATCCATCAGCGCCAGCCGCTCCATCTGGGTGGCGATGGTGAACAGCGCGGCGAGGCGCGGGTGCGATTCGTACAACCGGCCGAAGCGCTCATAGGGCACGAAGGCGGTGATCGATTCGGTGACGGCGGTCAGCGTGTCGGCCGCCTCGGGCAGCACCATGCTGGGCGTGCCGAGCATGTCACCGGGCAGGTGCACCTTCTGGATCAGGCGGTTGCCGTTGCGCAAGACGATCGACGAGGTCACCCAGCCCTGCACATGCAGGTGGAAACCGCTGGTCGCCTCGCCCTCACGCTGAAAAATCTCCCCCCGCCGCCGCCCAACCTCGGCATCGCCCAGCGCTCCCAAAGTCTGGCGCTCTCCGGCCGTGAGGGTGGCGAACGCCTCATAGCGATGAATCGGATATGCTATCTCGGCCTCCCTAGACCCGTCCCGTCGTACGACCGATGACGGTCGCCGATCTTTTTCATCCGCCAGCCATAAGAGAAGCGCGCGCGTCCTTCGCAGACGTGGATCAATCAAGCAGGTGGAAAATATCGTCGGGGCCGCAGCGTTGATCGTCGTGCGGCACCGGCATGAGGGATTGTCCGAATCATCCGAACCATGGAGCGATGCGCCGTGCAAAAGCCCGAAGACAGTTACCGTCGTCGCCTGCAACGGGATGTACCGACTGGAATCGCGGCGTTCCTCTGTCTGATCGCGCTTCTGTTGCCGACCATCGGTGTGACGACGCTTCTGGTCGAAGGCCCGCATCTGGAGGCGCGGGGACATCCGCTATACTGGTTGCTTCTGGGCCTGCCCGCCATCTGGTCGTGGCGTATGATGGATTACACGCCGGGGGCGTTGCGAACGATCCGCCCGACTTTGTTCGCGACGCCGTTCCTGGCGGCGGCTGTCCTGATCGCGGCCCATGTCAGCGGGCGCGACATGGTAGCCTATCGGGTCATGTTCCTATCGACCGTCGTGATCTGCACCGTTGGCGGTTTTCTCTACAACCGCAGTCTGCTGGCACGGGAGGGGGCGGGGGATTGAGCGGTCTTGCGGCTCTGGTCTTCCCGGCACGCCACCCCCACATAGCCCCGCGACATGGCGTTGCATTTGACCAAGGTCGCGTTCGGGGCGGCCAGTATCGATCATCTGGCCGAGCGACTGGCCTTGCGGGCGGCCGATGGCCCCGTGTTCCTGACCACGCGCTATCTGCCCAAGCGGCATGAGGAGGTGGCGGGGCAGGGTTCGCTGTTCTGGATCTTGAAGCATCAGCTGGTCGCGCGCTCGCCGATCCTGTCCTTCGGCGAGGCCGAGGGCGGGCGGTGCGCGATCCATATCGATCCTGCGCTGGTGCTGGTGCAGGCGCTGCCCAAGCGGGCGCATCAGGGCTGGCGCTATCTGGAGGCGGCGGACGCGCCACCCGATCTTAGCGGGGCCGCGACGGGGATCGAGACGATGCCGCCGATGCTGGTCGGCAAGCTGGTGGAATTGGGGCTGATCTGATCCTCCCCGAAACGGGGAGGGGGGACCATGCGAACCATGGTAGAGGGGTGTCACCGGTTGCGACCGAAGCCTGCCCGATCAGCGGGAACACCCCTCCGTCAGGCCTTTTGGCCTGCCACCTCCCCTTGCAGGGGAGGATTTGTAGCGGGATGACACAAGATGGACTTACCCCTCCCCTTCAGGGGAGGGGCCGGGGGTAGGGCGTTTCCACGGGCCAGCAGTTTGCGGTGACGCCCCACCCCAACCCCTCCCCTGAAGGGGAGGGGCTCACGGTGGTTCGATACGACGTCATTACGGTCTAGGGATGATCAGAACTTCGGCCCCGCCACCGCCGCGCGGGTCTTTTTGGGGGTTTCGGCCAGCAGCTTGGCGATCGCGGCGTTGCGCGAGTCCTGGGTGGCATAGTCGCGCGCGGTCAGGCCGGCGATATTGTCGGCCTGATCCGGGTCGGCCCCGGCGGCGAGCAGTTCGCGCACCATCGCGATGTCGTGGCGCTGGACCGCGCGGATCAGCGGGGTCTCGCCGCCCGAATTGCCGATATTGGGATTGGCCTTCGCCGCCGTCAGGATGCGGATCATGTCGGGCTGGCCGCCCGCCACCGCCAGCAGCAGCGGCGTGTTGCCGCGCCCGTCGCGCAGGTTCGGGTCGGCGCCCTTTTGCAGCAGGAAGCGCAAGTACGTCTCGTCGCCGCGCTTGATCACGATGTGCAGCGCGCCCTCGCCATTGGTCACGTCGCGGGTGTTGATGATGCTGGCGCCGGGGCGGTCCAGCATGTTGGTCACCTCGTTGCCCTTGGCTTCCTTTACCGCCTGCAAAAACTTGTAGCTTTCCGACTGCATCATCTGCGCGGTGGCGGGCGCCAGGGCGGGCAGGGCGAGACTGCCCAGAAGCGCGGCGGCAAGCAGGGGGCGAAGGGACATGAAGCGAAATCCTGAACGATAGGGCATGACTTGCAACCGGCGATTTATCACAGCAAGGCTGTCGTCGTCATGACCCGATTATTCCCGTTCTTTGGCGCGGCACTGGCGCTCGCCACCGCCGGTTGCGGCTCCCAATCCCAGGTCCCTGCGGCCGAGCAGCCGCCGCTGGCCGGCGCAAAGATCGGCGGGCCGTTCCGGCTGACCGGCGCCGATGGCCGCACCGTCACCGATCGCGACTTCGCCGGGCGCTACCGGGTCATGTATTTCGGCTACACCTTTTGCCCCGATGTCTGCCCCACCGACATGCAGGCGATCGCCGCCGGCCTGAAGCTGCTCGATAGCCGCGCACCGGCCAAGGCGAAGAAAATCGCGGCCGTGTTCGTCACCGTCGACCCCGAGCGCGATACGCCGGCGGTGGTCGGCCGCTTCGCCGCCGCCTTCGACCCGCGCATCGTTGGGCTGACCGGCACGCCCCAGCAGATCGAGGCGGTGAAGAAGGCCTATGCCGTCTGGTCGCAAAAGGGCGATCCGTCGCCGGGCGGCGGTTATCTCGTCAACCATAGCCGCCAGGTCTATCTGATGGACCCAAGCAACAAGCCGCTGGCGCTGATCCCCTCGGACGAAGGGCCGCAGGCGGTCGCCGCTGCGCTCGACCGCTGGGTGAGGTGATGGAGCGCTTCTGGGAAAAGCCGATCGAGAGCCTCGACCGCGCCCAATGGGAGGCGTTGTGCGACGGCTGCGGCAAATGCTGCATCCACAAGCTGGAGGACGAGGAGACGGGCGAGCTGGTGCCAACCAATGTCGCCTGCCGTCTGCTCGACCGGCGCAGCGGGCAATGCTCCAACTACCGCCACCGGCGTGCCTATGTCAGCGAGTGCGTGCGGCTGACCATGGGCAATGTCCGGTCGATCGACTGGCTGCCCAACACCTGCGCCTATCGCCTGCGCGCGGCGAACGAACCGCTGCCCGACTGGCATTATCTGATCTCCGGCGACCGCGAGGCGGTGCACCGCGCCGGCCAGTCGGTGCGCGGCTGGACGATCAGCGAGGATGATGCCGGCGATTTCGAAAACCATATCGTGGACCGTGAATTGTGATCGACGAAGTCGTGCGGCATCCGACCGCCAAGCGTATCCGCCTCAGCGTCGATCCCGCCACCGGCACCGCCCGACTGGTGGTGCCCAAGCGCGCCGCGCTGAAATCCGCACTCGCCTGGGCCGAGGACAAGCAGGGCTGGATCGCCGAGCAGCGCGCGCGCCTGCCCGAACCGCGCCCCTTCGTGACCGGCGCGGCCATCCCCTTCGGCGACGACATGCTGACGCTGCACTGGGAAGCGGGCAGCCGCCGCGTGATCCAGCGCGAGCAGGACCGTCTGCTCGCCTCCGGCCCGATCGAGACGCTGGGCCGCCGGGTCGAGGCATGGCTGAAGCGGCAGGCGCTGGAGGTGCTGGCGCGCGAGACGGCGGAATTCGCGCGGTCCGCCGGGGTCGCGGTGTCGAAGGTCAGCGTCGCCGATCCCAAGGCGCGCTGGGGCAGCTGCGCCTCGTCGGGGGCGATCCGCTATAGCTGGCGGCTGATGCTGGCACCGGCTTTCGTCCGTCGCGCCACCGTCGCGCACGAGGTCGCGCACCGCATCCATATGAACCACGCGCCGGCCTTCCACGCGCTGGTCGCCGAACTGCTGGGCCAGGACCCGGCGCCCGCCACCGCCTGGTTGCGGCAGCATGGCGCGGGGCTTCACTGGTACGGGCGGTCGTCCTGACGATCGCGCGGCGGCGCGGCGCGCGGGGCGTTGCGCGGATCGCGCGGGTCGCCACGCGGCGCTGAGCCCGCCCCGCGCCCGGTGACGCGGTCGATCCACGCCTGATCCAGCCGCTGCTGCTGCTGGGGCGGCGGGGCCGCGCCATCGGGGGCGTCCGGCGCATCGGGCTGCTGCGGCTGCTGGATCGGGACCGGTGCGCCGGGTTCGCGACGCATCGGAATTTCCACCGCCTCGCTGCCGTCCGGTGCGGCACCGGCGGTCGGCGGGGGTAGCGGATTGCCATCGGCATCGACGCCGGTCACGCCGTCATCGGGCTGACCGAAATAACTCTCCTCATCGGGCTCCAGCTGCCATTCGGGCAGCGTGACCTGCGTCTCGAACTGTTCGATCGGCCGGTTGGCGACCGCGACCTTCATATAATCGGCCCACGCCTTGGCGGGGGCGGTGCCGCCGTGCAGCCCGGCGACCGGCCGGCTATTGTCGCGGCCCATCCAGACACCGGTCGTGATCCCGCTGGAGAAGCCCAGGAACCAGCCGTCCTTGGAGCTGCTGGTCGTGCCCGTCTTGCCCGCGACCGGCCGGCCGATCTGCGCGGCGCGGCCGGTGCCGGTGTTGACGGCGGTCTGCAACAGGTCGGTCATCTGCGCCGCGACATAGGGCGCGACCAGCACATGGCTGCGATCCACCTCATGCGTGTAGATCGTCTCGCCATTCGCCATCACCTTGGTGATGGCATAGGGGGTGACCTTCACCCCCTTGTTCGCGACGCTGGCGAAGGCGCTGGTCATGTCGATCACGCGCACCTCGGACGTGCCGAGCACCATCGAGGGGTGGGTGTTGACCGGCGTGGTGATGCCGAAACGGCGCGCCATGTCGGCGACCGTCTGGAAACCCACTTCCTGGCCCAGCTTGGCGGCCACGGTGTTCAGCGAATAGGCGAAGGCGGTGCGCAGCGTCACGCTGCCCGAATTGCGGCGCGAATCGTTGCGCGGGGACCAGCCGTCGATGGTGACGGGCTCGTCCACCACCCGGTCCTCGGGCTTGTGCCCCGCCTCCAGTGCGGCGAGATAGACGAACAGCTTGAACGCCGACCCCGGCTGGCGCACCGCCGTGACCGCGCGGTTGTAGTTGGTGGCGACATAGTCCTTGCCCCCCACCATCGCACGCACCGCGCCGTCGCGGTCCAGGCTGACCAGCGCGCCCTGCGTACCCTCGGGCGCGTCGGCGCGGATCGCGGCATCGGCCGCGCGCTGCATGTTGAGGTCGAGCGTGGTCCACACGTCGAGCGGTGCGGTCTGCTCGTCGATCAGCGTGTCGAGCTGCGGCAGCGCCCAGTCGGTGAAATAGCGGACCGAATTCTGCTTCGGCTCGGGCGCGAGTTTCAGCGCCTGCGGATCGGCCTGGGCGGCCTGGTCCGCGGTGATGAAGCCGTTGCGCTCCATCTGCCCGATGACGACGCCGGCGCGGCCGACCGCGGCCTCGGCATCAGCGGTGGGCGAATAGTTGGACGGCGCCTTGACCAGCCCGGCGATCACCGCCGCCTCGGACAGACTCAGATGATCGGCGCCATGGCCGAAGAATTTCCGGCTGGCGGCATCGATGCCGTACGCACCGCCGCCATAATAGACCTTGTTCAGATACAGCTCGAGGATCTGGTCCTTGGAGAATTTCAGCTCCATCGCCAGCGCCAGGATCGCCTCGCGGAACTTGCGGCCGAACTTCTTCTGGTTGTTCAGGAAGATGGTGCGCGTGATCTGCTGGGTGATGGTCGAGCCGCCCTGTTTCCAGCGACCCTTTTCCAGCCGGACCTCGACCGATCGGGCGATGCCGATCGGGTCGACGCCGGGATGCTGGCGGAACCGGCGATCCTCGACCGCGATGGTGGCGTCGCGCATCACCCGGGGGATGCGGTCATAGGGCAGCCATTCGCCATAGCTCGGCCCGAGCGAGACGATCACCGTGCCGTCGGCGGCATGGACGCGGATCATCTGGCCGTTGGGCGAGGATTTCAGTTCGTCGAAGCTGGGCAGTTGCGACTTGGCGACGAAGACCGCGATGGCCAGCGCACCGATCGCGAGCACGGCCAGGCCGATCAGGACCTGCAGGGTTACGACGATCCGGCGCCGCCAGGGAGAGCGGGGCTTGGACGAACGAGGCCGGGAAGACCGGGAAGACGGTGCGCGAGGCATGGGACGCCCCGCGAATTACAGGGCTTTGCCGGCGACGACAAGCGGTGCGGTCATCGCCCTGCGACGGGCCGCCTGTCGACGCAGGGAGCAAGAAAGCGCGGTCGGCCGCCGGATATGGTGCCAAAGTTGGTATTTTTTTACAGTTGATCGATTAAGAACGACGGCGGGCCGTGTCGTGGGAGTTGGCGACCGGCGGAAAGGGCAGGGATGGAGCAGGTCGAACAACAGGAGGACGCCTCGGTCGAACGGCGGTCCGGCAAACGGCATTCGGCCGTCCTGTTGCTGGGCAAGCTGTGCGGCGACGTGCCGGGCGTCTGTCTGGTCCACAATATCTCGGCGACGGGTCTGATGGCGCGATTCGTCGAGGTGCCGTCGGTCGGCGATTCGCTGACCATCGAGGTGCGCGGTCTTCCGCCAGTGCGCGGCACCGTGCGCTGGGTGCGCGGCGCGAAGGCGGGCCTCGAATTCGATTCGCCCCAGCCCTATGAACAGATTTTCCTGCACGAGGACGAAGAGGGCACGATCCCGCGCGCCCCGCGCTTCCCCGTCTCGCTGACCGCCGATGTCAAGCTGGGCGACCGCAAGCTGACGGCGGAGCTGCTCGACATCTCGGCCGGCGGCGCCAAGCTGCGCGCGGACGGCGAGGTCGTGGTGGGCGGCGCCGGGCAGATCATCGTGCGGCCGATGGGCACCGCGATCTTCGGCACCATTTGCTGGGTGCGCGACGGACGATTCGGCTTTCGCTTCGTCTCGCCGCTGCCGATCGACACGCTGGCGGGAATCGTCACCCGCCGCTGATCGCGTTCCGCCGATCCTCCATTTTTCAGGACGGTTCGTATCGACGTTCAGCTCTTCCTCCCCTGCAAGGGGAGGGGGACCAGCGAAGCTGGTGGAGGGGTATCACCCCTCTCGATAGCGGGACACCCCTCCGTCAGGCCTTCAGCCTGTCACCTCCCCTTGCAGGGGAGGAAAGGGATGGAGATGTCTGGCTTGCCATATGGCTGGCGACACCGCTTCGCGTACGATCCGCCTGCGCTTGCGGGCAAGAACGGAGCAGGCTCGCGCCCATCACGATGTCTGAAAAAATCCGCTCGCCCGGAGCGGAGATTGGTGCGGTCGAGAAGACTCGAACTTCCACGGCCTTTCGGCCACAACGACCTCAACGTTGCGCGTCTACCAATTCCGCCACGACCGCACTCGATAGTCACCACCGGCAAGCCGGAGGGCTGGTAGGCGGGTGCCCCTAGCAAAGCGATACGGGCAGCGCAAGGGGGCTTTCATGGGATATGACGGGTTTCCCCGCACGACCGGCCCGACTAGGCAGGCGGCATGACCGCGCCGCTTCCCCGCCGCCCTTCATCCCCACGCGCGGAAGTCTTCCGCCTGCTGGGGCTGGCCTGGCCGGTCGTGCTGACCAGCCTCAACTGGACGATCCTGCACGTCACCGATGTGATCGTGGTCGGCATGGTCGGCGAGCATGAGGTGGCGGCACTCTCGGCCAGCCGGTCGCTGACCTATATCGCGATCGTCACAGGGCTGGCCTGGCTGTCGGGCGTGCTGGTGCGGGCGTCGCGCGCCGACGGGGCGGGCGACCTGCCCGCGACGGGGCAGGCGCTGCGCGACGGCATGGTGCTGGGGCTGATCCTGGGCGTGGCGGCGATGCTGATCCTGGGGCTGGGCGGGGCCGCCCTGTTGCGCGGGATCGGCGTCGCGCCCGCGCTGATCGCACCCGGCGCGCGGGTCGTGGCGGTGATGGCGCTGGGCTATCCGTTCCAGATGGTACTGATCGCCGCCAGCTTCTTTCTGGAGGGGATCAGCCGCCCGCGCCGGGTGACGGCGGTCAATCTGTCGATCCTGCCGATCAACGCGGTGCTCGCCTGGGCCCTGGCGGGCGGCGAGCTCGGCCTGCCAGCGCTGGGCGCGGTGGGTGCGGCGTTGGCGACCGTCATCGCCTCGGCACTGGGCGCGGTCGCGATGGTGGTCAGCGCGGTCACCCTGCCACGCGGCGCGGCGCGCGGCGTCCGCCGGCTGGACCGGGCCGCCTGGGTGCCGACGCTGAGTGGGGCATGGAGCCTGGCCAGGTTCGGCACGGTGCCGGCCATCGCCTCAGGGCTGGAACTGGCCGGCTTCGCCATCCTGATCGCGCTGTCGACGCGGCTGGGCGATGCCACCGCGCATGGCTTCCAGATCGTCTTCTCGGTCCATAACGTCACTTTCGCCCTGGCGCTCGGTCTGGGATCGGCGGCCGGCGTACGCGCGGGCAATGCGGTGGGCGAGGGCGTGGCCGTGCAGGCGGTGCCGCGCACCCTGCTGGCGGTCGGGCTGGCGGCGTTTGCGATGGGACTGTGCGGGCTGGCGCTAGTCCTGACGCCTGGACCCGTCGTCACCTTGTTCCCTGCGCTGCCCCAGGCGCATGCGGTGGCGATCGCCATGCTCGCCATCTGGGCGCCCTTCATCCTGTTCGACGGGATGCAGGTGGTGCTGGTCTATGCGCTGCGCTCGCTGGGGGATCAGGTGGCGGCGGGGATCAACAGCATCATCGCTTATTTCCTGGTAACCGGCGGCATCGGCTGGTGGCTGGTGGCGGCGGGCTGGGGCGCCGGCGCACTCGCCTGGGCCTCGGCGGCGGGGATGCTGGTGGCGGCGCTGCTGCATGGCGTGCGGTTCGCCATCGTCGCGCGGCGGCTGGGTTCGTCGCTTGGCCTTCGCCTTCGCTCAGGTTGAACGGGGGGCGGTGAAAGGCCGCATCTCTTTTCTATTTAGAACAGGATGACATGTGATGGAGCCCCCCTCCCCTGAAGGGGAGGGACAGGTATGGTTTCAAGCCATTGTCATCATGATTTAGGCCGGGCGACGTCCAGCCCCTCGCCGCCAACGCCTCAGTTCGCGCTGATACCCTCGCCCGCGAAGCTCAGGTCCAAGCGCTTGGAGCTGGGCGGCACGTCGAGCTTGGCCGAATTGAAGTCCATCGACGCGCCGGGGCCGAGCGTCCGCTGCTGCGGCGCGATCGTCCAGGAGAAGACGACGCGGCCCTGCGCGTCCTTCAGCTCGGCGCGCAGGTCGGGCACGCGCTGCTGGCCCGAGGAGGGGTTGATGATCTGCCCCGAAATGGCGAACAGCTCCGACCCGTTTTCCAGCTCGCGCCGCTCGATCGGGTTGGAGCGCAGCTCCAGCGCCGATTCGGTCGACCCGAAGCCCAGCCAGCCGCCGATGCCCGGCATCCCCGTCCACAGGATCGCGGCCGTCGCGACCAGCATCAACAGGCCGGCGGCGACCGCCCCGATCGTCCAGCGGCGCACCGGATTGCGCCGTGCGCGGAAGGGCGGGCGATGGGCGAAGGCGTCGAAGCCGGGATCGCCCGGCGACAGGATCGGCGGTGCGGGCGGCGGCACGAAGACCGGCGGCGGCGGGGGAGCGGGTTCGTCGACGACCGGTGGTTCGGCAGGCGGCGCGGCCGGTGCCTCGCGGGCCTCCTCGACCGGGGCCGGCGCGTCCGGATCGGCGGGCTCCTGAAACCAGCTGTGCCGGCAATGGGCGCAGCGCACGGTCCTTCCCTCGGGCCCGATCGCGCTGTCGGGCACCAGATAGCGGGTGCGGCACTCAGGGCATTCGAGGATCATGCGGAACGGCACTTCAACGGACAGGGCGAGGCCATCCGGATCAGGCCCCCATGATTTCCAGTAAGCACGCCGCCCCCGGGCGTGGCAAGCGTGAAGCGCGGAACTTGAAGCGCGCGGCGCGCCATGCCAAGGCCAGCAGGGCATGGCGAACATCGTCCAGTTCGAGAATGTCGGTCTGCGATACGGCGCGGGCGAGGAAACGCTGTGCGACGTCAGTTTCACGCTGCGCTCCGGACAATTCTATTTCCTGACCGGGGCCAGCGGCGCGGGCAAGACCTCGCTGTTGCGGCTGCTCTATCTTGCCCAGCGGCCCAGCCGGGGCATCATCCGCCTGTTCGGCGAGGACGCCGTCATCCTGCCGCGCGACCGTCTGCCCGGCTTTCGGCGGCGGATCGGGGTGGTGTTCCAGGATTTCCGCCTGATCCCGCATCTGTCGGCCGCCGACAATATCGCGCTGCCGCTGCGGGTTGCGGGCATGGCCGAATCGGAGATCGCGCGCGCGGTGCGCGAGATGCTGGCCTGGATCGGCCTGACCGAGCGCGCCGGCGCGCGTCCCGCCACGCTGTCGGGCGGCGAGCAGCAGCGGGTGGCGATCGCGCGCGCGGTGATCGCGCGCCCCGAAATGCTGGTCGCCGACGAGCCGACCGGTAACGTCGACCCCGTCATGGCCGAGCGACTGCTCCACCTGTTCCATTCGCTCCACCGGCTGGGCACCACGGTCGTCATGGCGACGCACGACTGGCATCTGATCGACCGGGTGCCGGGTGGCCACCGGCTGCATCTCGATCGCGGGCGGCTGGTCGATCCCGAACCGGTGCCGCCCATGCCGGAGCCGCCGCCCTCGACGCTGGTGCGGAGCGGCCTGTGACGCGCGGAAGCAAGCGGAAGGGGGGCGGGGCGGAGGCGCGGGCGCTCGACGATGTCGGCGGCGCGCACGTCATGAGCTGGGTCATCGCGATCATGCTGTTCCTGACGCTGCTGACCGCCGCCGCCGGGCTGGCGACCGCGCAGGCGGCGGGTGCGCTCGACCGGCAGATGGCGGGGCGGCTGACCGTGCAGATCGTCGAGGGCGAGGCACAGCGGCGCGATGCCGCCGCCACGCGCGTGCTGGCGGTGTTGCGCGGGCAGAGCGACGTCGCGCGCGCGACTCCGGTGCCGCAGGCCGATCTGGCGCGGATGCTCCAGCCCTGGCTGGGCAACGATGCCGCCGCCGCCGAACTGCCCGTGCCGGCGTTGATCGATGTCGATCTCGACAGCGATGGCGGGGACGCGGTGCGGCGGGTCACGGCGGCGGTTACGCAGGCCAGCGCGGCGGCGCGGGTCGATTCGCATGCCACCTGGCTGGGGCCGGTTGGGCGGCTGCTCGACACCGCCGCATGGCTGGCCGGCGGCATCATCCTGCTGATGCTGGGGGCGACGGCGGCGGTGGTGATGCTGGCGGCGCGCGCCGGGCTGGAAGCACATCGCGGCACGATCGAGGTCATCCATATGCTGGGCGCGACCGATCGCCAGGTCGCCCGGCTGTTCCAGCGGCGCATCGCACTCGACGCCGGGATCGGCGCGGGCGTGGGTAGCGTGATGGCGGCGGTCGCGATCTGGATCGTCGCGCGACAGGTGGGGGCGCTGGAATCGCAATTGCTCGGCGGCCTGACGCTGGGCGCGCGCGATCTGGCGATGCTGGTCGCGTTGCCGCTGGGGTTCGTCGCGCTGGCGGTGCTGGCGGCGCGCCTCGCAGTGCTGGCGCAGATGCGGCGGATGCTCTGATGTTGCGGCTGATCGGTCTCGTCGCGCTCGGCTGGTGCCTGGGGTTCGCCGCCTTCATGCTCAGCCTGCCGCACCCGCTGGAGAACAACACCACCGATGCGATCGTGGTGCCGACCGGCGGGGCGGGGCGGATCGATCGCGGCATCGCGCTGCTCCAGGCGCATCAGGCCAAGCGCATGCTGGTAACGGGGGTCGCGCCCGGCGTGCGGCCGATCGACCTGGCGCGCACCTATCGCACCGCGCCGTCGCTGTTTTCCTGCTGTATCGATCTGGGGCTGGAGGCGGTCGACACGCGGTCCAATGCCGAGGAGACGGCGCGCTGGGTGCGCGAGCATGGCTATCGCACGGTGCGGCTGGTCACCTCCGACTGGCATCTGCCGCGCGCGCGGATGGAGCTGGTCGCGGCACTCGGGCCGCAGGTGGTGGTGCTGGGCGACGGGGTACCGTCCGAGCCACGGCTGGGCACGCTGGTGAATGAATATAACAAGCTGATCCTGCGCAGGATCGCGCTTTGGACGGGGATTGGCGCGTGATTCTTCTTCGCAACATCGTGTTCGTCGCGATCTTCTATCCGGTGTCGGCGGTGATGGCGCTGCTGTCGCCGCTGATCGCGGTGGGGGGGCGACGGGCGGTGATCCACTGGGCGACGAGCTGGACGCGATTCCACCGCATTTGCACGCGCTGGATTCTGGGCATCCGCGTGCGTATCGAGGGCACCCGGCCGACCACACCGGCGCTCTACCCCGCCAAGCATCAGGCGATGTTCGAGACGATGGAGCTGCAACGCATCCTGGGCGCGCCCGCCATGGTGCTGAAGCGCGAGCTGGCCAATATCCCGCTCTGGGGCTGGGCGGTACGCAAATATGGCGCGATCGTCGTCGACCGCTCGGCCTCGGCCAAGGCGATGCGCGGCATGATGCGGGATGCGCAGGTCGCGGTGAAGCAGGGGCGGGCGATCATGATCTTCCCCGAAGGCACCCGGGTGAAGCCCGGTGAGACGCCGCCGCTCAAGCCCGGTTTCGCCGGGCTGTACCGGATGCTGAACCTGCCGGTGGTGCCGGTGGCGACCGATTCGGGGCTGGTCTGGCCGCGAAAGGGGCTGAAGCGGCCCGGGGTCGTGACGCTGCGCTTCGGCGAGGTGATCCCGCCGGGCCTGCCGCGCGCCGAGGCGGAGGCGAAGGTACATGCGGCGATGAATGCGCTCGAGAAACATCCTCCCCTGTAAGGGGAGGTGGCAGTCCGTAGGACTGACGGAGGGGTGTCACGGCCAGCGGGGACACCCCTCCACCAGCTTCGCTGGTCCCCCTCCCCTTGCAGGGGAGGACTATCTTACCCCTCGTGGCTGCGCCCAAAATCCTCGCGGGCATCGTCCTGGCCCTGGTCGATGATCGAGCGGCGAATGGTGCGGGTGCGGCTGAACAGGTCGAACAGCTCGTCGCCCTTGCCCCAGCGGATCGCGCGTTGCAGCTGGCTCAAATCCTCGGAAAAGCGCTGGAGCATCTCCAGCACCGCCTCGCGATTGGTCAGGAACACGTCGCGCCACATGGTCGGGTCCGACGCTGCGATGCGGGTGAAGTCGCGAAAGCCACCGGCCGAATATTTGATGACCTCGGACTGGGTCACTTCCTCCAGATCGCTGGCGGTGCCGACGATCGTATAGGCGATCAGGTGCGGCAGATGGCTGGTGACGGCGAGCACCCGGTCGTGATGGTCGGGGGCCATCAGCTCGACATCCGCGCCCAGCCGCCGCCAGAACTCCGCGACCCGCTCGACGCTGAGTTCGTCCGCGCCCTCAGGCGGGGTGACGATGCACCAGCGCTTCTGGAACAGCGTGGCGAAGCCCGCCTCCGGCCCGCTGCGCTCGGTGCCTGCGACCGGGTGGGCGGGGATGATCGTCGCGCCGGGCAGCGCCTCGGTCAGCGCGGCCAGGACCGAGCCCTTGCAGCTGCCCACGTCGGACACGATCGCATCCTCGGGCAGATCGTCGGCGAACTCGGCCGCCACCGTGCCCATCGCGCCGACCGGCACGCACAGGATGACCAGATCGGCGTCGATCACACTCGCACCCGCCGTGTCGGCGACGTCATCGGCCAGATCGAGCGCGCGCACCGTCTCGCGCACCTGCGGGTCGGCGTCATAGGCGGTGATCCGCGCGGTCGGCATCGCCTTGCGCGTCGCCCGCGCGACCGAGGAGCCGATCAGCCCCAGCCCGATGATGGTGATCCGCGCGAAGGGCAGCATCAGGCCCCCTTCGCCTCCGACTCGACCATCTGGCGCAGCGCGGCGACGACGCCCTTCACCTCGTCCTCGGTACCGATGGTGATGCGTAAGGCGTGGCCCAGCCCCTGGCTGGGCAGCCAGCGGACGATGTACCCGGCGTCCATCAGCCCGTGATAGGCGCGCTCGGCGGTCAGCCGACCCTCGAACAGCACCAGCGAGAAGTTGGCCTTGGACGGCACGCAGCGCAGGCCCGCATTGCCGAGGCTTGCGATCTGCGCCTCGAACCAGCCGAGCCACTTGGCGTTGTGCGCGCGCGATGCCTCGACGAAAGCGCGGTCGCGGATCGCCTCGATCGCGGCGTTCTGGCCGGCGATGGTCACGTTGAACGGCGCGCGGATGCGGTGCAGCGCGTCGATGATGGGGGCGGCGGCATAGCCCCAGCCGATCCGTTCGGCGGCCAGGCCGTGAATCTTGGAGAAGGTGCGCGACACCAGCACGTTGGTCGCGGACTCGGCGAGCGCCAGCCCGCCATCATCCTCGCCCACGTCCAGATATTCGGCATAGGCCTGGTCGAGGACCAGCAGGACATGGCGCGGCAACCCGGCGTGCAGCCGTGCGATCTCACCCGCACCCGCATAGGTGCCGGTCGGATTGTTGGGGTTGGCGACGAAGACGACCCTGGTCTTGTCCGTCACGGCGGCCAGGATCGCGTCGACATCGGTCGCGTAATCATGATCGGCGACCACCACCGGCTCCGCGCCGACACGGCGGGTGGCGATCTCATAGACCGCAAAGCCGTAGCGGACATGGATGATTTCGTCCCCCGGTCCCGCGAAGGCGCCCGCCGCCAGATGCAGGATCTCGTCCGAACCGGTGCCATAGATGATCCGCGCCGGGTCCAGCCTATGGACCGCGCCGATCGCCTGGCGCAATTCGGTCGCCCCCGCATCGGGATAGCGTTCCAGCTTCGCGGCGGCGGCGGCGAAGGCGGCGCGCGCCTTTTCGCTGGTGCCCAGCGGATTCTCGTTGGACGAGAGTTTGGCGACCTTGCGCCCGTCATCGGTCGTCGCGCGGCCGGGGACATAAGGCGCGATGGCCTTGACCCAGGAGATCGGTTCGGGGGCGGTAAGCTCGGTCATGGCACCCGCCATAGCGGCCTCGCCCTTGCGTTGCCAAGCATCGCGGCCTAGCGGATAGGGTTCCATGGCCGCTTCCGTTTCCGCTTTCTCTCCCGGCGACGACCAGCGTTTCGGTCTGTCGCGCCATATCGTCCTGCCCGGCCCCCTCCGGCTCGATGGCGGTGCGCTGCTGTCGCCGGTCGAGATCGGCTATGAGACCTATGGCACGCTGAACGCCGATGGCTCCAATGCCATCCTGATCTGCCATGCGCTGACCGGCGACCAGCATGTCGCCTCGCCCCATCCGCGCACCGGCAAGCCCGGCTGGTGGACGCGTCTGGTGGGGGAGGGCAAGCCGATCGATCCGACGCGACATTTCATCATCTGCTCGAACGTCATCGGCAGCTGCATGGGATCGTCCGGCCCGGCGACCATCGACCCCTCGACCGCCGAGCCCTGGGGCATGCGCTTCCCGGTCATCACCATCCGTGACATGGTGCGCGCGCAAGCCATGCTGCTCGACCATCTGGGCGTCGGCCAGTTGAAGGCCGTGGTCGGCGGATCGATGGGGGGCATGCAGGCGCTGAGCTGGGCCGCGACCTTCCCCGAGCGGGTGCGCGCCTGCGTCATGGTCGCCTCGACCGCGCGGCATTCGGCGCAGAATATCGCGTTCCATGAGGTCGGGCGTCAGGCGATCATGGCCGACCCCAAATGGCGCGGCGGGGCCTATTATGAGTCGAACGATCCCCCCGCCGCCGGCCTCGCGGTCGCGCGGATGGCGGCGCACATCACCTATCTGTCGGAGGCTGGGCTGACCGAGAAGTTCGGGCGGCGGCTCCAGGCGCGGCCCGACCGGCCGGACGGCGCCAAGAGCTTCGGCTTCGACGCCGATTTTCAGGTCGAGAGCTATTTGCGGCATCAGGGATTGAGCTTCGTCGACCGGTTCGACGCTAATAGCTACCTCTACATCACCCGCGCGCTCGATTATTTCGACCTCGCCGAGGAACATGGCGGGCTGCTCGCCAATGCGTTCCGGGGGACGAAGACCCGCTTCTGCCTCGTCAGCTTCGACACCGACTGGCTCTACCCGACCTCCGAGTCGCGCGCCGTGGTGCAGGCGCTCAACGCGGCGGGCGCGGCGGCGAGTTTCGTCGAGCTGTCCAGCCCGTACGGCCATGACGCCTTCCTGCTCGAGGCGCCCGAGATGAACCGGGTGATCGACGGCTTCCTGCGGGCCGAGCCATGAGCGAGCCGCTGCGCCCCGACCTCGCGATCATCGCGCGCCACGTCGCGCGCGGTGCCCGCGTGCTGGATGTCGGATGCGGCGACGGGCAGCTGATGGCGGCCTTGCGCGACGACGCGGGAGTGGATGCGCGCGGGTTGGAGATCGATCCGGCCAATGTCGCCTCGGCGGTGGCGCGTGGGCTGGCGGTGGTGCAGGGCGATGCCGATGTCGATCTGGCGGGCTATCCCGACAAGGGGTTCGACTATGCGATCCTCAGCCAGACGTTGCAGACCGCGCGCGCGCCCGACCAGGTGCTCGACCATCTGCTGCGCATCGGCGGGCGCGCTTTCGTCTCCTTCCCCAATTTCGCGCATTGGCGGGTGCGGCTGTCGCTGCTGTGGGGCGGGCGGATGCCGGTGACGACGCTGTTGCCCGAACAATGGTATGACACGCCCAATATCCACCATGTGACGATCGACGATTTTCGCGCCTTCGTCCGCGAACGACGGATCACTGTCGAGGGAAGTTGGTTCCTGTCGCGTGGCCGCCCGACCAGCGCGGCGGCGGCGAATTTCCGGGCCGAACATGCCGTATTCCTGTTGCGTCGCTAAAATCACGACAGTTCAGGAACTTTATCTGGATCAAGACTGTTGATGCGCAAAGTGACAGGAATCTGACATGAGCAAAACCGCCTTGATCGTGGAGGACGAAATTTTCGTCGCTCTCGATCTAGAGCGCATCCTGACCGACGCGGGCTATCAGGTGGCGGGGATCGCGGCGGACAGCCGCACCGCCTTCGAGGTCGCGCCCGGATGCGCCTTTGCCTTTGTCGACGTCAATCTGCGCGACGGCGCCACCGGGCCCGAGATCGCGCGCCGGATCGCGCAGGAGCATGGCGTCAAGATCGTCTTCGTCACCGCCAATCCCGCGCAGATCGCGACCGACATCCAGGCGCTGGGCTATATCCGCAAGCCGTTCAGCGAACAGTCGATCCTGGCGGCGGCGGCGCTGGCGACGGGGAATGGCGCGGTGCAGACCAGCGACGTCATCCCGCTGGGCGCCCACGCCTGAACGGGCACGCCTGATCCGTAAAGCCGGTCGCCGCATCAGCGGCCGATCCCGATCCCGGCCTGCCGGCTGAACGACGCCAGCGGCACATCGATCATCACCCTCAGCCCCTCGGGCCGCCATTCGCGCGCGACCTGACCACCCAGCTGACGCACCGCCGACAGTTCGACCAGCTGCGAACCGAACCCCGCATGGGCCGGTGGCGTCGTGACGGAGGGGCCGCCATGCTCGCACCAATAGAGCCGGACCATATCCTCATGCCGTTCGACGCGTAGATCGACCGCGCCGGTCATCACCGATAGCGCGCCATATTTGGCGGCATTGGTCGCCAGTTCGTGGAACAGCAGCGCCAGCGGCGTCGCCGATCGATCGTCGACGCGCACATCGTCGCCCGACAGATGGACGCGCGGCGCTTCGTCCTGGCGATAGGCGTCGAAGAGATCGCCGAGCAGCCCGTGCAGGCTGTCCTGCGGTGCCTTGGGGCGGGATTGCGGGCTGTGCGGACGGACGAAATCGTGCGCGCGGCCCAGCGCCATGATCCGGTCGCGCAGGTCGCTGGCGATACCGGCAAAGGCGGGATTGTTGCGCGCGGCGAAAGCGATCAGGCCGGAGATCACCGCGAAGATGTTCTTGATCCGGTGGCTCAGCTCCTGGCTGACGATCTCGCGCTCTTCCAGCGCCAGCTTCTGCTCGTGGATGTCGGTGCAGGTGCCGAACCAGCGGGTGATCCGCCCCTCGTCGTCGCGGATCGGCAGCGCACGGCCCAGGACCCAGCGATACAGGCCGTCACGATGCCGCAGCCGGTACTCGATCTGATAGGGGTCGCCAGTGGACAGGCTGTGCCGCCAGGATGCCCAGGCGCGTGTCTGATCGTCGGGGTGGAACATGCCGTTCCACGCCTCGCCATCGGTCGACCCCTCGGGCATGCCGGTGAACTCGTACCAGCGCGCATTGTAATAATCGTGGAAGCCATCGGGCAGCGTCGACCACACCATTTGCGGCATGGTGTCGGCCAGCGTGCGGAAACGCTGTTCGCTGTCGGCGATGCGGGCGTCGGACGCCGCGACGGTCTGGCGATGCTCCAGCCGGGCGCGGCGATCCTGCAGCCGGCCCATGACCGCCGTCGCCAGCACGGCCAGCCCGCGCCGTTGGAAATGGGTCAGCCCCTCGGGGCGCGGCGTGCCCGAAATGACGCAGATCGCGCCAAGCGGCACACCCTCGCGCGAAAGCAGCCGGGCGCCGGCATAGAAGCGGATATGCGGCGGTCCGACGACCAGCGACATTTGGGCAAAGCGCGGGTCGTCGCGCGCATCGGGCACGACCATGACCGCCTCGTCGCCCAGCATGGCATGCGCGCAGAAGGAGGTGTCGCGATGCGTTTCCGGCTGATCGAAGCCGACCGCCGCCAGGAAACGCTGCCGGGCTTCCTCGACCAGACTGACCAGCGCGACCTCGGTCTGGCAGAGTTCGGCCGCGAAGCCCGCCAGATCGTCCAGCCCGCCGGCCTGATGATAGCCGGCCAGGTCATAGGACTGGATGACGTCGGCACGCTCCGCCTCGGACACCGCCAAGGGGCAAGGACGAGTCCCATCTGCCTGGCCGGTCGCCATCCTGTCCTGCGCCTCCGTGATCAGCATCCGCGTATCGTGGCCGTTATCCGCGTCCGATCAGAACGGCACGTCGTCGTCCAGATCGTCGGCGAACCCGCCGCCCTGTCCGAACCCGCCACGGTTGCCGCCGTTCCCGGCGCCACCGCTCTGGCCACCCGCGGCGCCACGATTGCCGCCGCCATAGCCGCCACCCGACGAACCGCCGCCATAACCGCTCGACCCGCCACCGAAGTCGCCGCCGCCGAAATCATCGCCGCCGCCAAAGTCGCCACCGCCGCGCGAACCGCCGCCGCCTTGGCCGCCGCCGGGGCCGTCGAGCATGGTCAGCACCGAGTTGAAGCCCTGCAGCGTCACCTCGGTCGAATAGCGGTCGTTACCCTGCTGGTCCTGCCACTTGCGGGTGGTCAGCGCGCCTTCGATGTATACCTTGGAGCCCTTGCGCAGGAAACGCTCGGCGACATTGGCCAGGCCTTCGTTGAAGATCTTGACCGTGTGCCACTCGGTCTTTTCCTTGCGCTCGCCGCTGTTGCGGTCCTTCCACGATTCGGAGGTCGCGATGCGCAGCTCGACGACCTTGCCGCCATTCTGGAAGGAGCGGCTCTCGGGATCGCGTCCCAGATTGCCGACGAGGATCACCTTGTTGACGCTGCCCGCCATATATCAGTCCCGTTTGATGTCAGAGGCCAGCGAAAACCGCCAACCAGTACGTGATCCCTGCCATGACATAGGCGGTCACGAAAAGGTACCCCACCATGAAGGCCGGCCATTTCCAGCCGTTCGTCTCCCTGCGCGTCACCGCGATCGTCGAGATGCATTGCGGCGCGAAGACGAACCACATCAGAAAGGCCAGCGCGGTGGGCAGCGACCAGTTGCGCTTCAGATTGTCGGTGATCGCCTTCTGCCCGCCCTGGTCCTCGGTATCGTCGATGGCATAGACGGTGCCGATCGCCGCCACCGCCACCTCACGCGCGGCCATCGCCGGGACCAGCGCCAGCGCGATGTCGCGGTTGAAGCCGATCGGGCGCACCGCCACCTCGATGCCGTTCGCGATGCGGCCCGCGACCGAATAGTCGACCGGCGAGATGCCCGACCCTTCCGGCGGCTTGGGGAAGGACAGCAGCGCCCACAGGATGACGGTGGTCAGCGCGATGGTGGTGCCGGCGCGCTTCAGGAAGATCAGCGCACGGCTCCACAGCCCGATCAGCACGTCGCGCATATGCGGCCACTGGTATTTGGGCATCTCCATCATGAAGCCCGACGATGCACCCTTGGTGACCGTCCGGCGGAGCAGCAGCGCGGCGACGAACGCGCCGACGATGCCCATCAGATAGAGGCCGAGCAGCACCAGTCCCTGCAAGCCGACAAAGGGCAGCACCTGGCGATCGGGAATGAAGGCGCCGATGATGATGGTATAGACGGGCAGCCGTGCCGAGCAGGTCATCAGCGGCGCGATCAGGATGGTGGTCAGCCGGTCCTTCTCGTCATCGATCGTGCGCGTCGCCATGATGCCGGGCACCGCGCAGGCGAAGGAGGAGAGCAGCGGGATGAAGGCACGCCCCGACAGCCCGACCTGCGCCATCAGCCGGTCCATCAGGAAGGCGGCACGGACCATATAGCCGGTCGCCTCCAGCACCAGGATGAACAGGAACAGGATCAGGATCTGCGGCAGGAAGACGATGACCGCGCCGACACCGGCGATCAGGCCGTCGGTGATGAGGCTCCGAACCCAGCCCTCGGGCAGCAGCGCGCCGACCTGTGCCTCCGCCCACACGAAACCCTGCTCGATCCAGCCGATCGGCGCCTCGGACCAGGCGAAGACCGCCTGGAACATGATGAAGAGCAGGCCGACCAGCAGGATCGGCCCGGCAATGGGGTGCAGCGCGACCGAGTCGAGCATGTGCGTCCAGCGGCGCGTCGGCGTCTCGGCCACGGTCGCGGCGGCGGCCAGCTGGCGCGCGCGGCGTTGCAGCGTGACGATGTCGTCGATCCGGTCGGCAGCGGTGACCGGCTGCACGCACCCTTCGGTTACCAGCCGGTCGATCTCGGCCTTCAGGGTATCCAGCCCCCGGCGGCGCACCGCGACGGTGGGGATCACGGTCACGCCCAGCTCGCGGGCGAGAATGTCGGCGTCGAGCGTCAGCCCGTCGCGCTCGGCCAGATCGACCATGTTGAGCGCGACGACGACCGGCAGGCCGAGCGCGATAAGTTGCAGCGCGAAACGCAGGTGGTTGTCGAGGTTGGCGGCGTCGACCACGACGACCAGCGCATCGGGGCGGCGCTCGCCCGCCTGCGACCCCATCACGACGTTGCGCGTGACCTGTTCGTCCAGGCTGCCGGGATCGAGGCTATAGGCGCCGGGCAGGTCGACCAGCTCGACCGGGCGGCCATCGTCGAGCACGAGTCGGCCCGAATGACGCTCGACCGTGACGCCGGGATAATTGCCGACCTTCTGCCGCGCGCCGGTGAGCGCGTTGAACAGGGCGCTTTTGCCGGCATTGGGATTGCCGACGAGCGCGACCAGCGGTGCGGCGTTCATTATGTCTGGCTGGGCCTCAAGCGCCCGTCGCGACGCGGATCGAGGCGGCGACCCGGCGACGCAGCGCCACGGTCATGCGGCCGATCCGGCAGGCGATGGGACCGCCACCCAATGTCGCGCGGTGCAGCACCTCGACGCCGACGCCTTCGTCGAAACCCAGTTCGCGCAGACGCCGCGCCTCGGGGATCGCCAGCTGAGCCCAGTCGATCGCGGCCACGGTCGCCGGTTGCCGGCGGGGAAGGGTTTCGAGACTGCTCAACATCGCCATGCGGGGTACATAACCCCCGTGCGACTGATTATCAATTACCCGTTGATGAAATGGGTGTCGGGTTTGGGGGTGGGTTCTGGGCGTGCACTTCGACTTCGCTCAGTGCGAACGGAGTGGGGTATCCAGATCCAAACTCCAACGTCCGTTCAGCCTGAGCGAAGTCGAAGGCCAAGGGAATCCCTACCCCCGCATCCCCCTCAAACCGCCGGATACCGCAACCGCCCGATAAACCGCGACAGGCTGGGCATATTCTCGCCGCGCTTGACCATGCCGGCCTTCCACTTCTCGAACCGCATGATCCCCTCGATCCGGCGGGCGAGGAAGGCACGCGTATCCGCATGGCCTTCGCTGTCGTCGTTCAGGAAGGCGGCGATCGTCGCGGCATAGACGGCGAACAGCGTCGCGCGCTTGGTGTAATGATTATAGTCGGTGGCGGTGTCGCCCGCCTGCGCCCAGATCGCATCGACCGTCCGCCAGCCGAGTCGCGCGCCCGTAGCGGCGTTCTGCGGCATCGCCAGGATGGTCAGCGCGCGGCGTAGCGCCTCGCGATTCGGGGCGGCGGCGTCCAGCCGTGCCTCGACCAGCGCGGTGATGCGCTGGCGGATCTTCATCGCGGCGGCCTGTTCGACCGGCACCGCCGCGACCATCGCCCGGTCGATATGCGCGAACCAGGCGTCGATTATCGCGACCGGCCCGTCCTTGAAGGCGAGGCGGGCGATGTCGCGGTCGACGCCCGCCGCATCCGCCGCCATGTCGCGCGCATCGTCGCCCCAGCCGTCGAAGGCGGCGTTGGACGCGATTCCGTCCGCCAGCAGCGCGCGCACCTCGTCGAGAGTCAGGTCCTGAACATCGGTCATGGCAGCCTCGGTCATATGCGTCTCTCGTCGTCCATGTCGGCGGGCTTGGCAACAGTCTTACCGGGCGTCTTGCCCGATCCGCGTCGTACCAGCACCAGCGCCACGGCGACCATCGCCACGCCGATCAGGTCGGGCAGGGCCAGCGTCTCGCCATAGACCAGCCAGCCGATCGCCGTCGCCACCATCGGCTGGACCAGCAGGGCGAGGCCGACGACCAGCGGGCTGAGCAGCCCCAGCGCGTAGATCATCAACCCCTGACCGATGATCTGGCTCCCCAGCGCGAGCAGGATCAGCGCGCTCCAATGCTCGGGCCAGACCCGCTCGCCCAATAGCGTGGCGAAGACGAACAGCGGCACGATGCTGGACACGGTCGACCAGGCGAGCGCCGGGACCGGGGGCATGAGGCTGCGCACCCGCGACATCAGGATGAAATAGACCGCATAGAGCAGCCCGGCGAGCACGCACAGCAGATCGCCGACCAGATGGCGCGGATCGACCTGATAGCTGCGCCCCATGAGCAGCCCCGCGCCCACCGCCGCCAACAGCAGCGCGATGCCCTGCGTCCGCGAGGGCCAGGCGCGCGCGACCAGGAAGCCGTAGAGCGGGAAGATGAAGGTCGCCGAATTGCCGAACAGCGTGGCATTGGCCATCGTCGTCTGGCGGATGCCGATATGCCAGGTGCCCAGATCGCCGGCAAAGGCGATGCCGCTGATCAGCAGGACCGACCACAGCATCGCCTGCCCCTTGCCCGGCATGCGGGGGCGCGCGGGCGAAAGGAACGCGACGATCGCCAGCACGGGCGCGGCCAGCGTGATCCGCCAGAAGGCCGAGGCCACCGGCCCCGTATCGGCCATGCGCACCAGAAGCGGACCGAAGGCGAGCGCGACATTGGCCAGGATCACGGCGGCGAAGGCGAGCGGCGGCGGCGCGGCGGGTGGCGCCACAATGGTGCCGTCCCGGTCCGAAAGACGTTCGCTTTCAGCGTGTTCACTTTTTCTTGGGGGGCGGGACACGGGCATAGGGTCCCTTAACGCCCTATCTGCGTTGCGTCAGGCCGGAAAGGCCGCAAAAGGATTGCAATACCATGCCAACGCTGTTCGATCCCATCGATCTCGGGGCGATCCACGCCCCCAACCGTATCCTGATGGCGCCGCTCACCCGCGCCCGTGCCACCCGTGAGGCGGTGCCGACCCCGATCATGGCGGAATATTATGCCCAGCGCGCCGGTGCGGGCCTGATCATCTCCGAAGCCACCGGCATCAGCCGCGAAGGTCTGGGCTGGCCCTATGCGCCCGGCCTGTGGACCGATGAGCAGGTCGCGGCCTGGAAGCCGGTGACCGACGCCGTGCACAAGGCGGGCGGCCGCATCGTCGCGCAGCTCTGGCATATGGGCCGTCAGGTCCACAGCTCGGTGACGGGGATGCAGCCGGTGTCCTCCTCGGCCACCCGTACCGAGGGGCAGGCGCACACCTTCGAGGGCAAGCAGGATTTCGAAACCGCGCGCCCGCTCGAACTGTCCGAAATCCCGCGTCTCCTCGACGACTATGAACGCGCGACGCGCAACGCGCTGGCCGCCGGGTTCGACGGGGTGCAGATCCATGCTGCCAACGGCTATCTGATCGATGAATTCCTGCGCGACGGGGCCAACCACCGCGAGGACGAATATGGCGGTTCGCCGGAAAACCGCATCCGCCTGCTGCGCGAGATCGCCGAGCGGGTGATCTCGGTCGCCGGCAAGGAGCGTGTCGGCGTCCGCCTCTCGCCCAACGGCGCCAGCCAGGGCGTGGACGACAGCGATCCCGCCTCGGTCTTCGTGCCCGCTGCCCGGATGCTGTCGGATTTGGGCATCGCCTTCCTCGAACTGCGCGAGATCGGACCGGACGGCACCTATGGCCGCACCGACGTGCCCAAGCTGTCGCCGCAGATTCGCGAGGTGTTCCAGGGCCCGCTGATCCTGAACAGCGATTTCGACAGCCGCGCCAAGGCGCAGGCCGCACTCGATTCGGGTGTGGCGGACGGCATCGCCTTCGGCCGCACCTTCCTGGCGAACCCCGACCTGCCCGAGCGCCTGCGCATCGACGCGCCGCTGAACCAGAGCGACATGGCGACCTGGTACAGCCAGGGGCCGGAGGGTTACATCGACTATCCCACGCTCGACGAACAATCGCGCGCGGCGTGATGGGAAGGGGGGCTTCGGCCCCCCTTTTTGTCCTCCCCTGCAAGGGGGCTTAATTCCAAAGTCAGGGTGAGTTGACGTTTAGAGAAGGATGACATGAGGTGGCTTCGTCATTGCGAGCGTAGCGAAGCAATCCAGTGTCCAGGCAAGACGCTCTGGATTGCTTCGCTACGCTCGCAATGACGGCTTGGGTCAAACTGACGTTATCCCGCTCTAAACACCCCTCCCCTTCAGGGGAGGGGACGGGGGTGGGGCGCTTCCGCGAGCCGTGCATCGATGGAGAGGCCCCACCCCAACCCAGTATCAGGTCGATCAGGCTCCCAGCCTGATCTAAACCGCGCGGGGCGCGGTTTACCTGATGCTCCTAAAGGGGAGGGGCTTGTTTCAATGATTACACTTTCGGCGCGCTACCCCCGCCGCGCGATACCCTGCGCGATGATCGTCGCTTCCGCCTCGGCCAGCACCGCGCCGGCATTGCCGGGTGCCATCACCGCGCGTTCGGCGGCGCGGATGCGGGCCAGCGCGCGGGCCAGCATGGCGGGCGTCCAGCGGCGCAGCGCGCGCGCCGTCTTCGCCTCGTCGCGGAAGAAGACGCGGTGGCGCTTCATCACCGCCTCGACCGGTTCGCCCTTGTCGCTATCGGCGCGCATCTCCGCCAGCGCGACCAGCCGCCGCGCCAGTGCGCGCAGCCAGGGGATGGGCGATGCCCCGCCTTCGTCCAGCAAGGCCAGCTCGCCGCCCAGATCGCCGACGCGGCCCTCGACTACCGCCTCGACTGCGTCGCCCATCTCCGCCTCGCCCAGATCGGCGCCGATCGCGTCCATCGCGGCATGATCGACCTCGCGCGGTCGGTCGGTATCGGCGTCGAGATAGAGCGCCAGCTTTTCCAGCTCGCGGGTGATGACCGCGCGGTCCGCGCCCGCCGCCTCGACCAGTCTGGCGGGCACGCCGGCGGCCAGCCGCAATCCCATCTCGCCCGCCATGGTCACGGCCAGCCGTTCGGCATCGGCGGCGGTCGGCGCATAGCAGCCGAACGCCATCGCCTGCGGCGAATCGAGCGCGAGCTTGACGATCTTGGCGGTGGTCTTGACCGTGGGGGCGATAGCGACGACCGGATTGCCCGCCGATTCCGCCTCCAGCAGCGCGGTGAACGCCGCCAGCCCCTCCTCGCCGACGCTGGCGATGCGGATGAAGCGTGGGCCGCCGAACAGCGACAGCGCCGCCGCCTCGTCGGTCAGCCGTGCGGGGTCGCTCTTCAGCGTCGCCGAGTCGAGGTCGATCCGCTCCGCCTCGCACCCCATCGCCTGGGCGAGCAGCCGCGCCAGTTCGTTCGCACCGGCCTCATCGGGGCCGTGCAGCAGATAGAGCCGGACATCGGCCAACGGGCGGCTCAGCGCCTGACGGATTTGCCCGGCATTGGCTTTCACGAAGCAGGGGCCTTCACGGGCGGGCGACCGGCGCCTCGCCGGCGGGACGCGCCCGGGCATAGGTCGCCAGCCGCGCGACGATCTCATCCGCGACGATCACCGCCAGCCGTTCGAGCGCGGTATTCTCCGCCGCGATGGTGGCGTATTCCGAGCGGACGACGTCGATGCCGGCATCCGAACCGGCGGTCGAATCGACCAGCACCGCGTTGCTCGTCTGGTCGATCAGCTGATAGCGCGCGCGCAGCACCCGGCGTTCGCGCGTGACCGAGTCGTCGCGCCGCACGCCCAGGCCCTTGATCTGGTCGTCGAGCTTGACGTCCAGCCGGTAACGCGCCCCGCCACCCTGGCCATTGCCCAGCCGGTCGCGCAGCGCATTGGCCATCAGCCAGCCCGCCTTGCCCTGGATAGGGGCGACCTCCACCCCCGACAGCGCGGTCGCCACCGCGCCCTGGCTGCCCCCGGCATAAAGCGGGTGCAGGCCGCAGCCCGACAAAGCGAGCGTCAGCCCGAGGGCGGCGAGCAGGGTCGGGGCGCGCATCATGCGACGATGTTTACCAGACGATCAGGCACCACGATCACCTTTTTCGGGGTGGCGCCGTCGAGCGCGCGGACGATCTTGTCCGACGCCAGCGCGGTCGCCTCCAATTGATCCTTAGGCAGTCCCTTGGCGATGGTCAGCGTGTCGCGCAGCTTGCCGTTGACCTGCACCGCGACGGTGACCTCGTCCTCGACCAGCAGACTTTCGTCGACCACCGGCCAGGCGGCGTCGGCGATCAGGCCATCCTGACCCATCCCGGCCCAGGCTTCCTCTGCCAGATGCGGGACCATCGGTGCGACCAGCAGCATGGTGGTACGGATCGCCGCGTTGCGCGACGCCGACGGCTTGGCCTTTTCGATGGCGTTGACCAGCTCGTACAGCTTGGCGACCGCCTTGTTGAAGGCCAGCGCCTCGATATCCGCCGCGACGCCCGCGATGGTCTGGTGCAGCTTGCGGGACAGCGCCTTGTCCTCGCCCTCGGCCGCTTCCGAACCGTCGAACAGACGCCACAAGCGCTGGACGAAGCGCCACGACCCCTCGATGCCCGCTTCCGACCAGGGCAGGTCGCGCTCGGGCGGGCTGTCGGACAGCATGAACCAGCGTACCGCGTCCGCGCCGTACTGATCCACGATGGGCTCGGGATCGACGGTGTTCTTCTTGGACTTGGACATCTTCTCGACGCGGCCGACCGTGATCGGCTGTCCGGTCGCGATCTCGATGCCGTCGCGGATTTCGCCGGGCGCGAGCCAGCGGCCGTCCGAGGATTTGTAGCTCTCGTGCGTGACCATACCCTGCGTGAAGAGCCCTGCGAACGGCTCCGCCACGTCGATCAGGCCGATATGCTTCAAGGCGCGGGTCCAGAAGCGGGCATAGAGCAGGTGCAGGATCGCATGCTCGACGCCACCGATATACTGGCCGACCGGCAGCCACTGCTTCACCACCTCGGGATCGAACGGGCGATCCTTGGGCTGGCTGGCGAAGCGGATGAAGTACCAGGACGAATCGACGAAGGTGTCGAGCGTGTCGGTCTCGCGCCGGGCCGGCTTGCCGCAGGTCGGGCAGTCGACATGCTTCCACGTCGCATGCCGGTCGAGCGGATTGCCCGGCACGTCGAAGGTCACGTCCTCGGGCAGGGTGACCGGCAACTGGTCCTTGGGGACCGGCACCGCGCCGCAATCCTCGCAATGGATGATCGGGATCGGCGTGCCCCAATAACGCTGGCGGCTGACGCCCCAGTCGCGGAGGCGATACACCGTCTGGCCCTGACCCCAGCCTTCGCCCTCGGCCCGCGCGATGACGGCGGCCTTGGCGGCCTCGACATCCATGCCATCGAGTGGGCCGGAGTTCACCAGCTGCCCGCTACCGGTATAGGCGGTGTCGCCTTCGAACACCGGCGCGGTGACATCGCCATCGGCGACGACGCGGGTGACGCTCAGGCCATATTTGCGCGCGAAATCCAGGTCGCGCTGGTCATGCGCGGGCACGCCCATGACCGCGCCCGTGCCATAGTCCATCAGCACGAAGTTCGCGATATAGACGGGCAGGGTGATCGCCGCATCCATCGGATGCTGCATGCGATAGCCGGTGTCGAAGCCCAGCTTTTCCTGCGTCTCCAGCTCGGCTGCGGTCGTGCCACCCGCCTTGCACCGCTCGATGAACGCGGCGGCGTCGGCGTTGGTCTCGGCCAGTTCGCGCGCAATCGGATGATCCGCCGCGATCGCGACGAAGCTCGCGCCGAAGATGGTGTCGGGACGGGTCGAATAGACCTCGATCGGCGTCGCGAAGGGCGCGACGGGGGCGAAGCGGAACTGGAGGCCCTTGCTGCGGCCGATCCAGTTCTCCTGCATCAGCTTCACCTTGTCGGGCCAATGCTCGAGCGTCGTCAGACCCTCCAGCAGTTCGTCGGCGAAGTCGGTGATCTTGAGGAACCACTGGTTCAGCTTGCGCTTCTCGACCAGCGCGCCCGAGCGCCAGCCGCGCCCGTCGATCACCTGTTCGTTGGCCAGCACGGTCATATCGACCGGGTCCCAGTTGACCGCCGATTCCTTGCGGTACACCAACCCGCCCGCGTACAGGTCGAGGAACAGCGCCTGCTCATGCCCGTAATAATCGGGCTCGCAGGTCGCGATCTCGCGCGTCCAGTCGAGCGCGAAACCCAGCCGCTTCAACTGCGCCTTCATCGTCGCGATATTGTCGCGGGTCCAGCCGCCCGGATGGACGCCCTTTTCCATCGCGGCATTCTCGGCGGGCATGCCGAACGCGTCCCAGCCCATCGGGTGGAGCACCTCATGCCCGATCATCCGCCGATAGCGCGCCAGCACGTCGCCCATCGTATAGTTGCGGACATGCCCCATATGGATGCGCCCCGACGGATAGGGAAACATCTCGAGGACATAGGAGCGCGGCTTGGAGCTGTGATCGTCGGCGGCGAAGGTGCGCCGCTCTTCCCAGATCCGCTGCCAGGTCGAATCCGATTTCAGGGCGTTGAAACGCGAGGCCATTCTTCTCGTCTTTTACTTCGTGATCGAGGCACGGCGCAGGTCGCGCGCCTTGGTGAGGATGATGTCTTCCAGCTTCTGCGTGGTCGCGGCCTGGACGGGGGCGGCGACCCACTGGCCACCGCGATTGACCTCGCGCAGTGCGGTCACGCGCAGCGCATCGGCGCGCAGATCCTGGTCGAGGATGGTGACGGTCACCTTCATCCGCTCGGTCGGGACCTGCGGGTTGATGTACCAGTCGGTCACGATCACGCCGCCGTTCGAATCGGTCTCGGTCAGCGGCATGAAGCTGAGCGTGTCGAGGCTGGCGCGCCACAGATAGGAGTTCACGCCGATCGTCGTCACCTTCGACGCGGCCAGATCGGCCTGCGGGCGGTCCTTCTTGCCGGCACAGGCGCCGAGCGACAGGGCGGCGATAACCGCGAACGCGGTGGCGGAACGGCGAAGCATCGGCATTATCCTGACTGCGAATAAGGACTGGGAATAAGGGTTGCGTATCGCTCTACAGGGGCCCCGCCACCCCGGCAAGCGCGCGTGCGATGAGGGCGATTCTGTGGATACCGGGCAACAGTCGGACAAGATTCGCGATCGGGCGCGTAACAATGGGATCGCTCCGACATGATTCCATGTTAGGACCGATCTCCAGAGGGATTGTCATCTAAAGGGGTGGATCGTGTCGTTCGGGCGTGTGGTGATCGGACTTGCTATCGGGGCGCTGGCCGCCACGACGGCGATGGTCGCGCCCGCCATCGGTGCGGTCGATCAGGGCACGCGCGTGCCGAAGCGGACGCTGAGCCTGCGCGGCACCGGGGGCTTCACGCCGGCATCGGCCGATCCCCGCCTCGCCGCCATCTTCGCGCGCGGTGGCCTCGACGCCGGCGACCTGCGCTTTACGCCTGCCGAAAGCCAGCGTGGCACCAGCCGCCCGGTCACCGTCGCGGTGCGTGCCCGGACCAGCCGTACCAATGACGAGCGGATCGCCGCCAATGTCGCGCCGACGGTCGGCCTGGCGCCGATTTCGTACAATCTGGGCGTCGCGGTCGGCTGGAAGCGGCTGGCCGTGTCCAGCGACATCGCGCGCATCGATCTGGCCGGCATGCCGGGCAGCCGCGAGACCGCCGATGTCGCGGTCAGCTATACCGCCAATCGCTTCACGGGTCGCGTGAAGGCCTCGACCGATCGCCCGATCGAGGGCGTGGCCAAGCTGATCGATACGCCGTCCAGCTATTCGCTCGACATGGGCGGCTCCTATGCGCTGACCCGCAACCTGGATGTGACGGCGGGCGTTCGCTATCGCTCGGACCGCGAGCGCCTGGCCCGCCTGGACGACGATCGCCGCAACAGCCAGGCGGTGTATCTGGGAACCGCCTTCCGGTTCTGACCCTCGCGTAATGCGGTTTTGCGGGTGCGACGCTCCATCGGAGCGTCGCTGCTTTGTGCCTTGCGCGTCTTCTGCATGATCTCCGGAGGCAGCAAAGCGCTCGTCCATGAGCGGATGATCACCGGCGTTCGGTTTGCGTCTTTAAGATAAAATTGTTCGCGCAGAGGCGCAGAGGACGCAGGGAGTGTGGGGCCAGATCGGATGTCTGCCCACTGACTATGCCCGAGGGGAAGGCAAGGCGTTACCCCGCGCGAGCCCCCTCCGCGTCCTCTGCGCCTCTGCGCCTCTGCGCGAACAAAATCCATTTGCGCCGAGGGTTGGGCATCAACGTGGTACGACTCGCATTGGCATGGCTGGCCCAGCCACGTCGCTTCCATTGGCACGTCGAAATCCCGCCGATGATCGGATGCGATCCTTCGCGCTCGATCCAAGCAGTTCGGAAGACGTTGTTCGCGCGGAGGCGCGGAGAACGCAGAAGGTGCTGGGCCAGATCGAATGTCTGTCCTCTTTCCACGTCTGCGAGAAGGGTCTGACGTTGCCCAACGCCGGACACCTCCGCGTCTTCGCGTCTCCGCGCGAACACATTCATTCGCGAAACGAGACTGCCGGCAAAGAGAGCGCAGTTCGTTCCCGGATGACTCAGCCCGCACCACCCCAGGCATCGATCGCGGCCCAGCCGTCGAATCGCCCCCGCAGGCGACGAAAGCGCTCCGCGTTCATGCCGCCCAGCGCGATCAGGGGCAGGCCCAGCCCACGCCCGATCCGTGCCGCCCGCGCGGGGCCGATGCCGGATGCCCCGGGGTGTGACCGGGTGGCGAAAAGCGGCGAGACGAACAACAGATCGACCCCGGCCTGCCACCCCGCAACCGCTTCCGCCCGATCATGCGCGGGCCAGCTGCGCAATCCCTTGCCTCTCCCCGACTTGTGCACGCCGTCGCCGGGCAGACCGCCGCCAGCCACCAGCAGCACCAACCCCCGCGCCCGCGCGATCCGCCAGACCCTTCGGTGGATCGTCCGGCGCACGGCCGGGGGCGTCGCGTGGTGGCGGAACACGACCCCCGACCCCGGCGGCAACCGTCGCAGCGCGGTCCATAGCCCGTCGCCCAGCCGCTCATCGGTCATCAGCCATGTCACGGGGTATCGGTCGGCCATGCCAGCGACTATAGCGCCGGGCATGACCGACGACAGCGTTTCCCGACTTGCCACCGTCTCCGCCGAGCTTCAGCGTGCCGCCAAGCTCGGGGACCATGCGACCCCGACCCTGATCGCGGTGTCGAAGACGCATGATGCCGACACGATCCGTCCGCTGCTGGAGGCCGGCCACCGCGTGTTCGGCGAGAACCGCGTGCAGGAGGCCGCCGCCAAATGGCCGGCGCTGCGCGACGGCTATGACGGCGTCGAACTCCATCTGATCGGCCAGTTGCAGTCGAACAAGGCGGCCGACGCGGTCGCGCTGTTCGACGTGATCCACACCGTCGACCGCCCCTCGCTGATCACCGCGCTGGCCGAGGCGATGGACAAGAGCGACCAACGGCCCGATTGCTTCCTCCAGGTCAATATCGGCGAGGAGGAGCAGAAGGGCGGCTGCGCCATCGCCGAGGCGCCCGCCATGTTGGAACAGGCACGCGCCGCCGGTCTGCCGATCGTCGGGCTGATGGCGATCCCGCCGCACGGGGTCGACGCCGCGCCCTATTTCGCGCTGCTCGCCAAGATGGCGCGCGAGCTGGGCGTAGCCAAGCTCAGCATGGGCATGTCCGAGGATTACGAAGTCGCCGCGATGCTGGGCGCCAGCCATGTCCGCATCGGCAGCGCCCTGTTCGGGGCACGCGGATGAGCCGCTTCGCCGCGCTGCTGTTCGATTTCGACGGCGTCCTGATCGACAGCGAATATGAGGGCAATCGCCACCTTGCCGAATGGCTGACCGCCAACGGCCATCCGCATACGCCGGAAGAGGCGATGCATCATTATATGGGGCTGGCGGGCAAGGACTTCATCGCGACGATCGAGGGGCGGATCGGCCATGTACTGCCGGAGTCCTTCTACGAGGCGCGGCGGGTCGAGGATGTCCGCGCGATGGACGAGGGCGTGATGGCGATCACCGGCGCGGTCGACTTCGTCCGGTCGCTGCCCGCCGACTTTCCCAAGGCGGTGGTGTCGTCCAGCCCGACGGTGTGGATCGACCGCCACTTGCGCCATCTCGGCCTGCGCGAGGCGTTCGGCGAACATATCTATAGCGGTCGCGAGCATGTGACGCGCGGCAAGCCGGCGCCCGACCTGTATCTGTACGCCGCCGACCGGCTGGGCGTGGCCATCGCGGATTGTGCGATCCTGGAGGACTCCCCCGTCGGCGCGACCGGCGCGGTGGCGAGCGGGGGCTATGTCATCGGCATGTGCATGGGCACGCACTGCGCGGTCGGGCACGACCAGCGGCTGCGCGACATCGGCGTGTCGGCCATTGCGCAGGATTATGCCGACGTGCGGCGCGAATTGGGGGTCTGACACCCCCACGACCGTTCAGCCTGAGCGAAGTTCGAAGGCCACGGGAAAGACCTGTCTGGCAAAGCGTGGAACGTGCGCTTCGACTGCGCTCAGCGTGAACGGCGGTTGGGGATGTGGCGAGGGGGGCTGGATCTCTCACGTCGTCCGACGCACGCGGCGCTTCCCGAGCCCGCACGTCCAAGCCCCACCCTCCGTTCGCACTGAGCGAAGTCGAAGTGCACGTTCCCCACTGTGCCACACAGGGGCGGCCCTTGGCCTTCGACGTCGCTCAGGCGGAACGGATGTTTGAGGTGGGTCCCCTACAACTGGTGCCCGGTCCGGTCCCGCTTCGTCGCCAGATAGCGTTCGTTATGCGGATTGGGCGGCAGGCTGTGCGCCACCCGCTCGACCACGCGCACGCCGGCGGCATCCAGCCCCGCGACCTTGGCCGGGTTGTTGGTCAGCAGCCGCACCTTGTCCTGTCCCAGCAGCGTCAGCATCCGCGCCGCCACGCCGAAATCGCGCGCGTCGATGGCGAAGCCCAGCCGGGTGTTGGCGTCGACCGTATCGAAGCCCTGATCCTGCAACTGATAGGCGCGCAGTTTGTTGACCAGCCCGATCCCGCGCCCCTCCTGGCGCAGGTACAGCAATATGCCCCAGCCCGAGTCGGCGATGGCATGGATCGCGGCATGGAGCTGCGGTCCGCAATCGCATTTCAGGCTGCCCAGCACATCGCCGGTCAGGCATTCGCTGTGCAACCGCACCAGCGGCGGCTGGCCATTCGGCTGGCCGATCAGCAGCGCGACATGCTCGCCCGCCGCATGGGGCGAGCGGAAGGCGACGATCTCGGCATCCTCCGCCCCCGCCACGGGCAGGCGCGCGCGGGTGGCGATGGCCAGCGCCTCGGCATTTTCATGCGCGACGATGTCGGCGACCGTCAGCGACGCCTCCACGCCCGTTCCGCCGACGAAGAAGGCCGGCAGCAGCCCCGCGATCCGCGCGAACCGGATCGCCGCCGCCGCGACCGCCGGATCGGGCAGGGGAAGCGCGCGATAGGGGCCTTTGAGCGGTGTCGCGAGGTCGAATTGCGGATCGGCGAGCGCGGTCGCGGCCGGAAAGTCGATCCAGGGCGCGCGTTCGACCAGCACGGCGGCATCCGGGTCGGCGGCCTCCATCTGGTTGGTCAGCTTCAATGTCGCGGCGCGTCCGGCCGAGATCAGGACCGGCGCCTGCCCTTCGGGATCGAAACCGGCCAGACGCATCGGATCGGCCGTCTCGACCGCCAGCAGCGCGACGCCGTTGATCGCGATCGGCCACCCCCGACGCAGCGCGTCGATGGCGCGCGCCGCCGCCCGGGCATCAGGCGCCTTCGGATCGGCGCTCAAAAATCGAATTCCGTCATGATCGGGATATGGTCGGAGGGCTTGAGCCAGCTGCGGCACCCCTCGAACACGCGGTGGCCGGTCGCCTTGTCCGCCACGTCGCGCGTCGCCCACATATGATCGAGCCGCCGCCCGCGATCCGACGCCGCCCAATCCTTCGCGCGGTAGCTCCACCAGGTATAGAGCCGCTCGGGCGCGGGGATGAAGTGACGGCCCAGATCGACCCAGTCGTTCGAGGCCTGGAGCCTGGCCAGCGTCTCGACCTCGATCGGCGTATGGCTGACCACGTCGAGCAACTGCTTGTGGCTCCACACGTCCGACTCGAGCGGGGCGATGTTGAAGTCGCCGGTCAGGATGGTGGGGCAGTCGAGCCGGCCCGACCAGTCGATCATGCGGCCGAGGAAATCGAGTTTCTGGCCGAATTTCGGATTCACCTCGCGGTCGGGCACGTCGCCGCCCGCCGGGATATAGACATTCTCCAGCCGCACCCCGTTGGGCAGCCGCACGCCGACATGCCGCGCCTCGGCATTGGCCTGCCAGTCGAGGCGGTCGTCCTCGACGATCGGCACGCGGCTGGCGATCGCGACGCCGTGGTGCATGCGCTGGCCGTGGATGACGATGTGGTCGTAGCCGAGCGACCGGAAGAGCTCGAAGGGGAAGTCGTCATCGACGACCTTCGTCTCCTGAAGACACAGGACGTCGGGCGCAGCCTCGGTCAGAAACTGTTCGACGATGGCGGCGCGGAACCGCACCGAATTGATGTTCCAGGAGGCGATTTTCACGGGACGCGATGTAGCGGGGGGCAGGGGGTGAGACAAGGTTACCGCCACCCTCATTCCTCCCCTGCAAGGGGAGGGGGACCATGCGCAGCATGGTGGAGGGGTGTCCCCAGTCGTTAGAGAAGGCTGCTCATCCCGCGGGGACACCCCTCCGTCAGGGCTTCGCCCTGCCACCTCCCCTTGCAGGGGAGGAATAGATGTACATACGGAAAGGCCCTCGCTCCGGGGGCATGGAGCGAGGGCCGACCTAGCGTTCGTCACGCAGGCGGGATGAGGGTGCTCATTCAAGCAACAGGGGGGAATCTCGAATGCCCCTCAACCGCAACGCCCTGATAGGACAGGAAACCTGTCGCCCGGATGAATGAAATTGCCCGGAAGCGTTCAGTTACGCGCCGCCGACCTCCGTGGGTCGTTGAATCGGAACGCCTTGTCGTCCACCGCGACGCCGTAGCGCTGATTCGACAGGCGAATCGTCGTCCGGTTGTTCTGGCTGTCGAGCGCGACCCAGCCTTGCAGCATCAGCCCGCCGGGCGCGGCGGCGTCGCGGGCGAAGACCAGCGTGATCTTGCCATATTCGGGATGCTTGGGGTCGTTCGCCTCGACCGAGAGCAGCCGCGAGTCGGCGCTGGGCACGACCTTGGCATAGCGACCGATGTCGCGGCTGGGGTCGATCAGCACGCCCAGCGGCGAGTTCTTGATCGGCCAGCGCTGCACCTGCCGCACCGAATAGTCGATGAAGGTCAGCGCGCCGCCATCGGCGACGATCAGCAGCGGCACGCCCTTTTCATATTGGAAGCGGATCTTGCCCGGCTTCTTCATGGTCAGCGTCCCGGTCAGCACCTTGCCGGCGCGGTCCGTCTGGGTGAAGTCGGCGGTCATCGTCGTCAGCGCCTGAAGCGAGCGCTGCACCGCCGCCAGATCGCCGCCGGCCTGCGCCATGGCGGGCACGGGCGCGGCGACCATCGCCATGGCGGTCGGCGCCAGCAGGGCGGACGCCATCATCGAACGGATCATCAAAACACTCCTTTGGAGCCGTCACTCATGCGGGCGGCCTATTGAACGGGTCGTGAATCGCGGAATCAGGGTCGGCTTGGAAACTCGCTGAAAGCGAGTTTCGGGCCGGTGCCCCAAAAACGTGCCTCCGGCATGTTTTCAAAGAGTCTCTTACAGCGTCAACGCGGCCTTCAGGCCCAGCACGGTGACATCGTCCGCCTGGGCATAGCCGCCGGGATGATGGATGAACTGGACATTGGGGCGCATCTCCAACCATTCGGCGGGGTGGATGCTGTAATACACCTCGGCGGCATATTCCGATCCCTGCACCGCCGGCCGCGTGGGATCGAGCCGTTGCCCGTCCGCCACCCGTCCGTTCACATGCGTGCGCGCCACGCCGATGCCCAGCACGTCGCCGGGCACGGCGGGCACCAGCCCCTTGTAGAACAGCCCGGCGGCGACCTGATTGTCGGTGACGCTGGTCGCGCGGTCCGCTTGGGTGGCGTTGACGAAGACGCTCAGGCCATTTTCCGCCTTGCCGTCCTTGGTCTCGCCGGTCAGCTGCTGCTGGATGTTGATATAGACGCCGTAGCGGCTGCTCCGCTCCAGCGGGGCGAGGCCGGTGATCGCGAGCGGGCGACGGTTGATGTCGAGGAAGACGTCGGCCGCATCGGCGGTGCTGACCCAGCCGCCCAGCTTGTACGACCCGATCCGCCCGGCGGTGGGATGGTTGATCCAGCCGACTTCGGCGGGGACCAGCACCCCGGTCGCACCCCGGAAATGGCCGATAAAGAAGTCGGTATCCAGATTGCGCGGATTGACCTCATAGACCGCGCTCTGGACATACAGGTCGTCACGCGGTTCGTAGCGCAGCCGCACGCCCCATTGGCTGACCGGCCAGTTCTGCCAATAGTCGCCGACCAGATTGCCCGGCTGCGCGCCGCAAAAGCTCAAATTCATGAAGTGGCAGGAGAAGATCGCGAAATCCTCGCCCGGATTGGTGCGGCCCAGCTTCACCTCGAACCGCTCGCCGATCCGCTGTTCGTACCAGAATTGGGTGAGGCGCAGAGTCTGGCCCCGGCCATAGACCTCCTGCACCTGTTGCAGCGTACCCAAATTCGCATCGTCGCTGAGGTTGCGGCCCCGGCGATAGGTGAGCGTGGCCTGGAACGCCCCGCCCTTCAGCCCCATGACCTTTTCCAGATCGAACAGCGCGCCGGCGTCGAACTGCCCGGTTTCGCGGAACAGCGTCTTGCGCCCGCCCGTCACATTGACCGCGCTTTCCGAGGCATAGCGCGCGGTGACGGTGATACCCCGCCGGCCCAGCCGGGTGCGGATGTCGTGCCAGTCGCCGATCAGCCCCGGCGGCGGCGTGCGGCGCGTGTCGGCGGTGATCGCCGAGGGCGCGCTATCGGAGGGGCGCACCGCGCGGCGGCGGGGCGGGCGCTGCGTATCGCCGGTGGCGGCCTCCGGAACGACACGCGAGGCCGAGGGGACGGGGTCGGTGGTCTGCTGCGCCCAAACCGGTGCGGCGACCAGTAAGGGGGCCCAGCCCCAGATCATCGCCTTCATCATAGCCCCTTTCCCCGACCCTTATCGTTTCGCGTTGCAAACGATCGATCCGGGGAAAGGTGCCGTATGCGTCAAGCGCCTATTCCTCCCCTGGCAGGGGGGGGGCAGGGCAAAGCCCTGACGGAGGGGTGTCCCACGCCCGAGAGGTAACTCTATCCTCGCAACCGGTTACACCCCTCCACCAGCTTCGCTGGTCCCCCTCCCCTTGCAGGGGAGGAAAGAGGTCACCCCTGCTCCGCTGCGCGGACCTGGTCGACATAGTCGCCATAACCTTCCGCCTCCATCTCCCCCAGCGGCACGAAGCGCAGCGAGGCGGAGTTGATGCAGTAGCGTAGGCCGCCACGATCGCGCGGGCCGTCGGGGAAGACATGGCCCAGATGGCTGTCGCCATGCGCCGAGCGCACCTCGGTGCGGATCATGCCGTGCGTGGTGTCGCGCAGTTCGTTGACATGCGCCGGCTCGATCGGCCGGGTGAAGCTGGGCCAGCCGCAATGCGAATCGAACTTGTCGGCCGAGGCGAACAGCGGCTCGCCCGAGACGATGTCGACATACAGGCCCGGCTCGCGCGTATGCAGATATTCGCCGGTGCCGGGACGCTCGGTGCCGCTTTGCTGGGTCACATAATATTGTTCGGGGGTCAGCCGCGACAGGGCTTCCTCGGTCTTGGCATAACGGGTGTCGGCCATGGGGGCTCCTTTCGAAAGGGGATCAGGCTTGAACGGGTTCGGCGGCGATCTGGCGCAGCGCCTGCTCGAACGATTCGGGCGGTTGGCCGCCCGAGATGAGATAGCGATTGTCGATGACGATCGCGGGCACCGACTGGATGCCGCGCCCCTGCCACAGCCTCTCGGCCTCGCGCACCTCGGTGGCATAAAGGTCGGAGGACAGGATTGCGCGGGCCTGCTCGGCGTCGAGCCCGGCGCGGACGGCGGCGGCGATCAGCACGTCATGGTCGGAAATATCCTCACCGTGCGTGAAATAGCTGTCGAACAGCGCATGCTTCAGCGCCGTCTGACGCCCTTCGATCCCCGCCCAGTGGAGCAGGCGATGCGCGTCGAAGCTGTTATAGATACGCGATGTGTCGGTCATCGCCATGGTGAAGCCGACCGAGGCGGCACGCTCGCGGATATTGGCGCGGTTGGCCGCCGATTGTTCGGGCGTTGCGCCATATTTGCGGCCGATATGTTCGATGATATTCTCGCCCTCGGGCGCCATCGCCGGGTTCAGCTCGAACGGCTGGAAATGGATGTCCGCCTCGACCGCGTCGCCCAACCGCTCCAGCGCGATCTCCAGCCCGCGCAACCCGATGATGCACCAGGGGCAGGAGATGTCGGAGACGAAATCGATACGGATCGGGCGGGGCATGGATGGTCCTGACTGACGCGACGGGGCGCGGGGGGATGGACCATGATGTGGGGAGGGGGCTTGCCCGTGCAAAGGGGCGGCCCGGGAAACGCTGCGTCAGTAAATCCGCGTCCACCGCTCGGGGCCGTCGGGCGCGCGCGGATAGACGACATGCAGCGGTTCGTCGTCCGCCGGGGTCATCTCCCCGGCGGGCCGGAACAGGCACCGGCCACCCTGCGCGCGCGGCGACAGCGTTTGGCCGGCAGGCACGCGCGTCAGGTCGGTATTGGCGACATAGCCTATGATCCGCTCCCTTCGGCCGATAGAGTGCGATACCGGGCGGATGGGCGCCATCCGGGAAAAGCCCGGAAAACAAAGGGCTGGAACGAAGCGGGGGCTGACCGCTTTCGTCGCGGTGCCATTTGCGCCACATCAGGCGCGCCCAAGCCTTTCCATGGAGATCGACCGATGACCCGAACCGCCCTCATTACCGGAGCCACCGCCGGAATCGGTGCCGGCGCCGCACGCGCCTTCGTCGCGGCCGGCTGGCGGGTGATCGGGACGGGGCGTCGCGCCGACCGGCTTCAGGCGCTGGCGGACGAGCTGGGGGCGGCGTTCCATCCGCTCGCCTTCGACATCACCGACGAGGGGGCGCTCGATACGGCGCTGGCGGGCTTGCCGGAGGCGTTCGCGGACATCGACCTGCTGATCAACAATGCCGGCCTCGCGCTCGGCACCAAGCCGGCGCAGGACAGCGATCTGGCCCAGTGGCGAACGATGATCGCGACCAATATCGACGGGCTGATCACCATCACCCACCGGCTGCTGCCGCGCCTGATCGAACGGCGCGGGGGGATCATCAACCTGTCCTCGGTGGCGGCGAACTATCCCTATACCGGCGGCAACGTCTATGGCGGGACCAAGGCGTTCGTGAAGCAATTCTCGCTGAACCTGCGCGCCGACCTGCATGGCAAGGGGGTGCGCGTCACCTCGATCGAGCCGGGCATGGTCGAGACCGAGTTCACCACCGTCCGCACCGGCGGCGACCAGGCGGCGTCGGATGCACTCTATGCGGGCTCGGACCCGATGACGGCGGACGACATCGCCGCCACTCTGCTCTGGGTCGCCGAGCTGCCGCCGCACCTCAACATCAACCGGCTGGAGCTGATGCCGGTCAGCCAGTCCTTCGCTGGCTTCCAGGTCGCCCGCGCAGGGTAGATCCTATAGCGGTCGGTGCATCACCAGCGCATCGACCGCCCCCAGGCGCGGATGCCGGAAGGCGCCGGGCACCCGCCCGACCGTCGCGAAGCCCAGCGCCGTCCACAAATGCACGGCGGCGACGTTGGCGCCGACCACGAAGTTGAACTGCATCGCCACAAAGCCCCGCGCCCGCGCTTCGTCGAAGGAATGCAGCGCCATCGCCCGCGCCAGCCCGCGCCCACGCGCGGCGGCACCGGTCATATACCCCGCATTGGCGACATGATCCCCGCCGCCGGCCTGATTGGCGCGCAGATAATAGGTGCCGAGGATCTCGCCCTCCTCTTCGAACACGAATGTCCGCTTATCCTCCCCCAGCCAATAGGCCAGCGCCGCCGCCTCGGTCATGGCGGGATCGAGCGCATAGGTCTCGCCCGCCTGGATCACCGGCAGGATGATCGCGGCGATGGCGGGCGCGTCGGTGGGGGTGGCGGGGCGAATCGGCATGGAGAACTCTGATAAAGGCTGGCCGGATAGGGCACATGCCAATGGTATTGGAGTATGGCGACTTAAAAGGATGGTGAAGGCCCACTCATGCTTTGAGGTGACGGAATCGCTTTGTCCTTAACTTGACGTTCCAATTGCGGTTTTTTGGGTGGTAGAATAGACTATGTACCATAGTCGAAGAATCCAGGAGCCTTTAACGATGGCCAAACCTGTCCTCGCTAAAATATGGTCTGCCTTTCCCGATCATGAAGCCTACCCCTCGCTTCGAGACCTTTATAGTCATCTCGGAGGAGCTGCCGCACGAAACATCGAGGCGCCGGGATTTGGTCCTAATGGTAACACATGTGCTAGCCGTCTGAGCGTAGCTTTCAACAAAGGCGGAGCGCCCATCAATGCGGTAATCGCACGAGCGGCGGGTGCGCAAACCTTGGGGGTTGCTGATGGGGCACGCATTATTTTCCGTGTGACCGAATTTCGCGCTTACCTCCTAAGGCTGCTTGGAAAGCCTCTGGTAGATAATGCCAGTCCCTATGATAGCGCGTTTCGCGGCAAGCGCGGCATTGTTGCATTCACTGTAAACTGGTCTGATGCCAGCGGTCACATCGCTTTATGGGATGGCGTACGGTATCGTGAGCCGGGGCATGATAACTATGCTACCTATACGAATGGCAGCGCCAAGACATCGCGTGGCGAGTTCTGGGAGTTGGCATGATGCGACAATCACTGATTTTCTTGGTGTTGCTCGGCGGTTGTGGAGAGCAGCCCATGCCGGCAAAGGCCGAAACGCCTGCAGTTTTGCATGAAGATGTCGTCGCCTACGCGATGGCGAGCTGTTTTGCGTATCAGCAGAATGCGTATCTGAAAGATCAAGGAGAGCGCTGGGCAGGCGCGATCATGCAAAGGGCGCATGGTCCGGCCGAGAAATGGACGCCGGTCGCCGATGCGGTGAAGGCCGAATTGGCTCGCTCGGGCATAGCGCAAGGGCAGGGGGAAGGGCCGCAAAGTCCAGCCATATCCTTACCGGTCATGACCTGTGGGCAGATCGCAAATCTCGCGGCTGTCCGGCGATCCATCGAAACGGCGAGCAAGGCGTTGGCGCAAGACTATCGCACCGGTGCATCACGCTGATCGCCACGCGGGCGCTCATTCGCCCCGCCGGCCATTCTGCGCAACCGCGATCACCACGGCGGCCAGCAGGCCAAGCGGGAACCACAGCCCGAACTTGCCCGTCAGCAGGCCGATGAACCCGAAGATCAGAAGCGCGCCAAAGGGCGACAGGTTTTTCATCACCTGAGTGTATGCACAAGCCGACAGAACGCACCATGCCTGATGCATGCGATCTGAGTTATATTCGATGGGTTGTAATGGACCGTCCCTGACGATCAGGCGACTTGCTAAAGCAAATCGCTGGAGCGGGCGAAGGGAGCGGATCACAGGCCTGAGCCAAGCCCCCGGCGAGGGGGCTACGGGACGCGCGCAGTCGAGCGATTATGGTCTTGATCGACGGTCGATCAGTGACCGTGTCGAGATCATCATCAGGTGCGCCCTGAGAGGCTTCTGGAGCATCAGGGATACGCGCAGGACAATGATCTCGGCGGTCCTCGACGAGCCGCTCCTGAGGCTCTGTGAGGCTCTGCGGATCGCCTTTCACGCTGCGAGCGCCCGGTAGACCGACGCGCGACCGATGTTCATCGCCTTGGCGATTTGGGCGGCACCCATGCCGGTCTCCTTGAGCGCCTTCACGCGTTCGGTGTCGATGCTCGCGGGCCGACCGCGATATTTGCCTGCCAGCTTGGCCTTCTCGATCCCTTCGAGTTGGCGCTCACGCCGGATGTCATTTTCGAAGGCGGCGACGGCACCGAGGATCGACAACATGAGCCGCCCGGTGCTGGTGTCGGTATCGACCCCGCTCTGGTTGAGGCAGCGGAATGCGACCTTCTTCTCGGTCAGCCGCTCGATGATCCGGTGAAGGTCGCCGACGCTGCGGGCGAGACGGTCGAGCCGGGTAACGACGAACGTGTCGCCTTCACGGACGAAGTCGAGGGCATCGTTGAGTTGATCCCGGTCGGTCGTTGAGCGTCCGCTGAGCTTCTCGCTGAAGACCTTCTCGCATCCTGCGGCGAGCAGCGTCTCATGCTGGATGTCGAGGCTCTGGTTCGTTGTGCTCACGCGTCCGTATCCGACCAGCATCCATGTCTCCTTTGGTTCTAAGACCGAGACTCTCACGGATACCAAAATTGTCGAGAAACTTATTTGGGACGCGGTTCTCGCCCGCGTGAGACGGTCTCTATGGGTTTACCCGGTTGGGGCGGGCATGACGCAGGGGGGGGCGGCGACGTTCAGGCGGCGTCGGCCTGCTCGAACTGATCCCACGAGAGCATGAGCCGGTCGCCCTTGGTCTTGGGGAGCGCCTTGCGGTCGATGAGCTTCCCCCTGACCTCGAAGTCGGCGTTGACCTTCACGACCAGCACCTTGCTGAAGTTGCGCTTGAGGTTGAGGGCGACGACATCGTTGCTCTTGAACGGTGTGATGGTCTTCACCTCGACGAAGTGGTTGCCGATCTTCCCGTCCGACCCTTGGGCGTAGTTGCGGTGGAGCTTCAGCCCGTGCGTGATGACGCCGTATAGCTCGCCAAGGTCGCCGTAGACCTGAAGATGCCGCCCGGTTAGTTCGTAGTAATGCTGCGCCGTGGAAAGCAGGCTCTGGAAGATCGGCACCAGATCGGCTTCGAGGTCCGGGAAGCGGGCTTCGAACTCTAACCGTTCGAGGTGGGAGTTGATCTCGGTCCAAGTGATCCACTCGCCATCGTCGTAGATGGCATTGTCGTCATTCCACATGCTGGCCGGGGCTCCCGCTATCGCTCCCCGGATTACGGTCTCGCCGGTTAACACCTCTTTCCGCAATCATCCGTTTGTCGAACAGGCCTCACGACCATCGTCGAAAGACGGTTTTCTGCGGATCAGAGAGGGCGGTCAGCGCGGGGGTTTTCGGAATGGGGGTGATAGACGGTGAAGCGGGGTGACGGCTCGGGCGGGCGGTTCGGACGTGCAAGTAGAAAGGTCACGAAACGGAACTGCTGCCAAGGTCGTCTTCGGTATTTTGATCATCGAGCTCGCCGGGGCTTCTACGCGCAGCCGGTTTCCACCCGCCCATCACTGCGTTCCGATACTCCATCCAGAACTCAGGAGAATAGCCGACATACATCGTCTCTGTGCCGGGAAGGAATTCGCCGTCAATGCGAGCAATCCTCTCGGGACCTGCCTTGGGCAGTGCGTCGAGATTAGGGTCCATATGGCGGATCATCTCCTGAACGGTGCGAATACTTACGGGTCCGCCGCGCTCGGCCTTCCACCCACGCGCATTGAGGTAGTCTCTCATTCGCGCCTCTGGAGGATAGCTCGTCTCTCCTCCGTTCAGCCGGAATTCCATGATAAAGTGCGCGAGATCATTGAACATCCCCACTTCGCGCAAACGCGCTCGCTCCGCATTTTGCTTTTGAGCCGCTTTCCAGCCCGGTTCCTTCGCCATCCCGCTTAAATGAACTTTTCCGCCGCCTCGCTCAAGGGGCGGTAGATGCCTCGCTCACCGGCGCTGCTTCCGGGCAATCGAGGAAAGTAATCATGAGCGCAATTGAATGGACTGATGCAACGTGGAACCCAATCGTTGGATGCTCACGCATCAGCGCAGGCTGCCATCACTGCTATGCGATCAAGATGGCGCACCGTTTTGGACATGAGCACTACACGGGGATCACCGAGGTAAACTTCGACGAGGCGCGCGTAGATTGGACTGGAGTTCTCAGCACCGCGCCTCCTCACATCTTCAATAAGCCATTGCGGGTGAAGCGCCCAACCGTTTTCTTCGCAAATTCGATGTCTGACATGTTCCACGAGAGCGCGTCGGACGCCGATATTATCGCGGCTTTCAAGATTATGAACGCTTGTCCGCAACACACCTTCCAAGTTTTGACGAAGCGTCCATCGCGCATGGCGGCAAAGACGCAGGAGCTTGGGCTGATTTGGTCTGAAAACATTTGGGCAGGAACGTCCATCGAGGAGGACAAATATGCGAAATCCCGAGTGCGCGAGTTACTGAAGGTTCCAGCTAAGCTGCGTTTCGTATCGGCGGAACCGCTGCTCGACGCGCTTCCAAGCCTCGAGATCGAGAAAATCGACTGGTTGATTGCGGGAGGCGAGAGCGGTCAGGAGAACACCGTGCGACCGATGGACCCTCAGTGGATTCGTGATTTGGCGAAGCGTAGCTGTCAATCGGCGTCCAAAAAGGACCCCCTATCGGCGTCCAAAAGGGACCCCCTTCGTCGAGCAGCGTTACGGGTATGACGGGTGCACCGTTCGCG
>NZ_JACIDH010000018.1 GCF_014196255.1 Sphingomonas pseudosanguinis
CAGCGCGTCGAGCAACTTGAGCCAGAAGCCACGGCGCGACCAGCGGTTGAACCGGTTGTAGATCGTGGTCGACGGCCCGTAATCGGCCGGGCAGTCGCACCAGCGGCTGCCGACCTTCAGCACATGCACGATCCCGGAGATCACCCGCCGGTCGTCTACCCGTCGTGCACCAGGCTGGTTCTTCGGCAAATGCGGCTCGATCGCCGCCCACGCTTCATCCGACAACCAGAACAGCGCCATGCCTCACTCCTCCTGATCCACACACCAGTGAATCAGGAAAACCATCACCCCTCAAGAGGCTGATTGAGTTTGAACCCTAGTCCAGAGTGGTGGTGCCGCCCGAAAAAGTGGTGCAAATGAGCCGCGCCTTGTGCGGGAGAGGTCGGTATAAGGCGTCATGCTGCACGTCCTGACCCTGTCCAGCCTGTTCCCCGATGCGACCCGGCCCAATTTCGGGGTCTTCGTCGAACGACAGACGGCGGCGCTGTCGGCGCGGCCGGGAGTGGCGGTGCGCGTCGTCGCGCCGATCGGCTTGCCGATCTGGCCGCTGGCGCGGGCGGGGCGCTTCCGCGTACAGGCCGCCCTGCCGCTGCGGGAGACGTGGCATGGCCTGGACGTGTCGCGGCCGCGCTTCGTCACGCTGCCGGGGACGGGCGGGCGGTTCCATGTCGCCGCGCTCGTCCGCGCGCTGGCACCGGTGCTCGACGCCTTATGGGCCGAGCAGCGTTTCGATGTGATCGACGCTTCCTTCTTCTTCCCCGACGGCCCCGCCGCCGTCGCGCTGGGACGGCGCTATGGCGTACCGGTGTCGATCAAGGCGCGCGGGGCCGATATCCATCACTGGGGCTACGCGCCCGCCACCCGTGCGCAGGTCGCCCGGGCGGCGCGCGCGGCGGACGGGCTGCTGGCGGTCAGCGACGCCATGGCCGACGACGTCGCCGCATTGGGCGTCGCGCGCCAGCATGTCCGGGTGCATCATACCGGCGTCGACCAGGCGCGGTTCCAGCCGACCGACCGCGCCGAGGCGAAGCGTGCGCTGGGTGTCGCGGGGCCGCTGGTCCTATCGCTGGGCGCGCTGATCCCGCGCAAAGGGCACGGCGTCGTCATCGACGCGGTGGCGCGGCTGCCCGGCGTGACGCTGATGATCGTGGGCGAGGGGGCCGAGCGTGACGCGCTGGCGACGCGGTCGCGGCGGCTGGGCATCGCCGATCGCGTGCGGCTGGTCGGCGGGATGCCGCATCATGACCTGCCGGCGCTGCTCGGCGCGGCCGATGTCATGGCGCTGGCGTCGGTGTCCGAAGGGCTGGCCAATGCCTGGGTCGAGGCGCTGGCCTGCGGCACGCCGATCGTCATCACGCCGGCGGGCGGAGCGCGCGATGTCGTGACCAGTCGCGCGGCGGGGCGGATCGCCAGCGCCGATGCGGGCGCGTTCGCGGCGGCGATCGGCGAGGTGTTGGCCCAGGCGCCCGATCCCTGGACGGTGCGCGCGGCGGTGCGGGATTTCACCTGGCCGGCCAATGCGGCGGCGTTGCACTCGCATCTGGCCGAACTGGTCGGGCGGCGGAACGACTCCGCGCCCCGATAAGGTGTCAGGCGGCGTCGAGCGGGTAGAGCGCGGCGACGATCTTGCGCCCCTCGCTGCGCAGCACACCCCAGGCGCGGGCGGCGGCGCGGCTATCCATCGCCTCGACGCCCAGGCCCGCCGCCTCCATCGCCGCGCGGAACGCCGCCGGCGGGCGGCGCAGTTCGGCACCGGTGCCCAGCAACAGGAACTCGGGCGCTTCGTCGATCAACGCCTGGACCGAGGCGGTGTCGAGCGCGTCGAACGCCGGCGGGCTCCACGGCTCATGCCAGTCGGGCGACAGGAGCAGCGCCGGATAGGCGATCTCCCCGACCCGGTAACCGTTCGCGGCGAAGCCACGGACGATCGGGCCGGGTGCGGTGGGATCGCGGGTGATGCGGATCGAATCGCTCATGCGCGCCGCTTAGCCCTCACGCGGGGTGATACGCTCGGCGTCGGCGATGGTCCGCTTGTCGGTGGTGCCCGGCTTCTCACGATTCGGCTCGGCGCGCAGGCCCAGCGAGATGAGCAGCGAGGACGAGACGTAGATCGACGAATAGGTGCCGACCACGATGCCCAGGATCATCGCGGCGGTGAAGCCGCGCAGCACATGGCCGCCCAGCAGCAGCAGCGCGACCAGCGCCAGCAGGATCGTGACCGAGGTCATGACCGTGCGCGGCAGCGTCTCGTTGACCGACAGGTTGATGATCTCGCGCATGTCCATCTTGCGATAGCGGCGCATATTCTCGCGGATGCGGTCGTCGATCACGATCTTGTCGTTGATCGAATAGCCGATGATGGTCAGGAACGCCGCGATGATCGTCAGGTCCAGTTCGAACTGGGTGATCGCGAAGAAGCCCAGCGTGACGAGCAGATCGTGGACGATCGCGACGATGGTCGACACGCCGAACTGCCATTCGAAGCGGAAGATGGCGAACAGGCCGATGCCCAGGATCGCCAGCACGACCGCCAGCACGCCGTGCTTGATCAGCTCGTTCGACACCTTGCCCGACACCGTGTCGTAACGGCTGAAGGTGGCGCCGGGGAATTGCTGGCCCAGCGCGGTCTCGACCTTGCGGACGACGGCATTGGTCGCGCCTTCGTCTTTCGATTCGGGCAGGGGCAGGCGAATGCTGATGGTGCGGCCGTCGCCGACCGTCTGGATGCTGGCTTCGCCCACGCCCAGGCCATCGACGACCGAGCGGACGCGGTCGGCCGAGGGCGGGGTGGGGAACTTCTCTTCGATCATCAGGCCGCCGACAAAGTCGACGCCCAGATTGAGGCCCTTGGCGAACGTCACGCCGACCGCGAGCACGGTCAGCAACAGGGTCAGCCCGAACGCCCAGCCGCGCAGGCGGACGAAATCGATGTTCGTATTGTCGGGGACGAGTTTCAGGAGGCGCATGATCTGTTCTCCTGCCTCAAATATTGATGGTCTTGGGCTTTTCGCGGCGCAACCACAGCGCCACGAGCATCCGCGTGAAGGTAACGGCGGTGAACACGCTGGTCACGATGCCGATCAGCAACACGACCGCGAAGCCCTTCACGGGCCCCGAGCCGAGCACGAGCATGATGACGCCCGAGATCGCGTGCGTGACGTTCGCCTCGAAGATCGTCCGGCTGGCCTCCTTATAGCCCAGCTCGACCGACTGGACGACGCTGCGCCCGCGTCGTCGTTCTTCGCGGATACGCTCGTTGATCAGCACGTTGGCGTCGACGGCGGTGCCGATGGTCAGAATGAAGCCCGCGATGCCCGGCAAGGTCAGCGTGGCGTTCAGCATCGCCATGACCGCCAGGATGACCAGCACATTGATGACGACCGCGATGTTGGCATAGATGCCGAACCGGCCATAGGTGACGGTCATGAACACGATCACCGCGACCGCCGCGATCGCCGAGGCCAGGATGCCCTTGCGGATCGAGTCGGCACCCAGGTCGGGGCCGACGGTGCGTTCCTCGACGACCTTCAGATCGACCGGCAGCTTGCCCGAGCGCAGCGAGATCGCCAGCTGGTTGGCGCTGTCGACGGTAAAGTTGCCGCTGATCGAGGCGCGACCGCCCAGGATCGGCTCATTGATGTTGGGGGCCGACAGCACCTGACCATCGAGGATGATGGCGAAGGGCTTGCCGGTGTTTTCCTGCGTGATGCGCGCGAACTTGCGGCCGCCCTGCGCGTCGAAGGTGATCGCCACTTCCGGCGCGTTCGTCTGTTGATTGAACTGCTGCTGCGCGTCGATGAGCTGGTCGCCCGAGATGATGACGGGACGCTTCACCGCGATCACCGGCGCACCCAGCGGGTTGCCGGGATAGGGCAGGACCTGGCTGCCCGCCGGTGCATTGCCCTTGACCACCTCGGCTGGATTGGCGGTGGTGTCGACCAGCTTGAATTCCAGCTTGGCGGTCTTGCCGATCAGGTCCTTGAGCTGCTGCGGGTCCTGAAGACCCGGCACCTGCACAACGATGCGGTTGCTGCCCTGCTGAAGGATGGTCGGTTCCTTGGTGCCCAGCGCGTCGATACGCCGCCGGACGACTTCGGTCGCGGTCTTCATCGCGGTGTCGACCGCCTGGTTCAGGCCCGCCTGGGTCGGCTTCAGCACGAAGCGCGAGGTGTCGACGACCTGGATGTCCCATTCGCGCTGGCCGCTCATGCCCGCACCGCCGCCGGTGATGGTCAGCAGCCGCTCGCGCGCCGCATCGACCTGCGAGGGGTCGCGCAGCATGAAGCTGAGCTGGCCGTTGCGGACCGAGATGTCACCGATGTCGATCCGCGGATTACCGCGCCGCATCTCGGCGGCGACCTGATCGCGCATCGTCTCCAGCCGCGTGTTGGCGAGGTCGGCGGTGTCCGCCTCCAGCAGCAGATAGCTGCCGCCCGCCAGGTCGAGGCCCTTGTTCACGCGGGGATGCGGAATCGAACCCCAGCTGTTGGTGACGCTTTCGGGCAGAAAGCTCGGGACCGCCAGCAGGCACAGGGCGGCCAGCAGGGCGATGATGGAAGCGACCTTCCAGCGGGGGAAATCCAGCATCGTGAGGTCAGTCGTTCGCGGGTTTGGCGTTGGGGTTGACCACGTCGGTCAGCGTCGCCTTGACCACGCGGACGCGGACGTTCGGGGCGATCTCGACCTCGACCAGCTGGTCCTCGACGCGGGTCACCTTGCCGACGATGCCGCCCGCCGTGGTGACCTGATCGCCCTTCTTGACCGCCTCGATCGACGCCTGCAGCGTCTTCATGCGGCGCTGTTGCGGGCGGATCATCAGGAAATAGAAGACGACGAAGACGAGGAGCAGCGGCGCGAGGCTGAGGAACGAGGCGGCGCCACTCGATGCGGCGGCGCCGGAGGCGGCGGCCATCACGGCGACTGGGGCGGTGAAGGGAATGAACATTCGGACCCGTCTTTGCTGAATGGGCACGGGCACCCGCCGATGCGCGAACGATCGACCAGCCCCCATGTCGGATAGCCTGCCCGCTACCATCGCAGGCGGACAGGCGCAATGGAGAGGCCGATGTGGTGTCGCCATCATCGCAACATCAAGGCTTGCATCCCGGATAAAACCCGCCTAGAGGCCGCCGCTCGGTCGGGGCGTAGCGCAGCCTGGTAGCGCATCACACTGGGGGTGTGGGGGTCGCAGGTTCGAATCCTGTCGCCCCGACCAATCTTCTTCCAACATTGGCGGATGACGATGAAGCGGGCGAAAGCCCGCTTTTTCGTTTTTGGCCTCTAGTTCCTAAATAGATCACGGCAAAGAGGCAGGCGATCATGCCGTCATGGGCGGATCGTAGCGACGCAATCCGAGTGTCAGCTACGAGTGTTCGACCCCATTGCGGAATATACAGCGCGATGGCACAGTCATGCCATGCAAGTAGCGAAATTCGACGCCACTGCCGATGATTTGCTGGCGGCATACCGCCTGAATTTTAAGATCAGACTCAAAGCAAAGCGCGCAAGGCGTAACCTCATGATAGGTTGTCTTTTTTTAAGTGTGCTATCGGTATTCGCGGCGTGGTTGTGGGATTTGGGCTCTTTGCCAATCGCTGCGGCAGTAGGCGCGGTCTATTGGGTGCTATTTTTAGTCGCTGTCTTCGGCGCCGCTTACCTGAGATTGCGCGGTCAGTCTCGAACCATCTATGCTCAGCAGAAAAACCTTCATGGAACTACGTTCGTCGAATGGGATGACAGAGGTATCAAATTTGGCTCGATAAGGGGGCAGTCGAACTTTGAGTGGGACGATTTTTACGGCATATTTGCAAATGCTGAAGTCATTATTCTCAAGCAAAGCGCAGATTTGATGAATTTCATACCGACGCGAGCGCTTACAGATGATCAGGTCGTATATATTGCCGGGCGCCGAACGGGGCAAAGTTAGACGGTGTCCTTAAAATGGGCCCTTGCATTCGTTATCTACCGCACCGTCATCCCCGCCGCCGCGACCTGCGACATCAGGTTTGCCCGCACCGCATCCGACACTGGCGGCAGAGGCCGCGCCGCCTTTCCGTGGCGCAGGCGTTCGCGGTCCTTCTCGTCCGGCTCGACGACGCGTACCCGCACCGCCGCCTTGCCGACCGCGCGCAGGCCCAACTGCTCGGCTGCGCCGCGTGACAGGTCGATGATCCGCGACGATCCCGCGAACGGGCCGCGATCGTTGACCCGCACGATGATCCGCCGCCCGGTATCCAGCGCCGTCACCTCGACATAGCTGGGCAGGGGCAGGGTAGTGTGCGCCGCCGTCGCCCAGCCGGGGCGGAAGCGTTCGCCGTTCGCGGTGCGCTTGCCCGATTCGCTGCCATACCAGCTGGCATAGCCGAGCATGTCGTAGGTCGCGTCCTCGGCGGGGACATAGGTGATACCCCGCACCGTATAGGGCTTGCCGATCCGCACCGGCGTGTCGCTGACCGGTCGGTAATGGCCGCCGGCGCAGGCCGCGACCAGGCAGGCCGCCGCCGGTGTCCAGCGCCGCCCCCGGAGAGGCCATCGTCTCACATTCACCATGAGGCGGGGCTTAAGCCGCGCGCCGGGCGCGATAAAGCGGTTTGCGCCTCCATCCACCGCAGACTATCCCCGTGCCGACCGGTCGGGGCTTTCAGCTCCATCGCCGGCCAATCGCATCGGTGCCCCTCGGGGCTTGAAACGGGAATATGGTGCAAAGCCATAGCTGTCCCTGCAACTGTAAGCGGTGAGCGCGTGATGCCGGTTCCTGCGAGAGGGAACAGCCACTGGAGTTATCCGGGAAGGCCGCATGACGGAACGCTTCGACCCGCGAGCCAGGAGACCTGCCGATGCGAGTCGCTCTTGCCGCGATCCAGGGGATGGTCATGGCTGGGATATATTGTATCATTTGAGCGACGCCGTCCGGCCGACCCGAATCGCAAGACCCTGCTAGGCGCGCGCCCGTCTGGCAGGAGCGGGGCGGCCTTTCGTCGCCATGGCGCTTGGGGGAGGTTGATCCGCCCATGTCCGAAGTTTCCGCCCGTTCTTCTTTGAAGCGTCGCGTCATGCTGCTGATGGGGGCGTTGGTCATCATCAATATCGCCGTCTGGGGCTGGGCGTTCAGCGTTTTTGCGGGCAACAGCCTGATGCTGGGCACGGCTTTGCTCGCCTATAGCCTGGGGCTGCGCCATGCGGTCGATGCCGATCACATCGCCGCCATCGACAATGTCACCCGCAAGCTGATGCAGGACGGTCAGCGGCCGATCGCGGTCGGCCTGTGGTTCGCGATCGGCCATTCCGCCATCGTGCTGATCGCGGCGACCACGGTCGCGCTGGCGGCGAGCACCCTGTCCGACTTCGAGGCGTTCGGGCAGAGCGGCGGCACCATCGCCACCATCGTCTCGGCGAGTTTCCTGTTCGCCATCGCGATCATGAACCTGATCATCCTGCGCGATGTCTGGACCCGCTTCCGCCGCGTCGCGCGCGGCGAGCCGATGGCGGAGGCCGATGCCGACATGTTGTTTTCGGGGCAGGGGCCGTTGTCGCGGCTGTTCCGCCCGCTCTTCCGGTTGATCCGGCGGAGCTGGCATATGGCGCCGCTGGGCTTCCTGTTCGGGCTGGGCTTCGACACCGCGACCGAGGTGGCGATATTGGGTCTGTCGGGGTCGCATGCCGCCGATGGCGTATCGCTGGCGACGATCCTGGTGTTCCCGGTGCTGTTCGCGGTCGGCATGGCGCTGATCGACACCGCCGACGGGCTGGTGATGCTGGGCGCCTATGAGTGGGCGTTCGTCCATCCGCTGCGCAAGCTCTACTATAACATGACGATCACGCTCGTCTCCGCGCTGGTTGCGCTGGTGATCGGCGGCATCCAGGCGACCGCCTTGCTTGCCGAGCGGTTCGGATGGACGGCGGGGCCGTTCCGTTATGCGGGCGCGCTGGCCGAGCATTTCAACGTGCTGGGTTTCGCGATCGTCGGACTGTTCGTCCTCTGCTGGGGGGCGAGTTTCCTACTCTATCGCTGGCGCGGGTTCGCGGCGATGGAGGCGCGAATTGCCAAGCCCGGCGCGGCGGGATAAATGCCGCGGATCGGGCTCCTAACCGCGAGAACATTGAACCGATCCGTCATTGCGAGCGGAGCGAAGCAATCCAGAGCCGGACCAGGACGCCCTGGATTGCTTCGCTCCGCTCGCAATGACAGCCTTGATCGCTTCGATGGGATCAACGACCCAGGAACTCGACGATCGCGCCGGTGCCCGCAAGGGCTTCAAACGGGAATGGGGTGAAAATCCCCGGCTGTCCCTGCAACTGTAAGCGGTGAGCGAGCGATGCTGGTGCTGTAGCAGGCACCGCCACTGGAGTGATCCGGGAAGGCGCATCCCCTTCGCTTCGACCCGCGAGCCAGGAGACCTGCCGGCGTCATGGTCGCTCTTGCCTGGACCCAGGGGGTGGTCGGGGCACGGTTCTCCGTCGGGGAGCGACGAAGCCATGCGGCCGGGGCCGCATCGGTCGCCGGTTCAGCGGGGCGGACGCATGTCGCGCGCCCGTTCGTCACCGCTCCGGCGACAGGTCCCATGTCCGCGCTCGCTCGTCCGGCGCGTCGGAGAAATAGCATGCGTGACCTGTCCAAGGTCCCCGTCACCATCGTCACCGGCTTTCTGGGCGCGGGCAAGACGACGCTCATCAGCCATCTGATCCGCAACGCCGGCGGCCGTCGCCTGGCGGTGGTCGTCAACGAATTCGGCACTTTGGGCGTCGATGGCGACATCCTGCAAAGCTGCGCGATTCCCGACTGTCCGGCGGAGAATATCGTCGAGCTGGCAAACGGCTGCATCTGCTGCACCGTCGCCGACGACTTCATCCCCACGGTCGAGCGGCTGCTGGCGATGGAGCCGCGTCCCGATCACATCCTGATCGAGACGTCGGGGCTGGCGCTGCCCAAGCCGCTGTTGAAGGCGTTCGACTGGCCCGCCATCCGCTCGCGCATCACGGTCGACGGCGTCGTAGCGCTGGCCGATGCGGAGGCGGTCGCGGCGGGCCGCTTTGCCCCCGATCTCGACGCGGTGGAGGCGCAGCGTGCCGCTGACCCCAGCCTCGACCACGAAACCCCGCTGTCCGAGGTGTTCGAGGACCAGCTCGCCTGCGCCGACATCGTCCTGCTGACCAAGGCCGACCTCGCCGGGCCGGAGGGCGTCGCCAAGGCGCGCGCAATCATCGCCGCCGAAGCCCCGCGCCCGCTGCCGATGGTCGAGGCGGTCGACGGCATCGTCTCCGCCGAGATCGTGCTGGGTCTGGAGGCGGCGGCCGAGGATGACATCGCCGCGCGCCCCTCGCATCATGATGGCGCGGACGATCACGAGCATGACGATTTCGACAGCATCTCGGTGATGCTGGGCGAGGTGGAGAGCCCCGAGGCGATCGCGGCGCGCATCGTGACGCTCGCCGAGCAGCAGGATATCCTGCGCGTGAAGGGCTATGCCGCCGTCGCGGGCAAGCCGATGCGGCTGCTGGTCCAGGCGGTCGGCCGCCGGGTGCGGACGAATTACGACCGTCCCTGGGGTCCGGGCGAGCCGCGCGGCACGCAGCTGGTCGTCATCGCCGAGCATGACCGTATCGACCGTGCGGCGATCGAGGCCGTGCTGAAGGGCTAAACGCACATGCATCTCGTCTTTCGCGAGAGCCATGGGCTGGAGGAACAGGCGGTTCCACAGGATCTGGGGCAGCGCCCCGGTGACGTGGTCGTGCTGTCCTTCTCCGACAGCGACCTCAGCGCCTTTGCGGCGGGCTGGCGGGTGGGCGGCTTCGACTGGTCGCTGCGGCTCGCCAATCTGTCGGCCTTGGTCCATCCGCTGTCGGTCGACACCTATGTCGAGCAGACGCTGGTTCACGCGAAGGCGATCCTGATCCGGTTGATCGGCGGGGCGGCGTACTGGGACTACGGCCTGCGTGAGGTCGAGCGGCTGGCGCGTGAACGGGGCATCGCGCTGGCGGTGCTGGCGGCGGACGGGCGTGAGGACCGGCGGCTGGCGGCGGCGTCGACGGTGGATGCCGGGTTGGTTCGGCGGTTGACGGCGCTGTGCGATGCGGGTGGGGCGGATGCAGCGGCGATGGCGTTGAGCGCGTTGGCGGCCGTCTCGCTTGCGGCCCTTGCCCCTCCCCAACCCCTCCCCCTGCCGGGAGAGGGGCTTTCTGCTGGAAGTGTCGCCAAAGGCACGCCCCTCCCGCAGGCGGGAGGGGATGGGGGAGGGGCCTCTCCACACGTAGCAGCTGTGGGAGGCTGGGCGCCGGACGGAGTTGTTTGCCCTGCAACTGCTGTACTGAAGCCAACCCGCCCCCGCATCCTGATCGTCTTCTACCGCGCCTATCTCGCCGCCGCCGATCTGGAACCCATCGCCGCCCTCCACACCGCGCTGACCCAACGCGGCTTCGATCCCATCGCCCTGTTCGTCCCCTCGCTCAAAGCCGAGGGCGCAGGCCCCTGGATCGCGCGCTGGGTCAAAGCCCTAAACCCCGCCGCGATCATCAACGCCACCGCTTTCTCCGCGCGCGGCGAGGACGACACCACCCCGCTCGACGGTGCGGGCGTGCCGGTGTTCCAGGTCGCGCTCGCCACCAGCGACCGTGAGGGCTGGGAGGGTTCCCCGCGCGGCCTGTCCCCCGCCGACCTCGCCATGCACGTCGTCCTGCCGGAGATCGACGGGCGGCTGTTCGCGGGCGTGGTCAGCTTCAAGCAACCCGGCGAGCGCGACCCCGATTTCGACATCGCCTTGCGTCTCCACCGCGCCGAGCCCGCCCGCATCGCGGCGGTCGCCGACCGGGTGGCGGGCTGGACGAAGCTGGCCGCGACCCCGGTGGCGGAGCGGCGGCTGGCAATCCTGTTGTCCACCTATCCGGGCAAGGACTGGCAGGCGGCGCATGCGGTCGGGCTGGACGGCTTTGCCTCGACGCAAGCGATCCTCGAAGACCTCCATGCTGCCGGTTACGACACGGCCCCGCGCGCCGACCTGCCCGCCGCGCTGATCGGAAACCGCATCGCCTGGCCGGTCGTCGCCTATCGCGAGGCGCTGGCCAGCTTGCCCGAAACCCTTCGCGCCGACCTGCTCGAAAGCTGGGGCGCGGTCGAGGACGACCCCCTGATCAAGGGCGACCAGTTCCATTTCCCCGCCCTCACCCTCGGCAAGGCGATCGTCGCGCTCCAGCCCGAACGCGGGCGGCGCGAGGCGCGCGCCGACGATTATCACGACCTCTCCCGCTGCCCGCGCCATTCCTATGTCGCCTTCTACCTCTGGCTGCGTGCGCAAGGGATCGACGCGCTGGTTCATGTCGGCGCGCATGGCACGCTGGAGTGGTTGCCCGGCAAGGCGGTCGCGCTGTCCGATGCCTGCTGGCCCGAGGCGCTGACCCGCGACTGGCCGGTCCTTTATCCCTTCATCGTCAACGATCCGGGCGAGGCGGCGCAGGCCAAGCGCCGTCTGGGCGCGGTGACGATCGGCCATGTCCCCCCGGCGCTGGTCCAGGCGGAGACGGGCGCGGGGCTGGGGCGGCTGGAGGCATTGCTCGACGAATATGCCAATGCCGATGGCCTCGACCCCGCGCGGCGCGATCGGCTACGCGGTCTGATCGCCGAAGAGGCGGAGAACGTGGGGCTGGGCGAGACTTTGGGGCTGGCGGGGACGGACGATCCGCTCGCCCGGATCGACGCGTTCGTCTGCGACGTGAAGGACAGCCAGTTCGGTGAAGGGCTGCACATCTTCGGCCGCGGCGAGCAGGGCGCGGCCGAACGCGCCGGGCTGCTCGCCGGACTGGATGGCAAGCGCGTTCCGGCGGGGCCTTCGGGTTCGCCCTATCGCGGGCGCGCCGATGTGCTGCCGACGGGGCGCAACCTCTATGCCATCGACCCGCGCGCGGTGCCGAGCCGCGCAGCGCAGACCCAGGGCGTCAAGCTCGCCGAGGAGCTGCTCCGCCGCCACATGCAGGAGGAGGGCGATTACCTGCGTACCCTGATCGTCGATCTCTGGGGATCGGCGACGATGCGCACGGCGGGCGAGGAGTTCGCCATGGCGCTGCACCTGATCGGCGTCGAGCCGGTCTGGGATCACCGTTCCGAGCGGGTGACGGGGTTCGAGGTCATGCCGCTGATGCGCTTCGACCGGCCGCGCGTCGATGTGACGTTGCGCGTGTCGGGGCTGTTCCGCGATGCCTTCCCGCATCTGGTCGCGCTGTTCGGGCAGGCGGTGCGTGCGCTGGCCGCTCGCGACGAAGAGGCGGACTGGAATCCGTTCAAGGGACAGGCGACTCCGCGCGTCTATGGTCCGGCGCCGGGCCGCTACGGTATCGGGCTTGACCCGGAGGCGGGCTATGACGAGGCCGCGCGGATCGAGGCGGGGCAAAGCTGGCTCGCCGCCTCGGCCACCGCGCTCGACGATGGCGACCGGCGCGATGCGGCAGGGATCGCGGCGCGGGTGGCGGGGGCGCAGGCCTTCGTTCATGTCCATGACCTGCCCGAGAGCGACTTGTTGCTCGCCGCCGACTATGCCGCGCATCAGGCCGGTTTCGCGGCGGCGCGGGCGGTCGTGGGCGAGGGGGCGGCGTCGCTCTATCATCTCGACACGCGCGATTCCGAAAGCCCCAAGGCGCGGACGCTGGCCGAGGAGATCGCCCGCACCGTGCATGCCCGCGCCGCCAACCCACGCTGGGTGGCGGGCATGATGGCGCATGGCTTTCGGGGCGCGGCCGAGATCGCCGCGACGCTCGACCATCTGGGCAGCTTCGCGCATCTGGCCGATGTGGTGCCCGCCGCGCTGATCGATTTGTACTGGGATGCGACGTTGGCCCGCGACGAAGTGCGCGAATTCATGGCGCAGGCGAACCCGGCGGCGCTGGCGGCGATGGAGGCGCGCTTTGCAGCGCTTCATCGGGCGGGACTGTGGCGGACGCGGCGCAATTCGGTGCTGGCGATGCTGGACGGCGCGGCATGAGCGGGTTCGAGGTCAGGGGCTGGTGCCCCGATGCGTTCCGCCCGATGATGGCGGGTGACGGCCTGCTGGTCCGCGTGCGTCCGCCGCTGGCTCGGTTGACGGCGGCGCAGGTCGAAGGGCTGTGCGACGCGGCGAACGCCCATGGCAATGGTCAGTTCGACCTGACCGCCCGCGCCAACCTGCAATTGCGCGGCGTTACCGAGGCGGGCTGGCCCGTGCTGATCGAAGAATTGCAGGCGCTCAGGCTGGTTGACTCCGATCCGGTGCGCGAGGGGCGGGCGGCGATCCTGCTCAACCCCGACTGGCGTGAAGGCGACGACACCCATGCCATCGCCAGAGAATTGCGCGCGCGGCTGGCCGAACTGCCTGAATTGCCGGGCAAGGTCGGCTTTGTAGTCGATGCCGGACCGAAGCTGATGCTGGCGCAAGAACCCGGTGATTTTCGAATTGAGCGAGCGGCTACAGGGGAATTACTGTTGCGCGCCGATGGCCGGGCAAGCGGCGTGACTGTGACCCGCTCGAATGCCGTCGATGCGCTGATCCGGCTGGCGCACTGGTTCGCCGACAGCGACGGAGCCGCCACCGGGCGGATGGCGCGGCACAAGGCCGCGCTACCCGACTGGGCTAAAGGGAACGCCGTACCTGCAACGGGTACAACGATGCAGCCCGGTGCGCATCCGATCGGTGCGGTCTATGGCCTGCCTTTCGGCCGGATCAATGCCGCGTCGCTGGCCGCCTTTGTCCGCACCCATGACTGCGCCATTCGCCTTACCCCTTGGCGGCTCCTGATCGCGGAGGGCATCGCCCCGACGCCAGCCCACGGGATGCTGCTGGCCGACAGCTCTATCCTGCACGTCGATGCCTGTGTCGGCGCGCCCGCCTGTCCGCAGGCCAGCGTCGCGACCCGCGATCTTGCCGCCCAACTCGCGCCGCTGATCGAGGGCCGCCTGCACGTCTCGGGTTGCGCGAAGGGCTGCGCACGGGCACGGGCGGCGGACTGGGTGTTGACCGGGCGGGCGGGGGCGTTCGATCTGGCGCGCAATGCCCGCGCCGGGGCCGCGCCCCTTCACACCGGATTGACGCCCGAGCGGGCGGTCGCGCTTCTCGGAGCCTGTTGATGTCGTACGTTTATGAAACCGATGGCGCGGCGATCTATCGCCAGTCCTTCGCCATCATCCGCGCCGAGACGGACCTCGCCCGCTTCGATGCGGAGGAAGAGCCGGTTGCGGTGCGCATGATCCATGCCGCCGGGCTGGTCGAACTGGCGCCCTCGATCCACTTTTCGAGCGGCTTCGCAGAGGCGGGGCGGCAGGCGCTGGCGAAGGGCGCGGCGATCCTGTGCGATGCACATATGGTCAGCGAAGGCGTCACCCGCGCGCGCTTGCCCGCCGACAATCCGGTGATCTGCACGCTGCGCGATGCCTCGGTGCCTGCACTGGCGAAAGAGATGGGCACGACCCGCTCCGCCGCCGCGCTGGAGCTGTGGCGGCCGCACCTGGCGGGGGCGCTGGTGGCGATCGGCAATGCGCCGACCGCGCTGTTCCATCTGCTGACCATGCTGGAAGATCCGACATGCCCGCGTCCGGCGGCGATCATCGGCTGTCCAGTCGGTTTCGTCGGTGCGATGGAGTCGAAGGACGCGCTCTGGGAGGCGCAGCCCGTGCCATGCGCGATCGTAAAGGGTCGCCCCGGCGGCAGCGCGATCACGGTGGCGGCGATCAACGCACTGGCGAGCCGCGCCGAATGACGGGAACCGTTTACGGAGTCGGCCTGGGGCCGGGCGCAGCGGACCTGATGAGCGTCCGCGCCGACCGGCTGGTGCGCGGGGCGCGGCATGTCGCCTATTTCCGTAAAAGCGGACGGCGCGGCCATGCGCGTACCATCGTCGAGGGCATGCTGCGGGGCGACGTGGTCGAATATCCGATGGACTATCCGGTCACGACCGAAATCCTGTTCACTGATCCGCGCTATAACGAATGCCTGTCGGCCTTTTATGCGGACTGCACCGCGCATATCCTGTCGCTGGTGCAGGGCGGCGAGGACGTCGTGGTGCTGTGCGAGGGCGATCCGTTCTTCTATGGCTCGTTCATGCACTTGCACAGCCGGTTGAAGGACCACGCCCCCGTCGCGGTCGTGCCCGGCATCACCGGCATGTCGGGCGCTTGGACCGCCAGCGGCGCGCCGATCACCTGGGGCGACGATGTGCTGACCGTCGCGATGGCGACCCTGCCCGAGGCGGAGCTGACCCGCCGCATCGCCGAGACCGACGCACTGGTCGTCATGAAGATCGGCCGTCACTTGCCCAAGTTGCGCCGCGCCATCGCGGCGGCAGGGCGGACGGAGCAGGCATGGCTGGTCGAACATGCCGCCCAAGCCGGGGAACGTGTGCGCCGTCTGGCCGAGGTGGAGGATGCACCCGCCCCCTATTTCTCGATCGCCTTGATCCATGGACAGGGACGGCGGCCATGAGCGGCTGGCTGATCGTCGTCGGCCTGGGGCCGGGCGCGGAGGCGATGGTGACGCCGGAGGTGTCGGCGACGCTGGCGGAGGCGACCGATGTGGTCGGTTACATTCCTTATGTCGCGCGCGTGCCCAAGCGGCCCGGCCTGACTCGCCATGCCAGCGACAACCGGGTCGAGCGCGACCGTGCGCTCCATGCACTGGAGATGGCGGAAGCAGGGCAGCGCGTCGTCGTGGTGTCCTCGGGCGACCCGGGCGTGTTCGCCATGGCGGCGGCGATCTTCGAGCGGGTGGAGGAAGATGCCGAGCGCTGGCACGATCTCGACATCCGCGTCCTGCCCGGCATCACCGCGATGCTGGCGGCAAGCGCGCGGGCGGGGGCGCCGCTCGGGCATGATTTCTGCGCGATCAACCTGTCGGATAATCTGAAACCGCAAGCGCTGATCGAGCGGCGATTAAAGCTGGCGGCGGAAGCGGATTTCGCCATCGCGCTTTATAATCCCCGTTCAAAGGCGCGGCCCGATGCACTGGACGCCGCCTTCGCGCTGCTCCGCGAGACATGCGGTGACGAGCGCCCGGTATTGTTCGCCCGTGCCGTTTCGACGCCGGAGGAGCATTTGCGCATCGTGTCCTTGCCCGAAGCATGCGGCGAGATGGCCGATATGCGTACCATCGTCATCATCGGGTCCAGCCGCACGCGGATGATCCCGCACGCCGGGCGGCCGATCCTCTATACCCCCCGGACGACGCCGTGATCCAGCCACTCCAGCACGGCCGCGACGCTGCTCACCTGCGGGCGGGGCGGGATGAAGGGGCGGTCGATCATCACGACCGGCAGGCCCAGTTCGCGCGCCGCATCCAGCTTGGCCCGCGCGCCCGATCCGCCCGCATTCTTGGCAACGACCACCTCGATCCGGTGGTCGCGCAGCAGCGCGCGTTCGCCCGCCAGGGTGAAGGGACCGCGATCCACCACCAGGTGATGGTAGGGCAAAGCGGGCGGCGCGGCAGCATCGACGAAGCGCAGCAGATAGAAGTGCTGCGGCGCGCTGGCAAAATCGCCGATGGTCTGGCGACCCAATGCGAGGAAGACGCGCGCCGGACCGGAGCCGAGCGCCGCCACCGCCTGTTCGGTATCCGCCACGCGGGTCCAGCGATCGCCGGGACCGTCCACCCATTCGGATCGGGTCAGCGCGAGCAGTTTTACGCCTGCGCGCTCCGCCGCCGCGATGGCATTGGCGCTGATCCGCGCGGCGAAGGGGTGAGTCGCGTCGACCAGATGGGTCACGCCTTCCCGCGTCAGATAGTCGGCCAGACCGTCCACGCCGCCGAACCCGCCGACACGGGTCGGGATCGCCTGCGCGCGCGGGTTTTCGGTGCGGCCCGCATAGCTGAGCGTCGCCCGCTCGCCTTGCGCGGCCAGCGCGGTGGCCAGGGCGCTCGCTTCGGTCGTGCCGCCGAGCAAAAGGATATGGCGCATGGCTGACTCCGGGCCGTGGCTGACGATCGTCGGGATCGGCGAGGATGGCTGGGACGGCCTGACCGCCCCCGCCCGCGCCGCGATCGAGGCCGCCGATAGCGTGATGGGTGCACCGCGTCACCTGTCGCTGCTGCCCAAGGCGGGTCGCGCCGAGCGGATCGTCTGGCCGGTGCCCTTCGCCGAGGGCGTGCCGCTGTTGCTCGAACGGCGGGGCGAGCGGGTGGTGATGCTCGCCTCGGGCGATCCCTTCTGGTTCGGCGCGGGGTCGGTCGTGACCCGTCATCTGGAGCCGGGCGAGTGGGTCGCCTATTCGGCACCGTCGACGCTGTCGCTGGCGGCGGCGCGGCTGGGTTGGCCGGTCGAGACGATCCACAGCGTCGGCCTCCACGCGCGCCCGGTCGAGACGCTGCGTCCGCTTTTGGCGCCGGGACAACGCATCCTGGCGTTGATGCGTGACGGCGCTTCGGTGACCGGGCTGGCCGCATGGCTTACCGAGCAGGGCTTCGGCGACAGCGCGCTGACGGTGCTGGAGGCGCTGGGCGGGCCGCGTGAGCGGGTGCGGGGCTGCACGGCGAATGCGCTCGACTGGACCGACATCGCGCACCCGGTCGCGGTGGCGATCGAGCCTGCCGGGGCGGGGCGAGTCCTGCCCTGCGCGAGTGGCCTCGACGACGACTGGTTCGCGCATGACGGCCAGATCACCAAGCGCCCGGTCCGCGCGCTGGCGCTCTCCGCGCTCGCCCCGTGTTCCGGCGAGTTGCTGTGGGACATCGGCACCGGATCGGGTTCGGTCGCGATCGAATGGCTGCTGAGCGACGCGACCACCCGCGCCATCGGCTTCGAGCGCGATCCCGACCGTCTCGCGCGCGCCGCCGACAATGCGGCGCGGCTGGGCCTGACCCGGCTGGAACTGGTCGAGGGCGATGCGGTCACCGAACTGGCCCAGCGCCCGCACCCCGATGCGGTGTTCGTCGGCGGCGGCCTGTCGCGGCCGTTGGTCGAGGCGTTGCGGACCCTGCCGCACTGTCGCTTGGTCGCCCATGCCGTGACGCTGGAGACGGAGGCGCTGCTGGCGGAATGTCATGCGCGATACGGAGGTGAGTTGCTGCGCATCGAACTGGCGCGGGCTCGTCCGCTCGGCACGAAGCGGGGGTGGAAGGCTAGCTATCCTATCGTGCAATGGCGGGTCGCATGGTGATCGCGGGGTTCGGATGCCGGGCAGAGGCGACGGCCGAGTCGTTCCGCAGCGCGTTGGCGGCGACCGGCATGCGTCCGGATGCGCTGGCCGTACCCGCCGACCGCGCCGCGGTGATCGCGCCATTCGCCGAAGGCATGGCTGTCCACACCATCGCCACCGACCTGTTGCAAGGCATCGACACCCCGACCCGCTCGACCGTCAGCCTAGCCGCGCGTGGCGTGGGCAGCGTCGCCGAAGCCGTGGCGCTCGCCGCCGTCGGGCAGGGCGCGCGGATCGTCATTACCCGTGTAATCTCCTCCGACCGCATGGCAACCTGCGCCATTGCCCAGGGACTTGAAGAATGACCGTCCATTTCATCGGCGCCGGACCCGGCGCGCCCGATCTGCTGACCCTGCGCGGTCGCGACCTGATCGCCGCCTGTCCGGTATGCCTCTATGCCGGATCGCTGGTGCCGGAGGCGGTGCTGGCGCACTGCCCGCCGGGCGCGAAAATCGTGAACACCGCGCCGATGACGCTCGACGAGATCATGGCCGAGATCTCGGACGCCCATGCCAAGGGGCAGGACGTCGCCCGACTCCATTCGGGGGACCTGTCGGTCTGGTCGGCGATGGGTGAGCAGGTCCGGCGGTTGCGTGAACTGGGCATACCCGTCTCGGTGACGCCCGGCGTGCCGTCCTTCGCGGCGGCGGCGGCGGTGCTGGAAAGCGAATTGACCCTGCCCGGCGTCGCCCAGTCGGTGATCCTGACCCGCACTCCCGGCCGCGCCAGCGCGATGCCCGATGGCGAGTCGCTGACTGCCTTTGCCGCGACCGGGGCGACGCTGGCCATCCATCTGTCGATCCACAATCTGGCCAAGGTCGTGGCCGACCTGACCCCGCATTACGGGAGCGACTGCCCCGTCGCGATCGTCTGGCGCGCCAGCTGGCCCGAGCAGCGGATCGTCCGCGCGACGCTCGCCACTATCGAGGAAGCCGCCGCCGATGGGCCGGAGCGGACCGCGCTGATCCTGGTCGGCCGTGTCCTCGCGCCAAGCGGTTTCGCCGAGAGCCGTTTGTACGCCGAAGGCTATGACCGTCGCTATCGCCCCGGAAACAGCCTGACATGACGCCGGGCCTGATGATCGCCGCGCCCGCCTCGGGCACTGGCAAGACGACGGTGATGCTCGGCCTGCTCCGCGCGTTTCGCGATGCGGGACTGGCGGTGCAGCCGTTCAAGAGCGGCCCCGATTACATTGACCCCGCCTTTCATCGCGCAGCCTGCGGGCGGGCGTCGTTCAACCTCGATGGCTGGGCGATGCCAGCCCCGCTGCTCGATACGCTGGGTCAGCGCGGGGCGGATGCCGATCTGGTGTTGGCGGAAGGCTCGATGGGACTGTTCGACGGTGTGGCCAAGCCCGGCGCGACCGGCATGGGCAGCAGCGCGGAGACCGCCAAGCGCATGGGCTGGCCGGTGATCCTGGTCATCGACGTATCGGGTCAGGCCCAGTCGGCGGCGGCGACCGCGCTGGGCTTCGCACGCTACGACCCGGAATTGCGGGTGGCGGGCGTGATCCTGAACCGTGTGGCGAGCCCGCGTCACGAGCGGCTGGCGAAGTTGGGTTTCGAGGAGATCGGCCTGCCGGTCTTCGGCGCGCTGCCTCGGCGCGGCGACCTGGTCCTGCCCGAGCGGCATCTGGGGCTGGTGCAGGCGGTCGAGCATCCCGAACTCGACCGGCTGATCGGCGACTATGCGGCGTTCCTCGCGGCGCATGTCGATCTGGAGGCGGTCCGTGCGGCGGCCTATGCCAAGCCCGCCATGCCCATATCCGGCACGCTCCCGCCACCGCCCGCCCAGCGGATCGCGCTGGCGCAGGATGCGGCCTTTTCCTTCGTATATCCGCATATGCTGGAGGGCTGGCGCGCGGGCGGTGCGGAAATCCTGCCCTTCTCACCGCTGGCCGACGAAGCCCCCCATGCCTCGGCCGATCTGGTCTGGCTGCCCGGTGGCTATCCCGAGCTTCATGCCGGACGGCTGGCGGCGGCGGAGCGTTTCCGCGCCGGGCTCGCCGCCCATGCCGCCACCAAGCCGATCCACGGTGAGTGCGGCGGCTATATGGCGCTGGGCGAGGCGCTGATCGACGCGGCGGGCGTCAGTCACCGGATGGCCGGGCTGCTCGGCCTCGTCACCAGCTATGCCAAGCGCAAGATGCATCTGGGCTATCGCCGCGCGACCTTGCTTGGTGACGTGGCGGGCATGCCCGAGGGTGCGGTGCTGGGCGGGCATGAGTTTCACTATTCAACCGTCCTCGAACAGCCCGATGCCCCGCTTGCCCATGTCGTCGATGCGCAAGGTGACGCCGTACCGGAAACCGGATCGCGGCGGGGCCAGGTGACTGGCACCTTCTTCCATCTGGTGGCGCGCTGGTGGTGAGCGGGTTCGTATCCCTCGTCGGTGCGGGGCCGGGCGATCCGGAGCTGCTGACGCTGAAGGCGGTGCGCTGTCTGGGCGCGGCCGATGTCGTATTGTTCGACGACCTCGCCGCCGGGCCGATGCTGAGCCATTGCCGCCCCGACGCCGAGCTGATCGCGGTCGGCAAGCGCGCGGGGCGCGCCTCGCCCAAACAGGGTGAGATCGATCGGCTGCTGGTCGACCATGCGCTCAGCGGCAAGCGGGTTGTCCGGCTGAAGTCGGGCGATCCCGGTATCTTCGGGCGGTTGGAGGAAGAGATCGTCGCGCTGAAGACGGCGGGCATTCCTTATGAGATCGTCCCCGGCGTCAGCGCGGCGAGCGCGGCGGCGGCGGCGGCGGGTATTCCGCTGACCCGGCGCAACGAAGCCAGGCGCGTGCAGTTCGTGACCGGTCATGACGTCACCGGCGCGCTGCCCGCCGACCGCAACATGGGCGCGCTGGCCGATGCGAGCGCGACGACGGTGGTGTTCATGCCCAAGCGGACCTTCCCCGCGCTGGCCGAGACGCTGGTCGCGCACGGCCTGTCGCCTGAGACGCCGGCGCTGATGGCCGAGCATGTCGGCTGTCCCGACCAGCGGCTGACCCGCGCCAGCGTGGGCGCGCTGGCGGCGCAACTGGCAGAGGGCGTGTCGGACAAGGCGGCGCTGATCCTCTACGGCCCGCTGATGGAGGATCTGTGATCCATCTCGACCTGATCGGCATCGGCACGGGCAATCCCGATCATCTGACTCGTGCGGCGGAGGCCGCGATGCGCGCCGCCGACCTGATCCTGCTGCCGCGGAAAGAGGACAAGGCCGAGCTGATCGACTTGCGCCGCGACATCTGTGCGCAGGTGCTGGCCGGGACGGCGGTGCGCGTGGTCGAGTTCGACCTGCCGGTGCGGGCGATTGAGGGAGCCTATCTCGATACGGTCGAGCATTGGCACGATGCGATTGCCGAACGCTGGGCGGCGGAGATCGCGGCGCATCTGCCGGGTGGCGGGCGCGTGGCGTTGCTCGTCTGGGGTGATCCGTCGCTGTACGACAGCACGATCCGTATCGCCCGGCGCCTGGCCTCCGTGGAGCGGGTGACGGTGGTGCCGGGGATCACCAGCCTCCAGGCGTTATGTGCGGCGCATGCCGTTCCCTTCAACGCGGTCGGGGCGCCGGTGATGGTGACGACCGGGCGGCGGCTGCGCGAAACTGGTTGGCCCGAGGGGGCGGATAGTGTCGCGGTGATGCTCGATGGGGGGTGCGCGTTCATGACGCTGGACCAGCCGGATGTCGCGATCTGGTGGGGGGCGTATCTGGGCATGGCGCAGCAAGCGATCGAGTCCGGGCGGCTGGCGGATGTCGCCGAGCGGATCGTTGCACGCCGGGCGGAACTGCGGCGTGCGCATGGCTGGATCATGGACGTGTACCTGCTCCGGCGGGGTGGGGATTTGGTGGGGGAAGGGGCGTGATGGAGCCCTCCCCTCTGCCACGCGCCGCTCCCCTCCCGCAGGCGAGTTGCGGGTCGGCCATGCCCCCGGCATGGCCTGAACGATGCGAGGCATCGTTCACCCGCAACTGGGCTGGGGGAGGGTCCCGCCCCAAGCTGTATCGCCCGTGGCTTAACCCCCACCCCAAACCCCTCCCCCCTGCCGGGAGGAGGGGCTTAATGCGGATCGTTTCGTCCCGAGCATCTCCCCTCCCGCAGGCGAATTGCGGGGCGGCCATGCCTCCAGCATGGCCTGAACGACGCGGGGCATCGTTCACCCGCAACGGGGTTGGGGGAGGGCAGGGCCACAGGCCAGACGCCGTTTGGTGCACCCCTCCTTGCTTAGGCTTAGAACTCGATGCCCTTTTGCGCCTTCACGCCCTGTTCGCGGAAGGGGTGCTTCACCTGCGTCATGTCGGTCACCAGGTCCGCCGCGTCTATCAGCGCCTCGGGCGCGTTGCGGCCGGTTATCACGACATGCGTCATCGCCCCCTTGGTGCTCAGCACCTCCAGCACCTCGTCGACCGGCAGGTAATCGTAACGCAGCACGATGTTCAGCTCGTCCGCGACGATCAGGTCGTAGGACGGATCGGCGATCATCCGCTTGACCTCGTCCCACGCACCCCGCGCGGTGGCGATGTCGCGGGTGCGGTCCTGCGTGTTCCAGGTGAAGCCTTCGCCCATCGCGTGGAAATCGACCTCTGGAAAGCGCGCCAGCACGGCCGCTTCGCCGGTGGTCATCGCGCCCTTCACGAACTGGACCATGCCGACGCGCATGCCGTGGCCGACGGCGCGGATCACCATGCCGAGCGCGGCGGTCGTCTTGCCCTTGCCCTTGCCGGTATGGACGATGATCAGGCCCTTTTCGGCATCGCGTGCGGCGACCTTGCTGTCCTGCGCGGCCTTTTTCTTGGCCATGCGCTCGGCATGTTCGGCGTCGGTTCGCATCATTTCTCTCCTGAAAGCCTGAGCGGCAGTCCGGCGACGACCAGATCGGTCGCATCGCACACCCGCGCCAGTCGCTGGTTGAGCGTGCCCTGCGCGTCGCGGAAGCGCCGGGCCAGCGCATTGTCGGGCACGATGCCGAAGCCGACTTCGTTGCTGACCAGCACCACCGGCCCGGGGGCGTTTGCCAGCGTCGCGACCAGCGCATCGCCAGCCGCCGCCAGATCGGCCTCGCCGAGCAGCAGGTTGGTCAGCCACAAGGTCAGGCAGTCGACCAGCAGCACCCGGTCGGCGCGGCTATGCTGGGCGATAGCTTCGGGCAAAGCCAAAGGGGCCTCCACGGTCGTCCAGCGTTCGTCGCGATCGGCTTGGTGCCGCGCGATGCGGTCGCGCATCTCGTCGTCCCATGCCTGCGCGGTCGCGATGAAGCAGCCGGTGGGCGTCATCGCTTCGGCCAGCGCCTGTGCGTGGCGGCTCTTGCCCGACCGGGCACCGCCGAGGACGAGAATGGTGCGGGGCGTCGTCATGCCGCTCCGCATCGCGGGAGCGGGCCGATGACGCAAGCCCCCATGGCCGCGCTGACCTATCATGGCGGCCGGATCGATGCGGCCAAGGCGTTGTTCCCGAACGCGCCCGCGCCCTGGCTGGACCTGTCGACGGGGATCAATCCGGTGGCATGGACCCCGCCCGAGGGTCTGGCGGTCGACGCCGCCCCCTTGCCGGACCGCAGCGCGCTGGCCCGGCTGGAAGCGCTGGCGGCGGCGCATTTCGGCGTCGCGGCGGAGCGGGTCGCGGCGGTGCCGGGCAGCGAGATGGCGCTGCGCCTGTTGCCAATGCTCGGTGTGCTTCAGCCGATCGTCGCGGTTCGGCCTAGCTATGGCACCCACGGCGCGGTGGCCTCCACGCGGGTCGACCAGTCTGCGCTGGACGATTGGGTGGGGCAGGCGGGGAGCCTGTTGGCCGCCAACCCCAACAATCCCGACGGCGTTCACCGCTCACTCGAGCAGCTGGTCAGATTGGCGGCGGCGCAAGAGCGGGCGGGCGGCTGGCTGATCCTCGACGAGGCCTTTGCCGATGCGATGCCGGGACGCGGCTTTGACGGTGGCGAGCAGGTCGTGTTGCTGCGGTCGTTCGGCAAGTTCTTCGGGTTGGCGGGCGTACGGTTGGGTTTCGTGATCGCCCCACCCGAAATACTGACGCGCCTTCGCGCGTTGCTGGGCGACTGGCCGGTATCGGCGCAGGCCATTGTCTGGGGCAGCGCGGCTTATGCCGACAGCGCGTGGATCGCGGCGACCCGGATAGCGCTGCGTGAACGAGCGGCGGCCATGGATGAAGTACTGGCGCGTCATGGCCTGACCGCGCGCGGAGCCTGTCCGCTGTTCCGCATGGTCGAGACGTTGGACGCCGCCGCGATCTTCCAGCGACTGGCGACGGCGGGCATATTGGTGCGGCCCTTCGCCGATGCGCCGGAGCGGTTGCGTTTCGGCGTACCCGCCGCAACGGCGGACCTCGAACGACTGGATAGGGCGTTGCGGCATGGCTGATCCCGTCGCTCTGGTCGCATTGGCGCTCGATGCCGCGATCGGCTGGCCCGACCGGCTTTATGCGCGTGTTGGCCATCCGGTCGGGGCATTCGCGCGATTCCTGAATCTGGCCGAGCGGCTGGGCAATTCGCCCAAGCGGCCGGAGGGCGTGCGGCGGGGCTTGGGTGTCGTAACCATGGTCGCGCTGATCGCGCTGACGGGCGGAATAGCCTGGGGGATCGAGCACGCCGTGCATCTGTGGCTCGGCCGGTGGGGTTGGGTTGCCAGCGCCGTGCTCGCCTGGCCCGCGCTGGCTCAGCACAGTCTGTACGTCCATGTCCGGCCCGTCGCCGACGCGCTGCTGCGTGGCGACCTACCCGCCGCCCGGGCGCTGGTCGCGCGGGTGGTGGGGCGCGATACCGAGCGACTGGATCAGGCGGGCGTGTCGCGCGCGGCGATCGAGACACTGGCGGAGAGTTTTTGCGATGGCATCGTCGCGCCGCTCTTCTGGTTGCTGCTGCTCGGGCTGCCGGGTGTGTGGATGTACAAGGCGATCAACACAGCCGACAGCATGATTGGCCATAAGGAGCCGCGCTGGCGGGCGTTCGGCTGGGCGGCGGCGCGAATCGATGACGGGGCGAATTGGATTCCGGCGCGGATCGCGGGGGTACTGATGTGCGTCGCGGGTGCCGGCGGCTGGGCGGTGATGAAGCGCGACGCGCGCGCCCATGCCTCGCCCAATGCGGGCTGGCCCGAAGCGGCGATGGCGGGGGCACTTGGCGTCGCGCTGGCCGGGCCGATCGCCTATGATGGGGTGACCCAGATCAAGCCATGGATCGGCCGCGAGGGGCGGGTCGCTCAGCCACGCGACATCGTGACCGCCCTGCAAATCTATGCGCGCGCCTGTCTGTTGCTCTGGGTGATCGCGGGGGGCGTCGCATGGCTGGCGTGATGATTCAGGGCACCGGCTCGGACGTGGGCAAGTCGGTGCTGGTCGCTGGCCTGTGCCGGGCTTTCGCCAATCGCGGGCTTCGCGTCCGGCCCTTCAAGCCGCAGAATATGAGCAACAATGCCGCCGCGACCCCGGACGGCGGCGAGATCGGGCGGGCGCAGGCGACGCAGGCGCTGGCGGCGCGGGTGACGCCGCATGTCGACATGAACCCGGTGTTGCTGAAGCCGCAGGGCGACCGCACCTCGCAACTGATCGTGCGCGGACAGGTGCGCGGGATGCTGCCGGCGTCGAAATGGCGCGAGGGGCGGATCGGCCTCCTGCCCGAAGTCGTCGACTGCTATCGCCGGTTGGAGGAGGAATGCGACCTCGTCATTGTCGAGGGCGCAGGCTCGCCTGCGGAAGTGAACCTGCGCAGCGGCGACATCGCCAATATGGGCTTCGCGCGCGCGGCGAACGTGCCGGTGGTGCTGGCGGGAGACATTGACCGGGGCGGCGTGATCGCCTCGCTGGTCGGGACGAAGGCGGTGATCGACCCGGCCGATGCCGCGATGATCCGGGGCTTTCTGGTCAACAAGTTTCGCGGCGATCCGGCATTGTTCGCCGACGGGATGGCGGTGATCGCCGAGCATACCGGCTGGCATTCGCTGGGGCTGATCCCCTGGCTGGCCGACGCGGCACGCCTGCCGAGCGAGGATGCAGTCATCCTGGAGCGGAGCCGCGCCGGTGCCGGGGGGCGGATCGCGATCGCCTGTCCGATCACGCCGCGCATCGCCAATTTCGACGATCTCGATCCGCTACGGCTGGAGCCGCAGGTCGATCTGGTCATGGTCCGCCCCGGCCAGCCCATTCCCGATGCCGCGATGATCGTGCTGGCGGGATCGAAGGCGACGATCGCCGACCTGGCCTTCCTCCGAGAGCAAGGCTGGGACATCGACATCGCCGCGCATCACCGGCGCGGACGGCCGGTGCTGGGCTTGTGCGGCGGATACCAGATGCTGGGCCGTGTCGTCGCCGACCCGGACGGGATCGAGGGGCCGGCGGGGCGTGTCGCAGGGCTGGGGCTGCTGGATGTCGAGACGGTATTGACGGGCGAAAAGACGGTGCGGCCGGTGACGGGCGCGGCGCTAGGCGCGTCCTTTTCGGGGTATGAAATCCATCTGGGGCGCACGAGCGGCCCCGATACCGCGCGTCCCGTGGGCCATCTCGCCGATGGCCGGGCGGAGGGAGCGGTCAGCGCCGATGGGCTGGTCGCGGGCAGCTATATCCATGGCCTGTTGGGAGAGGCCGGGCAGCGGGCGGCGTGGCTGGCGCGGATCGGCGTGGCGGGGCAGGGGCCGGATCATAGCGCCGATGTCGACGCCGCGCTCGACGCCATCGCCGCCGTGCTGGAGGCGCATGTCGATTGCGACGCGCTGCTGCGGATCGCTCAGGGCCGGGCGTAGAGGACGGCGGCGAGGAGCAAGGCGGTCTCGGTCAGCTCGATGCCGGCGCCATGCACGTCGCCGGTCACGCCGCCCAGCTTGCGCCGGAACCAGAGCGACAGCGCGACGATCACGAGCGGCGCGGTGACCAGCGGCGGATAGGCCAGACCTAATAGAAGGACGACCATGATCCACGCGATCATGTCGAACGGCCGCACCGCGCGCGACACCAGCGCGCCCAGCCCGCCGGGGCGCAGCGGCGGCAGGACGCGCGCCCAGATCAGCGGCCCGACCCGCGCCGCCGCCGGGATCAGCGCGACGATCGGCCAGGCGGCGAGCGCCAGCGCGTGAAGCAGCACCAGCTTGGCGAGCAACTGCATCACCAATGTCACGACGCCGAAGCTGCCGATATGCGGATCGGCCATCACCGCCAGCAGTCGCGAGCGGTCGCCATGCGCCGCCCCCAATCCATCGGACAGGTCCGCCAGCCCGTCGAGATGCAGCGCGCCCGTCACCCACACCCAGGCGATCAGCGCCGCCAGCGCCCCCGCCCAGGGGTTGACGATCGCCCCGAGCCGCAAGGCACCCGCGACGATCGCCCCGATGACCAGCCCCGCGACCGGATAGAGCCGGATCGCGGCGGCGAAATCGGCTTCATCGGCCTCGACGCGCGGCATGGGCAGGCGGGTGAGGAAGCTCAGCGCCAGGATCAGCGGCGTCATGCGGTCACCAGCCCGCTGACCTGCCCCGCGCGCGGTGCGCCGTCCCACACATCCAGCGTCAACAGGCTGGCATAGGGCAGCGCAAAGGCCCAGACGGTACGGACATCGAATCCGCACAGCACATGCAGCGCCGCGCGCATCGCGCCGCCATGGGTGACGATCAGCGTCGGCTCTGGCGGGAGTTCGGCGATCGCGGCACCGACCCGCGCCACCAGATCGGACCAGCGCTCGCCCCCCGGTGGGGCTGCGGCATCGGGGTCGTCCCAGAAACGGCCGAGCGCCGCCGGGTCGATCGACGCGGGCGCCAGGCCGTCCCAGTCGCCGAAATCCAGTTCGCGCCAGCGGGCGTCGACCTCGGCTGGTCCGATCGCCTCGGCACAGGCGCGCGCGCGCGACAGGTCGGAGGCGATGCGGCGGGCGATGCTCAGCCCGCGCGCGCGCGACACACACGCGGCAATGCCCGCCGCCGTCGCCCGACTGTCGGTCCGCCCCAGCATCCGCCCCGTCCGTTCGGGTTCGCCATGGCGAAGCAGATGCAGGCGGAAGGCCGTCACGCGCTCGCCACGCCCGCTTCGGCGAAGGTCGCCATGCCGTCATGCGCGGCCAGCGCCGCGCGGATGACCTGTACCGCCACCGCCGCGCCGCTCGCCTCGCCCAGCCGCATGTTGAGCGACAGAATCGGGTCCAGCTCCAGCCGCTGCAACAGCCGGATATGCCCCGGCTCGGCCGAGCAATGCCCCGCCAGGCAATGCGCGGTGATCCCCGGATTGACCAGCGCCAGCGGCGCGATCGCGGCGGTGCCGATGAAGCCGTCGAGCACGACGGGCACGCCCTTCATGCGCGCCGCCAGCACCGCGCCCGCCATGGCGGCGATCTCGCGCCCGCCCAGCCGGCGCAGGATTTCGAACGCGCTGGTCAGATGCTCGGCGTGCAGCGCCAGCCCCTCGGCCACCACAGCCGCCTTGCGCGACAGGCCTTGCGCATCGACCCCGGTGCCGGGGCCGACCCAGTCGGCGGGATCGCCCCCGAAACTGGCGGCGGCGAGCGCGGCGGCGGGGGTGGTGTTGCCGATTCCCATCTCGCCCAGCACCAGCAGATCGGCATCGCCGACCGCCGCCGCCCCCGCCGACAGAGCGGCCAGGCATTCGGCCTCACTCATCGCGGGTGCGGTGGTGAAGTCGGCGGTCGGCCGGTCGAGGTCGAGCGGTACGACCGACAGGTCCAGTCCCGCCGCCGCCGCCAGCGCGTTGATCGCGGCCCCGCCGGCGTGGAAGTTGGCGACCATCTGGACGGTCACCTCGGCGGGAAAGGCGCTGACCCCGCGTGCGACGACGCCGTGATTGCCGGCGAAGATCACTACGCGCCCACGCGCGATCCGGGGCCGTTCATGTCCCTGCCAGCCGGCCATGAAGACGGCGATGTCCTCCAGCCGGCCGAGCGACCCCGGCGGCTTGGTCAGCTGTCCCTGGCGACGCGCGGCGGCGTCGCGCGCGCCGGCATCGGGCTGGGGCAGCGCGGCCAGCGTCGTCTCGAAACTGGCGACGGTCGGAAAGGCGATCATTCGACCACGAAGCCTTCGGGCGGTGTGCGGGTCAGGAAATGGCCCTTCACCCCTTGCGGCCATTGCTTGTACGGCACCTGGCCCCAGTCGCTATCGGCATAGGCTCTCGCATAATCCAATATGGCGCGCGCGGCGTCTTCGTCGGGCGTGAACTTGCCCATGACGTATCCGACCTTGCCGGGGCAGCGGAGATGGACGGTGCAGAAGGACTGGCAGGCGAAGAGGCAGGGCATCTCCTCCACCGCGACATCGGCATAGGCGGGGTCGGAGGCCTGGACGGCGCGCAGGGCCTCGACCAGCAGCGCGCCGCCGCGCTTGCCCTCGTCATTCTCGCGCGCCTCGTCGGACAGGCGGCAGGTGTTGCAGGCGACCACGGCGGGGCCGTTCGCGGCGGGCTTCAGCATGGGGTAGGCTCGGTCATCGGGGCAGGTCTCCAAAGGCGCTGTCGCCCGCGCGAGGGGATGCCCCGTTCCGCCCGGCACACCCTGTCCGGTCGAAGGACGACGGCGACGGGCAGGTCTCCTGGCTCGCGGGTCGGGGTCGCTCCGCCGCCTTCTCGGGAAAGCCCCAATGGCGTGATGGCGGATGGCTCGCCGCTTACAGTTGCAGGGGCAGCCGGGGTGTCGCACCCCGTTCCCTTTTGATCCCCGAGGGGAACCTGTCGCGGCGGCAGCGATAGGCGCGTGGGGCATGGGAGGCAACAGCCCTATTCCTCCCCGGTACGGGGAGGTGGCAGCGCGCAGCGCTGACGGAGGGGGGCTTGCCAAACCGGGCATCCCCGGCCGCACGCCCCCTCCACCATGCTGCGCATGGTCCCCCTCCCCGTACCGGGGAGGAGATCAATCTTCCCCGCGCAACGCCTTCAGGAAAAAGGCATATTGCCGCCGCATCGCATAGGCCACCGGCCCGGTGCTGCGCCCCGCCGTATGCTCGCCGCCGGGGATGACCAGCAGGTCGAAATCCTTGTCCGCCTTGATCAGCGCGTCGACGACCTGGGTGGTGCTGGCGGGATCGACGTTGGAGTCCTGCTCGCCGACGACCAGCATCAGCTTGCCCTGCAAGTTCCCCGCATGGACCACGCCCGAGGCGTCGAGATAGCTCTGGTCGACCGGATAGCCGAGCCACTGTTCGTTCCAGTCGATCTTGTCCATCCGGTTGTCGAAACATCCGGCATAGGCGACCCCGGCCTTGTAGAATTCCGGGTGGAACAGCAGCGCGTTAAGCGTGCTCTGCCCGCCCGCCGAGCCGCCATAGATGCCGACGCGCGACACATCGACGCCGGGGTCCTTGGCCGCCAGTGCCTTCATCCAGGCGATCCGATCGGGAAAGCCGCTATCGTCCAGGTTCTTCCACGCGACGTCGTGAAAGGCCTTGGAGCGGTTGGCGGTGCCCATGCCGTCGATCATCACGACGACGAAGCCGAGATCGGCCAGCTGCTGCATCCCCATGACCTTGTCGCCGCCGGAAAAACCGCCGAACGGCCAGAAGGCCTTGGGCACGAAACTGTCATGCGGCCCGGCATAGATGTTCTCGATGACAGGATAGCGCTTGGCCGGGTCGTAATTGCGGGGGCGGACGACCAGGCCGTAAATGTCGGTCCTGCCGTCGCGGCCCTTGGCGGTGAAGCGCTCCGGTGGGCGGAACCCGGCGGCGGTCAGCGCGGTGATGTCGCCCTTTTCCAGCGTCTGGATCAGGCGGCCGTCGCGCGCGTCGTGCAGCTCCATCGTTTCGGGCAGGTCGGTGCGCGAATAGACGTCGACATAGGTGGTCATGTCCGGCGAGAAGCGCACCTCGTGCGTCGCATTCTCCTGCGTCAGCCGGGTCAGGTTGCGGCCGTCGAAATCGACGCGGAACCAGTGTTTATAATAGGGGTCCTCACCCGGCACGAAGCCACTGGCCGAGAACCAGATCTGTCGCTTCTCGTCATCGACATGGGCGATGTCGCGGACCAGCCCGTTGCCCTTGGTGATCTGGCGCACGACCCGGCCGGTCGCGCCGTCGACCAGATAGAGATGCCGCCAGCCGTCGCGCTCCGAGGCCCAAAGGATTTCGCGGCCCAGCCCCTTCACGTCGTGCGACCAGATGCGGTCGCGGAAGACGAAGGTCTTGGCGGTCTCGGTGACGGCGGCATGCGCCCGGCCAGTATCGGCATCGACCGCGATGATCTTCGCTTCGCCGAAGCCGCGTTTCAGGTCGTTGAAGGCGAAGCTCTTACTGTCGGCGCGCCATTCGGGCGCGGACAGGGTGTAGGCACCCGCGAACAGCGACGGGTCGATGTCGGTGCGCTTGCCGTCCGAGACGCGGAACAGCACGGGCGCTTCCTGGTCCACCGCGTCGCCGGGCTTGGGATAGAGTTGCTGCACGACCTCGGGCTGGACCTTGCCCGGCGGCGCGGCGAGGACGCGGGTGACCATGCGGGCATAGCCGGGGCGGACACGCTGGAGCGCGATATGCTGGCCGTCCGGGCTCCAGGCGATGGTTTCGGGGTCGTAGAAATTGGCGGGGCTGCCGTCTTGGCTACGCCAGACCTCCTTGCCGCCATTCGCCTCCCGTACAACCAGATTGTCGTCGAGGACCAGCGCCTCCAGCTTGCCGTCGGGCGAGAGGCGCGGATGGTTGTCGGCGGGCACGCGCAGGTCGCGCACCACGCCGAAACCGCGCGGGCGGCTCGGGTTTTCCGGCGGGACGACGGTGCAGACCGGTCGAGCGAGGATGCAGCGATAGGTGACGCCGTCCTCATAGCCGATGCTGAAGGTGATCGCCGAGTGGTCGGGCGTGTAGCTGAAATGCTCGAAGGGCAGGCGCAGCGGTTCGATCGGCTTGCCCATGACCTTGGCCAGTGCCGGTGCAAGCGCGGCGGCGTCGAAGGCGGGGGCCTTGGCGCGGGTGGTCGCGTCGACATCGACAAAGGCGAAGCCGCCCGCGACCGTCTTGCGATAATGGAAATGCCGCCCGTCCGCGTCCCATTCGGCGGGCGAGGCGATGTCGCGGGTCAGCCATTGCCATTGCTCGCGAAGCGCCAGCGACCGGGCGATCCGGTCGGGCACATTCTGCGCCGCGACCGGCGTGGTGGTCAGCAACAGGGCAAGGGTGAACAGTCTCTTCAACGCGCCGCTCCGATGGTGAAGCTGTAGGTCAGCGGCTGGAGCGCGATGCGATAGGGCATGTGCGCGCGGCCATCGAGGTTCCAGCCGGTATCGCCGCCGACCCCGACCTGCGCGGCGTCGATCAGCAGCGTGCCGTCGCCATGCGGGCGGATGTCCGAGCTATGCGCCTGCGCGGGCGGCTTCATCGCAAGGTCGGCATAGGGGAAGGGCAGCGCGTTGACCGACAGTGGCTGCGCCCCCGTCACGCGCAGGCCCGGGCCGGTGCCGGTCAGCTGGACCCAGCGGACATCGGTCTTGTTGCCGCTCTCCTGCGGCCGGGCATAGTCGTGATACTGGTCCGCCAGCTTGCCGTCCCAGCGCGCGATCATCGCACCCGTCTTGCGATCGGCATAGCTTTCCCAGGGACCGCGCCCGAACCAACTCACTTGCGTGAACTGCTGCCCCGGCGTCGCGAAGGCGAGGCCGACGCGTAACGGATCGGGCAGCGTCATGCGCAGCGGCGTGAAGCGCACTGTCGCGGTCGCCGCACCGTTGGGGGCCATGGTCCAGCGGGTCTGCATCTTCACCGATCCGACGCCCATGTCGTGATCGACGACGATGGCATTGCCGTCCTGCCGGATGGCGTCGAGGCGGCGATGGTCGGAGAAATATTGCCACATCGCATGGCTCTTGGGCACCCCCGCGCCGACGTCATTGTCGGTCGGGGCACGATAGAAGTTCGGCGCGCCACCGGTCAGCAGCGTCTCGCCGTCGCGGGCATAGCGGCGGACGAGGCCGGTCGTCCGGTCGATGTCCAGCACCGCATTGCCGGCCTTCAGCGTCATCGCATCGGCGCTCTCCTCCGGCACGACCGATTCGGCGGGAGCGGCGGCGAAGACGGGGGCGGAGAGCGCGAACTGCTCCCAGCCGATGATCTGGCCCGCGGGCAGCGGCGGGATCGCACCCGCTCTGGTCCGAGCGCGCAGGATCAGCGAACGTTCGGCACCGGGGTCCCTGGCGGCGGGCAGGGTGAAGGCGAGGGGCGCGCTTTGCCCAGCGGCGACCGAAGGCGTGGCGATGCTGCCGCGCGCCGTCTCGGCGCCATTCTCCAGCACCGTCCAGTCCAGCGTAAAGCGCGACAGGTCGATATGGTCGTGGCGGTTGACCACCTGCCAGCCGCTGCCCGCTTGCGTGAAGGTGATCGGCGACTGGACATGCGCCATCTCATAATATTCGGGATCGGGTGTGCGGTCCGACTGGATCACGCCGTCGCCCATCGGGCTGTCGTCGCCGTGCAGCCCGGCATCCTTGGGATCGGGATCATAGTCGAGGCCCTGGCCCCAATAGGGGCGGCCCTGCTTGTCCTTCAGGATCATCGTCTGGTCGACCCAGTCCCAGACGAAGCCGCCCTGCAACTTCGGATATTTGCGGAACGTGTCCCAATAGCCTTGGAAGTCGCCCAGGCTGTTGCCCATCGCATGGGCATATTCGCACAGGATCAGCGGCTGGGTGAATTCGGGTCGCTGGGCGTAATCGGCCAGCTTCTCGACATCGTCATACATGGGCGCGAAGATGTCGACATAGTCATTCGTCGGGTGCCGCCAGCCGCTCATGCTATAGCCGAGGAAATTGATCAGCCGGGTCTTGTCGTGCGCGCGGACCCATTTGGCCGCCGCCTCGAAATTGGGGCCGACGCCGCTTTCATTGCCCAGCGACCAGAAGATGATCGAGGGATGGTTGCGATCGCGCTCGACCATGCGCTGCACCCGGTCGAGATGCGCGGCGGCCCATTCGGGTTTGTGACCCAGGTTCAGGGTCGGGTCGCCCTTCTCCTGGGTGAGGCCCAAATAGCCGTGGCTCTCGATATTGGCCTCGTCCATCACGTAGAGGCCATATTCGTCGGCGAGGTCGTACCAGCGCGGATCGTTGGGATAGTGCGAGGTGCGGACCGCGTTGATATTGGCGGCCTTCATCAGCTCGATGTCTTTCCGCATCGTCTCCTCGGACACGATGCGGAATGTATGCGGATCATGCTCGTGGCGGTTGACGCCGCGGATCATGATCCGCTTGCCGTTCACCCGGACTTCGCCACCCGCCACCTCGACGGTGCGGAAGCCGATGCGGCGGCTGGTCGCCTCGATCAGCTTGCCCTTCGCGTCGAGCAGTTCGACCAGCAGCGTGTAGAGATTGGGGTCCTCCGCACTCCACGTCTTCACGGCCGGCACTTCTGCCGTGATCGTCGCGCTGTTGCCGGTCGGCGTCGCGGTGCGGGTTAGGACCGTTCGCTTGCCCTCGAGCAGGGTCGCACGCACGCTTGTCCCTTCCGCCGCCCCCGCCAGATCGACCTGCGCCGACAGCGTGCCGTCGCGATAGTCACGGGTCAGCCCGGCGTCGATCTCCAGGTCGCGGATATGCGTCTGCGGCGCGGCATAGAGGGTGATCGACCGCTCGATCCCGTTGACCCGCCAGAAATCCTGATCCTCCAGATAGCTGCCGTCCGAATGGCGATAGAGTTCGATCGCGATGACATTCCTGCCGGGCCTGGCGGCGCGGCTGATGTCGAACTCGGTGGGGAGCTTGGAGTCCTCCGAATAGCCGATCTTCTGGCCGTTGACCCAGAGATAATAGGCCGCCCCCGCCGCGCCGATGTTCAGGAGCAAGCGACGGCCGGCGAAATGCGCCGGCACCGTGACGTCACGGCGGTAGGAGGCGACCTCGTTCAGCCGATGCTCGATGAACGGCGCGTTGCGCGGGAAGGGATAGCCGCTGCCGACGAAGATCGGACGACTCAGCCCCTGGGCCTGGAGGATACCCGGCACCGCGACGCTCGGCCAATCGGCGACGTCATGGTCGGGACGCTCGAAGCCGATGGGCCGCGCCTCCGGATTGGGGGACATGTGCACTTTCCATTGGCCGTCCAGCGACAGATGGTAGCGCGAGCGGGCGGTATCGCCGGCCAGCGCGGCAGCGCGCGTCTCGAACCCGGCGAAGCTGCTGTGCATCGGCTCGGCACCGATGCGGTCGATGGCGGGGTCTTCCCATTCGGGGCGCGGCGCGGACGGCGCCTGCTGCGCCGGCGCGGTATGCGCCATCAGGGCGGAGAGGCCCGCGCACAAGAATAACCGGGCCTTCGCCATGATCCGCTCCCTTATCGATGGCGGCAAGGTATATTATACGGAATACAATTCAACCCGCCGTCATGCCCTGGGTTAGATGATATTTTGTATCATTAATGATGCGGATGGTGTAGGGGGTGTGCATGGAACGGATCGACGGCATCGCTACACCCGACAGGCATCACGGTCGGGGTTGGGACCGACTGGCCATCTCGGCCTCGGCGCTTTGTCTGGTCCATTGCCTTGTCCTGCCGCTGGTCGCCGCCTTCCTGCCGATGATCGCGCAATGGGCGGGGTGGGGCGAGGCGTTTCATGTCGCCATGCTGGGCATCGCCGTTCCGTTGAGCAGCCTGACCCTGTTCGCTGGCTGGCGACGCCACCGGGCCTTGGTGCCGCCGGCGATCGGCGCCGCGGGGCTGGCGCTGCTGGTCGCGGGGCTGGTCTTCGATGGGCAGGGGCTGGGTACGGCGCTGACCGTGGCGGGCAGCATCGCGCTGGCGGTGGCGCATATCGCCAATCTGCGGGCCAGCAATCTGGCGATTCTGTCGGCACTGTAACGCTAAGCCGCACGACGCGGATGTTGCCCCATTTGCGCACGGTCTTTCCACGCGTTTTTGCGCGATGCCCTTGACCGGCACCGGCGCTTTCGCGCAGTCGCGCAGACCCAATATGGTCGGGCGGGAGAGTGGAATGGTCGAGGCACAGGATCGGATCGTCGCGGGCGTGGAACTGGGCGGGACGAAATCGATCGTGCTGATCGGGCGGGGCCGCGACATTCTGGTGTCGGAACGCCTGCCCACCACCACGCCCGCCGTCACCTTGGCCGCGCTGCGCCAGCGTCTGGCCGAATGGCAGGACCAGTATAAGCCCGAAGCGCTGGGCATCGGCAGCTTCGGCCCGATCGCGCTCGACAAGACCGGTATGGATTACGGCCATATGCTGGCGACGCCCAAGCCCGGTTGGGCCGGCGCGGATGTCGCGGGGGCGCTGTCCGAAGGCTTTGGCGAGCGGGTGGCGATCCATACCGACGTGACCGGCGCCGCGCTGGCCGAGGGGCAGTGGGGCGCGGCGCGCGGGCTGTCCGACCATGTCTATGTGACGATCGGCACCGGTGTCGGCATGGGCATCATCGCCGGCGGCCAGCCGGTATCGGGACGGATGCATCCGGAGGCGGGCCATGTCCGCGTCCGCCGCGTCGCGGGCGATGATTTCGCCGGCGCCTGCCCCTTCCATGGCGATTGCCTGGAAGGGCTGGTGGCCGGTCCCGCCATTGCCGCGCGGACGGGCAAGCCGGCACAGGAACTGGCGGCGGACGATCCCGCCTGGACCTTCGTCGCCGATGCCCTCGCCGAGAGCTTCGCCGGGCTGTTCCTGACGCTGGCCTGTGGCCGGATCGTGATCGGCGGCGGCGTCGGGGTGGGGCAGCCGCACCTGCTCGACATGGTGCGCGCCGCGACGGTCGAGAAGCTGTCGGGCTACCTCCCCTTCGTCGACGCGGCGCAGGTCGCCAACCGCATCGTCCATGCCCAGTTGGGCGACCAGGCCGGGCCGCTCGGTACCCTGGCGCTGGCGCGCAGCGTCCTGGACTGATCCCCCGCACAAAGCGCTGTCCTACAGCGAACCGATATGGTTCGTGTTGTCCGTCACAGGGAGGGCGACATGGGACAGCGGGACGAGGTGGATGTGGATGCGCTGATCGCGCAGGTGATCGCGCGCGAGGGGGATTATGCCGATCATCCCGCCGACCGGGGCGGGGCGACCCGGTTCGGCATTACCGAGGCGGTGGCGCGCGCCGACGGCTATGACGGGGCGATGCGCCGTCTGCCGCTGGCGCGGGCGGAGGCGATCTATCGCCGCCTCTATTGGTCCGCACCGGGATGGGACCGGGTGGCGACGCGCGCCCCCCGGCTGGCGGCGGAATTGTTCGACACCGGCGTGAATATGGGGCCGGCGGTGGCGGCGGGTTTCCTGCAGCGCGCGCTCAACGCGCTCAATCGCGGCGGCGGCGACTATCCCGACATGGCGGTGGACGGCCGGATCGGCCCTGCGACGCTTGCCGCGCTCGACGCCTTTCTGCGCCACCGGGGGCCGGCGGGCGAGATCGTGCTGTTGAAGGCGGTCGAGGCGTTGCAGGGCGAACGCTATCTGACGCTGGCCGAGCGGCGGCCGGCGAACGAGGCGTTCCTCTATGGCTGGCTGGCGGATCGCCTGTCATGAGCCGGGAGGACGCCATGGCACCGGGCGACGCGGATGCGAACGACCGCTGGACCCGGCGGGCGCGGCCGACCTTCCTCTATGTCATGTACCTGCTGCTGCTCTGGAGCATCCCGATGGGTCTGCTCGCAGGGGTGAAGCCGGCAATGGCGGCGGCGATGATCCGGGGCATGGCGCAATATCTGGCCGCCATCCCCGAGCCGCTCTACGCGCTCTTCGGCACGGGTTATCTCGGCTACACCGTCGCGCGCGAATGGGGGAAGCGGCCCAAGGCGTGATGAGGCAAGCCCCTCCCCTTCAGGGGAGGGGTTGGGGTGGGGCCTCTCCTCTTGGTGCAGGGCTTGTGGAAGCGCCCCACCCCCGCCCCCTCCCCTGACGGGGAGGGGTGATTCGGTTCAGTCATCTCGCCTCAATAGAAGCGGGCGAGGGTGAGGCTGCGTTCCTGGCCGTCGCACATGCGCAGGCGGACCGTGGTGCCGGGCTTGCCCACGGTCCAGCGGGCCATGGCGCTGTCGACATAGTCCTTCGGGATCGGCTGGCCGTCGATGGCGCAGATCGCGTCACCTTCGCGCCAGCCGGCCTTGTCCGCCGGCCCGCCGCGCATGACGTGGAGCACGCGCAGCCGGTCGCCGGCGACACCCATCAACAGCCCGGCGGTCGAACGCAGCGCCGGCTGGTCGGCATCGGGACCGGGGGCCAGCACCATGTGCCCGGCGCCGGGATCGAGCAGCACGCGGTAGCGTTGCAGGAAGCCCGACCCCAGCCGCCCGGCGACGCCGACCGATTCGCTGAATCCCTTGGCTGGCTCGATCCGCACCTCGACCTCGCGCGCGGTCAGGCTGCCGAGCTTCACGGTCGGCGCGATCGCCAGGTCGTTGACCGAGGGACCGGCCAGCCCGAACCCGATCGCGCTGGTGGTCGGCAGCGACGCCAGCTTCGCCGCGCGCCATCCGGCCTGGGTCACGGTCAGCGCCGAGCCGTCGCCGGTATCGACGATCACCGGCGACAGCCGCGTATGGCCCAGGCCCACCACGCTTTCATATACGCGCCGCTCGGCCGAGATGGTCAGCGGCGCGGTCGCCCCCCGGAACGGCATCCGCCCCGAGGGGAGCAGGCGAAAGCGCTTGGCCTGATAATCGATGTCGAGCGCATGCGCGGCGAGCAGATCGCGCCCGACCAGCAGATCGACCGGCCTGGCATCGCCCGTCGCCATCGCGGGCAGGGGGGCGACCGCGACACCGCCGCCCTTGCGGGTCAGGCCGCCGAGCGACAGCGTGCGAGTCGGCATCCAACCGATTGCGACGGCACCGCCGATCGCGCTCGCCTCGCCGCCCGGCCGGATGCGCGCGGCCTTCGCGATGCCGGAGTCGCGCGACAGCAGTGTGAAGCTGACCCCGGTGTCGAGAATGGCCGACGCGCTCTGCCCGTCGATCGTCATGGCGAAGCGAATCTGGTTGCCCGGCGTCAGCTGAAAGCGAATCCAGCGCGCCTCCGCATCGGCGGCGAGCGTCGCGACGCCCGGATCGCGCGCGGCGGCGGCGACCACATCCTCACCCGTATCGGCTGCATCGGTGACCGGGGCCGGTTCGGAGGCGCGCGGGGCCATCATCGCGGCGGTCAGCAACAAGGGGGCGGGGAGCAGATAGAGCAGGCGACGCATCACATCCCAACGCCTAGCCCAGCCAGAGGCTGCGCGCGCGGGAAATCGAGGGTGTGCGTTCACCTCCGCAAAGGCAGCGATGAGGAATACGCCTTCCTTTCAGCACCACCCCGACTTTCGCCGGGGTGGTGTGTCACGATTTATAGTGCGCTTCTGCCGGAGGAGCGGCCTACCCATCACCCCTCCGTCCTGCCATTCCGATAGCAGGAGGGAATTGACGGCGGCACCCGCATCCCATGATCGACGTTATCCCGACGACAAGGAGGCAGGGATGGGCCAGCATATCCGACGGTCGCTGACATCGGGGGAGTCGCACCATGTGACGCAGATATTCGGCACCGCGCTCGATCAGGAGCGGGTGAAGATCCACAATCGTCGCGCCTATTTCTTCCAGCCGTCCGACACCGCGATCACGCCCAATGGCGAGGTGTATTTCCCGCCCGCCAGCTACAAGCCCGATTTCTCGACGAGCGTCGGTGATGCCGCCTGGCTGATCCACGAACTGACCCATGCTTGGCAATATCAGCAGGGCATGTGGGTGAAGCTGCGCGCGGTGTTCAACCGCAACTATCATTATGGCGATCTGTCGCGATCGCGCCGGCCGTTCCTGTCCTATGGTATCGAGGCGCAGGCCTCGATCGTCACCGACTATTTCCTGCTGACCCACCATCATCGGCCGCAACGGGGCAGCGGGGCGTATCGGGATTATGTCGACATCATCCCTTTCGCCACCGGGAGGACCGCATGAAACGAGTCGCCGTCGCGCTGATAGAAAGCGGGCTGACCGCTATCTACTGGTGGCTGGTCGCCACCCTGTCCTTCGGCCTGTTCGGCGGCAGCCGCAACCCGCTGGCGCCGCCGCCCGGTCGCGGCGAAATCCTGGTACAGACGGGGGCGACCGTCATCATCGCGATCGTCGTCTATGCGATGCTGTCGCTGCTCTGGCAGAAGTTGGTGCGCCCGCGCCTGTTCTGAAGCGCTTGGATTCTGATGACAATGCTCGGAACCGATACAAGCCCCTCCCCTGAAGGGGAGGGGTTGGGCCCGTCTCATGTCATCCTGCTCTGGAAACGCCCGAAACTCGATCAGCGCGCTTACAGGCACGCCTCCAGCAGCGCCTGGTCGAAACCGAACTGCTTGGCCTTGTCCAGCGTATAGGGGCGCAGGCCCGCCGAGCGGTACTCGCCGATGATCTTGCCGTCCGCGCCTTCGTCCAGATAGTGGAAGCTGAACAGCTCCTGGGTGACGATCACCGGGCCTTCCATCCCGATCACTTCCGTGATGTTGGTCACGCGGCGGCTGCCGTCGCGCAGGCGCTTGACCTGGATGACCATGTCGACCGAGTCGGCGATCTGGCGGCTGATCGCCTCCTTGGGCACCTTGATGTCCGACATCATCACCATATTCTCCATACGCGCCAGCGCCTCGCGCGGGGAGTTGGAGTGGAGCGTGCACATCGATCCGTCATGGCCGGTGTTCATCGCCGCGAGCATGTCGAAACACTCCGCGCCGCGGATTTCGCCCAGGATGATGCGGTCGGGGCGCATGCGCAGCGCGTTCTTCACGAGGTCGCGGATGCTGATCTCGCCCTGCCCCTCCAGATTGGCGGGGCGGGTTTCCAGCGGCAGCCAGTGCGGCTGTTGCAGGCGAAGCTCGGCGGCGTCCTCGATGGTCAGCACGCGCTCGCCCGGGTCGATCATCTTGGACAGCGCGTTCAGCATCGTCGTCTTGCCCGAACCGGTGCCGCCCGAGATCACGATGTTGAACCGGCTGGCACCCGCGATCTTCAGGAGCGTCGCCATGTCGTTGCTCATCGACCCGCCGTTCGCCATCATGTCGAGCGTGATCGGCTTGGCCGAGAATTTGCGGATCGACAGCGCGGTGCCGCGCAGGGACAGCGGCGGCACGATCACGTTGACGCGGCTGCCGTCCTTCAGCCGCGCATCGGCCAGCGGTGTGGTCTGATCGACGCGGCGGCCGACCGAGTTGACGATGCGCTGTGCGACCTGGAACAGATGTTCCTCGTCGCGGAACTGGATATGCGCCAGCTCCAGCCGGCCCTTGCGTTCGACATAGGTCTGTTCGGGGCCGTTGACCATGATGTCGGTCACGTCCGCATCGGCGAGCAGCTCCTCGAGCGGCCCCAGCCCGAGCAGCTCGTCGACCAGCACCTTTTCCAGCGCGAACTGCTCGCGCCGGTTGAGCGTCAGCTTCAGCTCGGCCAGCACCTCGCCGATGATCGGGCGGAATTCCTCGGCCAGTTCGTCCTTGCCCAGCGTCGCGGCGGCTTCGGGGTCGACGCGTTCGAGCAGGCGGGGAAGCACCTGTTCTTTGATCCGGTGGATCGACGCCTCGAACCCCTCGCCGCGCGCGGGCACGGGATCGACCGAGGCGGCCTGGCGTTCGGCCAGCCGCTGCATCGCGTCGAGCGTCTCGGTGGGGGCGGGGGCGGCCAGGCTGCTCAGCGGCGGGAACTGGCCGCCCGCACCGGGGCCCTCGACATCGGTGCGCGGGGCAGGTGGTTGAGCGGATGTCTGGGCGGGGCCGGGGCCATGCATCGGCCGCGCCACGCCGAAGGCGGGACGCCCCGCTGCGCTTCCCAGACCCGGACGACGACCGAACGCACTCATCCCGCAATTCCCCATGGCATAGCACGCCCGCATAAAAGCCAAGATTTACGATATGCCTAACCGAACGCGGTTGCCGCCGGGCAAAGTCGCGGGATATGGCGGCCGGCGATGTTCAGCCGCTTCGTCCTCGCGCTCGCCCTGACCGTCGTCGGGTTCCTGCCCGTCGCGGCGTGGGCCGACGACATCGCCGCGACCGCGCGCGGCGTGGTGCGCGTCGTCACCATCGCGATGGTCGACGATCGGGTCGAGGGGTTCGGTCATGGCTCGGGCTTCGCGGTCGCGCCCAACCGCATCGTCACCAACGCGCATGTCGTCGAACTGGCCGAGCGCTATCCCGACAATGTCGTCGTCGGCGTGGTGCCCTCCGAGGGCAGCAAATCCTATCAGGGGCGGGTGATCGCCTATGATTCGCGCCGCGACCTGGCGCTGATCGAGGTGAGCGAGGCCAAGCTGCCGACGGTCGCGCTGTTCACCGGTCCGGTGACCGAGGGGGATCAGGTGATCGCGCTCGGCTATCCCGGCAATGTCGATCTGGCGACCGCCCAGTCGGCGGCGGACTATATCCGCCCGCTGTCGCCCGTCCGGTCGCAGGGCGTCGCCTCGGGCCGGCGCGCGCTGACCGGGATCGAGGTGCTGCTCCACACCGCCAGCATCGCGCGCGGCAATTCGGGCGGACCGCTGCTCGATCCGTGCGGGCGGGTGATCGGGGTCAATTCGGCGCTGACGCGCGCCGACGACGGCGATTCGACCTTCGGTTTCGCCATCGCCGATACCGAGCTGATGGCCTTCCTGCGCGCCGCCAAGCAACCCTATGCCTCGGTCGGGTCGCCCTGCACCTCGATCGAGGAGCGGCTGCGTGAGGACAGCGCGGCGGATGCGCGCGCGGTGGCGGACGCCGCCGCCGCCCGGCGCGAGGCGGCGAGTGCGGCGGCGTTGCGGCGCGAGGAAGCGCTCAATGCGGCGCGCAGCGAGGCCGAGCGGACGCGCGAGAATGTCATGGCGCTGGCGGCGTTGCTGCTGGTCGGCGGCGCGCTGGCGATGGGTGGGGCGGGGCTGCTCGAGTCGCGGGGGCAGCGCCGGCCGGCGATCTGGACCCTCTCGGCGGGCGGGGTCGCGGTGGTGGCGGCGGTCGTGACCTTCCTGCTACGCCCTTCGGCCGACGTCACCCTGCCGCGCGAATCGAGCATGACGCCCGCCGCCGCGTCGCCCACCGCAGCGCTCGGACCCTTGATCTGCACCCTCCAGCCCGATCGCAGCCGGATCACCGTATCCTCCACCGCCGAGAGCGCGTTCAACTGGGGCGCCAATGGCTGTGTCGACCGCGACGTCCAGTATCTGGAAGGCGAGGGCGGATGGCAGCGCATCCTGGTGCCCGATGACGAGCAGACCGTCACCGTCGCGCGCTTCGATCCGCTGACGCGCACCTATACCCAGACGCGCTACATGCTGCCCGCCGCGACGATGGAGTCGATCCGCAAGCTGCCCGGACCGAACACCGCGCGCGCCTGCACCCGCGACGATGCCGTGCTCCAGAAACTGGAGGCCGAACAGGCCGCGATCCGCCAGCAGCTGCCGCCGCTGCCCAACGAGAAACTGGTCTATAGCTGCCGCTCGGCGCGCTGACGCCCCCTGTCTGGCGCGCAATTCACTTGCCAGTCGCGGTCCATATCTGTTGGATCGAACCCTGATCTGAGACGGCTTGGGAGGGCCGGGGGAATGACGAACTGGGGGGTGCGTGTCGGCCGATGGATGGCCGCCGCGACGGGCATGGCATGCGCGGCGCTGTCGGCGATGCCCGCAAAGGCGGAATGGCGCGAGGCGCGGGGGCGGCATTTCGTCCTTTACGGCAACATGCCCGAGGACACGCTGCGTACCATGGCGACGCGGCTGGAGCAGTTCGACGGCGCAATGCGCCAGCTTCACGCGCTCCCCGAGCAGGAGGGCGAGGAAAGCAATCCCGTCACCGTCTATGTCCTGCCCGACGAATCGGCGGTGCGACGGCTCTATGGCAAGGGCGGCGACCATATCGCGGGCTTTTACGAGCCGCGCGTCTCCGGCTCGGTGGCGTTCACGCCGATGCGCGGGCAGGGCGACGGGCTGAACGCGCTGAAGCCCCAGATCGTGCTGTTCCACGAATATGCCCATCATTTCCTGCTGGGCAATTCGCAGATCGCCTATCCGGCCTGGTATTCCGAAGGCTATGCCGAGTTCGTCAGCACCGCGCGCTTCGATCGCGAGGGCATCATGATCGGCGTGGCGGCGCAGCATCGCGCTTACGGCCTGATCGATAGCAGCAAGCTGCCCATCGAGACGCTGTTCGATTCGACCCGGCGCAAGCTCGATTCGCATGAGCTGGATCAGGTCTATGGTCGCGGCTGGCTGCTGACCCATTACACCCAGTTCGATCCGACCCAGTCGCCCAAGCTGAACGCGTACCTCAAGCTCCTCAACCAGGGCGTGCCGAGCATCGCGGCGGGCGATCAGGCGTTCGGATCGCTGAAGGCGCTGGACCGGCAACTCGACGGCTATCTGCGGCGCAGCACGCTGCCCGGTCGGCTCGTCCGGTACGAGCGGCTGCCCAAGGCCGAGATCGCGGTGCGGACGATGAGTCCGGGCGAGCAGCAGATGATGCCGTTGCGCATGCAGTCGGATCGCGGCGTGAACCGCACGACCGGCCAGCAGGTCTATGAGCGTGCCGCCCGAATCGCGGCGGCCTATCCCGGCGATGCGGTCGTGCAGGGCTGGTTCGCCGAAATGGCCTATGATGTCGGGCAGGACGTGGCGGCCGAGGCGGCGGCGGACCGGGCGCTGGCGATCGATGCGAAATCGCAGCAGGCGCTGCTCTACAAGGGGCTATTGCATCTCCGCCGCGCCTATACCGAGCATAGCCGCGACCCCGCGCGCTGGCGCGAGGCGCGCAGCTGGATCATCCGCGCGAACCGGGTCGATACCAATGCCGCCGAACCGCTGGCGACCTTCTACCGCAGCTTCCTGATGGCGGGCGAGAAGCCGAGTGATTCGGCGGTCGCGGGACTGGGGCGCGCCTTCGAACTGGTGCCGCAGGACCGGGGGCTGCGCTTCCTGCTCGCCGGGCAGCAGATCACGGCCGACCAGATCGACGACGCCAAGCGCACGCTGCGCCCGCTCGCCTTCGACCCGCACTCGCCCGCCGACAATCCGGCGGCGACGCTGTTGGCCCTGCTGGAAGCGGGCAAGACACAGGAGGTGAAGGTCGCGCTGGCGACGATGACCGATCGTCGGGGGCAGGAGGACTAGCGAGGGGCGTAGGGCTTCCCTTTGGGGGCTCTGAGCGACCCCTATTCGGCGAATTGGGCCGGATCGACATCCAGGCCATCCGCTTCTTTCCTCCCCTGCAAGGAGTGTCAGGTGGATTGCCTCCCAGGCAATCCAGATCATGCCGGGGGCATGATCGACCTGACACTGGGACCATGCGAAGCATGGTGGAGGGGTGTCCCCAGTCGTGAGTGACGACGGATCTCGCCCACGGGGACACCCCTCCGTCAGGCCTTCGGCCTGCCACCTCCCCTTGCAGGGGAGGAATGAATGTCGATCGGTTCTAGGCCTTCGTCGCGAGAGCCAGCCATCGGCATGAAACTGCTTCCTCAAAGGCTGTCCGGCGAGCGGCCTCCGGCAATTGCGGATCAGCCAGGTCCACCTCCGCCACCGCTTGCACCAAGCGGCGCAACGTCTCGCCCGTGGCCGGCCGGATCGACGCGGCGGGAAATGCGGCGATCAGCGCGGTATCGTCTGCCTCGAAGGCGATAAGCGCCAGCCCGCGCGGAGTGGCGGCGAGCAGGAGCGGACCGAGCGGCGTCGGCACCACCGCCCAGTCGATCGTCACGCCATCGCCACCCCGCCGCCACTGGCCGGGGGCCATGCCCAATCGCTGTTCGCTGTCGGCATAGAATCGGCTCGGCCCGGCATAGCCCGCCTCGTAGAGCGCCCGGGTGATGCTCATATCGTGCGACAGTGCCTCGGTCGTGCGCGCGGCGCGGCAGGCGCGGGCATAGGCGGCGGGCGTCACCCCGGTCGCGCGCCTGAACAGCCGGTGGAAATGATGCGGCGCATAGCCGACCCGCTCGGCCAGGTCGGACAAGACGGGCATCTCCTCCGCCACCTCGATCATCGCGATCGCCTCGGCCACCGCGCGTCGGTCGCGCGCCACCGCGTCGGGCAGGCAGCGGCGACAGGCGCGGAAACCGGCGGCGCGGGCGCCATCGGGGTCGGCATAGAAGGCGACATGCTCGCGCCGGGGGCGGCGGGCCGCGCAACTGGGGCGGCAATAGATGCCGGTGGTCTTCACCGCGACGACGAACCGGCCATCGGCCGCGCGGTCGCGCCGCTCGAACGCTGTCCAGGCGGCCTCGACATCGAGGGTTTCGAGCGGCGGGTTGGCACGATTTTCCATGGCGATACGCATCCTAGCGTGGGCGCTGAGCGGATTCATCCCGTGGCTTGCGCGCAAACACCGCTGACAATGTCGTCACCAACCTGTCACAAGATGCGCCACGCAGCTTGCATCCAAAGGTTCCCGATGCTAACCGCCCGCCAACCCATCGGAGGCGCGTTTTTCGCGCCCCGTTCCCCATGGGGCCAACCCGTTCGTTGTTCGAGGAATTCGCATCCGTGGAGATGTCCGGCGGTACTATAAGCGGCACAGGCGGCATCCAGGCGAGCCTGGGTGGACGTTATGCGCTCGCGCTGTTCGAAACCGCTGCCGAGCAGCGTTCGATCGACACGATCGAGGCGAGCCTCGTGACCCTTCGCGATGCGCTGGCCGCCGATAAGGATCTGGCCGCGCTGACCAAGAGCCCGGTCGTGGCACGCGGCCAGGCGGTCAAGGCGATCCTGGCGGTCGCCGACACGCTGGGTCTCGACGGGGTGACCAAGAATTTCCTCGGCGTCCTCGCCGAGAATCGGCGCCTCTCGGCGCTGCCGCAGATCATCCGCGCGTTCCGCCAGCTGGCCAGCCGCCATCGCGGCGAGGTCGCGGCCGAAGTGACGAGCGCCCACCCGCTGACCGAGGCGCAGGTCGCCGAGCTGAAGCAGCAGCTGCGCACCCGCGTCGGTCGCGAGGTGTCGGTCGACCTGTCGGTCGATCCCGACCTGCTCGGCGGGCTTGTCGTCCGCATCGGTTCCCAGATGATCGATAGCTCGATCCGCACCCGTTTGAATGCGCTCGCCAGCGCGATGAAAGGCTGACGTTCCCATGGATATCCGCGCCGCAGAAATCTCCAAGGTCATCAAGGACCAGATCGCCAATTTCGGCACCGAGGCCCAGGTCAGCGAGACCGGCCAGGTGCTGAGCGTCGGTGACGGCATCGCGCGCATCTACGGCCTCGACAATGTCCAGGCGGGCGAGATGGTCGAGTTCGCCAATGGCGTGCAGGGCATGGCCCTCAACCTCGAAGCCGATAATGTCGGCGTCGTGATCTTCGGCTCGGACGCCGAGATCAAGGAAGGCGACACCGTCAAGCGCACCGGCACCATCGTCGACGTGCCGGTCGGCCGTGGCCTGCTGGGCCGCGTCGTGGACGGCCTGGGCAACCCGATCGACGGCAAGGGCCCGATCGAGGCGACCGAGCGTCGTCGCGTCGAGGTGAAGGCGCCGGGCATCATCCCGCGCAAGGGCGTGCATGAGCCGGTCCAGACCGGCCTGAAGGCGATCGACGCCCTCGTCCCCGTCGGCCGTGGCCAGCGCGAGCTGATCATCGGCGACCGCCAGACCGGCAAGTCGGCCGTCGCGATCGACGCCTTCATCAACCAGAAGACGGTCAACGCCGGCACCGACGAGTCGAAGAAGCTCTACTGCATCTACGTCGCCGTGGGTCAGAAGCGCTCGACCGTGGCGCAGCTGGTCAAGACGCTCGAAGAGAATGGCGCGATGGAATATTCCATCGTCGTCGCCGCGACCGCGTCGGAGCCCGCGCCGCTTCAGTTCCTCGCGCCCTACACCGGCACCGCGATGGGCGAATATTTCCGCGACAACGCGATGCACGCGCTGATCGTGTTCGACGATCTGTCGAAGCAGGCCGTTGCCTATCGCCAGATGTCGCTGCTGCTGCGCCGTCCGCCGGGCCGTGAAGCGTATCCGGGCGACGTCTTCTATCTGCACAGCCGTCTGCTCGAGCGTGCGGCCAAGATGAACGACGCCAACGGCGCCGGTTCGCTGACCGCGCTGCCGATCATCGAAACCCAGGCGGGCGACGTGTCGGCCTACATCCCGACCAACGTGATTTCGATCACCGACGGCCAGATCTTCCTCGAAACCGATCTGTTCTTCGCGGGCATCCGCCCGGCGATCAACGTCGGCCTGTCGGTCAGCCGCGTCGGCTCGGCCGCGCAGACCAAGGCGATGAAGAAGGTGTCGGGCTCGATCAAGCTGGAGCTGGCCCAGTACCGCGAAATGGCCGCCTTCGCGCAGTTCGGCTCGGACCTCGACGCCTCGACGCAGAAGCTGCTGAACCGCGGTGCGCGCCTGACCGAGCTGCTCAAGCAGCCGCAGTTCAACCCGCTGCCCTTCGAGGAGCAGACGGCGTCGATCTTTGCAGGCACCAACGGTTACATCGATAACGTGCCGGTGGCGCAGGTCGTCCGCTACGAAGCGGCGATGCTGGCGTACCTGCGCAACGATCACGCCGATGTGCTGGCGATGATCCGCGACACCAAGGATCTGGGCGACGAGGCCAAGGGCAAGCTCAAGGCCGCGCTCGACCAGTTCGCGAAGATCTTCGCGTAAGCAATGGCGCTGACCTATCTCGCGACGATCCGGCTGAAGCCGGAGCATTTCGGGGCGGCCTGTCAGGCCGTCGCCGGGATCGTCGCGAGGACCCGGACGGAGGCGGGGTGCGAGCGGTTCGATCCGCATCCCGCCGCCGACGGCAGCGCGACATTGTATATTTACGAGCGGTGGGCCGACCGCGCGGCTTTTGAATTCCACCATGCGCAGCCGTACACGCGCGCGGTCTTCAAGAGCTACGAGGATTGGCTGGCAGGCCCGGTCGAGCTGACCGAGCTAGCGGACGGATTGGAATAAAATGGCGAGCCTCAAGGCCCTCAAGATCCGGATCAACTCGGTCAAATCGACCCAGAAGATCACCAAGGCGATGAAGATGGTCGCCGCCGCCAAGCTGCGCCGCGCGCAGGATGCGGCGCAGAACGGCCGTCCCTATGCCGAGCGTCTCGAAGCGGTGATGGCCGGTATGGCCGCGCGCGTCGGTGGCGTCGGTGCGTCGCCGCTGCTGGCGGGCACCGGCAAGGACGATGTCCAGCTGCTGGTCGTCGCCACCTCGGAGCGTGGCCTGGCGGGTGCGTTCAACACCAACATCGTCCGCGCCGCGCGCCGCAAGGCCGAAGAGCTGCAGGCACAGGGCAAGACGGTGAAGTTCTATATCGCGGGCAAGAAGGGGCGCGTGCTGAAGCGCTTCTTCCCCAACGCGATCCTCGCCGATCATGACATGAGCGCCATCAAGGCGCCCAAGTTCGACGACGCCCGCGTCATCGCCGACGACCTGATCGCCCGCTTCGGGCGCGGTGAGTTCGACGTGGCGCATCTGTTCTACTCGAAGTTCGTCTCGGCGCTGGTGCAGGACCCCGTCTCGCAGCAGCTGATCCCCGTGCCGATGCCCGCCCCGACCAAGGGCGAGACCTCGGTCGAAGCCGTCGCCGAGTTCGAGCCGAGCGAAGAGGACATTCTCGACGCGCTGCTGCCGCGCAACGTCGCCGTGCAGATCTTCCGCGCGCTGCTGGAAAACCAGGCCGGTTTCTACGGCTCGCAGATGAACGCGATGGACAATGCCACGCGCAATGCGGGCGACATGATCCGCCGTCTGTCGATCCAGTATAACCGCACGCGTCAGGCCGCGATCACCACCGAGCTGGTCGAAATCATCTCGGGCGCCGAGGCGCTCTGATGCGTCTCGCGCTCCTTCTGGGCCTGACGGTCGCTTTGGCCGGATGCGGCCGGGCGTCCGATCAGCCGAAGGACGCGCCCAAGGCTTCGCCGACGCCGTTCGTGACGGGCGGCTGGACTACCGTGTTCGGCAATGCAGCCGAGACGGTCAGCCTTCTCGACCGGATGGGCTTTCGCATGAGCGGCTACGCGCCCGTTCAGGGCCAGTATCGTGCGATCGCGCAAGCGACGCCGATGGCCGATCCGTCGGTCTCGCCGGTCAATATGGGCAATCTGATGGTCGAGGGCGATGCGAAGCGGCTGAACGAGATCCGCTTTTCGCTCGACCTCGTCAATCTCGACACCAGCCCGTTCGCCAAGACGCAGTTCATCCGTTGGGTCACCAAGCCGATGGATCAGCTGGGTCTGGACGGCAAGGATGCGGTTTCGGCCGCGATCCAGACCGAAAGCGCCACCACCGGCCACCTGACCGGCGCCGATTACCGTGTTACCCGTGACAAGATCGACGGTGGCCGCCGTCTGGTCGTAACCTTTACCCGCCCCGAAGCCCGCCCCGAAGCGATTTCGGGCTCTACCGAACCAAGGAAGCAATGATGGCAACCGCCGCTGAGGACATCCGGCCGACCACGGCCACCAACAATGTCGGCACGATCGCCCAGGTCATCGGCGCGGTCGTCGACGTTCACTTCCCCGATCACCTGCCCGCGATTCTGTCGGCGCTGGAGACGGACAATAACGGCACCCGTCTGGTGCTCGAAGTCGCGCAGCATCTGGGCGAGAACACCGTCCGCACGATCGCGATGGACACGACCGAGGGTCTGACCCGCGGCCAGAGCGTGACCGACACCGGCAACCAGATCCAGGTGCCGGTCGGCCCCGCGACGCTGGGTCGCATCCTGAACGTCGTCGGCGAGCCGATCGACGAGCGTGGTCCGGTCGCCACCGACCTGCGCGCGCCGATCCACGCCAAGGCGCCCGAGTTCATCGAGCAGTCGACCGAGAGCGCGATCCTGGTCACCGGCATCAAGGTCATCGACCTGCTGGCTCCTTACGCGAAGGGCGGCAAGATCGGCCTGTTCGGCGGCGCGGGCGTCGGCAAGACGGTTCTCATTCAGGAACTGATCAACAACATCGCCAAGGGCCATGGCGGCACCTCGGTGTTCGCGGGCGTCGGTGAGCGGACCCGTGAGGGCAACGACCTGTATCACGAATTCCTCGACGCGGGCGTGATCGCCAAGGACGCCGAGGGCAATGCGATCAGCGAGGGCTCGAAGGTCGCGCTGGTCTATGGCCAGATGAACGAGCCGCCGGGCGCCCGCGCGCGCGTCGCGCTGTCGGGTCTGACCATCGCGGAATATTTCCGCGACCAGGAAGGCCAGGACGTGCTGTTCTTCGTCGACAACATCTTCCGCTTCACGCAGGCGGGTGCGGAAGTGTCGGCGCTGCTGGGCCGTATTCCCTCGGCCGTGGGCTATCAGCCGACCCTGTCGACCGACATGGGCGCGCTGCAGGAGCGCATCACCTCGACCAACAAGGGTTCGATCACCTCGGTCCAGGCCGTGTACGTTCCCGCCGACGACTTGACCGACCCGGCGCCGGCCACCTCGTTCGCCCACCTGGACGCGACGACCGTGCTCAACCGCGCCATCTCGGAGCTGGGCATCTATCCGGCCGTCGACCCGCTTGACTCGACCAGCCGCGTGCTGGAGCCGCGCATCGTCGGCCAGGAGCATTACGAGACGGCGCGTGCGGTCCAGTCGCTGCTCCAGCGCTACAAGGCGCTGCAGGACATCATCGCGATCCTGGGCATGGACGAGCTGTCCGAAGAGGATAAGCTGACCGTCCAGCGCGCCCGCAAGATCCAGCGCTTCCTGTCGCAGCCCTTCCACGTCGCGGAAGTCTTCACCGGCATCTCGGGCAAGTTCGTCCAGATCGAAGACACGATCCGCTCGTTCAAGGCAGTGGTCGACGGTGAGTACGACCATCTGCCGGAAGCGGCCTTCTACATGGTCGGCGGCATCGACGAAGCCGTCGCCAAGGCCGAGAAGCTGGCCCAGGAAGCCTGATGTCCACGCCGCGCCGCGAGGACGCGGTCAACGACGTCTGTCCCTGGTCGGGTAAGCCGATCAGCGACGACGGGTTGACGGTCTATCGCGGCGCGGTGGTCGGCTTCTGCAATCCCGGTTGCCGGGACAAGTTCGACGCGGCCATCACCGCGTTCGACCGCGCGATTGAAACGAGACCCTGACATGCTGCACTTCGAACTCGTGACCCCCGAAAAGCTTCTCCGCTCGGAGGAGGTGCATATGGTGGTCGTCCCCGGCACCGAGGGCGATTTCGGCGTGCTGGAGGGCCATGCGCCCTTCATGTCGACCATTCGCGACGGCGCGATCCAGGTGTATCGCACCGAAAAGGGCGAGCCGGAATCGATCCAGATCCGTGGTGGTTTTGCCGAGGTGGGGCCCAAGGGCCTGACCGTGCTGGCGGAGCATGCGGGGTAAGGCTTTCCGGCCTTCTTCCGGGTTTTGAAACGGTCGCGGCGCAAGCTGCGGCCGTTTTCGTTTGTGGGGTTGGCGTAGGGGGCGGAGCGTGACCTTCGACTTCGCTCAGGCTGAACGGGGCGGATGGAAGGCCGCTACTCCCACCCTCCGTTCAGCCTGAGCGAAGTCGAAGGCCAAGGGAGGCCCGTGCTGCAAACGGTTAGCCCCTCCCGCAGGCGGGAGGGGTTTGGGGAGGGCCAGAAGTCTCACCGAGACCATCGCCTGCGGCTTTCCCTCCCCCATCCCCTCCCGCCTGCGGGAGGGGCGTGCTTTGGGCAGAGCGGCGTCCTCACAAAAAGCTATACGGGTCCACGTCCACCGCGACCCGCACCTTGGCGGGCCATTCCACTCCGCCCAACCATTCGCGGATCACATCCTGCACGGCCAGCGCCCGGCGCGCATGGACCAGTAACCGGAACCGATGCCGCCCGCGCAGCATCGCCAGCGGCGCAGGGGCAGGCCCGAAGACGTGCATCCCGTCCACCTTGGGGGCCGCACGCGCGATCATGTTCGCGGTGGACTGCGCCGCGCCCTGATCCTCCGACGACACGATGATCGCGGCATAGCGGCCGAAGGGCGGCGCATCCGCATCGCGCCTGGCTTCGGTTTCTGCCGTGTAGAAGGCTTCCGCATCGCCCGTGACAAGGGCCTGCATCACCTGCGCCTTGGGGCTGTGCGTCTGGATGAAGACATGACCCGGCTTGGCCCCACGCCCCGCGCGCCCCGACACCTGCCGGATTTGCTGAAAGGTCCGCTCCGCCGCGCGCAGGTCGCCGCCATCGAGGCCAAGGTCTGCGTCGATCACCCCGACCAGCGTCAGGTTGGGGAAGTGATAGCCCTTGGTGATGAGCTGCGTGCCGACGACGATGTCGATGTCACCCGCCTCCATCCGACCGACGAACTCGGCCGCCTTCGCTGGGGACCAGATAGTGTCGGAGGTGACGACGGCGATCTTGGCTTCGGGGAACAGCGCGGTCGCCTCGTCCGCGATCCGCTCGACACCGGGGCCACAGGCGACCAGCGTGTCCTCGCCGTCGCATTCGGGGCAGGCGCGCGGGGTGGGCAGGACGTGACCGCAATGGTGGCAGGCCAGCCGCCGGACCAGCCGGTGCTCGACCATCCAGGCGGTGCAATTGGGGCACTGAAAGCGATGCCCGCAGGTGCGGCACAACGTCAGCGGGGCATAGCCGCGCCGGTTGAGGTAGAGCAGCGACTGTTCGCGCTTCTCCAGCACGTCCTTCATCGCCGCGACCAGCTTGGGCGCGATCCAGCGGCCGCGTTCGGGCGGGTTCTGGATCAGGTCGATCGCCTCGATCGTCGGCATCTGCGCCGGGCCGAAGCGGCCGGGCAGCTTGACCTCGGTATAGCGGCCCAGCGCCACCTGTTGCCGCGTCTCGATCGCGGGAGTGGCGGAGGCCAGGATCACCGGGCAGGGCTCGAACTTGCCGCGCATCACCGCCACGTCGCGCGCGTGGTAATGGACGCCGTCCTCCTGCTTGAAGCTGGTCTCATGCGCCTCGTCGACGACGATCAGGCCGAGATTGGCATAGGGCAGGAACAGCGCCGAACGTGCGCCGACCGTTACCAGGCCCTGGCCGCTGGCGATCGCGCGCCAGGCGCGGCGTCGCTGCGACGAGCGCAGGCCCGAATGCCACGCCACCGGCTCGCAGCCGAAGCGGTCGTGGAAGCGCTTCAGGAACGGCTCGGTCAGCGCGATTTCGGGAAGCAGGACTAGCACCTGTCGCCCCTCTGCGATCGCCTGCGCCACCGCCTCGAAATAGACCTCGGTCTTGCCGGAGCCAGTCACGCCATCGAGCAGCACCGGCTGGAACGCATGGGCACTGACGCCCGCCACCAGCGTATCGGCCGCCGCGCGCTGATCCTCGGACAGCTCGGGGCGGTGATGGTTCGGGTCGGGCAGGGGAAAGGGGCTGTCGATGTCGACCTCCACCCCCTCGATCGCGCCGTTCTTCACGAGGCCCCGGATCACCGCGTCGGAAACATCGGCCATCGTTGCCAGCTCGCGGATCAGGCCCTGCCGGTCACCGATCCGCTCCAACGCCTGCGCCCGCTGCGGCGTCAGGCGGTCGGGGATATGGCCGGTGACGCGGTATTCGGTGACGGTGCGCGCGCCCTCCAGCGCGGAGGTGGAGGACAGCGCCATGCGCACTACGGCGGCGGGCGGAGCGAGATAATAGTCCGCCGTCCACTCGATCAGCCGCCGCAGCGCATCGGGCAAGGGCGGCGCATCGGCGACACCCAGCAGCGGGCGCAGGCGATTGTCGCCGACCTCGGCGTCCGAAGGCATCCGCTCGGGCTCCCACACCACGCCCAGCAGCTGGCGCGGCCCCAGCGGCGCGACGACGATCGACCCCGGCTCGACATTCATCCCATGCGGGATGCGATAGTCGAGGGGGCCGAGCGCGGAGTTCAGGACAAGGACGCGAGCACGCGAAGACATCGCTTCGCTATATGGGCGTGACGGCGGATTAGGAAAGGTGCGCGGTGATCAGGCGCTGCGTCGGCGATCGCCACCCCGCCGCCGTTCCCCGGTACGTTCGCGCTTGGCGCCATAAAGCCGGGTATCGGCATGGTGCATGAAGTCGCGCGTATTGTGGCAATCCTCGGGCCGCAAGGTCAGGCTGACCGTGCCGCTGCACCCCATGGTGATATGGCCGACCGTGATCGACAGGGTCAGCAGCGCCTCGAGCCGGACCTGCAATTCCTCGGGACGGGCGAGCAGCGCAGGATCGCGGATGATAATGCCGAATTCGTCCCCGCCCAGCCGCGCGACGAAACAGTCCTTCAGCCAGTCGGCGCGCAGGCGATTGCCGACCATGCGCAGCACTTCGTCACCGGCGGGATGGCCGAGCGTGTCGTTGATCAGCTTGAACCCGTCGAGATCGATCAGCACCAGGCCCAGCAGCGTTTCCGTCGCCGCCGCCTCGCCGATCGCCGCCTCCAGCGCGCGGTCGAACGCCGCGCGGTTGGACAACAGGGTCAGCGCGTCGGTGTCGGCCAGATGGCGAAGCTGGGTCTCCAGCGCGTGGCGCTCGGTCACGTCCTGGAACATGCCGACCAGGCCATGTACGCGGCCGTTCGCCATCTCGCGCTCGCCGATCACACGGACCCGGCGTCGCCGGCCCATGGCGGTGACGAAGTCCAGTTCGATGTCGAACGGATCGCCGGTCGCGACCGTATTCTCGATCGTCTCGCGCAACGCCTTGCGGGCATCGGGGGGATAGTAGGACAGCCCTTCCTCGATCGAGAAATGGCGGCCCGGGGGCAGTTCGTGGATGCGATAGACGCCCTCGGACCAGGTCGCGCGACCGTCCTTCAGCGCGATGTGCCATGACCCGGACAGCGCCAGCCGTTCGACCTGGCGGACATGGCGCTCCTTGGCGCGCAGCTCCTCGGCCTGGCGTTCGCTGAACTCGGCCATATCGGTCGCGCGCCGGGCGATGGCACGCGCGGCGATCAGCGCTTCGGCGAGGCGGGCGAGGTGGCGCAGCGTCCGCTCGCCCGCCGCGCTCAGCGAGCGGGGCGTGTCGTCCATGACGCAGAGCGAGCCGATCGGCTGGAGATTGCCGTCCAGATTGGGCACGCGGATCGGCATGCCGGCATAGAAGCGCGTGCCCGGATCGCCCGCGACGAAGGGATTGATGGCGAAGCGCGGATCGCTCGACAGGTCGGGCACCATCAGCAGATCGGGCGAGCGGATGGTGACGTTGCAGAAGGCGACCTCGCGCGGCATCTGCGGCGGCAGCGGGCCGACCGCCGACTTCACCCAGAACCGGTCCCGATCCGCCAGCGTCAGCGCCGCGAGCGGGCAGTCGAGCATCTCGGCGGCCAGCGACACCAGCGCGTCGAACTCCGCCTCCGGCTCGCTGTCGAGCAGCGCATGTGCTTGGAGCGTCGCGAGCCGGCGCTCTTCGTCGAGCCCGTCGGGCGTGGGAAACGAAACGGCGGTCATGATCTGCGCAGCATATCCCTTGCGGTGGCCGGACGCCAAAAAATAACGCGGTGCGAGGAGGTTATACCCCCGCCCGCCGATATAAAAGCGACAACTCGGCCATCCGATCCCTGTAAGGCGCTGAAACAGATGACGTATTTGTCATGATATGGTCACCGGCCGGACGGCCGCGCGGCGGTAGCCACCATGCATAGAGTTCAGAGAGATCGGCGCCCGACACTCCCGGGGGTGCCGTCGGGGCCGGTGGAAGGAGCGCCTTCCACCGGCCTTTCGCTGGCATCGATCCGGTTCGGCATGGCGTGGCCATCACCGGCCGGGGACCGACCGATCTGGGCGGACGCCGAAGGACCTGAAATGGGTCCCCTGAAAATGGTCCGATACCGGAGCAGAAAACGCGATGAGCCGCAAAATCCTGATCGTCGAAGATGACGCGTCGACCGCCGCCTATGTCGCCAAGGGGCTGGGCGAGGCGGGCTATGCCGTCGAACAGTGCGGCGATGGCCGTGACGGCCTGTTCCTGGCGAGCGAAGGCATTTTCGACCTGATCATCGCCGACCGCATGCTGCCCCGGCTGGACGGGCTGGCGATGGTCAGCGCCATTCGCGCCGCCGGAATCACGACCCCGGTGCTGATCCTCTCCGCACTCGCCACGGTCGACGACCGGGTCGACGGTCTGAAGGCCGGCGCGGACGACTATCTGTGCAAGCCCTTCTCCTTCGCCGAGCTGTCTGCGCGCATCGAGGCGCTGGTGCGCCGGTCCGACCGCGCCGCCACCGAGCCGACCCGCACCAAGCTGAGCGTCGGTGATCTGGAGATCGACCTGCTGGCGCGCACCGTCACGCGCGCGGGCAAGATCATCCCGGTCGGCGCGCGCGAGTTCAACCTCCTCGAATTTCTCGCCCGCCATGCGGGCCAGGTCGTCACCCGCACGATGATGCTGGAGAAGATCTGGAACTATCATTTCGACCCGGGCTCGAACGTGGTCGACGTCCATATCGGCCGCCTCCGCCGCAAGCTGGAGGAAGGGTTCGGCAGCCCGATCCTGCATACGGTGCGCGGCGCCGGCTATCGGCTGGCCGTGGAGGGGTGACGCGGCGGCTGACGATCTCGGCGCGGATCGCGCTGCTGTCGATCATCCTGGCGCTGACCTCCAACCTGGTACTGGTCGGCTTCATCTGGAAACAGACCAGCGCCGATGCGGTCGCCGCGCTCCACCGCGAGATCGTCGAGCAGGCCGATGCCCTGCGCGCGGTGTGGCGTACCGGCGCGCTGCCCGCGCTGGCCGATGCCATCACCCATGCGCGCGAGCCGGGCGACGTGACGCTGGTCCTCGCCATCTTCGATTCGCGCGGCCACCGCGTCGCGGGCTATGCGCCCGATCATCTGGCAGTGCCGCTGGCCGATACGCCGTTCCGGATCGCCGTGCTGGGGCGAAGCGGCGTCTGGGGATCGCGTGAGGCGGGCTATACGCTCCATCCCATCGGCGGCGACTGGCTACTCGTCGGCCGCCCGCTCGACCTGATCGAGGCGCAGCAGATCGCGATCGAGCGCGCGCTGGCGCTGGCGGTCGTCCTGTCGCTGATGCTGGGCGTCGGCACGGGGCTGGTGCTGGCGCATTATGTCACCGGCCGGCTCAACAGCATCGTCGCGGTGATGGACGCGGCGGGCGAGGGCGATCTGTCGCGGCGCGTGTCGCTGGTCCGCGCGGGCGAGGGCGACGCCTTCGACCGGCTGGCGGTGCGGCTGAACGCCATGCTCGGCAAGATCGAGCAGCTGATGGCCGAGTTGCGCGTCGTCACCGACAGCCTGGCGCACGACCTGCGCTCGCCCCTCGCAAGGCTGCGGACCAAGACCGAGCAGGCGGTGCTGATCGCCGATCCGGCGCAGCGTGAGGCGGCGCTGGGCGGCCTGCTGGTCGAGACCGACCTGATCATGCGGATGCTGACCATGGTCATCGAGATCAGCCGTTCCGAATCGGTCACCCGCGATCGCTTCACCCAGGTCGCGCCCGCCGATCTGGTCGAGGAGATCGGCGAGCTCTATGCGCCGGTCGCCGAGGATGCCGGCCTGCGCTTCCTGATCGAGGTGGAGGACCGGCCCGCGCCGCTGCCCATTCACCGCGAGCTGATGAGCCAGGCGCTGTCCAACCTGATCGACAATGCGCTCAAGCACGGTGCGTCGGGCGGGCAGGTGACGTTGCGCCTGATGCGCGGGCTGGAGGGGATCGTCTTCCAGGTCGAGGATCGCGGGCCCGGCATCGCCGCGGCGGACCGTGCGCAGGCGCTGAAACGCTTCGGTCGACTCGACACCGCACGCACGACGCCGGGTGCAGGGCTGGGCATGGCGCTGATCGAGGCGGTGGCACGGCTGCATGGCGGGCGATTCGAGCTGGGGGACAACCAGCCCGGGCTCGTGGCGCGGCTGGTGATTCCGTAGCGATGCTGTTCCTCCCCTGGCAGGGGAGGTGGCGCGCGCAGCGCGTCGGAGGGGTGTCCCCCTCCCGATAGCGTGACACCCCTCCGTCAGGCCTTCGGCCTGCCACCTCACCTGCAAGGGGAGGATCGGACTTGCCCTGTCGCCTCAGCGCTTTAGAGCCGGTCGCCATGGATTCCCTCTCCCTGTTCGGCTTGGCCGCCGTGTCCTTCACCCTGGTCTGCTATGCGATGGAAGCGGGCGCGCACTGGTGGACGCTGGGTTTCGTGCTGGGGTGCATCGCGGGGTCGGCCTATGGTTTTCTCCAGGGCGCATGGCCGTTCGGAGTGGTCGAGATCGTCTGGGCGATCGTGTCGTTCCGGCGCTGGCTGACGCTCAGGCGCGTGCAATCGTCGATATTTCGGGAACCGATCGCTTGACAGGGTGTTGCGCGGGGCTTAACGGACCGTCCTTCCAACACCACCGGTTGAACGACGCGCGACTTACGTGCGTCGCGCTTCCGCGTGGCGGAACCATCGCGTTGAGATGAAGCGTGTGCGGCCATGCCATGCTTCGTGGAGCTAGGAGAACAAATTTCATGGCACGTATCGCGGGTGTTAACCTCCCGACCAACAAGCGCGTGATCATCGCGCTGACCTATATCCACGGCATCGGTCCGGCCAAGGCGAAGCAGATCTCCGCCAAGCTGAACATCGCCGAGGATCGCCGCGTCCAGGACCTGTCGGACCAGGAAGTCCTGCAGATCCGCGAGACCATCGACGCCGATCACACGGTGGAAGGCGATCTTCGTCGCGAGACCGCGATGAACATCAAGCGCCTGATGGATCTGGCCTGCTATCGCGGCCTGCGTCACCGCAAGGGCCTGCCGGTTCGCGGCCAGCGCACGCACACCAATGCGCGCACCCGCAAGGGCAAGGCCAAGCCGATCGCCGGCAAGAAGAAGTAATTCGCCCCGGGCGAATTACTCCGCCGGAGGCAGGCTTGTGGCTGACCGCCCGCCGACCTCCGCATCAGGATACTAGGTCAGGATTCTTATCTAATGGCACGTGAACCGCAGCGCATTCGCCGTCGCGAGCGCAAGAACATCACCGCCGGCGTCGCCCATGTGAACGCCAGCTTCAACAACACCATGATCACCATCACCGACGCGCAGGGCAACGCCATTTCGTGGTCGTCGGCCGGCATGATGGGCTTCAAGGGCTCGCGCAAGTCGACCCCGTACGCGGCGCAGGTCGCAGCGGAAGACGCGGGCAAGAAGGCCGCCGAGCATGGCGTCCGCACCCTGGAAGTCGAAGTGAAGGGCCCGGGTTCGGGCCGCGAGTCGGCGCTGCGCGCGCTGCAGGCGGTCGGTTTCCAGATCTCCTCGATCCGTGACGTGACCTCGATCCCGCACAACGGCGTGCGGCCTTCCAAGCGTCGCCGCGTCTGATGCTTCCCATGGCCGGCTGACGAGTCGGCCATGCCTCTCTCCACGGCTGGAACCGTCCCCGTTCCGGCCCATAACTCAGGGGAACCACGTGTCTGTCAACGCAAAGAACTGGCAGGAACTCAAGAAGCCCAACGCGCTCGAGAAAAAGGGTGGCGATGGCAAGCGGAAGGCGACGTTCGTTGCCGAACCGCTGGAGCGTGGCTTCGGCCTGACGCTGGGCAACGCGCTTCGCCGCGTGCTCCTGTCGTCGCTCCAGGGCGCGGCGGTCACCTCGATCAAGATCGAAAACGTGCTGCACGAATTCTCGTCGCTGGCCGGTGTGCGTGAAGACGTCACCGACATCGTCCTGAACGTCAAGCAGCTCGCCATCCGCATGCAGGGCGAAGGCCCCAAGCGGCTCCAGCTGTCGGCGACCGGCCCCGCCACCGTCAAGGCCGGCGACATCGCCGTGTCGGGCGATATCGAGGTCATGAACAAGGACCTGGTGATCTGCCATCTCGACGAAGGTGCGACGCTCAACATGGAGCTGACCGCCGACATCGGGAAGGGCTATGTCCCCGCCGCGTCCAACCGTCCGGCCGATGCGCCGATCGGTCTGATCCCGGTCGATGCGCTCTACTCGCCGGTGCGCCAGGTGTCGTACAAGGTCGACCCGACCCGCGTCGGCCAGGACCTGGACTATGACAAGCTGACGCTCTCGGTCGAGACCGACGGCACCGTCACCCCGGAAGACGCCGTGGCCTATGCCGCGCGCATCCTTCAGGACCAGCTGGCGCTGTTCGTGCACTTCGACGACTCGGCGCTCACCCGCGCGGCCCCCGTGGGCCAGGCGGCGATCCCGGTTGCCGGTGGCGAGCCGCAGAGCGACGCGCAGCAGATCAACCGTTACCTTCTCAAGAAGGTCGACGAGTTGGAACTGTCGGTCCGTTCGGCGAACTGCCTCAAGAACGACAACATCATCTATATCGGCGATCTGGTCGGCAAGACCGAAGCCGAGATGCTGCGCACCCCGAATTTCGGCCGCAAGTCGCTGAACGAAATCAAGGAAGTGCTGTCGTCCATGGGTCTGCGCCTGGGCATGGAAATCCCCGGCTGGCCGCCCGAGAATATCGAGGAAATGGCCAAGAAGCTGGAACAGGAGATCATGGGCTGAGCCGCACGCGGATAGCGATGCTATCCGCGAGACGGCGAAAGCCCGGCCGGCGGGCCGCCCTCGGGCGGCCCGTTCGACGTCGGACTGCGGCTTTGGCGCAGTCGGCCCCTCCACCATCGCTTCGCGACGGTCCCCCTCCCCAAGCCAAGCTTGGGGAGGATTTCAGATAGGCGAAGGTGACGGCCTTAACGGTCACCAGGTCTGGGGTACCGTGACACGGCCCCTTAACGAACGAAGGAACATCCCATGCGTCATCGCGTCGGCGGCCGTAAGCTGCAGCGTACCTCGGCTCATCGTATTGCGCTTTTCCGCAACATGTCGGCCGCGCTCATCAAGCATGAGCAGATCACCACCACCGTCGCCAAGGCGAAGGAACTGCGTCCCTATGTCGAAAAGCTGGTGACGCTGGCCAAGAAGGGCGGTCTGTCGAACCGTCGTCTGGCGCATGCCCGTCTGCTCGACGACGCGCAGCTGGTGAAGCTGTTCGACGTTCTGGCGGCGCGCTATGCCGACCGTAACGGTGGCTATACCCGCATCATCAAGGCCGGCATCCGCGCGTCGGACGCCTCGCCGATGGCGATCATCGAGTTCGTCGACCGCGACGTCTCGGCGAAGGGCCAGGATTCGGGTCCGGTCATGACCGAGGAAGATTTCGACGAAGCCGCGTAATCCCTGCGCGTCTTTCGAGACACCTTCGAAAGGGGGCCGTGCCAGCGATGGTGCGGCCCTTTTTCGTGCCATGCTCCTGTCAATGCAGCATAAATTCGTTATTTCCAACCCAGATTTGCGCAACAATCGTATCTGATATACGCTCCTGTCACATTGATGAAACGAAATGCAGATGTGAACGATAACAAGGGGGCGGTATGCGCAGACTCTATGCCTTGGTTCCGGCGCTTTTCCTTGCGGCATGCGGGGGTGGGGAAGACGACACCAGAACGGCCAGCGGGCCGGTAGCGACCGCCGCCAGCGTCAGCACCGAGCAGCCGGTCACCGGCTGTCGCGCCACATCGGACAACAACCCCTGGGGCGTGCTACCCGTCCGCACCTGGACCCCGGCGTCCGCCGATCCCCCCAATGAACCGTTTCAGGTGCCCGGCACCGCCTATGGCCCGGCCTTCGAGGCGCGGCTGATCTGGGCGTACGGCATCAATCTGGGCGAGAGCAGCCGCGTCGCCGAATTCGAGATGGCCGATGGCTGTCGTCGCCGCTTCCGCCTCGCCTCGCTGTCGGCGGACGACATCGCCGCGATCGAGCAGGAGGCCGACAACCACCCGCTGGCCGCCGATACCGCCAGCTATGCCACCGATTATGATTTCGAGCCGACCAGCCAGGAGGCGCTCGACGCCGGAACGGTGCGCAAGGTCGAAACCCAGCACTTCACCCTGTGGTACGGCGTCAAGCAGGATGGCTTCAGCTATCGCTGGGCGCGCGACACCAACACGAACTGGGAACAGTTCATCGATGCATCGGGGCAATGGCTGGAAACCATCTGGCTGTGGAACCGCGACCTTCTGAACGCGCCCATGCCCTATGCGGAGGGATCGGACCGCAAGAAGGTCAACATGTATGTCTGCGGCACCGGACTGCCCTTCTTCAGCGACGGCGACATGGGCGATTGCGGCGCGACCGGGCAGGCGGCGATGTGGGTCAGCGCGCCCAACCTCCAGGCCGGCGGCGTCACCACCACGCATGAGTTCGGCCATGTCATCCAGTTCCACACCGGCGGTTTCCGCGACAAGCCCGATGCTGGGCCGATCTGGGAAGTGGGGGCGGAGTGGAACGCCTATGTCCTGTCGCCCAACTTCGTCGCGTTCATGCCCTCCTATCTGAACAATCTGGAGAATGGGCCGCTCTGGTCGATCGCGCGCTACGGGGCGCAGCCCTTCATGTCCTTCCTCTATGACCAGGATTCGACCCGGCCGCTGGTCTGGCGCAGCTGGACCGAGAATCTGCGCAACAGCGATGGCGCGACGACCGAGGATTATATGCAGGCGTTCGTCCGGCTGGGGCAGGGGGCGGGCCTCTATGCCAACGGCTTCGCCTCCTTCGCTGACGACATGGGCTGGTATGGCGCACGGCTGGCGGGGATGGACTTTATCGACCAGCGCGCGCTGATCGATGCGACCACCGCCTCGGCGACCCAGACGCTGGCCTCGCACCTCTATGCGACGCTGGCGGAAGGATCGGGGGCGGGGCAGTATCTGTCCTCACCGGCGCGGCCGCTGCTGCAATTCGGCACCCACCTGATACCGCTGACCGCCAATGGCGGGACGGTGCAGGTCACGCTGACCGGCGATACCACCGACAATCAGGCCGGCTGGCGCTTTGCGATCGTCGCCATCGAGAATGGGACCAAGGTGACCTATTCCGGATTGGGCGCGGTATCGGGTACGGGCAGCGCCACCATCTCGCGTCCCGTGCCGCAGGGAGCAAAGCTGTTCCTGACCGTCACCGCGACGCCGGGGGCGTATGAAACGCTGGGCTGGCAGCAGGACGGCGCGGTCACCGGCACCAAATTCCCCTATCGGGTCGCGATCAGCGGTGCCACCGCGCCGACCGGCGATCCGGCCGCCTGCGCGCCCAACGTCGCTCCCAACACGTGGACGCTGAACTACAACACCAACGGCAATCAGGAATATGGCCGCCCCTGCTGATCGCTGAAAGGAGGGCGTGCCGAGCGTGGTGCGCCCTCCCGCTATCGCGGCGACGGAGATGCCGGGGTCGGAGCGTATACAAACCCCACCGGCCCGGTAGCTTTTCCCAAAAGACATCGCTATCGGACCGCCATGGAGCACCCGGACAGCATCCTCATCGTCGATTTCGGCAGCCAGGTCACCCAGCTCATCGCGCGCCGCGTGCGCGAGGCGGGGGTCTATAGCGAAGTCGTTCCCTTCCAATCGGCCGAAGCGGCGTTCGCGCGGATCAAGCCCGCCGCGGTCATCCTGTCGGGCGGTCCCGCCTCGGTGGTCGATGCCGGTTCGCCGCGCATCCCGCAGGCTATCCTCGACAGCGGTTTGCCGATGCTGGGCATCTGCTATGGCCAGCAGGCGCTGACCGAGCAGCTGGGCGGCAAGGTCGAGAAGGGTGACAGCGGCGAGTTCGGCGAGGCGTTCATCACCGTCGAGGACGGTTGCGCGCTGTTCGACGGGCTTTGGGCGCAGGGCGAGCGGCATCAGGTGTGGATGAGCCATGGCGACAAGGTGACGGCGCTGGCGCCGGGCTTCCGCGTCGTCGCGACCAGCCCGGGTGCGCCCTATGCGATCATCGCCAATGACGAACGCCGCGTCTATGCGATGCAGTTTCACCCGGAGGTCGTCCACACCCCCGATGGTGCCAAGCTGATCGCCAATTTCGCGCGCCATGTCGTCGGGCTGACCGGCGACTGGACGATGGCCGAGTTCCGCGAGGCCAAGATCGCCGAGATCCGTGAGCAGGTCGGCAGCGGCCGGGTCATCTGCGGCCTGTCGGGCGGCGTCGACTCGTCGGTGGCGGCGCTCCTGATCCACGAGGCGATCGGCGACCAGCTGACCTGCGTGTTCGTCGATGGCGGCATCCTGCGTCAGGGTGAGGCCGAGCAGGTCGTCAGCCTGTTCCGCGGCCATTACAACATCCCGCTGGTCCATGTGGACGCGCAGGAGCAGTTCATGGGCGGCCTGGCCGGCGTCACCGACCCCGAGGCAAAGCGCAAGTTCATCGGCAAGACCTTCATCGACGTCTTCGAGGCCGAGGCCAAGAAGATCGGCGGCGCCGAATTCCTGGCGCAGGGTACGCTGTACCCGGACGTGATCGAGAGCGTCAGCTTTACCGGCGGCCCGTCGGTGACGATCAAGAGCCACCACAATGTCGGCGGTCTCCCTGAGCGGATGAACATGAAGCTCGTCGAGCCGCTGCGCGAGCTGTTCAAGGACGAGGTTCGCGCGCTCGGTCGCGAACTGGGCCTGCCCGACGTGTTCGTCGGTCGCCACCCCTTCCCGGGACCGGGCCTCGCCATCCGCATTCCCGGCGAGGTGACCAAGGAACGCTGCGACATCCTGCGCAAGGCGGATGCCATCTATCTGGAGGAAATCCGCAACGCCGGGCTGTACGACGCCATCTGGCAGGCGTTCGCGGTCCTGCTACCGGTCCGTTCGGTCGGCGTGATGGGCGATGGCCGGACCTACGACTCGGTGCTGGCGCTGCGGGCGGTGACCTCGGTCGACGGGATGACGGCGCAGGCCTTCGACTTCCCCGGCGACTTCCTGCCGCGCGTGACGACCCGGATCATCAACGAGGTGAAGGGCATCAACCGCGTGGTCTATGACTATACCAGCAAGCCGCCCGGCACGATCGAGTGGGAATGATCCGGATTCGCGATCACGCGGGGCGTGATCGTGGCCGGATCATTCGGTGCCGCAAGGCGCTGCTTTCAGACGGAATAAAGCTCCGGCCCCACGGCCGGGGCTTTTATCTTTGCAAGATCGCGACAGATTGACCCAAACGAGCCCCTCCCCTTCAGGGGAGGGGTTGGGGTGGGGCCTTTCCACAAGCGCCGGACCTGCGGCAATGCCCCACCCCCGTCCCCTCCCCTGAAGGGGGGCAACTGTGATGCTCATGCGAGAGCGATAGGCTGTCGCTTTCGGATCATGGCGTTGAGGATGACGAGGAGCTGCCGTGCGACGGCGATAAG
>NZ_JACIDH010000019.1 GCF_014196255.1 Sphingomonas pseudosanguinis
ACGCGGAAGGGACCCTTGCTCCCTATCGGGCTCCAGACCCTCGGGGGGGACGGGCTCCCTTCCGCAACACCTTCATACCACCGTCGCATCAGACAGGGGGTTGGCAGAGATGAAGGAGAGGGAAAGAGCGGAACTCGGGTGATAGCCTCTCCGTATCGCGCGAGTTGGCTCGGCTTAGGACCCGTTAAACGGCTTGCGTGATGTGTCGCGGATTGATTCATTGGCGGCGGAGAAGCCGCGGATGAGCGACCTGTTCTGGCTGACCGACAAGCAAATGTAGCGGATCGTACCGTATGTTCCGTTGTCGCATGGCGTGCCGCGCGTAGATGAACGGCGGATCGTCAGCGGCATCATCTTCGTGATCCGCAACGGTTTGCGCTGGCGGGATGACCCAGCGGCGTACGGTTCGCCCAAAACGATCTGCAACTGCTTCATTCGCTGGAGCCAGATGGGCGTGTTCAACCGGCTCTTTGCCGGACTGGCGGCCGAGGACGGACCACCTATCAGTCGATGATCGATGCCACGCATCTGAAAGCGCACCGAACGACGGCCAGTCTGCTCAAAAAGGGGCTCTTGCCCGACGTATCGGGCGTACCAAAGGTTGCCTGACCTCCGAGCTGCACGCTATCTGCGATGACCGTGGTCGCCCGTGCGTCATGCTGCTTACCAAGGTTCCGATGAACGACTGCCAGGGAGCAGCCCTCATGTTCGAGGCGATGCAGCCCGCTCCGGTGCTGCTTACGGATCGCGACTATGATGCCGACTGGTTACGCCCAGCACTCGCCGCGTCCGTCATCTTCTGGATCAATCGATGAGGCCTGAACCCTGGTCCGATACTTTCTTTCTGACTTTACAGACGCATTCCCAATCCGATGCCGACCACCAGCGGGTCCAGCGAGACATTCACGCGCTGACGGCCCAGCGCTGCGTTGTCGAGGCGGGCGGTGGTATCGATGTCGATGTACTTGACATCGAGGTTCAGGAAGACCCGGCGAGTGATGTCTACATCGACGCCCGCTTGCGCTGCCCAGCCGACGCTGTCCTTCAGATGCACGCTGGTCGGCCCCACCGCCGCTTGCAGGCCGTCGGAGGCCGCCTCGTTCCAGAAGATCGTATAGTTGACGCCGGCACCGACATAGGGACGGACGTGGCGCATCGGCGAGAAATGATATTGGGCGGTGAGCGTTGGCGGCAGGACCCAGGTGGAGGCCAGCTTGCCGAGGCTGCCGGTCGTTCCCCGCATCGCGCTGATGGAATGCTTGGTGGTCGAGGCGATCAGTTCGAAGCCGAGGTGGTTCGTTGCCATATAGGTCGCGTCGACCTCCGGCATGATGCCGTTGTTGACCTTCACCGTCTCGCCGGGAAAGGCGGGGAGAATGCTGCCGGATCGCTCGTTTGGGGCGACCAGGATGGCACGGGCGCGGAACAGGACGTCGCCCGCGCGCACCCCGACCCGGGGCTGTACATCGGTGCGATCCTGGGCCGAAGCCGATGCGCCGATTCCCATTGCGCTGAGCGCGAGCAGGATGGCGGCGGTTCTGATGGCGGTCATCGTGTGTCTCCTGTGTCGGTACAGGAGGACCGATTAGGAGCGGACTTGGCCCGCCGCCTTGACCATCGACAAAGCCCGGTTTGACGGCGATCAAAGGCGCGTTCTCCCGGGTGGGGCACAGCATTCGCCATGTGGCCTTATCATCCCGAACTGCTCGCCCGGCCCGTGCCGCGCTACACCAGCTATCCCACCGCCGCCGAGTTTGGCGACGGGGTCGGTCATGACGACATGTCCGCCGCGCTCGATGCTGTCGATGCGGATGCGGACGTGTCGCTCTATCTACATATCCCCTATTGCCGGGCGATCTGCTGGTATTGCGGGTGCAACACCGGTGCGGCGAACCGGACGACGCGGCTGGAGAAGTATCTGACGCGGCTGCATGCCGAGATCGACAGGATTGCCGCCCGGCTGGAGGGGCGCGGACAAATCCGGCGGATTGCCTTTGGCGGGGGAAGTCCCAACGCCATTTCCCCGGGCGCCTTCGCGGCGCTGGTCGCGCATCTGCGCAGCGCCTTTGCCTGCGACGATGCACCGCTTTCGCTGGAGATCGATCCGCGTGGCTTCGCCTCGGACTGGGCGAGCGTCATAGCCGCGACCGGCGTCGCGCGGGTCAGCCTGGGCGTGCAGACCTTCGATCCCATGCTCCAGGCGGCAATCGGCCGGGTTCAGCCGTGCGAGGACATCGTCCGCGCCGTCGCGCTGTTGCGCGAGGCGGGGGTCGGATCGATCAACTTCGACCTGATGTACGGTCTGCCCGGACAGACCGACGCGGCGCTTCGGGCCACGCTGGAGGCAACGATCGCGCTGGCGCCCGAACGGCTGGCGGTCTTCGGCTATGCGCATGTCCCCCATTTGATTCTGCGCCAGCGCCGGATCGACGCGACCGCGCTCCCCGGCACTGCGGCGCGCTTCGCACAGGCCGCAGCGGCGCATGAACGATTGACGGCGGCGGGGTACCGGGCGGTCGGCTTCGATCACTTCGCCAAGCCCGACGATCCGCTGGCGCAGGCGGCGGCGAAGGGCACGCTGCGCCGCAATTTCCAGGGCTTCACCGACGATCCCGCCGACATCCTGATCGGCCTGGGGGCCAGCGCGATCAGCGGGTTTCCCGACCGCCTGCTTCAGAACGCTAAGAAGGCGGGCGATTGGCACCAGGCGATCGGCGCCGGTCGGTTCGCAACCACGCGGGGTATCCGTCGGACACCGCTCGACCGGCGGCGGGGCGCGGCGATTGCGGGGGTGCTGTGCCAAGGAGTCGCCGATACGGACGGCCTGCCCGAGCGCGACGCCATTCGGGCCCGGCTGTCCCGCTTCGAGCAGGCGGGGCTGCTCGGTTGGGACGGCCACCGCCTGCGCCTGACGGCCGACGCGCTGCCCTATGCCCGCAGCATCGCCGCCGCCTTCGACGCCTGGCGCAGCGAGGGCGACACGCGTTTCAGCCGTGCCGTCTGACCTGCCACCGCGCTGCGCCGCCTGTGCCGCGCGTGGCATGGCGCTGTGCGACGGACTGCGCGGCGCGGCGCTGGCCGCGCTTCACGATATCGGTCGCCGCCGCCGGTTGAGCGCCGGGCAGGCATTTGGCTGGAGCGGCGATCCGGCCAGTCACTGCGCCAATCTCGTCTCCGGCGTGCTCAAGGTATCGCGCGTGGAGGCGGATGGCGGCGTCCAGATCGTCGGGCTGCTCTATCCCGGCGATTTCGTCGGCATGCTCTTTGCCGAACGGTCGGTCGATACGATCGCGGCGCTGAGCGATGCCGATCTGTGCGTCTATCCGCGTGTGGCGCTGGAGGCGCTGCTCGTCCGCCATCCCGCCGCCGGGCGATTGCTGTTGCGTCGGACGATGGCGACGCTGGGGGAGGTGAGACGCTGGATGCCGATGCTGGCGCGCGCGCGGGCCGAGGCGCGGATCGCCGCGTTGTTGGTGGATATGGCGCGTCGGGGCGAGGTGGCACGGGACGAAGCGTTCCACCTGCCGCTGTCACGGGCCGCCATGGCGGAGGCGCTGGGCCTGGCGGTCGAGACGGTCAGCCGTCACATGACCGCGTTCCAACAGGACGGGCTGATCGCCCTATCTGGGCTGCGCGGCGTGCGCCTGCTCGATCCGGTCCGCCTGGCCCAGATCGCGGGTTAGGCGGCGGATCGGCGGGTTCCGCCACCCGCCGCCCATTGCCGATTGCACAGGGCCGACAGCACGGGGCGGTGGCTGACCAGTATCATCCCCTGCCCGGTCCGCTTCAACCGCGCGTCTAGGCGCCGCGCGACCTGCGCCGCGACCGCCGCATCCAGCCCTTCGCCCGGTTCGTCAAGCAGCAGCCAGGGCGCATCCGCCAGATAGGCCCGCGCCAGCGACATCCGCCGCCGCTCGCCGCCCGACAGCCGCGCCCCATCCTCGCCCAGCCATGTGTCCAGCCCCTCAGGCAAGGCGCGCACCACGTCGTCGAGCGCGGCGTCGTGTAACGCCTGCAACAGCCGGTCCTCGCTCGCCTGGTCATCGGCCAGCCGCAGATTGTCGCGGACCGTGCCCGCCATCAGCGCCGCGTCCTGCGGCGCCCAGGCGAAAGTCGCGCGCAGGGTGGCAGGGGCGAGGGCGGCGGCATCCCGCCCCCCGATCATGATCCGGTCGGGCGGAAGCGGGCGAAGACCTAGCAACCCCTCGACCAGAGTCGTCTTGCCGCAGCCCGATGGCCCCGTCAGGGCGATGCGGCTGCCCGGCGCAAATGGCGTGCCGTCGATCATGAGGGTCGCGTCGCACACTTCGTCCGCAGCCGGACGCTCTTCCGCCGCCGCGAACAGCGTTTCCAGCCGAGCTTCCGCCTCGCACAGCCGCCCCCGCTCGGTCATCGCGCGCAGGATCGGCGCGGTCGCATCGGCCGTCATCGCCGCCGCCAGCGCCGCCAGCGCCGCGATCGGGGCGCCTGCGCCCGCCGACAGGAGCAGCGCCGATGCCGCCGCCAGCGCGACACTGATCGCGTGCAGCGCCTCGAACCGGGCCACCACCGCCGCCTGCTGCGCCTGCGCCGCGGCGAGTCGATCGCTCGCCGCCGCGATCCGGGCGGTCGCCCAATCCTCCAGCGCGAAACAGCGGAGTTCCGCCGCCGCGCCGCCGATCGTCGCCACCTCCTCGCGCAAAGCTCCCATCGCCTGTTGCGCCGCGCGGCCGGGTTCCTCCAACCGGTGCGCCCAAACTTGGGCCAGACCGAGCGCTCCCCCGACACAGGCCAGCGTCGCGACCATGGCCAGCCATCCGCCGAGCAGCGTCAACGCCGCCCCCGACGCCAGCGCCGCCACGATACCCCAGGGCCCCGACAGCCGGACGAAACGCCATTCCACCGCATCGACATCGCCGATCAGCCGCGCGGTCGCCTCGCCCCGGCCGAGTGTCAGCGCCACCGAGGGCGGCGCGACGGTAAGCGCGCGGTAGAGCGCGGGCCGCAGCCGGGCGAGCGCACCGAAGGCCGCGCCATGGCTCGCCAGCCGCTCGCCATAGCGCGCGCCGGTTCGCATGATCGCCAGCAGCCGGATCATGGCGGAGGGCAGCATATAGTTGAACGCCTGTGCCGCCACGATCCCCGCGCCCCCCGCCAACGCGGCGGCGGTCAGGAACCAGCCCGACAAGGCGAGCAACAGCACCGAGGCGATAGCGACCAGCGCAGCGCAAAGGCCCGCCTGTCGCAAACGACGACGCTCCCGCCAGCGTTCGGCGGCGATCAGCCGGTGCAGTGTCATGCGCTATGTCCCAGATGAACAACGCGGGTCGCGATGGCGGCCAATGCGGGGCTATGCGTGGCGATCAGCGTCGTGCGCCCTTTCGCGGCGCGGGCGATGGTCGCGATGAGGGCGGCTTCGGCGGCGGCGTCGAGATGCGCGGTCGGCTCGTCGAGCAGCAGGAAGGGCGCGGGGTTGAGCAGCGCGCGGGCCAGCGCGATCCGCCGCCGCTCGCCGCCCGACAGCCCGCTGCCGCGCGTATCGAGCGTTGCATCAAGGCCACCCGGCCGGGCCGCGAGCATCCGCCCCAAGCCCGCCGCCGCGACCGCACGCTGGACCGCCAGTTCATCCGCTTGAGGATGGGCGAGCGTCAGATTGTCGCGGATCGAGCCCGCGATGAGCAGGGGATGCTGCCCCGCCCAACTCGCCTGCCCCGCCAGTGAGGTGAGCGGGACACCGCCCGCCTCGACAATTCCCGCAGATAACGGCGCGAGGCCCAGCAGTAGATGCAGGAGACTGGTCTTGCCGCTGCCTGAGGGGCCAAGCAGCGCCACCGTCTCGCCCGCCTCGATCCACAGCGACACGCGCGAGACGGCCGGGGCATCGCTGCCCGGATACCGGATGGCGACATCGCGCAGAATGAGCGGGGCCGCGACGCGGACCACGGGCACAGGTGCCGGTTCGGCCAGGGGCATCAGCGTGTCGGCGGCCGTCTCCGCCGCCTGCTTGTCGTGATAGGCCGCGGCCAGGCGGCGCATCGGGGCGTAGAATTCCGGTGCGAGCGCCAGCACGAAGAATGCCCGCCCGAGGGTCAGCGTCTCGGGCGCGGCGAAGGGCAGCAGGCCGAGCAAGGCAAAGCCGCAATAGACCGCAACCAGCGCGACCGAGAGCGCCGCGAAGAACTCCAGCGCGGCGGAGGACAGGAACGCCACCCGGAGGATCCGCATGGTCCGCTCAGCCAGTTCCTGCGCCGCCGCGCCGATCGCCTCGGTCTCGCGTGTCTCGGCGCGAAAGGCCAGCACGACCGGCAAGCTGCGCACCCGGTCGGCGAAGCGGGCCGACAGGCGGTGAAGGGCGACGAACTGCCGCCGCGACTCGTCAGCCGCCGCGCCGCCCGCCAGGATCATTGCCGCCACGAACGGCAACAGGGTGGCTGCGAGAATGGCCGCCGCCACCCAGCTGGCACAGGCGGTCGCAGCGAGGACCAGCATCGGCGCAATGGCGGCGGCCCGGCGTGCGGGCAGGAAACGCGCGACATAGCCGTCCAGCGCCTCGACCGCATCCACCGCTTGGGTCGCCAACAGGCCGCTATCGATCGGGCCATCCGGCTTGCGACGCAGCGTGGCGGCCACGGCGCGAAGCCGCTGCGCCCGCTTGACCGCCCCCGCCCCCGCCCTCACCGCGCCTCGCCGCAACGCCAGGGTCGCCAACACCGCACGCAATGCCCCCATGCCGAGCATCAGCACGGCCCAGGGCCACGCCGCCCCCTGCCCCGCCACCGCCGTCACGCCGCCCGCGATCCCCGCCGCGAAACCGATCGCCGCCAGCGTGTCGAACAACAACAGGCCCGCCACGCCGTCACGCCGCCCGGCCACGTCCTTCAACCAGCGGCTGCGCGCCTTGGGTGTCGGGGGAGCATGGGCGATCGTCGTCATGCCGCGACGGTCGCCCTGACCGCCCCCATAGTCTTTGACCGCGGTCAATGTCGGCGCCGGATGGCAGGCCTAGCGAGTCGATCGACAAGGGGCCGGGGGGCGGCTCCTTTTATGGAGACATGCCATGGACCCCGGCGTCGTAGACCTGTCGCGACTGCAATTCGCGGCGACCGCCTTGTATCACTTCCTGTTCGTGCCACTGACGCTCGGCCTTTCGATGATGCTGGTCATCATGGAGTCGGTCTATGTCATGACCAACCGCGCGGAATGGCGCGTGACCACGCGATTTTGGGGCAAGATCTTCGGCATCAACTTCGTGCTGGGCGTCGCCACGGGCCTGACCATGGAGTTCCAGTTCGGCACCAACTGGTCCTATTTCTCGCATTATGTCGGCGACATCTTCGGTGCGCCGCTGGCGATCGAGGGGCTGATGGCCTTCTTTCTGGAGGCGACGTTCGTCGGCCTGATGTTCTTCGGCTGGGACCGTTTGTCGAAACTCGGCCATCTGATCGTCACCTTCATGGTCGCGCTAGGCACCAATTTGTCGGCGCTGTGGATTCTGATCGCCAATGGCTGGATGCAGAATCCGGTCGGCGCCAGCTTCAATCCCGATACGATGCGCATGGAGGTCGGTGATTTCGGCGCGGTGCTGTTCAACCCGGTGGCGCAGGCCAAGTTCGTCCACACGGTCAGCGCAGGCTATGTCTGCGCCTCGGTCGTGGTGCTGGGCGTGTCGGCCTTCTGGCTGCTCAAGGGCCGGTTCCTGCCGGTCGCGCGCCGGTCGATGACGGTGGCGGCGGCGTTCGGCCTCGCCTCCTCGCTGTCGGTCGTCGTGCTGGGTGACGAGAGCGGCTATGCGCTGACCGACAACCAGAAGATGAAGCTCGCCGCGATCGAGGCGGTCTGGCACACCGAGCCCGGCCCCTCGGGCCTGACGCTGTTCGGCTATCCCGACACCGTCGCGCGCGAGACACGGTACAAGGTTGAAATTCCCTGGCTGCTCGGCCTGATCGCGACGCGCAGCCTGGACGGCACCGTCACCGGCATGTCCGAACTGGTGCTGAGGGCGCAGGAGCGGATCGCCTCGGGCGTGATCGCCTATGACGCGGTCCAGCGGCTGAAGGCGAACCCGAACGACCTTGCCCAGCGCGCCCGGTTCGAGGCACACAAGCGCGACCTGGGTTATGCCCTGCTGCTCAAGCGTCAGATGGCCGATCCGCGCGCCGCAACGGCGAAGCAGATCGAGGCGGCGGCCTGGGACACGGTGCCCGATGTCGGCCTGCTCTTCTGGAGCTTCCGCATCATGGCGCTGATCGGCTTTGCGATGATCGCGCTGTTCGCCACCGCCTTCATTCTGTGTTCGCTCAGGATGCACATGGATTCGCGCTGGTTCCTCCGCCTCACGGTGGCGGCGATCCCGCTGCCCTGGATCGCGATCGAGTTGGGCTGGGTGGTCGCCGAGCTGGGGCGCCAGCCTTGGGCGATCGAGGGCGTGCTGCCGACCTTCCTGGCGACCAGCTCGCTGTCACGCGGGGCGCTGTGGACCACGCTGGCGGGCTTTACCGCGCTCTACGGGGTGCTGGCGGTGATCGAGGTCCGGCTGATCCTCGCCGCCATCGCGCACGGCCCGGAGGAACGGGACGACCAGCCCGCGCCCGGCCCCATCCCCGCCTGAAGGAGGCCAGGACATGTTCGATTATGAGATGTTGCGCCTGATCTGGTGGGCGCTGCTGGGTGTGCTGCTGATCGGCTTTGCGCTGACCGACGGGTTCGACCTGGGCGTCGCCGCCCTCCTCCCCTTCGTCGCGCGGAGCGATGCCGAGCGGCGGATGGTCATCAACTCGATCGGGCCGACCTGGGAGGGAAACCAGGTCTGGTTCATCCTGGGCGGCGGCGCGATCTTCGCGGCTTGGCCGTTCGTCTATGCGGTCAGCTTTTCGGGCTTCTACCTCGCGATGTTCCTGGTACTGGCTGCGCTGATCCTGCGGCCGGTGGGGTTCAAATATCGCTCGAAGCGGCCGGACCCGGCTTGGCGCACCCGTTGGGACTGGGCCCTGTTCGTCGGCGGCCTCGTCCCCGCGCTCGTTTTCGGCGTCGCGGTCGGCAATGTGCTGCTCGGCGCGCCCTTCCGCCTGGATGGCGATCTGCGCGCCTTTTACGATGGCACTTTGCTCGGGCTGTTCACGCCCTTCACGCTGGTCTGCGGTCTGTTGTCGGTGGCGATGCTGGTGCTGCACGGCGCGGCATGGCTGTCGATCAAGGTCGAACATGGTCCCGTCCATGACCGGGCGCGGGCGTTCGGGACGCTGGCGGCCATCGCCTCCATCCTGTTGTTCGCGGTCGGCTTCGCCTTCGTCGCATGGGGCGATATCGGCTACCGGATTGTCGGCGCAGTCGATCCGCTCGGCCCGTCCAACCCCTTGCGCATGACGGCGGAGCAAGCGGGCGGCGCATGGCTCGACAATTATGCGACCTATCCGTGGATGATGGCGCTGCCCGCGCTGGGCTTTGCCGGGGCCGCGTTGGCGCTGGTCGGCATCCGCAGCGGTCGCGAAGCCCTGGCCTTTGCCGGATCGTCGCTCGCCGCGATGGGGATCATCGCCACCGTCGGCTGCGCGATGTTCCCCTTCATCCTGCCGTCCAGCATCGATGCGCATAGCAGCCTGACGGTGTGGAACGCCTCGTCTACACAGAAGACGCTGGGCATCATGCTCTTCGTCACCATCGTCTTCCTGCCGATCGTGCTCGCCTACACCGCCTGGGCCTATCGGGTGATGTTCGGCCGCGTGACGGCGGACGCGGTGCGTACCAATCCCGACTTCTACTGAGAAAGGAACGACCCATGTGGTATTTTTCCTGGGTCCTGGGCCTCGGCCTGGCGATCGGCTTCGGCATCCTCAACGGCATCTGGCACGAATTCCATCTGCCGCAGGAAGATGACGTGTCGCCGCGACCCTGACAGATAGGACAATCCGTCCGACGACAGGGGATCATGGCCGCGCTATAGGGCAAGGCCATGATCCCGAACGACATCTGTGCCGATTGCGCGGTGCGCGACCGGGCCTTGTGCGGCAACCTGGACGACCGGGAACTGCTCGCCCTGAACGCCATCGGCCAGCGCCGCCGGGTCGCACGTGGCCAGACCATCGCCTGGGCAGGCGACGAGGCGGTGATCTGCGGCAACCTGCTGACAGGCGTGCTGAAACTGGTCGCTGCGACCGCCGATGGCCGCGAGCAGACGGTCGGCCTCCTCTATCCCGCCGATTTCTTCGGGCAGCCCTATGCGGGCGATGTCGACTTCACCCTGACCGCGCTGACCGAGGCGGAGCTGTGCGTCTTCCCCCGCGCCGCCTTCGAGCGGGTGCTGGAGGATCATCAGCGCATGGAGCGCCTGTTGCTCCAGCGGACCTTCGAATCGCTGAACGAGGCGCGCGGGCGGATGCTGGTGCTGGCGCGCAAATCGGCAGGGGAGAAGCTGGCGGGCTTCCTGCTCGACATGGCGGCGCGCGCCGGGGCCAGCGGGTGCCGGGCCAGCCGCGACGGGCCGGTGACGTTCGACCTGCCGCTGACGCGCGGGCAGATCGCCGATGTGCTGGGCATGACGATCGAGACGGTCAGCCGCCAGCTGACCCGGATGAAACAGAGCGGGTTGATCGGCCTGCCCGGTGGCCGCGCCATCACGATCAGCGACCGTGAGGCGCTGGCGGCACGCGCCGAGGCGGCATAGGGCCTGATCCAGCAAAGCCGGATCAGGGCGGCACCGGCCCACGTCAGTGGAACAGACTCTAAGCCGCCAGACTCTCCGCCAGCGCATCGACCAGCAGGCCGCGCGCCTCCGGGGTCAGCCGATACCCGGCCAGCGCGATGATGGCCAGTTGCTCGAAATCGACCGCGCGGCGACAACCGTTGAAGAAGCTGCGCAGCATATGGCCCAGCGTCTCGGGCGCGGCGAAGGCATCCGCCTCGGCAAAGGCCGTGACCAGTTCGCGCGCCGCCGCCGCATCCGCCTCATGCCGGTGGCGGACATGGTCGAGGAGCGTGTCGGTGAGCGGATCGGCCCGCCCGTTGGACAGCATTGCCTCCAGATAGACGCCATCCGCCTGCTCGCCGCGCGTCACCAGCGCCTCCAGGGCCTGCAGGAACAGCGTCATGGTCGGACCATCGGGACGATCGGGCAAGGCGTCGGCCATCGCTTCCGCCTGCCCGCATAGCGCCAGCCGACGACGATGCTCCTGAAGCAGGCGGATCAGGTCGATTTCCTGAATGACGTGCCAGCGCCGCGCGAACGGCACGACGCTGCCTTGAAGCGGGTTGCGATCCATCGCGGGTCTTCTCCTTCGCTCCCCTGATGACGAAGGGTGTTGGCCCCCACATTGACGATAGTCAAAGCGCCGTGCCGCAGCCCTCAGCGCTGACGGACGAGGTGCCGGTGGATGGTGCTGCGATGCACACCCAGTTGCCGCGCCGCCGCCGAGACATTGCCGTCATGCGCCGCCAGCGCCGCGTCAATCGCCTCGGCCCGCTCGTCGGCCAGCGGGCGTGCGACGGACAGTTCGATGCCGCCACCCCGAACATCGGCATCCCAGCCGCCGATCAGGGTCGCGCCGTTGGCCAGGCGCAATCGGCCCCGCGCCGCCTGCCCTTTCATGTCCACCAGCTCGCCAAGCGCCGCATCGTCCAGCGCCTCCCAGCTGCGCCCGACCAGCGAAAGCCCGCGCCGGTTGGCGGCGACCAGCCTTTCGTCGCGGAACACCAATATCCCCTCGCGCGCGGTGCCCAGCATCGCGGCATCGTCATGCATCCGCAGCACGCGGCAATCGGCGAAGCGGTCGCGGAACAGCCGATGCTCGATCTGGTCGACCGCCAGCCGGATCAACCCCAGCGCATGGCCATGGCCGCTGGCCGATGGTCCCGAAATGTCGAGCGCGCCGACGATCGCGCCGCGCGGGTCGAGGATTGGCGTCGCGGCGCAACTCAGCACCGCATGTTCGGCAAAGAAATGCTCGGGGCCATGGACGGCGATCGGGCGACGCTCGGCAATGGCGGTGCCGATCGCGTTGGTCCCGGTGCTCGCCTCGGTCCAGGAGACACCGGGCCTGAGCGCCACCTGCGCCGCGCGGGACAGGAAGCCGGTGTCGCCGATCGTGTCGAGGATCATGCCGTCCGCGTCGGCTAGGATCACGACGCTACCCGTCTCGCGCGCCTCGCCCGCCAGCATCTCCAGCTCGGGGCGGCACAGGCGACGTAGCGACTCGCGTCGCTGGCGCAACGCATGGAGTTCGCTTTCGGCCAGCGGACCGCCGCCATGAAGCCGTCCCTGCGCCAGCCCCATGTCGGTGCAGCGCAACCAGGATCGCAGCACCGGCTGGCGCACGGTTTCGAGGGGCAATTGCCCCTCGTCGAAATAGGCGCGTCGCCCCTGCTCTATACCGGCGCCGTCCATCGCCGCATCCTTCTCCAACTGTCGCAAGTTGCGACACCGGCACGTCTTTCGCGTCGCGCCATGCGACACATGCTACGCCTCGGCCCCGGAAAGTCCACCACGTCGCCGACACTTCGTCGCGGATCGTCTTGCCCTTGTCCGGGTACGGGCAGAGCCTTGGGTCATAACAGACCAAGGAGAGAGTTCGTGACGATCCAGGACGCCATAAAAGCGCGCAAAGCGCCGTTCAAGCAGCGCTATGCCAATTTCATCGGCGGCCGCTGGGTCGATCCGGTCGAGGGGCGCTGGTTCGACAACCGATCCCCCATTGATGGGCAGGTCATCTGTCAGGTCGCGCGCAGCCAGGCGGCCGATGTCGAACTGGCACTGGATGCCGCGCACGAGGCCAAGGACGGCTGGGGTCGCACCAGCGTCGCCGAACGCGCGCTGATCCTGCACCGCATCGCCGACCGGATGGAGGAGAATCTGTCCCTGCTCGCCACCGCCGAGACCTGGGACAATGGCAAGCCGATCCGCGAGACGACCGCCGCCGATCTGCCCCTCGCCATCGACCATTTCCGTTACTTCGCAGGCTGCATCCGCGCGCAGGAAGGCGGCATTTCGGAGATCGACCACGACACGGTCGCCTATCACTTCCACGAGCCGCTGGGCGTCGTCGGGCAGATCATCCCGTGGAACTTTCCGTTGCTGATGGCCTGCTGGAAACTCGCGCCCGCGCTGGCGGCGGGCAATTGTGTGGTGCTGAAACCCGCCGAGCAGACCCCCGCCTCGATCATGGTGCTGGCCGAACTGATCGGCGACCTGCTGCCCGAGGGCGTGCTCAACATCGTCAACGGCTATGGCGTGGAGGCGGGCAAGCCGCTCGCGCAGAACCCGCGCATCGCCAAGATCGCCTTTACCGGCGAAACGACGACCGGGCAGCTCATCATGTCCTATGCGTCGGAAAACCTGATCCCGGTCACGCTGGAGTTGGGCGGGAAGAGCCCCAACATCTTCTTTTCCGACGTGGCCGCCGAGGACGATGATTATCTCGACAAGGCGATCGAGGGCTTCGCCATGTTCGCGCTCAACCAGGGCGAAGTCTGCACCTGCCCCAGCCGCGCGCTAGTCCATGAATCCATCTATGACCGCTTCATGGAAAAGGCGGTCGCGCGGGTCGAGGTGATGATCCAGGGCGATCCGCTCGACCCCGCCACCATGGTCGGCGCGCAGGCCTCGCTGGAGCAGATGGATAAGATCCTCGGCTATCTCGACATCGGCCGCGACGAAGGCGCGAAGGTGCTAACCGGCGGCACGCGCAACCGGCCCGAGGGGCTGGAGGGCTATTACGTCAAGCCGACTGTGCTCAGCGGCCACAACAGGATGCGCGTGTTTCAGGAGGAAATCTTCGGCCCTGTCGTCTCGGTCGCGACCTTCAAGGACGATGAGGAAGCGCTGCGCATCGCCAACGACACCCTCTACGGCCTGGGCGCGGGCGTATGGACGCGCGACGGCACGCGTGCCTACCGCATGGGCCGGGCGATCCAGGCGGGCCGGGTGTGGACCAACTGCTACCACGCCTATCCGGCGCACGCGGCGTTCGGCGGCTACAAGCGGTCGGGCATCGGTCGCGAGACGCATCGGATGATGCTCGATCACTATCAGCAGACCAAGAATCTGCTGGTCAGCTATTCGGCCAAGAAGCTCGGCTTCTTTTGACGGCGGTCAAGGCAGGGACCGGCGCGGGCGCCCATCCCTGCCCCATCATCATCCGACAGGAGAAACACCATGGCGAAGACGATGAAGGCCGCCGTCGTGCGCGCGTTCGGCCAACCCCTGACCATCGACGAAGTCTCCGTGCCGGAGGTTGGCGACGGCCTGATCCAGGTCGCGATCCAGGCGTCCGGCGTATGTCATACCGATCTGCATGCCGCCGAAGGCGACTGGCCGGTCAAGCCCAACCCGCCCTTCATTCCGGGGCATGAGGGCGTCGGCTATGTCTCGGCGGTCGGCAAGGGTGTGAAGCACATCAAGGAAGGCGATCGGGTCGGCGTGCCCTGGCTCTACACCGCCTGCGGCCACTGCGTGCACTGCCTGGGTGGGTGGGAGACGCTGTGCGAAAGCCAGCTCAATACCGGCTATTCGGTCAATGGCGGCTTTGCCGATTATGTCATCGCCGACCCGAATTTCGTCGGCCATCTGCCCGCCAATATCGGCTTCACCGAAATCGCGCCAGTACTGTGCGCCGGGGTGACGGTCTATAAGGGGCTGAAGATGACCGATACCAAGCCGGGCGACACAGTCGTCATCTCCGGCATTGGCGGGCTTGGCCACATGGCGGTGCAATATGCGGTCGCCATGGGGCTGAATGTCGCGGCGGTCGATGTCGACGACGCCAAGCTGGACCTTGCCCGGCGGCTGGGCGCGAAGGTCACCGTCAACGTGCGAACCGAGGCGGACCCGGCGGCGGCGATCAAGCGCGAGACCGGCGGCGGGGCGCAGGGCGCATTGGTGACGGCGGTCAGCGAAAAGGCGTTCGCCCAGGCCGTGGGCATGGTGGCGCGCGGCGGCACCGTCGCGCTCAACGGCCTGCCGCCGGGTGACTTTCCGCTCAACATCTTCGGGCTGGTGCTGAACGGCATCACGGTGCGCGGCTCGATCGTCGGCACCCGGCTGGACCTGCAAGAGTCGCTCGACTTCGCTGCCGACGGCAAGGTCAAGGCAACCGTCGCCACCGCCCCGCTCGCCGAGGTCAACCAAGTGTTCGACCGAATGCGCCGTGGCCAGATCGAGGGTCGCATCGTCCTCGACCTGGCGGCCTGAAATCGCGGCGGGCGGTGGCTCCGGCCCCGCCCGCCAGCGTTGGAGAAACAATGACCGGTCGTATCGCCTGTGCCGCCCTTCGTTCGCGTATCACCGATGCCGACACCGCCGCCGCCCTGATCCGCCCCGGCGAAACGGTGGCGACCAGCGGCTTCACCGGCTCCGGCTATGCCAAGATGGTGCCCCAGGCGCTGGCCAGGCGCATCGCCGACTCCCACGGCGCGGGGCATCCGTTCCGCGTCAATCTGTGGACCGGCGCCTCGACCGGCCCCGAACTGGACGGCGCGCTGGCGGCGGTCGACGGTATCGCCCAGCGTCTGCCCTATAGCGGCGACCCGGTTGCGCGCGAGAAGATCAACCGGGGCGAGATCGACTATCTTGACATGCACCTCAGCCAGGTCGCGCCAATGGCCTGGGAGGGCGTGCTCGGCCCGCTCGACACCGCGATCGTCGAGGTATCGGGCATCCGCGCCGATGGGTCTCTCATCCCCTCGTCGTCGGTCGGCAACAACAAGACGTGGTTGGACCGCGCGAGCCGGGTCATTCTGGAGGTCAATCGCTGGCAAGACGCGGCGCTGGAGGGGATGCACGACATCTATTACGGCACCCGCCTGCCACCCGAACGCGTGCCGATCCCGCTGGTCCGGCCGGACGACCGGATCGGAACGCCCTATCTAGCCTGCGATCCCGACAAGATCGTCGCCATCGTCGAAACCGAGGCACCCGACCGCAACCTGCCCTTCGCCGCGCCCGACGACACCGCACACGCCATTGCCGGGCACGTCATCGAATTCCTGGCCCATGAGGTATCGCGCGGACGCTTGCCCCCTGCCCTGCTGCCAATCCAGTCGGGCGTCGGCAATATCGCCAATGCGGTGCTATCCAGTCTGGTCGATGCGCCGTTCGACCCGATGACCGCCTATACCGAGGTGATCCAGGACGGGATGCTCGACCTGCTCGATGCCGGGCGCCTGCGCATGGCCTCCGCCACCGCCTTTTCGCTCAGCCCGCAGGCAGCGGCGCGGCTCAATGCCAACATGACCGCGTACCGGGACCGTATGATCCTGCGCCCGCAGGAGATCAGCAACCATCCCGAACTCGTCCGCCGCCTGGGGTGCATCGCGATGAACGGCCTCATCGAGGCGGACATCTATGGCAACGTCAACTCGACGCTGGTGATGGGATCGCGCATCCAGAACGGCATCGGCGGATCGGGCGATTTCGCGCGCAACGCCTATGTGTCGATCTTCATGACGCCCTCGACCGCAAAAGGCGGCAAGATTTCCGCCATCGTGCCGCAGGCTTCGCATGTCGATCATATCATGCAGGACGTACAGGTGATCGTCACCGAACAGGGGCTGGCCGACCTGCGCGGCCTGTCGCCCCGCCAGCGTGCCAAGGCCGTGATCGAGCGCTGCGCGCATCCCGATTATCGTCCCATGCTCGCCGATTATGCCATGCGCGCCGAGGGCGGGTCTTATGGCCTTCATGCCCCCTCGCTCCCCGCCAAAGCGCTGTCCTGGCATCGTCGTTATATGGAAACGGGAACGATGTTGCCGTCTTGACGATGGTCAATGTCGCCAAGGGGCAGACGCATCATGATCGCAGCCATCGAGGAGAACATCATGACAATCGCCGACACCGAGTTGCTTGTCACCCGCCAGGGCGTGCGGCTGCACGTTCGCCGTGCACGCGGCGAGGATGAAACGGCGCTGGCCGCCTTCTTCGCCCATGTCTCGCCTGAGGACCTGCGTTTCCGCTTTCTGACCGGCGTGCGCGAGGTCAGCCATGAGCGGCTCAGGAGTATGATTGATACGAATGACAGGCACACCGAAAGCCTGATCGCCTTTGCCGACGACGGATCGATCCTGGCGGCGGCGATGCTGGCGGGCGACGACCGCTCGACCACCGCCGAAGCCGCCATCGCCATCCGCCACGATATGAAGCGGCAGGGTATTGGCTGGACGCTGCTCGACCATCTGGTCGAACACGCGCGGCGCAAGAGATATTGCACGATCGAGGCGATCGAGGACCACGAGAACCGCTCCGCCATCATGATCGAAAAAGAGATGGGCTTCGAACCTCATGCGGTCGAAGGCGACCCCATGCTGGTCCTGCTGAGACGACACATCGCGTGACGCGGGTGCGGGGCGGACGCAAACCCTATGATCTGCGATGAAGCCGACGCCGGAATTCACGGGAGGCAAGCATAATCCCATAGATGCGCGCCTTGCCGGTTCTGCGTCGTCTACCGATCTGTTTATCCCAACATGGTCCGGCGTTCATCGTGGTGGATGGCGAAGCTGTATCCTATCGAGCACTCGACAACTCGATCGTCTCGGCGGCAGCGGATACCGGTACATGGACCTGACGGACCAAATGGAGGCGTGCGTTGAGGTCACGAATTGCCTGTTGATGGTCCTCCTGACGCGACGCTTGTGCCAAACGCATGGGGAGGGCCGCCGTTGCTGTCGCAGCGTCGACGGCAGGCCCCGGCTCGGCGACGCCACGCGAAAGCCTGCCCGTCGCCGATCGCAGGATGATCCCAATGACGTCCTCGTTCCAACGATAGCGATCGGCCAGCGCCTTTGCTTCGATCATCGGGATGTGGAAGCCGTCCCCCGGGGCGGGCATCGACCAGCTCTGCGCCATCGCAAAGACCTTCGGCCCTATCCCTACCCCCCCGCCCCCATCACTCACGCCCGGTGCAGCCCGGGCTTGCCGCGTTCGGCGACGAAGCTCGCATAGGTCGACAGGCGGCCGTCCGGCACCGCGACGGTGTCGAGCACCTTCAGGTCGCCGCGGAGGCTGTCGCGGCCGACGTCGCACAGGACATAGCCGCGCCGGTCGGTCATCGCCATCAGTTCGGGCGTGTGCGCCTTGGCCGAGCGGGTGAATTCATCGTCATCGCCGACGCCATCCGCGCCCGAGGTGATCGAGGTCGCGAGAAACTCGCTCGACACGATGGTGCCGCGCTGGTCGTGGACGAGGTCGCCGACATAATGGCGGTGCGCGTCGCCGCTGACCGTCATCACATTGCCCGGACAATGATCGGCGATGTGCGACAGCAGGCGGCGCTGGCTGTGCATATAGCCCGACCATTGATCCATCGAGGTGACGGCGACGTCCTTGCCCGGCTTGGCATAGTGCATGTTCATCAGGCGCACCTGCTGCGCGATGAGGTTCCAGCGCGCGGTCGACCGGGTCAGCCCGTCGAACAGCCAGGATTCCTGGGCCGCGCCCAGCATGGTGCGATCGGACGAATAGACGTCCGGCCCCTGCACGACATCGCCATCGGCATAGGCCTGGTCGGAGCGATACTGGCGGGTGTCGAGGAAGAAGCCCTGCATCAGGTCGCCGAAACGCGCGTCGCGATAGAGGCGCATGGCCCCCGCGACCGGCATCGAGCGCCGGCGCAGCGGCATATGCTCGTAATAGGCCTGCATCGCCATCGCGCGGCGCATCATGAACAGCTCGGGCGGGGTGCCGTCCTGATCGCGGTCGCCAGCCCAGTTGTTGTCGACCTCGTGATCGTCGAAGCTGACGAACCAGGGCGCGGCGGCATGCGCCGCCTGCAGGTCGGCATCGGACTTGTAGAGGCCGTAGCGCAGGCGATAGTCGGTGATTGACTGGATCTCGCCATGCGTGTGATGACGCACCGGCGTCACCACCCGGCCCGCGATGCGGCGCGGGGCCGGCCCCCGGTCGGGGCCTTCATAGATATAGTCGCCATAATGGAAGACGAAGTCGATCGGCTCCTCGGCGATTCGACGCCAGGCGGTGTAGAGCCCCTCCTCATAATGCTGACAGCCCGCGACCGCGAAGCGCAGCCGGTCGAGCCGCGCCTGGGGCAGCGGCAGGGTCGCGCCGCGCCCCGCCGGGCTGCGATGGCCGCCACAGGTGAAGCGATACCAATAGGGGCGCGCCGGTTCGAGGCCCGTGACCTCGACATGCACCGCATGCGCGAGTTCGGGATGCGCGATCGCATCGCCCCGGCGGACGATCTGGCGGAAGTCGGGATCGCGCGCCACTTCCCATCCGACCCGCACGGGAGCCGCCACCATGCCGCCATCGGGCTGTGCGGGTTCGGGGACGATCCGCGTCCAGGCGACGAAGCCGTCCGCATCCGGGTCGCCCGACGCCACGCCCAGCGTGAACGGCGTGGTGAGGAAGCCCGGCGCATCGATCAGATTGCGGGGCTCCGCGGGCAGCGCGCCGGCGCGTGCCGCCATCCACAGCATCGGAAAGGCGGCGAGCAGGTGGCGACGATCCATCATGGCTTCGGGTCCTTGCCGGTCAGTTCAGCACGATATGGAAGAAGGCGGCACGACCGTAATTGTCGATCTCGCTGACATATTGCAGGCGGTTGCCGACCAGGAATTTGGGCTGGTCGTCGAACAGATTGTTGATCTCGTACTTGAAGGTGACGTGCGGCAGCACCTTGTGCCACAGCGCGGCGTTGACGACGGTCAGCCCGGCACGGCCGCTATCGTCCTTGGGCGTGACGCCCAGCGCGGTCAGCGAGTCCGAACGGTGGCTGACGGTCGCGCGGATAGCGCCCGCGATCTCGGGCAGACGCACGGTCGCCCCGCCCCCCACCGTCACGCGCGGCTGATACATCAGCCGATCGACCGTGCGCGTGCCGGTCTCCTCGCCGGTGACGCGCATCCGCCCGTCGAGCAGCGTCACGTTGAAGAAGGGATCGACCTTGCGCCCGAGGATGTCGACATTGCGCTCGGCGATCTGGAACTCGATCCCATAAAGGCGCGAGCTTTCGGCATTGGTCGGCTCGCGCACCGCATAGGTGGTGCCGTCGACCTGCTGGAGCGAGCGCAGGACGTATATGTCGTCCTTGATCCACTTGGCGAAGGCGGCAACGCCGATCACGCCGTGCGTGCCAAAATAATATTCGGCGCCGACGTCGAGATTGTCGGCACGGCGCGGCCGCAGGCCCGGATTGCCCCGCCGGATCGCGCATTCGGGACCGCCGGCCTCCTCGTCCTCCTCGCCGCAGGTGATCGTCTCGGGCTGGGCGATGTCGCCGGGCGTCGGCCGGCCGAGCGTGCGGCTATAGGCGAAGCGCAGCTTGGTGCCGTCGGCCAGGTCATGGTCCGCCGCGAAGGAGGGCAGCAGATAGGCATAGCCGCCCCGCCTCACCGTCTGCCCGGGCAGCACCACGCCGCTGCGGATCACCGGCTGATACGCGTCGAAGCCGATATGGTCGTAGCGCACCCCGGCGACCAGCCGCGTCGCGTCGCTGGCATGATGGAGCGACAGATAGGGCGTCCACAGCCGCTCGACATAGCGATAGTCGCTTGCCGCCGCCTGATAGGCGGTCGCCCGCGCGTCCAGCCCGATCTGCCGCCACAGGCCGTCCTTGGCGCGGTTATAGTCGATCCAGGGGAAGGTCACGGCGGAGCCGACCGGCAGATAGCCGGGATCGACCATATAATCGGTCATCACCCGCCCCAGGCGATAGGTGTTGACGTTCAGGTCGCGCGACAGGTCGAGCCGGCGGAACTCGATGCCGGTGGCCAGGCCGAAGCCACGGTCGCCCGCCTCGGTGTTCCAGGCATAGTCGACGCGCAGGTCCGCCAGCCCCTCGCGCGCCGAACGCTCGGTGATGTTGGCGGTGCTGAGCTTGTAGATCGACGAGAAGGGTGCGGCGGGATCGCTGATCCCGGTCACGCGCGGGATACCGCCGGTCGCGTCGCTGCCATCCTCCCAGTCGAGGAACAGCCGCGACGGATAGGTGCGCACGCCGACATAGGGCTGCACATTGTCGTAGATCGCGCGCGTATAGCCGCCGCGCACGTCGAGATGCGACATATCCCCCCGCCAGCCGACCGAGGCGATGCCGCCATAGGTCTTCTTGTCCCAGGTGTCGTAGCGATAGCGCGAATAGATGCTGTTGACCTGCGACCGGCCGCCGGTCGGCGTCCGCGCGACGATGGTGCTGCGCGTGTAGAAGTCGTTCTTGTTCATCGTCGAGGATTCCCACAGACGATACCCGAAGCCGAGCAGCGAGGCACGGACGCGGTCGCTCGCCTGCCATTCCAGCTTGCCGCTGCTGCCCGCCGTGCGCAGCCGGTTGGTATAGCTGCCATAGCTGTGGTCGCCCGGCACCGCGCGCCCGTCCCAGTTGCCCGCCTCGGGACCGGACAGCAGGCGGCCGCGATCGTCGAAATAGTTCTTTACCGGCTGCCACCATTTGGCGGAGTTGCGTGTGCGGCTCTGGTAACGCGCCGATAGCAGGATGCCGAACTGGCCCTGCGATCCGAAGCGATCGGCGAACACGCCCTTGGCGCCGCCGCCCCAATGCTGCGCGCTGCCGCCGATCGTGTTGCGCCCATCGGGGCCGCGAAACGACTGATAGCTGCCATAACCGTCGAGCAGGGTGTAGCGCCGCTTCAGGTCGAGCGGGCTGCGCGTGATGATGTCGACGATGCCGCCGATCGCGCCGCCATCCTGTTCGGCGGTGAAGGTCTTGTAGACGTCGGTACGCTGCGATAATTCGGAAGGGATGATCTGCAGGTTGATCATCCGCGACCCTTCACCGTCATTGCCGATCGAGGCCAGGGTGATGCCGTCGATCGTCGTCTGGTTCAGATCGGGCGAAATGCCCCGGATCGTGACGAAGCGCGGCGCATCGCCCTCGTCGATCGTGCTGATGCCGGGCAGCAGCCGCAATTGCTCGGCGATATTGCCATCGGCGGCGATCGTCTCGACATCGTCATAGACGATGCTGTCGACCACGGCGGGGGACTGTTCCTTGCGGGCGGTCGCGAGCCGTTCCGCGGTGACGACGATGTCGGACTGCGGGGGGACCGAATCCGGCCGGTCGGACGCGGCGGGATTCTCCGCCTGCGCCGGGATCGCGGTCAGCAACAGACTCGACGCGCAGCACAACAGGCGCGCCCGAGCGGCGCCCAGAAACATCGTCATGGTCAATCCCCCGTTATGTTCGCGACGCCGGGCCAGCCGGGCGCGCGTAGACGCGACGCGCTTAGCCGACCGCAGGGGGTCGCTCCGTCATCGCGGGGGCACCGCTAGTCGTCGATAATTACAGTTGGATGGTCATTTCATGACATTATTGTAAATATGTCAGTTACGCTGTTATATTATGCGGCGAGGTGTGGACCGACATCAGGGACGATGTTTATGTCTCGCCCTGCCCGCCCCCGTCATGCGCAGGCGGGAACGATGGCGATGGGGGCGAAGGTGATCAGCGTCGCCGCGACGCCCACCCAGCCCAGCGCCGCCGCCGCACGGTCGAGCGGGGTCGTACGCCGCCGGTTCAGGATCAACGCCACGACCAACGTCGCGAGCAGCGACCCCGTCCATGCCGCCAGCAGGGTCCAGCGATGAACGCTCAGTCCCGCGAACGGGACCATATTCCATCCACCGGCACAGCCCAGCCCATGCAGCGCATAGATCAGGCAGAAGGCGGCGGCCCAGCCGATCAGCCCGGCGGTGAGGCGCAGCAGCATGATCATGCGAACCACCCCGGCAGCACGAGCAGCAACGCGATGAAGGCCCCCGCCCCCGCGCCATGGTCGCTCCACAGGCGCAGGATGCGCGGCTCGGTCGCGCGCGCGGCGGAGTGGAAGCCCGCCTTCGCCCGCGCCATCACGAAACCGGTCATGATCGCCGCCAGCCCGGCATGGAACAGCCCGTACGCCGCCAGCGCGGCGCTGGTCGCGGCATAGGCGTGGGTCGAGGGACCGGGTGTGGTCGTCAGCAACAGGATGAGCGCCGCGACGATGGCGAGGTGGCCGCCCAGCACGATCGGCATCCGCCCCGCCCGGACCGCGATGCCGGCGGCGGCGGCCCCCGCGATGGCGAGCAGCGGCACGACCAGCGATGGCGGGATCAGCGCGGGCGGCGGCCAGTTGGGCGCGATCGTCCAGAGAAAGGCATAGCCGAAGAGCAGCGAGGCGAAGAGCGTCGCGCTGGCCGCCAGCGCGAAGACGCTGCCCCACCAGCCGGTGGTGCGCGGGGCCTCGAAACTGGTGGGCAGCGACTGGCCGCCGCCGATGGGGACCATGCCGACATCGCCGCGCGTGCCGTTGGTCCAGGCCCAGCGCCATCCCAACCAGACGGTGCCGACCAGAAAGACGGGGGCGAGCGCATACAGCCCCGCCAGCATCATCAGGAAGAAGCCGCCCAGCATCGCGGCGGTCGCGATCGGCAGCCAGCTATTGCCCGGCAGGATTGCGACATGCTCGGGCGTGCCGCTGGTCATGTCGACCGCCAGCGTCTCGCGCCAGCCGTGACGCGCCTCGGCCAGCAACCCCTCGCCGCGTGCCAGCGCGACGCCCAGATCGGGATCGTCGGCCAGCGGGTCGCGCGTGGTGACGGTCGGTAGGCTGGCGAAATTGTAGGTGGTCGATGGGATCGGCATCGCCCATTCCAGCGTCGTCGCGCCCCAGGGATTGCGGCGATGCACCCGCCCCAGCCAGATCTGCAGCACCACGTCGATCAGGAACAGCGCGAAGCCGAACGCCTGCAGGAAGCCGCCGACCGACGACAACAGGTTGAGCCAGGTCCACCCCATGCCTTCGGGATAGGTGTCGATCCGCCGCGGCATGCCGAGCAGCCCGGTCAGGTGCATCATGAAGAAGGTCAGGTTGAAACCGATGAAGATCAGCCAGAACGCCGCCTCGCCCACCCGCATCACCCGCTCGCGCCCGGTGATGTGCGGCAGCCAGTAATAGGCGGCGGCCAGCATCGGGAAGACGAACCCGCCGACCAGCACATAATGGAGATGCGCGGTGACGAAAGCGGTGTCGTGCGCCTGCGCATCGAACGGCACCATCGCCAGCATCACGCCGGTCAGCCCGCCCAGCACGAAGACGATGAAGAAGCCGACCAGATAGAGCATCGGCAGCTTCATCTCGGGCCGCCCCTGCCACAGCGTGCCCAGCCAGGCGAAGATCTGCACCGCGGTCGGGATCGCGACCAGCGCCGAGGCGGCGGAGAAGAAACCCAGCGCCATGTGCGGGATGCCGGTGGTGAACATGTGGTGCACCCACAGCCCGAAGCTGAGAAAGGCGAGCGCCATGACCGCCGCGACGATCGCGCCGTATCCCAGCAGACGGGTGCGCGCCATGACGGGCAGGATGGTCGACACCGCCCCCGCCGCCGGCAGGAAGATGATGTAGACTTCCGGATGGCCGAACAGCCAGAACAGATGCTGCCACAACAGCGGCGATCCGCCGAGTTCGGGCGAATAGAAGGGCCAGCCAAAGGCGCGCTCGACCTCCAGCAGGATCGACCCCAGGATCAACGGCGGAAAGCCGAACACCATCATGCCCGCCGTCCCCAGCAGGTACCAGGCGAAGATCGGCATCCGGTCGAACCGCATGCCCGCCGCGCGCAGCTTCAGGATCGACACGGTGATCTCGATCGCCGCGCACATCGCCGAGATTTCGACGAAGGTGATGCCGAGCAGCCAGACGTCGGAATTGATGCCCGGTGTATAGGTCTTGCCCGACAAGGGCGGGTACAGGAACCAGCCCGCATCGGGGGCGACACCGGCCAGCATCGCCAGCACGATGATCGTGCCGCCGAACAGATAGCACCACCAGCCGAGCGAGGAGAGGCGCGGAAAGGCCAGGTCGCGACTGCCCAGCATCTTAGGCAGCAGATACATGGTCAGCCCCTCGAACATCGGGATGGCGAACAGGAACATCATGATGCTGCCATGCATCGTAAACAGCTGGTTATAGACCTCCGGCCCGACGAACGCGCTGCGCGGCGTGGCGAGTTGCGCGCGGATCAGCATGGCCAGCACGCCGCCGATTGCGAAGAAGACGAAGGCCGCGACGATGAACCGCTTGCCGATGTCGCTATGGTTGACCGAGCGCAGATAGCCGCGCCAGCCCGGCTCGTTGCCCCAGATCGCCGTCAGATCCTGATGCCGCTTCAGCGCGCTCATCGTGCCCCCTCCGTGAACGCCGTCCACCCCGCCGCGTCATGCGCGACGACGGTGAAATTGTGATCCTTGTGCCCCACGCCGCAATATTCGGCGCATTCGCCGCGATAGGTGCCCGGCGTGTCCGCGACGATGCGCAACCGGTTGGTGTGACCGGGGATCGCGTCCATCTTGCCCGCCAGCCGGGGTATCCAGAAACTGTGGATGACGTCGCTTGACGTGATGACCAGATCGGCCGGCCGCCCCGCCGGGATGTGCAACACATTTTGCGTCCGGATGCCGCCGGGATGGACCATGTCCCATGCATATTGCCGCGCGTTCACCCGCACCTCGACCGCGCGCGGGTCCGGCGTCGGCAGCGTGCCGATGCCGACCGTCAGCGCATAGCCGACCAGCGCAAGCAGCACGACGACCGGCATCGCCAGCCCGAGCCCGCCGATCCACAGCCGGCCCGATGCGGTCCGCTCCCCGCCTCGCCCCCTGTCCCGCCGGCGAAAGGCCAGCGCGAGCAGCACGAAGACGAGGCCGGCCAGGACCGCCGATCCGCCCAGCATCACCCACCACATCGTCGCGACCGATCGCGCGTGCGGCCCCGCCGGATCGATCGTCGACAACGCGCCCGTGCAACCCGAAAGCGCGACAAGCGTTGTCGCGCACATGCCGGCGCGGCCCGCCCCGGTCAGGAGAGCTTTGCCCCGATGACGACTGATACCGCCCGCCAAGAGGTTGCCGAGACCCGCCTCGTCGATCCCGTCGAGCAGAATCCCGGCTTTCATCGCACCGAATCCAAGATCGCGGTGGCCGGCCATCCCATCCACGCCATGCTGGTCGCCTTTCCGATCGCGCTGACCACCTGCACCCTGGGCGCCGACCTGCTCTATTGGTGGACGGGCGACCTGTTCTGGGCGCGTGCCGCCTTGTGGGCGTCGGGCGCGGGTTTCCTGTTCGGCGTGCTGGCGGGCATCGCGGGCACCGTCGAACTGCTGCTGGTGCCCGGCATCCGCGCCCGCTCGGCCAGCTGGACGCATTTCATCATCGCGGTGATGCTGCTGTCCATCCTGGGCGCCAATTGGGGATACCGCCTGACCGGATACGAACAGGCGGTGCTGCCCTATGGCCTGCTGCTGTCGCTGTTCGCAGTCAGCTTCACGGGCTTCACCGGATGGCACGGCGGCAAGCTGGTGTTCGAGTATCAAATCGGTGTCTCTTCGACAGGGAGCTGACGATTCTGCGGTGCCTTCAGCCAGGCCGGTGCGAGATCGGGCACGACCGGCTTGGCGAGCACCAGGATGAGGACGACGATCATCGTCGCGATGCTGCCCACGATCAGCGGCACCGGCGACGGCGGCAGATATTCACCGCGCCGCTCGCTCATCAGCAGGACGGTGTGCCCGACCAGCGCGTGCAGGCAGACGAGCAGCCCGACCGCGACCAGCTTGGCGAACATCCACGGCTCGAACACCCCGCGCAGATAGATCAGCGCGGTCCCGGCCGCGATCGCGGTGACCGCGGCGGGGGTGACGATCATCGTATAGCTGTCATGCGTCAGCAGGCGCAGCCGGGCATAGGAGGCCTGGCTCTCCCCCGCCTGATGCTTGCCCAGCATCAGCGGCAGCGCGACCAGCCCGGCGCACCACAGGATCAGGGCGGCGATGTGCAGCCCCTTCACGATGCTCAGGATCATGCCGATGCTCAGGGTCATGCCAGCGCCATCCGCCGCCAGGTCGCGCGCGCGACCAGCGCGCCGATGACCGCATAGGGGATGAGGCCGATCACCCACATGGCGAGCCCCGCCAGCTGCTGATCGACGACCGGTCCGATCCCGAACGACACGGTCGTCGCCAGATGGCTGGCATAAATGGGTTGGGCGACGAAGGTCAGGATCGCGCCCAGCATCCCCATCTGCGCCGCCCCCGTCGCGATCAGGGTCAGCGCGACCGGCGGATCGGCGCGGCGGACCGCATCCCAATAGGTCCAGGCAGTGGCAAGCAGGCTGGCCTGCATCGCCCAATAGAGCAGCTTGTTCGACAGCGCCGCGTCATAGGCGGCGGGCAGATGCCAAAACCACAGGGTGATCGTCGACAGCGCCAGCGCGACCATGGGGGGCAACGGGGTGCGCACCGGCACCGCGACCGCCAGCAAGGGTGCGGCCACGCCGATCAGCAGCAGATGATGCAGCGTCCGCGCCGAGAACAGCGCCACCGACAGCGCGCAGAGCGGTGACAGGAAGACGATCGCGAGTACGCCGATCGCTACCCATCCCGCATGCCGCGCATGCCCGCGCAAACGTATCATCGCCGCCGCCGCGCCCAGCAGGGCCAGGATCAGGACGGGGTCGCTATTCCATCGCCCCATCCAGGATGCGGCGGTCGGTGCCGACCCGCAATAGCTGCCGAATATGTCGATCATGACGTCCCCTTTGGCGGACGAAACGCGCACGTAACGGAGCGGGTCCTTTCTCTAATAAAACGAATTGTTGCTGGTGGAGCCTTCCAACCGATTTCCGGTTTGCGGTGTCGAGCATCATCGTTTCACATCAGGGGGATCGCGCATGCGGAACGTTGCCACGGCGGCATTGGGACCGATCCGGTGATCGACGGCAGAAGCGTGAGCGGGTTCGCGCTGCGGGTCGTCATCGCCATCGCGCTGGTCGCGCTGGCGCTCTTGGTCTGGCGGCTGCACGACATCCTGTTGCTGGTCTTCGCCGCCACGCTGGTCGCGGTCATCCTGCATGCGGCGGCGGATACGCTATGCGGGGTGGTACGGCTGCCCCGTTGGCTGGCGCTGGCGCTTTCAGGGCTGATCATCGTCGGGATCATCGCCACCGCCGCGACGCTGTTCGGGCATGAGGTCGCCGCGCAGCTGTCCGGCCTGGGCGAGGCCTTGCCGGGCGCATGGGCGACCTTCGCCAACTGGGTCGGCGAGGATCGGCTGCAATCGGTGATCTCGACGGTGTCGCCCGACGGCGCGACGGTGGCGTCGATCGCCCAGACGACGCTGGGCATGATCACCGCCAGCATCACCGGGCTGACGCTGGCGGTGCTGGGCGGCGTGTATCTGGCGGCCGATCCCGGCGGCTATCGCGGCGGCGCGCTCCTCCTGTTGCCGGAGGCGGCGCGCACGCCGGTCGGCGGGGCGATGCGCGACACTGGACGGGCGCTGCGCAACTGGTTGCTGGCGCAGCTTCTGTCGATGCTGGCGACCTTCACCGTGGTCTTCATCGGCCTGTCCTTGATCGGCGTGCCCTCCGCGCTCGCGCTCGCCATCGTCGCGGGGCTGCTGGAGTTCATCCCGCTGGTCGGGCCGTTCCTGGGCGCGGTGCCCGCGCTGCTGATCGCGCTGACCGGCGGGCTCGAACTGTTCCTGTGGACAGCGGGCTTCTTCGTCGTGTGGCAACAGATCGAGGGCAATGCGCTGGCGCCGCTCGTCATGCGCTATGCGGTGCGGATTCCGCCGGCGGTCACGCTTTTCGCGCTGTTCCTGTTCGGCGGTCTGTTCGGGATCGGCGGGATCATCCTGGGCGGGCCGCTGACGGTGGCGACCTGGATGATGGTGCGACGACTTTGGATCGACGAACGGGAAAAGGCCGATGTTTGAACAGGACACCCCACGCCATGACGCACGCCACCGGGTCGTCATCGTCGGGGGCGGGGTGGCGGGCCTCGACCTGGCCGGGGCGCTCGCGCGCGACACCGGTCTGGCGGTCACGCTGATCGACCTGGCGACCGCGCATGTGTGGAAGCCGATGCTGCACAGCATCGCGGCGGGAACGCGCGCCAGCGCCGGGGTCGAGGTGCCCTATGTCGCACAGGCGCGCCGCCACGGCTTCACCTATGCCGCTGGCCCGGCACTCGACATCGACCGAGCGGCGCGCACCGTCCATGTCGATCGCTTCGTCCTGCACGGCCGCGACCTGCTGCCCGAGCGGCGCATCGCCTATGACACGCTGGTCCTGGCGGTAGGCAGCGTCGCCGCGCCGTTCGGGGTCGAGGGGGTGGAGGCGCATGCCCGCCATATCGACACGCTGATCGAGGCGCAGAACTTTCAGGCCGATCTCCTCCCCCGGCTGGTCGAGGCGGCGCATGCCGGCCGCCAGCTGCGCATCGCCATCGTCGGCGGCGGCGCGACGGGCGTACAGTTTGCCGCCGAGCTGCTGCAGATGGCCGACATCGCGGGCGGCTATGGCCTGAACGATTCGCGCGCGACGCTCGACGTGACGCTGGTCGATCGCGGCCCGCGCCTGTTGCCCGCCTTTCCCGAGACCGTGTCCGCCGCCGCCCGGGCACGGCTGGAGGGTCTGGGCGTCCATGTCCGCACCGATGTGAAGGTCGTCGCGGTCGACGAACAGGGTCTGCGGCTGGACGATGGCGCGATCCCCGCCGACATGACGGTCTGGGCGGCGGGGGTGCAGGCCGCGCCGCTGGCCAAGTCGCTCACGTCGCTGACGCAGGATCAATCCGGGCGGCTGTGCATCGACCGCCATTGCCGATCCGTCGACGACCCCGCGATCTTCGCGATCGGCGACTGCGCCTCGCTGACGCCACAAGGCGAGGAGCGACCGCTCCCCCCCACCGCGCAGATCGCCTATCAACAGGCGGTCTATCTGGGCCGCCACCTGCCCGCGATGCTGGCGGGCAAAGAGGCTCCGCCCTTCCGCCACCGCGACTTCGGCGCGCTGGTGAAGCTGGGCGAATATGACGGCTATGCCGATCTGGGGAAGTTCGGCATTTCGTCGGGTGTCATTCGCGGGCGGCTGGCGCGGCTGGGGCACGAGATGCTCTATCGCCGCCATCAGATGCGGCTGCATGGCCGGGCGGCGGTGCTGCGGCTGTGGCTGGCGGACCGGCTGACATCGTCGATCCGGCCCGATGACCGGGTGGCCAAGGGCGACTGACCGCCCGGCACGGCCCCCGGCCGGAGCCGTGCCGGGGATGGATCAGAAGCGGGCGCGCAACCCCGCCAGCGCCAGTCGCGGTGCGCCCGGCCGCGCGCCGGCGGGCGAGAAGGCGACATTGTAGCGGTCGTCGAACAGATTCTGCACGGTCGCATAGGCGCTGATACCGGGCACCAGATCGACCTCGCCCGCCAGATCGACGACGGTGCGGGCATCGATCCGCTCCGCCGCCGGGATGGCGCCCGATCCAGCAAAGCCGCGCGTCGCGCTGACATGATTGGCGGTCGCGGTCAGCCGCGCGGGGCCGGCATCGATCCCGGCGGTCAGCGTCAGCTGGTGCGGCGGCAGATAGGGCAGCCGGTCGCCGCGCGTCACGTTGCCGAAATAGCTGCTGACGAAGCTCGTATCGAACCGCGCCCGGGTATAGGTATAGGCCACCGCCAGCGGCGCGCGCCATCCGCCACCCAGTTTCAGGTCATAGCCGCCCGACACTTCGACGCCGCGCGCGTCCGCCTTGCCGCCGCTGAACTGGTCGCCCAGGTCGCAGGTCACCCCGGTCGAGGCGGTGCAGGTGCCGACCAGATTGTTGTAGTCGTTGAGGAAGCCGATCGCCTCCAGCCGCCAGTCGCTCTGGCCCAGCCGCACCCCCGCCTCGTAATTCCACGAGGTTTCGGGATCGATCGTCGATCCGGGTGCGGGGGCGGCGAAGCCGCGGTGGACGCCGCCGACCAGGCTGACCACCTCGCCCAGCCGCACCGTCGCGCCGATGCCGGGAATCCAGACATCGACCCGGCGGCGGACATTGGCGGTCGGGGTCGCCCGCGTCACGTCGCCCAGCGCCCAGCGCGTCTGTTCCAGCTGAATCGTCTCATAGCGCAGTCCCGGGGTCAGCACGACCGGACCGGCGGTGATCCGGTCCTGCGCGAAAAAGGCCCAGGCACGCGCGTCGCCGCGCCGGTTGTCCTGGGTGCCGCGCACGCCGGTGGTGGTCCGCACCATGCGGCCATCGACCATGCGATAGCGATCCTCCTGTTGCAGCCGATCCTCGAAATCCTCGTGGTAGCGCGCCGACAGCTCCAGCCGGTGCGCGACCGCGCCGGTGGTGAAGTCCGCGCCCAGCACCGACTGGATGCCCGTGCTCTGATACAGGCGATTATTGTCGCGCACGCGCAGCGCACCCGTCCGGCCGACATAGCCCGGCGCGCCGACGATATCGGCAAAGGCCAGCGGATTGGCCGCCGGGTTCGCCAGCACATCGGCCATCGAGGTCCAACCGGTGTTCGCCGCGTTGCGCACGTCCTGCAACTTGTACCAGGACCGCGCGGTGTCGGTGCGATAGGCGACCGTCGTCAGGTCCAGCGCCTGGCCGATGCGCGAGCGCCAGGTCAGCTGATAGCTGCTGTGCCCGACATTCATCACGTCGCGCTGGCTGGCATTGTAGCGGCGATCGGGATCGCCGGCGAAATCGGCGAGCGACAGGCCGAGATAGGTCTCGTCGCTGCGTTCGTCATAGGTCTGATATTTGAACTCGACGATGTGCCGCCCGTCGCTGGAGCGCAGCCCCGCCTTGGCGACGACATCGTTGATTCGAAAGCCGGTCAGGCCGCCTATGTCGATCCGCTTGAAGCCATCGGAGCGTTCGTACAGCCCCTCGACCATCGCCCCCGCCTCCAGCCCCGCACCCAGCGCCTGCCAGCCGCCCAGCGCGCCGTGCAACCGCGCGCCGCCATAATTGCCCGCCAGTATCTCACCCCGGCCGCTCATCTCCCCCACCGGCTTGTCCGAGATCGGCGTCGAGAAGAAGCCCAGCGCGCCGCCGATCGTCGAGGGGCCATATTTGATCGCGGCGGGGCCCTTGGCCACCTCCACGCCGACCATGCGCGCGACACGCGGGAAATAATAGGCGGCGGGCGCGGCATAGGGCGCGGGTGCGGCGAGCACGCCGTCCTCCATCACCACGATCCGCGCGCTGCGATCGGTGCCCGAGCCGCGAATACCGATATTGGGCCGCAGCCCCAGCCCGTCCTCCTCCTGCAGGGTCACGCCCGGCACCTGACGAAGCACGCGGTTGATGTCGCCATAGGAAAAGGTGCGGAGCTGCTCTTCGTCCAGGCGGTGGACCGAGCCGCCCGCCTTGTCGGCGTCCTCCCGGTTGGCGGTGACGACGATGCCGCCCAGCGGATCGCTGTCGGTCACGGGATCGGCACCATGCGCCATGGCGGGTGCGGACATCATCGCGCACCAGGCGAGGACGCCCAGACTGACGGCTTGCATTTTGATCTGCATCACATTCCCCTTTGCTCTTGCCGCAGCGGCTAGAAGGAAATGCGAGTCACTATCAATATCAGTTTTGTGTTGTTTTGTTGCCTGCGGAATAAGTGTCTGGCTTTGCGGCTATTCCCGTTCGTTCGCCGTCGCCTGCGGATCGCTGCCATCCTTGCGCAGTGCCGCCGGACCGTCGTCCAGCCCCCGCGCCTGCGCCTTGCGCCGCTTCAGATTCTCGCGCAGCGCCGCTGCCAGCCGCTCGGCCTTTTCATCTTTTGCCATGATGATTTGCATAATCCGACGATCCAGCGCTTGACAATGTCCCGCCAATCGTCTCTAGGCGCGCTTCCCGCGTTGAGACGCGAGTGCTGCCGTAGCTCAGTGGTAGAGCGCATCCTTGGTAAGGCTGAGGTCGTGAGTTCAATCCTCACCGGCAGCACCATTCTCCCCATCACTTCCCCTAAAGGGGTCCCCGCCCCCTAAGGGCGCGGAATTGGGGAGCTTTCCGCCCCCCACGCAAAACTTGGTTGGGATCGTTTCGCCGGCTCGCTAGCTATGGTCGGATGAGACTCCGTTTTTCCTTTGGGGTGCAGGTGTTCGTCGGCATGGCCGTGGGCCTGCTGCTCGGCCTGCTCGCCCGGTCGCAGGGGCTGGCCGGCCTGGCCGAAGCGCTGCGCATCGTCGGCGAAAGCTTCGTGCAGTTGCTCAAGGTGCTGGTGGTGCCGCTGGTGTTCACCGCCATCGTCGCCTCGATCGCCGCCTTGCGCGACCTGAACAATGCCGCGCGGCTGGTCGCCGCCACCTTCATCTGGTTCGCCATCACCGCGCTGATCGCGGTCACCATCGGGCTGACGCTGGGCACGGTGCTGCAACCCGGCCTGCATGCCGGCGTCGCGCCAGGCAGCGCGGTGCGGCCCGACACCGCCGGCTCGTGGCTCGACTTCCTGCGCGGGCTGATCCCGTCCAACATCCTGGGCCTGTCCGCCTCGACCAGCGCGGGCGATGGCGGCGCGCTCAAGACAGGCCTGTCGTTCAACATTCTCCAGATCATCGTCATGGCGGTCGCGATCGGCGTCGCCGCCGTGCGCGTCGGCGACAAGGGCGAGAGCTTCCTGTCGTTCAACGCCTCGGCGCTCGCCATCTTCCGGCGTATCCTGTCCTGGGTGATCCGGCTGACTCCGATCGGCTCGGGCGCGCTCTTGGGCAATGCGATCGTGCGCTATGGCTGGCAGTCGCTCTCCGCGCTCGGCAGCTTTGCGCTGGCGGTCTATATCGGGCTCGGCCTCGTGCTGTTCGTCGTCTATCCGCTGCTGCTGCTCGCCAATGGCATGTCTCCCAAGCGCTTCTATGCCGCCGCCTGGCCCGCCATCCAGCTGGGCTTCGTGTCGCGCTCGTCGATCGCCACCCTGCCCGTCACCGAGGACGCGGTCGAGCGCCGGCTGGGCGTGCCGCGCGCCTATTCGGCCTTTGCCGTGCCCTTCGCCGCGACGACCAAGATGGACGGATGCGCCGCCATCTATCCCGCCATTTCCGCCTTGTTCGTCGCGCAATATTATGGCCTGCCGCTGCATGTCGGCGATTACGTGCTGATCGTGCTGGTGTCGGTGCTGGGCTCGGCGGCGACGGCGGGGCTGACCGGGGCGGTCGTTATGCTGACGCTGACGCTGTCCACGCTGGGCCTGCCGCTGGAGGGCGCCGGGCTATTGCTCGCCATCGATCCGATCCTCGACATGGGGCGCACCGCGATCAACGTCGCGGGCCAGGCGCTGGTCCCGACCATCGTCGCGCACCGTGCCGGCCTGATCGAAGACACGCCCCCTGCGGACCGCTTGCCGGAGGTGCCGCAAACAGGGTAAACACGGGGCCATGCTTGCGCTCGGTGTTCTGGTAAAGTAATACACGAGTGGCCGACCGCCGGAACCCTGTGATGCGCCCCGACCCGTTCAATCCCGACCGTATGCCGATCGACCGCCCCTATGAGCCGGTCGGGCATCATTATCCGCTTTATGATGCGGAGACGCAGAGCTGGTCTTTCGGCCCCGACGAAGAGGAGCCGACGCCCGGCCGGCCGCGTCGCCAGATCCGCTGGGGCCGGTGGATCACGCGCGGGCTGGGCGTGGGGATCATCCTGCTGGTCATCGCGGTCATCTGGCTGGCGATCACGGCACCGTTGTCGCGCTCGCTCCAGCCGCCGACGCCGCCCTCGATCACGCTGACCGCCGATGACGGCACGCCGATCGCGCGGCGCGGCGCGATCATCGGCGCGCCGGTCGACGCCGCCAAGCTGCCCCCGCATGTGCGCGAGGCGTTCTTCGCGATCGAGGACCGGCGCTTCTATTCGCACTGGGGCATCGACCCGCGCGGCATCCTGCGCGCCGCCTGGCACAATCTCGGCTCGGGCGGGGTGCGCGAGGGCGGATCGACCATCACCCAGCAGCTGGCGAAGAACGCATTCCTCGATTCCGACCGCACCGCCGGTCGCAAGATCCGCGAGGCGATGATCGCGCTGTGGCTGGAGGCGTGGCTGACCAAGGACGAGATCCTCTCGCGCTATCTGTCGAACGTCTATTTCGGCGACAATGTGTATGGACTGACCGCCGCGTCGAAACATTATTTCGGGCGGACGCCGGACAAGCTGAACATTGGTCAGGCGGCGATGCTGGCCGGGCTGGTCAAGGCGCCGTCGCGGCTGGCGCCGACCAGCAATCTGAAGGGCGCGAGGGCGCGGCAGGCGGTCGTGATCGGCGCGATGGAGGATGCCGGCTTCCTGACCAAGGCGGAGGCCGATGCGGTGCAGCCGCAGCGCGTCCTCGCCGCCAGACCGGAAACGCTGCCCTCGGGCACCTATTTCGCAGACTGGGTCCTGCCCGAGGCGCGCGACCAGGCGGGTGAGATCAAGACCGAGGCGACCGTCCAGACGACGCTCAATCCACGCCTGCAACGCATCGCCGAGCGGACGGTGCGCAGCGCCGGCCTGCGCGAGGCGCAGGTCGCGCTGGTCGCGATGCGCCCCGACGGCCGCGTCGTCGCGATGGTCGGCGGCAAGGATTATTCCAAGAGCCCGTTCAACCGCGCCACCCAGGCGCGGCGTCAGCCGGGCTCCGCGTTCAAGCTGTTCGTCTATCTGGCGGCGCTGCGTTCGGGCATGACGCCGGACTCGACCATCGAGGACGAACCGGTCGACATCGCCGGGTGGAAGCCGCGCAACAGCGACGGCCGCTATCTGGGCAAGATCACGCTGCGCCAGGCCTTCGCGCGCTCGTCCAACGTGGCGGCGGCGCGGTTGACCCAGGCGGTCGGCGTGAAGGCGGTGACCAAGGCGGCGCGCGATCTGGGCATCTCCACCCCCATCGCCAATGAGGCGACGATCGGTCTGGGCACCTCGACCGTCAGCCTGCTGGAGCTGACCGCCGCCTATGCCGCGGTCGCCAATGAAAGCTATCCGGTCGCGCCGCATGGCCTGACCGATGTCCGCGAAAAGGGTTGGTATCAGTCGCTCACCGACCGCAAGACCGGCTTTTCCTCGGCGGTGCATGACGGGATGCTCGACCTGCTGTCCGCCTCGATCAAGTCGGGCACCGGGCGGCAGGCGATGCTGACCGTCGATGCTTACGGCAAGACCGGCACGACGCAGGACTCACGCGACGCGCTGTTCGTCGGCTTCGCACGCGACCTGGTGGTGGGCGTGTGGGTCGGCAATGACGACAACACCCCCAATCCCGGCCTGTCGGGCGGCGGCGTGCCCGCGCGCATCTGGCGCGCGTTCATGCAATCCGCGCTCGACATCCCGCCGGTGGCGGCACCCGTGGTGCAGGAAGAGGTCGACCCCGATGCCTATGCCAACGGCGTGGACGAAGAGGTGATGCCCGCCCCCGCCGATCCGGTCGGCGAGATCATCCAGGGTCTGGGGCTGGACCTGCGCACCGGTGACGACGGATCGATCACCGTCGGCCCCGGCCGCCGCCGCCCCGAACGCGCCGGCCCCGGCCCCGACGACCGCCGCCCGCCCGACGAACGCTATGAGGGCGAGGGGGAGTAGCGAACGCTCTCGGGCTGGAGACGTTTTTTCTTCGCGGCTTTGCGTGATGCCATTTGATGTTCACGCGAAGCCACGAAAAGGTTTCGTTCGCGCAGAGGCGCGGAGAACTTTGCGAAACCAGGCCGGCATTTCCATTCTTCCTCCCCTGCAAGGGGAGGTGGCAGGCCGAAGGCCTGACGGAGGGGTGTAACCGCTCGCGCGCGTTCCATTCCCTGCGATCGGGGACACCCCTCCACCATGCTGCGCATGGTCCCCCTCCCCTTGCAGGGGAGGAATTAGAGGCCAACTCGCACATCCTCTCTGTGTCCTCCGCGCCTCTGTGCGAACCAAGACCTTGAACCCGGGCTGACGGGGCTTGCCCTTCCCCCCTCATACCAATTAGACGCGCGCTCATTCGCAAGGACCCGGTGCAATTCCGGGTGGCTATTCCGGCCGCCGATCCGCCGGACAACAGAATGCATGGCCCCATCGCCGCTCCTGCCCTCAGAGAGCGTGTCCGCCATGCGCGACATTCTGGTATTTCATGACTCTCCAAAGCTACCGAACCCAATGGTTCTCCAACCTGGGCGATGCGCGGCGCGATGTGCTGGCCGGTATCGTCGTCGCCCTCGCGCTGATTCCCGAGGCGATCGGCTTTTCGATCATCTCGGGCGTCGATCCGCGCGTCGGCCTGTATGCCTCGGTCGCGATCGCAATCGTCATTTCCTTTACCGGTGGCCGGCCGGCGATGATCTCGGCCGCGACCGCCGCCGTCGCGGTCGTCGTCACCCCGTTGGTCCGCGAGCACGGCGTCGATTATCTCTTCGCCGCGACCATCCTGATGGGGCTGATCCAGATCGCCGCCGGTTTCCTGCGCCTCGATCTGGTGATGCAGTTCGTCTCGCGATCGGTCATCACCGGCTTCGTCAACGCGCTCGCCATCCTGATCTTCATGGCGCAGCTGCCGCAGCTGATCGGCGTCAGCTGGCACAGCTATGCGCTGATCGCCGGCGGGCTGGCCATCATCTACCTGCTGCCGCGCATCACTAAGGCCGTCCCCTCCCCGCTCGTCGCCATCCTGGTGCTGGCGGCGATCAGCATCGCCATGGGCCTGCCGGTGCGCACGGTCGGCGACATGGGCCGCCTGCCCGAGGGGCTGCCCAGCCTGGCGCTGCCCAATGTGCCGCTCAGCTTCGAGACGTTGCGGATCATCCTACCCTATTCGCTGACCATGGCTGCGGTCGGCCTGCTCGAATCGCTGCTGACCGCGCAGATCGTCGACGACATGACCGATACCGACAGCGACAAGCGGCGCGAATGCGGCGGTCAGGGCGTGGCCAATATCGCCGCCGCGCTGGTCGGTGGCATGGGCGGCTGCGCGATGATCGGCCAGTCGGTGATCAACGTCACGTCCGGGGGGCGCAAGCGGCTGTCGACGCTGACCGCCGGGCTGTTCCTGCTGTTCCTGCTCGCCGTGCTGGGCCCCGTGGTCGGGCGCATTCCGATGCCCGCGCTGGTCGCGGTGATGATCATGGTGTCGATCGGCACGTTCAGCTGGAACTCGATCCCCAATCTGCGCCGCCATCCGCCGACCTCCTCGGTCGTCATGCTGGTCACGGTCGCGGTGGTCGTCGCCACCCGCGATTTGGCGCAGGGCGTGCTGGCCGGCGTGCTGCTGTCGGGCGTATTCTTCGCCGGCAAGGTCCGCCGCCTGTTCGCGGTCGAGCGGATCGAGGAGGCCGGCACGGTGCGCTACCGCGTGACGGGGCAGATCTTCTTCGCCTCGGTCGACCGCTTCACCCGCGCCTTTCTGCCCGAACAGGGACGGACCGTGGTGATCGACGTATCGGCGGCGCATTTCTGGGACATTTCGGGGGTCGGTGCGCTCGACAAGATCGTCGCGCGGCTGCGTCGTGATGGCTCATCGGTCGAGGTGATCGGCTATAATCGGGCCAGCGCCGATCTGGTCGACCGCTTCGCGCTGCACGACAAGACGGGGTTCGAACTGGGCGCGGTGCCGCACTGACGCATCGCATGGGGCGGTGGTGTTGACCTGACCCACCGCCTCCCCCAAACGCCTGAGCCATGCGCTTTTTCTCGGACAATGCCGCCCGTATCCATCCCAAGGTGATGGAGGCCATCGCCGCCGCCGACCGGATGGATACCGCCTATGACGGCGATCGCTGGTCCAGGGCGCTGGACGGGCGGCTGTCCGAGCTGTTCGGGACGGAGGTGGAGGTGCTGTGGGTGCCCACCGGCACCGCCGCCAACTGCCTGGCGCTCGCCGCGCTCTGCCCGCCTTATGGCGGGGTGGTCTGCCACCGCGACTCGCATATCCAGAATGACGAAGGCGGCGCGCCCGAATTCTACACCCACGGCGCCAAGCTGATGCTGGCGGATGGCGAGGGGGCGAAGCTGACCCCCGATACGATCCGCAGCCTGATCGACGCGATCGCCAACGATGTGCACCGGGTCCAGCCGCACGCCATCTCGATCACCAACGCCACCGAATATGGCCGCGTCTACAATCCGGGCGAAGTCGCCGCGATCGGCGCGCTTGCCAAGGAGCGGGGCTTGGGCTTCCACATGGACGGCGCGCGCTTCGCCAATGCCATTGCGCGGCTGGGCTGTACACCCGCCGCGCTGACCTGGCAGTCGGGCGTGGACGCGCTGTCCTTCGGCTTCGTCAAGAACGGCGCGATGAGTGCCGAGGCGCTGGTCTTCTTCAAGCCCGGCCTCGCTGAGGTCACCCGCCGCCGCCGCAAGCGCGCCGGGCTGCTGATGTCCAAAGGCCGTTACTTGGCCGCGCAGGTGCTGGCGATGGTCGAGAACGACCTGTGGATCGCGAACGGCGCGCTCGCCAATGCCTGTGCCGAGCGGCTGGCCGGCGCGGCGGGCGGCCGTCTGGTCCACCCCGTCGAGGCGAACGAGGTCTTCCTGCGCGCCACGCCCGAGGAAGCGGCCCGCTTGCGGGGGCAGGGTTTCGACTTCTACGACTGGGCGGAGGGCGAGATTCGCCTGGTCACCGCCTGGGACACCGACGCGCATCATGTCGCGGCGCTCGCCGATGCGATCATGGCCCTATGAGCGAGTTCGACACCGGACCACGCTCCACCCGCGCCGCCGTCCTGATCCCCTTCGCGATCGTCACGCTGATCTGGGGATCGACCTGGCTGGTCATCCGCGACCAGATTTCGGTCGTCCCCGCCACCTGGTCGGTCAGCTATCGCTTCCTGGTCGGCGGGCTGGCCATGGGTGCGTTCGCGCTGGCCAAGCGTGAGAGTTTCCGGCTCGGCACCACCGGCTGGTTGTTCGCAGGCGGCATCGGGCTGTTCCAGTTCGTCCTCAACTTCAACTTCGTCTACCGCGCCGAGGCGTACATCACCTCCGGACTGGTCGCGGTCGTCTTCGCGATGCTGCTGATCCCCAATGCGGGGTTCGCGCGGCTGTTTCTGGGACAGCGCATGGGACGGCAGCTGCTGGTCGGCTCCGCCATCGCGATGGCGGGTGCGGCGCTGCTGTTCGTGCATGAAGCGCGGGTCGATCCCGCCGGCCCCTCCCGCGCGCTGACCGGTATCGCGCTGACCATCGTCGCGATCCTGTCCGCCTCCACGGCGAACGTCATGCAGGCGACCAACACCGCCAAGCGCTTCCCGATGCACGCGACCTTGAGCGTCGCGATGCTGATCGGCTCGGCGCTGGATGCGGTTATCGCCTATAGCCTGAACGGCCCGCCGGTGTTCGAGATGCGCGCCGGCTATATCCTCGGCATCCTCTATCTCGGCCTCTTCGCCTCGGCGCTGGCCTTTCCGCTCTATTACCGGGTGCTGCGCACCATCGGCCCGGCCAAGGCGGCCTATTCCAGCGTGATCGTGCCGGTCATCGCGATGAGCCTGTCGACGGTGTTCGAGGGCTATCGCTGGTCGCTGCTGGCGGGTGCGGGCGCGGGCGTGACCGCGATCGGGCTGGTCATCGCGCTCAAGGCGCGCAGGCCCAACCGGTAATCGGGATAGCGGGGCCGCCAGTTCAGCACCCGCTTGGCCTTGCCATTCGCCACCCGCCGGTTCTCGGCATAGAAACCGCGCGCCGCCGCCGACAGGCTTTCGAGCGGCACGAGCGGGGGCGGCGGCAGGCCCGCCAGCCGGGCGGCGTAGGACACCACCGCATCCTGATCGCAAGGGTGATCGTCCGACAGATTGTACGCGCCGGCCGGACCGTCGAACCCGGCGATCACGCCCGAGACGATGTCGGCGATATGCACCCGGCTGAACACCTGTCCGGGCAGCCCGACCCGGTGCGCGCGTCCGCCACGAACCCGGTCGATCGGCGAACGGCCTGGGCCGTAGATGCCCGGCAATCGGAAGACCCGCGCCCCCAGCGCCTGCCAATCCGCATCCGCCGCCGCCCGTGCCGCGCGTCGTCCCGAGCCGATCGGCGCGGTCTCGTCCACCCACGCGCCGCCGGTATCGCCGTAAACGCCGGTCGAGGACAGATAGCCGACCCACGCCTTGGACCCGGCCAGTGGCGGGCCATAGGCGACCAGCACCGGGTCCTGCTCGCCCTCCGGCGGCACCGAGGACAGGATATGCGTGGCGGCGGCCATCGCCGCCTCCACACGCTCGCGGTCGTCGAACCGCACGGTGCCGCCGCGCCCGTCGCGCGTGGTGCCGGTAACGGACCAGCCGCGCTCTTCCATCAATGCCGCCAAATGGCCGGCGGCATAGCCCATGCCGAAGACGAACAGCTTACTCACCCAACCTCCGTACATGGCCTTCGACGTCGCTCAGCCTGAACGGGCGTGGCGGAGGTTTGGCTGCAAAAGCCTTCCGCTCCGACCGCCATCGCTGCCCACTCCAACCTCCGTTCGCACTGAGCGCAGTCGAAGTGTATGCCGGGGACGGGCCGTTTGGCGAAGGTTATCCCTTGGCCTTCGACTGCGCTCAGGCTGAACGGGTGTGGGGTGGTTTGGCTGCGAATACCTTCCCGCTCCGACCGCCATCGCTGCCCGCCCCAACCTCCGTTCACACTGAGCGAAGTCGAAGTGCACGTCGGGGACGGGCCACTTGGCGAAGGTTATCCCTTGGCCTTCGACTACGCTCAGGCTGAACGGGTGTGGGGTGGTTTGGCGACAAAAGCCTTCCCGCTCGAACCACCGTCACCGGCCACCCCCAACCTCCGTTCGCACTGAGCGAAGTCGAAGTGCACGCCCCGGACGGGCCACTTGGCCTAGCTTATCCCTTGGCCTTCGACTTCGCTCAGGCTGAACGAGCGTGGGGGAGGTTTGGCGCCAAATAGCCGAAACGCTCCCCTCCCCCTCACTTCGCCGCCATCGGCCCCTTATAGAGCGTGCCGAAATAGTCGCCCTTGTTCCACACCGGCCGCTCCGCGCCATCGGCGATCTCGCGCGCGATGGCGTAGTTGACGCTCACGAAGCGCGGGCCCTGGCTCCAGTCGATGCCCTGATCCACCTCGTCACCGGGCTTGTGATAGCGGTGGCTCATGAAGTCGGCGACCGCCGCCTTGCCCGGCCCGGCCTGGCCCGGCCACAGGAAGACCGAGGGGATGCCCTTCTGCACGAAGCGGAAATGGTCGGAGCGGACGAAGATGCCCTCCTCGGGCATGGGATCGGGTGCGACCGGAAGGCCCATCGCGCCCACCGCCTTGCGCACGATCGGCCCCAGGGTCGAGCGGTCCGCACCGAACACCACCATATCCTCGAACTTGTAGGTCAGGATCGGCATGTCGAGATTGACGTCGGCGACGATCGACGACAGCGGCACGGTCGGGTGGTTGGCGAAATAGTCGGAGCCGACCAGCCCCTTCTCCTCCGCCGTCACCGCCAGGAACATGACGGTGCGCTTGGGCGCGGCCGCCGCCTTGAAGCGCTTGGCCTCCTCGATCAGGCTGGCGATGCCGATCGCGTTGTCGAGCGCGCCGTTGTTGATCCGGTCGCCATCGCCGCCCTCATTGACGCCGATATGGTCGAGATGCGCCGACAGGACGACGACCTGGTCCTTCAGCTTGGGATCGCTGCCTGGGATCAGGCCGATGACGTTGCTGCTGTCCATCGGCTTGAAGCTGGTCTTGCTGGCGACCGTCATCTGCCCCCGGGTCGTGACGGGCGAGAAGCGCGGCTTGGCCGAAGCGGCCGCCTTGGTGATCGCGGCCCAGTCCTTGCCGAACAGCTTGGCCGCGCCGGCTTGCGACAGCGTGCCCAGCACCGGGGTGGTCGGCGTCATCGCATGCGCGGTGCCGTCCGGATTGGCCCAGGTCACGCGCTGCGCATCATAATAGCGCGCCAGCGAGGCGAAGGGGCGCTGGCGTCCGTTGGCGCGCGGCATATCGATCTGCACCGCGCCGACAGCACCCCGCGCCGCCGCCAGGGTGGCCTTGTTCGCCGCCGATCCGAAAAAGGCACGCTCCTCGCCGCCCAGCCCCTCGGGCGTGCCGGGCAGGAAGGCGACGATCTTGCCGCGCACATCGGCGCCCTTGTAATCGGTCAGTCCATATTGCGCGGCATCGATGCCATAGCCGACGAAGACGACCGGCGCGCTCAGGCTGGTCTCCTTGGCATTGGGCACCGGCGAGGGCACGAAATCCTCGCCGAAGACCAGCTCTTGCGCCTGGCCGCCCGTCGGGGTCCACATCGCGCTGCCCTTGTCGGCGACCTTGTAGCCGACCAGCGGCACCTTTTGCAGATAGCCGCCCTCGTCACCGCCGGGGCGCAGGCCCGCGGCATAGAATTGCGCGGCGACATATTGCGCGGCGATGTCGTAATCGCGGGTCCCCGCCTCACGCCCCGCCATCGCGTCCGACGCCAGGAACATGACATGCGCCTTCATCGCCGCCTGATCCTCGGGCAGCGGGGCGGTGATGGTCGCGTTGCGCTCGGCGGGACTGCGCTGGGGCGTTATGGTCTGGGCCGTGGCCGGCGCGGTCTGGGCATGATCGTGGCCAAAGGCGTGATCATGGTCGTGCGCGACAGCGGCGGTGGACAGGAGAAGCAGCGGCAGCAGAGCCGTCGAACGCGACATGCAGGACCTTTCGGGAAAAAACAGTCCCTAGGGGTATCATGCCGCCCCCTGCGATCAAGCGGCATGCCTTGTGGTACCACGCTTTTTTCCGCCGCGCCCGCCATGGCCCTATCGGATCGGCAGGGCTATATTCCCGCGATGGACATCCAGCACAGCGTGGCCCAGCCCAGCACCGCCCCCGCCGTCATCCGGCGCGAGGATTATTGCCCGCCGGCCTGGGCCGTGCCCGACATCACGCTCGATTTCCGGCTCGACCCGGCCGAAACCCGGGTGCGTGCCACCCTGTCGGTGACGCGAAACGGCGCGCATGACGAACCGCTGCGCCTCGACGGCGCCGGGCAGACGCCGGTGTCGGTGACGGTCGACGGGGCCGTGGTCGACGACTGGCGGATCGAGGGCGAGCAGCTGGTCGTGCCGCTGCCCGGCGACGCCCATATCGTCGAGACCGAGGTGGTGATCGCCCCCGATCGCAACACCCAGCTGATGGGCCTTTACGCCTCGGGCGGCAATCTGTGCACCCAGTGCGAGGCGGAGGGGTTCCGCCGCATCACCTTCTTCCCCGACCGGCCCGATGTGCTCAGCGTCTACCGCGTCCGCATGACGGCGGATGCGCGGCGTTTCCCGGTGCTGCTCGCCAATGGCGATCCGGTGGCGAAAGGGACCAACGACGACGGCACGCACTGGGCCGAGTGGCACGATCCCTATCCGAAGCCCTCCTATCTCTTCGCGCTGGTCGCGGGCGATCTGGCGGTCAACCGTTCGACCTTCACCACGATGAGCGGGCGTGAGGTCGAACTCGGCATCTGGGTGCGCGCCGCCGATCTGGCCAAGACCGACCATGCGCTCCATGCGCTGAAGCTGTCCATGGCGTGGGACGAGCGCATCTATGGCCGCGAATATGACCTGGACGTGTTCAACATCGTCGCGGTCGACGATTTCAACTTTGGCGCGATGGAGAATAAGGGGCTGAACATCTTCAACAGCCGCTACATCCTCGCCGATCCCGACACCGCGACCGATTACGATTACGACGCGATCGCCGCCGTCGTCGCGCATGAATATTTCCACAACTGGTCGGGCAACCGGATCACCTGCCGCGACTGGTTCCAGCTGTCGCTGAAGGAAGGCTTCACCGTCTATCGCGACCAGTGTTTCTCCGCCGATCAGGGATCGGCGGCGGTCAAGCGGATCGAGGAGGTTCGGGGCCTGCGCGCCAGCCAGTTCCCCGAGGATTCCGGCCCGCTCGCGCATCCGGTGCGCCCCGAAAGCTATATCGAGATCAGCAACTTCTACACGGCGACCATCTACAACAAGGGTGCCGAGCTGATCCGGATGATGGCGACCATCCTGGACCCGGCGAAGTTCCGCGCCGCCACCGACCTGTATTTCAGCCGCTTCGACGGGACGGCCGCGACCTGCGAGGATTTCGTTGCCTGCATGGAGGAAGCGGGCGGCGTCGATCTGCGCCAGTTCCGCCTCTGGTATTCCCAGGCCGGCACGCCGCGCGTCTCGGCTGGCCTCTCGCACGAGCCCGGCGGCGGCCGCGCGGTGCTGCGCCTGGCCCAGCATGTCCCGCCGTCGCCCGGCCAGCCGGTCAAGCAGCCGATGGTCCTGCCGCTGAAGGTCCGGCTGTTCGGCGCGGAGACCGGCCGGCCGCTGACCGACGAACAGCTGATCCTGCTCGACCAGGCGGCCGAGACGATCACGTTCGAGGCGGTGACCGAGCGTCCCGTGCTGTCGATCAATCGCGGCTTTTCCGCGCCCGTCGTCATCGAGAGCGATCGGTCGGCGGCCGATCTGGCCTTCCTGTCGGCGCATGACGACGATCCCTTCGCCCGGTACGAGGCGATGCAACAACTGATGCTCGACACGCTGGTCGCGGGCACGATCAACGGGGAAATGAATGCGCAGGCGGTGATCGACGCGGTCGCCCGCACGCTGGCGGCCGAGGGGCTGGAGCCGGCCTTCCTGGCGGAGGCGGTCCTGCTGCCCTCGGAGAATTTCATCGGCGATCAGTTGGCGATGGTCGACCCCGATGCGATCCACGCGGCGCGCGAGTCGCTGCGGCGGCAGATCGGCCAGGCCCTGACGCCCGTGTGGCGGCGGCTCTACGGCGAGATGGCGCAAGGGGCCTATGTCTATTCCCCCGACGCCAAGGGCCGTCGCCGGCTGCGCAGCGTCGCGCTCGGCTATATCGCGGCGAGCGGGGCGGAGGATGCCGCCGCGCTGGCGCTCGCGCAGTTCGACGCCGCCGACAACATGACCGACCGGCAGGCGGCACTGACCACGCTGGTCAGCTCCGACGCGCCCGAGCGCGACATCGCGCTGGAGCGGTTCCATGCGCGCTATGCCGACAATGCGCTGGTGCTCGACAAATGGTTCCAGACCCAGGCGCTGTCGTCGCGCGACGATACCGGTGCGGTCGTGGCGACGCTGGCCGAGCATCCGACCTTCACGCTGGCCAACCCCAATCGCGCTCGCGCGCTGATCGGCGCGTTCGGGATGAACCAGCGCGCGTTCAACGCCGCCAACGGCTCGGGCTATCGCTTCCTGGCAGACCAGCTGATCGCGCTCGACCGGCTCAACCCGCAGACGGCGGCAAAGCTACTGCCGCCGCTCGGCCGCTGGCGCCGGTTCGACGGGAACCGTGCGCAGTTGATGCGCGCCGAGCTGGCGCGCATCGTCGCGACGCCGGGACTGTCGAAGGACCTGTTCGAGCAGGCGTCGAAGAGTCTCGACTAACCTTATTCCTCCCCTTGCAGGGGAGGTGGCAGCGCGCAGCGCTGACGGAGGGGTGTCCCGCTCTCGATAGGGCGACACCCCTCCGACGCGCTCCGCGCGCCACCTCCCCTTACAGGGGAGGAATGTTACTGCGCCTTGGGCTTCAGAAACCCTTCCATCACGATCCAGCGATAAAAGGCATCGAACCAGCCGGTGCTGGTCGTCGTCTTGGGATACATGCCGAAGCCGTGCCCGCCCCGGCCGTACAGGTGGAACTCGACCGGCTTCTTGGCGGCCAGCCACTGATCGATCAGACCGAAGCCCTTGCCGGCGAACAGCGGATCGTCAGCGGCGATCGCGGCGAACATCGGGGGCGCGTCGGCGGGCACGGTCATCGGCTGGAGCGGGCCGTAGATGTCGCCGATAAAGGCGGGCTTGGCCTGTCCGTCGAGGACGGTCGCGACGGTCAGCATCGCGCCCGCCGAAAAGCCGACCATGCCGACACGGGCCGGATCGACCTTCCATTCGCCCGCCCGCTGGCGGACCAGCGCGAAGGCGGCGCGGGAATCGGCGATCTGCGGTGCGAGCCCCTTCAGCGCCTCCTCCGGGTTCGGCCGCGCGGTCGGACGTGCCACGCTGGAGAACATCGCCGCCATCGACTTTTCGAAATCGGCCATGCCGGCGGGCGTCTGGTTCAGCCGGTACTTCAGGACGAAGGCGGCGATGCCGCGATCGGCCAGCGCCTTGGCCACGTCCCAGCCCTCATTCTGCATCGACAGGGTGCGGAAACCGCCGCCCGGCGCGACGATGACCGCGGCGCCGGTCGCCTTGGCGGGATCGGGCAGGAAGGGGGTCAGCGTCGCTTCCGTCACGTTACGCGCGAAGACGCTGTTATACTGGCTGTGCCAGCTTTCCTTGGTCTTCGCGCCCGGCAAGGGCCCGGTGTTCAGCGGAATGGCATTCGGTTGCGCGGGCACCGCGATCGGCACCATCCTGTCGGCCTGCGCCATGGCGGGCGCCGCCACCGAGAGCGTTAGCAAAGCGGCCAGCGCATGGCCGGCCCAGCGTTTGGACGTCATATCCCCTCCTATCCTCCGTGGGTTATATCCCTACGGTCGGAGGGGGATGCTACGCTTCGGGGCGTGGGGCGCAAGGGGTAATGTTAAGGCTAACAGGGGGTTGAGGCGTGGGCTTCGACTTCACTCAGCCTGAACGGCTGTGTGTATCCATACCCGGACTCCACACCCCGTTCAGCCTGAGCGAAGTCGAAGGCCACGCCCAAAGCTCAGAACAACCGCCCCCCATTAGGCACGTCCAAATCCGGCGCGATCAGCACCACTTCCCCATCCGCATCGGGAAAGCCCAAAGTCAGCACCTCGGACATCATCGGCCCGATCTGGCGCGGCGGGAAGTTCACCACCGCCGCCACCTGCCGCCCCACCAGCGTCTCCGGCGTATAATGCCGCGTGATCTGCGCCGAGGAGCGCTTCACCCCAATGACCGCGCCGAAATCGATGGTCAGCTTGATCGCGGGCTTGCGCGCCTCCGGAAACGGCTCTGCGGCGACGACGGTGCCGACGCGGATGTCGACCGCCAGAAAATCCTCGATCCCGATGCGCTCAGAGGGCGCGGGCGCGTCAGAAGTCGACATTGTCGTAATGGATCGGCGGGGTGACCATCTCCATCCGCTCGGACAGCAGCGGGCGGAAGGAGGGACGGCTCTTCAGCCCGCGATACCAGCGCGCGGTCTGCTCATGCCCCTTCCAGTCGATGCCGCCCAGATAATCGGCGACCGAAATCTGCGCCGCCGCCGCCAGATCGGCCAGACTCATCGTCGCGCCGCCCAGCCAGTTGCGATGATCGAGCAGATAATCGGTATAGTCGAGATGCCCGACCGCCGCCTTCATCGCCTCGCGCAGTCCCTTGGCATCGGGGCTGCCGGTGCGCGCGACACGCTTGACCATGCGTTCGTGGAGCAAGGGGCCGGTCACATCCTGATAGAAATGCGTGTCGAACCACGTCACCAGCCGGCGAATCTCGGCGCGACCGACGGCGGTGCCGTTGATCATCGCCGACTTCTCGACCGTCTCCTCGAAAAACTCGCAGATCGCCATCGAGTCGACCAGCAGGACACCGCGCTCCTCATCGACCATCACCGGGGTCTGGCCGGCGGGGTTCATGTCGAGGAATTCGTCGCGCCGCTGCCACGGCGACTCGCGGACCAACTCGTACCCGACGCCCTTCTCACCCAGCAGCAGCCGGACCTTGCGCGAGAAGGGACAGAGCGGGAATTGGTAGAGTTGCCACATATCCCCCATCTAAGCGGGCGCATGGGTTCACGCCAACCCCGCCACGCATGTTTTCACGCCGCCCGGCGCGCGGGCCGGCGCAATCGTCGCCAGCCGATGACGACCCCGCTGACCGACATCACCAGCCCCGCGATCGACCAGAGCCACATCCACGCGTCCCAGGCGGGGCGATGCGCGGTCAGCCAAGGCCAGTCCCAGGTGTGGAGCAGCGTATAGACCCAGCGATAGGCACGCCGCGTGGCATCCTGTCGCTGGACCAGCGCGCCGCTCATCGGATCGATATAGAGCCAGGTCCGCGCCGCATCGTCGAACCGCAATCGCAGCAACGGCAGGCGCGCGGCATCGGTCCAGTAGAAATCGGGCCGCACCAGCGTCTCGGTCGCGATCATCCGGCCGTCCGGGACCAGCATCGCTGCCGAGGCCATGGCGCTGACCGGCCGGACGGGCGAAAGCGTCGCACGGTCCAGCCAGCGCGGGTGCGGCGAGGCACGATCGATCGCGATCCGCGCCAGCCCACCGTCCGCGCTCCACGCGATGCTGCGCGCACCCCCGGCAAGGCGGGCCAAGGCGGCGAGGTCCCCTGACACGGCCGTTTGCCCCGCATAGTCCCGCATCGCCGCCAACGGTGCGGCACCGCCGGCAAAGACCCGCCCCGGATCGACCGACAGCCAGCCGCTGACGATCCAGGTGGTCAGCATCACCCCGCCCAGCAGGCCGCTGACATGATGCCACATCATCCAGCCGCGATAGGGGGTGATCCGCCCGCCGCGATACCGCCGCCGCCCCATCCGCATGCGCAGGATGCCGATCCACATCCCCGTCAGCGCCACCGCGATGCAGGGGCCCGATACCCACATCACCACCTGCCGCCACATCGCATTGTCGCGCCGGACGACCGTGGGATAGAGCCAGTGCGGCACCGACCCCAGCCAGTTCCAGACACGCTGTTCTCGCGTCGTGCGCTGTACCGGCTGGCCGGTCAGGCTGGAGATATAGAGATGGGTGGCATCCGCATCGTCGATCGCCGCCTTCCACAAGGGGCGATGCCGGTCGAAGCCGCCTGCGACCGTCCATTGATCGTCATCGATCCGCTCGACCGACATGACGGGGGCATGTTCGAAGCGGCCAGCGACGCGGCGGACATATCCGGCGTCGACGGGGGCCGGCCTGACCCCGCGCTGCGCCGGGATGATCCGTGTCTCCCCCTCACCGCCCTCGATCCGCCAGACCGGCTGACCGTCGCGCATCTCCAGCGTGATCCGCCGCGCGGTATCGGTGGGCACGTTCGTCACCCGCGTCCAGTCGATCGCCGCTGCCCCCGCCCAGCCCTGTCCCGGGCTGAGAGCGGGATAGGGGACGTAGAGCATGACCAGTCCGCTCGCGAACCACATCGCGAAGAACAGGCAGGCGACGATCCCCGCCCAGCGATGGGTGAGGAAGGCGAGCCGCAGCGCCGCCTTCCCCCAAGATCGGTCAGAACGCGGCACGAAGCGCCACATCCAGCGAGCGCGGCCGCCCCAATATCCATTGCTGATCGCCATAAGCGGTGACGGCATAGGCCTTGTCGAACAGATTATAGACGCGCAGATCGACCGCCATATGCGGGCTCAGCGCATAGGACAGCGTGCCGTCCACCGTCGCATAGCCGGGAATGCGGAACGCATTGCCATTGTCCGAGAAGCGCCGTCCGACATAGCGCAGTCCGGCACGCGCCTGCACGCGGCGCGTCGCATCCCAGCGCAGCCAGATATTGCCCAGCGCCTCGGGCACATCGGGCGGCGTGCGACCGCTATAGTCGGCCCCGCCCGAGCGGAAATCGTCGAACCGCGCATCGAGCAGCGTGCCATTGGCCTCGATCCCGAAGCCCTGTGGCAAATCGACCGACACCGCCGCCTCGACGCCTTGCGCCGATCGCTGGCCGACCTGTTCGACCGGGCTCGACAGCGTACGCTGCGCCAGCAGCCCGGTCTTGACGATCCGATACGCCGCCAGCGTCGCCATGCCGCGCCCGCCCAGGAACGACAGCTTGGCCCCCGCCTCGACCTGATTGCCGCGCGCGTTGCTGAATGCCACCTGCCCGGTCGACACGGTGGTCAGCGTGCCCAGCGGATCGACGCCGGTCGCATATTGGCCGTAGAGCGACAGGGTCGGCAGCGGCCGATAGACGATGCCCGCCCGCCAGGTCGCGTTGCGGAAGGCCTTTTCAAAGGCGAAGCGGTCGCTCCGCACGCCCCCCGGATAAGCGATCGCCCAGCGGCGCACCTGATTTTCCTCATAGCGAAAGCCGCCGACCACCGACCATTTCGGCCCCAGCGTCACCCGGTCCTCGGCGAACACCGCCAGCGCGGCGGTGCGGGTGCGGTATCGCGGCGCGATTCCCTGCGTATCCAGGAAGCGGCTCGGATCGAAGGCGAAGGGATCGACGCCGTCCTCCTGCGCCACCGAGCCGAAGTCGTTCTCATGGGTGAAGCGGACCAGATTGGCGTCCGCCCCGATGACGAAGGCATTGGCGATACCCGGTGCCAGCGGCGTGCGCAGCGTCACGCTCGCCTGATCGCCCCATTGGGTCTGGTCGTGGCGGATACCGTAATTGCTGCTCCGCCGGATCGTACCGGGCCGGCCGGGCGATCCGTCCGCGCAGGCCCCGGTGCTGCCGACCCAGCAATAGCTTTCCAGATTGCGCCAGAAACGGTCGCTGGTCAGATAATAGGCGATGTTGGACACGCTGACCGCCGCGCTCGGCGTCCAGTCGACCTGGACCGAGGCGCGGTCGTCGCGAAAGCGCATCCGCGCGTCGGCGACATTATAGTTACGCTCGCGCACCGCCAGTTCGAGCCGTCCGTCGATCAGCGGGGTGCCGAAATAGGTGATCGGCCGCTGATCGCCATGATCGCCGCGTATCGTCACCGCCAGCGTCGGCGTTGGTTTCCACACAAGCGTGCCCGACAGCGCGACGCTGTTCGAGTCCCCCCGATCGACATAGCCGTCCGAGCGTCGATAGCTGGCGTCGACACGGTAGGACAGCGTATGCCCCACCGGCCCGCCGATCCCGGCCGCCGCGCGAAAACTGTCTTGCGCGCCATAGCCGATCTCGGCCTGTCCTTGCGTCCGCGCGCTCGGCTTGCGCATCACGACATTGACCGCGCCGCCCAGCGCACCCTGACCGTAAAGGACCGAGGCCGGGCCGCTGAGTATGTCGATCCGCTCGACCATCCAGGGGTCGGTCGGGAAGGTGATGGTCCCCGCCGCCGGGAACAGCCGCACCCCGTCGATCAGTTGCAGCACCGATCCCTGCCCCGAAAAGCCGCGCGCGGAAAGAGCCGTGCCCCCATTGCCGGGATTGGCGACGCTGGCGATGCCGGGCGCACGGCTTTGCGCCTCGACGATCGACTGGTCGCCCCGCGCGCGGATCGTATCGCCGTCGATCGTGGCGATACTGGCGGGCGCCTCGAACGGTGTCAGCCCCAGGCGGCTGGCGGTCGCATTGGGCGTGTCCAGCACTGGAGTCTCGCGCGTGCCGATGACCAGCACCGACCCGTCGCCAGTGCCCGCCTCGCCGATCTGTTGCGCCATCGCGGGGCCGCTGCCCAGCATCAGCACCGTACCAGCGAGCAGCCCCCAATGCCTTGCATTATAGTTACGATATAACATCTTACTGCCTGTAGCGTCTTATTGCGAACAAGCCGAGGCCTTCCGTCCGATCCCGAACGGACGGGTGCCATGCATGCTGGACGCTTATTCCGCACTTCCATGGTCACCCATGCCTCCGCCACCATTGGCGTCGCTCGTCGGAAAAGACCTTAGCCACGGCCATCCCCTGGACCCGGCAAGAGCGACCTGACGCCGGCAGGTCTCCTGGCTCACGGGTCATCGCGAAACATGCGCCTTCCCAGGTTGCCCCAGTGGCTGGACCGACCATCGGGGTCGATCCGTGCATCTCCGCTCACCGCTTACAGTTGCAGGGACAGCCTCGGATTCGGGCGATCGCTCGCCCTCACCGCGTTCCCTTTTAATCTTCCTTGTCGGGAAGAACCGGCGCGATCATTGACCGGATCATTCCGGCCGCGTTCTGTCTGGGCGATGGCGCCATGCGCGTCAAGCGGATGCGCTGGCCCCCGATCCGCGCTATCGCGAACGCCATGGCACGCAGGACCCGCTATCTGACCGCAACCATGGCGGACGGCTATGTGAAGACGATCGGGCCGACCGCGTCGCCCTTCACCCATTATTGGCGCATCGTCGCCGATCTGGGCAACGGCAAGACCGAGGTGTTCTGGGGCCATGCCAAATCGCTGAAGGACGCGACCGGCAAGAAGAACGCGGTGGCCGATGCGGCGCGTCAGCGCGGCTGGGCGGGGTTCGCGTTCGAGATCGTGGAACTGGTCGAAACCACCGAACCGCCCGAAACCGAAGCCCCCGCCCGCCGGGCTCGCCGGCGCGGATAGGAAAACGGGGGCGGTCCATGACCACCCCCCGTCCGTTCACGGTCACCCCGTGACGTTATTTCTTCGGCTTGTCCTGCCCCGAGGCATCGGACATCGCGCTTCCGGCGGAGCGCAGGTCCTTGCCCGCGCCATTGACCGTGTTGCAGGCCGAGAGGGCCAGCATGGCGCACAGCGTGGCGCCGAGAGCGATCTTCGTCATGGTGATGATCTCCTCTTTCAGGAAAGGTGCGGCGGGCCCGATACGCCGGCCCGCCGCGGGCACTCAGCGCGGACGACGGCGGGCGGCCGCAGTCGCGCCAAAGGCGGAGGCACCGGCGCCGGCCAGCAGCGCGAGCACCAGGATGAACGAGGTCTTCGACGCGGCACCGGCGGCGGCATCCGCTGCGGTCTTGGCCGCCTGCACCGTCTCGTTCTTGGTACGGATGAAGTCAGCCTTGGCCTGGCTAACCTGCGCCTGGGCCTGCTCACGGCTGATCTTGCGCTGCGCCGCGACGATGTCGACGACACGAGCCTCGGCACGGACACCATCGGTGCCGCCGCGCGCCATGGCGGGCAGCTGCTTGGCGATTTCCTTCTGCGCCTGCTCGGGCGTCATCTGCGCCGGGTCGGTCGGAGTGTCGCTCAGATACTTGGCGGCTTCCTGACGGACATCGCCTTCATCGACTCCGGCGACCTGCGCGACCTTGGGCGCGGCCGCACCGACCGTCGAACCAGCCGCCCCGGCCACGGCGCCGACCGTGCGGAACGCACCGCCGATGATACCACCGACCGCCGAGGTCAGCAGATACAGCGTCAGGATCAACGTGACGCCCCAGACGACCAGGCCATGGACCAGCGCATCGAACCGCTCGGTCACACCCGACATGCGCGCGGCGACATAACCGCCCGCACCCAGCGCGATGACGGTGGTGATCAGCCAGTAGATGCCGGCGCCGATGCCGAAGCCCGACGCGCCCGGCGTCGAACCGTCGGTCGGATCGACCATCGACAGGCCGATGCCGGTGCCGAGAATGCCCAGGACCAGCTGGACCGCCACCGCGATGACCACACCGGCGAAAATCGCACTCCAGGAGGCTCGACGACCGAGATGACCGATCACGCCACCCTCCACCGATGCAACATTATGGGCCATATCTACTCCTGTTCCTGTGACGTGCGGACGCGCACCGATCCTGTCGACCGGTCGTCATTCGCAACATGATAAGCGGGGATGGCGCCCGGGCCGCCGCTCACTTGCGCGGCCGGCCCAGTGCCGAATGTATCAATTCAGCCGCGACGGCGGTGGATCAGCCAGCCCAGGGCATAGCCGCCCAGCGCAGCCGCAATGGCGAACACCGTCGCCTCATTGCCGCGAATATGATTCCGTGCCTTGTCCGAACCGCGTCGCGCAGCATCGACCGAGCGATCGGCCGCATCGCCGACCTTCTCACGGGCATGCTCGATCAGGCTCGGGGTCGCATCGGCGACATCGCCCGCGATCGACTGCGCACGACCGAACAGATGCTCGGCACCACCCGCCACCTGATCGGTGACACCGGCGACCTTCCAGTCGCGGCTATCGACGACATCGCCGACCGCCTTTTCGACCTTGCCACCGACATAGCGGGCACCGCCGCGAAGTTCATGCTTGTTCATGGGTTTTCCTCCAAAACGAGGGGTGTGTCGTGGTCAGGGCGCCACGCCGCAGCCTGCGGCGGCCTTGCCCACTTCCAAAGCGACGCGCCGGTCCTTGATCTCGCCCGCGACACGGATCAAATCGCTCATCGTCAACCGCGTGGGGTCACTGTCATCGCGCCGATAGGCGGCAGCCGCCTTGCCCAGCTGCTGCAACTGGCCCAGCGACAAATTGCGATCGAGCCGCTGGCCGACACAGGTGGAACGCTCGGCATCCAAGCCATAACGCTCCAGCCCCGTCGCAATCCGGGTCGACGGCGCGGCGCACGCCACCGTCAGGCAGCTCAAGGCGATACTGGCGAAAATGCGGTTCACGCGGTTGCCTCCACACGATCGGCGACGATGCGTTGCCGATCAGATGGTGCTAAACTTATGATAGATTAAGTCGTTCCCGATTTTCTTGATGCGATAAATATGACGGTCGTAATCGTTCCTTCGTGGCGATGCGACTGGCCGCGCGCCCGTGTCGAAACGGCGCAGCGGCCGCCTGCCTCTGCCCCGCGCCAATGCAACGAACAGTATTTGCGACCGTACTCTCGACCGAACACTATCCATTCCAGCCCTACCCACGCGACGCGTAGACCCTGTCTAGGCCGTCACGTTGCATAGCACATCCCCGCCGGAGGACAGGTAATGCCAGGCGCGTGACAGGGGTTATGCATGGGGGCGTTGGTTGATGATCTAAAGGGAGGCGCAATTGCCTCTTGCGAACATGGCCAACATACCGAGTTGCAAGGTGGTTCTCAATGCCATGGGCGAGCTGAACCGTCAGCCCATCGACGCAGATGGCATGGTGACGCCTACAATCCGGCAGCTATGCTTGAGCGTAAGCTGCACCCCGTCGTGGTGGCTTTCACCGCCCGCAGACCTGTGGAGCAACCTCCCAGGCTGGGGATTGTCGTGTTCGACAGCGACAAGGGCAGCCAGCAGCAGGCATTACAAGCGCGCGAACGACATTCAGTGGAAGTCTGTGTCATTCGGGGGTTGATGCGGAGCATGGTGGATGGGTGTCGCCTGCTGCGAGGCAAGGCTAATCTTTCTCACTGGAGACGCCCTGTGGCAGGCCTGTGGCCTGCTTCTTTGCCTAATGGGGGAGTGACAGAACGCAAGAAAGCCCCGGAGCGGCGATGCTACGGGGCTGGGGCTGTGTTTGCGTGTGGTGTGATGGTTGCGGGGGCAGGATTTGAA
>NZ_JACIDH010000020.1 GCF_014196255.1 Sphingomonas pseudosanguinis
AACCAAAAGAAATCGGCCATCACACCGCCTCCTCACAGAGGCAGTGAATCACCATCACGCACATAACGGAAGCCAGTTATTGGGTCCGGACCCTAGAGTGGCACTCCCAAAAAGCGCCGATTGCAGGGTCCGCCATACCCAACCCCCGTTCAGCCTGAGCGCAGTCGAAGGCCAAGGGAAGCTCTTTCCCAAAAGGGATCGCGGCTCGGGCGGAAGCATGGGCTTCGCCGTCGCCCAGGCTGAACGGCGGTTGGGGAGGTGCCATGCTCCTCTTCCCCAAAAAGAAAAGGGCGGCCTCCCTATCGGAAGGCCGCCCCAGGCGCTCACATTGGCAAATCCGGTCTCAATGCTTCACGTCGCGCCAGACATTCTGATACGCGCCCCAGGCCAGGAAGCAGAACACCAGGATGAACAGGAACGCGCCGATCCCGGCGGCATGGCGCGATTCCAGCTTGGGCTCGGCGGTCCAGGTCAGGAAGGCGGCGACGTCCTTGGCCATCTGGTCGCGGGTCGCCAGCGTGCCGTCGGCATACTGCACCTGACCGTCCTGAGTGATGGGCGGCGGCATCGCGATGTTCAGGTTCGCGAAGTACGGATTATAGTGCAGCCCGCTCGGTGTCTTGGCGTCGGGGAACTTGCGCAGCAGCTCGGCCGGCTGGTTGCGATAGGCGTCGGGGCCGACCAGCGAATAGACGTAATCGGTGCCCTCATGCCGCGCCTTGGTGATCAGCGACAGGTCGGGCGGCAGCGCATTGTTGTTCGCCGCGCGTGCCGCGACCTCATTGGCGAAGGGCGAGGGGAAGCGGTCGGCGGGGACGTTCTTGCGCGTCGTCGCTTCGCCCGTCTCGGGGTTGATCGACGGCTGCTCGATCGCCCATTGATTGGCGATCGCCTTCACCTCGGCCTCGTTATAGCCCAGATCGGCGAGGTCGCGGAACGCCACCAGCCGCAACGAGTGGCAGGCCGCGCAGACTTCCTTGTAGACTTGGAAACCGCGCTGGAGCTGGCGACGATCGAACCGGCCGAAGATGCCGTCGGACGCCAGATGCGCTTCCTTGGGATGAAGGTGGAATTCCTCCTCGGCGGTGGGAGCGGGCGGCTCGGAGATGAGTCCCGACACGCTGCCCCACAGCGCGATGGCGAGGACGAAGGTGAAGGCCGCCCCGACCAGGAATGCGATGCCACGAACCATGTTCTTTTATCCTCTCTCGGTTCGCGTCAGGCCGAGGCCGAAGGGGTCAGGGCCGACTTGGTGGGGGCCGTGCCGCCATGCTTGGCCAGCACCGCCTCGGTGATCGAGTTGGGCAGCGGCGCGGGCCGCTCCGTCCGGGCGATCCAGGGCAGGATCACCAGGAAGTGGAGGAAATAATAGGCCGCCGTCAGCTGGCTGAGGATGATGAAGAAGGGCGTTGCGGGCGAACCGCCGCACCAGCCGAGCAGCAGCACGTCGACCACCAGCACCCAGAAGGCGACCCGCGCCTTGGGCCGGAAATTGTTCGACCGCACCGGCGAGCTGTCCAGCCAGGGGAGGAAGAACAGCAGCAGGATCGACCCGAACATCGCCAGCACGCCCCACAGCTTGGCGGGCAGGATGAAGTCGGCGGTGAAAGCGCGCAGGATCGCGTAGAAGGGCCAGAAATACCATTCGGGCACGATATGCGCCGGGGTCGAGAGCGGGTTGGCCGGGATGTAATTGTCCGGATGGCCCAGATAGTTCGGGAAGAAGAACAGCAGGCTGGCGAAGACCAGCAGGAACACGCCCAGGCCCACCGCGTCCTTGGCGGTGTAATAGGGGTGGAAGGGCACCGTGTCCTGCTCGCCCTTCACATCGACGCCGGTCGGGTTGTTCGAGCCGGGAATGTGCAGCGCCCAGATGTGCAGGATGATGACGCCCGCGATGACGAAGGGCAGCAGATAGTGGAGCGAGAAGAAGCGGTTCAGCGCGGCATTGTCCGGCGCGAAACCGCCCAGCAGCCAGATGCGGATGGTGTCGCCGACCAGCGGGATCGCCGAGAAGAAGCCGGTGATGACCTGCGCGCCCCAGAAGCTCATCTGCCCCCAGGGGAGCACATAGCCCATGAAGGCCGTCGCCATCATCAGAAGGAAGATGACCACGCCGAGCAGCCACACCATCTCGCGCGGGGCCTTGTACGATCCGTAATAGAGGCCGCGGAAGATATGGGTGTAGACGACGATGAAGAACATCGACGCGCCGTTGGCGTGGGCATAGCGCAGGAACCAGCCTGCATTCACGTCGCGCATGATGCTTTCGACCGAGTCGAACGCGACGCCCGCATTGGCGGCATAATGCATCGCCAGCACGACGCCGGTGATGATCTGGATGGCGAGCGCGGCACCCGCCAGCACGCCGAAATTCCAGAAATAGTTCAGGTTGCGCGGCACCGGATAGCCGGCACCCACCGCATTGTAGACGAGGCGCGGCAGCGGCAGCTTCTCGTCCAACCAGCGCATGACCGGCTGTTTGGGTTGATAATGCTTGGCCCAGGGAAAGCTCATGTCTCGGGTCTCCCTTAAGCGGCCGCGCCGACCGTGACGGTCGTGTCGCTGTCGAATTTATAGTCGGGCACCAGCAGGTTCAGCGGGGCCGGACCCTTGCGGATGCGCGCGGCGGTGTCATAGGCCGAGCCGTGGCAGGGGCAGAAATAGCCGCCATAGGGGCCCTTGTTCTCGCCCTCGCCGGCGCCCAGCGGCACGCAACCCAGATGGGTGCACACGCCCAGCGTGATCAGCCAGTTCTTCTTGCCCGGCTTGGTCCGCTCGGCCAGCGTCTGCGGATCGCGCAGCTCGGACAGCGGCACCGCATCGGCCTCGGCGATTTCCTTGGGCGTCAGGTTGCGCACGAACAGCGGCTGCTTGCGGAAGCTGGCCTTGATCGCCTGGCCCGGCGCGATCTTGGACAGGTCGATCTCGGTCGTCGCCTGCGCCAACACATCGGCCGACGGGTTCATCTGGTTGATCAGCGGCAGGACGATCGCCACCGCGCCGACACCCGCGAACGACACGGCCGCGATGTTGATGAAGTCGCGACGGCGGGGATCATGGACCTCTTCCTGGAATGGCTCCGGCGCCTCGCCGGGGGGTACGGTATTGTCCGTCATCGCCATTCGTCCTGTCCCTCCACCTTCGATCGCGTGCGCAAACGGTACGCTCTTGGACGGTCGTGCCGGATTGATCCCGGTCATGCGCCGTCCTGTCACAGCCCGCCCATGATGAACGGTACGTCAGGTTAGCCTTGCTTGGCGGGCTTTGCCAATCCCCTTTGGGCCAATCCCCCCTTCGACCGGCCGGTTCAGCGCCGGTGCAGCGATGGGCGCGCAGGAACTGTCGTCATCACGGCGGGTTGACCGCTGATCGACGCGGATGACGGACCCCTGCCGCACCCGCCACGGATCGACAGGGGCATGGAGAGACAGGATGGTCTTGGGCAAGACGTGGAGCGCGTTGGTCGCGGCCGGTTTGCTGGCGCTGGGCGGATGCACCGATGGCTATGGCTATAGCGGCGTGTCGGTCGGCGCGGGCTATGGCGGCGGCTATGCGCCCGGCTATTATGGCGGCGGGCTGGGTTACGCGCCGTCCTATTATGGCTGGTACGACAATTTCTATTATCCGGGCACCGGCGTCTATGTCTACGACCGCTACCGCCGTCCCTATGCCTGGAATGACGGGCAGCGCGCCTATTGGCAGGGGCGCCGCGACGCATGGCGCGGCGGCGCGATCCGGGATCAGTGGCGCGGCTGGGGCCGGGGCGGCTGGCGCGGGCCGGTGCCCGGCGCGGCACCCGGCTGGCGTGGGCGCGGGGGCGTCGTGCCGACGCCGGGCGCACCGCGGGCCGAGCGCTGGCGCGGCAATCGCGGGACGCCGGGCACGTGGCGCGGCGGCCGCTGGGGCGGCGGGCGCGGCGGACGCGGCCCGCGCTGATTAGACTCTGATCCAGCAAAGCCGGATCAGTGCGGCACCGGCCCACTCCCCCTCCCGACCCCCAAAGCGTATCCTGAATGGATGGTCGGATGGGGAGCTGGCCAGTGTTGCTTCTACGTGAGTGGATCAGACTCTATAGCAGGATGACATAGAGTGAACTCACCCCTCCCCTTCAGGGAAGAGGCCGGGGGTGGGGCGCCTCCACAGGCGAGCAGTTCGCGGCGATGCCCCACCCCAACCCCTCCCCTGAAGGGGAGGGGCTCGCGTTGACTCGGCGCAATGTCATCACGCTCTAACCCGCCGGTTTCGTCCGCACCAGCAGGGTCGGGCGGAACCGCATCACGGCGACATCGCCCTGATTGAACACGGTCAGCTGGCTGATGACGAACCCCATTTCGGGCCGGCTGGCCGAGGTCCGCGTCTCCAGCACCTCGGTCTCGCAGCGCAGCGTATCGCCGGGATAGACGGGCTTCAGCCAGCGAAGCTCGTCGACGCCGGGCGACCCCAGGCTCTGAAAGCCCGTCTCGCGATAATAGGCGACGATCATCGCCATCGTCATCGACGCGGTGTGCCAGCCGCTGGCGGACAGCCGGCCGAAATGGGTGGCGGCGGCGGCTTCGTCGGACAGGTGGAAAGGCTGCGGGTCGAAGCGCTCGGCAAAGGCGATCACCTCGTCGCGGTCGACATGGCAGTTGCCGAAGCTCGCCTTGTCGCCGACCGTGACATCCTCCAGAAAAACCATTCCGCGCTCCTTATCGCTTGAACACACGCCGAACCGGCGCGTCGGTGCCGTCCAGCCCCCGGCCCGGCGGCAAGCCGATCAGGTCGCGCAGCATAGGCGCCACCGCGACATTGTCGAACGGGGCGAGGCGGATGCCGGGCCGGATCGCGGGGCCATGCGCGATGAACAGCGCCGCCATGCTGGGGTCGGCATTGTCATAACCATGCATGCCGCCGGCAAAGGGCTTGTCGGGGCGCTTCGCCCTGATCAGCCATCCCGCCTCCGCCAGGCAGAAATAGGGGGCGATGCGGGGGTTGCGGCCATAATGGAAGCGCGCGGGAATCTCGCTCTTGCGCCAGCAATCGACATGGTCGTGATGTCCGAGCAGACGGCGCTCCAGCGCGGCTTCATGCCCCGGCACCGCCTGAATCGCGGCGAAGGGGCCGTCCTCGATCAGTTGGTAATCGGCGGGGTCCGCGAACTGGTCGAGCGCGACGACCCGGTCGCTGGAGGTGGCGGCCATGCCGTGATCGGCGACGATGAGCAGATTGACCGGCTGGTCCAGCGCGGCCAGCCCGTCGCGCAGCCGACCGATGGCGGCGTCGACGGCGCGGATCGCTCCGGCGACCTCGGGCGAATCCGGCCCGGCCTCATGGCCCATATGATCGACTTCGTCGAAATACAGCGTCAGGAAGCGGGGGCGGGTCGCCGCCGGCCGCCGCAGCCAGTCGATGATGGCGTCGACCCGCTGGCGATCATTGACCGCGCCGCTGAACTGCTGCCAGTCATGGGGGCGCAGACCGCCCTCGAAATCGCCGTTGGGCTTTTGGGTGGCGCCCCAGGCGATATTCGAGCCGGGCCAGAACATCGTCGCGGTCGGTATGCCGGCCTTTTCGGCGGTGACCCAGATCGGCTCGGCGGCATTCCACCAATAGGGCTGCTCCGACGACATGGTGAAGCGCTCGCCGGGGTGCGCGGGGTCGAGGAAGCCGTTGGCGACGATGCCGTGCCGGTCGGGCACGACGCCGGTCACCAGCGTCCAATGGTTCGGAAAGGTCTTGGACGGAAAGGCCGGCCGCATCACGCCCGTCGCGCCGGTCGCCGCCAGCCTCGACAGGTTGGGGCTGAGCCCGCGCGCCAGATAGTCGGCGCGAAAGCCGTCGATCGACACCAGGATGGTCACCGGTGCCTTCGCCTCGCCAGTGGTGGCGGCAGCCGAGACGGGGGACGCGGGCGCCGCGCGTGTCACCGGTTCCAGCGCGGGCGGGGTATAGGGATAGGCGCAACCCCCGGCGAGCAGGGCCAGCAGGGCAGGGGCGATGGCGGTAAGCGAACGGCGGATCACGGTCGGGAAAGTCCTTTCGTCCGAGCCCGATAGCGTCCTCTTATGACACAGGCGAGGCGAATGATGCCGATGCCGCGTGGCAGGGACCGGCCGTGCCGGCACGGGTCAGTCGACCGGAAAGAACCGACGAATATCGGGATCGGCGTTGCGCAGCAGCAGGCGGAGCCGCTGCGCGGACTCGTCGGGGCGATCACCCGGCAGGCTCGCCATCGCCCAGTCGCCGAAGACCGGGGCGTCGGTCATGCGATCGTCGAGGATGCGGATGCCGGCATGGCGCGGATCGCACATGATCCGCGACAGGGTTTCGCGCACGCTGTCGGCCGGACCTTCGAGCAGCTGGCGATATTGCCCGCCGCCGGTCCACAGGATGCCGGATATGCCGTCCATGCCGTTGTTGCGCCGCGACACCGCCAAGATGTCCTGGTGATCGGCGCGCTCGTCACCGCCCACCGACTGGCTGCTGTAAATGATTCGGCGAACAGGGTTAACATGGATCATGACGAGATAGATATCGCGATATCTATCTCGTGCAAGGGCCAAGACGGCCGGGCGGAGCGATCACCGCCCGGCGCGTCTTCAGACGTTGAAGCGGAACAGCATCACGTCGCCGTCTTGGACGACATATTCCTTGCCCTCGGCGCGTAGCTTGCCCGATTCGCGTGCGCCCGCCTCGCCCTTGCAGGCGATATAGTCGGCAAAGGCGATCGTCTCGGCGCGGATGAAGCCGCGTTCGAAGTCGCTGTGGATCTCGCCCGCCGCATTGGGCGCCTTGGCGCCGCGATGGACGGTCCAGGCACGGGCTTCCTTCGGCCCGACGGTGAAGAAGGTGAGGAGGTCGAGCAGCGCGTAGCCGGCGCGGATGACGCGGGCGAGGCCGGTTTCCGACAGGCCCAGCTCGGACAGGAACTCGCCGCGATCTTCCGTTGGCATGGTCGCGATCTCGGCCTCGATCGCTGCCGACACGACGACGGCCTGCGCGCCTTCGGCGGCGGCCTTCTCGAAGACGCGTTGCGAATGCGCGTTGCCGTTCGCCGCGTTCGATTCCTCGACATTGCAGACATAGAGGACCGGCTTGGCGGTCAGCAGCTGTGCCTGTGAAAAGACGCGCGCTTCCTCGTCGTCCTTCGGCTTGGTCAGCCGGGCCGGCTTGCCCTCGCGGAGCAGCTCCAGCGTCTGGCCGAGCACCGAGGCGGCGATCTTGGCTTCCTTGTCGCCCTGCTGGCCCTTCTTGATGAAGGCGGGGACGCGCTTTTCCAGGCTTTCGAGGTCGGAGAGCATCAGCTCGGTCTCGACCGTCTCGGCATCGGCGATGGGGTCGACCTTGCCCTCGACATGGGTGACGTCGCCGTCCTCGAAGCAGCGCAGGACGTGGACGATCGCATCCACCTCACGGATATTGCCCAGGAACTGGTTGCCCAGCCCTTCGCCCTTGGACGCGCCGCGCACCAGGCCGGCAATGTCGACAAAGGCGAGCTGCGTCTCGATGATCTTGGCCGAACCGGCGATCTCGGCCAGCTGGTACAGGCGCGGATCGGGGACCGCGACATTGCCGACATTGGGCTCGATCGTGCAGAACGGATAATTGGCGGCCTGCGCCGCCGCCGTTTCGGTCAGCGCGTTGAAAAGGGTAGACTTGCCGACATTCGGCAGGCCGACGATGCCGCAGCGGAAACCCATGCGTCGCTTATCCTACAGGAAAGGGAGAAAGCGTCCCTCTAGCGATGATGGGGGGACTTCTCAACCGATGGTGGGGGCCGCCTGATGCCCAAACGGCCGTTCAGCCTGAGCGAAGTCGAAGGCCATGGGAATTGGTTGGCAAAGTGCCCCCTGAGGCGAAGGTCAGCCAGTGGCCTTCGACTTCGCTCAGGCTGAACGGGCCGGGGGAAGGGGTGATCAGGGTCAGGCGATCCCGACCATCATCGCGGCGGCCCACCCGAGCAGCAGCATGCCCAGTGCGCTCGAAAAGCCCATCATCACCAGGCCCATATAATGCAGCATCGGCGGATTGGCGCGCTGCGCCTTCTTGTTCCGGCCGAGGCCCGACAGCACGAAGCTCGCCAACATGCCAAAGGTGAAGACAGCGAATTCGAGCATCGGGGTAGCGTCCGGTCTGGGGTGCGATCGCTATCGCCCTTAACCAAGATAGGTTAACAGCACGATATCGCGTCGACGAAGCGCCTTTCATGTGCGACCGAATGAGGGAACTTTTCATCCGGTCGCGGGTGTGGTGCAGGTCGTCGACCCCGCAAGCGTCAGATCAGCGATAGTTGAAGCTGACGCTGATCCGCTCGCCCTTGGCACCATTGGGGACGACCTCGTGTCGCAACCAGCTTTCCCAGAGGAGCACCGTGCCCGGCTCGGGCGTGGCGGTGGCGAAGGTCGCCAGGTCGTCCGGCGCATCGGGACGGCGCGGGGGGGCCGCCATCAGCATCGGCAGGCGCGGGTCCTCCAGCTTCAGCGCGCCCGAGCCCTTGGGCATGGCGACATAGAGCGTGCCCGAGACGACCGAATGGGGATGGATATGCGCCGAATGATGCCCGCCCGGCTTCAGGACGTTCACCCACAGGCTGTCGAGCTTCAGCTTGCGCCCGCCCAGATCGAAGGCGCATTCCTCGACGAAGCGCGCGACATGGCGGTCGAGCTTCTTGCGCAGATCGGCGAATACCGGATCGCGGACCGGCAGGTCGTTGAGCGAGGCATAGCTGGTATAACCGCGATAGCCATGTTCCTTCGACCAGCGCCGCCCGGCGCGGTCGTCCTCGGCCAGCGCCCAGCAGCTCTGTTCGATCTCCTCCAGCAGATCGGCATCGTCGAGCTGGCCCTCATAGAGCAGCGAGGCGAAGAGACGCCGTACGCTCATGCCGCATCCCCCATCCGCAGTGCGACGTCGTTGACGAAGCGGATGTCATCGCCCTCCGCCAGCCAATGCGCCTCCGCCGATACCGCGCCGAGCAGGTCGGACAGCGGCTCGATCTCGGCCTTGGCATAGTTGCCGAGCACATAGCCCGTCACCCGGTCCTTATGCCCCGGATGACCGATGCCCAGCCGCACGCGGCGGAAGTCCGGCCCCAGATGCTGGTCGATCGAGCGCAGCCCGTTATGCCCCGCCGTCCCGCCGCCGGTCTTCACCTTCACGCGAAAGGGCGCGATGTCGAGTTCGTCGTGGAACACGGTCAGCGCCTCCACGCCCAGCTTGTAGAAGCGCAGCGCGTCACCGACGCTGCGGCCGCTTTCGTTCATGAACGTCGCGGGTTTCAGCAGCAGGATCTTCTGCCCGCCGATCCGGCCTTCCTGGGTCCAGCCTTGGAATTGCTTCTTCACGGGGCCGAAATCATGCACCTCGGCGATGGCGTCCATCGCCATGAAGCCGACATTGTGGCGGTGCATCGCATATTGCGGCCCCGGATTGCCCAGCCCGGTCCAGACCTGCATGTGGATTTCCTTGTTCGCTTGGTTGGGCAGGGCCCTAGCACCGGGGGCTTCGGGTTTCCAATGCGGGGTAGGAGCGTGGGCGAAGGTTGAGGCGTGGGCTTCGACTTCGCTCAGCCTGAACGGCGGTTAGGTGGCTTGGCCGGGTATCCAATTCTCCGTTCAAGCTGAGCCCTTCGACTGGCTGGCAAGCCAGCCGCTCAGGATAAACTTCGGCGCGTCGCGCCGAAGTCGAAGCCCAAGGGAATCCCCCTCAAATCAACCCCTGCGCCCGCAGACTCACATGCCCCGACGTGCCGATGATCAGGTGATCATGCACCGCGATCCCCAGCCGCTTGCCCGCCTCCGCGATCGCGCGCGTCACGTCGATGTCGGCACGGCTGGGCGAGGGGTCGCCGCTGGGGTGGTTGTGGACGAGGATGATCGCCGCCGATCCCAGCGCCAGCGCGCGCCGGATCACCTCGCGGATATAGACCGGCGCCTGGTCGATCGAGCCTTCGCCCATCAGCTCGTCACGGATCAGCATGTTGCGCGTATTCAGGTGCAGCACCCGGAACCGCTCGACCCCGTGATGCGCCATGTCGGCATGGAGATAGTCGAGCAGCGCCTGCCAGTTGGACAGGATGGGCCGCTTCGCCGCCTCCGCCTGCACCAGTCGCAGTGCGCAGGCGTGAGCGATCTTGAGCGTCGCCGCCGCAGTCTCGCCGACGCCGTCGACCTTTTGCAGCGCGACCGGATCGGCGGTCAGCACGCCGCCAATGTCGTGGAACTCGCGCAGCAGGGCCTTGGCGATCGGCTTGGTGTCGCGCCGGGGGATCGCGGTCGTCAGCAGATATTCGAGCAGTTCATGGTCGAGCAATCCGCCGCCGCTCAGTAATCGGTCGCGCAGCCGTGCGCGATGTCCGGCATGATCGCTCGCCCGGTCCTGATCGTCGTCACGCATGGCCTGGTCCCCCGGCCGGGTATCATAAGGGCCGCATCGGGAACTGTCGCGGGGCTTCGTGCGATTGCCTCGCGCGCGGCGGGACGGCTATGACACCGACCCATGCGGAGGGAGTAGTAGCGGGGTGGAGGGTACGGACGAGGAGGTCGAGACGTCCGTCAGCCCCGTTCGGCGCTTCCGGCGGCTGCAACGCATCCTGATCGGCATCGCGCTGGTCCTGCTGTTCGCGCTGATCGGCCTATGGATCGCGCGCAAGCCGCTCGCCAGCGATGTCGTCAACCGCGAACTCGCGCGCCGGGGCGTGCCCGCGCGCTATACCATCACCGATCTGGGATTCGGGCGACAGCGGCTGACCAACGTCGTGATCGGCGATCCGCGCCGGCCCGATCTGGTGGCCGACTGGCTGGAGACGCGCACGCGACTGACCCTGTCGGGACCGCAAGTGACCGGAGTGCGCGCCGGACGGGTGCGGTTGCGCGGACGGCTGGTCGATGGCCGGATCAGCCTGGGCGCGCTCGACCGGCTGATGCTGGCGCCCACGCCCGATTCCAGCGCGCCTTTCGTCCTGCCCAAGCTTGACGTCGTGGTCGAGGATGGCGGTATCCAGCTCGAAACGCCGTACGGTCTGGTCGGGCTGAGCCTGTCGGGGCGGGGGCGGCTGAACGACGGTTTCTCGGGCAGGCTGGGCGCGGTCGCGCCCGCCTTGCGCGTCGGGGATTGCGCCGCCACCGGGCTGGCCGCGCCGATGCGGGTGCGGATCGTCGACGAACAGCCGACGCTCAGCGGCCCGGTGCAACTGGATTCGCTGCGCTGTGGCGAGGTGGCGGTATCGCGTCTGTCCGCCCGGACCGAGGTGACCCTGTCGCGCGCGCTCGATCATTGGCAGGGACAGGCCCGCCTGCGCAGCGGTGCGATCCGGCACCCTTCGGTCGTGGCCGGGGCGATCGGCGGGTCGCTGGATTTCGCCGGCAATGCCCGCGCCACCACGGGTCGGGTGCAGATCATCGCGCGCAACGTCGCCGGCGAGCCGGGGCGCGCCGAACGCGCGACCATCGCCGGGCAATATCTGCTCGGCCGGGTCGCGCGCTTCGACGGCCGCGTACAACTGGGCGGCGCGCGGGTGGCGGGGACGTGGCTGAACCGGCTCGACGCATGGAGCGGTGCGGCGGCGGGTACGCCGGTCGGGCCGGTGGTGCGCAAGATGCTGGGCGCGGCGCAAGCGGCCGGACGGCGCTTCGCGCTCGACATGGCGCTGGCGTTCGACAGCGATCGGGGGCCGCGTGGTCCGGGTTTTGTCGTGCGCGTGCCCCGTATGTCGCTCGCCTCCGCCAGCGGTGGACGGCTGGCGTTGGCCGGGGACACGGGCCTGATCGTCGATGGTCGGGGCGTTCGGATCGATACGCGTCTGGCGATGCAGGGCGGCGGCCTGCCGTCGCTGCGCGCCACTTTGCGACAGGACGGGCCGCGCGCGCCGATGCGCGGCACCGCGACGCTGGCGCGCTACGATGCCGATGGCGCCAGCCTGGCGCTCGACCGGCTGGTCTTCCAGGCGGCGGCGAATGGCGAGACGCGGATCACCAGCCGCGTCGCGCTGTCCGGCCCGATCAGCGGCGGGCGGATCGACGGGCTGGTCCTGCCGGTCACCGCCCGCTGGGACGGCGGGCGGCGGTTGCGGATCAATCCCGATTGCCAGCCGCTGCGCATCCGGGCGCTGGCACTGTCGGGATTGCGGCTCGACGAGGTCGCGACGCGGCTGTGCCCCGTCGATGGCGCGCTGGTCCGGCTGGATGGCAACCGCCTGGGCGGTGGTGCGCGACTGGGCACGACCCGGCTGACCGGTCGGATCGGCAGCAGCCCGCTGGCACTGTCGGCGACCAGCGCGCGGTTCATGCTGGCGGATCGCCGCTTCGCGCTGACCGGGGTGAAGAGCCTGATCGGCCGGCCCGAATCATCGACGCGAATCGATGCCGAGACGCTGACCGGCCAGATCACCGCCAACGGCCTTGCCGGGCAGTTCACCGGCGGCGATGGCCAGGTGGGCCAGGTGCCGCTGCTGCTCAAACAGGCGGCCGGCGACTGGCGACTGGCGGGGGGCGTGCTGACCCTGAACGGCGCGCTATGGGTTCATGATGCGCGGGCCGACTCGCCGCGCTTCCTGCCGATGGAGGCGCGCGGCGTCGCGCTGACGCTGGATGGCAGCCGGATTCACACCACGGGCACGCTGTTCGAGCCGACCCATGATGTGAAGGTCGCCGACCTCGTCATCGACCATGCGCTCGACCGGGGGGCGGGCTCGGCCGATCTGGTGGTGCCTGGCATCACCTTCGGCAAGGATTTCCAGCCCGAACGGCTGACTCCGGTCACCTTCGGCGTCATCGCCGATGTCCGGGGCACGGTCGTTGGGCGCGGGCGAATCGAATGGGACGCGAACGGTGTGCGCTCGACCGGGCAGTTCGGCACCGAGGGCATCGACCTCGCCGCCGCTTTCGGTCCGGTGACGGGCATCGCCGGCACGATCCGCTTCACCGACCTGCTCGCGCTGGAAAGCGCGCCGCATCAGGAGGTGACGATCCGCACCGTCAATCCGGGCATCCAGGTAACCAACGGCGTCGTCCGCTATCAGACTCTGTCGGGCACGCGCATCCGGGTCGAGGACGGACGCTGGCCCTTTGCCGGCGGCACGCTGACGCTCGATCCGACGCTGCTCGACTTCTCGCAGCCGGTCGAGCGGCGGATGACCTTCCACGTCAATGGCGCGGCGGCGGACCAGTTCCTGCTCCAGTTCGACTTCCAGAATCTGAACGCGACGGGTGTGTTCGACGGCACGCTGCCGATGATCTTCGACGAGCGCGGCGGGCGGATCGAGGGCGGGCGGCTGGTCGTGCGGCCGGGCGGCGGCAGCATCGCCTATCTGGGCGAGCTGACCCAGAAGGATCTGGGATTCTGGGGCAATCTGGCATTCGGCGCGCTGCGCTCGCTCAATTATCGCTCCTTGCGGATCGACATGAACGGGCCGCTGGCGGGCGAGATGGTCACGGACGTCCGCTTCGCCGGGATCAGCCAGGGCAAGGGCGCCAAGTCCAACTTCCTGATCCGCCGCCTGCAAAGGCTGCCCTTTGTGTTCAACGTCCGGATCAAGGCGCCCTTCCGGGGCCTGCTCGACTCGGCGCAGTCCTTCTATGATCCGCGCCGCCTGATCCAGCGCAACCTGCCCGCGCTGCTCGAGGAACAGAATAAGCGCGCCGCGCCGCCCACATCCACCATTCAGCCCTTGGCAAGCGAAACCGTGCCATGACCGTAACAGGATTGAAAATGCAGGACAGGATGCCGATCTTGGGGGTAACACGATGGATGCCGGTCGCGCTGGCCATGCTGAGCGGGGGATGCGTCAACATCTCCGCGCCCGACAAGCCGATCGAGATCAATCTGAACATCAATGTGACGCAGGAAGTGGTATATCGCCTGGATGGCGAGGCCAAATCGCTGATCCAGCAGAATCCGGGGATATTCTGATGAAGACGAAGATGGTGATGGCAGCGTTGGGTGCGGCGGTGCTGCTGGGTGTATCGGGCATGGCGATGGCGCAGCGCGATCCGGCCTATGCCGCCGCGCGTGCGGCCGGCCAGGTCGGCGAACAGCCCGACGGCTACCTGGGCATCGTCGGCGGCGCCACGCCCGAGTTGCGCGCGCTGGTCAACAACATCAATATCCAGCGCAAGGCCGCCTATACCCAGAAGGCGCAGGCCAGCGGCGCGACCGTCGAGCAGATGGCCTTCACCAGCGGTTGCAACCTGATCGCGCAAACCGCGTCCGGCGAAAAGTACAAGACGCCGGAAGGCGTGTGGAAGACCCGCACCGGCGCCGCACCCGAGCGCGCGCCGGCCTGCGTGTAAGCGAGGTATATTTAGTGAAAAGCCTCTCCCGGCCATGGAATGACAGGGTCGGGAGAGAGCGATATGCGCGCCTCGTGGATCAGTCCGCGACCGGAACCTCGATGCTGTTTCCGGTCTCATCGATCGGATAGACCGAAGCGCTGAGCGATCCTTCAATATACAGGACACGCCCGCCGGGCATCTGATCGACGAATTTCCGTTGAAATGAGTCCAGTCTGCTCCAGCGGCCCAAGGCTTTCAGATCGGCGCTTCTGATCATCTTGGCCGTGACAGCCCTGCAGGGTTCCTCCCAAAATACGTTTTCGGGTTCGCGCCCCGCATACACGAAATCAATGTCGCAAACGTGCTTTCCGCCGGCAATCGTACGATCGCGTTTGCCGAGGACCTTTGAAGCGGTCTGGCTGTCATCGGTCGCGAGCGCTGGCGCGGGTGCGCCGGTCGGGTGAAGGTCGGACGTGCTCGGCGCTGGCGATATGGGTGTTTCGACCGTGATCGGTGCCACTGTATTGGACAGGTTGTCCGGCGGCGCGGGTTCCGAACACGCGCCTTGCGCTATCAAACCCAGTGGCGTCAGGCCTGTTAAAATCCACCGGCGCATAGCGCTCAACCGTCTAGTCCGGGTCATACTCGATATGGAGGTGATTGTTCGTGGCGTTACTGAACGTTTCGAATACCACGTCATAATTTTCTCCGAGACGATTGGTCACGCCTTGGCGCAACGCTTGGCCTTGACTGATGGAAATGTTATTTCCGCGGAAGTCGAGTGCGCGGTTTGCGTAATGCATGGAGCCTGCCCGATGCCGGCTGTCATTGCCTGAGGTGATAACGGGCGTCGGCAATTTCAGTTCGCGGGCAACCTCCGCCACAGTGCGGATAACCGACGCCATTGCCGGATCAAGTTGCCCCAAACGAACATTCGCACTCTTCACCGCGACTCCGTGCGCCGCCGCAATGGCGGCACCATCGATCCGTCGCCCCTGTGTCGATGGTTGGCGGATGGTGTCGAAACTTGGCAGGACAAGCGTGAAACGGCCCGGCCGATATCTCTGCAGGCTTGGCGTTGTCCCATGGTAGTGAATTGCCTGACCCTTTCCCAGACGCGGGCCATCAAGCGCATTGATCCACTCGAGATTTTTCGCGTCAGAATAATGTGGATTGGCATAGTTCAAGTGGGAGCCAACAATCGAGCCACGTCCTGTCGCCCTAGCTACAAGATAGTCATCCACCACTTGGTGGACACGGCGACTTATTATACTCGATGGCAGTTGCGATACTGCATTGCGTCCGCTTCGCCGTGATATGGGGCCGTTGATGTCGGAGAACTGGTTCCGAGAATTTACAACGTCAGCCACCGTCAAGCCCCAGTGGCGAGATGCCGTGCGGTTTAAAATAGTGTCAATTATACCGTGAGCCTGCTCGATGCCGGCAGATTGAACCCACTCCGTTTGCAGCGTCTTTTTACTGTCGATTACGTCAATAGGCGAAAGCGCAAGAATGCCGGCCGCATTATGTGTCTTGATCGCTTCAGGTCGGTTTGGCTGGGTCCGCTGTCGAGTATTCATTAGGCCGCGGCTATGGCTTGTCGAAACTCGCGGTATGATCAACCGCTGGCCAACGTTGATGAGATTGACGTTCTTCAAACCATTGTAGCGCGCAATAGCACGTATGGACGTCTGATAGCGCCGTGCGATTGACGAGAGCGTCTCGCCAAGCCTTACGATGTGGATCAGCGACGCGCTCATGCCGCTGTCTCACCATTCGGCGAAGGCGACGGGTGAACCATTGCGGTGCTCCTTTAGCAACATAGCAATTGGCATGCAGTCGTGATCGCGAACTTTGACGTCGCCAAATTGTTCCAATGGTCATCACAGTGTCTGCATGCCGACGATCGCTTGGGACCGGGGATCGGCCCAATATGCTAATCGATCGGGATGTTAGGCGTCCAGAGCTGGACTGCCCCATCGTCTCTCATTTAAAGTGATGACGATACAAGTCGATTGCGCAGCTGTTTGAAAGTCAGCGCAATGCGTTGCCCAAGATGACGCAGGAGATACAGGTCCTGTCGCTTGACAATAGCACCGGCCCTCTCCGTACTCCCCTGCCTGTGGGATGGGGGGGGCATCGGGCGTAGGACGGCCTCCTGTCGCTACCCGGCAACAATCCTTAACACATCTGTCACAACCCCACCCCCAGGCGGTTGACTTGGGAGGACACGCTTTCTAAACGGGCCTCGCCTTGGCGGGGTCGCTCGCCGTTCGCGCGCATTCTCCCCTTCGGTGACGAAATCAGGTGAGGGTGGCTGCGTGGCGGAGAAGGAACCCGGACAGGACTTTGGCGATGCGGACGATCCGCGTCTGGCCGCGCTGGATCAGCGATTGGCCAAGGCGAAAGCGGACGGCGTAGCGCGGCAGGGGGTGAAGGTGGACGCCGACAGGGGTTATTCCCAGGGCAGCCGCGTGATCTCCGCGCTGATCGGAAGTCTTGTCGGCAGTGCGTTGATCGGCTGGCTCTTCGACCGCTGGTTCGGCACCGCACCCTGGGCCCTGATCGTGATGCTGTTCCTGGGGATCGGCGTGGCGTTCAGGCAGATCATTCGGATTTCTGGTGAGCGCCCGGAGTAACCGGGCGTTCGTCATATGTGGGAACGAAGCAGCGTGGCGGCAGAATCGGGCGGCAAGATTGATCCGATGCACCAGTTCCTGATCGAGCCGGTGCTCGGTCAGCACTGGGTGGTCGGCGGCTACGACCTTTCCTTCACCAATTCCGCTCTGTGGATGGTGGCGACGCTGGTCGCGCTGTGGGTGTTCATGATCGGCGGCATGAAGCGCGATCTGGTCCCCGGGCGCTGGCAGGCGGCGGTCGAGGGCTTCACCGGCTTCGTCAATTCGATGCTGACGTCGAACATTGGCCCGGAAGGCAAGCGCTTCCTGCCCTACGTCTTCTCGCTGTTCATGTTCATCCTGTTCGCCAACGTGCTGGGCCTGCTGCCCTTCGGCGTGGTGCCGGGTGTCCATCCCTTCACCGTGACCAGCCATGTGACCGTCACCGGCGTGCTCGCGCTGATCTCGTTCGCGATCGTGCTGATCGTCGGCTTCGGTCGCCACGGCTTCCACTTCTTCGCGCTGTTCGTGCCGCACGGTACGCCCAAGCTGATGATTCCGCTGATCTTCGTGGTCGAGCTGATGAGCTTCCTGGTGCGCCCCTTCTCGCTGGGTCTGCGACTGTTCGTCGCGATGACGGCAGGGCACATCCTGCTGAAGGTTCTCGCCGCCTTCGTCATCAACGGCATCAACATGGGGCCCGGCTATGCCGCGCTCATCACCCTGCCGAGCTTCCTGCTGATGATCGGCATCACGCTTCTCGAACTGCTGGTCGCCGCGATCCAGGCCTATGTCTTCGCGCTGCTGACCTCGGTCTATCTGAACGACGCCGTCAACCTGCACTGATCCGGGGAGCCGGATCGGGCGGGCGGTCGCGCCGCCGACTTGAATACCCAAACGACCCTTTTTGAACTGGAGTGATTGAAATGGACGCAGAAGCCGCGAAGCTGATCGGTGCCGGTCTGGCCGCTATCGGCATGGGCATCGCCTCGCTCGGCGTGGGCAACGTGTTCGCCAAGTTCCTCGAAGGCGCGCTGCGCAATCCGGGTGCGGCGGACAGCCAGCAGGGCCGCCTGTTCATCGGTTTCGCCGGTGCCGAGCTTCTGGGCCTGCTCGCCTTCGTGACGATGATCATCCTGGTGTTCGTCGCCTAATCATTCGGATCGGCCGGGCGTGTCGCTGACGATGCGCCCGGTTGATATGGCAACGAGGACTCCATGCCCCAGATAGCACAGATCAGTGCGACCTATGCGTCGCAGATCTTCTGGCTCCTGATCACGTTCGGCCTGCTGTATTTTGTGGTCGGTCGTGGGATGGTGCCCAAGATTCAGGCGACCGTCGACGCTCGCGAAGGCCGTATCGCCGGCGATCTGGCGGCGGCGGAGGCCGCGCGTGCCGAGGCCGACCGGGTCGAGGAGGCATGGCGGGCCGAAATGGACGCCGCCCGTGTCGCCGCGATGGCCGAAACCAACGCCGCCAAGGCGCGGGCGACCCACGCCTTCGAGGCGCAGGTCAAGGCGGCCGACGCCGACCTGGCCGAGCGTCTGGGTCATCATGACCTGGCGATCGCCAATGCCAAGGCCGAGGCGATGGCCAATCTTCAGTCCGTGGCGGCGGAAGCCGCACGCGATCTCGTCGCCAAGCTGTCCGGCGTCCAGGTGGGCGAGGATGCGGCGGCCGACGCGGTGCGAAAGGTGAGCGCGCATGGCTAATCATTCCGCAGGCGGTGCGCTGACCAATGGCGATGCGCTGGTGGCGCAGAACCTGGCCGACGCGGCATCGGCCGAGGGCATGGCGCAGCGTCCGATCCGCGAGGGTGACGGCCTGACCGGCAACACGGTCGCCGCCGCCGAGACCGAGCATCATGCCGCCAGCCCGACCGCGCTGGGTTTCGATTCGACCGGCTGGGTGGCGCTTGCCGCTTTGGTCGTGCTGATCGGCATGCTGGTCAAGAAGGTGCCGTCGATGATCGGTCGTTCGCTCGACCAGAAGATCGCCGGCATCCGCGCCCAGCTCGACGAAGCGACCAAGCTGCGTCAGGAAGCCGAAGCGCTGAAGGCCGAATATGAGGCCAAGGCGAAGGCGGCGCATGCCGATGCCGAGGCGATGCGCGTCCAGGCGCAGCACGAAGCGGGTCAGCTGCTCAGCAAGGCCAAGGCCGATGCCGAGGCGCTGATGGAGCGTCGCGCCAAGATGGCCGAGGACAAGATCGCCGCCGCCGAGCGCGCTGCGCTGGCCGAGGTCCGCGCCCGCGCCGCCGAGGCTGCCGCCAAGGCCGCCGGTCTGCTGATCGCCGAGCACCACTCGGCCGATGCCGACCGGGCGATGATCGACCGCACCATCGCGGGGCTCGGTCGCCCGAACTGATCGGCGTCAGGGCCGGAGACAGGACCGCGCTTCGGGTTGGCCCGAGGCGCGGTTCGGTCGTTTTGGGACCTGCCCCCAAACCTCCGTTCAGGCTGAGCCCTTCGGCTGGCTGGCAAGCCAGCCGCTCAGGATAAACTTCGGCGTATGGCGCCGAAGTCGAAGCCCAAGGAAATCCCTTTCCTCCGCGCGGGGATAGGGCGGGGCGTGGGCTTCGACTGCGCTCAGCCCGAACGGAGCGTGGGGAAACGCATTCCTCCCCAAGCTCGGCTTGGGGAGGGGGACCGCCGGGCAAAGCCCGGTGGTGGAGGGGCAACTCCCCACAACACATAATCCGCCCCAATGGCGGGTCCGCATCGCCGTCTCTTTCGGGTTTCCGGCGACGATGCCCATATCCCCGAGCCCGTGACAAAGGAGACGCTTCCGATGGCATGGGTCATTCTGGGCATTGCCGTGATTACCGAGATCTGCTGGGCGCTCAGCCTGAAATGGGCGGCGACCGTCGCCACCTGGCAGGCGTCGAGCGTGCCGATCATCCTCAGCTTCGTGAACATGGGCCTGTTGGCGCTGGCGATGCGCGGGCTTCCGGCGGGCACCGCCTATGCGGTGTGGACCGGGCTGGGCGCGGTCGGCGTGGTGATCGGCGGGGCCATCGTATTCGGCGACAAGATCGCGCCGATCCAGGCGGGCTTCATGGTGCTGACGGTGATCGGCGTAATGGGCACCAAGCTCTTCGCGCAAGGTTGAACGCATTCCTCTCCTGCAAGGGGAGGGGGACCATGCGAAGCATGGTGGAGGGGTGTCCCCGCTTGCCGTGACACCCCCCCGTCAGTCCTTCGGACTGCCACCTCCCCTTGCAGGGGAGGAATTATCTCGCGCCCTTGCGCGCAAAAAACCTTCGCGTCTTCGCGGCTTCGCGTGAACCAAAGCGACCGCCCAGGGTAGCGATCCGCTCCCCGCACTCCTAAATCGCAGCGATGTCCGAGCCCCCCGTCGACCGCTTCAACGAAGAGAAATCCACCTTTACCTTACGCGGTGCCGATGCGCCCGATCTGAAGGCGGGGGTGGCGGCGATCCGCAACGTGCTGGCGACCTTGCCGCTGCGGCCGGGCGTGTATCGGATGCAGGATGCGCGCGGCGATGTGCTGTATATCGGCAAGGCGCGCGCGCTGAAGAACCGTGTCGCCAACTATACCCAGGTCGACCGGCTGCCTAAGCGCCTGCAGCGCATGGTCGCGCAGACCCGGTCGATGACGATCGTCACAACCAACAATGAGGCCGAGGCGCTGCTGCTCGAGGCGCAACTCATCAAGCGCTATCGCCCCGCGTTCAACGTCCTGCTGCGCGACGACAAGAGCTTTCCCTTCATCCTGCTGCGCAACGACCATGATTTCCCGCGCATCCAGAAGCATCGCGGGGCGCGGCGGGCGGTCGGCAATTATTACGGCCCCTTCGCCAGCGCGTGCAGTGTCAACAATACGTTGAACGCGCTGCAAAAGCTGTTCCTGCTCCGCTCCTGCACCGACAGCTTCTTCAAGGGGCGCGACCGGCCGTGCCTGCTCTACCAGATCAAGCGCTGCTCGGCGCCGTGCGTCGGCCGGATCGACGAGGCCGCTTATGCCGAGCTGGTCGCCGACGCCAAGAACTTCCTCGGCGGCAAGTCGACCCAGGTCCAGGCCAAGCTGGGCAAGCAGATGCAAGACGCGGCCGAGGCGATGGACTTCGAGCTGGCCGCGATCCTGCGCGACCGGCTGAAGGCGTTGACCTTCATTCAGGGGACTCAGGCGATCAACGCCGAGGGGGTGGGCGACGCTGACATCTTCGCGCTGGCATGTCGCGAGGGGGTGATGGGCATCCAGGCCTTCTTCATCCGCGGCGGCCAGAATTGGGGGCATCGCAGCTTCTTTCCCGCGCACACCACCGACGTGCCCGAGGAGGAGGTGCTGACCAGCTTCCTCAGCCAATTTTACGAGGAGGTGCCGCCCGCCAAGACCATCCTGCTCGACCGCGACCTTCCCGAAGGCGAGTTGCTGACCGAGGCGCTGGGCGAGCGTGCCGGGTACAAGGTGCAGCTGACCGTACCGCAGCGCGGCGATCGCCGCCGCCTGCTCGACCAGGCCAAGCGCAACGCGGTCGAGGCGCTCGAGCGGCGGCTGGCCGAGTCGACCACTCAAGCCAAGCTGCTGCGCGAGGTCGCCGATTTCTTCGACCTGTCCGAACCGCCGCAGCGGATCGAGATATACGACAACAGCCATATCCAAGGCACCAATGCGCTGGGCGCGATGGTCGTGGCGGGGCCGGAGGGGTTCCAGAAGGGCCAGTATCGCAAGTTCAACATCAAGGGGAACGAGGCGGCGACCAACGACGATTTCGGCATGATGCGCGAAGTCTTCCGCCGCCGCTTCGCTCGTCAGTTGGAAGAGAACCCGGATCGTGACGACGCGACCTGGCCCGACCTGGTCCTGATCGACGGCGGGCGCGGCCAGCTCAACGCGGCCAAGGCGGTGCTGGAGGATCTGGGCATCGAGGATGTCTGCCTGGTCGGCGTCGCCAAGGGCCCGCATCACGGCCGCGAGGGGCGCGAGGTCTTTCACATGATGGACGGCAGCGAACGGATGCTGCCGGTCAACGCGCCATTGTTGTTCTACCTCCAGCGGCTACGCGACGAAGTCCACCGCTTCGTGATCGGCGCGCACCGCGACAAACGCGCCAAGGCGATGGGGGCGAGCCCGCTGAACGAAGTGCCCGGCATCGGCCCGGCGCGGAAGAAGGCGTTGTTGATGCACTTCGGTACGGGGCGCGCGGTGCGGAATGCGAGCCTGGAGGACTTGCGGAAGGCGCCAGGGGTCAGTCAGGCGGTCGCGCAGCAGGTTTATGATTTCTACCATAGCCGGTAATTTAAGGCGAAAATCTTGAATTTCACCTATATCTAAGTAGATTGATTTACTTCTAGTTCCGGCTGCCAAATAATTTCCGTCAATATCAACGTATCGTTTGATTGAGATATGGTGGTCAAAAAAGCCGATTTGATGGCTGCTGATTTTATTGACTGTGCAACTTTTCGCGCGGCTGCCCTTGCGTCTCTTCCAGGTATAAGGCTTAGAAGCTCCTGTCCTAAGGGGGTTAGGACGCAAGTTTCATATTCAAATGTTTCTCCTGGTAATCCTTGTAGGAGAAGTGCAAGGGGCCCTTCTCGCATAATTGCGTTGCCAGAAGAGTCGAAGGTAACTTTGTTGGTTAAGCCGAGTCCGCTGGCACCCTGTATGAGTCCAGCAGACTCTAAGAAAATGAGGCTGCGAATATCTTTGTCTTTTTGCGGTTTTACAAGAGATTTTGGCGCTAGATCTCCAAACGCGGACGTACAAAATTCTGCAAATGTCAATCCGTCTGCTTGTGAGAACTCTGATGGAAATCTTAATATCCTCATAGAATAGCGGCCGGGCTTCCTTATCTCGCCCGCTAAAACTCGGCCCCACAGATTTTGCATGCGTTCTGTCGATGCATCTTCCGCGTATCGTTCAAAGACATTCAGCCAATCTTCGTCTAGGTTAGGGGGAGGTGCCTCGTTAGGTGTGTGTGAATTTTCCCCTGGGTTTGTACGCATATCCTCAACCATGGCTGTGGCAACAGATTCGCGATTGATTTGCTTTTGGTATGCTTTTCGAACCAATATATTTACCGCGTTCTGTACTGTGTCGGCATTGCCGCCAGCAATCTTTGCTGCTTCTTCCGCGATAGACTTTTCTATTGAAGTGTAAGATTGGGTTTGAGCCTCAATCTGTGCTTTTTTCTGGGCCATCCAAGCGACTGGTATATCTACTGCGGCCCCAATCAGCCTATCAAGTGCTTTCACGCTATTTGGAATCAACGCCTTGGGGACTCCAGCAATGACTTCAGCGATTTGTGCCGGGAGATTTGAATGCTCGGATGTCGACATACTCGAATGCTGACACACAGAACAAACGGAGACAATGCCAATTTGCACTTAAGTGTGAAGGCATAGATTGCTCGCCTTTTGATCTACGTGCTGCGCCATAGCATCCCACCCCATTCCCCCCTACATCCTCCCTCATGCATCGGGTTGCCCCCGCCATCATCCTGTCGGTCCGGCCGCATGGCGAGCATGGGGCGATCGTGCGGGCGTTGACCCGCGATGACGGTGTGCAGCCGGGCTATGTCCGGGGCGGGCGGTCGCGGGCTTTGCGGCCGGTGTTGCAGCCGGGGAACGACATTATCGGCGAGTGGCGGGCGCGGACGGCGGAGCAGCTGGCGGCGCTGACCATCGAGCCGGGGCATAGCCGCGCGGGGCTGCATGGCGAGCCGCTGGCCGCCGCCGGGATCGAGTGGCTGTGCGCGCTGACCGCCGCCGCCTTGCCCGAGGAACAGCCCTATCCCGTCCTCTACGATGCGCTGGACGCGGTGCTGACCGCTATCGAGTCGGCGCCCTCGGCGCGGGGCTGGGCGGGGGCGTTGGTGCGCTATGAATTGCTGCTGCTCGGGCAGTTGGGGTTCGGACTGGACCTTGAGCGATGCACCGTGACCGGCGCGGCGGACGACCTCGCCTATGTCAGCCCCAAGAGCGGCGCGGCGGTGTCGGTGGGGGCGGCGTTCGGCTATGAGGCGCGGCTGTTCCCGTTGCCCGCTTTCCTGCGCGAGGGCGGGGTGGCGGACTGGCCCGACATCTTTGCGGGCGCGCGGATCACCGCGCATTTCCTGACGCGCGATCTGCTTGCGGGTTTGCGCAACGATCCCATGCCGGCACGCGCGCGGTTGTTCGATCGGTTCAAAAGGGCGGTTGCGTGATGCCCGCCCGCTAAGGCAAAGGGCGCTCCGAACAGAGACAGGAAGGGGCCAGCCATGGCATTGATCGCGATCCTCGCCGGTGACGGCATCGGCCCGGAAGTGACGGCGGAAGCGCGGCGCGTGCTGGAGGCGCTGGACCTGGGCCTGACCTTCGAGGAGGCCAAGGTCGGCGGTGCGGCGTACGAGGCGGCGGGCCATCCGCTGCCGCCCGAGACGCTGGCGGTGGCGGAGCGCGCCGATGCGCTGCTGTTCGGCGCGGTCGGCGATCCGCGTTTCGACAATCTGGAACGCGCGCATCGGCCGGAACAGGCGATCCTAGGCCTGCGCAAGGCGTTCGGCCTGTTTGCCAACCTGCGCCCTGCGCGCCTGTTCGAGGGGCTGGAGGGTGCCAGCTCGTTGCGCCCCGACATCGCGCGCCGGATCGACATGGTGATCGTGCGCGAGCTGACCGGCGACGTCTATTTCGGCGCGAAGGGCCGTGGCACCACCGAGGCGGGCCTGCGCGAAGGCCATGACCTGATGCGCTATGACGAAGAGGAAGTGGCCCGGATCGCGCGCGTCGGCTTCGAGACGGCAATGCGCCGCCGCCGCCGCCTGTTGTCGGTGGACAAGGCCAATGTACTGGAAACCTCGCAGCTGTGGCGCGACGTGGTGATCGAGGTGGCGGAGGATTACCCCGAGGTCGTGCTCGACCATATGTATGTCGACAATTGCGCGATGCAGCTGGTGCGCGATCCGGGTCAGTTCGACGTGATCCTGACCGGCAATCTGTTCGGCGACATCCTGTCGGATCAGGCGTCGATGTGCGCCGGCTCGATCGGCATGCTGCCCTCCGCCGCGCTGGGTGCGACGGGCAAGGGGTTGTACGAGCCGATCCATGGCTCGGCGCCCGACATTGCGGGCCAGGGCAAGGCCAATCCGTGTGCGGCGATCCTGTCCTCGGCGATGATGCTGCGCCACTCGCTGGGTATGACCGAGGCCGCCGACCGTATCGACGCGGCGGTGGCGGGCGCGATCCGCGAGGGCGCGCGGACCGGCGATCTGGGCGGCAGCCTGTCGACCCGCGCCATGGCCGACGCGATCCTCGACCGACTCTGATCCGCATGGGCGCGCTCCTCGAACTCGCGGTCGTCATCCCGACCTTCAACGAGCGCGCCAATGTGCCCGTGCTCATCGCCAAGCTCGACCAGGCGCTGGCCGGGCGGCGGTGGGAGGCGATCTTCGTCGACGACAACAGCCCCGACGGCACGGCGGACGCCGCGCGTGAACTCGGCAAGGTCGACCCGCGTGTCCGGGTGATCCAGCGGATCGGGCGGCGCGGCCTGTCCTCGGCCTGTATCGAGGGGATGTGCGCCACCGCTGCTCCCATGGTCGCGGTGATCGACGGCGACCTCCAGCATGACGAGACGCTGCTCCCGAAGATGCTCGACCGGTTGCAGGCGGAAGGCGACCTCGATCTGGTGGTGGGCTCGCGCTTCGTCGATGGCGGCGGGACGGGCGACTGGGACCGCGACCGCGTCGCCAAGTCGGCCTTCGCCACCAGATTGTCGCAGCGCGTGCTGAACGTGAACCTGTCCGACCCGATGAGCGGATTCTTCATGGTCCGGACGCAAGTGGCGCGCGAGACGGTGCCGCATCTGTCGGGCATCGGCTTCAAGATCCTGCTCGACATCATGAGTGCCTCGCCGCGCCCCTTACGCGCCGCCGAGATGCCCTATGTGTTCCGCCTGCGGACCGAGGGCGAGTCGAAGCTCGATCATGTCGTGGCGATGGAATATCTGATCGCGCTGTACGACCGTCGCTTCGGCAAGGTGGTGCCGGTGCGCTTCGCCATGTTTTCGGCGATCGGGGTGCTGGGCGTCGGCGTGCACATGGCCGTCTTGAGCCTGTTCTTCGTCCTGCTGGGCGCCAGCTTCCTGGCCAGCCAGATCGTCGCGGTGGCGGCGGCGATGACGTTCAACTTCTTCCTGAACAACGCGCTGACCTATCGCGACCGGCGGCTGCGTGGGCTCAAGCCGCTGCTCGATGGCTGGGTGTCATTCTGTCTGGTCTGTTCGGTCGGGGCGATCGCCAATGTCGGCGTTGCGGCCTTTCTGCACGATGCGCGCGCCAATGAGTGGGCGGTATCGGCGCTGATCGGGGTGCTGATCGGCGCAGTGTGGAATTACGCGCTGTCGTCGCGGTTCGTGTGGGGGCGGTATTAAGGAAATTCCTCAGCGCCAATCCACAAACCAGGCCCAGCGCAGGAAGGCCCTCGGCCCGCCCAGCGCCCCGGCCGTCAGGATCGGGTAGAAATAGACGAACAGGCTGATCGCCGCGACGAGATAGACCTCGTCCCAATCGCGCAGCCAGCCGCGCCACCGGTCGATCGCCACCGCCAGCGCGACCGACAGCCAGATCGCCGGCAGGAAGTAATAATAGTAAAAGCCCAGCGACTTGGGGATGATCGCCCAGATCGCGAACCCGCCGATCCAAAGCGCGGCGGCGACGCCCAGCCGCACCTCGCGCGTCCGCAGCCAGCCCAGCGCACAGGCCGCCACCGCGACCAGTCCGCCCCACATCACCGCCGGATTGCCGAGCAGGAAAACCCCCCGTTGCGCCCCGTCCGCGACTTCGTAGAAATACCAGATCGGCCGCCCGATGACGGGCCAACTCCACCAGGCCGACTGATAGGCGTGCGGCGGCAGAATCTGGGTCTGGCGGGCATACATATCGAGCTGGAACGGGATCAGCCGCGCCAGCGTCATCGGCTCGGACGCGTAGAAAAAGGCCGGCGCGAAGGTCGCGGCATAGGCGAGGCTGGCCGCCAGCCCGAGCAGCCCCCAGGCCGACCACCAGCGCAACCCCGGCCAGCGCGACGGATCGCCGCGCTTCAGCAGGACGAACCCGATCGCCGCATAGCCCAGATAGGGCACGGCGGCCCATTTGGTGCCGACGGCCAGACCGAGCAGCACGGCCCCCAGCGTCCAGCGCCACCGGCTCTGGCCTGCGTCGCCGCGCATCGCCCAGGCCATGGCGGCGACCGCCAGCACGACGAAGGCCGCCATGAACCCGTCGAGCATAGCGATGCGCGCCTGCACCAGCACCACGAAATTGACGATGGTCAGCAAACCCGCGACCGCGGCCGCGCGCGTCCGCCGGGTCATCAGCCAGACGATCGCGAACACGCCCCCGACGATCGCCGTCCCCGCCAGCGTCGACAGCGCGCGCCAGCCCAGCGGATTGTCGCCGAACACCAGCATTCCGGCGGCGATCAGCGTCTTGCCGAGCAGCGGATGCTCGATATTCACCGGCCCCGACAGCGCCAGCAGCATGCGCGCGGCGGGGACATAATGGACTTCGTCGAAGACCAGCGTGTGCGGGGTGGTGAGTCGCCAGCTGAAGATGGCCTGGGCAATGGCGAGCAGCGCGAACAGCGCCGGGGCCGGGCGGCTGAAGGGGGCGAGCAGACGGCGCATGGCCATGGTCATGGCGCTGGCGCGGCGATCGGGCAATGACTTTGGTGGCGGGGGCTCCTACCGCCGACGACATTGAGGGATGACGGAGGGTGGGGCCCTCCGTCATCACGACTGGCCGGCTTAGCGGACCGCCGCGGCCTGGTTGGCGACGATCGCGTCGCGCTGTTCCTGGCTCATCGCGCTGGCGTTGACGTCCGCCGCCTTGATCGCGTCGGCGCGGTCCTCGGCATAGTCGCGGGTGTTCTCGGCGCGCTTGTCGAGCATCTTGGCTTCGTTGCGCAGCGCGTCGGCCTGCGACTCCATGGTGTCGGCGCGGTTGTCGGCGGCGTTCTCGACACGGTCCGCCAGCTTGTCCGTGCCCTTGCTGTTGCAGGCCGACAGCGACACCACGCTGGCCGCGAGCAAAAGGCCGATCCCAATCTTCATCGTCATTCTCCCTGTTGCAGGTCGCGAGCATAACCGGATCGGGCCGATTTTCGTTCCGATCGTGTAACGGTGACAGTTGGGAGGGATGCTGTCCGCCATGATAGGCGGAATATCCTTGAACCCCGTGTCCCGGACCGGCAAATGGGCTGGCATGAAGCGTAAGACTGGCCAGGACCGTTCGATCACCAACCAATGGCGCCCCGCGACGCAGGCCGTACGCGGCGGCACCGCGCGGTCGGAATATGGCGAGACGTCCGAGGCGCTCTTCCTGACCTCGGGCTATTGCTATGACCGGGCGGGCGATGCGGCGGCGCGGTTCGCGGGCGAGCAGGAGGGGATGACCTATTCCCGCCTCCAGAACCCGACCGTCGAGATGCTGGAACAGCGTATCGCGCTCCTCGAAGGGGCCGAGGCGTGCCGGACCATGGCGTCGGGTATGGCGGCGATGACCGCGGTGCTGCTCTGCCAGTTGCAGGCGGGCGACCATCTGGTCGGCGGGCGCGCGGCGTTCGGGTCGTGCCGCTGGCTGACCGACACGCTGCTGCCCAAGTTCGGCATCGCCACCACCGTCGTCGATGCCCGCGATCCGCAGGCGTTCCTCGACGCGGTCCGCCCCGAGACGAAGGTCTTCTTCTTCGAAACCCCCGCCAATCCGACGATGGACGTCGCCGATCTTCAAGCGATCTGCGCCATTGCGCGCGAACGCGGCATCACCACGGTCGTCGACAATGCCTTCGCCACCCCCGCGCTCCAGCGACCGATGGATTTCGGCGCGGACGTCACTGCCTATTCCGCCACCAAGATGATGGACGGGCAGGGGCGCGTGCTGGCGGGCGCGGTATGCGGGACCGAGGACTTCATCACCAACACGCTGCTGCCCTTCACCCGCAACACCGGTCCGACGCTGTCGGCCTTCAATGCCTGGGTGGTGTTGAAGGGGCTGGAGACGCTGGACCTGCGTATCCATCGCCAGTCGGAGTCGGCGTTGAAGGTCGCGACCTTCCTGGAGGGCCGCGTGCCGCGCGTCCTATGCCCGGCGCTGCCCAGCCATCCGCAGCATGAGTTGGCCATGCGCCAGATGAAGGCGGGGGGCAGCATCTTCGCGCTCGAACTCGATGGCGGTCGCGAACAGGCGCACGGCCTGCTCGACGCGCTGGAGCTGATCGACATCTCCAACAATATCGGCGACTCGCGCTCGCTGATGACTCACCCGGCCTCGACCACCCATGCCGGTGTCGCCGAGGACAAGCGCGTCGAGATGGGGATCGGCGAGGGGATGCTGCGCCTGAATGTCGGGCTGGAGGATGCGGACGACCTGATCGACGATCTCGACCAGGCCCTGCGCGCCGTGGGTCTGTGAAGGCGCTCTTCTCCCACGCGCTGACCAGCGGGCCGGTGACGGTGCGCGTGTCGGTCAGCTATCTGCCCGAACAGTCCGAGCCGCAGCGCGGGCGCTGGTTCTGGGCCTATCATGTCCGCATCGAGAATGACGGGGATCAGCCGGTGCAGCTGCTCACCCGCCGCTGGATCATCACCGACGGACGCGGCGCGCGCCATTCGGTCGAGGGCGAAGGCGTGGTCGGCGAGCAGCCGGTGATCCAGCCGGGCACCGCCTATGACTATGTCTCGGGCTGTCCGCTGGCGACGACCAGCGGGGCGATGCAGGGCAGCTACAGGATGGTCGGCGCGGACGGCGTGACCTTCGATGCCGCCATCCCCCATTTCGCGCTGATCGCGCCGGCGGTGGAATCGTGAAGCGCACGCACCTGCCGCTCAACGGCCTGCGTGTGCTCGACGCGGCCGCGCGCCATCTGAGCTTCACCCGCGCCGCTGACGAGCTGGCGGTGACCCCGGCGGCGGTGGGCCAGCAGATCCGTGCGCTGGAGGATACGCTGGGCGTCGTGCTGTTCCGCCGCACCACGCGCGGGCTGGAACTGACGCCCGAAGCGGAGGCGGGGCTGGCCCCCTTGCGCGCGGGCTTCCTGCAATTCGAGGATGCGGTGCGCGCGATGCAGGCGGGCCAGTCGTCCAAGTCGCTGACCATCGCCGCCCCGCGCGACGTGACCGAGAAATGGCTGATGCCGCGCCTCGCCGCCATCGCCGCGAGCGATCCCGACCTGCGCTTCTCGCTGATCGCGTCGGACGAGGGGCTGGACTTCACCGAGGCGAATCTCGACCTCGCCATCCGCTGGGGTGACGGCCCCGGCGGGCTGGAGGGGGAGGCGATCGAGTCGGACGGGATGATTCCGATTGGTCCCGCCGACGCACCGCTGATCGCCTGGCCGGGTGCGCCGGAGGAGGGCGCGCCGCTGGTCCGCGTCACCGATGCGGGCCTCGCCATCGATGCGGTGGCGGCGGGTCTGGGTCGCGCGACCGTGCCGCAACTGCTGGCCGAGCGCGATCTGGCCGAGGGGCGGGTGATCGCAACCGGTGAAGCGGTGCCGTCGCGCATGGGGTACTGGCTGGTCGCGCCGCTGCCACAATGGCGCCAGCAAAAGGTCAAGGCGCTGGTCGAGGCGCTGGGGGGCTGATCCAATCCTCCCTATCTCCGATGGGGAGGGGGACCGCCAGCCGTAGGCTGGTGGTGGAGGGGGCGGTTCCGATCGCAAATATAGGGGCTTTGCCAGACGGAATGCCCCTCCACCATGCTGCGCATGGTCCCCCTCCCCAAGCATAGCTTGGGGAGGAATAAGCGGTCAGGCCGCCGGCGCGGCGTCGAACGGCACAGGAAACTTCTTCGCGCAGAAGGCGCAATCGACCTGGATCAGGCCATCGGCATCGGCCATCTCGCGCCGTTCCTCGACCGAGAACTTCGTGATGACGCTGGCGATGTACTCCGCCGAGCAGCGGCAGCCGCGCACGATCGCGGGCGATTCCGATACGCGGACATTGCGCTCCTCGTTGAACAGCCGCCACACCAATGTCTCCAGCGGCAGCGCGGCGTCGGCCAGTTCCTCGACCTGCATGGTCTGGCCGAGCGCCTGGACATGCTCCCACTCGGGATGGTCGAGCTTGACGTGCAGCCGCTCGCGGCCTTCCTCGCCCTCAGGCAGATGCTGGAGGAACAGGCCGCCCGCGACGGTGCGGCCGTCCGGTCCCTTGGCGATCCCGACGCGCAGCAGGCTGGGGATCTGCTCCGACTGGATGAAATAGCTCTCGGCGGCGGCCGACAGCGTATCGCCGTCGAGCGGCACGATGCCCTGATAGCGCTCGCCCGTTACCGCCAGGTCGAAGGTGATCGCCAGATAGCCCTGACCGAACAGCGCGAACAATGTCGGCTCGGCAGGAAGCTCGGCCAGCCGGTCCTCGTCATACTGGATATAGCCGCGCAGCTCGCCGCCACGATAATCGCAGACCAGCAGCCGGATCACGCCGCTGTCGCTGCGCGTCTGGATGGTCAGCTGGCCGCTGGTATCCTTCAGCGTCGCGCCCATCAGCGCGGTCAGCGTCAGCGCCTCGGCCAGCAGCCGCTCGATCACCGGGGGATAGGCATGCGCCGCGAGAATTTCGTCCAGCACCGGGCCCAGCCGCACCAGCCGTCCGCGTGCGTGCTGCTCGGGAATAGTGAACGCGATCGCGCGGTCGAGGTCGGGCAGGGTGATGTCGGTCATGCTCGTGCCTTTACGCTCCGGAGGACGTCCGGGCGATATGGTGCCGGTCAGGCGGGAAAAGAGAAAAGGCCGACGAACCCGCCGGCCTTTCCATAGATAGTATGGGCTCGGCCGCGATCAACCGATCTGGCCAAAGCACCAGCGCAGCACCGATTTCTGCGCGTGGAGGCGGTTTTCCGCCTCGGGCCAGATCAGCGATTGCGGGCCGTCGATCACCTCCGACGTGACTTCCTCGTCACGGTGCGCGGGCAGGCAGTGGAGGAACTTGGCGTCGGGCTTGGCCAGCGCCATCAGTTCGGCATTGACCTGATACGGCATCATCGCGGCCAGCTTTTCCTCGGCATGGGCCTGGCCCATCGAGATCCAGGTGTCGGTGACGACGATGTCCGCGCCCTCGACCGCCGCACGCGGATCGGTGGTGCAGGTGGCGCGGCCCCGGCCCAGCTCCAGCGTGCCCGGCTCCGGGTGATAGCCATTGGGGCAGGCGGCCACGACGTCGAAGCCGAGCAGCCCACCCGCCTCGACGATCGAGTGCAGGACGTTGTTGCCGTCGCCCAGCCAGGCGACCTTCAGGCCGGACAGGGTCTTGCCCGCCTCGATCACGGTCAGCAGGTCGGCCATGATCTGGCAGGGGTGCGACAGGTCGGTGAGGCCGTTGATGACCGGGACGCTGGCATAATGCGCCATTTCCTCGACCTTGGCATGGTCATCGGTGCGGATCATGATCGCATCGGTATAGCCCGACAGGATGCGCGCCGTGTCGGCGATCGTCTCGCCGCGCCCCAACTGCATCGTGCCCGCATCCAGCACGATCGAGGTGCCGCCGAGCTGGCGGATCGCCATGTCGAAGCTGACGCGAGTGCGGGTCGAGTTCTTCTCGAACACCATGGCGAGCGTATGCCCGGCGAGCGGGGCGTCGGCATCGACGCGGCCCTTGGTGAAACCGGCGCGGGCGGCCTTGCGGGCCTGCGCGTCCTGCAAAATGGCGGTCACACCCTCGGGACCGGCGTCGGCGAGGTTCAGGAAGTGGCGGATCGTCATGGGTCTATACTCCGTCGCCCCGGCGGTTTCTCGCCGCCGGGGTGGCAGGGATCATCAGTCGTCGGCGGCGGGGACATAGACGCGCGCGGCGTCCGACAGCTTGGTCGCGAACTCGGTGATGTGGCTCTCGTCGATGGTCAGCGGCGGCAGGATGCGGATGACATTCTCACCCGCCGCGACCAGCAGCAGCCCGTGATGGTCGCGGCAATGCGCCACAAAACGACGGCTGTCGCTCTTCATCTTCAGGCCCTGCATCAGGCCGTGGCCGCGCACTTCCTCGAACAGATGATCGAAGTTCGGGATCATCTGCTCCAGGGTGGAGCGCAGGCGCTTGCCCATGGCCTCGACATGCTCGAGGAAGCCCGGCTCCTGCATCACGTCGAGCACCGCCTCGCCCGCCGCCATGGCGAGCGGATTGCCGCCATAGGTCGAGCCGTGCGTGCCGATCACCATGCCCTTGGCCGCTTCCTCGGTCGCCAGGCATGCGCCCAGCGGGAAGCCGCCGCCGATACCCTTGGCCGAGGCCATGATGTCGGGCTTCACGCCGTACAGCTCATGCGCGAAAAACTTGCCGGTGCGGCCGTACCCGCATTGCACCTCGTCCAGCACCAAGAGCAGGCCATGCTCGTCGCACGCCTTGCGCAGTCCTTGCAGGAATTCCATGCTGGCGGGGCGCAGACCGCCTTCGCCCTGGATCGGCTCGACCAGGAAACCGGCGGTGTTCTCGTCGATCAGCGCGAGCGCCGCCTCCAGATCGTCGAACGGCGCATAGGCGAAGCCGGGCAGCAGCGGCTCGAACCCGTCACGCATCTTGGGCTGGTTGGTCGCCGAGATCGCACCCAGCGTCCGGCCATGGAAGGCATTGTTGAAGGTGATGAGCGTATGACGCTGCGGATTGCCATTGGCGAAATGATAGCGGCGCGCGGTCTTGATCGCGCATTCGACCGCTTCCGCGCCCGAATTGGTGAAGAACACCGTATCGGCAAAGGTCGAATCGACCAGCCGCTGCGCGAAATGCTCACCCTGCGGACTGCCGTAGAGGTTCGACACGTGCATCAACGTCGCGGCCTGCTTGGCGATCGCCTCGACCAGCTTCGGATGGCCATGGCCCAGCGCGTTGACCGCGATCCCGGCGGCGAAGTCCAGATACTGCTCGCCGTCCTCGCCATAGAGATAGACGCCCTCGCCTCGGACCGGACGCACCCCGCACCGTGGGTAGACGGGCATCAGGGCGGTGATGGTCACGGGGATGTCTCCTTCAAACAGCAAAGGGCGGCTCAAAGGGCCGCCCTTTGCGATCATACGGGCTATTGCGCATGCGCGTCAACGCGCGGGATAATCGGCGGACAGGCACCAAGCCTGTGCTATGATGTTTTCGATGTGCCTCAAACCGGTGGGGTAACAGGCGTATGCAAAGCTGGCGTGCTTTCCTGTCGCTTGTTGGATGGCTGGGCAAGCAAATCCACTATGTCGACGCGGCGCTTGGTTTCCCGGGTCCTGATCCGTGAGCGCGGTGATTCCGTGAGATCAGCAATGAAGGAAATGCGCTCCATATGCATGACGCCTGAGGATTTCGGATTGGGTAGATAGCGTCGCGTCTCCAAGGCTCTCACAACGGGTTTGAGCCAAGCCTTATTCATATCTTCGGATTGGCGTACCGTGGAGATATCGGACACCCGGCCGTCCGCCGTCACCCAAAAGTTGATGTCGGCCCAAGGTGTCGCGTCGCCGGGTACCGCTCCGAAGGAAATATCATCCAACCTTATTGGGGGGTTGTAAATTAGAGCCTGGTCCATGCCTGGCATTGGCTCCATCTCCTTGATGACTTCGGCAATGGCGGCGTCACGTTCCGATTTTCTTACCAATCTCGCGCGCAACATACGAACGCCATTTCGATAGGGTAGGAATGCGGGGTCGTCGTTTGCAAGAATTGCGTCAGCTTTGCGCCGGGCATCAATGGCAAATTCGGGCACGGAGCTAGCCACCGCTGCCAGCAACACGGCTGCCTTGAATTGCGCCATGCCTTCGATCGAGGTTAGCCCAACTGAGCGAGCTTTGCGGGCTACTGAGCCGTATTGGGAAAGGGCTGCATAAAGTTGACCATTGATGGCAAAACCATCTCCGATGGCCAGCCTTTGCTGCATGACTCGACTATCGGTGTCAGGCAGGCCCGCTTTCAAGGCATCGACTGCATCAAACATGCTCAGCCGATTGCTGTCCGGGTTCCCCACCAGATTGGCAAACCGTCCCGTTGCATAATGGAGATCCGATACATCTTCGGGAAGTTCGGATGCGTAGCGAGCATTACGTCGCCGTGCGATCAGCATGGTTTTGCGGCCACCGCGATAATCGCCCATTAAAAATTGGGCTTCGGCATAGGCCAACGATCGGGCAATTTCATCCTTAGGTGGACATTGCTGCGCAAGGCAGTTTTCCAGATCGCGGCGTGTGTCGGCAAGGCTTCGCCCTGTAACCGTGACGGTGCCTCGATCCTCTCTTGGCAGTGTTAAGGGTGCGGAGGAAAGCAGGATGGCAAGAAGCATCATAACGCACGACCTTTCCAACCCGAGTGGCCTTTATTGGCCTGCATCGGAACACAAGTCGGATGGGAGAGAGCGAAACTTGCCGATCTTCCTGTGCTTTGCAAGATTGGTCCGCCCGATCAGGCGTCGATCACCTCTTCATCGAGCCGCGCCGCATTCTCCTGAATGAACGCAAACCGGTGCGCCGGGTTGTTGCCCATCAGCCGGTCGACCAGATCCTTCACGCCCGCGCGTTCCTCATATTCCTGGGGCAGGGTGATGCGGATCAGGCTGCGGCTCGACGGGTCCATCGTCGTTTCGCGCAGCTGGCCGGGGTTCATCTCGCCCAGGCCCTTGAAGCGCGCGACGTCGACCTTCTTGCCCTTGAACGCGGTGCGCTCCAGCTCAGCGCGGTGGGCGTCGTCGCGGGCGTAGAGCGACTTGGCGCCGACCGTCAGGCGATAGAGCGGCGGCTGCGCGAGATAGAGGTGCCCGCGCCGCACCAGATCGGGCATTTCCTGGAAGAAGAAGGTCATCAGCAGCGTGGCGATATGCGCGCCGTCCACGTCTGCATCGGTCATGATGACGATCTTTTCATAGCGCAGCTGGGTCGGGTCACAATCCTTGCGCGTGCCGCAACCCATCGCCAGCGTCAGGTCGGCGATCTCCTGGTTCTGCAGAATCTTGGTCGAGGTGGCCGAGGCCACGTTCAGGATCTTACCGCGGATCGGCAAGATCGCCTGCGTCTTGCGGTCGCGCGCCTGCTTGGCCGAGCCGCCCGCCGAGTCGCCCTCGACGATGAACAGCTCGGTGCCTTCGGGGCTGTCCGCCGAACAGTCGGTCAGCTTGCCCGGCAGGCGCAGCTTGCGCGCGGACGTGGCGGTCTTGCGCTTGACCTCACGCTCGGCCTTCCGGCGCAGGCGCTCGTCCATCCGGTCGAGCACATAGCCGAGCAGCGCCTTGCCCCGCTCCATATTGGCCGAGAGATAATGGTCGAAATGGTCGCGCACGGCCTTTTCGACCAGACCCGCCGCCTCGGGGCTGGTGAGGCGGTCCTTGGTCTGGCTCTGGAATTGCGGTTCGCGGATGAAGACCGAGAGCATCAGTTCGGAGCCGACCATGACGTCGTCGGCGGTGATGTCCTTGGCCTTTTTCTGGTTCACCAACTCGCCGAACGCGCGCAGGCCCCGGACCAGCGCCTGACGCAGGCCCTGTTCGTGGGTGCCGCCATCGGGGGTCGGGATGGTGTTGCAATACCAGCTATAGCTGCCGTCGCTCCACAGCGGCCAGGCGACCGCCCATTCGACTCGGCCCTGCTCGCCGGGAAAGTCCTGATTGCCGGCAAAGGCATCGGCGGTGGCACATTCGCGGCCGCCCAGCTGCTCCTTCAGATGATCGGCGAGGCCGCCGGGGAACTGGAACACCGCGTCGGCCGGCGTGTCATCGGTGATCAGCGAGGGCGCGCAGTGCCAGCGGATCTCGACGCCCGCGAACAGATAGGCCTTGGAGCGGACGAGCTTGTGCAGCCGCGCCGGCTTGAAGGCGAGTTCGGGGCCGAAAATCTCGGTATCGGGGGTGAAGGCGACGCTGGTGCCGCGCCGATTGGGGGCGGCGCCCACCGTCTCCAGCGGACCGAGCGTCGCGCCCTTGGCGAAGCGTTGGCGATAGAGGATGCGCTCGCGCGCCACCTCGACCACCGTGTCCGACGATAGCGCGTTGACCACCGAGATGCCGACGCCGTGCAGGCCGCCGGAGGTCGCATAGGCCTTGCCGGTGAACTTGCCGCCCGAGTGGAGGGTCGAGAGAATGACCTCCAGTGCCGACTTGTCGGGGAATTTCGGGTGCGGGTCGACCGGGATGCCGCGACCATTGTCGACGATGGTCAGGCGGTTGCCCGGCTCCAGCTTCACCTCGATCCGGGTGGCATGGCCTGCCACCGCCTCGTCCATGGCATTGTCGAGCACTTCGGCGGCCAGATGGTGCAGCGCGCGCTCGTCGGTGCCGCCGATATACATGCCCGGGCGGCGACGCACCGGCTCCAGCCCCTCCAGCACCTCGATCGAGGAGGCGTCATAGGCGGGTTGGGGGCGGGCGCCGCCCGCGAACAGATCATTGGACATAACGGGAACTATAGGGGTTGTGGAGCCCATGCGCCAGCACCGGGTGGCGTGGCGCAAATGCAACAAAACTTTGCCCAGATTAAGCGGCGGGATATTCCGCGCCCGCCGCCCGTTCCACCGGCACCTTAAGCCAAGGGTATGGGAGTGTTTATGTTCAAGTTTTGGATGGCGGGCGTCGCCGCCACGGCGCTGTTCGCCGCGCCGGCGATGGCGCAGGACAGCTATACGGCCGATGACGATGTCGCGCCCTTCTCGGGTGCCTATGTCGGCGGCAGCTTCGGCTATGACGTGCAGCCCAACGATGTCGGCTCGCGCCTGCTGTTCGATCGCAACCTGGATGGCCGCTTTGGCGATGTCGTGACCACGGCGGCCGGCGCCAACGCCTTCTCGCCCGGTTTCTGCAACGGTCGCGCGCGCAGCACCATCTCGCCGCAGAACGGCGCGACGGGTTGCGATAACGACAAGGACGGCATCGCCTATTATGGCCGCGTTGGCCTGGACCATCAGGCGGGCAACATCGTGTACGGTGTCGTCGGCGAATTCGGTAAGTCCGAGATCACCGACAGCGTCTCGGGCTTCTCGACCACGCCGGCCTGGTACACCTTCACCCGCAGCATCGACTGGGAAGCCTCGGTCCGTGGTCGCCTGGGCTATGCGGCGAACAAGACGCTGTTCTACGGCACCTTCGGCGGCGGCTATGCCCGCATCAACCGCGAGTTCGCGACCTCGAACGGTGCCAACGCCTTCGCGATCAGCGGCGACCGCAACCAGTTCGGCTTCCTCGGCGGTGGCGGTATCGAGCAGAAGATCGGCCGCAACTTCTCGATCGGCATGGAATATATGTACCACCAGTATCGCGACGACGACACGCGCGTGCGGGTGACGCAAGGGTCGGCCGCGGCGAACAATCCGTTCGTGCTGACGCCCAACACCACCGGCACCGACATTCGTCGGTCGGACGACAAGTTCCGCTGGCACTCGCTGCGCGCGACGGCAGCGTTCCGGTTCTGATGTGAGGGGGCGGCTTCTCTTGAGGAGTCGCCCTTTCCTTTGAGGCGGGCGTTGGGGCGTGGGCTTCGACTTCGCTCAGCCTGAACGGAATGAGGGATGAGGGCATAGCACCAAACCCCGTTCAGCCTGAGCGAAGTCGAAGGCCATGGGAATCAGCCAGCCACGAAAAAGCCCGCCGGTCGCGAAACCGGCGGGCTTTTCTCATCGGCCTCGAATCAGCGGACGCGCGGGCCACCGAAGGGGAGGGGCGGCGGCGGACGGCGATCGCGGCGGGGCAGCTGCGCCTGATAGGCGTGGCCGCAATGCGCAACGCAATACGGGAAGCCCGGATTCACTTTGTCGCCGCAGAAGTGGAAGTCCGGCTCGCCCGGATGGCCGATCGGCCACTTGCAGATGCGGTCGTTCAGATCGAGCAGCGAGGTCTTGCCCGCGATCTCCGCGCTCGGCTTAGCGGGGACCAGGCGGCGCGGCGGGGCGGGCGAGGGCGGGGGCTGCTGCTCGCCCGGCGACTGGCGCACGAAGCCGCCCGGGCCGACCGAGCGGAGCACCGGCTGCTGCGGTTCGCGCGCCGGCTCGGCGGCGGGTTCGGGCGCCGCTTCGACGACCGGTTCGGGCTGAATGGGTTCGGGTTCGGGCTCGACGACCGGTGCCGGCGCGACGGGCGCGGGGGCCGGGGTTTCCACAGCGGCCGGCTCATTGGCGCGGACCGGCGACGGGCGCGCCTGCAGGCCCAGGCGATGCGCCTTGCCGATCACGGCGTTGCGGCTGACCCCGCCCAGGGCTTCGGCGATCTGGCTGGCGGTCTGACCCGCTTCCCACATCGTCCGGAGCGTATCGATCCGCTCATCGGTCCACGACATTCGAAACCTTTCCTCACTTCATCATCGCACCGGGTTGCGGGCGGGCACGGCAGCGGTTACGCGCTATTGCGATGAGCAGCCAGCCCCCAATCGGCGAAATCCCGTCCGCTATACGCGCCGCCCCCGGTGAGCCCGTGATCCGGAACATCAACTGGGGCGGCCTTCGAACCCTCTATATCAAGGAGGTGCGCCGGTTCTTCAAGGTGCAGCTCCAGACGATCTGGGCGCCGGCAGTCACGACGCTGCTATATCTGATCATTTTCACCACCGCGCTGGGCGGGCGTCACGCCGTGCCGGTCGCGGGCGCGCAGGTGCCCTTCGCCGATTTCATCGCGCCGGGCCTGATCGTCATGGGCATGATGAACAACGCCTTCGCCAATGCCAGCTTCTCGCTGCTGGTCGGCAAGATCCAGGGCACGATCGTCGATTACCTGATGCCGCCGCTGTCCACCGCCGAGCTGCTGGCCGCGCTGGTCGGCGGCGCGGTGACGCGCGCGGTGCTGGTCGGGGTGACGGTCTGGGTCGCGATGGTCATCTGGCCGGGCGTGCATGTTACCCCCCACGCCTTTTTCGCGGTGCTGTGGTTCGGGCTGCTCGGCTCGATCTTCCTGGCGCTGCTGGGTGTGCTGACCTCGATCTGGGCGGAGAAGTTCGACCATGCCGCCGCGGTCACCAATTTCGTGGTCGTGCCGCTCTCGCTGCTGTCGGGCACCTTCTACTCGGTCGATGGCCTGGCACCGGCGTTCCGCGCGATCAGTCATGCCAATCCGTTCTTCTACGTCATTTCCGGCTTTCGATACGGCTTTCTGGGCCTGGCCGACTCGCCGGTGACGCTGGGCGGGTTCGTGGTTCTCGGCATCGATGTGGTGATGGCCGTCCTCTGCTATGCGCTGCTGCGCAAGGGCTGGAAGCTCAAGAACTGAGCCGTGCCGGTTTAACGCGGCCTTTACCGGCCGCGTGATAGCCCATGGCTTCCACTTCAGCAGTGGACTCTCCCTTGTCCGGGTCTTCAGCATGCCCGGTGTCAGGTCCTGAACGGGACCGCCAGCCCCGAACGGGCCTGTCGCGGTCCCGATTTTTTGCCACCGTCACAGGTCTTTAGACGCGCGCCATTGCAAGATGGCGGCAATCGGCGTAGCGGTCGCGCCCATCATGACATCTTCTGCTCCCATGGCGGTCGTGCTCGTTTCGGGCGGGCTGGACTCGATGATTTCCGCTGCTTCGGCCAAGGCCGCCGGCTATCGCGTGCTCGCGTTGTCGGTCGATTACAACCAGCGCCACAAGGTCGAACTCGCCGCCGCCGCGCGAGTCGCCGAGGCACTGGGTGCCGAACGCCACATCGTCCTGCCGCTCGACCTGTCGGCCTTTGGCGGCTCGGCGCTGACCGCCGACATCGATGTGCCCAAGGACGGCGTGCAGCCGGGCATTCCGGTCACCTATGTGCCCGCACGTAACACGATCTTCCTGAGCCTCGCGCTGGGTTGGGCCGAGGCGGCCGGCGCGCGCGACCTGTTCATCGGCGTCAATGCGCTGGACTATTCGGGCTATCCCGATTGCCGGCCGGAGTTCATCGCGGGGTTCGAGAGCCTCGCCGAGATCGCGACCAAGGCGGGCGTCGAAGGTCAGCCCTTCAAGATTCACGCGCCGCTCCAGCACATGACCAAGGCCGATATCGTGCGCGAAGGCACGCGACTGGGCGTCGATATGGGGCTGAGCTGGTCCTGCTACGACCCGACGCCCGAGGGGCTGCATTGCGGTGAATGCGACAGCTGCCGCCTGCGCTCCAAGGGTTTCGAGGAAGCGGGCATCCCCGACCCCACCGCCTATGCGGTCAAGCCGCAGGGCTGATCCGGTGAGCTACGCCGTCAAGGAGATGTTCCTGACGCTCCAGGGCGAGGGCGTGCAGGCCGGGCGGCGCGCGGTGTTCGTGCGCTTCGCCGGCTGCAACCTATGGTCGGGCCGCGAGCAGGACCGCGGAACCGCGATCTGCCGGTTCTGCGACACCGATTTCGTCGGCGTCGATGGCCTGGGCGGTGGACGTTTCGCCGATGCAGCCGCGCTGGTCGCGGCGGTCGAGGGCTTCTGGGGCGGGGCGCGGGACGAGCGTTTCGTGGTGCTGACCGGGGGCGAGCCGATGCTCCAGGTCGACGATGCGCTGGTCGATGCTCTGCACGACGCCGGCTTCTGCATCGCGATCGAGAGCAACGGGACGATTGCCGCGCACCCGCGACTCGATTGGGTGTGCATCAGCCCCAAGGCGGGGTCGGAGGTCGTTCAGCGATCGGGTCAGGAATTGAAGCTGGTCTGGCCGCAGGCGGGGATCGATCCGGCCGAGGTCGAGGGGTGGGATTTCGCGAACCACCTGCTCCAGCCGCTTGATGATCCCCGGGCGGAGGCGAATCGTGAGGCGTGTATTGCCATGGTCATGGAGCGGCCGCGCTGGCGGTTGACGCTTCAGACGCACAAGATGCTGGGGTTGCGGTAAGCCTGTTTGGCGGAGGTCGGAGCGTGCGCTTCGACTTCGGCGCTATGCGCCGAAGTTTATCCTGAGCGGCTGGCTTGCCAGCCAGCCGAAGGGCTCAGCGTGAACCGCTGTGGGGCTTTGGGGTTTGCTCCCAACCTCCGTTCAGCCTGAGCGAAGTCGAAGGCCACGCCACGCACGCCAACCCAGCGCGGAACGTGCACTTCGACTGCGCTCAGTGCGAACGGAGATCAGTGAACGAACCGCGCCACCACGTCGCGGTAGCTGCGCGACACCTTCACCTGCGCGCCCGATTCCAGCAGCAGGAAGCATTCGCCATTGGTATGCGGCTTCACCTGCTTAACCAGGTCCAGATTGACGATGGTCGAGCGATGCACCCGCTGGAAACGCCGCGGATCGAGCCGCTTCTCCAGGTCCTTCATCGTCTCGCGCAGGACCAGCGAATTGTCGCCGGTGTTGATGACCATATAGTCGCCCGCCGCCTCGATCATCTCGATCGTGTCGACATCGACGCGGAAGATCTGGCCGCGATCCTTGATGTTGATGAGCTTCTCGAACCGGCTGGACGCCACCTCGCCGCCCTCATTCAGGTCGGCGACCGCTTCGGGCGCATGTTCGGCGAGCACTTCCTTCAGCTTCTCGACCTCGCCCGCGCCGCGCTTCTCGTTCAGGCGCTGGCGCACGCGGTCCAGCGTGTCGGCGAGCCGCGCCTCCTCGACCGGCTTCATGAGGTAATCGACCGCCTGCGCCTCGAACGCGCGCAGGGCATGGTCGGAATAGGCGGTGACGAAGACGAACAGCGGCGGCTCGACCTCCATCAGGCCCTGGATCACCGAAAAACCGTCGAAACCCGGCATCTGGATGTCGAGGAAGACGAGGTCGGGCTTGTGCGTCTTGATCGCGCGGATCGCCTCGCGCCCGTTCGAGCAGCGCTCGATGATCTCGACGTCGTCGTGCGCCTGGAGCCTGATCTCCAGTCCCTGGATCGCCAGGGGCTCGTCGTCGACGAGGATGGTACGGATGGTCATGCGGCCTCTCTATTCACATTCTCGAGCTGGAACGGGATCTCGATCTCGACCGAGTACCCACCAGCCGGCGCGGAGCGGGATTCGAAACGATGGTCCGGGCCATAAGCCTGGGCCAGTCGCTCGCGGATATTGGACAGTCCGACGCCGGTCGAAACGCTTGAGGAATGACGGGTCTCGTGCAAGCCGGGGCCGGTATCCGATACGGCGATCCGCACCCGTTGCCCGACCAGTCGCACATCGACGCGGATTTCCGCGCCTTCCTCCTGCGGCGTGACGGCGTATTTGATGGCATTCTCGACCAGCGGCTGCAGCAGCAGCGAGGGCAGACGGGCGCGTTCGGCGCGCGGGTCGATCTCGAAACTCGGGCGCAGGCGGTCCTCGAAGCGCATCTTCTCAATTTCGAGATAGAGTTTCAGGGTTTCAACCTCTTGCGCCACGGTCACATGCGCCGTGGGCTCGTTCGCCAGCGTGTAGCGCAGAAAGGCTGACAGCCGGCTTAACATCGCGTTCGCCCGCTCGGTCTGCTTGAGCAGCACCAGCGTCGAGATGGAATTGAGCGTGTTGAACAGGAAATGCGGGTTCAACTGATAGCGCAGCATCGCCAGCTGCGCCGAGGAGGCCTGCAATTCCAGCGCGCGCATCTCGTCGATCTGGCTCTCGACGATCAGATAATAGTTGATCGCGAAATAGAGCGCCGACCAGCCTGCCAGCACGACGAAGGTGATGAACAGATTGCCGATCAGCAGCGTGACGGTGACGCCCGGCTGGGTCGTGGTGATGAACGAGAAGGAAAAGGCGTTGAGTGCCGCATAAAGGAACGTCGCCGCCGCCAGCGTCGCCAGCGTCAGGAACACCCCCATGATGCGCGGGATGCGCCGGTAATAACCATAGAGCGTCGAGAGCAGCAGGGTGATGCAATAGCCCAGGATCGCCTCGATGATCACGGGGATGATCTTCTCCAGCGAAAAGCCGTTGGAGATGCCGACCACCGAGCGCAGCACCAGATAGCCCGACCAGCCGGCCGCCTGCAGCGTCCAGAAGGCACGCGCCTTGTTCTCGAAAAACGGCCGCACCGACAGGGGATCGGTGGCGGCGGGTGAAGCGGCGGAGGTCGCGACGGGCGAATGCATGGCCATGGCCGGGCGACATCTACACGGCCTGACCGGCAAGGGCAAAGATTGGGGGCGGGCGCAAAAAGAAGGGCCGCCCTTCCCGAAGGAGGGGCGGCCCCATGAGCAGTTTTCTAATGTTGATCAGAAGCCGAAGTGGATCGTTCCGATCACAGTACGCGGCGCACCGAAGGTGTAGCGCGTCGTGCTGGTGTTGGTCGTGCCGGTGCTCAGGTTGCCGAAATAGCGCTCCTTCAACAGGTTCGACACGTTCAGCTGGAAGAAGGTGTCCTTCAGGCCCAGCGACGCCATGCTAAATCGCGCGTCCAGATCGACCAGCGTGTAGCCCTTGCTGATCAGATCGTTGACGTCGGTGACAAAGCGGTCGCCGATATGCTTGGCCTGGAGGCCGAGCGAGAAGGGTTCGAAATCGAACTGCGCACGGCCGCCATACTGCCACTTGGGCGTTTCGACGACGAACTTGCCCTTGGTCGCGGCCAGGACCTGGCCGTTCTGCGGGTTGATCGCGTCCGACAGCAGCTCGGAGTCGAGGTACGATACAAAGCCATAGACCGAGAAATGACGGCTCGGGCGGATGCCCAGGCTGGCGTCGATGCCCTTGGTCTTGGTCGCACCGACGTTGCGGTCGATGCTGAGCGTGCCGCCGCCATCAAGCTGAACCAGCGAGGAGATGATGCGGTTGTCGTACTTGATGTACCAGCCGGCGACCTGTGCCTGGATCAGACGCGAGGTGTAGCGCAGGCCGAGATCGAACGAGTCGGTCTTCTCGGGCTTCACGGCTGCGACCGGCGAAATCTCGACATCGTCGAAGCCGTACAGATTGTCGGTGCGAGGCACCGAATAGCCCTTCGAGTAGCTACCGAACATGCTGGTCGTGCTGCTGAAGTTGTAGGTGTAGCCGACGTTGGGCAGCAGCGCGCTATAGGTCTCGATGCGGTTCTTGTAGGGAGCCGCCAGCGTCAGATTGGCGTTCGATGCATCGAGAGCCCGAACCTGCGCAGCGGACTGCGAGGTGCAATAGGCGTCGTTCGAGCTGCCGGCGATCGTCCAGCAATTGTTGGTCAGGTTGCGGCGGAAGAACGGCGCGCGCAGACCCAGGGCAACCTTGAAACGATCTTCGAAGAACGAGCCGCGATATTCACCCGACACCTGATGAAGGATCGCATAGGACAGACGGTCACGCTTGTTCAGGACGTTGCCAGCCGCGTCCTTGACCGCGAAGGGGCCTTCGCCATCGAGGGCACTGAACGGCAAACGCGGATCGCCCCAAGGCTGGAGCAGGCTGGCCTCGCCGGTCTGGCGATGGCGCGCACGGTCCCAGGTATAGGCCAGACGAACCAGATTGTTGTCGTCGATCTGGTAGCGCAGGCCCGCGATCGCCGTGAAGCGCTGGGTGCGAGTGTTCGAGGGGAAATAGACGCGGACATAGTCCAGCTGATCCCCGTCGCCGTTCAGATCGGCGCCATTCGCGATCCCCGCGCCGACGCGCGTGAACTGGTTGGTGTAAACGTTCTGCAGGGCGTTATCGCGTTCAGAGAACACCGCCGTGCCGCCGCCGTTGGCGCGCGTGAACGAGTAGGCGCCGTCGAACGTGAAAAGCAGCTTGTCGCTCAGCGTCCAGCGCGAGTTCAGGCGGACATTGCCCGTGTTCGACGGATTGGCGTTGTAGCCGTAATAGTTACCACAGGCGCTGCGATCGTCCTGCGTGGTGTTGTTGCCGCGAGCGACATTGGCCGAAGGCAGGGTGCAATTCGCGTCGTAGCGATACAGCGACGAGGTGTTGTCGAACACCGTATCGAACTGATCGCGATTCAGGTCCAGCGTATACGGATTGGCGGGCGAAATGCCCGAAGCCGGAACTACGGTGTTGCCCAAAACGCTGCGGATGTTTGCAAGGCTGGGATTGCTGTAGAAGTTGTTACGGTTCTGATTGTAGTGCGCCGCCAGCGAGATAAAATCGCCGCCGTTGCCGATCGGCTGGTAAATCTTGCCGTTGAACTGGCTCTTGTGGATTTCGCCCGGACCGCGGAATTGTTCATACCGCTGGTTGCTGGCCGAAACCCAGGCCTTGGTGCCAAACGAGGTCAGCTGGCCGAGGTTCAGAAGACCAAACACGCGGTTCATGTCGTTCGTGCCGCGCGAATATACGGCCACGGCCCGGCGTTCGTCCGTGGGGATCAGCGAACGATAATTGACCGTGCCACCCGAAGCACTCGCGGTCGGCGAGTCGACGTCCGTCGCACCGAAGTTCACGTTCACCTGCTCGATCAATTCGGGGTCGAGCTGCTGGTTCGAATAGATCGCGTAGTTACCAGAGTCGTTCAGCGGGATGCCGTCGAACGTCAGCGAAACACGATTGCCGTCGAAACCACGGATACGAATCTGACCACCCGACGAACCATAGGCGTCGGAATTGGTGAAGCTGACGCCCGGAACCTGGTTCAGCGTGTCCAGAATGGTCTGACCGGGTGCACGGCGCTCGATCAGTTCCTGATTGATGACCGCCTTCGCCTTGGGCGTGTCCGGGATCGAGATGCCGTTGACGCTGGTGGGGCCACGAGCGCCGGTGACGACGACGTCCTCTTCGGCGTCCACGGTGCCGGTCGACTGGGCGAATGCCGTCGCAGGAAAGGCCAGCGCGGCCACAGCCGTGCTCAGAAGCAGAATGTTTCGCATATAAGGTCCCCTTTTCGCGCAGGCGCGCGGTCCGACCGTTATTCGGTTCGGTTGAGCGGCCCCCTGCGGTACGAACATTGCCATTATGTGACAAAATTCATTCGCGCGACAGGGGGCGTTCACTCCGTGGCGGGGCGTTGCAGATTGGCAACGGTCGGCGGGGGCGGCCGTCGTGCATGTCGCTTGAATTGTTGCGATTTTCTCGAGGGGCGCCGCGCCCCTCGTCCTTCCTCAGCTCGCGGCGACCAGCGCGTTCCAGGCGGCCTCATCGATCACCGGAATGCCCAGGTCCTGCGCCTTTTTCAGCTTCGAGCCCGCACCCGGCCCGGCGATGACCAGGTCGGTCTTGGCCGATACCGAACCCGATACGCGCGCGCCCAGCGCCTCGGCCTGCGCCTTGGCCTCGTCGCGCGACAGGGTTTCGAGCGTGCCGGTGAAGACCAGGGTCTTGCCGGTGACGTCCGATTCGCGGGTCTGGTGGACGACGTCGGCCGGCGTCACCTCGGACAGCAGGTCGTCGACGACCGCGCGGTTATGCTCCTCGGCGAAGAAGTCGAGCAGCGCGTCGGCGACCTCGGGGCCGATCTGGGGCGTGTCGATCGCGGCGACGATCGCGCGCTGGCGGCGCAGTTCGTATTTGCGCTCCGGCTCGCCCAGCGCCGGCACCGTATCGGCACGAACCTGCAATGCGGCGTCGATCATCGCGCGGAAGCCGGCCATCGACACGAAGCGGCGCGCCAGGTCGCGTGCGGTGATCTCACCGACATGGCGGATGCCCAGCGCGAAGAGGAAGCGGTCGAGCGATATGTCGCGCCGCGCGTCGATCGCCGCCAGCAGCTTGTCGACCACCAGTTCGGACATACGCTCGCGCTGGATCAGCGCCTCGCGATGCTGATGCAGACGGAAGATGTCGGCGGGCGAGGCGATCAGGCCGTCGCGGAAGAAATCCTCGATACGGACCAGGCCCAGGCCGGTGATGTCGAACGCATGGCGCGACACGAAATGGATCAGCCGCTCCACCCGCTGTGCCGGGCAGATCAAGCCGCCGGTGCAGCGGATGACGACCTCGCCCTCCTCACGCGTCGCGAGACTGCCGCATTCGGGGCAATGATCGGGGAAGACGAAGGGTTCGCGGTCCACGTCGCGTGTCAGATTCTCGACGATCTGCGGGATGACGTCGCCGGCACGTTGCAGGACGACGCGGTCGCCTGGGCGAACGCCCAGCCGCTCGATCTCGTCCGCATTGTGCAGCGTGGCGTTGGTCACGACGACGCCGCCGACGGTCACCGCCTCCAGCCGCGCGACGGGGGTCAGCGCGCCGGTGCGGCCGACCTGAATGTCGATCCGCTCCAGCGTGGTCTGCGCGCGCTCGGCCGGGAATTTGTGCGCGATCGCCCAGCGCGGCGTGCGCCCGACGATGCCGAGCCGCGCCTGCCAGTCGAGCCGGTCGACCTTGTAGACGACGCCGTCGATGTCGAAGGGCAGGTCGGCCCGCTGCGCCTCGATCGCGCGATAGATGGCGAGCGCGGCGGCGGCATCGGGCACGCGGGCAAAGGCGTCGGCGATGGGGAAGCCCCAGCGGCGCCACGTCTCGACCATGTCGAACTGCGTCTCGACCGACACCGCGCTCGCCTCGCCCCAGCCATGCGCCAGGAAGCGCAAGGGGCGGCCGGCGGTGATCGCGGGGTTCTTCTGGCGCAGCGAGCCGGCGGCGGCGTTGCGCGGATTGGCGAACTGGCGCGCTTCCTTGCCGGTCTCCGCCGCCTCCTGGGCGAGGCGGGCGTTGAGCGCGGTAAAGTCGGCCTTGCTCATATAGACCTCGCCGCGCACCTCGAACACGCCGGGCGCGGGGATGGTCTGCGGAATGTCGGCGATGGTACGGACATTCTCGGTCACGTCCTCACCGATCGCGCCGTCGCCGCGTGTCAGCGCCTGGACCAGCCGGCCGTCGACATAGCGCAGCGAACAGGACAGGCCGTCAATCTTGGGCTCGGCGGTCAGGACGACGGGTTCGTCGTCGGGCAGCTTCAGATAGCGGCGGACGCGGCCGACGAAGTCCTCGACCTCCTCGTCGCTGAACGCGTTGTCGAGGCTGGTCATCGGCCGGGCGTGCGGCACCTTGGCCAGATGCGCGGCCGGGGCGGCGCCGACCTGTCGGTTGGGCGAGTCGCTGCGGACCAGATGCGGGAAGGCGGCCTCGATCGCATTGTTGCGGCGGACCAGCGCGTCATAGTCCGCGTCCGAAATCTCGGGCGCGTCCTCGGTATGGTAGAGCCGGTTATGATGCGCGATCTCGCGGGCGAGCGCCTCCAGATCGGCGGCGGCTTCGAGATCGGTTTGCGGCAAGGCGGGGAGGGCAGTCACGCCGCCCGTGCTAGTCCAGCATTCGCCAAGGGATCAAGCCGCAGCGGACGCGGCCGACACCGGTTCAGCCGATCGGCGCCGGGCGCGGGTCGCTCTGGTCACGGGCACTCGCCATCCCGTCATGGCCGTTCGCGACCAGCCAGGCACAGGCCTGTTCGATATGGATGCCGACCATCGGCAGGTTCAGCTTGTCGGCCAGCGACAGGCAGGATCGCAACTCCGCCGTCAGCATGGTCACATCCCTCGTGTCATCGATCGCGGCGGATTTGAGCGGAGACACAGGCATTCGGCGCTTCCAGCATGACCGTCAGGACCATCTGACGATCGCCGTATACCATTATTTTCTCAGCTATAAAATAGCATTCGGCCGTGCAACTCAGGCGGTCTCGATCAGCCGGTCCGCCTGCGCGCGCGCCTCGTCGGTGATGGTCGCGCCCGACAGCATGCGTGCGATCTCCTCGCGCCGCTCGTCCGACGCCAGCGCGCGGACGCCGGTGCGGGTGACGGTGCCGTCATGGCTCTTGGCGATCAGCAGATGCGCGGCGCCGCGCGCGGCGACCTGCGGGCTATGGGTGACGACCAGCAACTGGGTGCGCTGCGCCAGCCGGTGGAGCCGGTCGCCGATCGCCGAGGCGACCGCGCCGCCGACACCGCGATCGATCTCGTCGAAGATCATCGTCGATGCGCCGCCTTCCTCAGCCAGCGCGACCTTCAGCGCGAGGATGAAGCGCGACAATTCGCCGCCGCTGGCGATCTTCATCAGCGGCGCGAAGGGCGCGCCGGGATTGGTCGAAATCTCGAATTCCACCCGGTCCTTGCCCGCCGCCGACCAGCCCGCATGTTCGACGGGCACGACCATGGTGCGGAAGCGCGCCGCGTCGAGCTTCAGGGGCGCGAGTTCGCTCCTCACCGCCTGATCGAGTCGTTCGGCGGCCTTGGCGCGCGCGCTGGAGACGGTGGCGGCGGCCTTGTCATAGGCGGCGCGCGCGGTGGCGACCGCCGCTTCCAGCCGACCGATGCCTTCCTCGCCGGCATCGAGCCGCTCGAGTCGCCCGCGCAACTGCTCGGTCAGGTCGGCGAGATCATCGGGCTGGACACGATGCTTGCGGGCCATGCCGCGCAGCTCGAACAGTCGCGCCTCGTCGTCCTCCAGCGCGCGTGGATCATAGGCGAGTTCGCGCTGCGCCTCGATCAGCCGTTCCTCGGCCAGCGACGCCTCGATCACCGCGCGGTCGATGGCGGCCAGCGCCTCGCCCAATATGGGGTGATCTTCCCCGATTCGCTCCAGCACGCGGGCGGCCTGGCGCAGGCCCGCCAGCGCGCCGTCCGATCCTTGCAGATGCTCCTCGATCGCACCCAGTTCGCCCGCAATCTTCTCGGAACGCTGCATGGTGCGGCGGCGATCGGCCAGCGCCTCTTCCTCCCCCGGCTCGGGGGCGAGCTTGGTCAGCTCGGCAACCGCATGTTCCAGCCATTCGCGGTCGCGCGCCGCTGCCTCGATCTCGTCGCGGGCGGTGGTCAGCGCTGTCTCGGCCTCGCGCAGGCGGGCCCAGGCGGCGGCGACCGCCTGATTGTCGATTCGGCCGAAACTGTCGAGCATCGCGCGGTGGCCGCGCGGGTTCAGCAGGCCGCGATCGTCATGCTGGCCATGGATCTCGACCAGGAACGGCGCGATCTCACGCAGCAACGCGGCGGAGGCGGGCTGGCTGTTCACGAAGCCCCGGCTGCCGCCATCGGCCTTGACCTGACGTCGGACGATCAGCGGTTCGCCCGGTTCGATCTCGATACCGGCCTCGTCCAGAATGGCGGCCAGCCGGCTGTCGGGGGCGGGCGCCTCGAAGCTGGCGGTGACGACCGCCTGGGCCGAGCCGTGGCGGACCAGCCCGCTATCGCCGCGCCCGCCCAGCGCCAGGCCCAGCGCGTCGAGCAGGATCGATTTGCCCGCGCCGGTCTCACCCGTCAGGACACCCAGGCCCCGGCCGAAATCCAGGTCGAGCGCCTCGATCAGCACGACATCGCGAATGGACAATGCGGTCAGCATGGCGGGCGATATAAAGCCAAACGCCGCGCGATGTTATCCCCCCGATGCGAAAATGATCCCGATTTGTTCGGGAGCATTCATCCATTCCTCCCCTGTAAGGGGAGGTGGCAGGCCGAAGGCCTGACGGAGGGGTGTCCCGCTTGGAGAGGAAACCCTGATCTCACGACCGGGGACACCCCTCCACCAGCTTCGCTGGTCCCCCTCCCCTTGCAGGGGAGGATAGGCGAAAGCTCAGCCCGTTGGTGCGCTGTTGTTGCCCGTCGGGGTCGGACGGCCCGGCGCCGCGGCGCTGGGGGTGACGGTGCCGCCGCTGCCCGGCAGGCCGATATTGACCGAACCCGGCGTGCCGGTCGGGACCACGGGCTGGCCCGGCTGGATCGCGGGGATCGGCTGCACCGGGTTCTCGCCCATCAGCTTATAGGCGCGGTTGTACCAGTCGGTGCCCGGATAGTTGGCGCCCAGCACGGCGGCCGAGCGCTGCGCCTCTTCGCGCACGCCTAGCGCCAGATAGGTCTCGGTCAGCCGCATCAGCGCCTCGGGCGTGTGGCTGGTCGTCTGGTACTTGTCGATGACGGTGCGGAACCGCATCGAGGCCGCCAGCCACTGGTGGCGATCCTCATAGAAACGGCCGATCTCCATTTCCTTGCCGGCCAGGTGATCGTTGACCAGATCGACCTTCAGTCGCGCATCGGCGGCATAGCGGGTGTTGGGATAGCGGCGCATCAGCTCGCCCAGCGCGTCGAGCGCCTGGCGGGTGATCTTCTGGTCGCGGGTCACGTCCTGGATCTGCTCGTAATAGCCGAGCGCGATCAGATAATAGGCGTAAGGCGCGTCGCGATTGCCGGGATGGACCGCCAGGAAGCGCTGCGCCGACTGGATCGACTGGGTATATTCGCGACCCAGATAATAGCTGAAGGCGCTCATCAGCTGCGCACGGCGCGCCCAGATCGAATAGGGGTGCTGACGCTCGACCTCGTCGAACAGCAGCGCGGCCTCCTTGTACCGGTGCTGGTCCAGCCGCGTCTTGGCGGCGGTGTACAGCGTGCCCACGTCGCGCGCGACATAGGGCAGGTCGGTGCGGGTACGGTTGCGGGCGCAACCCGCGATCGGAAGGGCCAGAGCGGCGATCAGCGCCAGCGACAGCGCACGGGAACGGGGGTTACGCATCGCGCATGTCCTTAGCGCAGCCGGAGGGCGGGGAACAGTCCCCGCGCGCATCGTCGCGTGGTGGGACACGACAGACCGCTTGAACCCCGCCGGGGCACGCGGCATGGGACGCGCGAACGGGCGGAACGGCCCAACCCCCGGACGGTTGAACCGTCGCCCGAACGAAGCGCCCGAACGAAGAGGTTGTCGCCCATGCCCGCCACGCTGCTCCATACCCATCGCGTCGAAAAGCCCTGGGGCCGTCACACCCTGTATCCGGGGTTCGAGGATGCCCCCGCCGACGGCGCTCCGATCGGCGAGGTGTGGTTCCAGGAACCCGGCGACACCTCGCCCGACCTGCTGATCAAATATCTGTTCACCAGCGAGAAGCTGTCGGTGCAGGTCCATCCCGACGACGAACAGGCGCAGGCGCGCGGCCTGCCGCGCGGCAAGGACGAATGCTGGACGATCCTGACCGCCGAGCCCGATTCGACCATTGCACTGGGCCCCAAGGCGCCGATGACCAAGGAGCAGCTGCGCGCCGACGCGCTGGACGGGTCGGTCGAGGACGATCTCGACTGGGTGCCGGTGAAGGAAGGCGATTTCTATTATGCACCCTCGGGCACCATCCATGCGATCGGTGCCGGCCTGACCGTGATCGAGGTGCAGCAGAATAGCGAGACGACCTACCGCCTCTATGATTATGGCAGCGACCGCGAGCTGCATCTGGAGGACGGCGTCGATGTCGCGCATCTGACCCCGTACCAGCCGATCGTCTCGCCGGGTCCGGCGGGTGAGGGGCGCGACATCCTGGTCGAGGGGCCGAAATTCGTCCTCGAGCGCTGGGCGGCGGGCGATCACGCGGTGGCCTTGCCCGAGGGACGGACGGCCTGGCTGATCCCGATCACCGGCAGCGGTTCGGTCGCGGGCGTGGACTTCAAGGCGGGCCAGTGCCTGACCGTCACCGGTGCCGAGACGGTGCGCCTGTCGTCGGACGGCGACGCACTGTTCGCCTATGCGGGCACGCAGCGGCTTTGACCTCGGCAACTTGAACCAGAATCACCCCTCCCCTTCAGGGGAGGGGATGGGGGTGGGGCGCTTCCCCGAGCTCTACGCCAGCGGAAAGGCCCCACCCCAACCCCTCCCCTGAAGGGGAGGGGCTCTTTCACATTCTTCCCCCTTAAAAATACCCCGGCACTTCCCGCTGGGCGGGTGAAGGGGCCAGCGGCTGGACCAGTTTGCGCGGGCCGGCCTCCACCGACTGGGCGCTGGCGCTCGAGGCGCTGATCGGCGTGCAGCTCTTGCCCTGCAGGAAGTCGAGCGCGGCGCGGGTCGAGGCTTCCTGCGGATCGCCCATGCGCCGCGTCAGGTCGTCGCCCGCGCGGCAGCTCGCCGGCACGGTGCTGGCCAGACCGTTATAATAATCGCCCTGGCGATTGGCGTTCTGTACCGCAAGCGCGATGACGCGCAGCCGATCGTCGCACTCGCTCTTGTCCAGTCCGATCTGCCCCACCGGCTTGCCATAGGTGTTCGCGCCGATCAGGCCCGACCGCGCGCCGAGATAGGGCAGGGTGCGGTTGAGCACGAGCTCGCTGGCCGAGGCGGTGCCGCCGGTGCCGATAAAGGCGAGGCGGGCCGGCACGATCGATTCGGGCTGCGGTGCGAAGAAGGTGGTCGTGTTGTTCGACGCCTTGCTGGCGCGGAAGGCGGTATAGCCCATCACGTCCGAGGTCTGGCGATCGCCGCCCAGCAGGTTGTTGAACAGGTCCGCGATGCTCAGGCGGCCGCCGCCATTATAGCGGAAATCGACGATGACCTGATTGATGCCCTGCTGCTTGAAGGTGGAGAAGGCGGCGCGCAGCTGCGGATCGGCGGCGTCGATGAAGGTGCGCAGGTTGATATAGCCATAGCGCTGGCCATTCTCGGTGATGACCTGCGTGCCGTAATTGGGCGAGACGGGTTGCAGGTTGAACTGCGCCTTGGTCAGGGTGACGGTGCGGACATTGCCGGCCGTATCGGCGACGCGCAGCGCGCGCGCCGTGCCGACCGTGTCCGGCCCCAGGGCGTTGGAGATGCCGTTATTGGGATCGGCGCGAACGATGTCCTGAATCGAGCGGATGTTGCTGGTCGAGGTGCCGATGCCCTGGATCTCGGTGCCGCGATCGATCCCGGCGGCCAGCGCCGCGCCGCCCTCGAACGATTCGGCGATCATCAGCTTGGTCTGGCTCGAATCGCTGGTCAGGCGGAAGCCGAAGCCGGCATCGGCGCCGGTCGCGTTGAACGCTTCCTCTTCCTTGATCGAGGTGATGTAGGTGAAATAACGATCCTTGCGCTTCGACCGTGCGACGGCGGTCAGCGCGTCGATATAGTCGCTGACGCTCGAATAGGGGCCGGGGTCCAAGCTGGCGGGCAGCGTCTCGGGGAAGAGATACCATTCGTTCAACTGCGCCGCGACCCAGTTCTGGCGGGCGCGCAGCGAACAGCCGTCGATCGAACCGCCGCTGGTGCCCGTACCGGTGCCGCCGTTATTGGCCACGATCTGGCCGCCATCGCCGCCGCCGCACCCGGCCAGCGTCGCCGCCAGCGCCAGCACCGCACCCAGCCGTCCGAATCGCACCATTATGTCCCCCATCACAAGATACGGGCTAGATAGCCCATCGGCGTGACTGTGTCAGGCGCGATATTGCACGTTGATGAACGGATGATAACTTCAACCTCGGTCGGCTAATCTTTGTCTCGCAAGTGTTGGCACAATCTATGGTCGAGACTCAATCAGAGCCAGAATGCGAGCGCGGTTGCGATGGCGACGCCTGAGAGGAAGTTGACGGCGAGTTTGTCGTAGCGGGTTGCG
>NZ_JACIDH010000021.1 GCF_014196255.1 Sphingomonas pseudosanguinis
ACCAAAGCCAGCAGGACCCGCGAATGCCTAAAGCAGGTCTGCTTGGCCCCCATTGGCCTTCACGCAACGCCATCGCGATGTTTCGCAACGATCCCGTAAACGGGAGGGGCGTGCCAAGCGCCTACCGGAATGCACGATCGAGGCATTTGCCGGAAACACTTTGCCTGCCGCCCCTTCTTCCTCCCCTCCCGCAAGCGGGAGGGGACCGAGGGGAGGGCAAGGGGTCTCACCGAGACCATCGCTTGCGGCCCGCGCTCCCCCATCCCCTCCCGTAAACGGGAGGGGCGTGCCAAGCAGCGATGGCAAGCGCGGCTCCACCTATCGCCCCCCGCCAAATGCCCCTAAACCCCCACCATGCAACACTATGACGCGATCATCCTCGGCGCGGGCGCGGCGGGGCTTATGGCGGCGGCGACCGCCGGGCAGCGGGGGCGGCGGGTGCTGGTCGTCGATCATGCCGATGCGCCGGGCAAGAAGATCCTGATCTCGGGTGGCGGGCGGTGCAACTTCACCAATATCGGCACCGCGCCCGACCGCTTCCTGTCGGCCAACCCGCATTTCGCCAAGTCGGCGCTCGGCCGCTACACGGCGGCGGATTTCCTGGCGCTGGTCGAGGCGCATGGCATCGCCTGGCACGAAAAGACGCTGGGGCAGCTGTTCTGCGACGGATCGGCGCGGCAGATCGTCGAGATGCTGCTGGACGAATGCGACAAGGCGACACGGTCGGGCGGGCAGGTCGACATCGCACTCGGCGCGCCCTTGGACTCGGTAACGCATGACGGCACAGCCTTCCGCATCACCCGACACGGTAACCGAGCCACCGCCCCCCGCCTGATCGTCGCGACCGGCGGGCCGAGCATCCCCAAGATGGGGGCGACCGGCTATGCCTATGACCTCGCCCGCCAGTTCGGCCTGAAGGTCGTCGAGCCCCGCCCCGCGCTCGTGCCCCTGACGCTGGGCGGCGAGGAGACGCTGTTCCGCTCGCTGTCGGGCGTGGCATCGGAGGTCGTCGCACGCGCCGGCAAGACCCGGTTCCGCGAAGCCGCGCTGTTCACCCATCGCGGCCTGTCGGGCCCGGCAATCCTGCAAGTGTCGTCCTATTGGCGGCATGGCGAACCGATCGGCATCGACTTCACCCCCGACGCCGCGCCCGACTGGCTGATCGCCGCCAAGCGCGCGCAGCCCCGGCTGTCACCGCGCCGCGCGCTGGGCCAGCATCTGCCCGACCGGCTGGCCGAGACGCTGGCCGAGCGGCTGGCGCTGCCCGCCGAGCTAGGGGCGACGACCGACAAGCTGCTGGCGGCGGCGCAAGGGCGCCTCGCCGACTGGACCTTCCACCCCAATGGCAGCGAGGGCTATGCCAAGGCCGAAGTAACGGTCGGTGGCGTCTCGACCGCCGGGCTATCCTCGCGCACCATGGAGGCGAAGACGGTGCCCGGCCTGCATTTCGTCGGTGAGGCGGTGGACGTCACCGGCTGGCTGGGCGGCTATAACTTCCAATGGGCGTGGGCCAGCGGCCGCGCGGCGGGTGAGGCGGTGTAACGCCATCCGATCCTCCCCTGACCAGCGAGGCCCGCCTGACCCCTTATAGCGAGGCCAGCCCGATTCCGGGGCGCGCCCAGTGGACCACCTGATCGCCGGCGCGCTGGCGCACGAAACAGGCGCCACCCGCACCCCGGTAGCGGCGGCATAGCATATCCGCCTGCGGCCGGGTCAGCCCGCCGACCGACAGGCGGTAGAGATCACCCTCCGGCCGGCGCAGCGTCGCGCTCGACGGGGTATAGCCCGACAGGCCGGCAAATTGGCGGGTCAGCCGTCCCCACGCCTTTTGCGCCCCCTCCTCGTCCGCGAACGCCCCGATCTGCACGTTCCAGTCACCGCGTGGCAGCGCAGTGCGGCGCTCCTCGGCGCGGCGGAGCAGCGCGGGGGTGGTGACCAGGCCGGGGGGCATCCGGGCAAGGCGGGAGGCTTGCACGGCCATCATCGGCAAGGGCTGAACCACCGGCTGCCGCGCGGCGAAGACGATCGCGGGGGCCATCGGCATCGGCTTCTGGGGGACCGGCTCGGTCGCCGCGACCTCGGTCGGCGGGGGTACAGGCTCGGCCGGCAGCGCGCGGGCCATGTCGCTGACCATCGCGACCGACGGCGCGGCGTGGAGCGCGAGCGTCAGCGGCTGGCCGGTATCCGCCGCGCGCTGCACACCCAGCAGGCCGGCAATCTGATCGGCGGGGCTGGTGGCACCCGCAAAGGCCGCCCATTCCTGCATCCGCACCTCCACATCGGCCGGGGCCATATCGGCCGAGGCGGCCATGCGCGCCATCTCCCACTGGCCGGCGAGGGCGAGCACCAGCGCGAGGTTCTGCCGCGTCTTGGCGGTCGCCCCCGGCTCCCGCGCGGCGGCGTTGAGTATCTGCACCGCCTGCCCCGTATCCCCGGCCAACGCCATCGCCAGCCCCAGGTCGGCCGCCGGGATGCGATCCGCATGCCCGCCGAGTATCGCGCGCGCCGCCGCACCGTCGCCCCCCGCGATCAGCGCCAGCGACAGGTTGAGCGCCGAACGCCCGTCATCGGGATTGAGCTGCAGCGCATCGGCAAAGGCCTGTCGCGCCGAGGCGAAGCGCCCGGCCTGAAGATAACCCTGGCCCAGCAGCGCGCGATACTCCGCCCGCTGCGGATGGGCCACGACCAGCCGCTCGGCCAGCGTCACCGCGCCGGCGCCATCGCGCTGCGCCAGGATGCGCCGTGTCTGGTCGGCGAGCGCGGCGGTCGCGCGGTCCTCGCCCGCCTTGCCGGCGTCCGCGATCGAGCGCGCCGCACGGTGATCGCCGGCGGCACAGCCGGCCAGCATCGCGGTGCCGGCGCCACAGGCGATAAGGGTGCGGATCGTCGTCATGGTCATCACCGGGTTCGAGCATGGCGGGAAGGAACGCGGGCGCGCATGCCCCCTTCCCCGTTCGCCCGTCACGCTACCGAGTGCGCTCTAAGGAAGTGTTAAGCCGTCTGCGGCATAGCCGTCCGGCTTTACCGCAACGGGGCACCGGGGCATGGATGGGCCGACGACCGCCTGGAGGATGGACGAAGATGATGCGCAGCTTTCCCCGGATCGGCACGGGGCTGACCGCTCTGGCCACCTGTCTCGTCGCGGTGCCGGCGCTGGCCGATGTAAAGGCGGGGGTCGAGGCCTGGGCGCAGGGCGACTATCGCAAGGCGGTCGAGGAATGGCGGCCTGCCGCCATCGCCGGCGATGCCGATGCGCAGTTCAACCTGGGCCAGGCCTATAAGCTGGGGCGCGGCGTTCCGGTCGACCCGACGCTCGCCGAAAGCTGGTTCCGCAAGGCCGCCGCACAGGGCCATGTCCAGGCCGCCGACAATTACGGGCTCGCGCTGTTCCAGTCGGGCAAGCGCGCCGAGGCGCAGCCCTGGCTGGAAAAATCGGTCGCACGGGGCGAACCGCGCGCGCAGCTGGTGCTGGGTACGATGCTGTTCAACGGCGACGGCGTCACCCGCGACTATCCACGCGCCTATGCGCTGATGACGCTGGCCTCGCAGAACGGGCTGAAGGCCGCGTCCGAGACGCTGGCGCAGATGGACCAGTATATCACCCCCGCCGACCGGCAGAGGGGCACCCAACTCGTCCAGCAATATGCGGCACGCGCCGCCGCCATTCCCACCCCGGCCGCGCTGCCCCCCGAGGCACCGCGCCGCATCGTCGACAATCGCGGGTCCATGCCGGTGCAATCGGTGCCGATACCGCCTTCGGGGCCCGCCACGGCCGGTGCCAGCTATGCGGTGCCGGGCCAGGAACGCCCCGCCGCCGAGCCGCCCCGCCCTACCCAGCCCGCACGCGTGGCCGCCAAGCCGCAACCGCAGCCCAAAGCGCAACCCAAGCCTCCGGTCGCGACCAGCGGCCCCTGGCGGATACAGCTCGGCGCGTTTCGCGATCGCGGCAATGCCACCGCGCTATGGCAGAAGGTTCGCGGACGGCTGGGCGGCGCGCAGCCTTCCTATGTTACCGCCGGTGGCGTGACCCGGCTCCAGGCCGGCGGCTATGCCAATCGCGCACAGGCCCAGTCAGCCTGCACCCGATCGGGCCAGCCCTGCGTGGTGGTCGCACCCTAACCCCCCATATCGGGGCGGCGTTCAGATTGCCGGCTCAGGCCTGAACCCACTCGGCACGCGCGATGCCCTGCGCATAAAGGAGAGCGGTCAGGTCGTTGTGATCGACCCGCGCCGCCGCCGCGCCAGCGACGATCGGCTTGGCGCGATAGGCGATGCCCAGCCCCGCGCGGCGGATCATCGCCAGGTCATTGGCACCGTCGCCCACCGCCATGCTCTCGGCCGCATCGATGCCAAGATCGTCGAGCGCGGCGAGCAGCGTCTTTTCCTTGGTGTCCGAGCCGACGATGGGCTTGCGCACCGTGCCGGTCAGCTTGCCATGCGCGATCTCCAGATAATTGGCGATGGCGCGGTCGAAACCGATTTCCGCCGCGACCGGCTCGGCGAAGCGGGTGAAGCCGCCCGACACCAGAATGGCGTGGCCGCCCCGCGCCTTCATCGTGCGGACCAGCGTCCGCGCGCCCGCCATCAGCGTGACCCGCTCGGCCAGGCATTGTTCGATGACGGCCTCATCCAGCCCTTCGAGCAGCGCCACGCGCGCGTCGAGCGCGGCGGCGAAATCGAGTTCGCCGCGCATCGCGCGTTCGGTCACCTCGGCGACCTGTTCCTTGATCCCGGCATAGTCGGCCAGTTCGTCGATGCACTCGACGGTGATCATGGTCGAATCCATGTCGGCGACCAGCAGCCGCTTCCGACGGTGCGCCGCCGCCTGCACGATGACGTCGGTCGCGTCGAACCGCCCCTCCAGCGCCTCACGCGCCGCCAGCGGATCGCCGGTGAAGTCGAGGTCCGCCGCGACACCCGTATCGATCCAGCGCGTTGCCGAGACGGTGCAGCCCGCCGCCGCCAGTTTCGCCTGCGCGGTCGTCAAATCGGCATCGGCCAGTTGGCCCTTGGCTGCTATCAGCGTGGCGATGAACATGGCGAACTCCTCTGACCGACCCAGGGTCGCGCTCATCGCAGGGCCGACCGCCAGCGGCAAGTCCGCATTGGCGCTCGATCTGGCCAAGGCGACCGGCGGCACGATCATCAATGCCGATTCGGCGCAGGTGTACCGCGACCTGTCGATCCTCACCGCCCGGCCCGCGCCCGACGAAGAAGCGCAGGCCCCGCACCGGCTGTTCGGCCATGTCGACGGCGCGGACACCGGCTATTCGGCGGCGCGCTGGGCGGCAGAGGCACGCGCTGCGATCGAGGACAGCGTGGCGGCGGGATCGCTGCCGATCCTGGTCGGCGGCACCGGCCTTTATATGCGCACGCTGCTCGACGGCATCGCGCCAGTGCCCGACATCGATCCCGCCATCCGCGCCCAGGTCCGCGCGCTGGCCGTCACCGAGGCGCATGCCGCCCTTTCACGCGAGGACCCGGTATCGGCCGCCCGGCTGAATCCCGCCGACACCACCCGCGTCGCCCGCGCGCTGGAGGTGGTGCGCTCGACCGGCCGGCCGCTGCACGAATGGCAGGCCCGGAAGGAAGGTGGCATCGGTGACCGCATCACCCTGTCGGCCGTCATCCTGCTCCCCGACCGCGACTGGCTGAACGCGCGGATCGACCGGCGTTTCGGCGAGATGCTGGACGAGGGGCTGGACGAAGCCGCCGCCCTGCTCGCAAGGCCCGACCTGTCCGACAACGCCCCCATCCGCCGTGCGATCGGCGTGCCCGAGGCCGCTGCGCTGCTGGCGGGCACCATGACCCGCGCCGAGGCCGAGGCGGCCGGCGCACTCGCGACAAGGCGTTATGCCAAAAGGCAATATACCTGGTTCCGGCATCAGCCCGGCCCCGATTGGACGATGATTTCCGACACCCGACCGGATGTGCGCCGCAACATAATAGAAACTTTATTACGTCTTTGACGGTTGACGCGCACTTTTTAAACCTGTAGCCGCGCCATTCCCGACACGCCCCGTCAGCGGGCAACGGATGCAGAAGGACGAAGACGATGACCGAGAAAAGCGGAGCCGATATCCTGGTCGAGGCGCTGTGCGATCTCGGCGTGGAGGTCGTCTTCGGCTATCCGGGTGGTGCGGTGCTGCCGATCTATGACGCCATGTTCAGGTCGAAGCGCATCCGCCACATTCTCGTCCGCCACGAACAGGCGGCGACCCATGCGGCGGAGGGCTATGCCCGCTCGACCGGCAAGCCCGGCGTGGTGCTCGTCACCTCCGGCCCGGGCGCGACCAATGCGGTCACCGGTATCACCGACGCGCTGCTCGATTCGATCCCGATGGTGGTCATCACCGGCCAGGTGCCGACCGCGCTGATCGGCACCGACGCGTTCCAGGAAGCGGATACGGTCGGCATCACGCGCCATTGTTCCAAGCACAATTACCTCGTGAAGGACCCCGCGCGTCTGGGCGAGGTGGTGCATGAGGCGTTCCATATCGCGACCTCGGGCCGCCCCGGTCCGGTCGTGATCGACATCCCCAAGGACGTGCAGGTCGCCACCGCCCGCTATCAGAAGCCGGGTCCGATCCGTCACAAGACCTATCGCCCGCAGGTGAAGGCCGACCAAGCCCAAATCGAGCAGCTGGTCGACATGCTGGCGGCCGCCGAACGTCCGATCCTGTATACCGGCGGCGGCATCATCAATTCGGGTCCGGCCGCGTCGCAGCTGCTGCGCGAACTGGCCCGCATCACCGGCGCGCCCGTCACCTCGACCCTGATGGGTCTGGGGGCGTTCCCGGCCAGCGACCCGCAATGGCTGGGCATGCTGGGGATGCACGGCACCTACGAAGCCAATATGGCGATGAACCAGGCCGACCTGGTGGTGGCGCTGGGCAGCCGCTTCGACGACCGCGTGACCGGCCGCCTGGACGCGTTCAGCCCCAACAGCCGCAAGGTCCATGTCGATATCGACCGGTCGAGCGTGAACAAGAATGTTCGCGTCGACCTGGCCATCATCGCCGATGTCGGCCACGCGCTGGAGGATGCGGTGCGCATCTGGAAGTCGCGCCAGCATCCCAAGCCCGACACCACCGAGTGGCAGCGCCGCATCGCAGGCTGGCGCGCGGTCGGCTGCCTCTCCTTTCCGGAAGCGGGCGACGCGATCATGCCGCAGCGTGCGATCCGTGCGCTGTACGATGCGACCAAGGCGCGCCAGCCGATCATCACCACCGAGGTCGGTCAGCACCAGATGTGGGCCGCGCAGCATTTCGGCTTCGAAAAGCCCAACAAGTGGCTGACTTCGGGTGGTCTGGGCACCATGGGCTACGGCCTGCCCGCCGCGATCGGTGCGCAGCTCGGCAATCCGGGGGCGCTGGTGATCGACATCGCGGGTGAAGCCTCGATCCAGATGAACATCCAGGAGCTGGCGACGGCGACGCAATATCGACTGCCGGTCAAGATCTTCATCCTGAACAACGAATATATGGGCATGGTCCGCCAGTGGCAGGAACTGACCTATGAGAGCCGCTATGCCGAAAGCTATTCGGACTCGCTGCCCGACTTCGTGAAGCTGGGCGAGGCTTACGGGTGGAAGGGCATATTGATCGAGCATCGCGACCAACTGGAGGACGGCATCGCCGCGATGCTGGACCATGACGGGCCGGTGATCGTCGACTGCCGCGTGGCCAAGCTCGCCAACTGCTTCCCGATGATCCCGAGCGGTGCCGCGCATACCGACATGATCCTGCAGGCCAATGAGGTATCGGGCACCATGGACGACGAGGCCAAGGCGCTGGTTTGACGACCATTCCCCTCCCGCAGGCGGGAGGGGTTAGGGGAGGGCTTTTCCCTCCCTCGCCTTCCCTCCCCCGGCCCCTCCCGCCTGCGGGAGGGGAGAGGATATACGGCCCGCCATCACGGGTGCGCAGAAAGAAGACCGATGCACATCAAGACCGAACAGGTGGAACGCCACACGCTGGCGGTGATCGTCGACAACGAACCGGGCATCCTCGCCCGGATCGCGGGTCTGTTCACCGCGCGCGGCTATAATATCGAGAGCCTGACCGTGTCGGAGATCACCGCCGACAAGGCCGTCAGCCGCATCACTATCGTTACCAGCGCCTCGCCGCCGGTGATGGAGCAGATCATCGCCCAGCTCGACCGGCTGGTTCCCGTCCACAAGGTCACCGACCTGACCGTGCTGGGCGACCATGTCGAGCGCGAGCTGGCTCTGGTGAAGGTGGCGGGCACCGGCGACCGCCGGATCGAGGCGCTGCGCCTGGCCGAGGTCTACCGCGCGCGCGTGGTCGATGCGACGATCGGCAGCTTCGTGTTCGAGGTGACCGGCACCATCGCCAAGATCGACAAGTTCGTCGAGCTGATGGGCGAAGTCGGCCTGGTCGAGGTCGCCCGCACCGGCATCGCCGCCATCTCGCGCGGCGCCGAAGCGGCCTGAACCACCCGAAGTTTCCAGACTATCATGAGGCCCGACGCGGCCCGCCTATTTCGAAAGGGAAGTTGAAATGCGTGTCTATTACGATCGCGACGCCGATCTGAACCTGATCTCCGAGAAGAACATCGCCATCCTGGGTTACGGCTCGCAGGGCCATGCCCATGCGCAGAACCTGCGCGATTCGGGGGTCAAGAATGTCGCGATCGCGCTGCGCCCCGGTTCGGCCTCGGCCGCCAAGGCGGAAGCGGCGGGCTTCAAGGTCCTGTCGAACAAGGAAGCGGCCGCCTGGGCCGACATCCTGATGATCCTGGCCCCCGACGAGCATCAGGCCGCGATCTATGACGCCGATCTGAAGGGCAATATGAAGCCGGGCGCCGCGCTCGCCTTCGCGCACGGCCTGAACGTGCATTTCGGCCTGATCGAGCCGCCTGCGGACATCGACGTCATCATGATCGCGCCGAAGGGCCCCGGCCACACCGTGCGCAGCGAATATGTGCGCGGCGGCGGCGTGCCCTGCCTGATCGCGATCCATCAGGACGCCAGCGGCAATGCGCATGACGTGGCGCTCGCTTACGCCTCGGGCGTCGGCGGCGGTCGCTCGGGCATCATCGAGACCAATTTCCGTGAAGAGTGCGAAACCGACCTGTTCGGCGAGCAGGCCGTGCTGTGCGGCGGCGCGACCGCGCTGGTCCAGGCGGGCTTCGAAACGCTGGTCGAGGCGGGCTACGCCCCCGAAATGGCCTATTTCGAGTGCCTGCACGAGCTGAAGCTGATCGTCGACCTGATGTATGAGGGTGGCATCGCCAACATGCGCTACTCGATCTCGAACACCGCCGAATATGGCGACATCAAGACCGGCCCGCGCATCATCACCGAAGAGACCAAGAAGGAAATGAAGCGCGTCCTCGCCGACATTCAGTCGGGCCGCTTCGTGAAGGACTTCGTCCTCGACAACCGCGCCGGCCAGCCCGAACTGAAGGCCAGCCGCATTGCCGCCAAGCGCCACCCGATCGAACAGGTCGGCAGCGAACTGCGCGCGATGATGCCGTGGATCGGCGCGAACAAGCTGGTGGACAAGGCGAAGAACTGATTTTTCGTCTTGGGGGTTGGCTCGGTGAGACACCTTTCCCTCCCCCATCCCCTCCCGCCTGCGGGAGGGGAGCGCTGTTTGGCAGTCGTTATCCATAACCGCTACCTATCGGCGCGCTTCTAAGTCAGTCAGCGCGCTTGCCGCAGCCGCTGGCACGCCCCTCCCGCAGGCGGGAGGGGATGGGGGAGGGCAAGGGGCCTCGCAGAGACCACCCTCCCCACCCCAACGGAAACGCATCGTTGCGACCTTGGCCTTTGACGCGCGTTAACCCCGCGCCCCACAAAGGCCATCGTTCAACAGGGAGTACCCACCCATGCGTTTCGTCCTTCCCGCCGCACTGGCGCTCGCCACCATCGCCGCCCCCGCCATCGCCCAGACCCAGCCGGGCGCCGCCGTTGCCTCGCGCGTCACCGCCGGCACCTATGCTGTCGACCCCGCCCATACCCAGGTCACCTGGGCCCTCAACCATATGGGCTTCACCATCCTGGAAGGGCAGTTCGGCGCGTCGGAAGGCTCGCTGACCCTCGACCCCGCCAAGCCCCAGGCGGCCAAGGTCGACGTGACCTTCAAGATCGACGAACTGTCGGTCACCAGCGCCAAGTTCGCCGAGCATCTGAAGTCGAAGGATTTCTTCGATGCGGCCACTTATCCGACTGCGCGCTTGGTCTCGACCGGCGTCAAGGTCATGGGCAACAAGGCGGTCATCACCGGCAACCTGACCATCAAGGACCAGACCAAGCCGGTGACGCTGAACGCCACCTTCTTCGGGGCAGGCACCAACCCGATGTCGAAGAAGCTGAACATCGGCTTCCGCGCGACCGGCAAGATCAAGCGTTCGGACTTCGGCGTCGGCGCCTATGCCCCGGTCGTGGGGGACGAGGTCGACCTGACGATCAACGCCGCCTTCACCGCGCAGTAATCCGCCATTCGGTTCGCCCCTGGCCGCGATACGGCCGGGGGCGGATCAGAACAGGCGTTTCAGCCCCGCGAAACTCTCGAACGTCGCGCGCACCGCCGGCGACGCCTTCGCCGCCAGCCGCCCGATCCGGCCGATCAGGACCGCACGGTCCTCGCCATCGCGGGCATGGCCCATCGCCCAGTTGCCGAACTCGCGCGCCACGACCATCCGGTCGGACAGGATTACCAGCGCGTGATGCCGGGGATCGGTGGCGATATGGCGATAGAGCCTCTCCACCGCCTCCACCTCGCCCTCCAGCGCCTGGAGGAAGCGTCGCCCGTCATAATAAAGCAGCCCGGTCACGCCCGACCGGGCGTTGTTACGGCGGGAGACATGCAGGATCGCATCCGGGTTGATCGCCCCGGGATCGCCCTTCACGCTGCTGATATAGACGAGTTGGCGTATCATTCCGATGTTCGCGTGCCCGATGGTTGCCGGCGTCCAATCCCATCGATGCCGAGTGGCGACTTAACAAAGCGTGCACGCGCCCCCCGCCGGATATAGACAAGCCCGGCCCGACGCGGCATGAACCGCTGCATCATGATCGCCGCGCTGCTGCTCCGTTCGCTTCGACTTATCCGCCCTTAGGGGAGGATCGGCGTGGCCATGCGCGACTTCCCTAAGGGCGGAATGAACCATAAGCCTATCCCCGCCGCGCCCCTGGCCTGACGCGGCCGAGACTGCTGGAAGACCCGACGATCATGCTGCGCGATCCCTCGACCAAGTACCGCCCCTTCCCCACCATCGCCTTGCCCGACCGGCAGTGGCCGAACCGTACGATCACGAAAGCGCCGCGCTGGCTGTCGACCGATCTTCGCGACGGCAACCAGGCGCTGATCGATCCGATGGACGCCGAGAAGAAGACGCGGATGTTCGACCTGCTGGTCAAGGTCGGGCTGAAGGAGATCGAGGTCGGTTTCCCGAGCGCGGGCGCGACCGAGTTCGACTTCATCTCCGGCCTGATCCGCGAGGATCGCATCCCCGAGGACGTGACCATCCAGGTGCTGACCCAGTCGCGCCGCGACCTGATCGAGCGCAGCTTCGAAAGCCTGGAGGGCGCGCGCACCGCGATCGTCCATCTCTACAATGCGGTCAGCCCGGCGTGGCGCAAGATCGTGTTCGGCATGACCCGCGACGAGGTTCGCCAGATCGCCGTCGAAGGCGCCAAGATCCTGCGCGACGAAGCGGCCAAGCGGCCGAACACCGACTGGTTCTTCGAATATAGCCCCGAGACCTTCTCGACCGCCGAGCTGGATTTCTCGGTCGAGGTCTGCGCCGCCGTCATGGACGTGCTGAAGCCGACGCCCGACCATCCGCTGATCCTGAACCTGCCCGCCACGGTCGAATGCGCGACCCCCAATGTCTATGCCGACCAGATCGAATGGTTCGGGCGCAACATCCCGAACCGCGATTCGGTGGTCATCTCGCTCCACACGCATAACGACCGGGGCACCGGCGTCGCCGCCGCCGAACTGGGCGTGATGGCGGGCGCGGACCGGGTCGAGGGCTGTCTGCTCGGCAATGGCGAGCGCACGGGCAATTGCGACCTCGTGACCGTCGCGCTCAACATGTACACGCAAGGCGTCGACCCCAAGCTCGACCTGTCGGACATCGACGAGGTGGTGAACACGGTCAATTACTGCACCAACCTGCCCGTCCATCCGCGCACGCCCTATGCGGGTGACCTGGTCTTCACCGCCTTTTCGGGCAGCCATCAAGACGCGATCAAGAAGGGCTTTGCAGCCCAAGCGGCGCGCAACGACGATCTGTGGGAAGTGCCCTACCTCCCCATCGACCCCGCCGATCTCGGCCGTTCTTACGAAGCCGTCATCCGCGTCAATTCGCAGTCGGGCAAGGGCGGCGTCGCCTGGGTGATTGAGCAGGACAAGGGCTTGAAGCTGCCCAAGCGGCTCCAGGCCGATTTCAGCCGCCATGTCCAGGCGATGGCCGACGCGACCAGCCGCGAGCTCAACGCCGCCGATATCTGGGGCGGGTTCGAGGCGACCTATCTGCCGCGCGAGGGCGACCGGTTCGTGCTGCGCGATTATGAGGAAAGCGGCTCGACCGGCCAGCGGACCTTTATCGGCCGCGTGCAGGTGGACGGCGAGGAACGCTCGATCTCGGGTCGCGGCAACGGCCTGATCTCCAGCGTGATCGCGGCGCTGGCTGACACGACCGGCCCGAACCTGGAAGTCATCGACTATAACGAGCATGCCATCGGCCACGGCGCCGATGCGCAGGCCGCCGCCTATGTCGAGGCGCGCACCCCCGATGGCCGGGTGGTGTTCGGCGTCGGCCTCGACACCGACATCGCCACCGCCAGCGTTCGCGCGGTGCTGTCCGCCGCCAACCGGGCCTGATGCGCCCGACCTCTGCCCTTCTCGGCTAAGACGACGCGCCGTGCCGGCCATCGGAGCGTCATTTCTTCCTCCCCTGCAAGGGGCGGTGACGGACCGAGGGTCTGACGCAGGGGTGTCCCGGCTTATGGTGTTTCCATCATGAGCCTCGACACCCCTGCCTCCCCTCCGTCGTCGCTCTGGAGCCTCATACCCGAGCGATACCGCGACCGGTTGCGCGAGCGCGGTGCCTCGCTGACGCTGACGATCCTCGCGCATCTGCTGCTCGCCTGGCTGTTGCTGCACCTGGCGCCCAAGCTGATCACGCCAGACAAATCGCCTTCGCTCAGCACCTTTTCGGTCTCGCCCTCGAACGAGAATGCCGGCGCGCCGGTGCCCAAGACGCGCACCGTGACCCGCAAGCCCACCGCCGCCGGCGGGTCGAAGGCGCCCGCTACCGAGAAGCAGCCCGACACGCCGACGCCTCCGACCGAGAAGCCGGCGGAGACGACGCCGACCCCGGCCTGGCAATGGGGTGACAAGTCGCTGTTCGATGCGGGCAACATCGCCGCCCTGCCCAAGGGATCGGGCAAGGGCGTCGGGTCGAGCGAGGGCGACGATCGCGGCGAGGATACCGCCTCGGCCTATGGTCCCGGCGAAGGCCCCGGCGGCAAGCGCCTCTACAACGCGCAATGGTATCCGCGCCCGCCCAGCGATGCCGAACTGCGCGGCTATCTGCGCAACCCGCCGCCGCCGGGCAGCTGGGCGCTCATTGCATGCCGGACCATAGCCGATTACCGGGTCGAGAATTGCCAGATCCTGGGCGAGTCCCCCGCCGGTTCGGGCCTCGCCCGCTCGATGCGCGAGGCGGCGTGGCAATTCCGCGTCCGCGCGCCGCGCATCGGCGGCAAGGAAATGGTCGGCGAATGGGTACGCATCCGCATCGACTTCACCACCCGGGGCGGCGGCTGATCCTCAATAGGTGAATTGCAGCTGGGTGCGGATCAGGTCACCGGTCGCGCGGCCGGTCCGTCGCGAATCCGCCTCGCGCCGCTCCATCCGGGCATAGGCGAGCGTCAGTTCCAGCGCCTCGACCAGTTGCAGCTCGACGCCGGCCTCCCATTCGTCGGTTTCGAGCCGCGGCGCGTCGGCATTGGCCTTCCACCCGCCGCGATAGCGCTGCCAGCGGACATAGGGAATGGCGCGGCCGACCGGGGTCCGCCCCAGATTGCCCATCAGCTGGACATAGCCACCGCCCAGCGGCGACGATCGCACCATGCGCAGATCGCTGTCGAACTGCGGGCCATAGCCGCTGGTCCATTCGGTCTGGATGCCAAAGGGCTGCGGATAGAGGATGGCGTGGAAACCGACGCGTTCGTCGCGATAGCTTTGCGTGCTGACCCCGCCGCTGCGCAGTTCGGGGCGGAAACGGTTGAACAGCGCCGACCCGCCGACCTCCAGCACCTGCCCCCGGAACAAGGGACCCAGGCGATCGAGTTCGATCGGCCAGGTCGCCATCGCGACCTTCATCACCGTCGGGTTGCGCTCGGTGCGGTTGGTCCCCTGCCCGTTATAGACCGACAGTCCGAACGCGCCGTAATTGCCGAACAGCTTCTGCTTGGCCTTGGTCAGCCGGTCCCAGATCGCCTGGACGCGGTCGGGCGTGTAATAGAGGTTCATGCCGACATCGCGCTCGCCTGGCACGCCGCTGTTCATCGCATCGGACCGGTCGAACGGCACGCGGTTGGACGAGGATTGCAGATTCTCCCATCCGAACGGCACCTTGGACTGGCCGAAGCGCAGCCGCAGGCGGCGCTCGGGATCGAGGAACCAGTCGACATAGACGTCGCGCAGCTGGCCGAAATTCTCGCGCCGTTCCGCACTCGACTGGTTGTTCACCGCCGTGCCGAAGTCGTGCTGGAAATAGAGTTGCAGCCGGTCGGTGATGTCGCCCTGCAGCACCAGCCGGACGCGGCGCAGCAGGAAGCCGCCATCCTCGTTGATCGAACTGTCATGCACCGAGCGCAGACGCGATCCGGTGTCGGACGGCGGGCCGTCCTCGTCCAGCACGGCATTGTAGCGCAGCTGCGTATAGCCGCGCAGGCGGAACCGTTCATACCAGGGCGCGCGGGCGGATGGAGGCTTGGCGGCGGCGATGCGCGGTGCCGGGGCGCTGGCCGGGGGCGTGGTCGCCGCCAGTTGCGGCTGGGCTGCGGGAGCGGCCGGGGCGGCGGGCGGGATCGCCGGTGCCGCGACGGTGACGGCCCCCTTTTGCGCGTCGGTCAGCGCCTTGATCTGCGCCTTCAGCTCATCGATCTGGCGTTGTAGCTCCTGCACCGTCTGCGCGGCGGCCGGCGCCGGGCAGATCGCCAGCGCGATGGTGGCGGCCAGCCCGTAGCGGGCACGATGGGGTTTCGACTTCATCACCATGCTGGTTCCGCCCTGTTTGCGGCGGCTTAGGCCAGCCCCCGGCCGGTTCGCAACAGATTGATGACAGTCCGGTGATAATTCGATGACAGCGCTGGGCCACCGCCATGCGATGGACCCATTCCTCACCTCGGGGGACCAGCGAAGCTGGTGGAGGGGTGTCACCGGCTGCGATGACAGACTCATCTCTCAGGGGATGATACCCCTCCGTCAGGCCTTCGGCCTGCCACCTCCCCTTGCAGGGGAGGAATGCCGATTGCTGCTAGCGCGCGCGGCGTATCTCACACCCGACCCGCGCGTCGGGGTAGATGCCGGTCTTCATCGACCGGACCGTCACCATCTCCACGCGCGGATCGGTGAGGCACAGGGCCGCCACCGCTTCGCACAGGCTTTCCTGGAGCGCGAAGCCGGGTCCCTGCGCCATCGCCAATATGCCGTCGCGCAAGAAGTCGTAATCCAGCACCTCGTCGATCCGGTCGGCGCTGGGGGCAGCGGGATAGGTGACGGTCATCGCGACCGAAAGGCTGATCGGCTGTGGTTCGGCTTCGTGGGGGTGGATGCCGAGGCGCATCGCCAGACGCAGGTCCTCGAGCAATATCGTGTAGGTCGCGCTCATTCCCGCCCCTCGAACATCACATCGCCGTCACGGCGGCAGAAGCGCTGCCCGCAATCGACATAGAGCGTCTGCCCGGCAATACCCCGCGCGGTCAGCAGGAAAGACACCGCCTCCGCCACCGCGTCCGCCCCGATCGGGCGGCCGAGCAGGTTCTTGATCGAGGCGGCGGCGAACTCTTCGTCGGACTGGTCGCCGCTTTGCAAAGTGAGGCCCGGCGCGACCGCGTTCACCGCGATGCGTGGCGCCAGTCCTTGCGCCAGCATCGTGTTCGCCCCCGCCAGCGCGAACTTGGCGCAGCTATAGGCGAAGAAATCGGGGTTCGGATTGGCGAGCTTCTGGTCGAGGATGTCGACCACCGCGCCGTCCGCCACATCGTCCTGCCGCGCGAGCGCCGACGACAGCAAGGCAGGCGCGGCGGCGTTGATGGCGTAGAGCTTCGCCATCAGGCCCGCATTCGTTTGCGGCGGCCGGTCGAACGCGAACGCCGAGGCGGAGTTGACCAGCCCGTCGATAGGCCCGCCCGCCGCCACGCGGGCGCGCGTGAACAGCGCATCTATGTCGCGCAGCTCGGACAGGTCACCCTGCACCATCGGCGCATCCAGCTCCGCCGCCAGTGCCGCCGCCTCATCGACCGAGCCGTTATAATGGATCACCACCCGGTGCCCGTCCGCGACCAGCCGGCGCGCGATCGCCGCGCCGAGCCGCTTGGCCGCGCCCGTCACCAGGACGGTGCGGCGGATCATCCGGCCATGCCCATCAGCGACAGGACTTCCTTGCGGCTGCGATCATCGTCGCGGAACACGCCCATCATCCGGCTGGTCACCATGGACACGCCCGGCGTGCGCACCCCGCGCGAGGTCATGCAGCCATGCGTCGCCTCGATCACCACCGCGACGCCCAGCGGCTTCAGATTCTCCCAGATACAGTCGGCCACCTCGGCGGTCAGTCGCTCCTGCACCTGCAAGCGGCGCGCGAAACCATGCAGCACGCGCGCGAGCTTGGAGATGCCGACGACATGGTTGCGCGGCAGATAGGCGATATGCGCACGCCCGGTGATCGGGGCCATGTGATGTTCGCAATGCGATTGGAAGGGGATGTCCTTGAGCAGCACGATCTCGTCATAGCCGCCGACCTCCTCGAACACCCGCGACAGGTGCACGGCGGGATCGTCGCCATAGCCGGCGCAATATTCGCGCCAGGCCCGCGCGACGCGCTTGGGCGTGTCGATCAACCCTTCGCGCGTGGGATCGTCGCCGGCCCAGGCGATGAGCGTACGGATCGCGTCGGCGACATGATCGGGCACGGCGATCTTGCCGTCCTGACCGATCAGGTCGCCATCCTCCGGATCGCCATGCGCGCAGCTCATATCAAGTCCTTCACTACAAAGCCGGTGCGATAGCGTATCGATTGCCGGGGTGCAAAACGGGCAACACCTTAACCCACATCACGATTTCGGGTTCAGTGCGGCGTTGCATTCTGACCCACGCCCGGCCTTCGCCACCGCCCCGTTCAGCCTGAGCGCAGTCGAAGGCCATGCTATAAGGGCTGAGCCCAGGCGTATTCCCTTGGCCTTCGACTGCGCTCAGGCCGAACGGAGGGAGGGACGCTTGGCCCGGTGGGCAGAAATTACTGCCGCAACCGCTCCGCCGCCCACACCACATGGTCGGCCATGAAGGTGGAGATGAAGTTATAGCTGTGATCATACCCCGGCTGCATCCGCAGCGTCAGCGCGATCCCCGCCTTCTCGCACGCCTCGGCCAGCAATTCGGGGCGTAGCTGCTCGGTCAGGAACTGGTCGGCATCGCCCTGATCGACCAGCAGGTCGGGCACCCGCGCGCCGTCCTCGATCAGCGCGACGGCGTCCGCCTGTCGCCATGCCGCGCGGTCCGGCCCGAGATAACCGCCCAGCGCCTTTTCACCCCACGGCACTTGAGACGGCGCGACGATGGGAGCGAAGGCCGACACGCTGCGGAAGCGATCGGGGTTGCGCAGGCCGATAGTCAGCGCCCCGTGCCCGCCCATCGAATGACCGGTGATTCCTTGCGCGTCCATATCCGCCATGGGAAAATGCTCGGCGATCAGCGCGGGCAGTTCCTGCTCGATATAGCTGCGCATCTGGAAATGCTTCGCCCAGGGCTCCTCTGTCGCATCGACGTAGAAGCCCGCCCCCTGCCCCATGTCATAGGCGTCGTCATTGGCCACGCCCTCCCCGCGCGGCGAGGTGTCGGGCGCGATGAAGATCACCCGGTGCTCGGCGCAAGGCCTCCGAAACTCGCCCTTGTCGGTGACATTGGCATGGGTGCAGGTCAGGCCCGACAGATACCAGAGGACGGGCAGTTTCTCGCCCTCCTCATGCTCGGGCACGAAGACCGAGAAGGTCATACGTGTCCCCGTCGCCACGCTGTCATGCGCGTACACGCCCTGTACGCCGCCATGCGCCTTGGAAGTCGACATCGTCTCGATCGTCATCGGAACACCACCGTCCGGTTGTCATTGAGGAACACCCGCCGCTCGCCCACCCAGGCGACGGCGCGGGCCAGCACCTGCGCCTCGATGTCGCGGCCGATGCGGATCAGGTCGTCGACGCTGGCGCGGTGATCGACCCGCTCGACCGCCTGTTCGATGATCGGCCCTTCGTCGAGGTCCGCCGTCACGAAATGCGCGGTCGCGCCGATCAGCTTCACCCCGCGCGCATGGGCGCGGTGATAGGGCTGCGCGCCCTTGAAGCCGGGCAGGAAGCTGTGATGGATGTTGATGCACCGCCCCGGAAGGGCCGCCACCAGCCGCTCGCCCAGCACCTGCATGTAACGGGCGAGGACCAGATAATCGGCGCCGCTTTCGTCCATCAACGCCAGCATCGCCGCTTCCTGTTCGGCGCGGTTGCTGTTGTCGACCGGCAGGTGATGCCAGGGCAGGCCATGCCATTCGACTAACGGGCGCAAGCTGTCATGGTTGGAGACGATGCCGACGATCTCGACCGGCAGCGTGTTGGTCCGCCAGCGATGGAGCAGGTCGTTCAGGCAGTGCGAGCCCTTCGACACCGCGATCAGCATCCGGGGCCGCTCGGCAGCAGGCGCGACATGCCAGTCGAAACCGAACCGCGCCGCCGGTTCCGCCAAGGCCGCGCGCACCCCCTCGACCGAGGCGGGGAAACGATCCCCCTGCCCGGTGAAGACGATGCGCAGGAAGAAGCGCCCCGTCTCCAGATCGGCATATTGCTGGCTGTCGAGGATGAACCCGTCGATCCCCGCCAGCGCGCCGGACACGGCGGCGACGATGCCGACCCGGTCCTGGCACGCCAGCGTCAGGATATAGTCGCTGCTCACGCTTTCGGCAGGCGACAGCCGAGGCACAGCTTGTTGCCGTCCGGGTCGCGCAGATAGCCGAGATAGGCCGCGCCCATCGGCGTCTGCCGCTCGCCCACCGGCGCTTCGATCGCGGTGCCGCCATGCGCCACGCCCGCCGCATGCGCGGCGTCAAGCTGCGCCGGATCGGCCGCGCCCAGCCCGATCGTCCCGCCATTGGCGAAGGTCGCCGCCTCGCCATCGATCGGCCGGGTGACCATGAAGGCCGCGCCATTGTGCCGGTAGAGCAGGCGGTCGCCCATCTGCATCCCCGGCTCGCCGCCCAGCGCGCCGAACAGCGCGTCATAAAAGGCCTTGGACCGCGCGATGTCGTTCGATCCGACCATGACATGCGTATACATCAGTTCGCCTCCACCAGATGCCGCGCGCACAGCTTGTTGCCGGTCGGGTCGCGCAAATACGCCAGATAGACCTTGCCGACGGGCACGTTGCGGATGCCGGGCGGGTCCTCGATCGCCGTGCCGCCATGCGCCAGCCCGGCGGCGTACCAGGCATCGGCCTGCTCAGGCGAGTCCATCGCGAAACCCAGCGTGGCGCCATTGGCGTAGGTCGCGGGCTCGCCATCGATCGGCTTGGAAATCAGGAAGCGCGCGCCGTTATGGCTATAGACCAGCCGCCCGAGAGGATCGACCACGCCCTCGGGCGCGCCCAGCACGCCCAGAGTCGCATCGTAGAAGCGCTTGGCCGCATCGATGTCATCGGCCCCCAGCATGACGTGGCTGAACATCAGAAGATCACCACGCTGCGGATGCTCTCGCCCGCATGCATCAGGTCGAAGCCCTTGTTGATCTCCTCCAGCGTCAGGCGGTGGGTGATCATCGGGTCGATCTCGATCATGCCGTTCATATACCAGTCGACGATCTTGGGCGTATCGGTCCGCCCGCGCGCGCCGCCGAATGCGGTGCCGCGCCAGTTGCGGCCCGTGACCAGCTGGAACGGCCGTGTGCTGATCTCCTTGCCCGCCTCGGCCACGCCGATGATGATGCTCGTGCCCCAGCCGCGATGGCAGGATTCCAGCGCGGTGCGCATCACCTCGGTATTACCCGTCGCGTCGAAGCTGTAATCCGCGCCGCCATCGGTCAGTTCGAGGACCTTCGCGATCGTGTCCTCGCGGCTCAGCCCCTTGGAATTGAGGAAGTGGGTCATGCCGAAGCGGCGGCCCCATTCCTCGCGGTCGGGGTTGATGTCGACGCCGATGATCCGGCCCGCCCCCGCCAGCTTGGCGCCCTGGATGACGTTCAGGCCGATACCGCCCAGCCCGAAGACGACGATATTCTCACCCGGCTGGACCTTGGCGGTGTTGACCACCGCGCCCACGCCCGTCGTCACGCCGCAGCCGATATAGCAGCTGGTGTCGAACGGCGCGTCCTCGCGGATCTTGGCGACCGCGATCTCAGGGAGAACGGTGAAGTTCGAGAAGGTCGAGCACCCCATATAATGGAAGATCGGCTGCCCCTTGTAGCTGAAGCGGGTCGTGCCGTCGGGCATCAGCCCCTTGCCCTGCGTGGCGCGGATCGCGGTGCACAGGTTCGTCTTGCCCGACAGGCACGACTTACACTGGCGGCATTCCGGCGTGTAAAGCGGGATGACGTGGTCGCCCGGCACCACGGACGTCACGCCCGCGCCCACCTCGCGCACGATGCCGCAGCCTTCGTGACCCAGCACGCTGGGGAAGATCCCCTCGCTGTCCAGACCGTCGAGCGTATAGGCGTCGGTATGGCAGATGCCGGTCGCCATGATCTCGACCAGGACCTCGCCGGCCTTGGGCCCTTCCAGATCGAGTTCGACGATTTCGAGCGGCTTCTTGGCCTCGAAGGCGACGGCGGCGCGGGTCTTCATGGGTTCCTGTCTCCTTGGATGGCCGCCCTGATGCCCCGCCGGGCCGGGCGTTGCAACCAACGAACGCCCCGGCGGATTGATGGCGACCAAACCTCAGGAGAGTGACGATGACCGAGTTCAAGAAGGGCGATCACGTCGAGTGGAACAGCCATGGCGGCACGGCCGAGGGCAAGGTCGTGAAGAAGCAGACCAGCGATACCCAGATCAAGGGCCATACCGTCCGCGCGTCGAAGGACGAGCCGCAATACATTGTAGAGAGTGACAACGGCGGAAAGGCGGCGCACAAGGCGGACGCGCTGAAGAAAGCGTGATTCACGCGCGTCCCGCCGACAGGCCGGGACGCTGAAGGATTATAGGAAGGAATAACATGGCCACCGCAACCACGGGCACCGGCATCCACGCCCCGGTCCAGCCGTCCGAGGAACTGGGCGCGATCGTCGGCAACGAGAAGCTGCCGCGCAGCCAGGTCATCAGCAAGGTGTGGGACTATATCAAGGCCAACAACCTGCAGAACCCGGAAAACAAGCGGGAAATCCTGGCCGACGACAAGCTGAAGAAGGTGTTCGGCAAGGACAAGTGCACCATGTTCGAGATGAACAAGTTCATCTCGGCGCACCTGAAGAAGTAAGCCTTCCCGCCGCATCCCCGGCCCTTGGCCGGGATGCGGTCCCGCCCGCTCGCGCGCTATCGCAGGTCGAGGACCAGCGGTTTGCGCGCGGCGGGTGACGGCGACGGACGCGGCTTTGGCGAGACCGGGGCCTTGTTCGTCGATCCCGCCGGCGCGGCGGGCGATGTCGCCGGCGTCGGCACCGATGGCTCCACGCCCAGTTTCTGCGCCTCGATCTGGTTCAGCCGCTGCTCGACCAGTTTGGCATCCAGCAATTTGCGATCCCCCTGCATCATGGCGATCTGTGCCTCCAGGGCCGCCACGCGCTGCTCCAGCATCCTGACGCGGACCTGATCCTCGGTCTGCGCCACCATCTCGCGCGCCGCCTTTTCCTGGCGCGAGCGTTCCTGCTGCTCGGCCTTGGCCAACCGGTCATCGGGTGAGGAGGGCTGACATCCGGCGAGCACGCCCAGGATCAACAGCGGAACACAGAAACGACGCATCGACGATCGCCCGATCAGAGGGAAGCGGCCGGCTTATCGTCCGTCCTTGCCCGCGCAAAGCCCCGTTGGGCCGGGGTTTTCCAAAGGGCTCCCGCCTAAACCTAAATTAACCGCTCCACGCTATGGCCGGTTGTGATCGACACGCACCGCACCTCACGAGGAAGAGGCCCCGTTATGAAGTGGTTACACCGTCCGACGACCAGCCTGAACGATCAGGTGGCCTCCGCGCTTTTCGAGCGTTCGCCGGACGCCATCCTGCTTCTGTCCGAGGGGCGTTTCATCGCCTGCAACAAGGCGGCCGAAATCATCTATGCCCGCCCCCGGTCCGAAATCCTGGGCCATAATCCCCAGACCTTTTCGCCCCCGACCCAAGGAGACGGCCGGCCGACAGGTGTCCACGTCATGGAGCGGGTGCAGCAGGGCCTGCGCGACGGATCGGCGCGCTTCGAATGGATCAATCTCACCCCCAAGGGTGAGGAGCAGCGGCTGATGGTGACGCTGATCCCCGCACCCGTGACCAAGCCCGACGACCTGCTGGTCATCATCCAGAATCTCGACGAGACCGCGCAGGTGGTCGACGCGCTGCGCAGCGGCATGGCGGTCATCGCGTCGGGCGACCTGACCTATCGCATCGAGACGCCCTTCCGCAGCGATTACGAGCCGCTGCGCGCCAGCTTCAACGACACCGCCGCCATGCTGCAGAACTCGATGGGCGAGATCGACGCCGCCTCGCAGCGCGTGCGCAGCGGCGCAGACGAAATCCACCGGGCGGCCGACGACCTGTCGATGCGCACCGAGCAGCAGGCCGCCTCGATCGAGGAAACCGCCGCCGCCGTGCAGGAGATCAACGTGTCGGCGCAGCAATCGGCGGTCAGCGGCGCCAAGGCGGCGGGCGTCGCCTCCTCGGCGCAGGCCAATGCCGCCGAGAGCAGCGTGGTGGTGCAGCGCGCGATCGACGCCATGGCGGGGATCGAGCGCACCTCCGCCGAGATTTCCGAGATCATCGCGGTGATCGACGGCATCGCCTTCCAGACCAATTTGCTGGCGCTGAACGCGGGCGTCGAGGCGGCGCGTGCGGGCGATGCGGGCAAGGGCTTCGCCGTCGTCGCCTCCGAAGTCCGCGCGCTGGCGCAACGTTCGGCCGACGCGGCCAAGGACGTGAAGAGCCGCATCGGTGCCTCGGCGGATCAGGTGCGCGCGGGCGTCGAGCATGTCCATGCCGCCGGCTCGGCCCTCGACCGCATCGCCGCGCAGGTGCGCGAGATGAGCGGGCTGATCGCCGACATCGCCGGCGCTGCCCAGCAACAGGCGACCGGTTTCTCGCAGATCAACCTGGCGATCGGCGATATGGATTCGATGACGCAGCAGAACGCCGCGATGGTCGAGGAAACCACCGCCGCCGCGCGGCAGCTCGCGATGGAGGCCAGTGGCATGGCGGAGACGATCGGCCGATTCGATCATGGCGGCGGGCACCGGCCTGTCGCACCAATGCATCGGGGATCAGCGCCCCGGCTCGCCGCCTGATAGCGCTCGCTCTCATAAGACACAAAGACCGGAAAGACGAAAACCGACGTCGCCGGCCGGGCGAAACACAAGTTTCACCCGTGCCCGGCCATCGGGATAATATTCGTCACCATCTCCACTATAGGATCATTGCGACATATTCATGCCATGCGCATGACAGTTCGGTTTCTTAATTGCGAAAAATTCGCATGAGACTCGGCATTTGTCGTCAAATTGTCACCGCCCGCTGCGAACAGGGGCCGCATCGTCGTTCAACGGGATGCCCCTTCGATGGCCACGCAGATGAGTACCGCCAGCGTCACCAAGGCCTATGACCGCTGGTCGCCTGTCTATGATCTGGTCTTCGGACCCGTTTTCAAAAAAGGCCGATCCGCCGCCATCGTCGCCGCCGAGCGCATTGGCGGCCGGATCATCGAAGTGGGGGTCGGCACCGGCATCTCGCTTCCCCAATATTCTAACCGGAACCGCATCGTCGGCGTCGACCTGTCCGAGCCGATGCTCGACAAGGCGCGCGAGCGGGTGCGCAGCGGCAATCTGACCCATGTCGAGCAGATCGCGTACGGCGATGCCGAGGCGCTGCAATTCGCCGACGACAGCTTCGACGTGGTGGTCGCGCAATATGTCATCACCGCCGTGCCCAACCCCGAGCGGGCGCTCGACGAGTTCGCGCGCATCTGCCGCCCCGGTGGTGAGATCGTCATCACGACGCGCGTCGGCGCGGGCGAGGGCCTGCGCGGGCGGATCGAAAAGACGCTGATGCCGATCACCAGCCGCTTGGGGTTCCGCACCGACTTCCCGTTCGAGCGCTATACGGATTGGGCGGCGACGCGCGGTGACGTGGAACTGGTCGAAAGCCGCCCCCTGCCCCCGCTCGGTCATTTCTCGCTGGTCCGCTTCGCCAAGCGCCAGCCTTCCCTCCAAGGACAAATCCAATGACGGGTTTTCGCGCGCAACTCGCCGAACAGCGGTGGGACGATCATCGTTACTATCATCACAGCCTGGTCAACCAGAGCCTGCACTTCGTCAGCGCCTGCACCTTCCTGACCGCCTATGTGCTGCTGTTCATCGACCCGGCGGTCGCCAGCCTGCTCGCCTGGGGCGTGGCGATGACGAGCCGCCAGGCCGGGCATTTCTTCTTCGAGCCCAAGGGCTATGACCATGTGAACAAGGCGACGCATGAGCATAAGGAAGAGATCAAGGTCGGCTATAATCTGGCGCGCAAATATGTGCTGATGGGCATCTGGGTCGCGATCCCGGTCGTGCTGCTGTTCCAGCCGACGCTGTTCGGCAGCCTCGAATATCCCGATGGCTTCATGGGCTATCTGCGCCATGTCGGCATCGGCTGGCTGGGCCTGGGCGTCAGTGCGATCTTTGTGCGCGTCATGCAGCTCTGGGCGAAGCGCGATCTGGAAACGGGCCTGGTCTGGGCGACGAAGATCGTCACCGACCCGTTCAACGACTTCAAGATGTACAAGAGCGCGCCGCGCCGCCTGATGAAGGGCGAGCGGATGGATCATCACGATGTCGATGATTTCGAGGATTTGAAGGCGGCGTAACGCGTGGCCTGGGGTTGACGGACAGGGCGGCGGTTCGAAAGGACCGCCGCCCGTTTTTGTAACAAACCCTCGCCTCTTGCCGCTCCCCTCCCGCAGGCGGGAGGGGATGGAGGAGGGAAGGCCGCAAGCGACAGGCTCGGTGAGACACCCTGCCCTCCCCAAACCCCTCCCGCCTGCGGGAGGGGCTTAAGAAGAGGGAGAACCTACCCTCCCCGCCCCAACCTGACCGCCAGCGACTCCTTCAAGATCCGCCGCCGGATCGCCTTGTTCGCCAGCTTCAGCTCCTTTGGCGCCTCGGGCGAGGTCCACCACCAGCCATCGTCACGCATCTGTTGTCCCGCTGCAACGAAGCGGTCGCAAATATCGGCGAACAGGGTGTCGTCGATGTCGAGGCTGAAGATCAGCCGCCCGGTCCCGACCCAACTCAACGCCAGACCGTTCGCCCGGAGATAATATTGCAGCATCCAGTTATAGGGCGAGGCGACCGAGTAGAGGATGGTCCAGATCGTCTGGACATGCGCGACCGACAAAGGCAGCCCCGCCGCCGCCATGCGGGCGTTGAACATCGCGGCGCGCGCATCCCAGCGCGCATCCAGCCCTTCGTACAGCGCGGCCACCTCGGGCGTGTCCAGCCGTCGGAGGAAGGCGTTCATCGCCCCCATGACCATGGGATGCGAGTTGAACGTGCCGCGCGCGAAGCAGATGTCGACCGGCCGATCCTCACGCCAGCGCTTCATGAGATGCGCGGGGCCGCAGAGCACGCCGACCGGCAACCCGCCGCCCAGCGTCTTGCCATAGGTGATGAGGTCGGGCTTCACCCCGAAATATTCCGGCATGCCGCCTTTGGCCAGGCGGAAACCCATGAACACCTCGTCGAAGATCAGGGCGATGCCGTTCGCCCGGCACGTCTCGGCCAAGCGGTGCAGCCAGTCGCGATAGGCGGCCAGATCCGCCCCCGCCTTGCGCCCGCCATCGACCAGTTGCCCGTCCGAAGGCGCCGAGCCATTGGGGTGCATCGCCTGGAGCGGGTTGACCAGCACGCAGGCGATGTCCTTGCGGGTGGCGAGCACCTTCAGCGTCCGCTCGGACATGTCGGCCAATGTCAGCGTGCGGTCGGCGGGCACCGGGTTCCCGATGCCCGGCTGCACATCGCCCCACCAGCCATGATAGGCTCCCGCGAACCGCACCAGACGCGGGCGCTTGGTATGGTAACGCGCCAACCGTACGGCCTGCATCACCGCCTCGGTCCCCGACATGTGGAAGGACACCTCGTCCATCCCCGACAGCGCGTTCAGGCGACGGACATTGTCGGCGACGACCGGATGGAACGACCCCAGCACGCCGCCGAGTTCCCCGACCATCGCAGCCCCCTCGGCCATGGTCTGTTTGTAGAAGTCGTTGCCGAACAGATTGACGCCATAGGAGCCGGTCAGGTCGATCAGCCTATTGCCGTCCAGATCGATCAGGATCGGCCCCTCCGACCGCTGATAGAAAGCGCCCGTCGCCAGCGTCGTGCGCACCTTCTCGCGAAACTGGAACGGCACGCGATAGGCGCCGGTGAATTGCAGGTCGGACAGGCCGGTTCGCGTCTCGCGGGTCAGCGCCAGCGTCTGCGCGTAACGCTCGGCAAACAGCGCGCCCAGCCGCTTGAACCCGGCAAGGCGCTGGTCGGCCACGGTGTCGGGCGCATCGTCGACTCGGAAGAAGCGGTCCTCGCCGTAACTATAAAACGGGATCTGCCCGGCGATGCGCTTGGCCATGCGGACATGGCCGCCCAGCCCGGGATGCTTGGCGCGCGACAGGGTCAGTCGCCGATGCCCCTTCGTCAGGGCGACGGCACCGGCGGAAGCGGCCAGCAGGCCAGTGAGAATCGGGTTCATGCGGCCTTTGACCGCGTACCCATGACGGAGGCATGACAATGCGTGGACCCATCATGCGGTTCTTCCTGAACGAGGACATCAATTTCCTCGTCACCAACCGCCTGCCGCGCCGGTTCGCGACGAAGCTGGTCGGCCGGATCGCGCGGATCGAGCATCCGCTGATCGCCCGGCCCAGCCTGGGCTTGTGGAAATTCTTCGCCGGCGTCGATCTGTCGGATGCGCGCACGACGCGGTTCAAATCCTTGCGCGATGGGTTCGTCCGCCCGCTGCGCGACGGCGCGCGCGCGTTCGACGGCGATCCCGATACGCTGGCCAGCCCTTGCGACGCGCTGGTCGGCGCGCACGGCCGGATCGACGATGACCAGCTCTATCAGGTGAAGGGCTTTCCCTATCGGCTGCAGGACCTGATCCCCGACCCCGCGCTGGTCGAGCGGTTCCGCGACGGATCGTTCGTCACGCTGCGGCTGACGGCGGGCATGTATCACCGTTTTCATGCGCCGACCGACATCGCGGTCGAGGGTGTGACCTATATTTCGGGCGACTGCTGGAACGTGAACCCGATCGCGCTCAAGCGGGTCGAACGGCTCTTCTGCCGCAACGAACGCGCGGTGATCGAAGCGCGCACGCTGATCGGCGGCCAGCCGCTGCTGATCGTGCCGGTGGCGGCGATCCTGGTGGCGAGCATCCGGCTTCACTGTCTCGACACCGAACGCACCCTGCGCGAGCGCGGCCCAGGCCGCTCGCCCTGTGCGGCGCGGATCGGCAAGGGCGAGGAAATGGGCTGGTTCGAACATGGCTCGACCATCATCCTGTTCCTGCGCAAGGGGATGCGGCTGGCCGACACGCTGGCGGAGGGACAGGCGATCCGCGCCGGCGACGTGATCGGCCGCGTCGCCTGAAATCGCTATCACGCCGGGATCGGGGCCGTTACTCTGGCCCGCAAACCCATAGGAGAGCGACATCATGGCCGAGGCGCGCTTCGAACTCAGCGTAGAGCGACGGATCGCCGCCCCCGTCGAACGGGTCTGGCACGTCATGACCGCGCGCCTTGAGGAATGGTTCTACCCCGCCCCCTGGCGCGCCGAGGCGCGGACGCTGGAATGGCATGCGGGCGGGCGCAGCCTGATCGTGATGCACGGCCCCAATGGCGAGGAGATGCCGAACGAGGGCATCGTGCTCACCGTCGAGCCCAATCGGCGCTTCGTGGTGACCGACGCCTTTACCGGTGACTGGCAGCCCGCCGGCCCGTTCATGGTCGGACTGTTCGAGATCGAGCCGGACGGCGACGGCACGCTCTATCGCGGCACCGCCCGTCACTGGACCCGCGAGGCGATGGAACAGCATCGCGCCATGGGCTTCGAGCAAGGCTGGGGCGCGGCGGCGGATCAGTTGAAGGCGCTGGCGGAACACGCCTGATCTCGGCGGCGTCCGGCTGAGAAACGGTGCTCCGCCAGACAACCGGGATAGCGCCAGCGCCGGGATCGACGGTCACCATGTTGTGACCGTGGCGGAGAATTGTTCCGGCCCGAAAGATCAGACCGCGTCCCTTATTGGGGAAGCCGTCCACCATGTTTGGGATGGTCCCCCCTCCCCTTAGAGGCGAGGAGAGAACGGTGGCGGTCTGACCCTGAGGCCGGCTTGTACGGTCAGAACTCTGACCAGTCGCCGTCATCGACCGCGACGGCCGCGTTGGACGTGCGGGCGACGCGCGGGGTGGCGGCGATTCGCGGAGCCGCCTGCGCCACACGGGCCTGCACCTGATGCACCGGCAAGTGATGGACGGGTGCGGGTGCGCGCGCGGACACGGCGCCGTCGGTCAGGCGAAACCGCGCCACTTGCCGGGTCATATTGTCCGTTTCTTCCGACAGGCTGCGCGCGGCCGCCGTCGCCTGTTCGACCATGGCCGCATTTTGCTGGGTCACGCCGTCCATTTCCGACACGGCGGTATTCACCTGTCGAAGCCCGGTCGCCTGCTGGGCGGCGGCCGAGGCGATGTCGGAGACCAGCACATTGATCTCGCCGATGCGGCCCGTGATGCGGGTCAGCGCGGCCCCGGCCTGCCCGACCAGCTCGACCCCGGCCTCGACCTGATCGGTCGAGGCGTTGATCTTGGCCTTCACGTCCTTGGCCGCATCGGCCGAACGCTGCGCCAGCGCGCGAACTTCGGAAGCGACGACGGCGAAACCCTTGCCCGCATCGCCCGCACGCGCCGCCTCGACACCTGCGTTCAATGCCAGCAAATTGGTCTGGAAGGCGATGCCGTCGATCACCGCGATGATCTCAGAAATCTCGCTCGACGACCGTTCGATGCCGTTCATCGCCTCGACCGCGCGGCGCACCACGTCCGAGGATTGCTCGGCGTCGCCGCGCGTGGTGGTAACGACCTCATTGGCCCGGCGCGCGTTGCTGGCGGTCTCGTTCACCGTCTCGGTGATTTCGTGCATCGCGGCCGCGGTTTCCTCCAAGCTGGCGGCCTGTTGCTCGGTACGGCGGGACAGATCGTCGGACGCCTGGCGAATATCGCTGGCGCCATTGCCGATGCCATGGGCACTGGCGGTGACGGCGGACAGCGTGGCGGAGACGGCTTCCATCGCCTTGTTGAAGTCGTGTTTCAGCTTTTCGAACGGACCCGTCAGCTCGGCATCGATCCGTGCGGTCAGATCGCCCTGCGCCAGCGCGTCCAGCCCGTTGCCGACGCTGTCGACGATCAGGCGGGTCTGCTCCGCCTTGGCACGCTCGGCACCCGCCAGCTGATCGCGAAACGAGACCATCGCCTCAGCCAGCTGCCCCACTTCGTCCCGGCGGGGATCGACGGCGACCTGGGCCTCCAAGTCCCCGCCGGCCAGTCGGCGCATCGCCGCCGTCATCGCCGCAAGCGGGTGGGCGATGCCCCGGATCAGTGACATCAGCATGAAACCGGTCAGCGCCAGCACCGCAATCGCAATCCCGATGGAGATGTTGCGCGACCAGATATAATCCCGGGTCGCCTGCACCATTTCGCTTTCCATCAGCTCGATCTGCGCAGCCTGCATATCCTCGATCAGGACGTTGCTTTTGTCATACTGGGCCTGACCGGCGCGAAAATTGGCGGTGGCCGCCGGGATCGCGCCCTGGCCCGTCAGGACAAGCGTCTGGCGCGCCGTGTCGACGAACGCGCTCCAGTCCTGCCGGAATTGTTTGAACAGCGCGATCGCCTTGGGCGCGGTCAGTGTCTTTTCCAGATAATCGATATGACGGTTGATTTCCGCCAGACTGGTCCGGGCATCCTGCAACGCGCGGCTGCGCATGGCGGAATCGACCGCGAGAATGCTCACGCCTTGTGCGGCGCGGAAATCGGACGTCGCGGTATTGATCGATGCGATCGCGACCAGCTTTTCCCGACGCGCACGCCCCAGATTTTCCGCCACGCTGTGCAAATGCTGCTGCGCGGCCAGTGACAGTAACATGGTCGCGATCAGCGCCGCCGCGAGGATACCGAAGGCGACACATAATTTTTTGCTGATCTTCAGATTCTTCATCGACTCAACCCCACCCCTGGAATGGCATCAAACATAGATTAGGGGCGTTTAAATCACGTTAGCTGTGGTCGGGGCCGGACGACGGACGGAATCATGCCTTACGAAAAGAGCCGAAGTCCCTTCAAATCATGGCAATATTTATCGATGGCGAGCGCCGAACTCTTGCGGGCCTGCGGCGGGAGGGCCGCAACGACTCAGGTGTTCGACGGATTTTTCAGAGGCTTTGCGTGGTGACCCCGACTGGATTCGAACCAGTGGCCCTCAGATTAGGAATCTGATGCTCTATCCTGCTGAGCTACGGGGCCGCGCACGGGGGCGGTGATAACCGGGACGCGGCATGCGGTCCAGAGTGGTTCGGTGTTTCAGTTCGCCAGCTTGGGCGGCACCACGGGGAAGGGCAGCGGCGCGACGGGGACGCCGTCCTCGACCAGCGCCTTGGCCTCCGCCAGGCTGGCCTGGCCGTGGATCTGGGTCACGGGCGCGTCGCCCTCATGCATCGCGCGGGCGCGGTCGGCGAACGCGGTGCCGACCCAGGTCGATGTCTCCAGCGCCTTGGCCTGGGCCTGGGCCAGCTGCTCCAGCGCAGCCTTGATCGCCTGCGGCGAGGCCATGTCGGGCTTGCTGTTGCTCTTGGCGCCGATCTGCGGGGCCATCACCGCCTTTTCGATCCGGCGGTCGCCGCACATCGGACATTCGACATGCCCGCCCTCGCGCTGTTCGGCATAGGCGGCCGAGGAGGCGAACCACGCCTCGAACACATGGCCGCTGGTGCAGCGCAGGTCGAAGACGATCATGCCAGCGCCACCGGTCCGATCGTGCGGCGATGGCGGATGGCGGGCAGCCGCGCGCGCACCGCCTCGACCTGACCTGCGTCGATCGTCGCAAGGCCGAGGCCGGCCGCCTCGCCCATATCCAGCAGCACCTCGCCCCAGGGCCCCACGACGAGCGAATGGCCATAGGTGGCGCGGCCGTCCTGATGGTCGCCGGTCTGCGCAGGCGCGACCAGATGCACTCCCGCCTCGATCGCCCGTGCGCGCAGCAGCACATGCCAGTGCGCCGCGCCGGTCGGCCGGGTAAAGGCGGCGGGCACCGACAGGATCGTCGCCCCCGCCTCGGTCAGCGCGGCGAACAGCGCCGGGAAGCGCAGGTCGTAACAGATGGCCAGCCCCAGCCGCCCGATCGGCGTGTCGACCACCACGGCCTGTTCGCCGGGCGCATAGGATGCGGATTCGCGCCAGCTTTCGCCGCTGGGCAGATCGACGTCGAACAGATGCATTTTGTCGTAGCGCGCACGGATGTCGCCGCGATCGTCGATGACATAGGCGCGGTTGGCCAAGCGCCCATCCGCCCGCCGGATCGCCAGCGAGCCGATATGCACCCACAGGCCATGCTCGGCCGCCGCCGCCCGGACGCGCCGCAGGACGAGGTCCTCGTCCTCGGGCATCAGCTTGTCCGCCGCACGCGCGCGATCCCGGTCGATCAGCCCGGACATTTCGGGCGTGAACAGCATCGCCGCACCGCGCGCCCTGGCCTCGGCGACCGCCTGCTCCAGCGTATCGGCATTGGCGGCGGGATAAATGCCCGCCGTCATCTGCAGGACGGCGATGTCGGTCATGCCGACAGGAGCGGGTCGAGCCCTCCCCGCTTGTCGAGCGCGGCCAGATCGTCCGAGCCGCCGATATGCTGCCCGTCGATGAAGACCTGCGGTACGGTGGTGCGGCCGCCGGCGCGCTCGATCATCTCGCCGCGCTTCGGCCCGCCCATGGTGATGTCGTATTCCTCGGGCTCGACGCCCTTGGAGGCGAGCAGCGCCTTGGCCCGGGTGCAATAGGGACAGAACGCCTTGGTGTAGATTTCGACCTTTGCCATGGCTGTCAGGTGTGTCGCACGAGGCCGCTTGTCAATCACCGCCGCCCGCATCACGGTCGATCACCCGCGCCCAGCACAGGATCGCGACCGAGGTGGCGCCCGCGTGCAGCAGCGCCCGGACACAGGCGGTGGCGGTCGCGCCGGTGGTATAGACATCGTCGACCAGCACCACCCGCCGCCCCGCCACCGCCGCGCGGTCGCGCACCCGAAAGGCCGACGCCACCGCCGCCCGACGCTGACGCGGGGACAGGCCACGCAGCAGCGGCGTCGGCTTGACCCGGACGAGCGCATCGCGAGCGACCGGCACATCGCTCCGCCGCGAAACGGCGGCGGCGATCAGCACCGCCTGGTTGAAGCCGCGCCGCCACAACCGCCAGCGGTGGAGCGGCACCGGCACGAGCAGCTCGGCATCGGCGGGCATCCGCCGCGCCATCGGCCCCGCCATGGTGTCGGCCACGCCGATCCGCCCGCCATGCTTCAACCGGATCGGCAACTCGCGCGCGATCGGGCCATAGGCGACGGCGGCATGGATGCCGGCATGGACCGGCGGATCGGCCAGACAGCGCCCACAGCGCAAACGCTCGCCGGGCAGGCCGCAGCCGGGACAGCCCGATGCGTCCAGAAAGCGCAGCCCGCCCCAGCAGGCGGCACAGAAACGGTGATCCGCCTCGACCGGTTCGCCGCATCCGGGGCAACGTGGCGGCAGCGCCCAGTCGGTGACGACGCGCGGCACGGCCCGCAGCGCTCCGCCCCAGCCCGCCGCAAATCCCGGTCCGTTCATAAGCCCCGCCCCATGGAGCGACTTGTTCCCGATCCCACAAGCGCGCACAAGCGCCCCGTGACCGCACCCGCCATCTTCGACCGATCCGCGCGCCGCCTGCGTCGCGACCGCGCCCAGCCCGATTATGCCGAGCATGATTTCCTGCGCGCCGCGATGCTCGACGGCATCGCCGAGCGGCTGGACGCGGTGACCCGGCCGTTCCACGACGTGCTCGACCTGGGTTGTTTCGACGGCGCCTTCCTGCCCCCGCCGGGTGCGCGGGTCGCGCGGGTCGATCCGGGTTTCGCCTTCGCGCGTGCCGTGCACGGCGTCCAGGCGGACGAGGATCGCCTGCCCTTCGCCGATCGCAGCTTCGACCTGGTGGTCAGCATCGGCGTGCTCGACCAGATCGACGACCTGCCCGGCGCGCTGACGCTGATCCGGCGTGTGCTGCGTCCCGACGGGCTGTTCCTGGGCGCGTTCGTCGGCGGCGGTTCGCTGCCCCGCCTGCGCGCCGCGCTGCGCCAGGCGGAGGCCGAGCGGCCGGTGGCGCGGCTGCATCCGCAGGTCGATGTGCGCTCGGCGGGCGATCTGCTGATGCGCGCAGGCTTCACCCTGCCGGTCGCGGACATAGAGACGCTGGACGTGCGCTACCGCGATTTCGGGCGATTGCTGGGCGATCTGCGCGGCATGGGGGCGAGCAATCTGCTGGCCGAGCGGCGGCCGATCGCGCGCACCGCGCTCGCCATGGCGGCGTCGGCCTTTGCCGGCATGGCGGATGACGACGGCCGGACGGCGGAGCAGTTCAACCTGGTCTTCCTGACCGGCTGGGCTCCCGACCCGTCGCAGCCCGTGCCCGCCAAACGCGGCAGCGCGACCGCGTCGCTGGCCGAGGCGCTGCGCACTCCGCCCAAAGAGGGATGATCAGGCGATCATCGATCCGCCGCGATCGCCCGCCAGGATACGGCCCATCGCCTCGAACAGCTGGTCCATCGCGACCGGCTTGACGATGACGTCGTCGGCACCCGCCGCCAGACAGCGTTCGCGCAGGTCGACGCCGCTGTCGGCGGTGACCACGATGATCGGCAGTTCCGCCTTGGCGTCGCCGCGCGCGCGGATGTGGCGGATCGCGGTGATGCCATCCATGCCCGGCATGCGCAGGTCGATCAGGATCATGTGATAGGTGTCGCGATCGATCATCTCCAGACCGATCTCGGCGCTCTCCGCCTCGGCCATGGTGGCGCCCGCGACGTCGAGCATGTCGCGCACCACCCGCCGGTTCATGCGATCATCCTCGATGAAGAGGACGTTCATCGCCCTCCCCTCTGGATGGGGGGGCGTGGCGTTTCGAGCGCGATCATGAATTCGCCCTAACGGTCATGCCGCTTGCGTTACAAGTGGGCGTTGGTCGGATTGCGGCGAGGGGGCGAATATCATGCGCATCACCTCGCCTCCTGCGACAGGCTTCGTGATAACATTGATCAATTCCGCGCCGATAAAATCGTTCCCAGCGGGCGGCTCGTCCTTCGGCCAGAGCAGCGCGACCGGAAGCGGCCGGGGCATGGCCGCCCGAATCCGCGCGATCGGCGCGGTGCCCTCGTCCCGGACCGCGCTGTCGTCGATCAGCAATTGCGCGACGTCGCCCTCCCCCAGTCGCGCCGCCGCCTCGTCCGGCGAACCGGCAAAGACCACGCGCGCATAAGGCGAGGCCAGCTTGGTCCACATCGCCCGCCGGATGGGATTGCGGTCGACGACCAGCAGCAAGGGCCGTTCCGGCGCGTCGGCGGCGGCGGCCTCCTCGACCAGCGGCAGGGTTAGGGTGAAGCGCGCGCCCCGCCCCATTTCGCTGTCCACCGTCACGTCGCCGCCCATCGCCCGCGCGAGCCGCCGGCAAATGGCCAGGCCCAGTCCGGTGCCGCCGAACTGGCGCGTCGTGCTGGCATCCGCCTGACGAAACGCCTCGAAGATCTCCTCCAGCTTTTCCGCCGGGATGCCGATGCCGGTATCGCGGACCTCGATGGCGATGCCCCCGACCTGGCGGCGCACGGCCAGCGTCACCCTGCCCTCGCGTGTGAATTTCAGGGCGTTGGACAACAGGTTGAAGACGATCTGGCGGATACGCGCGGGGTCGCCTGTCACGATCGCCGGGCAATCGCCCAGGTCGACGGCAAAGCCGATCCCCCGCGCCGCCGCCTGATCCTCCCATAGCCGCGACGCCTCGCGAATGGTGGCAGCGAGGTCGAACGGGGTTTGCTCCAGGGTCAATTGGCCATGTTCGATCTTGGCCACGTCGAGCAGATCATCGACCAGCGCGCGCATGGTCAGGCCGGCGCCGTGCATCACTTCCACCCGCTCGCGCGTGGCAAGCGGCAGGCTCGTGTCGGCGAGCATCACCTGGGTCATGCCGAGAATACCGTTCAGCGGGGTGCGAATCTCGTGGCTGGTCGTCGCGAGGAACTCGGTCTTGACCGCCAGCGCCTTTTCCAGCCGGTCGTTGGTGATCGCCAGATCACCATGCGCGGCGCGTATCCGGTTCCGGCTGCGCCCCAGCGTCAGCAGCCAGATGCCGAGCAGCCCCAACACGATGATGATTGCCGCGACCGACCCGATCATGATCAGCTGCTGGGTGCGCAACTGCCGGCGCTCGAAGGCGATGTTGCGTTGCAGATCGGCCGCCTTCATCCGCGCGATGCGCAGTTCCTGATTGGCGAAGTCGAACCGCGCGCTCATCAGCGCCAAATTGGTCGAGGTCGCCAGCCGGGTCGACTCGTCATCGATCCGCTTCAGCGCCTGAAGATGCCGCAGCGCATCCGCCGTGCGGCCGCTGGCGACATAGATGTGATAGGCGCTTTCATGCGCATCGCGCAGCGACACCGGGGTGGCGGTCAGGTCCATGCCGGCGAAGCTGCGGTCGATCGCCTGCACCGCCCCCACCCTCTGCCCGCGCTGGAACGCCGCCTGCGCCGCGATGCTCAGCAACGCGCGGTGATCGGCGGGGTCGCCATCGGTATCGAGCCGGCGCGCCCTGTCGATCGCGACTTCGGCGGCGGCGACCCGCCCCTGTCGCAACTCGCCACGTGCGATATTGCGCCAGATCAACGCCTGAAGCGGCGCGCTGCCGATCCGCTGGGCGAGCCGAAGCGCGCTGCGGAACTGCGTCAGCGCATCCCCGGTCCGCCCCATACCGCTCAGCGTCAGGGCACGGTTGTTCAGAATGGCGAGGCGAAAGCTGTCGTCACCGCGATAGGTCGCATCGGCCAGTTCCAGATAGTGCAGCGCCGAGGTGAAATCCTTGGCGTCGTTGTACAGGTCGGCGATCTGCAGCAGCGCGCGCGCCTGCCCACGGGAGTCGTTCAGGCGCTGGAAAACGCGATATGCCGACTGATAGGCATCGAGCACGCCGGCAATATTGCCCCGGTCACGCTCCAGTCCGCCGCGCGACAGCAGCAGATTGCCGTACAGATCCGATCGCGGCGCCAGTCGCCGCGCGACCGGCAGGGCGCGGGCGATCGCCGCCTCGGCCAGATCCGGCTGATTGAGGCGGATATTGGCCTCGCCCTCCAACCAGTCGGCCGTGGCCAGCGCCAGTTGCCGCGCGGGGTCCGCCGGCATGGCGGAGGCAGCCCGCCTCGCCTGATTCGCATAGTCGATGGTGCGCGCCGGATCGCGCAGCATCTCCGCCTTGGCCGCGCCGATCGCGGTGTCGAAAGTCGGAGACTGGGATGCCCGCGCCTCGGCGCCCGCGATCAGCAGGGCCAGGGCAACGATCGCGATCCTAAGCGCGCGCATGAGCGACGAGGCGCCCCAGCGACAGCGGGGTGGTCCGCGCGATCACCGCCTGATGCGCCTGTTCGTCGAGGAACCGGCACAAGGCCTCGAAGCCGATCGGCCGGCTGATCAGATAGCCCTGAACCATGTCGCACCCCATCACCGTCAGCAGCGCGAGCACATCGGGGGTCTCGACCCCCTCGGCGACCACTTCCATCTCCAGCGCATGCGCCAGATCGATGGTCGACCGGACGATCAGGGGATCGCGATTGGAACTGGTCAGCTGGGTGATGAACAGCTTGTCGATCTTCAGCTCGCAGGCCGGCAGCTGCTTTAGATAGGACAGCGAGGACAGCCCCGCGCCATAATCGTCGATGGCCAGCGCGATGCCGATATCGACAAAGGTCTGGAGATTGGCGATCGCGCTTTCGGGGTCGCGGATGACGGAGGTTTCGGTGATCTCGAACCCGACGCTGGCGCCGCTCTCGGTCACCAGCGCGCAGGCCTGACGAACGAAATCCTCGTCGCCCAGCAGAATGCCCGAAATATTGATGAAGATGCGCTGGTCATGCCCCGACGCGCTCAGTCGACGCTGGTCGGCGATCACCCGGCGGATGGTCCACAGCGTCAGCGGCGCGATGATCCGCGACTCCTCGGCCACCGGAATGAACTCGGCCGGCGAGATCAGGCCGTGCACGGGGTGGCGCCAGCGCAGCAGCGCCTCGATGCTGCACACCCGCTGCTGGCGGACATGCACCTTGGGCTGATATTCGACGAACAGCGCGTCGCCCGCGACCGCCTGGGTCAACTCGCGCGCCAGGGTGATGCGGTCGAGCCGATCGACCCGGATCGTCAGGTCGCGCACCACCGAGCGACATTCGATATGCGCATCGGCCAGCGCCTGCTCGGCTTCCTCCAGCAGGCGAATATCGTCCTCGTGCGGGCGGGAGGCGGTCGCGGCGCCCAGCACCGGCTCGATCCGGCATTCCTGCCCCGCAATCGTGAAGGGCCGCGCCAGCGCCGTGGCGAGCAGCGCGAGATGGACATCCATGTCCGTCCGCTTGGGCGCCAGCATCATGATCTCGATCTGGGTGGTGCTGGTCGAGCGCACCAGCGCATCGGGGAACAGCCCGGCCACCCGCGCCGCGACCGCATCGGCCAGCAAGGCCCCGTGCGCACGACCGATCTGGCGACGCAGCACCGCGAAATTGCCGATCGCGACCAGGATCAGGAACTGCCACGCCACATCCTCCGCCACGGCTCGCGGATCGGTGCCGACAGGGGGCGCGATGCCGGGCGCAGATCGGGGAAGCTTGTCGTTCACACCTCCAGTCTAGGCGCGATCATTAAACAAGGTGTTAACCCCGTTTCTCGCCTTGCGACAAACCGTTGGCCCGATCGCGGGCACTCCATTGCGATATGGTTAATTTCCCATTAACTATCTTTTCGCGCTCAACGGGGCGCTAACAAGGGAGAAATTCCATGCTGAACTTCATTCTCGCGCTGATCTACGGCGAATCCATTCGCCCCTGGTAAACTTAGGTTATGGGCGCGAGGCGGCTGGGACAGACGATGTCCTAGCGCCTCGCGCTTCGCCGCCCCCTCGACCCGATTGATTTTTACGTCCGTTACCGGACCAGATCGTCCGCCAGCCGCAGCATGAAGGCTGCGCCCCGCTCCATCTGAGCGATTTCGATATATTCGTCCGGCTGATGCGCCTGGGCGATCGAGCCGGGGCCGCAGATGATCGTCGAGAATCCCGCACCCTGGAACTGCCCGGCCTCCGCCGCATAGGGCACCGCGCGCGCCGGTCCGTTATCCCCCGCCCAGCCGCGCGCCAGCCGCTCCGCCACGCCATCCGCCTCGGGCGCGAAGGACGGGGTGCGCGAGCGGCGCTCGACCCGCACGCCCGCCCCGGGGAAGCGCGCGGACATCATGGCGTCCGCCTCCGCGCAGGCCGCGAAGAAGGGGGTGAGCAGCGCCTCCGGCTCCTGCCCCGGCAGCGTGCGCAGGTCGAAGGCGAAGCGGCACTCGCGCGCCAGGATGTTGACGGCGGTGCCGCCATGGACCTGCCCGATCGTCAGCGTCGCGTGATGCGGGCAGAAGGGGCTGTGCGGATCGCCCTCCCCCGCCAGACGATCGGCGATGTCGGCCAGCTGCTGCATCAGCCGTACCGCGATCATGTTGGCCGATACGCCCAGATGGGTCAGGCTGGAATGCGCCTCATGCCCCATCACCGTCACGATCCAGGTGGCGATGCCCTTATGCCCGCTGACCACCACCATCTCGGTCGGCTCGCCCACGACGACGGCGGCGGGCGGCGGCACCTCGCGCGCGATCTCGGCGATCATCGACGGCGCGCCGAGACAGCCGACCTCCTCGTCATAGGAAAAGGCGAGATGGAGCGGCCGGGCCGCCCCCTGCCGCGCGACATAAGGCGCGACCGCCAGTGACAGCGCCAGGAACCCCTTCATGTCGCAAGTGCCCCGCCCGAACAGCCGATCGCCGCGCCGGGTCAGCCGCCAGGGATCGCTGGTCCAGGGCTGGCCATCGATCGGCACGACGTCGCTATGCCCCGACAACACGACGCCGCCGCGTTCCATCGGGCCGATGGTCGCGTAGAGATTGGCCTTGGTGCCGTCATCGTTGAACACACGCCGTCCGGTGACCCCGATCCCGGCCAGATGCCGCTCGACATAGGCGATCAGCGCCAGATTCGATTCGCGCGACGTGGTGTCGATCGCGATCAGGTCGGCGAGGATGGCGGTGGCTTGGGCGGTAAGCTGGTCGGGGGTCATGCCGCCATCCTGCCGGATGTTTCACTTTGGTGAAACCCCGGGCGGTGCGGTGGGCATTTTCCTCCCCTGCAAGGGGAGGGGGACCATGCGGAGCATGGTGGAGGGGTGTCCCCGCCCGTGATAGCATCGCCCACTCTCGGACTCTGACACCCCTCCGTCAGGCCTTCGGCCTGCCACCTCCCCTTACAGGGGAGGAATTTTCGGCCTCAGAAGTCTCGCGAGTAGCGCAGCGACCCGGCCGAGCCACCGAACGACCCGGTCTGGGTCAGCAGGCTGAGCGTCCGGGTCAGCGCGATCTGCAACTGCGTGGCGGTGAAGCCGCGCGCGTCGGTAACGATCTCCACATAGATATTGTCGGTCAGATACTTGCCCGCCGCCAGGCTGGTGCCGCGTCCGGTCGCCTCGTCGGCACCCAGCACGCGCAGACGGTCGAACCCGGTCGCCGAGCGCAGCTTGCCCAGCGGGTTCAGCCCGCCACCCGAACCCCGCAGCGAATTGAGCGCGGCGGCCAGCTGGATCGCCTCGGTCGCCGACAGATTCTCCGGGTTGGTACCGAACAGCAACCGGCTGAGCACCTCGTCCTGCGGCAGGTTCGGGGTCGAGGTGAAGCTGATCTGCGGCCGCTGGCCCGTCCCGGTCACGTTGATGACCGCGGTGATGCCATCGGTGGTGGTCGTCGCCTGGATATTGATGTCCGGATCGGTCAGCGCGCCGCCACGGAAGCGCACCGTGCCCCGGTTCACCTCGAACCGCTTGCCGGCAAAGCTGTAGGTGCCGCGCACCAGATCGAGCCCGCCATTGATCGTCGGCGCGGCGCTGGTGCCGCCGACTCGCAGGTCCATCTCCCATTCCGACTCCAGCCCCATGCCCGACACGAACAGCTGGTTGTCGGCGCGGACACGCAGGTCGAGGCGGAAGAGGCCCGCCGGCTGGGGCGGGGCCGGGCGATCGGTCGGACGGGGCGTGCGGATTTCGCTGCGCCGCCGCACGCCGGTCAGCTCGGGCACTTCGGCCTGGCCCTGGCGGATGATCTGATAACGCGCATTGGGAACGGTCAGGTCGCCCTTGATCAGCCCGCCGTCGCGACCATAGGTCACGCGGATCGTCCCGCTGGTCGTCGCGGCCAGCGCGTCGCTGTCGGCCAGCCGCGCATTGTTCAGCTGCGCGCGCAGATCGACGGGATAGCCGCTGTCCGCCGCCAGCCCGATCGAGCCCTGCGCCTGGATGCTGCCCTCGCCCGCCTTGGCTTGGAGCCGCGTGATCTCCAGCCGGTCGTTGTTGAAGCGCCCTGCCAGCTGCATGTTGGTCAGGCGGGTGCCATAGGCCTCGTTGTCATAGGTCAGATTGTCGGCGCGGATCAGGCCGTTCAGCTGCGGCGACGACACGCGCCCGCCGAAATCGGCGGCGACCGCGATCGGTCCGCTGAGCTGCTGATTGGGCAATGCCGCGAAGGAGAACAGCACCGAGGACGGGCCGTTATAGCGGATGCCGCCCGACAGAGGCGCCTGCATCAGCCGGTTGACCCAGCCGCCATTGCCGGGCGGCAGCGGCCGCAGGCTGGCGACCATGCGGCCTACCACCGTCTGCCCACGCCGGATCAGCGCGCGCGCCTCGCCGCCATCGGGGACGAGCCGGCCGGCGAACACCACATCCACCGCCTCGGACACCGCCGACAGGCCGGTGCGCCGGAAATTGGCGATGGTCAGCCGCGCCTCGGCGGTCGGGAAGCTGGCGTCACGCGCCTGCGCGAAGTCCAGCGCGCCGCTCGCCTGCCCCGAAATGCCGAGATTGGGCACGAAGGCGTCGAGGATCGACATCTGCAGCTTGTCGAGCCGCGCCTGCACGTTCAGGCCATTGCCATAGGAGCCGGCCATCAGCACCGAACCGCGACCGAAATCGATCCGGGTCGGCGACAGACGCCATGCGCCCTGATCCTGCCGGATGCGCGCCGGGTTGGCGGTGCGGAAGCGGATGCCGTTGGCCTGCCCCTGCGCCGCGACCAGATAGTCGTTGGGCGACAGGCGCGCGTTCAGCGCGACGTTGAACGGAATGCTCGACGATCCGGTCAGCACCGCCTGCGCCGTGCCGCGCCCGCCGGTATAGTTTACCTTGGCGCGCGCCGACTGGATGACGATCTCGCCATAGCGCGTATCGGCCAGCTGCGCATCGGCGACGATCTGCGGCGCGTTGGGCAGCATCACGACGCTGGCGTTCACGATCGCGCGGCCGATGGTGAAGTCGACCATGCCGGGGATGCGCGCATTATAGGCGCGCGCGGCGATGTCGGCGCGCTGGTTGCCACCCTGATCGGCGAGCTGGACGCGGCCGTTGATCCCCTGCCCGGCGAATTGCAGCGCGCCCGCGAACGGCCCCGCCGCCGTCTGCACCACGCGGCCGGTCGCGTTGATCCCGGCAAAGACCAGGCTGCGGATGTCGACCGCGAGCTGCCGGCCGGTGCTGACCAGCACATTAGCGGTGAACGGGCCGTAGTTCGTATCGCCGCGCGCATTGACGGCATAGGCGCCGTTCTGGCCGACGATCCGCGCCTGCAGATTGGTCAGCCCGACGCCGACGCCCGGCTTGGGCGCGCTGAGCACCACCACGGGATTGGTCTGCGACCCCGTCACCCGCGCGGTCAGCGGGCCATATTGGTTGGAATAGGCATCGGCCGACACCGCCACCGCCCCGGTCGCGGGATCATAGCGGCCGGACCCCCGCGTCACGCGGAATTGCGGCGCGGTCAGGCGCAGCCCACTGAACGTCACGATGCCTTGCGGGCTATATTCGACATCGGCACGCACGATGGCGTTGCCGCCCAGGAAATTGCGCGCGCCCTCGTTGAAGATCTGCTGCGTCTGCGCGACCACGCGGCCCTTCATCCCGAACCCGCCCGGCGTCGCCACCAGATCGGCGTCGGTCGTCAGGTTGATGATGCCGATGCTCTCGACCCGGTAATTGTTGACCCGGCCCTTCAGCGCGCCGGTATAGCGGCCAGTCGACAGGTTCGCGACCACCACCGCCGTCGCGTCGATATTGTCCGATCGGATGCGCAGATTGTCCGACAGGATATTGGGCATGGCGATCGCGAAATCGCCCTCGATCGCGACATTGTTGGTCAGGCCGCCGACCGCCGCGTTCAGTCCCGCGATACGCTTGGCGCGCGCCTTGACCGGAACCAGGATGCGGTCGGCATTCACCTTGGCCAGACCCTCGGCATAGAGATTCTGGACCGAGGTCTCGCCGAAGCCGAGTGCGGCCGCGCGGACCTTGTAATCCACGGTCGGCGTCGCGAACGCACCGTTCAGCACCACCCGCGCCAGCACGTCGCGACCCGTGAGGTTCGGGGCGATGGCACCGGGCGTCAGCAGTTGCGCATCGACCGCGAAATTGCCGAACTGGCTGTTAGCCAGGTCGATCAGACCGCCCGCATCGACCAGCAGCGCAGAAGAGCGCAGCTTCACCCGCGTATCGGCACGCCGCTTATTGAGCGTGGTGTCGATCGCCACCTGCAATGCCGGCGCCGTCAGCCGTTCGACAGGGCCTTCCAGATACAGGCCGGGCCGGGTGACGCCGCGAACCTCGATATGCCCGTCCCGCGCGGTGGCGTTCAGATTGGCGAGCTGACCGCCGCCCAGGGTCGCGATCGCACGCCCCTGCCACGCCTTCCAGCCGCCGCGTCCATCGACCGACAGGGTCAGCGGCGCTTTCAGCCCCGCCATCGACGCGACGACGCCCCCGGTCGGCGCGGTCAGCTTGACGTCCACCGCCAGCCGGTCGGCATCGGGTACCGCGTCGAGGACGAGGCGCAGTCGGTCGCCGCCCGCCACGCCGGGTCCGCGCAGCGCGTCGGCGCTGGCTGTTACCTGCGCGCGGCGGTCGGCGATATGCACCTTGCCGTCGATCGCCAGCACATGGCGCTGCCCCGTCACCGGCGCACCGATCACGAAGCGCTTGAGCGTCAGCCGGTTCACATCGATGTCGAGATCGGGGAGTAGCGGCGCGTTGGGGTCGCTCGGCGTCGGTTTCAGCTCGGGCCGCCGCGCCAGCGTGACGAGGTCGGCGCTCAGCGAGCGGACATCGATATGGTTGTTCGTATAGGCGAAGGGCCGCCAGTCGACGTTCAGCCGCGGGCTGGACAGGAACACGCCCTTGGGATCGCTGACCCGCAGATCGACCAGGCTCATCCGGCCGTAGAGCGATCCCTCGATCCGTCCGACCTTGATGTTCAGGCCCGAGGCGGTGGTATAGCCGCCCAGCTGGTCCGCGACGAAGCGGCGGCCCGGATCGGTGTTGATCCCCAGGATGATCGCCCCGACCAGCAGGATCAGGCCCAGGATCGCGATGCCGATCCATTTGAGCACCCGCTGCCACAGCGGGCGACGCACCACCACGGTCTCGGTCGTGGTCGCAGGCTCCGGCGACATGCCCTGTTCGTCCGCCATCAGAATGCCTGCCCGATCGAGATATACAGGGCCACCTTCCCGTCGCCCGGACGCGGGTTCAGCGGGGTCGCGACATCGACGCGCAACGGCCCGAAATTGGTATAGAAGCGCCCGCCGATGCCGGCGCCGAAGCGCAGGTCCTTGCCCGTGGGGAAGGTGCTGTCATAGCTGTTGCCCGCATCGACGAACGGCACGATGCCGAAATTGCCGAAGCGATAGCGTGCCTCCAGCGCGAACTCGTTCAGGCTGCGCCCGCCGACCGGATTGCCCTCCGGATCGAACGGCCCCAGCCGCTGGAAGCCATAGCCGCGCACCGATCCGCCGCCGCCGCCATAATAGCGCCGCGACGGGGCCAGATCGTCGCGCTCGATCCCGAAGATCGACCCCGCCCGCGCGCGGCCCGCGATCACCAGGCTGGTGTTCAGCGGATAATAGAAGGTCCCCTCGATCATCGTGCGCGCATAGGGGCGGACCGCACCGCGCACCGATGTTTCGGGGCTCAGATTCAGTTTCAGGCGATAGCCGCGCGTCGGGTTGAGCAGATCGTCCGACTGGTCGAACACCACCTGCCCCGGAATCGCGGCGATGCCATAGGTGCCGCGCCGCCGCTCGCCGACCGTGAAGTCATAGACGCTCTCGTTCGTGCCGGTCAGCTCGCCACCGAAGGCATAGGTGAATTTCTTCTGCCAGATCGGCGTCGAGTCATAGCTCCAGCGGAAGGCGACGGTGCCGATGAACGCATCGAACGCGTCGTAATTCTGGTGGCTGGCCGAGGCGATCACCTGGAACGTCCGGTCGCGCCGTCCGGCATTGGAGCGACGGAAGGTGCCGCTCAGCCCCTGTTCCTGCGTACCCGCGATCACCGAGGCGATCAGCGCGCCTTCGGGCGGGAAGAGGTTGCGGTGGGTGAAGCTGGCCTGCGCGCGCACGCCTTGGCCGGTCGAATAGCCCGCCTCGCCCGACAGGGTGCGCGCCGGCCCCTTGGTCTGCGTCACCTGCAGGTCGATCGCCTCGGTGCCGTCGGGGTTCATGCGGCCCGTCCGCTTCGGCTCGACCCCGACGCCGTTGAACAGCCCGGTCGCAACCAGCGCGTTGCGCAGATCGTCGGTCAGCCGCGAATCATAGAGCTGGCCTTCCTCAAAACGCGGGAAGATGTTCAAATGGCCGAGGTCGAACACGGCGTCGCCGGTCGTCGTGAGCTGTCCGAAGGACGAACGCGGCCCGGTATCGACCGGCAGCGTATAGGCGCCGACCGGCTCCGGCCCCTGATCCTCCAGCAGGATGTCACGCTCGCCGACCTTGACGAAGGGGTAGCCGCGTTGCGGCAGGACCAGGCTGACATTGGCCTCCGCGCCCTGGATACGCGCCGCCTCGATCGGATCGCCGACTTTCAGTGGTAGGTTCGAGCGGATCAGGTCGGGCGGCGTGGTGGGTTGCGCATTCACCGTGATCGACGACAGGCGATAGAGCCGCCCCGGCGTCGCGGTCAGCACGACCTTCAACCGGCCCGCCTCATCCCCGCCCTGATCCTCACCCTGGCCGGGGCGTTGCAGCGTCGAGATCGCGGTCGCGTCATAATAGCCGAGCGACTTCATCAGCCGGACGGCCAGCGCCTCGTCCTCGCGCGCGCGGGCCGACACCTGGGTCGCGTTGCTCGCCTTGCCCTTGCCGTCGCGCAGCGCCGACAGCGAGCGGAACTCGTCATCGAGGTTCAGCTCGGCCAGCCCCTTGACCTCCATGTCGTAGCGGATGTCGGGCGCGCGGTCGCCCTTCACATCGGCCGCCGTCTGGAGCGGGGTGGAATCAAAGCTGCCGAGCGGGGTCAGCGGCTGGGCGAGTTGCGGGTCCTCGGGCGCGACGGGGGCGATCGTATCGCCGGTGGCGAGCGGCTGGCTGGTCGCCGGCTGGGTCAGCGGCGGCGCGGTCTGGGGTGTCGGGATGGTCGCCGGAGCCGGTTGCCCGTCGCGCATCGTCGACATCGATTCGAGCGGGGCGTTGATGTCGCCGCTCAGGGGCGGCAGCGCGGCGTTGAACTCGGCATCGGGCACGATCGGCGCATTGCCCTGCGGATCATTCCCCTCGCGCACGTCGCGCGGAAGATCGGGTCCGCGTGCCGGTGCGGTGCCGGGTTGCGTCAGTTGCGAATGAGCGGGGGAGGCAAAAGAGAGAGGAGCGACCAGCGAGACTGCGAGCCAATAATGTCTACCGATCCGTCGCGTCACGCCGTTCAAAGCCCCTTTCCCGCAGGGCCTTCCGTTATTCGGATCGATCCCCCAACATGCCCCTGAACGCAAAAAGGCCCGCGCGGGTTCCGTTGTCGATCAGCGGGATACCGGCGCGCAGCCCACCAGTCCGCCGACCGGCACGACCATTTCGTCCTGTCCGGGGCGCGCGATCCGCAGGCTGGCGTCGCTGACGATCGCGCCGTCCTGCAACGTCTCGCGCTGGGCGATCGTCATCTCCAGAGTCGCGTCGACACCGTTGGCGGCATAGCGCGTGGTGCTCGCCAGGCCGAGCGCACCCGCCCCACCCGCCTGCACCGCCGCCAGATCGGTCGCTTTGCCGTCGAGTATGATGCGCAGCCGCGTCGGCTCGACCATCGCGACGAAGCGCTGATCTTGGACCGACCACAGATAGGCGGCGCATCCCCGCGCCGGCAGTTCCTGACGCGGCAGGGTGCCGAGCGCCGGCACGGCGGGAGCGGTCGGCGCGGCCTGAATGCCGGCCAGCGCAAGCAGGATGGGAAGCATCATGACGCCGATCCTATCATCAACAGCCAGGCGGGATAAGCCGCCAGTGCGAGCAGCGTACCCAGCGGCACCATATCGTCCCCCGCCATCCGCCGCCCCAGCACATGGCAAACCGCGACCCAGCCCAACCCGATCAGACAGGCCGCCAGCAACACGCCCGGCAGCATCCGCCATCCCAGCCACAGCCCGATCGCGCCCAGCAGCTTGGCATCGCCGCCGCCCAGCCCCTCGCGCCCGCGCCACCGGCGATACCCCGCCGCGATGGCCCAGAGCAGCCCGAAACCGACCAAACCGCCCAGCATCCGCTCGCCGAAGGACGGCCCGAACCCCAATGCGCCGGTCATCATCCCCGTCCCCGCCAGCCACAGCGTCAGCCGATCGGGCAACCACAGCGCCAGCGCATCGAGCGCCCCGAGCGCGAGCAGCGACCAGCCGAACAGCGCGCCGGTCCAGCCATCCGGCCCCGCCACCCAGCCCGCAGCGACACCGATCAGCGCCGCCAGCCCTTCGATCCGGCCATGCACCGGATCGATCCGCGCCCCGCACCGCGCGCAGCGACCGCGCAGCCACAGGGCACTGAGCACCGGCATCAACTCCCAGACGCGCAATGTCTGTCCACACGCGTCACACGCCGAGCGCCCGGTCAGCACCGATCGATCGTCCAGCCAGCGTAGCACCAGCGCCGCCACGAACGACCCGACGATCGCCCCCGCCACGCCGTACGATGCGGCCCAGATCGTCGATCCCGCCCCGAAATCCGCCGCTCCGAAATCCATGGGCCCGCCTTACCGCCCCGCCCCTTTGCGCGCCACGGGCAAACAGCGTAAGGCGCGGCGCAAAGACCAGAAAATCGGAGAGAGATCGCCGCCATGACGGACCCCATCGTCATCCTGTCCTATGCCCGCACCCCCATGGGATCGTTCCAGGGCAGCCTGGCCGACGTGACCGCGCCGCAACTGGGCGCGACCGCCGTCAAGGCCGCGGTCGAGCGCGCCGGTGTCGCGCCCTCCGCCATCGAGCGCATCCATATGGGCTGCGTCCTGCCCGCCGGCCTGGGCCAGGCGCCCGCGCGCCAGGCGGCGATCTTCGCCGGCCTGGGCGAGCATGTCGAGGCGACGACCGTCAACAAGATGTGCGGATCGGGCATGCAGGCCGCGATCATGGCAGCCGAGGCGCTGGCCGCCGGATCGGCCGACATGATCGTCGCGGGCGGCATGGAGAGCATGACCGGCGCACCCTATCTCAGCCACAAGCATCGCGGCGGCGCGCGGATCGGCCACGATACGCTATACGACCACATGTTCCTCGACGGGCTGGAGGACGCCTATGAGCGCGGCCGGCTGATGGGCCATTTCGCCGAGGAAGCCGCGCAGGAATATCAGTTCACGCGGAGCGCGCAGGACGATTTCGCCATCGCCTCGTTGGAGCGTGCCAAGGCGGCGCAGGCCTCGGGCGCGTTCGATCGCGAGATCACGCCCGTGACGGTGAAGACCCGCAAGGGCGAAACCCTGATCACCCAGGACGAACAACCGGCGAAGGGCGACCCCGCCAAGATCCCGACGCTCAAGCCCGCCTTTGCCAAGGACGGCACGATCACGGCGGCCAATGCCTCGTCCATCTCGGACGGCGCGGCGGCGCTGGTGATGACCCGCGCCAGCGTCGCCGAGCGCCTCGGCCTGACGCCGATCGCGCGCGTCGTCGCGCATGCCGGCCATGCCCATGCCCCCGCGCGCTTCACCACCGCGCCGGTCTTCGCGATGCGCAAGGCGCTGGAGCGCGCCGGCTGGTCGACGGGCGATGCCGATCTCTACGAGGTCAACGAGGCCTTTGCGGCGGTGGCGATGATCGCGATGCGCGACATGGAGCTGTCGCACGACCGGCTGAACATCCATGGCGGCGCCTGCGCACTGGGCCACCCGATCGGCGCCAGCGGCGCGCGCGTGCTGGCAACATTGTTGTCGGCGCTGGAGACGCAAGGGGCCAGGCGCGGGGTGGCGTCACTGTGCATCGGCGGCGGCGAAGCCACCGCGATGGCCGTGGAGCTGATGTAAGGCCCCTTCTCCACCTTTCCCGCCTGCGGGTGGGGCACTTCTCTTCTCCCCTCCCGCAGGCGGGAGGGGCCGGGGGAGGGCAAGGAGTCTCACCGAGACCATCGCTCGCGGCGCTACCCTCCCCCATCCCCTCCCGTAAACGGGAGAGGCGTGCCAAGATCATCACGCTCGCTGAAAACGGGACCCGGCCCTCAAGCCTCAGGCCTCGCCAGAAACCCTAAGGCAACGTCTCCCCTGGCTCCACGCCCCAGATCGCACCGACCGGCACGAAGCCCGCCTGCCCCTTCACATCCAGCCGGCACCAGCCGCCATTGCACTCGCTGATCCGCCCGACCACGCCGGGCGCGGCGCGCCACAGCGTCTTGGCATCGTCGCTGGGGGCCGAGCGCATCGGCAGCGGCTCGGCGCTCCGCACGATCGCGGTGCGGGTGTTGCGCAGCAGGACCGCGAGCATCCAGCCCTCGGTGCCGTCCGGGTCCTGCACCTTGCGCCACTCCTTGAACGCGGCGACGACCTTCACGGGCAGGTCGGGACGGCGATAGGTCCAGCTGGCGGGATAGGCGCGCGCCGGGCCGGTCCGCATCCGCGCCAGCGACGCGCCGATCGAGCCGTAATAGGGCATGGCCCGCTTTTCGGGCGCGGCGGCGGCGGGTGGAGCGATCGGGCCCGCCATCGTCACCATCGCCATGACGGCCAGTCCGGTCATGGACCTGCGCATTCTCAATTCCTCTGCTTACCCGCCCGCACCGGCTCTACGCCGAGCCGGGGTCCCGCTTCAACCATGTTCCATCCCCGGATCGTCGCCACCCGCATCACCGGTTGACGGGCCGGCGGGCATGGCCCAATCCCTTCGGCCATGGTCGATCCACGCCGCTGCCTGAACCCCAGGGTGGTCGTCACCCGCGAACTCCCCGATCCCATCATGGAGCGGATGGCCGCGCTGTTCGACACCCATCTGAACCGCAGCGACGAGAAATGGAGCCAGGCGGAACTGGCCGATGCGATGGCGACCTGCGACGTGCTGGTGCCGACCGTGACCGACAGCATCGATGCGACGCTGATCGCCGGGGCCGGCCCCCGGCTGAAGCTGATCGCCAATTTCGGCGCGGGCGTGAACCATATCGACCTGAAGGCGGCGCGCGCACGCGGCATCATCGTGACCAACACGCCGGGCGTCCTGACCGAGGACACCGCCGACATGACCATGGCGCTGATCCTGTCGGTGCCGCGCCGGCTGGCCGAGGGCGAGAAGCTCGTCCGGTCGGGCGCGTGGAAGGGATGGAGCCCCGGCGCGATGCTGGGCCACCGTATCGGCGGCAAGGCGCTGGGGATCGTCGGCATGGGCCGCATCGGCCAGGCGGTCGCGCGGCGCGCGCGCGCCTTCGGCCTGTCGATCCATTATCACAACCGCCGTCGCCTGCCGCCCAGCATCGAGCAGGAGCTGGATGCGCATTGGTATCCCGATCTCGACGCGATGCTGGGCGCGGTCGACATCGTGTCGATCCATACCCCGCTCAACGCCGACAGTCACGACCTGATCGACCGCCGCCGCATCGCCCTGATGCGGCCCCATGTCTATCTGATCAACGCCAGCCGGGGCGGCATCGTCGACGAGGATGCGATGGTCGACGCGCTGGAGGCGGGGCGGCTGGCGGGTGCCGGCCTGGACGTGTGGCGCCACGAACCCCGGATCGACCCGCGCCTGCTGGCGCTGCCCAATGTCGTGATGACCCCGCATATGGGATCGGCCACACTCGAAGGCCGCGTCGCCTCGGGTGAAAAGGTCATCGCCAATATCCGCAGCTGGGCCGACGGCCACCGCCCGCCGGATCAGGTGCTGGAGGGGTGGCTTTAAAATCTCGCTTACCGGACGCGGGCATGGGTTGGCCGGGTCCGGATGGAAGGCACTGCCCTTCTGCGCGGTTTCCCGGCTGGGCAATGTTATTTGAGCAAGCCTGACCGCACACATCGTCACGGCCCGTGAGGCGGGGGGTGCGGCATTTTTCAGACCGATATGACATCGCCTTGGATCAAAGCGAGCCCCTCCCCTTCAGGGGAGGGGTTGGGGGTGGGGCGTCGCCGCGAACCGCTCGCCCGTGGAAGCGGGGCCCCCCCCCCCCCCCCCCCCCCCGCGGGGGGGGGGGGGGGGGGGGGGGGGGGGGGGGGGGAAACCCCCCCCCCCCCCGGGTGGTGGTGGTTGTTGGGTTGGGGTTGGGTGGCGTGGGTGGGGCCCGCCGTGGCGAAAGCGGCGTTGA
>NZ_JACIDH010000022.1 GCF_014196255.1 Sphingomonas pseudosanguinis
GAAGGGACCCTTGCTCCCTATCGGGCTCCAGACCCTCGGGGGGGACGGGCTCCCTTCCGCAACACCTTCATACCACCGTCGCATCAGACAAGGGGGGATGGCGTTTTGGCTTATCGCAACTCAAAAAATCCTCCCCGGAACGGGGAGGGGGACCATGCGGAGCATGGTGGAGGGGGCGTGCCGGAAACGACATCCCCTGTGGAAGCCACCCCCGTCAGGCCAGCAGCCTGCCACCGCCCCGTGCCGGGGAGGATCAACCCTGGTTGTAATGCGTCCTGAAATGCTTGGAGAAGACCTCCAGGAACGCCTCGTCCGAGGCGTCGGCGACGCCGCTGAAGCTCGACACATAGGCCTGCCACAGCGCGGCATCGCGGGCGAGGGGGACGACGCGTTCCAACATCCCGCCCTTTTCGGCGCTCGCCTCGATCGCGGCGGGGGCGAAGCGTTCGACCGTGGCCTTTAGCGCGCCCTGCATCGCGCGCAACGTGGCGATCTGGTGCGATTGCAGGTCGCGGAACGCATCCTCGACCGCCTCGTCGCCCGCCTGGAAACCGGGTTGTGGCGCGGAAAGAAGCGCGATCAGCGCATCTTCGGGCCGGCGTGCGAATTTCAGCGGGTTGTGGCCGCTGGGGTTGAAGGCGGTGGCATCCGCGCCAAGCTGCGCCTTGGCCCGCGCGCGCGCCTCCAGCATCACGACCAGACCGGAGACCAGCTTGGCGAGCAGCGGCGCGGCGCGGCGCATCGCCTCGGCGGGGTCGGGGAATTGCGCAGGGTCGAGGCCGGCGGCATGCAGAAACTCCGCCGCATCGCCGGCGCCGGTCGGGGCGGGCGGGGGCGCCGGGGGCTTGGGACGTTCGGGGGGAAGCGCGGCCTGCGGCTCGGGATTGAGGCCCAGCGGATCGCGCGGTCGCTCGACCGGCTGGCCGAAACCGCCGCGTGCCCAGTCGACGACATTGCCCTCGGCGATGCGTCCCCATAGCTCGTTGGGCGACGGAGTGGGCGGCCGATCGGGTGCCGCGCTCGACCAGGGCGAGGCGGGGTCGGCGGGCGGCGCGGCGCTGTCCCAGGCGGATACGACCGGCGGAGGCGGTGCCGCCGCCTCTGGCGTCCAGCCGCCGCGTGGCGGCGATGCGGGGGCGGCGGGAATGTCACCCCATACGCTGCTGGCCGCGCGGTGCGGCTCGGGCCGGGCGAGCGACGGGCCGGCCTGGGGCTGCCAGCCACCGCCACCGCCGCCGGTGGACGGAACCGGTCCCCAGCCGCTGGCGGCGGGCGCCTCACTGGCCGCCGGCGTGGCACTTCCCGTATCGCCCCAGCCATGCCAGCCTGAAGCGGCGGGGGCTGCCCCCTGTGACGACAGCCGCGCCTCGATCACATACGGGCCGGCCAGGAAGCGGTCGCCGTCGCGTACGACATGCGATCCCGATACGCGCTGGCCGCTCGTGCCCAGCATCGTGCCGTTGGTCGAACAATCGGTCAGCAGATATTGCTGCCCGTCGAAGCGGATCTCGAAATGGCGCGAGGACAGATGCCGCGTCGGGTCGGGCAGCGCCCAGTCGCAACCCGGCGCGCGCCCCACCACCGCGCCGCGCCGGTCGAGCACCAGCTCGCGCGGGGTGCCGCCCTCGGGCCGGGCATCGCCCGACAGCGTCAGGGTCAGCGTCATCGGGGCGTGGTCATTCCAGCTAATGATGCAGAACCCTTATTTGCCGCCGCCGGGCGTGACCTTGGGAGCGGACAGGGGTTTCGGGTCGGCGACACCCGCGCCGCCATCGGGATTGATGTCGGTCCGCCCGCCGTTGAGAACCAATGTCGCCCCGCCATTGATCCGCGCATCGGGCGAATTGACCTTGAAGGACGCGGTGCCCTGAATTTCGATGTTGGGCGACTGGATCGTGATCGAGTCCGGTGCGATCGTGATCATCGAATTCTGACAGCGGATGGTCAGGGATTGCCCCGCCTCGATCTCCAGCACCTGTCCGACCAGCAACGTGTCGTTGCGCCCGACCCCGGTCGAGCGGTCGCGGCCGATCGACTTGCTATCGTCGCGGCCGATATTGGTCGTGCGGTCCAGCCCGACGCGGCGGCCCTGATTGTGGCCGACATGGCGCGTCTCGTCGAAGCGGACGCGGCTGTTCATGTCGCGCTCGGCATGGATGAACAGCTCTTCCTGGCCGCCCTTGTCCTCGAAGCGGATCTCGTTCGAGGTGCGGTTCTGCCCGCTGTCGAGCGCCTCGCTTTCGGGATAGTCGCCGCTCGCGCCATAGGTCAGCGTGCGCCACACCGCGCGCGTCTTGTTGGCGGGCAGGTCATAGACCGGCATGTGCGCGCGGTTGAAGACGCGCCCCATCACGACCGGCCGGTCGGGATCGCCGTCGAGGAAGTCGACCAGCACCTCATGCCCGACACGCGGCAGGATGACATTGCCGAGGCCCCCCGTCTGCGACACGCGAATCCAGCAGGTCGAACGTTCGCCCGGCGTGTCGCCGCGATCCCAGTGGAAGCGTACCTTCACCCGGCCATATTCGTCGGTATAGATCGTCTCGCCCGCCGGTCCGGTGACGATCGCGGTCTCCAGCCCCATGGCGCGCGGGCGCGGGGTTTCGGGCACCGGCTGAAACGCGGTGTCGGCGGGAATCGCCTCGAACCGGACGTTGAACGGCTCCTCATCCTCCTGCTTGCCCGAACGGTAGCTTTCCGCCGTGATCGAGTGGAAGGTGGAGGTGATGAGGTAGGAGGCGTTCATCCGACCCGCCGGATGGCCATCGACATCGACGCGGTAGCCGGTGGTCAGCCCGGCGGCCTGTGAGGTGCCGGTAAAGGTGCGCCGCCCGGCGCGCTGCGCATCGAGCAGCGCCTGGCCACGCTCGCGCCCCGTCTGTTCCTGGTCGCCGCGCCCGGTCTTTTCGCGGGTATAGCGGCCCGGATAGATGAAGATCTCGCGGTCGTCGCGCGGATGCGCGCCCTGGCCCGTCGCTTCGGCGGCGAGCGGCTGGTCGGGGGCCTCGAAATCGAAGTCGCGGGTGACGACGCGCGCCTCGCCGGTGGAGACGACCCGCTCCATCCAGCTTTGGACATAATCATTCTGGCGATTGAAGCGCGACTTGGAATTGGTGGTGAAGACCGAGACGCTGTTGGCGTTGTAGGTCAGCCGCGACGGCCGCCCCGGTTGGTGCGACGCGGTACCTTCGCACAGCACCATGATGTGGCGATCTTCCTCATGTTGGAAGGAATAATAGATGCCTTCCTCTTCCATCAGACGCGAGACGAAGGCGAAGTCGCTTTCCTTATATTGCACGCAGTAACCGCGCGGCACGCGCGGGCGGGACAGGCGGCTGTAATCGACGTCCTGGATGCCGGCGCCCTCGATCACCTGCTTGATGATCTCGACCGCGGTCTTGTCCTGAAAGATCGCCATCTGGCGGTTCTGCGCCAGATAATAGGTCCAGGGCTGCAGGGTCAGGCGGTAATGATGGCCGCTCTGCGTTTCCTTCACATATTCACCGGCGGTGACCAGCCCGTGGAACCGGCGCAGCAGCTCCTCATCCTCCAGCACGGCGAGCGCGGCGGGCTTGCCGAGATGCGGCTGGAGATCGATCTCCAGCGGCGAGATGATGTCCGCATGATAGGTGAAGGGGCGCCCGAGCCGTTCGCTGCCCTCGATCCGTTCAAGAACGACCTGCTCATCACCGACGTCGATCGACATCTGTGTCAGGCGCTGCGTCGATTCCGCCACCTGAAACTCCCATCCAACCCGCCCGGATCAGGGCAGGCATGGCCAAGAGTAATGCCGCGATCCCGATAGGACAATGGTTCAACGTGTTTAGCATAGAGCAAGTCCCATAGGGTCAGATCGGACCATTATGGTTACCGCGCTATTTGCCTTGATGCTGCCACAATGGCTTGTGCTGCGCGTTATGGGTCAGTAGACTTTCCCCTTAGGTGAGCAAAAGCAAAGAGGTGTCGATGCGTACGAAGCTGCTGCTGACCCTGGCCCTGCCGGGTGTGATCCTGATCGCCGGTGGCGCGACCGCGCAACAGCGTGGCGGCGATCGCCCGACGGTCGAGGGCTATCTCTGCACCTTTGCCGGCAAGTGCGACGGCGTCGAGGCGCCGCAGGCGACTCGCGACGCGCCCGCCACCAAGGGCTTCCGCCTCGCCCGGCCGATCGCCGAAGCGAACCCATCCGCCACCCCCGCCGCCCGGGCGGTATCGACGCGCGGGCCGGAGCGGCGCGCGGCGGCGGCCTCACCGGGACGCGGGCGCGGGATCGGCGGCGCGGCGGCGGTCGCGGCCGCCAACAGGGCGTCGGGCTACAGCGCAGCGGCCCCGATGCCGGCGGCCGGCACCGGCGTCGCCCGGCCGCGTGCGGACCTGATGATCGGCTTCCACCTCAATTCGGACCAGCTGACACAAGAAGGGCGCGAGGCGGCGCAGGTCTTCGCCCGCTCGCTGCAGATGCCCGAACTGCGCGATCGCCGCTTCCTGATCGAGGGGCATACCGATCTGCGCGGGGGTCGCGCGCTCAACCAGTCGCTGTCGTCGCGACGTGCGCAGGCGGTGGCGGATTATCTCGCCAGCCTGGGTGTGGACCGCAGCCGGTTGCAGGCGCGGGGGCTAGGCTATTCCGCGCCGCTGCCGGGCCATGCGGTGACTGATCCCGCCAACCGGCGGGTCGAGGCGGAACTGATCCGCTAAGCGGGGCGACGGGCATGGCACCCGATATCGACACCCTGTCGCAGCCCTTGTCGCTCGACGCGCCGGCCGGGCCGGACCTGTCCTATGACAATGGCCGCCAGGCGATCGAACAGGCCTTTGCCGATGACGGCGAAGAGGTCGACTGGCCGCGCACCATCGCGCTGACCGTCGCTCAGGCGCAGGAGACGCGCGACGTCTGGCTCGCCATCTACTGGATGCGTGCCGGCGCGCAGAGTGGTGACCTCGAGGCGGTCGAGTCGGGCGCGACGCTGCTCGCCGATCTGTTCGAGCGGATGTGGACCGACGCGCATCCGACGATCGCGGAATATGGCATCCAGGGGCGGCGCGGCGCATGCGAGTCGCTGGTACGGATCGGCGAGTTTCTGGGGCCGCTGCGCCGCGTGCCGCTGATCCAGCACGCGCGGCTGGGCAGCTTTTCGGGCGCCGATCTGGAGCGTTTTGCCGAGGGCGGTACGAGCGAGCCGGGCTATGGTCCGTTCCGCGCGGCGGTCGCGGACACGCCGGTCGATGTGCTGGAGGCGGCCGTCGCGCGGCTGACCCGGATCGAGGCGGCGATCCGGCGCGCCGATGCCGTATTGTCGGACCGCGCCAGCGCGATCGGCGAGACGGGGACGAATTTCGAGCCGACCTATGACGTGCTGCGCACGATCACCCGTGCGCTGGCACCGTTCACCGGTGCGACCCATGATGACGAAGTAATTACCAACATAGGTGAAGTTTCACCACAAGCATCGCAGTCAAATTCCGCTGGTTTCGTTGCCGGGCGCATCAACAATCGCGAGGATGTCGCCAAATCGATCGATCAGATCATCGCATATTATGCACGCTCTGAACCATCAAGTCCGATCCCGATCGGGTTGAAGCGAATAAAGTCATGGATTACCATGGACTTCATGGAGATTCTGAAGGACATAGCGCCGGGTAGTGGCAATGAGGCCAGTGCCGTATTGATGGCACGGGACTCCGGCGGCTCGTCCTCCGATTTGATGTAGCGATTGAAACTTACCCGTAACGATGCGCGTTCGGCGCTCTAGCCGAAAGTGAAACAGGGAGGCAGTCATGGCTATCAAGAGCGGTCAGCGCTTCATTCGCGAGAACCGCAAGCCGCGCGTCCATATCGAATATGAAGTCGAAACCTATGGCGCGCGCCAGAAGATCGAGCTGCCGTTCGTCATGGGTGTGCTGTCCGATCTGTCGGGCAAGAGCCTGAAGGACAAGAAGGCCGCCGAGGTTCGCGAGTTCGTCGATTTCGACATGGACAATATGGACCAGCGGATGGAGGCGATCGCCCCGCGCGTCGCCTTCGCCGTCGACAACACGCTGTCGGGCGAGGGCAAGCTGGGCGTCGACCTGACCTTCGCATCGATGAAGGATTTTTCGCCCGGCGAGATCGCCAAGAATATCGAGCCGCTGGCCAAGCTGCTCGAGGCGCGGACCCAGTTGGAGGATCTGCTGTCCTATATGGATGGCAAGCATGGCGCACAGGACCTGCTCGACAAGGTGCTGAAGGACCCGGCGCTATTGAAGGCGCTGTCGGCCGCGCGCGGCGACGCGGCGGAGCAGCATGCTTCGAACGACGATGCCGGCACGCCGCCGGTCCAGGCCTGATCCCCCACCTCAATTCCGGAGCGACCCATGGCTCAAGACGCGCTGAGACAGACCGACGCCGCCGCCCCCGCCGAGGCTGAGGGCGAGCTTTCCGAATTCCAGGCGCTCCTGCAAAAGGAGTTCCGCCCCGCCAATGACGAGCGCAAGACTCGGATCGAGGCGGCGGTGCAGACGCTGGCCGAACAGGCGCTGCAAAATGCGCAGGTGATCGGGGGCGATGTGTTCGCCACGGTCGATGCGATGCGCGCGGCGATCGACCGCAAGCTGACCGAACAGATCAACAAGATCATCCATCATCCCGAGTTCCAGCAGCTCGAGTCGGCCTGGCGAGGTCTCGAATATCTCGTCATGAACACCTCGACCGGTAAGGACATGAAAATCCGCGTGATGAACATGTCCAAGGAAGAATGCCGGCGGATGTTCCGCCAGTATCGCGACGCGGCCTGGGACCAGAGCCCGTTGTTCAAGAAGATCTACGAGTCGGAATTCGGCCAGCTGGGCGGGCAGCCTTATGGCGCATTCGTCTGCGACTATTATTTCGACCATTCGGCCGCCGATCTGGAGGTCATGCGCGGGCTGTCGCGGATCGGCGCGGCCAGCCATGCGCCATTCATCGCCGCCGCTGCGCCCGCGCTGCTGGGCATGGACCGCTGGACCGAGCTGTCCAATCCGCGCGATCTGGGCAAGCTGTTCGACGCGACCGACTATGCCGCGTGGCGCTCGTTCCGCAAGTCGGAGGACAGCCGCTATCTGGCACTCGCGCTGCCGCGCTTCCTGGGGCGGCCGGTTTATGGCGCCAAGAGCGAGCCGGTCGACGAGTTCGACTTCGAAGAGGATACCGGCGGCGAGCATGACGCGCATCTTTGGCTGAACGCCGCCTATGCGATGGGCACGCGCATCACCGAGGCGTTCAATACCTATGGCTGGACGACGCGCATCCGCGGCGTCGAGTCGGGCGGCACCGTCGAGGAACTGCCGACCGCGACCTTCCCGACCGATGAGGGCGGGATCGATTACAAATGCCCGACCGAGATCGCGATTTCGGACCGGCGCGAGGCGGAGCTGTCCTCGGCCGGGCTGATGGCGCTGGTCCATCGCAAGAACACCGATCAGGCGACCTTCATCGGCGCGCAGACCGTTCACCGGCCCGCGACCTATGACAAGAAGGAGGCGACCGCGAACGCCAACCTGTCCGCGCGTCTGCCCTATATCTTCGCGAGCTGCCGCTTCGCCCATTACCTGAAGTGCATGGTGCGCGACTGGGTGGGCGGATCGCGCGAGGCCGACCAGTTGCAGCGCGACCTGAACAACTGGGTCCTGCAATATGTCGATGGCTCGCCCACGACCTCCAATGAGGAGACCAAGGCACGCCTGCCGTTGAAGCAGGCGAAGATCGAGGTCATCCCGGACGAGGAAAATCCGGGTTACTACAAAGGCAAGTTCATGTTCGTCCCGCACTACCAGCTGGAAGGCATGGATGTGGCGCTCAGCATGGTGTCGCGCCTGCCCAAGACGTCGGGATGATCGGAAATTCCATCTGACCACGACCAAAGAGAGGGAGAAATCTCATGGCAGTCGACCTTTTCCTGAAAATTGACGGCATCAACGGCGAGTCGCGCAAGAAGAACCACGCGAACGAGATCGATATCATCTCGTTCGACTTCGGCGCGGTGCAGCATGGTTCGTTCCATACCGGCGGCGCCGGTGGCGGTTCGGGCAAGGCCGAAATCTCCGACATCCGCATCCAGAAGGAAGTCGACAAGTCGTCGCCGCTGCTGTTCAAGGCCTGCGCCTCGGGCAAGCACATTAAGGAAGCGATCATCTATTCGCAGAAGGCCGGCGACGGCAATGCGCCGCTGACCTATTACAAGATCCGTCTCGAGGACGTGATCGTCTCCGACATCCATAACAATGGCGCGTCGGGCGGCGATTCGATCATGGAGTCGGTGACGTTCAACTGCGCGAAGGTGACCTTCGACTATCAGGCGCAGAACGAACAGGGCGGCAAGGACGGCGGCGTCGTCACCGCTTACTACGACATCCGTCAGAACGAAGCGGGCTAAACCCGCCGCGACGTCCGGTACGGGGCGTTCGCGTTGGCCCTCTCGATCCAGGAGTGATGATGACCGACGCGGACGCCCTGCTCCGCTCCGGCGACCTCGCCGGTGCGCGCCGCGCACTGGTGGAGGCCGCCCGGACCGCCCCCGGCGATGCCAAGACCCGGCTGTTCCTGTTCCAGTTGCTGGCGCTGGCCGGCGAATGGGACAAGGCGGCCACGCAATTGACGACGCTCGCCAGCCTGTCGCCCGAGGCGCAGATGCTGTCGGTCGTCTACGGACAGGCGATCGCGGCGGAACGCGTCCGCGCCGACGTCTTTGCCGGCACGGTGCGTGCCGATATTCATGGCGAGGCACCGGACTGGTCCTTGCAGATCGCCGAAGCGCTGCAATTGTCCACGCAGGGCAGGGTCGACGAGGCCGATGCCTTGCGCGACACGGCGTTCGCGGCCGCCCCCGACACTCCCGGTTCGTTCAACGACACGCCGATCGCATGGATCGCCGACGCGGATTCGCGCGTCGGCCCGATGATCGAGGCGATCATCGGCGGCCGTTACGGGCTGCTTCCCTTTTCCGACATCGCGGTGATGGTCAGCGAGGGGCCGCGCGACCTGCGCGATCTCGTCTGGTATCCGGTCGAACTCACGCTGAAGACCGGCCCGCGCATCGCCGCGCTGCTGCCGACCCGCTATCCGATCATCGGCGATCCGGCCGCGCTGGACGCGGACCACGCGCTGGCCCGCGCGACCGACTGGCGCGATGACGGGCAGGGCGGCGAGATCGGTGTCGGCCAACGACTGCTGATGACGTCGGACGGCGGCGAGCATGGCCTATTGTCGCTCCGCCAGCTGCGTTTCGACTGAGGCCGGCCATGCCCGTCACCCAGCGCCTGACCCCCACCTTGTTCGACAAGCTGGTCGCCGATCTCGAAATCTCGGGCATGCGCGACATGAGCGACGAGGCGCCTGAGATCAGCCGCGAGAATTTCCGCTATTATTCGGTGCCCCGGCTGGAGCGGTTCAACGAGGCGGCGTTGCGCGCCACGATCCGGCGCGATCTGGCCTGGCTGTTCAACACCACCAATCTGGAATCGCTGGTCGATCTGGAACGCTATCCGCATGTCGCCGAGTCGGTGCTCAACTATGGGCTGACCGATCTGGCGGGGCGCGTGCTCAACCGGCGCGCGGTGCTGGCGCGGGCGCGCGAAATCCGCCGCGCGATCCGGCTGTTCGAGCCGCGCCTGTCGCGCGACGGCCTGACCGTCGATCCGATCGAGGATGAGGACGAACCCCATGCGCTGCACTTCATGATCCAGGGCGACATCGCGGCCGCCGCCGAGGCGATCGCGGTCAAGTTCCGGACCGAGGTGGAGGCGGAGACGGCGACGGTGAACGTCCGTGAGTAGTGCCGGCATCGATCCCCGGCTGCTGCGCTTCTACAATGACGAACTCGCCTATTTGCGCGAGGAGGCCCGCGCGTTCGGCGAGGAGCATGAATCGGTCGCGGGCCGGCTGGGCCTGAAGACCCCGACCGATCCCGACCCCTATGTCGAGCGCCTGCTGGAGGGGGTCGCGTTCCTGGGCGCGCGCGTCCAGCTGAAGATCGCGGATCAATATCCCGAATTTACCCAGCATCTGCTGCACGCGGTCCAGCCGCATTATCTGGCGCCGACCCCGTCCATGTGCATCGCCGGCTTCGAGCCCAAGGAGGGCGATCCCGTCCTGATCAAGGGCCATGCCGTGCCGCGCGGTACGCCCCTGATCGCGGCGGCGGGCGAGCAGGGCGGGGCGAGCGTGGAGTTCCGCACCGGCCATGACGTGACGCTCTGGCCGCTGAAGATCACCCAGGTCGAATATCTGGCCAGCCGCGTCGCGGTCGCGCCCTTTGCCGGGGCCGCCAATGTCCGCGCCGAGGCGGGCCTGCGCATCCGGTTCGAGGCGACGGCGGGGGCCAGCCTGCCGCAAATCCTGCCCAAATCGCTGCCGCTTTATCTCGCGGGGTCGGAGGCGGTGCCGGGCGAACTCTATCGCCAGATCGTCGGTGAGACGATGGCCGTCGTCGCGCGATCGGCGGATGCGGCGGCGGGCGCCGAGGGGTGGGTGAGGCTGCCCCAGCCCGAACAGGTCGGCTTTGCCGATGATCAGGCGCTGCTGCCCGCCGAGCTGCGCTCGTTTCGTGGCTATCGTCTGCTCAGCGAATATTTCGCCTGTCCCGAACGCTTCCTGTTCGTCGACCTGCCCGGCCTCGACCGCGCCTTCCGCACCAGTCCCAAGGCGTGCGACGTGGTGCTGTTGTTCGACCGGTCGTCGCCGGTCCTGCACGATGCGGTCGCACCCGCCAATTTCCACCTGTTCGCAACGCCCGCGATCAACCTGTTCGAAAAGCAGCTGGGGCGCGTCCGCCGTTCGCGGTTCGAGCATGAACATCATGTCGTCCCCGATCGCGCCCGGCCGCTCGACTATGAGGTGTTCCGGGTGCTCGACGTGCAGGCCTACGGCGCCAATGGCGTCGCGCCGCGCACCGTCGCGCCGCTCTATGCCTATGGCGCGCTGCTCTACGACTGGAGCGACGCGCTGTTCTACACGACGCAATTGCGTCCACGCCGCCTGTCGACGCGCGAGCAGCGCCTGCGGCGGCGCGGCGAATATACCGGCACCGAGACCTGGCTCAGCCTGACCGCGCCCTCGGACCCCGCAAGGCTGGACGAGGTCGACGAACTGGCGGTGCGCGCGCTGGTCACCAATCGCGAGCTGCCCGAGCTGCTGACCTTTCGCGGCGACCAGCATTTCACCGTCTCGGGCGTGCCCGCGCGCGCGGTGACGGTGCTGCGCGCGCCGACCCGGCCGCAGCCGCCTTTGGGCATGGGCGATGCGGCCTGGCGGGTGATCGGTCATCTGACCCCCAATTACATGACGATCGCGCCCGAGGAGGGCAGCGATCCGCAGGTGCTGCGCGATCATCTGGCGCTCTATGGCCGCCCCGACGACGCCGATGCGCGCCGCCAGATCGACGGCGTCACCGCGATCCGCTCGACCCGCATCGCGCGGCGCGTGCCCGGCATGGACCGGATGGCGATCGCGCGCGGGCATCGCATCCATGTCACGCTGGACGACAAGGCCTTCGACAAGGAACGCAAATTCCTGTTCTCGGCGGTGCTGGAGCGCTTCCTGGCCGAATTCGCCAGCATCAACGCCTTTACCGAAACCCATGTCGCCAGCGTCAATGAAGGGGAGTTTCAGCGATGGCCGCTGAGGATCGGTCGCCGGCCGACCATCTGAGCTTCCTAGCGGCCGCGGCGGCGGACACCAAGCGGCACGGGTTGTTCCCCATCGCGCGCGGGGCGGAGGCGCGCGCGCCGCATCTGCCGCGCATCGGCCGCGCCCGGCGGCCGGCGCAGAGCATCGCCGATCTGGCGCAGGTGCCCACGCTCGCCTTTCCGGACTCGACATTGGCCGGCGTCGCGGTGAAAGACGGGCGGGCGCGGGTGGAGGGGCACTGGCTGGGCCTGACCGGGCCGATGGGGCCGCTGCCCCAGCATCTGACCGAGTTCGCCGCTTTCGAGCGCCGCTATGCCCGGCAACAGCCCTTTGGTCGCTGGCTGGATGTGCTGGCCGGGCGGATGCTGCAATTCTTCTACCGCGCCTGGGCGGATTCACAGCCGGCGGCGCAGGCCGACCGCCCGCAGGACGACCGCTTCGCCGAACAGGCTGCGCGGCTGACCGGCGCGACGCAAGGGGCCAAGGCGGACGGCGCCTTTCCCGCCCATGCCCGGCTTCATTATGCTGCGCTGTTCGCCGGGCGGCGCAGCGCCGGCGCGATCGAGGATGCGCTGACCCATCTGCTCGGCCAGAGCGTGCGCGTGCTGGAATATCAGCCGCGTTGGCGCGACATCGAGCCGGAGGACCAGACCCGGCTCGGCCGCCAGTTCAGCGGGTTCGGCGAGGGGCTTGTGCTGGGCCGCCGCACCCGCGTCGCCTCCGACGCCTTCCGCGTGGTCATCCGCGCCCGCTCGCGCGCCGATTACGAGGCGCTGCTGCCCGGCGGCAAACGCTTCGCCATCCTGTCCGAAGCGCTCGACGCCTTCGCCCCCAGCCATCTGGAATGGGACGTGGCGCTCGAAACCCCTGCCGACCACGCGCCAGCGGCACGGCTGGACGGGCGCACGCGGCTGGGCTGGTCGGGATGGCTGGGCGGCGGCGGGGATGAGGTTAGGCGTGACGCGCATCTGCGACGGGGGCGTGGGGGGTGAGTTCGAAGGAGCTTGGTCTTGGTGCTTGTGGGAGAATGACGTCATGATCCTCAGACAAGGCGCGCGTGGCGATGCGGTGAAGGCGCTTCAGCAGAAGTTGCACCCGTATCAACCAGGTTTGCAGACGGATGGAATCTTCGGCCCTTTGACCGAACGGGCCGTACGCTCCTATCAGCGCCGCCAAGGACTCTATCCCGCCGATGGGATCGTTGGTCCGATTACCAATGCTGCGCTATCGGCCGATAAGGACACCGGCGCTGACCGGGCGCCTCGACCGCCGGCACGACGCCCCGACGGACTGGGGAAGCCGGTCAGCGACGCGGCGGATCGCGCGCGGCATCGCCCGATGCCCAGCGGCGGCGCCATGGCAGTCGCCCGCGTGCAAGTTTCCCGGTTGGGTCGAAAATTCATATTCGACCATGAGGCGCAACGCGGCAAAAGCAATCGTCTCCATCATCCCAGTACCGGTAGCGGCGTCACCATCGGGCTAGGCTACGATATGAAAGATCGAAGCAGTGCGACCGTCCAGCGGGATTTGGAAACCATCGAGGTGCCGGCCGCCATCGCACACACTGCATCGTTCGGTGCCGGCAAGTCCGGCAGCGCTGCAGCGGAATTCGTCCGGAACAATAAGAACCTCATCGATCTGACGGACGTCCAGCAACAAGGCCTGCTGGCACATATCGTACCCCAATATGAAAACCTCGTGAAGCGTTCTATCAAGGTGCCGCTCCATCAGCATGAATTCGATGCCTTGGTTTCCTATGCTTACAATCCCGGCGGTGGATGGCGCAAGACGACGGCCTTTGTGAACGAGGGGCTTGTTCATGACGCAATGATGGAAATAAAGCGTTACGTCTATTCACGAGGAGAGCTGATCAGAAGTTTGGTGGCGCGACGCGCGGCGGAAGCGGCATTATTCCTTTATGGAGAGTATAAATGAGCTGGAATCGTAGCGTGGCGCTTCTGTTCGCGGGGGCGCTGGGTGCCTGTGGGGTTCAGCCAAGTGGTGCCAGCAATACGAGCACCGCCGAAAGGTCCGAGATCGCACCGATGGCATCGCCATCGATCGCGCCCGCAGGCTCATCCGAAGTGGCGGACCCCATGCCGGAAAATGGCCAGACGATCGATCGGACGAATGCGACGGGCATGACCGTTCTGCGCGACATCTTGGTTGCCGTAGGCCAGGTGGATGGCAAACCGATCTCCGAAGCGCGCCTGCAAGACCGTTGTCATCTTGCCCTGACGTCGAAGGATGGCGTGACCGTGCTCGACCTGAAGCAGATCGGCAATTTCGCGCCGCGTACGGATGGCGAGCGCCAAGTCATCGAACTCGACGACGGCTCTGTGGTGCACGCGATCAGCGTGCCTGAGGCGCCGCGACCCGAGCCCGTGGGTAATGCGGCCGCCCGGCTGAACGGTGGCCTGTCGGTGATGATCGACAGCTGTCAGAGTTGATAGGATGTACGCCGGACGCACATTTTCGAGGCTGTGCATGACGGGGGGCGCACTTTGTCTGACGCTTGCCCTCTCCATGGGCGGCGAAGCGGCCCATGCCCTTCGTCCATCCGCCATCGCGATGGCCGCGGCCGATGGCGAGGCGATGAACGCGCGCGCCTTACTGGTCTTGCGGCGAAATCTGCGCGAATCCGCGACATGGGATGGCGCGCCGATCGTGGATCTGGTCGCCAAAGGGCCTTGCGTTTCGACGTTGATCACGACGAAGGGGCGGGCTGCGATCGACTGGTCGGATGCGGGAAATATCGCCGCAGAGACGATCGACGGCAACGACCTGTTCGCCGTCAAGGCATCCGGAAGCATCGGAGGGCTGTCCGTCAAGTCTGGCGATACTGCCGACCGGATCGCCATGGGCATGGGGCTGTTGGCGGGGAATTGTCAGGCGGGGCGCGGTGGTCATCCGGCCGGCTTGCGCCTGTCTGGTCCTGCGTCGACCGACGCGATCAAGGCGGTCGAGGACGAGGCTGCCAGGCAAAAGATGACCCAAATTCGCGTCGATTCGACTCAATCTTTCGCTGTCATCGATGGAAACCAGACTGTCGCAACACTGGTGACGGGCGAAGGTAGCATGCCTGACGCCAAACGAAATGGTTGTTTCGTAGCCATGAAACAGGGTGACGAGACGATGCTGATCCCTACGTTAGGCTATGGCGAGTACGAATTTGAGACGTGCGGTGGTCCGCTAGCGGTTGGGTTTGTCTCGACAGCAGTCATGCCCAAATTGGGCATCGTGTTTCGTAGCTATTCACGTGAGGCGGAAGAGACGGTGCCGATCATCGTAGAATGGGACCGATCGAACAATACACTGCTGATTGATGACGCCGCATCTCGCCGTGCCCTCGATGCTAGAGCGATCAACATCGCGCAAATTCGTCGGGCGTTGAATGGACGATGATCTCAAGCACTCAGTTCGAGGCATAAGTGCGCAATCCTGATTGGAGCGTGTCTCCTCGAATTTTCTTCCCCCAGCAATAGGATCAGCATGACCGATATCAGCCGTACCGCCCTGTTCGGTCGTCTCGATGCGACGGCGCTTCAGGCGATCGAGTCCGCCACGGGTTTCGCCCGGATGCGGGGCAACCCCTATGTCGAGCTGGTCCATTGGCTGCACCTGCTCGTCCAGGATGCGACCGGGGATGTCGCCGCGATCCGGGCGGCGTTCGGGATCGACGAGGCGGCGCTGGCGCGCGACATCGTCGGGGTGCTCGACATATTGCCGCGCGGGGCCTCGGCAATTTCGGATTTCGCGCCGCAGGTCGAGGAGGCGATCGAGAAGGGCTGGCTCTATGCCTCGCTGCAGTTCGGCGCGGGCAAGGTGCGGACCGGGCATCTTCTCTATGGCATGCTGAAGACCGCGACGCTGCGCAGCGCGCTGTTCGCGACCAGCAACGAGTGGCGCAAGGTTTCGGCGGACCGTCTGGCGCGCGAGTTCGAGGCGATCGTCGCGCCCTCGCGCGAAAGCACCGCGCCGGCGGTCGAGGCGGGGGGCGGCGGAGCCACACCCCCGGCCTCCGGCCCGGCGCCGGTCGGCGAGGCGCTGGCCCGCTATTCGGTCGATCTGACCGCGCGCGCGGCGGCGGGCGAGATCGATCCCGTGGTCGGTCGCGACGCCGAAATCCGCCAGCTGATCGACGTGCTGATGCGGCGGCGGCAGAACAACCCGATCCTGGTGGGCGAGGCGGGCGTCGGCAAGACGGCGGTGGTCGAGGGGCTGGCGCGACGGATCGCCGATGGCGACGTGCCCCCTGCGCTGACCGGCGTGACGCTGCGTTCGCTCGACGTGACGCTGATGCAGGCGGGCGCCGGCGTGAAGGGCGAGTTCGAGAAGCGGCTGCGCCAGGTGATCGACGAGGTGGAGGGCGCGGCCTCGCCCGTGATCCTGTTCGTCGACGAGGCGCATACGCTGATCGGCGCGGGGGGACAGGCGGGGACGGGCGATGCCGCCAATCTGCTGAAGCCCGCCCTGGCGCGGGGCCGGCTGCGCACGATCGCGGCGACCACCTATGCCGAATATCGGCAATATTTCGAGAAGGACCCCGCGCTCACCCGGCGTTTCCAGGTCGTCGATGTCGCGGAGCCGGAGGCGGATGTAGCGATCGCCATGCTGCGTTCGGTGATGCCCGCGATGGAGGCGCATCACGGCGTCGTCATCCTCGACGAGGCGGTCGCGGCGGCGGTCACCCTGTCGCAGCGCTATGTGCCCGCGCGGCAATTGCCCGACAAGGCGGTCAGCCTGCTCGACACGGCGGCGGCGCGCGTGGCGGTGTCGCAGCATGCGACGCCGGCGGTGGTCGAGGATCGCCGCCGCCGCCTGGAACTGCTGGAGGTCGAGCGTGGCATCGTCCAGCGCGAGACCGATGCGCGCTATCGCCGGGACGAACGCATCGCCGAACTGGACGCGACGATCGCCGAGGCGCGCGCCGAGGTCGAGGCGGTCGAGGCGCGCTGGGCGCAGGAAAAGGACGCGCTGGAACAGGTCCGCGTCGCGCGCGAGGGGGGCGATGCGGCCGCGCTCGACACCGCACTGGCGGCGGCGCGCGCGGCGGCGGGGGATGCGCCGATGGTGTTCGGCATGGTCGATGGCGACGCGATCGCGGCGGTCGTCGGCGACTGGACCGGCATCCCGGTCGGCCGGATGGTCAAGGACGAGATCGCGAGCGTCCTGACCATCGCCGATGCGCTGAAGGACCGGGTCATCGGTCAGGACCACGCCATGGACGCGATCGCCCGGCGGGTGCAGACCTCGCGCGCCAAGCTCGACAATCCCGACAAGCCGGTCGGCGTCTTCATGCTCTGCGGCCCCTCGGGCGTGGGCAAGACCGAGACCGCGCATGCGCTGTCCGAACTGCTGTTCTCGGGCGACGATTCGATGATCGTCATCAACATGAGTGAGTTTCAGGAAGCGCACAGCGTCTCGACGCTGAAGGGCGCGCCGGCGGGCTATGTCGGCTATGGTCAGGGCGGCGTCCTGACCGAGGCGGTGCGCCGCCGCCCCTATTCGGTGGTGCTGCTCGACGAGATCGAAAAGGCGCACCCGGACGTCCACGAACTCTTCTTCCAGGTGTTCGACAAGGGCTTCATGAACGACGCCGAGGGGCGGCATATCGATTTCCGCAACACGATCATCCTGCTGACCAGCAATGTCGGCACCGATCTGATCGCCACGCTGACCGAGGACGAGGAACTGGCGCCGACCCCGGACGGACTGGCGGAGGCGCTGCGTCCCGAACTGCTCAAGGTGTTTCCGCCGGCGCTGCTCGGGCGGTTGCTGGTGTTGCCCTATTACCCGCTGTCGAAGCCGGTACTGGCCGGGATCGTCCGGTTGCAGCTGAACCGCATCGTGCGGCGCGTCGCGGAGCAGCACGGCATCGTCCTGACCATCGACGATGCGGTGGTCGACCATATCGTCGCACGCTGCACCCAAGCGGCGTCGGGCGGGCGGATGATCGACGCGATCCTGACCAACAGCCTGCTGCCCGATATGTCGATCGCACTGCTCGAACGGCGGATGCGCGGCGAAGAGGTGGGGGTGATCACGGTCGAGATGGCGGGCGATGCGCTCAGCTATCGTTTCGATGGGACCGGGACGACACCCGCTGCGCTGCCGGTTGGCGAGGCGGTGGGATCGTGAGAGGGCAGGGCGGGCGCTTCCGGCGCAAGGGTATCGCCGGTGTGGCGCGGTTGCGGGCATGCGCTTTTTGAAGAGCATCTGGGTGCGTGGTGACGGACGGCGTTGTCCGAGCCATGCGTGAACAAACACCGCCGGGGCTAACCTATTTTATCCAGATGCGATGGATCGGCGCGGGCGCACATTCGTTCTGTTGGCGTCATCATTATGTCTTGTGAGCAGTCGACGACAAGACAGATGAGGCCAGGGGCAATCAGAAAGGGGTTTTGATTGCGAAACGCTATTCTGGTGCGTGCCGGGATATGGGGTCTGACATCCTCCGGGCTGCTTGCAAGCAGCGTCGGGGCGCGGGCTATTGCGCCCCGATCGGCCAAGGCGAATGCCGCCGCCGTTTCGCAGGCGGCCAGGACACTGCCGGGTTTCTGGACGACATTCCGCAAGGCCGTACTCGCCCATGATGCGGCGGGGATCGCCAGGCTGAGCGCGCCGATCGTGACGCAGCGTGGCGAACTGGACGATGCGCCGGTCAAGCGGCTGACGCCCGACCAAGTGCCGCCGGTGCTCGCCAGGCTGCTCGCCCAGCCCGATGGCGTCGATGATGCGGGGCGCAGTCAGCGGGCGATGCTGGCGGCGACGCCGGTGCCCAGGCGCGATCCGCAGATGCCGGCGGACCGGTTCCGCTTCGGCGATATGGAGTTCACGCACGGCGCGGCCGGATGGCGGCTGACGCACATCTATTACGAGGCCGAGGACTGACGATCGCGGGACGGCGGATAAGGACGACCTGGGCGCGGAAGGAGCGGTGGCGCCAGGGAGACCGTCGGGACCGATGACAAGGGGGAGTAGACGAGTTGCGGACGCGGGTTGCCGAACGAATGAAGATGCTGGGCGGGTTGGTCGCGCTGACCCTGCCCGCCACCGCCATGGCGCAGGTGACGACGCCGCAGCTGCCGACCCGGCAGGAGGTGACGCCGCCGGCTCCACAGCCGCGCACCGAGTCGACCGCGCGCGTCGATGCGCAGGGCGCGGTGCCCGTGTCCAACTGCCCGTTCGACGAATCGACGCTGCGCCTGACGATCCGCTCGGTCGCGTTCAGTCGGCCCGATGGCTCGCCGCTCCAGCCGCAGATCGCCGAGGCGCTGGCCGGGCTGGAGGCGCCGCAGGGGGACCAGCCGATCAAGGTGATCTGCGACGTGCGCGATGCTGCCAATGCCGCGTTGCGGCGTGGGGGCTGGATCGCCTCGGTCCAGATTCCGGCGCAGGAGATCAATGACGGCGTGCTGCGCCTTCAGGTCGTGACCGCGCGCATCGTCGATGTCCGTGTGCGCGGCGAGGCGGGGCGCTATGAGGCGCTGCTGCGCCGCCGTATCGACGCGCTGAAGGCGATGGACCCGCTCAACGAGCGCGAGGCCGAGCGGCTGTTGCTGTTGACCGGCGACCTGCCCGGTCTCGACGTCGCCTTGTCGCTGCGTCCGTCGGGTGGCGAGCGGGGCACGGTGATCGGCGATCTGACCGTCAGCTCGCGGCGTTTCGCGCTCTATGCCAATGCGCAGAACTACAATGCGCGCCAGCTGGGGCGCGAGACGCTCTATGCGCGCGGCGAGATCTATGGCCTGACGGGCCTCAGCGACCTGACCTATCTGGGCCTGTCGAGCACCGCCGATTTCAAGGAGCAGCAGATCGTCCAGGGCGGTCATGTGTTCCAGTTGAACGACAGCGGCACCAGCTTCGGCATTCGCGGTACCTATGCCTGGTCGCGGCCCGATCTGGGTTCGCTCGACCTGCGCACCAACACGCTGATCACCGGGTTCGACGTGACCCAGCCGCTGATCCGTTCGTTGCGCGCCAATGCGCGGGCGCGCGGCGGGTTCGATTTCATCGATCAGGTCTCGCGCGTCGGTTCGGGCGACCGCTCGGTCACGCTGACCCGCGACCGGTTGCGCGTGCTGTTCGTCGGGCTGGACGCCGATCGCCAGTTCCTCGACCGCAACGGCAATGTCTGGCTGGCGCTCGCCGCCTCGGGCGAGGTGCGAAAGGGGCTGGGCATCCTGAACGCCAGCGAGCGCGGCTTCCAGAGCGGCCAGCTGACCTCGCGACTGGATGGCAGTGCGGAGGCCTGGGTGGTGCGCGGCGTGATGGACGCCACGCTCAATCTGGGGCCGATCTTCAGCATCGCGGGCATCGGCCAGGTGCAATGGGCTGACCGGCCGCTGCTGAATTACGAGGAGTTCGCGCTGGGCAGCCTGACGATCGGGCGCGGTTACGATCCGGGTTCCAACAGCGGCGACCGTGCGCTGGGTGGGCGGGCCGAGCTGCGCGCCGATCTGCCCGTGGTGTCGGGGCTGGGCACGCAGTTCTATGGCTTTTACGATCATCTGTATTTGCGTAACCTGGACCGGACCGCGATCGAGGGACCGCGCAATTTCAACAGCGTAGGCGGCGGTATCCGCCTGTCGCTGCCCAACCGGCTGGTGCTGGACGTCGCCTATGCCAAGCCGTTGGACCGTGCGCTGTTGCTCGATCGCCAGCGGCCGACCGACCGCGTGCTGGTGTCGTTGACCATGCAGCTGCGGGATGCCGCCCGATAGGAGAGTGTGATGAGCCGCCGTATCTCCTCTGTTCGCCGGCATACGCTCCGGCTGGGCGTCGGCACCGCGCTGGGCGCGCTGATCGCCGCCGGTGCGCAGGCGCAGACGACCCCGCCGCGCCTGCCGACCCCGGCCGATGTCGACTCGACCCGGTCCAGCCTGCTCGGCCCGGTCATCAGCAGCGGCAATGGCGAGTTGAACGTCGGCTTGCGGTCGCGCAGCACGGTGATCGACTGGAAGGGGTTCAATATCCCCGAAGGCCAGCGGGCGAATTTCACGAATGAATCGGTGCTGTCGGGCAATGTCGCGGTGCTCAACCGCGACATTTCGGGCAACACCTCGCAGCTGTTGGGGGCGCTGAACGCGGGCAAGGACGTCGCGGTCTGGGTCTATAATCCCAACGGCATCATGGTCGGCGCCAATGCGGCGTTCAACACCGGATCGCTGGTGCTGACCACGCTCAACCCCGACGTCAACGACTTCCTGTCGAGCGGCAACAGCTATCGCCTGCAAGGCGCGGCCAACAGCACGACCGGCATCACCGTGATGAACGGCGCGCGCATCACCGTCAGCGGCGAGCGGATGGGCCTGGTGATGGTCGCGCCGCAGATCGACGCGGCGGGCACCTTCGTCTCGGCCGGCAATACCGCCTTCGTCACCGCGACCGACGTCACGCTGCGCTACCGCGACGACAGCATCCTGTCGGTCACGCTGAACAAGGGCACCTCGGTGCCGGGGCGCAGCCAATATGTGCGCGGCAGCGTGCAGGGCACCGATGCGCTGTTCGCGCTGGCGAGCCAGGACAATGTCACCGATGCGCTGTTGCAGGTCGACGCCAGCGTCACCGCCGCATCCGGCGGCACGCGCGGCATCATCCTGTCGGCGGGCAAGTCGCCCAGCGGACTGCGCGGCATCGACATCGGCGGCACCGCGGCGGATACCGGCGGCGTGGCCAATCTAATCGCCAGCGGGCCGCTGCGCGTCGACTATGACTATCGCGGCAACGGCAATGGCGTGCAGGCGCGTGCCACCGGCACGGCGGCCTTCACCGGCGAGTTGCGCGCGCGCGGCGATGTCGACCTGGCCGCCGATGGCGTCCTGTCGGTGACGGGCGCGGTGACGGCGGGCAAGGACTATAGCCTGGCCGGTTCGGGCATCACGCTGGGCGGCGCGGATACGATCGTGCAGCAGGCGGGCGGCAGCGTTCAGGCGGTGTCGACCAATGGCGACCTGGTCGGCGGCGCAGGCCTGACGCTGCGATCGGGCGGCAGCGAGTCGATCACGCTGAGCACCGGCGGCACCAGCGCAGGGAATATCCGCTTCGCGCCCGGCAGCGTGATCGGCGCGGGCGACGACCGGCGCGGCGACCTGATCCTGCGGCGGCGCAGCGAGGGAAATGCGCTGGCGCTGGGCAATGTGACGGCGCGGTCGCTGCGCGGGGCGGTGGGCAATGGCGCAACCAGCGGGACGCTGACGACGACGACGGCGCTGACGCTGGGCGATGTCGATGTACGCCAGTCGCTCGACCTGAAGGTGGCCGGGTTGAACGCGGGCAGTCTGGCCAGCGATGGCGGTATCGCGATCGCTTCCACGGGCGCGCTGTCCGCCGCCGCGCTCAACGCACGCGGTGACGATGTCGCGCTGAGCGGTACGGGCGCGACGACGGTCACGGGGAATATCCGCACGGGTAATGTCTCGGACGTGCTCATCACCCGCGACGGTGCGGTATCGCTGAACACGATCCAGGCCGCGCGGCATATCCGCATCGGCGAGCAATCGGCCGCCGCGAGTGCGACCATCGCCGGCAATGTCTTTGCCGGTGGCGATTATGTCGTGCGTGCCGGCACCGTCGCGCTGGGCGGCAACGGCACGGTGACCCAAGCCGCCAACGGGCTGGTCGCGATCACCGGCGGCGCGGGCGGGATCACCGGCGCGTCGGGGCTGACGCTGACGTCCAATGTCGATGGCGTCGACACCAATCCGCTGACGCTGGCGATCGAGGGCACCGGCAGTGGCGCGATCGCCTTCGCTGCCGACACGTCCTTGCGCGGCGGATCGAACCGGCAGTCGAACATCTTCATCCGCTCGGCGGATGCCGGCGGTGCGGTGTCGCTGGGGCGGGTCGAGGCCAATGCCCTGCGCGGTGCGGTGGGCAGCGACGGCTTTTCCACCGGGCTGACCCGCACCGGCACGATCAGCGTCGGCGACGTGTCGCTGAACGAAGATCTGGTGCTGCGCGCGGGCACGCTGCAGGCGGGTGCGCTGCGGGCGGACGACGGGCGGATTGCGCTGACCGCCGATACGGGCGGGATCACGGCGGGCACACTTACCGCGCGCAATGCCGTGCTGGTCGATGCGGCGGGTGCGGCGGCGTTGGGCGGGGACATCGCGGCCGGCGGTGCGCTGACGATCCGCGGCGCATCGGTGGGACTGGCGGGTACGCGGGCGCAGAGCGGTGGCGCGATCGACCTGCTGGCCCGCAGCGGCGGGATCGCGACGTCGCAGCCGCTGGCGCTCGTGTCGACCAGCCGCGACTCGCGCGACTTCGTGCGGTTGCAGGCGGCCGGCGCGGACGGGATCGCCTTTGCGACCGGCAGCAGCATTGTGGCGGGCGACAATCGCGCGCTGCGCGTCGGCGTGTTCAACGGCACCGCCGATGCGCCGCTGGCGCTGGGCGATGTGACCGCGCGCTCGCTGTCCGCGCTGTCGGCCTTGAACGCGGACGCGACGCGGCTGGGCGGCGCGATCACCGCCAATGGCGATCTGCGCTTCGGCGCGCTGAACCTGGTCGACAGTTTCGCGGCGGAAAGCCTGTCGGGCAATCTGAGCGTCGGGCGGATCGCGGTGACCGGCGACGGGCAGGGGATCAGCCTGAGCGCCGCCAAAGGTACGCTGTCGGTCCAGAACGACCTGAGCGCCAGCGGCGACGTGATCCTGGCGAGCGGTGCCGGGCTGACGCTGGGCAGCGTGGAAAGCCGGGCCGGCCGGGCTTCGGTGACGAGCGGCGGCGCGGTGCAACTCGCCGCCTTGCGCGGTGCGACGGGCGTGACCGCGCAGGGCACGACGCTGGTGATCGACGCGGTGCGCGGCGGTACGGTCGCGCTGACCGCGACGACGGGCACGGCGACGCTGGGGGCGGTGACCGGCAATGGCGTGACGGTCGACAGCGCCGGCGCGATGAGCCTGACCAGCGTCGACAGCGGCGGTGCGCTGACCCTGACGGCGGGCAGCGGCGGCATCACCGCCACCCAGGCGCTGACCGCTAATGGCGGGATCGCGGTGACCGCGACCGGCGGTGCGGTTTCGGTCGCCAATGGCGTGCGCGGTGGCGGCGCGGTGTCGGTACAGGGCCAGGCGGTGACGCTGGGCGGTGCGCAGCAGGCGGGGCAGGGCTTTGTCGCCACCGCGAGCAACGGCGCGGTCGCGACCGGCGCGATCACCGCCGGGGGCGGCATCACCCTGACCGGACCGCAGGGCGTGACCGCCGATGGCGCGCTGGTCGCGCGTGGCGGCGACGTGCGCGTCGATGGCGGGGCGGCTGCGGCCACCTTGCGCGGCGCCACCGACGCCAGCGGCACGGTCGCGCTGTCGGGTGGCACGATCACCGCCGGGGGCGACCAGCGCGCGGGCGCGGGGTTCAGCGCGGCGGCGAGCGGCGGGCCGCTGACCTTGTTGGCGGTCAATGCCGCCGGCCCGGTGTCACTGACGTCGAGCGGCGACCTGAGCGCGGGCGCGATCGCGACCACGGCGGGCGACCTGTCGGTCGCATCCTCGGCCGGCACGGTCAGCCTGAACAACGGCGCGCGGGCCTCGGGCAGCATCAACATCGCCGGCCGGTCGCTGGCATTGGGCGGAACGCATAGCGCGGGGGGCGGCTATACGGCGACCGCCAGCGCTGGCGGGATCACCGGCGGCAATGGCCTGTCGATCCTGTCCGATGCGACCGGATCGGGCAGCCGTCCTTTGGCGCTGAGCGCGACGGGCGGTGCGGTGCAGCCGGGCGCGGCCCCCTTGTCGGGTGGGCGCGGCGGCAGTTCGGATGTGACGATCACCACCGATGGCGGCGGCGTGACGGTGGGTGATGTCATCGCGCGGCGGCTGGCGGTGACCGGTCCGGCGGGCAGCGCTGCGGCGATCACCACTGGCGCATTGCGTCTGTCGGGCGACCTGTCACTGGCGGCGGCGGGCGGCGTCACGACTGGTACGATCGATACCGGCACGGGCGCGGTGTCGATCGACGGCGGTGCCTCGGCGGTGTCGACCGGCGCGATCACCGCCGGCGGCGCGACGACGCTGAACGGCGGGACGCTGCGCTTCGGTCGCGTGTCGGCGGCCAGCCTGACCGCGACGGGCACCGGCGTCGTGAGCGGCGGCGATGTCGATGTGACGGGTGGCATCGCGGTGCGCGGTGGCGGCGCGCGAACGACGCTGGGCGCGCTGCGCGCGCGTGGCGGTGCGGTGTCGGTCGATGGCGGAAGTGGTGACGTCACGCTGGGGGCGATCGGCGCATCGGACGGTACGACCCTGCGCGGCGCATCGCTGAATTTCGGGGCGGTCGACGGTGGCGGCCTGGACGCGCTGACCGCCGGCGTGCTGACCGGTGGTGACATCGCGGTGACCGGGGCGGCCTCGCTGAACGGCGGCACGGTTACGCTGGGGGGCGTGAACGCCGGCAATGGCGCGACTTTGCGCGGGGCGACGCTCGCCTTCGGACCGGTGTCGGGCAAGAGTCTGGACGCGGTGGCGACGGGCGCGCTGACGGGTGGTGATGTCAACGTGAGCGGCGCGGCGTCGGTCGGCGGCGGTGCGGTGACGCTGGGCGACGTGGCGACGGGCGGTGGCGCGACCCTTCGCGGCACCACGCTGAACGTCGGTGCGGTGTCGGGGAGCGGGCTGAGCGCGACCAGCACCGGCGCGCTGACGGTCGCGCGTGTCGACGTCACCGGCGCGGCCAGCGCCAATGCGGGCAGCGGCGCGCTGTCGCTCGGCCCGGTGACGGCGGGCGGTGCGGTCACGCTGGCGGGTGGAACGGTGAATGTCGGCGCGGTCAACGCCGCCAGCCTGGACCTGACGGGCAGCGGCACCGTGACCGGCGGCGATGTCGCCGCGACCGGCGCGGTGTCGGTGCGCGGTGGCGGCGATCGCCTGACGCTGGGGCAGGTGCGCGGGAACATGGTGACCCTCGACAGCGGCGGCGGCGCGCTGTCGATCGGTGCGCTGACCAGCACGGGCGGCGCGGCGCTGTCGGGCGGATCGCTCGCCTTCGGGGATGCAAATGTCGGCAGCCTGACGGCGACCGCGAGCCAGGGCGACATCACTGGCGGCGCGATCACGGCGGTCAACGACGTCGCGGTCACCGCGCAGCGAGGCGCGGTGACCCTGGGCAGCGTCAACACGACGGCGGGGGCGGTGACGATCGCGTCGGTCGGCACCTTGCGTGCGCAGGGCGTGCAGGCCGCACGCACCGCCAGCCTGACCACCACCGCGCGCGATGCCGACATCATCGTCGCCGATGGCATCGTCTCGCAGGACAAGGTGTCCGTCGTGTCCGCCGGCAATATCCGCGCGCCGCTGATCCGCAGCCGCGCCGGCGATCTGGTCGTGCGCGCGCCCAATGGCGAGGTCAGCGGCCTGACGCCGGGCAGCGTCACCGCGCTGTCGGCGGGCCCCGGCCGCGCCTTCGAACTGGCGGTCGGCACGGCGGCGCGGCTGGGCGACATCTCGGCGGGCCAGACGACGATCAGCGCCGCCTCGATCACCGCCGGGCGGATCGACACGGGCAGCGAGGCGATTACGCTGCGCGCCACGGACGGCGACCTCACCATCGGTGGCTTGGTGACGGCGGGGACGGCGACGCTGTCCGCGACCGGCCGAACCAGCCTGGCGGCGGTCGACGTCGCGGGCAATGTCGCGCTGTCGGGCGGCACCGGTCTGTCCTTCACCGATGTCAGCGGCGGTACGGTGCAGGCGGCGTCGGGCGGCACGATCGCCGGCCGGACGATCAATGCCGGCACCGTCCTGTCGGTCGAGGGCGGGCAGGTGTCGCTGGGCGGCGCGAAGGCCGATCAGGGGCTGACCCTGAACGCCACCAATGGCGACCTGAACGTCACGGGCCCGGTCACCGCCGGCACGGCGACATTGGGGGCGACCGGGCGGGCGATCCTCGCCAATGTGACGAGCACCGGCGACGTGTCGCTGAAGGGCGGCAGCGGCCTGTCCTTCGCGGACGTCAGCGGCGGGACGGTGCAGGCGGTGTCGGGTGGCGCGATCACCGGCGGGACGGTGACCGCCGCAACCACGCTGACAGGCGAGGGCACGCAAGTGACACTGGGCTCGGCGAAGGCCGGACAGGGTGTGACGCTGAACGCCACCAATGGCGACCTGACGGTAACCGGCCCGGTCACCGCCGGCATGGCGACATTGGGGGCGACCGGGCGGACGGTGCTCGCCGATGTGGCGACCACCAGCGGCCTGTCGATCAAGGCTGGCACGAGCCTGTCCTTCGCGAATGTCAGCGGTGAGTCGGTCCAGGCATCGTCGGGCGGCGCGATCAGCGGACAGTCGATGACCGCCGCGACCACGCTGACGGCGGAAGGCGCACAGCTGTCGCTGGGCTCGGTGAAGGCCGGGCAGGGTGTGACGCTGAACGCCACCAATGGCGACCTGAACGTCACCGGTCCGGTGACCGCCGGCACGGCAACGTTGGGGGCGACCGGGCGGACGGTGCTCGCCACCGTCACGACCACGGGTGACGCGTCGCTCAACGGCGGCACGGGCCTGTCCTTTGCGGAGGTGAGCGGCGGAGCGGTACGGGCGACGTCGGGTGGCGCGATCAATGGCCAGACGGCGACCGCCGGGACGACATTGAGCGCGCAGGGTACGCAGGTATCGCTGGGCAGCGTGAAGGTCGGGCAGGGGCTGACGTTGAACGCCATCAATGGCGACCTGAACGTCACCGGTCCGGTGACCGCCGGCACGGCGACGTTGGGCGCGACCGGGCGGACGGTGCTCGCCAATGTGACGACCACGGGTGACCTGTCGCTCAAGGGTGGCACTGGCCTGTCCTTTACCGATGTCAGCGGCGGCGCGGTGCAGGCTTCGTCGGGCGGCGCGATCAGCGGGCAGACGATCACCGCCGGGACGACACTGAACGCGCAAGGTGCGCAGGTGACGCTGGCCGGTGCGACGGCGGGGCAGGGGCTGACCCTGGCCGCGACGGGTGGCGATCTGAGCGTGGGGACGCTCACCTCTGGCGGCGACTCGATCGTGTCGGCGAGCGGGCTGGCGCGCGTCAGCGGCGCGGTCGATGCGGGCGGCGCGTACCGGGTGACGGGCGCGAATGTCGCGCTGGGCGGCGGTACGGTGGCGCAGCGGGCCAAGGGCGCGGTGCGCATCACCAGCGCGGCCGGCGACATCACCGGCGCGAGTGGGCTGACGCTGGCGAGCGACGCCGATGGCGTCGGCGCGGAGTCGCTGATCCTCGATGCGGGCGGTGCGATCCAGATGGCGGGCACCCGGCTTCAGGCGCGGCTGGGCGGCGGCGCGGCGCTGGGCCTGCGCGTCGGGGCGGCACGCGCGGTGCAGCTGGGTCATGTCGAGGCCGGATCGATCGGCCGGTTCGATGGCAGCACGATCGGCAGCGTCTTCACCCATGACGCGGGCTTCACCGCCGGGGATCTGGCGGTGAACGCGCTCGCGCTGCGGCTGTCGGCGGGCGACCTGTCGCTGGGCGAGGTTCGTGCGGGCACGGTCGACCTGTCCTCCGCCGGCGCGGTCGCGACCGGCAGTATCGCCGCCAGCGGTGCCGCAGCGGTGGCGGGCAACAGCGTGACCCTGCCCGGTATCCGCGCCGGCGCGATCACGCTGCGCAGCACCGGCGCGGTCGGTGGCATCAATGGCGCACGCACCACGCTGGAGACAACCGGCGGCGACCTGACGGTCGAGGCTGGCGCGGCGAGGCTGGGCGATGTCCGCTCCGCCGGCGCGGCGACCTTGCGTGGCGAGACGGTCGATGTCGCCGGCCGGCTTCAGGCGGCGCGCGGGTTGCTGGCCGAGGCGCGTCGCGCTTTGGCCATTGGCGATGCCGGCGCGGGCGACACGATGACGCTGCGCGCGGGAGAGGCGCTGACTACCGGCGGGCTAGAGGCGGCGGGCGCGCTGAACGCGATCGGCAGCAGCGTTCAGATCGGCGGCGCACGCGCGGCCACGCTCGCGGTCACCAGCACCAATGCGCTGACCCTGGGTGACAGCAGCGCTAGCGGCGGTGCGATGCTGGAGGCGGGCGGGCTTGCGACACTGGGCGCGCTCGACGGTGGCCCAACGGTATCGGTCTCGGCGGGTGATCTCGACCTGTCGGGTGCGGTGCGCGGGACGGCCGTCATGCTGACCAACCGCGCCGCCGCGACCAGCGCGATGCGGATCGGGGACGGAACGGAGGCCAGCGGTTTCCGTCTGTCCGCCACCGAGCTGGGACGCGTCTCCGCCAATCGTCTGACGCTGAACGGTGGCAGCGGCGCGGTCGAGCTGGGCAGCGTGGCGCTCGCCCCGGCGGCGGTCGATGTCGCGACCACCGGCGACCTGCGCGTCACCGGTGCGGTGACCAGCGGCGGCACGCGCGCGCTGCGGCTCGGCGGAGACGCATCGGGCCAGGGATCGGCGAGCACGATCATGGTCGAGGCGACGAGCGATGCCGGTGGCCGCCTGCGCATGCAGGATGCCGATCTGGTGTTGCAGGGATCGCGGATCGCGGTCGGCCTGCGCCCCGGCTTCATCGACACGCTGATGGAAGGTGGCGATCCGCGCGCACAGGCGGCGGCGTTGCTGTCGACCGGCAATACCGCGCTGTACAACCCGCAACTGGGCGGCGGCTTCTACGAGCCGACCGCGACCACCACGCTGGAGGCGCGGTCGTTGACCGTGCGGTTCGGCGACTATGCGCTGTTCCAGAATACCGGCGTGCCGGGGCGGCAATCGGGCCTGGTGCTGGGGTCGCAAACGGCACCGGTCACGCCGGCGCTGCGGGTCAACGGCACGGGCGTCGCGGGCAATACCAGCGTCGCGCTGTTCGGGTCGATCAACGGGATCGAGGGGGGCGCCGCCGCGCTGCTCGGCAATCCGGTGATCGAGATCGACCCGGTGCTGCTCCCGACCACGCGCATCAATGGCTGTCTGGCGGGTACGGGCACGGGGTGCCTGACCACCATCGTCATCCAGCCGACGCTGCAGGTGTTCAACTGGAACAGCGAGGACGTGTTCGGCATCTCGCAGGATGTTGCCGTCCCCTTCGCCCCGATCGTCAGCGGCAATAACGAGGATCTCTTGACCGGCCTTCCCGCGCTCGCCCCCGAAAAGCCCGCCGACCGGGAGAATGGCCAGTGAGCCTTCGGACCAAAGCCGCCTGGCCGCTGGGATGCGGGTTCGTCGCCACGCTGATGGCGGGATGCGCCACCGTGCCGCCGCCCGCGCGGCTCGACAGCTTCAATCTGGGGAAGACCGCAAGCGGCGAGGCCTGCGTCGCCACGCGTGCCTGGGCGGACCCCGCGATCGCCGACCCGTTCGCGCGCCTCTATGCCATCACCTGCTCGACGGCGGCGGCCAGCCGACCGCTGGGAGCGATCCGCGTCGTCGCGACCAGTCCCGAGGCGCTGGCGACGCTAGACAAGCAATTCGGGTGCGGCGCGGAACAGGCGGTGACGCTGGCCGGGCGGCCGGCGACGCTGCGCCGGTGCCAGGACCGGGTGACGGGGCTGGACTCGCTGCGGCTGGATCAGGTGCGCGGCGACCGGCGCTATGTCGCGTCGGGCACGCCCGCGCTGCTTGCGCAGCTGGAAGAGGGGATCGCCATCACCTCGGGCGAGCGGGCGCCGAGCGCCGACGTGACCCGCACCCTGACCGCGACGATCGACCCAGCGGTGGTCACCGGCATCGGCGCGGCCGCCCCGGCCAGCGTCGCGGGCGTGCAGGGCGATGCGCTGAACGTCGCGGGCGTGCTGGCACAGGGTATTTCGCTCAATCACAAGGGGCTGAATGTCGAGGCGTCGCGCATCCTGAACGACGCGCTCAGCCGCCTGCCCGCCGAGACGCCGCCCGCGACCCGGGTCGAGCTGTTGCTGGAGGCGGGGCTGGCGGATTCCAACATCCTGTTCCCCGAAACGGCGGCGGCGCATTTCGCCGAGGCGGATACGCTGCTGACCAATGTGCCGGCCGCGCGCAACGCGTTCCTGATGCGCAAGCGCGACACCTATCACGCGCTCGACGCGCTCAACCGCCGCGCCTTTCGCGAGGCGCTGACCGAGATCGACCGCAGCGGACAGGGGGCGACCCCCTCGACGGCGGCGCAGCCGCTCACCGATCCCGAAACGCTGCGTCAGCTCAACCAGCCGCGCACGGCGGGCGCGGCGGCGCTGGCGGTGGCCGACGCCTCCAACCTGGCGGCGCGTGTGCTCGACGTGCAGCGCGATTATACCCGCAGCGTCGCCTTGCTGGCGCTGGGGGACGAGGCGGGGGCGACGTCCGCACTCGACGCGGCGGCCTTGGCCTATCGCCCGCTGTCGAACCAGCGGCTCGATCAGTCGCGGCTGTTGTGGCTGGGCGCGCGGATCGCGCGGCAGCGCGGGCGGCTGGAGGCGCGTGCCGGGCGCTATGGCCGCGCGCTCGACAGCTATAACGACGCGGTCGACCAGTTGCGGCGCGGCTCGATCGCCAATGGCGGCACCGGGGCCGAGCCGGCGATCGCCGAGGCCGAGCTGGAACGCGCGGCGGTCTATGCGCGCACCGGCGCCAATCGCGATTCGGTGCGCAACACCTTTGCCGAAGCGGTCGACGCGCTGATCGCCTCCGGCTCCACCTCGTTCGGCAATTCGATCGGGATGGAGGATTATCTCGACCTGCTGGTGGGCGAGGCGGCGCAGCCGCGCGCCGATACCTATGATCGCTTCTTCCGCGCGGTGCAGGCCAATGGCGAACCGGCGGTCGCGCGCCAGCTGACCCAGCTGCGCGCGGTGGTCGCTGCCGATCCCAAGCTGGGCGTGGTGATCCGCGAGCGCGCCGATCTGGAGCGTGAGATCACCCGTCTGCGCTATGCGCTGGCCGACAAGCGCGAGGATGCGGCGGCATCGGGCACCGATCTGGTGCGCGCGCGCGACGCGGCCGAGGCGCGGCTGCTTCAGATCGATGCGCAGCTCGCCGCCGACCCGCGCTATCGTCAGGTGGACGAGGCGCCCGCGACACTCGCCGAATTGCGCGGCGCGCTGCGCCCCGGCGAAGTCTATGTGAAGCTGACCGAGCTCAATCGGCGCATCTATGGCCTGGTGGTGACGGCGGATCGCACGATGATCTACCATGTCGCCAATTCGAACGAGGCGAAGGCGGCGGTCGACCAGCTCGGCGATCAGCTCCGCGCGTCGATCGACGGCGGCCTGCGCCAGGGACAGCTGGTGCCGTTCGACGAGGCGCGCGGCTATACGCTCTACCGGCTGGTCAGCGGCCCCGCGGCGGGGCTGATCGCCGCGGCGCCCTCGATCGTCGTCGATCCGGCGGGGCCGCTCGCGCGCCTGCCCTTGGGCACGTTGGTCACGCGCTACGACGCACAGGCGCCCAAGGGGACCGATCCCTTCGATTTCTCGCGCACCGCCTTCCTGGCGCGTAGCGCCGCGATTTCGACCGCTTTGTCGCCGCGCTCCTTCCTGGTCGCGCGCGCATTGCCGCCGTCGCGTGCCCGGCGGCCCTTCCTGGGCATGGGCGACCACCGGCCGCCGCCAACGCCGGCACCGGGTGTCGCCGCGCGGCCGGTCGAAGTGGGCTATGGCTGCGCGGTCGATTTCGGCCGGCTGGCCAACCTGTCGCGTAGCCTGAAGCCGATCAGTCCGCGCGAACTGGGCATCGCCGCCGGCGCGCTGGGCGACGGGCGTGGCACGATGATCACCGGCGCAGCGTTCAGCGATACGGCGGTCAAGGCGCGTACCGATCTCGACCAATATGAGGTGCTGCACTTCGCCACGCACGGGCTGGAGGAAGGCATGTGGGGCTGCGCCAAGTCGCCGCCCGCGCTGGTCACCTCCTTTGGCGATGTGGGGTCGGACGGGTTGCTCAGCTTCTCGGAGATCGCCGATTTCCGGCTTGATGCGAACCTCGTCGTCCTGTCCGCCTGCGACACGGCGGCGGGCGTGCAGGACGAGGCGGTGGCGCGCTCGGCCGGCCAGGAAGAGGCGGGCGCGACGCTCGACGGGCTGGTCCGTGCCTTCCTGACCGCCAATGCGCGCGCGGTGCTTGCGACCTATTGGCAGGTGTCGGCCGAGGCGGAGAGCGATGCGTTCATCCGCGCCTTTTACGAACGCGGTCGTACCGGCACGATGGGCGAGGCGTTGCAGGCGGCGCAGCGCACGTTGATGACTCAGAGCGCCTATTCGCATCCCTTCTACTGGGCACCCTATTTCCTGGTCGGCGACAGCAGCAAGACGATGCTCTCCCCGCCGCCCGCGCAGGTGGCGCAGCGGTGACGCGCGCGGCCGCCGGCGTGGCGGCGGTGGCCGGGCTGGCGATCGTCGCGGCCTGGCTGCGGGTCGCGCCCGACTGGGTCGGCGGGCTGGTGGCGAGCATGGGGCCGGCAGCGGGCGAGGCGCTGTTCAACCTGCTGATCTTCACGCCGATGCTGGTGCTGGGGATCATCGGGGCGTGGCTGGGCGGCGGTGCGATATGGCCACGCGGTGGCAAGGGGCGATCGGTGCGCACCGGGCTGCTCTGCGGCGGCGGCGGGCTGGCGCTCGCCATCGCTTATGCGGCCACCGCCGGCGTGCTGCACCCGGGACAAAGCGGCGGCATCGGTGCGGTCTGGCTGTTGGGGATCGTCACCATCGCCGTGCAGGTCATCGCCGAGGAGGCGGTGTTCCGCGGCTGGCTGCAACCGGTGGCGCAGCGTTGGCTGGGTGCCTGGGTCGCGGTGCCGCTGGTCGCCCTGATCTTCGCCGGCCTCCATATCTGGGTGCAGGGCGGTCACCTGATCGCGCTGGGCAACATGGCGCTGGGCGGATTGCTGTTCGGCCTGCTCGCCTGGCGGGAGCGCGGCATATCGGGTGCGGTGGCGGCGCATCTGACGTGGAATGCCGGCGAGCAACTGGTACTGGGGCTGGACCCCAATCCGGGGATCGGCGGCTTCGGCGCGATCCTCGACCTGGAACTGGCCGGTGCCCCGCTTTGGAGCGGCGGCGAGGCCGGACTGAACGCCAGCCTCGCCATGAGCTTCGCGCTGGTCACCGTATTGCTCGCGCTGTCGGCGGCGATGCGGGGGCTCAGTGGCCGTTCGCCGACCAGTGCGGCGGGTCCGATGCCAGTTTCAGCACACCGTAGCTCGCGCCGACCGGGTTGAGTGCCGCCACCGAGCCGACCCGCACCGACTTGCCCGATCCGTCGGCGACGGTAATCGTTCCTGAAAAGCTGATCGTCATGTCGATCGCGGTGCCGGCGATATGATTGGACGTGAGCGAGGGTTTGAAGACGATATGGAACAGCCGCACCATCTCGGCGGCGGCGGCGCGTGACTTGGTCAGATCGCCATGATCCCATTGGATGTCGCAGCCGTCGATTGCTGACACGTCGGTTGGGGCTATCTGACCCTTCGCCACCCGCCAGCTATAATGCATCAGATGCGCGCGGATGCGATTGCGGCGTGTCGCGCTGACCCGCACATTAGCACCGGCGGCCCGAAGTGCGGCGATGAAGCGCTTGGCCTTTTCGCGGAAAGGGGATTCCAGATCGTCGACCGACTGGCTGTTGGGATAGCGCGCTTGATTGGCGTGCCACCAGGCTGCCCCGCTCAGATTGCCCTGCGCGTTCGCCGCCCGCGTGGCACCGGGTGAGGTGGATGCAACCGGCGGCTGACGACCGCTGACCGGTGCGGCCCGACGCCGGGGCGCGGCCGCGCCGCCGGTATCGCCGCCGGATAGCGCCGTCCAGGTCCGCCCCTTGGGATCGACTCGGCCATCGGGGCGGGACATGCGCAATCTGCTTTGTTGGAAGGATCGGATCGCGGCAATGGTCTTGGGACCGGCCAGGCCATCGACCTTCAATTGCGACATGCCGCTCGCTTTCAGGCGTTGCTGTACGGCTTTGACATCGCGGTGATTATTGACCCCGGATTCACCAACCGACTGCATGATCGACATGGTGGCTCTCCCGCTTACTCGATCCCTTCATCATAGTTCGACAGCACCGCCATGACGGCGGGCTGGTCGGCATAGCGCTTCTTCAGCGCGGCCAGCGCCGCATCGGTGCCGGTGCACGTGCGGGCGAGCGCCTTTTCCAGGAAGTCGGCACGCGCCTCATCGGCGGGTTCCTCGCCCCGGAAGTGATCGCATTCGTCCCGCTTGGCGCGGAAGGAGACGACATCGGCGGGTAGGGCCACGGTGGTCGGCTTGGCATCCGGAGTTGCGCTCGGGCTTGGGCCGGATGTCGGGATCACGGGCGGCGCGGGGGCTGGTGCCTCGGCGGGGACCGCCTGACTGGTATTGGCTTCGGCGCTGGGAGGCGAACCGCAACTGATCAAGGCAAAGGCGCTGAAACAGATAGAGAATGTGGCGACGCGCATGACGACTCCATGGATTGTCCAATCCTTCGATCAGCTTAGTCGGGCATGATCAGCGACCGCAACCCCGCTCACACGCCCTCCGCCGCGCGTCGCGCATCGATCGTGTCGCGGATTTTGCGGAACGGCGCGAGCATGGCGCCGGTCAGGGTCCGTGTCTGGCCGGTATCGATCGACAGCGGATCGACCGGCGCGCCCGCGATATGAACTTCGTAGTGGAGATGCGGTCCGGTCGAGCGGCCGGTGGTGCCGACCTCGCCGATCTGCTGCCCCTGTGCGACATGGCCGCCGACGCTGATCCCCGGCATGATGCGGTTCATGTGGAGATATAGGGTCTCCCTGCCATTGTCGTGGCGCAGCTTCACGAAATTGCCATTGGGGCCCTTGGGGCCGGCGAAGACCACGGTCGCATCGCCCGCCGCGAAGATCGGCGTGCCGGTGGGGGCGGCGAAATCGGTGCCCCGGTGCAGCTTGGCGAAGCCCAATATCGGGTGGTTGCGCATGCCGAAGCCGCTGCTGATCCGCGCCGCCTCGACCGGCGTGCGCATCAGCGCGCGGCGGCTGCTCTTACCGGCGCTGTCGAACCATTCCGCCACGCCATCGCCGGTCCCGGCGAAGCGATAGAGCGCGCGCGACTTGGCGTTGGTGGTCAGCGCGGCATAGACCAGCTCGGGCTGGCCGACCCGCTCGCCACCCGGCGTCATGCGCTGTTCGAACCCCGCCTCGAACACATCGCCGGGCTGCACCTCGCGTTGCATGTCGAAGTCGTAGCGAAAGGCGTTGGCGAACTCGTCGACCAGAACGTCGGCGACCCCGGCGGCCACCGCCGAGCTGTAGAAGCTCTCGCCATCCAGCTCGCCGCGCACGAACATCATCTGGCGGGTCAGCTTGGCCGACAGGCTGGTCGCCTGGAGCGCGCCTTGGCCTTTGCGGGCGATCTCGATCCCCGACCCGTCGGCGCGGGTGATCTCGGCATGGCGAAGCTGGCGGCCCGAGGTGTCGGCCATCACCGCCAGCCGTATCTCCCCCGGATCGCGACCCAGCCGCGCGATCACCATCCGCCCCGCCTCGTTCGCGTCCGCCGGTACGATGCCCAGCACCGACAGGCTGGAACCGACATCGGCGGCACTGGCGAGGTTCAGGATGCGCTGCTCGGTTGAGGCCAGCGCAGGGGCGGTGCGTGTCGCCGGCGCGCCGGCGGGGGCCGCCCATTGGGTCGGCGTGCGCGCCAGATAGGCGGTAGCGAATCCCGCTACCGCGACCGCCGCGCTCGCCAGCCATAAAGGTCTCGCGGATCGTGACGACTGTCTTGGCGGGGGAGGGGGCGGCGAGGGCGACTTGGCGGCCGGTCCCGGCACCGGGCCGAGCCAGGATCGGGGATCATAGGAAAGCTCATCCGGCCGACCATCCATTGCCCGCATCTGCCCCTTATCTTTTCACTGCCGGAACAAACGGTCGACCAAAACTATTGTGCCATTGTAACGGCATCAATAACCTTTGCGGTCGATCGGCCGCGCCGGTGGCCGGGTGAAATAGGGTGTTGGGGGACGCGGTTTGGCTGGCAAGAACAGGGTCGCCTGGCATGAGGGGATGTTCCTGCGGCCCCAGCATTTCCAGGTGCAGGACCGGTTCTTCGAGGGGCAGCTGGGTGCCCGGGTCGACACCGTGCGGCCCTGGCCCTGGGGCCTGACCTCGCTGACGCTCGACGAGGACCTGGCCAGCCTCGGCAAGTTCGCGATCCAGCAGGCCACCGGCGTATTGCCCGACGGGACGCCCTTTTCGATCCCCGACGATCTGCCCCCGCCCGAGCCGCTCGACGTCCCCGGCGACGCGCGCGACGCGCTCGTTTCGCTGACCCTGCCCGCCAGCCAGCATGGCGCGGTGCAGTTCGGCGATGTCGAGCAGCGTTCGGTCGAGGCGCGCTTCCTGGTCGAGGATGTCGAGATCGTCGACAGCTATTCGGATGACCGGACCAGCGAGCCGGTCGGGATGGGCCGCCCCAATCTGCGCTATGGCGTGACCCGCGACCAGCTGTACGGTCGCGTGACGCTGGGCCTCGCGCGGGTGCGCGAGGTGCAGAACAAGCGGTTGATGTTCGACGACCGCTATATCCCGCCGACGCTCGACATCGATGCCGCGACGCGCCTGAGCGGTGGCCTGTCCGACATTATTGGCCGCGCCGGCCAGCGCGCCGAGGAACTGGCACTGCGCGCGGTCGAGGCGACCGACGGCGGCACCGACACCTTCGCCGGCTTCCTGCTGCTCCAGGCGCTCAACCGCTGGCTGCCGGTGCTGGAGCATCTGCAATTCCTGCCCATGGTCCACCCGGAGCGACTGTACGAGACGCTGATCTCGATGGCGGGCGAGCTGGCGACGCTGATCCGCCCCGAGCGCAAAGCGCCGCCGCTGCCGCGCTACGACCACGAAAATCCGCAGACCTGTTTCGAGCCGGTCTTCGACCTGTTGCAATCCATGTTGTCGGCGGTGTTCGAACGCTCGGCGGTGCAGCTGCCGCTCGATGAGGCGGGGCCGGGGGCCTATGTTTCGCGGATCACCGATCACGGGCTGTACAAGACCGGCTATTTCTATCTGGCGGTGTCCGCCGCCTCGCCGGTTGAGGAAATCCGCGCGCTCTTCGCCTCGGTCGCCAAGATCGGGTCGGTGCAGAAGATGCGCCAGATCGTCGATTCCGCGCTGCCCGGCGTGCCGCTGCGCCACACGCCGACCCCGCCGCCGCAACTGCGCGTGCTGCCAGGCTTCGTCTATTTCGAGCTGGATCGCGGCGTGCCCGACTGGCGCGATTTCGAACAGGCGAGCGCACTGGGTCTGCACGTCGCGGGCGACTGGCCGCAGCTGCGCCTTGAACTCTGGTGCGTGAAACGGAGCGGACGGTGAGCGAGGACGACGGCGACAAGACCATCTTTCGACCGTCGCCGCTCCAGGGCCTGAAGCGGCCGGGCACCGCCGGATCGCATCCCGGCGGCTATGGCGCGCCGCCGCCCTTGTCCGCCAGCGGTGCGCCGCCGATGGGGGCGGGGCTGGCACCGTCGCGGCTGGCGGATGACGATGTGCCGCATCCCGCGACGCCGCCCGCGATCCGCAACATCATGCTGGCCGAGGCGGAGCCGGTGCTGGCGCTGCTCGCCGCCGTGCGTGCCGGCCGCGTCCGCCTGCCCATGCCCGAGCTGCACCGGCGCTGTTCGGCGGCGATCGCCAGGTTCGAACGCGCGATCCAGCCGCATTATTCCGAGGAAAAGCGCCAGCGCGCGCGCTACGCGGTGTGTGCGACCGCCGATGACGTCGCACAGAATCTGGCGGGGGTCGGCACCGATGGCGCGGAATGGGCGCGCCGCTCGATGGTCGTGCAGTTCTTCCACGAGAATATCGGCGGCGACCGCTTCTGGCAGCTGGTCGACGACATGCTGCGCGTGCCGCACGACAATCTCGACCTGATCGAACTGTTCCATGCCTGCCTCGCCGCCGGCTTCGAGGGGCGGTTCCGCGTCATGCCCGATGGGCAGCGGCGACTGCATGAGATCATGGCGCGGTTGCAGAGCGCGCTGCCGCATGTCCGCTCGCTGTCGCCGGTCGAGCTGGTCCCGCACTGGCGCGGCGAGACGGTGCCGATGCGCCGCATGGGGTGGAGCGTGCTGGCGCTGGCGGGCGCGGGCGCGCTCGCGCTGCTGCTGCTCGTCTATATCGTGCTGCGGCTGATGCTGGGGTCGAGCGGTGAGGAGCCGTTCAACCGGCTGAGCGCGCTGTCGCCCGATGCCCGGCTGACCCTGTCGCGCCCCGCCGCCGCCATGCCGGCGACCGACAGCGCGCAGGCCAGCCGGTTGAAGCGCTTCCTGGAACCCGAAATTCGGGAGGGGCTGGTGACCGTCGAGGAGGATGCCCAGACCGTACGCGTCCGCACCACGGTCGGGCAGCTCTTCGAATCCGGCTCGGACGAACTGGAGACGGGGCGCGAGGCGCTGTTCCATCGCATCGGTCGCGCGATCGAGGCGGAGAAGGGCGGCGTGCTGGTCGAGGGACATGCGGACAACGACCGCGTCCACACCGTGCGCTTCCCCGACAATATGGCGCTGTCAGAGGCGCGGGCGGAGACGGTGGGCAAGATCCTGCGCGCCGATCTGTCCGATCCGGCGCGGGTGACGACCAAGGGACTGGGGGAAACGGTGCCGATCGCTTCCAATGACACCGCGGCGGGCAAGTCGCGCAACCGGCGGGTCGAGATCATCGTGCCGCGGCGCTACTGATGAAACGCTTCTTCACCAACTGGTATGCGGTGACGATCACCGCCGCGCTGATCCTGGCGGCGCTGCTCGTCTTCGGGCTGCCGCTGTTCGTGCCCTTCTTCCGCCCGTGGAGCGTGCGGATCGCCGGGGTGGTCGTCATCCTGCTCGGCTGGGGGCTGTGGTGGTGGCTGCGGCGGCGCAAGGCGCGCAAGGCGGCCGAGGCGATCGCCGCCGAACTCGCCGGTCCCAACGCCGCCGAGGAGGAGGGCAAGGAACTCGGCCGCCGCATGAGCGAGGCGGTCGCCAAGTTGCGCGAGGCGGGCGGAGGGCGGCGCGACTATCTCTACACGCGTCCCTGGTATGTCATCATCGGCCCGCCCGGCGCGGGCAAGACGACCGCCTTGCTCCATTCCGGCTTGCGCTTTCCCTTCGTCGAACAGGCGGTGCAGGGGGTGGGCGGCACCCGCAATCTAGACTTCTGGTTCGCCGATGAGGCGGTGCTGGTCGACACCGCCGGCCGCTACACGACGCAGGATTCGGATGCGACCGTCGACTCGGCGGGGTGGGGGGCGTTCCTCACCCTGCTGAAACGCCATCGCCCGACCCAGCCGGTCAACGGCGTGCTGGTCGCGATCGGTATCGACACGCTGGTCGGCAGCGACTGCGCCGCGATCGACGCGCATGCCCGCGCGGTACGCCGGCGGCTGGCCGAATTGCGCCGCACGCTGGAGACGGCGGTGCCCGTCTATCTGCTGCTGACCAAGGCCGATCTGCTGGCGGGTTTCACCGAATATTTTGACGATCTGGATGTCGAGGGGCGGCGCGCGGTGTTCGGCGCGACCTTGCCCTATGCCGATGGCAAGCCGACCGCGCCCGCACTGGCGCAGGCGTTCGACGTGGCGGCGCAGGCGGTGGCGGATCGCCAGGCACGCCGCTTGTTCGAAGAGGTCGACCAGCGCCGGCGCGGCATGATGCTGGGCTTCCCGGCGCAGCTGCGGTCGCTGCGCTCGCGGCTGATGCGCTTTGCCGAGGGTGCGTTCGTCGCCGGTGACGAACCGATCGGCCAGCTCCGCGGCTTCTATTTGACCAGCGGCGTCCAGGACGGCGCACCGCTCGACCGCATCCTGGCCTCGATGGCCGAGGTTTATGAACAGCCCGGCAACAGCGGCGTCACCGGGCGCGGGCGCGCCTATTTCCTCAACCGCCTGCTGACCGAGGTCGCGTTCCCCGAGGCCGGGCTGGTCGCCACCGATGCCAAGGCCAAGGCGCGGCAGCGCGGGCGGGTGATCGCGGCGCTGATCGGTATCGGCGTCGCGACCGCGCTGGTGCTGGCGGGCTGGGGCGTCAGCTATGCGCGCAATCGTAGCTTCCAGTCGGCGCTGACGACCCAGACCGCCAAGGCCGAGGCGCAGCTGCGCGAGGCCGGGATCGACCTGACCCAGGTGCGCGGCGACGATGCCGATCTGCGCGCCGCGCTGCCCGCGCTGGACACGCTGCGCAACCTGCCGCGCGGCTATGCCGAGCGCCGCGCGGGCGGGCCGCCGCTGATGATGACGCTGGGCCTGTATCAGGGCAGCCTCAGCCGCCAGGCGGAGGAAAGCTATCGCGAGGCGCTGCGCCGGATCATGCTGCCCCGTCTGCTCCTGCGGCTGGAACAGGTGTTGCGTGGCGAGGCGGGCGATCCGTCGCGGCTGTACGAACCGCTCAAAGTCTATCTGATGCTGGGCCAGCAGGGGCCGATGGATGCCGGCGCTGTCAAGGCGTGGGTGACCAATGACTGGGCGACCGCACTCTATCCCGGGGCCGACAGCCAGGCGGAGCGCGCAGCGCTGACGCGGCATCTGGATGCGCTGCTGGAGGACCGCGACATGGCCTCGGTCTGGCCGGGGCGCAAGCCGCCGCTTGACGGTGCGCTGGTCGCGGGGGCGCGTGCGGCGGTACAGACGCTCAGCCTCGCCGACCGCGCCTATGCGATCATGAAGCAGAAGGCGGCGTCGGCCGGACCGTCCTGGGCGGCGGCCAATGTCCTGTCGCAGGGCGATGTGCTGGCCTTTTCGGACCCTGAAAAGGTGGCCGAGTATCGCATTCCCTATTTCTTCACCCGCGCCGGTTATGAGAAGGCTTATCTGCCGGGCCTCGCCACGGTGCAGCAGGATTTGAAGCGCGACCTGTGGGTGCTGGGCGGTGCGGGCGAGGCGGGCGTCGGGGCCGAGCTGTCCAATGTCCGCCCCGGCGTCGCGGGGCTCTATGCCAAGGAGTATATCGCCGCCTGGGAAGGCATGGTCGCGGCGATGGCGCCGGGGGCCTATTTCCAGAATCCGGCCGCGTTCGGCGCGCTGACCAAAAGCCCTTCGCCGCTCAAGCGCGTGCTGCTGGAACTCCGCAAGAACACCATCTTCTCCGGCGGGGTGCAGGCCGGGCTGGCACGGGTCGGTCGCTACGGCCTCAACCGCTCGCGCTATGGCCGTTTCGCCGAGGATATGGGCCGCGACCGCGCGCAAGGGATCGATGCCGGGGACGAGATCAGCGGCTATTTCGCCAATCTGCACGAATATGTCGGCGATGGCAGCCGTCCGGCTCCGGTCGACGAGTTCGTCGGCGCGATCAAGTCGGCGGGCCAAGCGGTGATGGCGGCGCAGTCGGTGGGCGGCGGCGGCGGCGCGGATGCGACCCAGGCGCAAATGGCCGCCGCGCTGGCACAGGTTCGCGCCTCGGCGGCGTCGGCACCGCCGCAGCTCCAGTCCTTCGTGACTCAGGCGGCCAAGGGCGGATCGGCGGCGCAGGTGAGTGCGGCGAGCGGTGCGGTCGGCGATGCCTATGCGCAGACGGTGCTGCCCGCCTGTCGGGAGGTTGCCCAGGAGCGCTACCCTTTTTTCGCGGCGGCCAAGGCGGATGCCCCCATGGCTGAGGTGCTGCGCGTCTTCGGCATGAACGGGGTGATCGATGGCTTCGTGCGTCAGCGGTTGATGCCGATGATCGACACCAGCGGCCCCGTCTGGCGCTGGCGGCGCGACGATCCGGTGGCCGGCGCGCTGAACCCCGCCACGCCCGAGACGCTGAAGCGCGCGGGCGACATTCGCGATCTGCTGGCGGGTGGCCTGCCGGTCAAGGTGTCGGTGGCAAGCTTCGGCAGCGGCGTCGACACGGTCGAGGTGGCGAGCGGCGGCACTCGCTATCGCTTCACCCCCACCAGCAACCAGCCGCGCCCGCTGCTGTGGTCGGCGACCGGGGGCCTGCCCGAGGCGTCGGTGGCGCTGTATCGCAGCGCTGGCGCAGGGGCGCCCAAGGCGGCGGATGGCGATGCCCCGCCGGGGACCGAAATCCTGCGCCGCGCGACCGAGGGACCCTGGGCGCTGTTCCGCCTGATGGACCAGGCCGACAAGCGCAATGCCGGGCCGCAGACGATTCAGGCGGCGTTCGGCACCGGTCCGGAGCGCAGCGTGCTGACCATCGTCCTGCCGGGCACGACCAATCCGTTCAGTCGGGGCGGGCTATGGTCCTTCCGATGCCCGGCGACATTATGACCGCGCTGCTGTTCGGCAAGCTGCCCGCGCATGGCGACTTCGTGGCGCGCGGGGTGGGTCAGGCGCAGCGACAGGCGCTCGATGTGTGGCTGTCGGCATCGCAGGCGGCGGCGGTCGCGGCCTATCCCGACTTTGCCGACCGCTTCGACCGCGCGCTGCCCTGGCGGGCCGAGGGCGTGGGGGTGGCGGGGGCGATCACCCCGTCGCAGGATGCGGTCGGCCGTCGCTTTCCGCTGCTGCTGCTGGTCGCCGGCGACGGCGATGCGGGGGCGCATTGCGAGGAGTTGCTGTTCCGCGCGATCGGCGAGGGCTGGGACGCCGATCGGCTCGCCGCCGAGGCGGGGGCGGCGCCCGATGGGCCGGTCGCTGGCTGGACGGGGCCGGATGATGCGCGACTGGCGGGCGAGCGTCCGGCCGACCTGCTGACGGCGATGCTGGCATGAGCATCGGCTGGCGGATCGAGGCGGTCGCCACCTCGCATCCCGGCCTGCGCCGCCGGGTGAACGAGGACCGCTATTGCGAGCGGCCCGAGATCGGGCTGTGGGCGGTGGCGGACGGGATGGGCGGTCATGCGCATGGCGACTGGGCGGCCAATGCGGTGACGCAGGCGCTCGACAGCCTGACGCTGCCGGCGGACTTCCACGCCGCGACCCAGGCCGTGGCGGATGCGATCCACTCGGCCAATCGCCGCATCTTCAGCGAGGCGCAGCGGCGCACCCAGCAAATGGGGTCGACCGTGGTCGCGCTGCTGGCGCGCGACGGATGTTTCGCGGTGCTGTGGGTCGGCGACAGCCGCGCCTATCTGCTGCGCGACGGCACGCTCCATCCGCTCAGCCGCGATCACAGCCAGGTGCAGGAGCTGGTCGATCGCGGCCTGATCCGCGAGGACGAGGCGCGGCATCACCCGCGCGGCCATGTGCTGGCGCGCGCCATCGGGGTCGATGCGCGGTTGCAGGTCGATGTCGTGACCGACGAACTGGCGCCGGGCGATCTGTTCCTGCTGTGTAGCGACGGGCTGACCGGGGTGCTCGACGATGCCGCGCTGGCCGAGGTCATGGCGGCCAGCGATCGCGCCGCCGCGCTCGACACGCTGATCCGCCGCACGCTGGACGGCGGCGCGCCCGACAATGTCACCGCGATCCTGGTCGGCGTGCGTGAGGCGACGCGGCTCGATCCGGCCGGGGCACGCGCATGATGACCGACGAGCCCGAGGACGACCGCACCGTCTTTTCGGCGGGCGAGCCGGCGGATGGCGAGCGCACCGTGTTCGACCGCGCCGCCGCGCGCGGCACCGGCGTGGCGATCCAGGAAGGCGATGTCCTGAACCACATGTTCGCGGTGCGCCGTTTCCTGGCGCGCGGCGGCATGGGCGAGGTGTTCGAGGGCGCGAACCTCGTTACCGACGAGCGCGTCGCGATCAAGGTCATGCTGCCCGCACTGGCCAACGACCCCAATGTCGTCACGCTGTTCCGGCGCGAGGCGCAGACGCTGACCCGGCTGCATCACGAGGCGGTGGTGCAGTATCGCGTGCTGGCGCAGGAGCCCGAGCTGGGCGTCCTCTACATCGTCACCGAATATATCGACGGCACCAGCCTGTCGGAGATGCTGGGGCGGTTGCGGCCGGACGTGACGCAACTGGGCGTGCTGCTCCGCCGGCTCGCCTCGGGGCTGGCGGCGGCGCATCGGCTGGGGGCGGTGCACCGTGACGTGTCGCCCGACAATGTCCTGCTGCCCGGTGGCGCGCTGGAGGCGGCCAAGCTGATCGACTTCGGTATCGCCAAGGATCTCGACGCCGGGACCGCGACGGTGGTGGGTGACGGCTTTGCCGGCAAGCTGGGCTATGTCGCGCCCGAGCAGCTCGGCGATTTCAATCGATCGCTGGGGCCATGGACCGATGTCTATAGCCTCGGCCTCGTCATCCTGGCGCTGGCGCGCGGCGGCGATCTGGGGCTGGGCGGCACGTTGGTCGATGCTGTCGACAAGCGCCGCGCCGGGCTGGACGTCGGCGCGGTGCCGCCGCCGCTTCGCGCCGTGGTCGAGCGGATGGTGCGCGCCGACCCGGCCGAGCGCTTCCAGTCGATGGATGAAGTCATCGCCGCGCTCGCCGCCGCCGAGGTGCCGGGCGTCAGCCGCGCGCCCTGGACCCGATGGTGGCCGGGCATGGCGGCGGCGGCCGTGCTGGCGCTCGGTGCGGTGGGCTGGTTCGCGACCCAGGACGGCGGGGACAAAAGCGCTCCGGGTCAGTCCGCCATCGCGCAGGCCGACCCCGTCGACCGTGCGCGCGGCGCGGTGGATGCGACCTTGCCCTCGGTCGGCTGCACCTGGCTGCGCATCGTGTCGGTCGAGCCGGGGACGAAGGGACCGCGCGTTGTCCTAACCGGCGTCGCGGGCAATCCGGCGGTGGCGCAGCAGGAAATCCGCCACAGCCTGGATGCGCAAAAGATCGCCAGCAGCGACATCGACTTCGCACAGGTTTCGCCGATCACCCAATCAGGTTGCGCCGCGCTCGACGTCTATCGCCAGATCCGCGCGACCGGCAACAGCCGCCTGTCGGTGCCGCAGCGCGCCTTCGCGATGCGGATGCAGCTGCCGGGCAAGGCCTATGCGGGGCGGATGGCGGCCAATGCGGTGATCGACATCGCGATCGGCGACCCCGCGCTCGACTTCGCGCTGGTCGGGCTGGAGCCGTCGGGCAAGATCGACATGCTGATCCCCGACCGCGCCGCCTTCCGCCAGGCGCTGGCCCAGTCGCGCGAGGGCGTGCCGATCAGCGACCTGGGCGGCGACCGCTATCGCCTCCAGATCGATCTCGACCATATCGGCTGGTCGGGCCTGTTGTTGTTGACGGGCAAGGGACCGTTCCCCGCCGAGGTCGTCGCGCCCCCCTTCGGCCAGCGTGGCGCCGACTGGCGCGACCGGCTGACCAGCCTGGCGGTCGAGCGCGGCTGGACCACCGACATGATCTGGTTCCGATCGACGGCTGCCGAGGCGGGGCAATAGGGGAAAGTGTGGCGCGCCCGGAGGGATTCGAACCCCCGACCGAGGAGGTAGAAGCTCCTTGCTCTATCCAACTGAGCTACGGACGCGCGGATGGCGGCGTCCTAGCGCGGTTTGCAGCCCAAGGGAATGGCGATAAACGAACCCGTTGAGGTCAGAGGGGAACGGGCATGAGCGCAGAACGAATCGTCGCGGCGCGCGATATGGAGCGGGGCGCGTTCCGCTGGTTCGACTTCGTCATGGCGGCGTTCGTGACCATCCTGCTCCTCTCCAACGTCATCGGCGCGGGCAAGGTGGCGGTCATCGATCTGCCGCTCGTCGGGCAGTGGCCGTTCGGGGCGGGCATCCTGTTCTTTCCGCTCAGCTATGTCATCGGTGACGTGCTGACCGAGGTCTATGGCTATGCCCGCGCCCGGCGCGTGATCTGGGCGGGAACGGCGGCGGTGCTGTTCATGGCGTTCATGAGCTATGTCGTGGTGGCGCTCCCGCCCGCACCGACCTGGACCAACCAGGCGGCCTATGAGGTGATCTTCGGCCAGGTGCCGCGCATCGTGCTGGCCAGCGTCTGCGCCTTTTGGGCGGGCGAGTTCGCCAATGCCTATGTCATGGCGCGGATGAAGGTGTGGACGGGCGGACGTCACCTTTGGTCGCGCACGATCGGTTCGACGCTGGTGGGGCAGGGGGTCGACAGCCTGATCTTCTATCCGCTGGCCTTTTGGGGCGCGGTGGGGTGGACGCCGCATCTGGTGATCGTCGTGCTGTTCACGCAATGGGCGCTGAAGGTGGGCTGGGAGGTCTTGTTGACGCCGGTGACCTATCTGATCGTCGGCTGGCTGAAGCGGGCCGAGGGGGTTGATGTGTTCGATGAGGGGACAGACTTTTCGCCGTTCCGGGCGCGGGTTTGAGTTCACGCGAAGCCGCGATGGCGCGAAGGGTTTGAGATTGAATTCGCGCGGAGGGGCCGAAAAGAGGTCAGGTTCGCGCAGAGGCGCAGAGGACGCAGAGGTGTCCTATCCAGCGGCAGCCGACCCATGTTTGCCCCTGGCGAGGTATAGACCGTGATGACATTGCATTGAATCAACGCGAGCCCCTCCCCTTCAGGGGAGGGGTTGGGGTGGGGCATCGCCGCAAACGCCCGGCCCGGGGAGGCGGGGGGGGGGGGGGGGGGGGGGGCCCGGGGCGGGGGGCGGGGGGGGGGGGGGGGGGGGGGGGGTGGGGGGGGGGGGGGGGGGGGGGGCGGGGCGTTTGGGGGGGTTTTTGTGCTGGGCGCCG
>NZ_JACIDH010000023.1 GCF_014196255.1 Sphingomonas pseudosanguinis
CAAGCCGTCATTGCGAGCGTAGCGAAGCAATCCAGAGCGTCTTGCCTGGACACTGGATTGCTTCGCTACGCTCGCAATGACGAATCCACCTCATGCCATCCTTCTCTAGGTATGCCCTACGCGGCTACCCCCCTCCACCACCGCTTCGCGGCGGTCCCCCTCCCCGTGCCGGGGAGGAGTGGAATGCTCCAACCGCCGCCGGGGCAGAGCCTCGGGCATCTCGCGCCGGATATACTCCAGCAACCCCTCCCGTATCTCGCAGCGCAAGTCGAACGCGGTCGAGGCATCGCGCGCGGTCATCAACCCGCGCACCTCGATCGAGTCCGGCTTCACGTCGGTCACCTGCATATTGAAGAAGCGCCGGTCCCAGCGTGTGCTCGCCTCGACCAGTTCGCCCATCTTCGCCCGCAACCGGGGAATGTCCGCCGCCGGGTCGAGATACCAGAAGACCGATCCCAGCAACTGGCTGGTCTCGCGTGTCCAGTTCTGGAAGCTGTTCTCCAGGAACTTGGCGACCGGCACGACCAGCCGCCGCTCGTCCCAGATGCGCACCACCACGAAGGTCAGGTGGATCTGCTCGATCCGCCCCCACTCATTGTCAATGATGACCACGTCGTCGAGGCGGATCGGCTCGGTAAAGGCCATCTGCACGCCCGCGATCAGGTTCTTGAGCGCGGGCTGCGCGGCGGCACCGACGACGAGGCCGGCGATACCCGCCGAGGCCATCAGCGTGACGCCGATCGTGCGGATGCCGGGCACGCTGAGCAGCATCAGGCAGACGGTCAGGAACACGATCAGGAAAATGCCGATCCGCCCCAATATCTGCGCGCGCGTTCGCTTGCGCCGGGCGCGGAGGTTGTCCTCGACGCTGATGTCGGCACGCAGATAGACGACGCCCTGCAGCGCACGCAGCGCGGCCACCGCCAGCCAGCCGAGCAGCGCCGGCACGCAGAAGCCCAGCGCCTGCCGCCAGATCTCGCGCCCGTCGCTCGACATCGGCACCAGCCGCATCGCGAAGCTGACCGCGATGGCGATCGCCACCCAGCGGAGCGGCTGGCGGATATGTTCGAGGACCAGATCGTCGCTTTGGCTGGCGGTGCGCCGCGCGGCATGGCCCGCGACGCGCATGGCGACCGCATGGACCAGCACCGCGATCAGCACCGCCGCCGCGATGACGAGGACATGTTGCAGCCACAGCCATTCGGCCGGAATGTCGAGCGATCGAAGCCAGCGCATGGGGGGCTAAAGGGTCAGCGAGGCGAATGTTCCCATTTCGGTGAGGGATTCCCGTGGCCTTCGACTTCGCTCAGGCTGAACGGGTTTCAGTACCAACCTCCGTTCGGCCTGAGCGAAGTCGAAGGCCACGCCCCACCCCGCCCAGTACAAACCCCACCCCCGTCCAGCACAAAAACGCCCCCCGACCAAGGCCGGAGGGCGTCTTCATCACGAACGGATCACCGCGCCGGGCGAACCGCGCCCGTGGGGGCCGGGACCGGAGCCCCGGCAGGCGGCGGGGGCGGCGCCACGGGGGCACCCTGCGGTGCGGCACCGTTGGCCGGCGGCGGGGGCGGAGGCATCATGCCCGGACCGCCAGGGCCACCCGGTGCGCAGCCACCCGGCGGGGGCGGCGGCGGCGCGCCCGGACCACCCGGCGCACCGGGTCCGCCCGGACCGCCGGGGGGCGGGGGCGGCGGCGGGCCGTCACCGCGCGGACCACCGGGGCCGCCCGGACCACGCGGCCCACCCGGCGGGGGCGGGGGCGGACCGACCGGGGTCACCGTCCCCTGCGGATTGACCAGATACTGCGCGTGCATCACGCCGTCGTCATAGCGGCCCTGCACCATCACGTTGCTGCCGACCGCCGGCATGGCATCGCGATTGCTGGCGACCATCGCGCGGCCGGTGGCGTCCTGCACCACGAAGCGGTCGCCGAAGACTTCGGCCACCCGCCCCTTGGCGGTGACGACGCCGCCGGTCGAGGCCAGCTTGGCGATCGGCGTCGGCGTGGTCGGCGCCATGGTGACGGTCGGCCGGGTCATCGAGACGGCGGCGGCGCCACCGCCGGCACCCAGCGCGATCAGGACGGTCGCTGCGGCGGCCAGCGGCGCCTTGCCCTGGAGGCGGAGATTCGAAACATTCCATCGAGACATGGTCTGAGGCTCCTTGGTTGATGCGCCTCTTCTAGGTGATTCGCCGCGATGCCCGCTGAACCACGCGGTTCAGATTGGGTTTAGGCTTTGACGGGATAGCCCGGCATCGGGGGCAAAGGGGAAGACAAGCACGTCATGCGTATCCTGTTGGTCGAGGATGATCCGGATCTGGGCCCCGCCATCGCCCGCGCGCTACGCGCCGAGCATTGCGCGGTCGACCTGTTCGACAGCGGCATCGATGCGGGCCATGCCGGCGATACCGAAATCTATGACGCTGCCGTCCTCGACCTCGGCCTGCCCGATGGCGACGGCATGACGCTGTTGAAGGCGTGGCGCGATTCGGGCCGCAGCCTGCCCGTGCTGATCCTGACCGCGCGCGACGGCTGGTCGGACAAGGTGGCGGGGTTCAAGGCGGGGGCGGACGACTATCTGACCAAGCCCTTCCGCGTCGAGGAACTGGTCATGCGACTGCGCGCGCTCGTCCGCCGCGCGGCGGGGCATGCGCAGCCGCGTCTGACCTGCGGCCCCCTCTCTTTCGACAGCCAGACCGGGCAGTTCGAGCTGGACGGCCTGCCGCTGAAGCTCACCGCGTTCGAATGGCGCGTCCTGTCGGCACTGATGCTGCGCAAGGAGGCGGTCATCCCCCGGCTCGAACTGCTCGAGCGCGTCTATGAGGGCGATGCCGATGTCGATTCCAACAGCCTGGAGGTGATCGTCGGGCGGTTGCGCAAGAAGATCGGGCCCGAGTTGATCGAGACGGTGCGCGGGTTGGGCTATCGCCTGACCGCCGGGGATGCGGGATGAGGCCGCGTTCGATCCGGGGGCGGATGGTCCTGATCGCGGCGCTGGCAATCCTGGCGTCGCTGCTGATCGCCGGCTGGGCGCTGGCCGGCGCGCTGGAGGGCTTCGTCACGCGCGGGCTGGACCAGCGGCTCGATTCGCAGATCACGCTGCTGGCGAGCGCGGTCGATGAACGCGGCGCGGTGGATCGCGCCCGCATCGCGCGGGTGCGCGGCATGCTGGAGGGCGAACCCGGCTGGCGCTGGCGGATCAGCGGCCCCGATGGCACGCTGGGCTCGGCCGACTTTCCGCCGCTGGCGACGCTGCATCCACCGGGACCGCCCCCCGCCGGCGAGGCCGGCCCCGCCGCGCCACCGCCCGGTCCGCTGCCGCCAGACGCCGCCCCCGACCGGCCCAGCCCCGCCGAGGGGCGGACCGAACAGGGCGTCCGCGTTCATGCCCGTCAGGTCCGCCTGCCCAGCCCGCGCGGCCCCGTGACGATCAGCGCCGCCGCGCCGCGCGCGGTGGTCGCGCGTCCGATCCGCGCCGCGCTGCTGCCCCTGCTCGCCATGCTGGCCGGCCTCGGCATCCTGCTCGCGGTCGCCAGTCTGGTCCAGCTACGGCTGGCGCTGCGCCCCTTGCGCCGATTGCGCGACGATGTTGCGGCGATCCGGGCGGGCGAGCGCGCGCGGGTCGGCGAGGACCAACCCGCCGAGTTGCAGTCGCTCGCCACCGAACTCAACGCACTGGCCGCCGACAGCGAGCGCGCGCTCGCCACCGCGCGGACCTCGGCGGCGAATCTGGCCCATGCGCTCAAGACGCCGGTCGCGACCTTGGCGCTCGATCTGGCGGGCGATGCGGCGCGCGCGGCGCAGGTCGCGCGGATCGACGAGACCATCCGCCATCATCTCGCCCGCGCACGGGTCCAGGCAAGCGCCACCCGCGCGACGACAACGCTCGCGCCCGCCCTGGATGATCTGGCGACCGCCATCGGCCGCCTTCACGCCGATCGCGGCCTGACGCTCTCGGTACAGGTGCCCGGCGACCTGGCGGTGGCGCTGGATGCGCAGGATCTGGACGAGGTGGCGGGCAATCTGGTCGACAATGCCGCGCGCCATGCCCGTTCGACGGTGACCGTCACCGCCGCAGCGGAAGGCCGCCAGATCCGGCTGACCGTCATCGACGACGGCCCCGGCATCCCCGAGACCGATCGCCTCCGTGCCACGCAGGCCGGCGCGCGGCTGGACGAGCGGGGCGACGGGCATGGCTTCGGCCTCGCCATCGCGCGCGAATTGGCTGAGCTACATGGCGGGCGGCTGATCCTCGACGAAGCCCCGGGCGGCGGGCTGTCCGCCACGGTGCTGCTGCCCCGCGCCGCCGAAACCGATTGAACAGGAGAGACGCGATCCCATGACGCCCCCGCCCCATCGCCACCGGTTCCGCCAACTGGCGCTGCTGCCCGCGCTCGCCTTGCTATTGCAGGCGCAGACGACGCCACCCTCGCCCGCCGACATTTACGGGCCGCTCTTCGCCGCGGTGCAGGAAGCGCGCGTCTTTCCCGACGGCAAGACCTTCGCCGATGCGGTCCCGCGCGAGGACCCGCAGGCGATCCTGGCCGCCTATCGCCGCGAGAAACCGCGCGACAAGGCCGCGCTCGCCGCCTTCGTCCGCCGGCATTTCGCGGTCCGTGGCGAGGATACACAGGCCAAGCCGCCCTTGCGCGCGCGCATCCGTGAACTCTGGCCGGTGCTGGGCCGCGCGCCCTTCGCCGCGACGCCGGGATCGTCGGCGCTGGGGCTGGACAGCGGCTATGTCGTGCCCGGCGACCGGTTCCAGGAGATCTATTACTGGGACAGCTATTTCACCATGCTGGGGCTGAAGGCCGATGGGCAGGCGCCGCTGGTCGAGGCGATGATCGCCAATTTCGGCGATCTGATCGAACGCTATGGGCATATCCCCAACGGCACGCGCAGCTATTATCTCAGCCGGTCGCAGCCGCCCTTCTTCGCGCTGATGCTGGACCTGTCGGACGATCGCGACCCCGCCCTGGCCAAGCGGCGGCTGGCGGCGCTGATCCGCGAGCATCATTATTGGATGGCGGGGGCGACCTGCCTCGATGCCGGCGGCGCGTGCCAACATGTCGTGCGCATGCCCGACGGCAGCCTGCTCAACCGTTATTGGGATGCGCGCGACACGCCCCGCGACGAAAGCTGGCGCGAGGATCGTGAGACGGCGGCCAAGGCCGCGCCTAGGGCGACCACCATCGTCCAGCGCGATCTGCGCGCGGCGGCGGAATCGGGTTGGGACTTCAGCTCGCGCTGGCTGGCCGATCCGATGCGGCTGGAGACGATTCACACCACCGACATCGTGCCGATCGATCTCAACAGCCTGTTGTGGATCACCGAGAACCGCATCGCCACCCGCGCCCGCGCGCTGGGCGATGCCGCCACCGCCGACCGGTTCGAGGGGCTGGCCACCCGGCGCAAGGCGGCGATCGACCGCTATCTGTGGGTGGCGGGCGAACGGCGCTTCGCCGATTGGGACCGGATGGCGCGCCGCGCGACGCCGTCGCGAAGCGCCGCCGAACTGTTCCCGCTCTTCGCCGGCCATGCCAGCCGCGAACAGGCGCGCGCGGTCGCGGCGACCACCCGTGCGACCCTGCTCGGCGAGGGCGGCCTGCGCACCACCGGCATCCGCAGCGGCCAGCAATGGGATTCGCCCAATGGCTGGGCGCCGCTGCAATGGATCGCGGTCGAGGGACTGGGTCGCTACGGCGAACAGCCGCTGGCGAAGGACATCGCGCGGCGCTGGGTCGCCACCGTCGCGCGCACCTATGCCGAAACGGGCAAGCTGCTGGAGAAATATGACGTCGAGGAGCGCAAGCCCGGCGGCGGCGGCGAGTATCCGACGCAGGATGGCTTTGGCTGGACCAACGGCGTGACGGCGGCGATGCTCGAGCGCTGGCCGGATTTGGGAGCGGAGACTCCCCGCTAGCCTTCTCCCCCTCCCGCAGGCGGGAGGGGGTCGGGGGGAGGGCCGAGAGTCTCACCGAGACCATCGCCTGTGGTCTTGCCCTCCCCCAACCCCTCCCGTTTACGGGAGGGGAGAAGAAAGGGGGGCTCGAAATAAACCCTCCCCCGCCCCGCCACATCGTGTAGCGGACGCCGCATGATCGACACCCCGCACACCATCTTCGGCATCGACTTCGGCACCACCAACTCGGTGATCGCCCGCGCCGAGGGGGGAGAGTCGCATCTCGTCTCCCTCAAGGCTCCGAAGGGCGAGGACCCGGTCTTCCGCTCGGCACTGTGCTTCTGGGAGGATGACGGGATCGAAGTCGAGGCGGGTCCCTGGGCCATCGCCGAATATCTCGACTTTCCCGGCGGCAGCCGCTTCATCCAGTCGTTCAAATCGGTCGCCGCCTCGCCGGTGTTCGAGCATGCGACCGTCTTCGATAAACGCTATCGCTTCGAGGAGCTGGGCCGCGCCTTTATCGATCGGATGACGGCGCGCAGCGGCGGGACGCTGGATGGTCGCGCGGCGCGGATCGTCGTCGGGCGCCCGGTCGAATATGCCGGGCATCGCCCCGACGAAGCACTCGCCCGCCAACGCTATGACGCGATGTTCGCGCGGCTGGGGGCGGAGATCCATTATGTCTATGAACCGCTCGGCGCGGCGTTCAGCTATGCCTCGCGCATTACCGAGCCCGCGACCGTACTGGTCGCCGATTTCGGCGGCGGCACCAGCGACTTTTCGGTCGTCCGCATCGCCGCCCCCGGCGCCGCCCGCCGCTGCGAGCCGCTCGGCCATGCCGGCGTCGGCATCGCGGGCGACCGGTTCGACCAGCGGCTGATCGATCACCTGGTCCTCCCGCTGCTGGGCGCGGGCGGAAAATATCGCTCGTTCGATAAGGTGCTGGAGATACCGCGCGGTTATTTCGCCGATTTCGGCGACTGGTCGCGGCTCGCCCTGATGCGCAACCGCAAGACGCTGGCCGAACTGGAAAAGCTGCGCCGTGCCGCGCTCGACCCGGACGCCATCGCGCGGATGATCGCGATCATCGAGGAGGAGCAGGGATACCGGCTCTATGATGCGGTCGGGCGGGTGAAGCGCGACCTGTCGGCGATGGAGGAGGCGAAGTTCCGCTTTGAGGGCGGCGGCCTGTCGATCCAGGCGGATGTGGCGCGCCGAGACTTCGAACGCTGGATCGCCCCCGACCTGGCGCGGATCGAACAGGCGGTCGACCGCGCGCTGACGGCCGCCGAAACCGAGGCGGGCGCGATCGACCGGGTGTTCCTAACCGGCGGCACCTCGCTGATGCCCGCGATCCGGCGGATGTTCGAAGCGCGGTTCGGGGCTGAGAAGATCGCGACCGGGGGCGAGTTGACGTCGATCGCGCATGGCTTGGCGCTGATCGGCGAGCAGGCGGATATTGGCGCCTGGGCGGTCTGAAAAGCCCCTCCTCCCGGCAGGGGGGAGGGGTTTGGGGTGGGGGCGAGGCCACAAGCGATGGTCTCGGTGAGACTCCCCGCCCTCCCCCATCCCCTCCCGCCTGCGGGAGGGGAGCGGCTAGAGGTTAGCGTAGGACGCTATCAGAACCCCTTTTTCAGCGTCACGAACCACTGGCGCGGTGCGCCCGCGAGCAGCGTCTGCGCGGTGCCATTGGGGTCGGTGGCGGTGAACCCGCCGCTGCCGATGGTCGAGATATAGCGCTTGTCGGTCAGGTTGGTCACGCTGCCCTCGATCGCAAAGCCGCCCCAGGCTTCGGGGAAGCGATAGCCGATGCTGGCATCGACGAGCACGCGCCCCGCCACCGACTGATCGTTCAGATAGGTGAAGTAGCGCTTCGACATATAGTCCGCGCCAACCCGGCCGAAGAACCGGCTGTCGTCATAGACCAGCTCGCCCTTGACCATGTTCTGCGGCGTGTCGACGACATAGCGGCCCTTCTCGGCGAGCAGATTGCCCGATCCGTCGCGCACCGTCTGCTGATAGGTCGCATGGTTGTACGAATAGCTCGCCAGTGCCGAGAAGGCCGGGGTCAGGCGGTAGAAGGCGGAGACCTCCGCGCCATAGCTTTCCACGCCACCGACATTGTTGAGCGTCGGGGGCAGGCCCTGGATCGCGGTGCCGATCGAATAGGTCAGCAGCCGGTCGGAGAAATCGATGTAATAGCCGACCGCCGACAGCTGCAGCCCGCCGGTGCGATAGCGCACGCCGCCTTCGGCGGTCTTCGACTTTTCGGGGCGCACGGTGTTCGCGACCGCGTTGAACGCCGCCTGGCTGATCGAAAAGGGCGGCGCGGTCGCGGCGGCGATGAAGGCGCGCATATTCTCGGTATAGCTGGCGAAGACCTCGGCCTGGTTGCCCAGATGCAGGACCGCGCCGACCTGCGGCAGGAACCAGTCCTGGCTCTGGATCTTACCACGCGCCAGCGTGCCGGCCAGCAGATTGGCCTGGTTGCGCACCCGCATCCCCTTCCAGCCGGCATTGATGGTCAGCTGACCGATGTCGAGCGTGTCGCCGACCGAATATTGCAGCGTCTCGGTGTCGTACTTGCCGTTCCAGGCGGTCGACATCGGGTTCTTCTGGAAATCGCGGGCGTCACGGTTGGGCGTCGCGGTGTCGGTCATGCCATAGAGGCGACGTGCCTGGTGCAGCGTGTTGCTCTCATACCAGCCGGTCAGCTCAAGCCTGTTGGCACCCGTGGTCAGGCCCAGCTTCGCGATCGTGCCCGCCCGGTCGAGGCTGTACTCGGTGGTGCGGAACGACAAGGGCGCGGGGTTGGTGATCGGCGTCCCATCGGCATTGGGCGCGCCCAGCATGGTTGGGCTGTAGGGCGTGATCCACGACCCCTGGCCCTTATTGTGGTGGTAATAGCTGGTCGAGGTCAGCGACAGGCTGTCGGTCAGCTTGGCATCGAAGATGATCCCGCCCAGATAATCGCGGCGAAGGCCGGCGGCGTCGTAATAGCCGTCGTCCAGCGTGACGTTCTGCGGATAGGGCAGGCCGACGCCCGCATAGGGCGCGGAGAAGCCGGTCAGCGACCCGTTGGCACGCTGATAGGCCGCAGCCGCCGCCTGGTTGTTGGCGATCTTGGCGAGCCGGACCGCCAGCGGATAGTCGTTGGTGATGTTGTCGTTGTACAGGCCACGGCGACGGATGATGTCGTAGCTCAGATCCTGATAGTCGTTCTCGCGCCGGTCGGAGAAATTGACGAAGCCGGTGATCGAGCCGCGATCCCCGAAATCCTTGACCAGCTTGGCATTGGCCTGATGCTGGCGCTGGCTGCCGAACCCCTTCCACTTGTCGGTGGTCAGATAGGCATAGCTGATAGTGCCCTTCAGCCCGCCGCCCAGATCGCCGCTGTCCGCGCGGACGAAGGCGCGGATCGTGTCGTTGCTGCCATAGGTGCCCGACGCGGCGAGGCCGGCGATGTCCGAGGGCGCGCGGCTGGTGAACTGGATCGTGCCGCCCAGATTGCTGGTCGACGCGGTGCCGAGCGCGCCGGCGCCCTGCGCCACGCTGGTCGCGGCGAGATTTTCGGAGATGATCGCGCGGCTGATGTGCAGGCCGTTGGTCGGGCCATAGCTCATATCGCCCAGCGGCACGCCGTCGAGCGTGAAGCCCAGCTGGTTCTGATTGAACCCGCGCAAGGAGATGCGGGTCGACCATTCATAGGCACCGAACGGGTCGGACGCCTGGAAATTGACGCCGGGCAGCTTCGAGATCGCTTTCAGCGGCGAGGTGCCGGGCGTCAGCCGACCGAGATCGGCGGCGGTGATCGTCTGCACCTGCCGGCTCTGACCGAAACCGAGCACGACGACATCGCCCGAGGCCCCGGCCTGCTCCCCATCGACCGGCGTGGGATCGGCGGCGACCGGATCGGTCGCGACGCCCGCGACCACGGCCTGCGCGGGCAGCGTCTGCGCCGACACGCCCGATGCGATCAGCGCCAGCGGCGCGACACCGATCAGAAACTTCACCATGAACTTTGGCCCCCAAATGGCTCGTTAACCCAATGGGCCGGGCGCATGGGGCCGGGGCATGACAGGCCCAAGACAGGCGAATGACCGGTTTGTGACTGTTTACGAACCGTTACTCAAAAACAACGGGCAGCGGCTTGCCTGTTGGATGACAATTCCTTGCCGATACTTGGACTTGCTTGGCACTACAGGTTTGTTCACCCTTCTCCGGCCACCCAATGGCGAGAGTCAATGATCATGGGCACGATAACGGCATCGGCAGGGCTGGGGCGGCGGCTACCGAAGCGCCAATCGGAAAGACGCGATGCATTTTGAATGTGGCTTGGCGCTGGTCAGGAGTTTTACGCTATGATGAACCAAACGATCGGGTTCGCCGCACCGCTGGCCATAGGGGGCATGACATCACCCGCCTCACCGCCAAAGCCGCGTCATACGACATCTTTTCCCACCACCTGCCGTGCTTCCGTTCCTGCTCGCTTTTCGGGCCAGCCGTCTCAATGGCTGGGCGCCTGTGTCGCAGGAAAGGCGCAAGGGCTGGGCGTCCTGCGCATCGGTGCGCGGCAACCTTTCGCTTTCCTGGTAGGGCGCATGAAGGAGGGCCGCCCAGCAAGCGGCTTGGTCTTCAATACTGACAAATCCTATGCCGCGGCACGGGGCTTCGATGCCCATGGCAGGATATTGGTGGCTGATGGCTATCATCTCAAGGAACAGGACGCCGTCTGGGCCGACGCCGTTCGCGCCGCGCGCAGCGTCGGCGACCGGTTCGCGAAGGCCGGCAATGCCGGGTCGGCAGCCTATTATCGCCGCTTCGCCTCGGAAATCGAGAATGGTCGCCCCGAATAACAGTTTGTCTTGAGTAAAGGAAACCCAGCCGTGATCTGGAGAATAGGCATTCCGATCGGTTTGCTGGTCTTCACGGCGGCAATTCCAGCCGCGACGCGAAAGTCTGACCGAGCTGTCCGATTTCCAACAACCTGCGCGGCCATTGCGCCGACCGATATTGCCCTCCGCCCGGCGATATGGCTTGGCGATTGTGTCTTAGGCAAGGCTGACGGCCTTGGCATTCTCCGCATGGGTGGGCGGCCACTCCATGCATTTTTCGCAGGGCGAATGAAGGCCGGGCGCCCGGCCAGTGGCCTATTGTTCGACGTGGACAAATCCTATTGGACAGCCCGCGGGTTCGACGCCAAGGGCCATGTGCTTATCGCCGATGGCAATTATCTGAAAGAACAAGACCAGGCGTGGGCCGACGCCGTTCGCGCCGCGCGCAGCGTCGGCGACCGATTCGCGAAGGCCGGCAATGCCGGGTCGGCGGCCTATTATCGCCGCTTCGCCTCGGAAATCGAAAATGGTCGCCCCGAATAATCCCTAGGGCAGATCGACATTCACTTCATTCCTGCCCTGGAAGGGGAGGTGGCAGGCCGCAGGCCTGACGGAGGGGCGTCCCGGCCTGCGAGGTCGATCAAACATCGCAAGCGGTGACACCCCTCCACCATGCTGCGCATGGTCCCCCTCCCCTTGCAGGGGAGGAATGGAGGGAGGACTGAATGTCAATCTAACCCTAGGGCGGTGAAAGGGGCGCTCCGCTCGGGAGCGCCCCTTGGGTATCAGCGTGCGATACCGCCCGCCGCCAGCACCGCCAGCGTGACGAGGTCGCCGGCCGTCGAGGTCATTGGTGCAATCTGCACCGGCTTCTCCATGCCGATCAGCATCGGGCCGATCATGGAGTCGCCGCCCAGCTCGCGCAGCAGCTTGGCCGAGATATTGGCCGACTGGAGGCCCGGCATGATGAGGACATTCGCCGGACCCGACAGGCGCGAGAAGGGGAAGTTCGCCATCTGCTTGGGGTTCAGCGCGACGTCGGGCGACATGTCGCCCTCATATTCGAAACCGACCTGCCGCTTGTCGAGCGCGGCCACACCGTCGCGGACATTGTCGATCCACTGGCCTTCGGGATTGCCGAAGGTCGAATAGGACAGGAACGCCACGCGCGGCTCATGCCCCATGCGGCGGGCGACCGCGGCGGTGCGCTCGGCGATGTCGGCCAGTTCCTCGCCCGAGGGACGCTCGTTGACCGTGGTGTCGGCGATGAAGACGGTGTGGCTCTGCCCGACGAGCAGATGGATGCCGAACGGCACCTTGCCGTCGACCGGATCGATGACCCGGCGGATCTCGCGGAAGCTCTGCGCATAGGTGCGGGTGATGCCGGTGATCATCGCATCGGCCTGACCCAGTTGCAGCATCACCGAGCCGAAGATGTTGCGATCCTGGTTGATCAGCCGCTCGGCATCGCGCTTGAGGTAACCGCGCCGCTGGAGCCGCTCGTACAGGAAGTCGACCATCTGCGGCACCATCTCCGAGGTGCGGCTGTTGTGGACTTCATATTCCTGCGGGTTGGTGACGCCCAGCGCGGCGAGGCGGTCATACACGTCGTCGCGACCGACCAGGACGGGCGTGCCGTAACCACCTTCCTTGAAGGCGATGGCGGCGCGCAGCACGACTTCTTCCTCGCCCTCGGCGAACAACACGCGCTTCGGGTGCGCGCGGGCGCCCTCGTACGCGAGCGTCAGCACCGAGGTGGTCGGGTTCAGGCGCGCGCGCAGCTTCTGGCGATAGGCGTCCATGTCCAGGATCGGCCGCGTCGCCACGCCCGAGTCCATCGCCGCCTTCGCCACCGCCGAGGGGACCAGCTCCATCAGGCGCGGGTCGAACGGCGCCGGGATGATGTACTCCGGACCGAAGCTATGCTGCGTACCGTACGCCAGCGCCACTTCCTCCGGGACCCGCTGACGCGCCAGTTCGGCGATCGCGTTGGCGGCGGCGATCTTCATCTCGTCATTGATGCCCGTCGCCCGCACGTCGAGCGCGCCGCGGAAGATGAAGGGGAAGCCGATGACGTTGTTGACCTGGTTCGGATAGTCCGAACGGCCGGTCGCCACGATCGCGTCGGGGCGCGCGGCCTTGGCGAGTTCGGGGCGGATTTCCGGCTCGGGATTGGCCATCGCGAAGATGATCGGCGACGGCGCCATGTCCTTGACCATCTCGGGCTTCAGCGCGCCCGCCGCCGACAGGCCCAGGAAGACGTCCGCCCCGTGCAGCGCCTCGGTCAGCGAGCGGCGGTCGGTGACGGCGGCATGCGCCGACTGCCACTGATTGATGTCGTCGCGGCCCTGATAGATCACGCCGGTGCGGTCGCACATGATGACATTGTCGTGGCGGACGCCCATCGCCTTCATCAGCTCGGTACAGGCGATCGCCGCCGCGCCCGCGCCGTTGACGACGACCTTGATCTCGTCGAGCCGCCGCTTGGTCAGCAGGCAGGCGTTGATGAGACCCGCCGCGCAGATGATCGCGGTGCCGTGCTGGTCGTCATGGAAGACCGGGATGTTCATCCGCTCGCGCAGCGTCTGCTCGATGATGAAGCATTCGGGGGCCTTGATGTCTTCCAGGTTGATGCCGCCGAAGCTCGGCTCCATCAACTCGATCGCATCGATGATCCGGTCGACATCCTCGGTCTTCAGCTCGATATCGATCGAGTCGACATCGGCGAAGCGCTTGAAGAGGACGGCCTTGCCCTCCATCACCGGCTTGGAGGCGAGTGCGCCCAGATTGCCGAGACCCAGGATCGCGGTGCCGTTGGATATGACCGCGACCAGATTGCCCTTGGCGGTATAATCATAGGCGGTGGCGGGATCGTCGGCGATGGCCAGCACCGGCACCGCGACGCCAGGCGAATAGGCCAGCGCCAGGTCGCGCTGCGTCGCCATCGGCTTGGACGCGATGATCTCGATCTTGCCGGGGCGCCCCTCGGAATGGAACAGCAGGGCCTCGCGCTCGGAGAACTGGTCGGTGGGTTCGTCGGACATGCGCGCGGCCTTCGATGCTGTGGATACAAGGACGCTACGGCTCTTGAAGCTTTCAGGCACGGCTGACAACCCTGTCACGCGGGAGTTTTGCCGCCCTAGGCAAGACGAGCCATCAGCCGTATAAGTTGATCTATGGAGCATGAGCCCGGCATTTTCGAGCAGCGTGACGAGGCGGCGGAGCTGGCCGCCGACGAACGTGCGCTGTCGGATTTCCGGGCGGGCCGTTTCGTGCCGCACGAGAAGATGGCCGAATGGCTGAAGACCTGGGGGACGCCCGATCGCAAGCCCCTGCCCCGCGAATGGCTCGAATAAGCTGGTCGGTCCAGGCCTCGCTGCAACTCGCCGCGATCGTCGATTATCTCGAAGAATTCGATCCCGCCGCAGCCCGACGATTGGGCGTGCGATTGCTGGAACTCGCCGATTCACTAAAGGATTTTCCCGATCGCGGCCGACCGATCGCACAGGGCCGTCGCGAGATGGTGACGGTTCGCCCCTATATTCTACGCTATGTCCATGAGGGCGATACGGTGGTGATCCTCGGTATCCGCCACGCCGCCCAGCTCGCCGAAGATTGAAGATATCTCCATGACCAGCCCCACCCCGATGATGGCGCAGTATCTGACGCTGAAGGCCGAGGCCGAGGATTGCCTGCTCTTCTACCGGATGGGCGATTTCTTCGAGCTGTTCTTCGACGATGCGCGCATCGCCTCGGGCGTGCTCGACATCGCGCTGACCTCGCGCGGGGAGCATGGCGGCGAGAAGATTCCGATGTGCGGCGTGCCGGTCCATGCCGCGACCGCCTATCTGCAGCGGCTGATCAAGGCCGGGCACCGCGTCGCCATCGCCGAGCAGACCGAGACCCCCGCCGAAGCTAAAGCGCGCGGTGGCTCCAAGGCCTTGGTGTCGCGCGGGATCGTGCGGGTGGTGACGGCGGGCACGCTGACCGAGGAGGCGCTGCTCGACGCCAAGTCCGACAACTGGTGCGTCGCGATCGGCGAGGCGGGCGGCGCGGTGGCCTTGGCCGCCGCCGACATCTCGACCGGGCGGTTCGTGGTGATCGACGTGAAGGCCGATGCGCTGGGGGCCGAACTCGCGCGCCTGGCCGCCGCCGAAGTGGTCGCGGCCGAAAATGCCGCGCACGCCGATGCCGCGACCACGCTACGCCCGTCCGCGACCTTCGACAGCGGCAGCGGCGAAGATCGGTTGAAGCGGCTTTATGGCGTCGCGACGCTGGACGGGTTCGGGCAGTTCACCCGCGCCGGGCTGTCGGCGGCGGGCGGGCTGGTCGCCTATCTCGACCATACCGCCAAGGGCGCGCTGCCCTTCCTGCGCCCACCGGTCCTGAGCCAGGCGGCAGGCGCCATGGCGATCGACGCGGCGACGCGCGAAAGCCTGGAGCTGACCCAGACCGCCAATGGCCAGCGGAAAGGCTCGCTGCTCGACGCGGTGGATCGCACGGTGACGGGCGCAGGCGCCCGCGCGCTGGCGGGTGATATCGGTGCGCCGCTGATGGACCGCGATGCGATCGAGGCACGGCTCGATCTGGTGCAGCATTTCCATGACGACGCCGCGCTTCGCGAACGGCTGCGTGCGGCGTTGCGGGCATTGCCCGACATCGGCCGCGCCATCGGGCGGATCGCGGCGGGGCGAGGCTCCCCACGCGATCTGGGGCAATTGCGCGACGGGCTCGACGGCGCCTGGGCGCTGTCCGAGCAGTTGAGCGACGGCCCGCCCCTGCTGCGCGACACCACGCCGCGTCTGCGCGGGCATGGCGCGTTGATCGACCTGCTCCGCCGTGCGCTGGTCCCCTCGCCCCCGATCGAGGCGAGCGAGGGCGGATACATCGCAGCGGGTTATGACGTGGCGCTCGACGATCTTCGCGATGCGGGCGCGGGCGGACGCCGCGCGATCGCCGCGCTGGAGGCGGAGTTTCGCCAGAAGACCGGCATCACCGCGCTGAAAATCCGCCACAACGGCGTGCTCGGCTATCATGTCGAGGTGCCCGCACGCTCGGCCGACGCGCTGATGAAGCCGGAGTCGGGCTTCACCCATCGCCAGACACTGGCGGGCGTGGTCCGCTTCAACACCCCCGAACTACACGAGGTCGCGAGTAAGGTCGCGCAGGCAGGCGCCCATGCGCTCGCCGCCGAGGCCGCCCATCTTGAGGAGCTGACCGCCGCCGCACTCGCCTCGCGCGAATCGATCGCCGCGACGGCGGACGCACTGGCCCGGCTCGACGTCGCGAGCGGTCTCGCCGAACGCGCGGTCGAGGGCGGCTGGGTGCGGCCCGAACTGGTCGATCACGCCTGTTTCGATGTCACGGGCGGTCGTCACCCGGTCGTCGAGGCGGCGGTGGCGCGCTCGGGCGAGCGGTTCGTCGCCAATGACTGCTCGCTGTCGGAAAGCTCGCGGCTCTGGCTGGTGACGGGGCCGAACATGGGCGGCAAGTCGACCTTCCTCCGCCAGAACGCGTTGATCGCCGTGCTGGCGCAGGCGGGGTCCTATGTCCCCGCCACGCACGCGAAGATCGGGCTAGTCGACCGGCTCTTCAGCCGGGTCGGCGCATCGGACAACCTCGCGCGCGGCCGCTCGACCTTCATGGTCGAGATGGTCGAGACCGCCGCGATCCTGGCGCAGGCGACGCCGCGCAGCTTCGTCATCTTGGACGAAGTCGGGCGCGGCACCTCGACCTATGACGGCCTCGCCATCGCCTGGGCGGTGGTGGAGGCGATCCATGAGGATAATCGCTGCCGCTGCCTGTTCGCGACGCATTATCACGAATTGACCCGGCTGGCCGAACGGTGCGAGGCGTTGTCGCTCCACCATGTCCGCGCGCGTGAGTGGAAAGGCGAACTGGTCCTGCTGCACGAGGTGTCGGAGGGTCCGGCGGATCGCTCCTACGGTCTGGCGGTGGCGCGGCTGGCGGGGATGCCGCCCGCGACGGTGGCACGGGCAAAGGCGGTGCTGGCCAAGCTGGAGGCCGGTCGCGCCAAGACCGGCGGGCTGGCGGCAGGGCTCGACGACCTGCCCCTGTTCGCCGCCGCCGCGCAGATCGAAGAGGAACAGTGCGACGCGATCCGGGCGGAGGTGGAGAAGCTCGACGTCGATGCCCTGTCGCCGCGCGAGGCACTGGATGCGCTGTACAAGCTGAAGGCGTTGGCGCGGGAGGGGTAAGCTACCCCGTCATTGCGAGCGCAGCGAAGCAATCCAGGGCGTCCTGATCCGGCTCTGGATTGCTTCGCTGCGCTCGCAATGACGCTCGCCCCGTTCAGCCTGAGCGAAGTCGAAGGCCACGCCCCATCGCCCCGCCTCAAACGTAGTCCGTGCACTTCGACTTCGGCGCTATGCGCCGAAGTTTATCCTGAGCGGCTGGCCTGCCAGCCAGTCGAAGGGCTCAGTGCGAACGGAGGGTGGGATAATCCCATCCTCAACATAGCTATGAAAATCCGGGAAAGTGGGGAGCTTCTGTTGCCCGGTGCTCCCCGTACCGCTGGATTCCCCTTCTGTTGCCCGGTGGGGTCCGACCGCGCTATTTTGGTGTAATCTCAGGCCGTGAGGCCCTCAATTACGCCGCAATCGCGAGTGCTTCGTTATCGTTGGCACTTGTGTGTATGGGCCGTTGCGGTGGTCCCATTCCGAACGAAAACAGCGCTTTTCAACACACGTCGATCCTGGTTCGGCCCCGTCAGAAACGGTGTCCAAGTACACCACCTTTTATGGTGGAGCCGCCGGGTACTGCCCCCGGGTCCGCTGCGTCTATTACTCGCCGCAGTTTATCGTCATAGCCGGGTGAAACCCGGCAAGGACGGATATAGGAAGCCGGGCGGCATTACGCAAATGCCTTTCGCTCGCCCCATTTTGGGTCCATGGAGGCGCCCATGTTGACCCAGCGGTCCCGTTATGCGCTGCGCGCGATGCTGTTCCTTGCCGAAATGCCGGTCGAAGGGCCGCCGACCTCGATGACCCGCATCGCGGCCGAGGCCAATGTGCCGCGCAAGTTCCTGGAGCTGATCCTCGCCGACCTGAAGGGCGCGAACCTGCTCGACAGCCAGCGCGGCAAGATGGGCGGTTATCGCCTGGCCCGCGCGGCGCACCTGATCTCGCTGGGCGACATTATCCGGACGATCGAGGGACCGCTGGCGCTGGTGCCCTGCGTCAGCCGCACCGCCTATCGCCCCTGCAACGACTGCAAGAGCGAGGCGGACTGCGCCATCCGCCATGCGATGATGCGTGTGCGTGACGAGACGGCACGTATCCTCGACGGCACCAGCCTGGCCGATGCCACCGCCAAGAAGCTAGCGGCGGCGTAAACCCGTCTATTCCTCCCCTGCAAGGGGAGGTGGAAGGCCGCAGGCCTGACGGAGGGGTGTCGCCCTCTCGATAGCGGGACACCCCTCCACCAGCTTTGCTGGTCCCCCTCCTCTTACAGGGGAGGAATTTCACATATTGCGTCTTACGCCAGAGATAGGATTTTAAGAACGCCGCGCGCGCAGTTCGTCGCGGATTTCGCGCAGCAGCGCGACATCAGCCGGCTCCGCCTTGGGCTCGGCGGCGGCGACCGCCTTTTCCTTTTCGAACATCGTCGTCGCGCGGTTCACGGTGCGGACCAGCAGGAAGATGATGAAGGCGACGATCACGAAATTGACCGCCTGCGTCACGAACGCGCCATAGCCCAGCAGCGGCACGCCCGCCTTCTTCAGCGCGGCATAATCGGTCAGCGAGCCCGCATAATTGGCCGGGATCGGCCCCATGCGCAGGAAGTAGCTGGAGAAATCCAGCCCGCCGAAAATTTTGCCGATCACCGGCATCAACACGTCGTCGGTCAGCGAGGTCACGATCTTGCTGAACGCCGCCCCGATGATGACCGCCACCGCCAGGTCGAGCACATTGCCCCGCGCGATGAAGGCGCGAAATTCCTTGAGCATCGCCAAATCCCTCTATTTCTCTGATGCAAAGCGTATCGTCGCTTTTGCCCTTCGCCAAGGGACGCGCGCGTCTTATATAGACCAGACAGTTGACGGAGGAATATTCGAATGCGTCGTCCCGTTCTTGCCCTGACCCCGGTCGTGATGGCTGTCGCTTTGTCCGGCTGCGGCATGAACAGCGTGCCCACGGCGGAGGAAAATGTGAACGCGAAATGGGCCGATGTTCAGGCCGCCTATCAGCGTCGCGCCAACCTGATCCCCAATCTGGAAGCGACCGTGAAGGGTGCCGCCGCCTCGGAAAAGTCGATCCTGACCGAGGTGGTCAACGCGCGCGCCAAGGCGACCTCGGTCCAGGTGTCGGGCGACGACCTGTCCGACCCCGCCAAGATGCAGCAATTCGCCCAGGCGCAAGGCCAGCTCAGCGGCTCGCTCGGCCGCCTGCTCGCCAATGTCGAGGCCTATCCGAACCTGAAGAGCCAGGACAATTTCCAGACCTTCATGAGCCAGCTCGAAGGCACCGAGAACCGCATCAACATCGCGATCGGCGACTATAACAAGGCAGTGCAGGCCTATAACATCCGCATCCGCACCTTCCCCGACGCGATCGGCGCGAAGGTCTTCTACGGCGCCAAGCCCAAGGCACCCTATCAGGCCACCACGGTGAATGCCGAGAATGCGCCGACGGTGAATTTCGGCAACTGATCGGTCGCTGATGACCCGGTTCACCCGGCTACTCCGCCCGGTCCTCGGGCTTTGGCTGATCCTCTGCACCGTCCCCGTGATGGCGCAGAGCTTTCCCAAGTTCGACGGACTGGTCGTCGATGCGGCGAACAAGATCGACCCCGCGACCAAGGCCCAATTGGAGGCGAAGCTGGAGGCCCTGCAAAAGGATACCGGCCGCCAGCTGGTCGTCGCGACCATCCCGGACCTGCAAGGCTATCCGATCGAGGATTATGGCTATCGACTCGGCCGGGCCTGGGGCGTCGGGCTGAAGGACGCCAACAACGGCGCGATCCTGTTCGTCGCGCCTAATGAGGGCAAGGGCCAGCGCGGCCCCCGGCTGGAGGTCGGGCGCGGACTGGAGCCGATCCTGACCGACGCCTGGTCGTCGCAGATGATCCGCACGCTGATGATCCCACGCCTGCGCGAGTCGGGCGACATATCCGGCGCGCTGAACGCAGGCGCGGATGCGGTGATCGCGCAGCTCCGTGCCTCGCCCGAGGAGGCCAAGGCCAAGGTGGCCGAGGCCGCCAAGCAGTTCGACCGCCAGCATCGGCGCGGTGGCGGCGATTCGGACGGCTTTCCGATCCTGATCGTTCTGGTCCTTTTCATCGGCGGCTTCGTCGTGCTGACGATCTTGCGCCGCAAACAGGGCCAGCGATTCCACGACGATGACGATGATGATCGCGGCGGCGGTGGTGGGCGTCGCGGCGGGGGCGGCTGGCCGATCATCCTCTGGGGCCCCGGCTGGGGCAGCGGCGGCGGATCGGGTGGCGGCTGGAGCTCGGGCGGATCGTCCGGCGGCAGCGACGGATCATGGTTCGGCGGCGGCTTTACCGGCGGCGGCGGAGGCGATTTCGGCGGCGGCGGCGCATCGGGGGATTGGTGAGATGTTGAGTGAAGCCGATAGCGATCTGGTCACCGCCGCCGTCGCACGCGCCGAGGCGACGACCGATGCCGAGATCGTCACCATCGTCGCGTCCCGTTCCGACGAATATCGCGACATCGCCTTGTGGTTCGCTTTGCCGGCCATGCTGCTGGTGCCAATGTTCGCCGCGCTCTTCCCCGATCTAGGGCTGAAGCTGCTCGCGCTGGTTCATGACGCGTGGAGTGCGCCGGGCGAGGACCTGATCCTGGGCGCGCTGATGATCGCGCAAGTCCTCGTCTTCGGCCTGGTCTACGCGCTGCTCGGCCCCGTATCGCGGCGGATCGCGCTCGTACCCAAGAGCATCCGCCATGCCCGCGTCCGGGCGCGCGCCGTCCTGCTGTTCCGCGTCTCGGCCGAGCGGCGGACCGACAGCCGCTACGGCGTGCTGCTCTATCTGTCCGAGGACGAGCATATGGCCGAGATCGTCGCCGATTCCGGGCTGACCGGCAAGGTGGGCCCCGAAACCTGGGGCCGGGCGATGGCGGTGATGCTGCCGCATGTCGCGAAGGGCAATGTCGGCGAAGGGATGAGCGCGGCGGTCGAACGCATCGGGCTTGTGCTCGCTGAGCATTTCCCCAAGACGGCGGCCGATACCAACGAACTGCCGGACAGACCCATCTCGCTATGACCGATCCCCGTATGGACGCCCCGCTCGAAACCCTGGCCGAGGGGCGGTTCCTGGCGCTGCGCAAGCGCGGCACCTGGGAATATGCCGACCGCCCGCGCGACATCCGCGCCGCCGTGATCCTGGCGGTGGAGGACGACCACATCCTGCTGGTCGAACAATTCCGCATTCCGGTCGGCGCGCCGTGCCTGGAAATGCCCGCCGGCCTGATCGGTGACGAGACCGAGGGCGAAGCGGTGCTCGACGGTGCTGCGCGCGAGCTGGAGGAGGAAACCGGCTATCGCCCGTCGCGGATCGAGGCGCTGGGGGAATTCTGCTCCTCGCCCGGCATGACCTCGGAGCGGTTCACCTTGGTCCGCGCGACCGGCCTGGTGAAGGTCGGCGAAGGCGGCGGCGATTCGGACGAGCAGATCGTCGTGCACCGGGTGAAGCTGTCCGAGGTTCCGACTTTCATCGCAGAGCGCCGTGCGGCGGGCGTGGTGATGGATGCCAAGCTCCTACTGTTGCTGGGGGGCGGCATCCTAGGCCTTTGAGGTCACGCGAAGCCGCGAAGGCGTGAAGACGATTTATCGCGCGGAGACGCGGAGACGCGGAGAAGTCGTATTCGCGGCAGCGAAATATCTCTTACAGCGGCCGTTTGTAGTACGCGTCCGACGCCACCGGACACGCCACCTCCGCGTTCTCTGCGCCTCTGCGCGAACCAATTCTGAAAATCTTCGCGTCATCGCGGCTTCGCGAGAACACATCACGATGCGTCGGAACTGACGGGGAGGGGCGAATAGAGTTTGTTCGCGCAGAGGCGCAGAGGACGCAGAGAGAATGAGGTCGCGCAAGCGACACACCGCTCCAACAGGCCGGTGATGATGCGATCCGGATGCCGCCGGGTGCGACACCTCCGCGTCTCCGCGCGAACCAACCTTCTCAAGGGCTGCGCGCGAAAGAAAAGCGCCCCGGTTTCAACCGAAGCGCTCGAAGCTCAGCGGAAATTGTCGGCGTAGCTTTGCAGCTTCAGCGTCTTTTGCGGCGTCGGCACGACATGGTGGTCGAGCCCTTCGCGCTGGCAATAGGCGATCGCCTCTTCCAGCGTCGCGAAGGTCAGGCGCACCTGCTCCCGCGTATCGCCGCTGCCGGCCCAGCCGGTCAGGGGATCGGGCTGTTTCGCCTCGGTGGGTTCGAATTCGAGTTGCCAGCGATCGGTCCGGTACTTGCCGGATTGCATCGCGTTCTTGGGGCGCTGGAAGATGCGAGCAGTGGCCATAATTTTTGTCCCTTATCGCGAACCGGCGGCTCTTGCATCCGCCTTTTTCGTACGCAGCGTCGCGGAGGCCGCCGCAGGGTCGTCGGGCCAGGGATGGCGGGGATAGCGGCCGCGCATTTCCTTGGCCACCGCGCTCCAGCTGCCCGCCCAGAAGCCGGGTAGGTCGCGCGTCGTCTGGATCGGACGCCCTGCAGGTGAGGTGAGGCTGAGGACCAGCGGCACCCGCTCCGTCCCGATCACCGGATGCTCGGCGAGGCCGAACAGCGCCTGCACGCGCAGCTCGACGCGCGGGCCGCCTTCGGCCGCATAATCAATCGCATGACTGCTGCCCGCCGGACTGGTGAAGTGCGAAGGTGCCATCGAATCGATCCGGCGCTGGTCGTTCCAATCGACGAGGTTGCGGATCGCCTCGGTCAGCGCACCGGGCGCGATGGCATCCAGCCGCCTCTTGCCTGCCACCAAAGCGGGCAGCCAGTCGTCCAGCCGCGCGATCAGCGTTTCGTCGTCCAGCGCCACCCCGGCATAGGCGGCCCGCGCGCGGTAGGCCCCTGCCCCGTCGCTCCATGGCAGCAGCGAGACACCATGCGTCCGCACCCCCTCGACCAGCGCCTCGGCGATCGCTTCGAGCGAGGCCCCCGAATCGGGACCACTCGACAGGCGAAGCCCGCCAAGCCGCCGCTCCCGCAACGCCTCGACCCCGCCGGTCGCGGGGTTGAAAGTGACGGTGCGTCGCGTCTCGATCCGATCGGCGAACAGCGCCTCGACCGTGGCGAGATCCAGCGGTGCGGCGGACAGGATACGCGCGCCCGACGCAGCCCCTTGCGTCTCGCCCACTGCCAGCCATTCCGAACTCGCCAGCCCGGACGCCGAATCGAGCCGGAAACCCCTGCCCCCCACGCTCGCCCAATTCTCGCCCGTGCCGTCGCGCCGCCGCGCCACCCGGTCGGGATAGGCGAGCGCGAGGCAGACGCCCGCCGGATGATCCCAGGCTTCCTGCTCGACCGGCTTGGGGGCAAGGCTCGCCCAGCGCTTGGCCATCTGACGCGCCGCTCCGGCCTTGGGGCCACGCTCGGTTCGCCAGCGGCGCAGGCGGTGTTCGACATCGACATCCTGCCCGCCGATGCCACGCTCGCCGAGCAGTACCGCGACCTCGGCGGCGGTGGCGGCGAGGCCCCGCTCGCCGCTGCGGATCAGCATATGCGCAAGACGCGGCGACATCGGCAGTTTCGCGATCGCCTTGCCATGCGCGGTCGGGCGGCCGCTATCGTCCAGCGCCTCCAGTACGGTGAGCCGCGCACGGGCCTCGGCGACAGCGGCTTCGGGCGGCGGGTCGAGCCAGGGCAGCGCGCGCGGGTCGCCGACGCCCCAAAGCGCGGTGCCGAGCAGCAGCGCCGACAGGTCCGCCTCCAGGATTTCGGGCGGGTCGAAGCGCGGCAGGCCCGCCGTCGCGGCCTCCTCCCACAGGCGATAGGCGACGCCCGGCGACTGGCGCGCGGCGCGACCCGCGCGCTGGATGACGGCGGCCTGGCTGGCACGTTCGGTGACGAGCCGGGTCATGCCCGCCGCACGATCGTAGCGTGGGCGGCGGGCGAGCCCCGAGTCGACGACGATCCGCACGCCATCGAGCGTCAGGCTGGTCTCCGCGATCGAGGTCGCCAGTACGATCCGCCGCCGTCCCTCCAGGTCCCGCCGGATTGCCGCGCGCTGCGCCGCCGGGTCGAGCGAGCCGTGGAGTTCGTGGATGGCGATGGCGGAGGGCAGGTTCGCCAGCCGCTCGACGGTACGCGCAATCTCGGCGGTGCCGGGCAGGAAGGCGAGGATGTCGCCCTCCGCCTCGTCCTGCAGCGCGCGGCGGATGGCGGCGGCGACCGAATCCTCGATTCGCGCCTCCGCCGTGCGGCCGAGATGACGCAGGGTCAGCGGATAGCTGCGCCCCTCGCTCTCGATCACGGGTGCGTCGTCCATCAGGCTGGAGAAGCGGCGGCCGTCGAGCGTCGCGGACATGGCCACCAGCCGCAGGTCGGGCCGCAATCCCGCTTGTGCGTCCAGCGCCAGCGCCAGGCCGAAATCGCCGTCGAGACTGCGTTCGTGCACTTCGTCGAACAGCACCGCCGACACGTCCGCCAGTTCGGGATCGGCCTGGATGCGCGCGACGAAGATGCCTTCGGTGACGACGGTCACGCGGGTCGCGGCGCTGACCTTGGTATCCATGCGGGTGGCATAGCCGAAGGTGCGGCCGACAGGCTCCTCGGCGAGCGCGGCCATGCGCTCGGCGGCGGCACGCGCGGCGAGGCGGCGGGGGGAGAGGAGCAAGACTTCGCCGGTGCACCAGGGCTGATCGAGCAATGCAGGTGCGACGGCGGTGGTCTTGCCCGCACCGGGGGGTGCGACGAGGACGGCGTTGGGGGCGTCGGCGAGCGCGGTCAGCAGGTCGGGCAGAACGGCGGTGACGGGCAGGGTCATCGGGGTGCGATACGGGGTTTGGCGGGCGGGGTGAAGGACTTCACCATTCCCGCCGCCGCCTCTCCGTCCATCCCAGCCTCCGTTCAGCCTGAGCGAAGTCGAAGGCCAAGGGAAATCTTGTCCATTTGGCGAATGTCGGGACGTGGGCTTCGACTTCGCTCAGCCTGAACGGAGGCTGGGGTGTATTTTCAGCGAAGCCGTTTCCCGGTAAAGGCCGGAGTCCAGGCTCTACCAACCCGGTGGCGGAGGTAAACCGGCGCGCGCCTTCGACAATGCACCGCATCTGGGCCCCGGCCTTCGCCGGGGTCGACGGAATCAGTAAGCCCGCGCGACGGCGAACTCGACGGCTTCGATCATCGCGCTCTTCGCCGGACCATCCGCAAAACCCCGGATCGCCTCGATCGCCAGGCCGCCATAATGCCGTGCACGCGCCATGGTGTCGTCGACCGCACGGCTCTTGCGAACCAACGCGATGGCGTGGGCGAAGTCCTCGTCCGACGTCCGCCGCCCCTCGACCGCGTCCTTCCAGAACTGGCGCTCCTCGTCGTTCGCACGGGCATAGGCCAGGATCACCGGCAGGGTCATCTTGCCTTCGCGGAAATCGTCGCCCGCATCCTTGCCCATCGTGCCGGCGTCCGACACATAGTCGATCGCATCGTCGATCAGCTGGAAGGCGATGCCGAGGTTGCGGCCATAGGCCTCCAGCGCCAGTTCCTCCGCCTCGGGCCGCTCGGCGACGACCGCCGCGATGCGGCAGGCGGCGGCGAAGAGTGCTGCGGTCTTGGCGTCGATGATCGAGAGATAGCGTTCCTCAGGGAGCCCCACCTGCCGCACGGCGGTCAGCTGGTTCACCTCGCCCTCGGCGATGACCGCCGACGCACCCGACAAGATGTTGAGCACCTTCAGGCTGCCCGCATCGACCATCAACTGGAACGACCGGCTGAACAGGAAGTCACCGACCAGCACGCTCGCCGGGTTGCCCCAGATGATGTTGGCGGTGCGACGCCCACGCCGCAGGTCGGAGCCGTCGACGACATCGTCGTGCAGCAGCGTGGCGGTGTGGATGAACTCGACGGCCGCCGCCAGCACATGGTGGCTGGTCCCCTGGTATCCGAGCAGTTGCGCACTCGCGAGCGTCAGCATCGGACGCATCCGCTTGCCGCCGCCCGAGATCAGATGCCCGGCCAGCTGCGGGATCAACGGGATCTCCGAGCGCATCCGGTCGATGATGACCTGATTCACGGCGTTCATGTCGTCGGCCACCAGCCGGATCATCGGGTCCAGCGAGGGCGCGGGCTTGGCGAGGCGGGTGGCGGTTACGGTCATGGGCAGGTAAGAGCCTCTGGCGACAACGCTTGCCGAACGCAAGCCTAAGCGCGAAAGGGCGGGCGCGAAATCGCGTCCATCCGTCCGCGCCAGAGGAGATACGCCCATCATGTCCGACACCGTGCTGACCGGTTATCGCCAGTCGATCGACAATATCGATGCCGCGCTGGTCTTCATGCTGGCCGAGCGGTTCAAGATCACCCAGGCGGTCGGGCGCTACAAGGCGGAGAACGAACTGCCCCCCGCCGATCCCGGCCGCGAGGAAACGCAGATCGCACGCCTGCGCCAGCTGGCGAGCGATGCGCAGCTCGACCCTGAATTTTCGGAAAAATTCCTGCGCTTCATCATCGACGAAGTGATCCGCCACCACGAAGGCTTTCGCGGCTGATGGCGTTTCTGCTCGCGATCGAGGGGGCGGACGGCGCCGGCAAGGCGACCGCGACGGCGGCCGTCACCGAGCGACTGAACGCCGCCGGGCTGTCGGCGGCGGCCTTGTCCTTTCCGCGCTATGCCGAGACGGTCGGCGGTTGGGCGCTGGGCGAGTATCTGGCGGGCCGCCTGCCCCATGCCGCCGCGCCCGAGACGGCGGCGACGCTCTATGCGCTCGACCGATTCGAATCGCGTCCGCATCTGGTCGAACTGGCGGAGGCGCATGACGTCATCGTCTTCGACCGCTACATCGCGTCGAACATGGCCTATCAGGCAGCTCAAGTGTCGCCCGACCGGGCGGAAGCGCTGCTGCAATGGATCGAGCAGCTGGAGACGGTGCAGTTCCGCCTGCCGGCACCGCATCTGTCGGTCTATCTCGACACGCCGCTGGACATCGCGCGCGACCTGATCGCCCGCAAGCGCAAGCGGAGTTACACCGACGACACCTATGACGCCTATGAGGCGGACCTGGGGCTTCAGGCGAGGGTGCGGGCGAACTATGCCGCGATGGCGGACGGCGCGATGCTGGGCGAATGGGTGACGGTATCGACCGTGGCCGGCGGGAATTTGCGTGATCCGGCGGAGATCGCGGACGAGATCACCGCGCTCGTGACGCGGCGTCTACGCTGACCGTTCCCCGGCGAAGGCCGGGGTCCAGTTTCTTGGCGCTATCGAAGGCGCGAGGCAGTTGCCTACTACGCTACCTTTTGGCGCGCCACTGGCCGAGAAGGAACTGGGCCCCGGCCTTCGCCGGGGAACGGATATATTGGACTCGCGAGCTTAGTCCCTCGACCGGGCGATCATTGATCTCACGCGAAGTCGCGATGCCGCGAAGAGAAGAAGATTGGTTCGCGCGGAGGCGCGGAGGACGCGGAGGTGCCGCACTCGCGTGCTCTTGCCGCCCTTCTTCCTCAAGCCAATCAAAATAGAGAACTGCGCGCCGTCGCGCGCGATACATCTCTGTGTCCTCCGCGCCTCCGCGCGACATCAAAATCTTCGCGACATCGCGGCTTCGCGTGAACCAGAATCCCGACGCCCTTCAGTTCGACGCGCGGATCGTCCCCGCCAGCGGCGCGAAGCGGGCGATCTGCTGGCCGACCAGCCGCAGCTGCCCCTCGACCGTCGCGTCGCCGATGCGCCCTTCCGCGTCGAAGCGCGTCTGCTGTGTGTTGACCGCCGCCGCGAACGGCGTCGGCCAGCCGCGCAACGCATGGACGATCGAGCGCAGCGCCGCGATGGTCGAGCCGGTCGCCTGCCAGCCATAGGCGGTCGCGATCAGCCCCACCGGCAGGTCGGCGAAATAGGGCCGGTCGTCCTTCGCCGTTTCCTCCAGCAGGTCGAGCGCGTTCTTCACGAGCCCTGAGATGCTGCCATGATAGCCCGGGCTGGCGATGATGATCGCCGAGGCCTGGCGCACCGTCTCGACGAACAGCCGCTCGTCCTCGGTCCGCGTCACGGCGCGCGGGTTGTAGAGCGGCAGCCGCGCCAGATCCTCGCCGCCGAAGACATGGGTGCGAAACCCCTCATCGGCCGCCGCCGTCATCGCGATGCGCAGCGCCCGCTCGGTCGAGGAGACGCTGCCGATCGTGCCGCCGATGCCGACGACGAGCGGGGAAGAGGAGGAACTGGCCATGCCATGCCTTTCACCCCGGACACGCCGCCGGGCAAGGAATAAGTTGGCGACGGCTCAGCCGACCGCCAGTTCCTCCAGCGCATGCGGGCGCAGCGACATGGTCTGCCGCACCTGCTCGGCATCGGCCAGCGCGCGCGATGGGTGGCCGATCAGATAGCCCTGCACCGCCGAACAGCCCTCACGCGACACGATGGACAATTGCGCCGCCTGCTCGACCCCCTCGGCCAGCACCGGGATGTTGAGCGTGGTGCCCAGCGCCGCAACCGAGCGCAGGATCGATACCGCCTGCTCATCATGCTCGATCTCGGCGACGAAGGACGCGTCCAGCTTGATCCGGTCGAAGGGGAAGGAGCGCAGCACGTCGAGCGAGGAATAGCCGACGCCGAAATCGTCAAGCGCGATCGCGATCCCCATCGCCTTCAACGCGCGCAACTGTTCGAGCGCGAAGCGGCGGTCATGGATGATCGCACTTTCGGTCAGCTCCAGCGTCAGCCGCTCGGGCGCTAGGCCGCTGTCCGCCAGCGCCGAGCGCACCGTCTCGACCAGACGCGGATCGGCCAGATGCACCGGCGACAGGTTCACCGAGATGATGTGCCGGTTCGGCCACAGCGCCGCTTCGAAACAAGCCTGACGGATGACCCAGATGCTCAGCGGGACGATGTCGCCGCTCTTCTCGGCCAGCGGGATGAAGATCGAGGGCGGGATCAGCCCCTGCGTCGGATGCCGCCACCGGATCAGCGCCTCGTACCCCGAAATCTCGCCCGAGGGGATCGCCGCCTGGACCTGATAATGCAGCTCGAACGCCTCGGCCTCCAGCGCGGTGCGTAGATCGGCGATCAGCTCGCGCCGGGCTTTCAGCGCATCGTCCATCTGGCTGTCATAGAAGCACGGCTCGTTGGAATGGGCCGACTTGGCGCGGTACATCGCCAGATCGGCCTTGGCGAGCAGCGCGTCGGCGTCACCGCCATCGACCTGCGCCAGCGCGATGCCGATATTGGCGCCGATCGCGGCGGTGAACCGCTCGAAGACGAAGGGCGCGTCGAACGCCGCCGTCACCCGGCCGAGAAAGTCGAGCAGTTCGGCACGGTCGCGATAGGAGACCAGCGCCGAGAACTCGTCCCCGCCCAGCCGCGCGACATATTCGCCCGGCCGCAGCATCGCCGCCAGCCGCGCCGCCAGCGCGACCAGCAACTGGTCGCCCGCCTGATGGCCATAGGTGTCGTTGACGACCTTGAAGCGCGACAGGTCCATCATGATCACCGCCATGCACGGATAGCCGCCCCGGATCTGGAAACGCTGTTCGATCTCCTGGATGAAGCTGGTGCGGTTGGGCAGATCGGTCAGGCCGTCATGCATCGCCATCTGGCGCAGGCGGCGATAGGATTCGCTCTGGGTATGCCCGTCGATCAGCGCGCTGATCGCGGCGCAGCCGACGATGATGCAGGTCGCCACCGTCGTGGTGACCGCCAGCGCGACCATGGTCAGGCTCGACAGCCCCTCGCCCATCTTCAGGACGGCGATGTCCATCGCCGCCATGCCGGTGAAGTGCAGCGAGGCGACCGCCACGCTGAGCAATCCTACCGCCCCTAGACTGCGCCACCGGCTCCGGCCGCGCAGGACGTGGAAAGCCGCCGCGCCGAACCCGGCGGCCAGCACCACCGATGCCACGACGTAGCGCTGCTCCCAGGTGACGATCCCGTCGACGCGGTATGCCACCATGCCGATGTAATGCATCACCGACACGCCGATGCCGACGACCGCGCCGCCGATCGCGGGCGCATGCCGGCGATCGCTGGCGGCCAGGGCGAGCCCCGGTACGGCCAGCAGGATGACCGCGAGCAGCGATACCAGCGTCAGGATCGGGTCGAGCACCACCGGCGCGGTTGCGCGAAACGCCATCATCGCGACGAAATGCGTGGCCCAGACCATGGTCCCGGTCGCCACCGCCGCCAGGACAATCCACCCCGTCCGGCTCAGTCCCGCCGCCGCGCGGACGCGGTGGAACAGCTGCACCGTCGCCGCCGATCCGATCACGCAGATCAGGACCGCCAGCAGCACCAGCCGCAGGTCATGCTGCTGCGTCAGGCATGAGAGAACGCGCATCATGCCGCCGGCCTCCGCACCAGACGATCGAGCCGTGCCTCCAGCGCCATGGAGGCCTGACGCGCCAGCCCGATCAGATAGGCCGCCTGATCGGGCGAGGCGGCCTGCCGCCGTCGGATGTCGAGGACGCACAGCGCGCCGACATGCACGCCGTTCAGCCGGCTCAGCGGAGCCCCGATGTAATAGCGGACATGGGGGGCGCCGGTGACGCCGGGCAGCGCGGCGAAGCGCGGGTCGCCCAGCGGATCGGTGCACTCCATCACCCCCGCCCGGTCGAGCGTATGGGTGCAAAAGCTGTCGCGGCGCGGATAATCCTCCAGGATGATGCCGTGGCTGGCCTTGATCCACTGCCGCTCGCGATGGATCAGCGACATCAGCGCGATCGGCGCGTCAAAGGCCGCCGCCGCGGCCGATACCAGCCCATCGAACACCGCTTCGGGGTCGGAGGCCAGAACCCTCAGCCCCCGCACCGCCCGGCTTCGCCGCCTTTCCGCGAACAGGCTTTGCATCATCGCTCATCTCGCCATTACGTAAACGAGCGATCCCATGCGTCACAAAGTTTAACGAACCATGTTCTGTCCGTAGGGCCGGCTTCTGTTTGATATTCAAATACAAATGCTGTTGCGTTCGTGACATTACTTTACCGTTACGATCACGCTCGCGCCGCCCCGCCCGAGGATAGGGGTGGCACAACCGCCCCGGCCGGTTAGAAGGGGCGTCAATCAGAACGGGAGGAGCCGGAAGGCATGACGAGACACCTGCCATGGATCGCATTGGCGATCGTCGGCGCGGGCGCATTGGGCGTGGTCGCCACGGTGCGCGGCGAGCCGATCAACGCGCTCTGGATCATCGCGGCGGCGGTGTCGGTCTATCTGATCGCCTATCGCTATTATGCGCTGTTCATCGCGCGGGTGATCGGCATCGACCCCAGCCGCCCCACCCCCGCCATCCGCCGCGCCGATGGCCTGGACTATGTCGCGACCGACCGCACCGTGCTGTTCGGCCACCATTTCGCCGCGATCGCCGGGGCCGGCCCCTTGGTCGGGCCGGTGCTGGCAGCGCAGATGGGCTATCTGCCCGGGACCTTGTGGATTCTGGCGGGCGTCGTGCTGGCGGGGGCGGTGCAGGATTTCCTGGTGCTGTTCCTGTCGATGCGCCGCGACGGCCGGTCGCTGGGCGAGTTGATCCGCATGGAGATGGGCCCCGTGGCGGGCACCATCGCGCTATTCGGCGCCTTCATGATCATGGTCATCATCCTGGCGGTGCTGGCGCTGATCGTCGTGCGCGCGCTGGCCGAAAGTCCCTGGGGGCTGTTCACCGTGGCAGCCACCGTGCCGCTGGCGATGCTGATGGGCGGCTATACGCGCTGGGTCCGGCCGGGGAAGATCGGCGAGGTGTCGATCATCGGCTTTATCGGCCTGATCCTGGCGATCGTCTATGGCCAGTCGATCGCGCAGTCGGCGGTGTTCGCGCCGCTGTTCACCTTCACGCCCGTGCAGCTCTGCTTCCTGCTGATCGGCTATGGCGCGGTCGCCTCGGTCCTGCCGGTGTGGCTGCTGCTCGCGCCGCGTGACTATCTGTCGACGTTCCTCAAGATCGGCGCGATCGTGGCGCTGGCGATCGGCATCGTCGTGATGGCGCCGCCGCTGAAGATGCCGGCCCTCACCAGATTCATCGACGGCAGCGGCCCGGTCTGGGCGGGGCCGCTCTTCCCCTTCCTGTTCATCACCATCGCGTGCGGCGCGGTGTCGGGCTTCCACGCGCTGATCGCCAGCGGCACCACGCCCAAGCTGATCGCCAGCGAGAAGGACGCGCCCTTTATCGGTTACGGCGCGATGCTGATGGAAAGCGCGGTCGCGATCATGGCGCTGGTCGCCGCCTCGATCCTCGATCCGGGCGTCTATTTCGCGATGAACGCGCCTGCCGCCGTGCTGGGCACCGATCCCGCCAGCGCCGCCGCCGCGGTCACCGCGATGGGCTTCCCCATCTCGGCCAACACGCTGGCGCAGGTGGCCAAGGATGTCGGCGAGCATACGATCATTTCCCGCGCGGGCGGTGCGCCGACGCTGGCGGTGGCGATGGCAGAGATCTTCAGCCACCTGTTCGGCGGACAGGCGATGAAGGCCTTCTGGTATCACTTCGCCATCCTGTTCGAGGCGCTGTTCATCCTGACCGCCGTGGACGCCGGCACCCGTGCGGGCCGCTTCATGCTGCAGGACTTAATCGGGCTGGTCGTTCCCAGCTTCCGAGGATCGTCGAAGGTCGCGCCGGGCCTGATCGCGACCGGGCTTTGCGTCGCGGCCTGGGGCTTCTTCCTCTATCAGGGTGTTACCGATCCGCTGGGCGGGGTGAACACGCTGTGGCCGCTGTTCGGCATCTCCAACCAGATGCTGGCGGCCGTGGCGCTGATGCTGGCGACCGTGGTGCTGTTCCGCATGAAGAAGGACCGCTATGCCTGGATCACGGTGGTGCCGACCGTCTGGCTGCTGGCCTGCACGCTGACCGCCGGGTGGCTGAAGATCTTTTCCGCCGATCCGCGCGTCGGCTTCCTCGCCCATGCCGACAAATTCGCCGGCGCGGCGTCGGAGGGCAAGGTGCTGGCCCCCGCCAAGACCATGGCGGAGATGGGGCGGATCGTCTTCAACGACCGGATCGATGCGGGGCTGTGCGCGATCTTCCTGGGCGTGGTGCTGGCGATCCTGGTCTATGCGGTGCGCACCTGCCTGATCGCACGTCGTATCGACCGACCAAGCGTCACCGAAATCCCGCCCGAGATGGTGGCGGCCGAATGAGCTGGGCCCAATGAGTTGGCTCAGCCGCCTGCGCCAGATCGGCAATGCGATGGTCGGGATGCCCAGCTATGACGCCTATGTGGCGCACATGGCGGCCAAGCATCCCGACCGGGAGCCGATGGACGAGGTGACCTTCTTCCGTGAGCGCCAACAGGCGCGGTATGGCGGGAAGAATGGCGGGCGGTGCTGTTGATTCACGCGAAGCCGCGAGGACGCGAAGAAGGCTGGTTCACGCGGAGACGCGGAGACGCGGAGACGCGGGGGGAAAGAGTGGAGCATCCCCCCGCCCTCCGTTCAGCCTGAGCGTAGTCGACGACCACGGGATAATATCCGCCACGCGGGCGGAACGCTCCAGCGTTCAGGGAGCCTGCGGCTCGAAGACCTTTGCGGCGGTGCTTGCCCTTGGCCTTCGACTGCGCTCAGGCTGAACGGCAGTTGGGGATCAGGAAACAGGATCAGTACAAGCCCCTCTCTGCGTCCTCCGCGCCTCTGCGCGAACAAAAATCTCCGCGCCTCCGCGTCTCCGCGCGAACCAAAACCCTTCGCGCCATCGCGGCGTCGCGGAAACAGAAAACCCCCACCCCGCCCCACCCTTGCCTTTTGGCCACACCACGGCTACATCGCGTTCCCATCCGAACAGCGCGGACGGACCTTTCGTCGCAGGACCCCCGGGTCAGGCGACGGCGGACCCATGCCCCGCTGACAGAATTTCAACGCAGGTGCGGGAACGGCACGAGTGGCGAAGACGACCCCCATCGAATTCTTCAATCAGGTCAAGACCGAGACCAAGAAGGTCGTCTGGCCGACGCGGCGCGAGACGGTGATGACCGGTGTGATGGTGGTCGTGATGACCACGATCCTGGCCATCTTCTTCCTGGCGGTCGACTCGTTCTTCGAGACGCTGGTCCGCACCCTGCTGTCGCTCGCGAAGTAAAAGGGTTCCCATGGCGCGCTGGTACATCATCCACGCTTATTCCGGTTTCGAGGGCAAAGTCCGCGACTCGATCATGGCCGAGGCGACCCGTCTGGGCCTCGACCATCTCGTCGCGCAGATCGAGGTGCCGACCGAGACCGTGACCGAGGCCCGCCGCGGCAAGAAGATCGCGGTCGAGCGCAAGTTCATGCCCGGTTACGTGCTCGCCAAGCTCGACATGAACGATCAGGTCTATCACCTCGTCAAGAACACGCCGAAGGTGACCGGCTTCCTGGGCGCGATGGGCAAGCCGCAGGCGATCAGCGAAAGCGAAGCCACGCGGATGCTGAACTCCAAGGAAGAGGCCGCCGCCGCCCCGAAGCACAAGGTCAAGGTCGATTACGAGATCGGCGACGCGGTCAAGGTGCTGGAAGGCCCCTTCGCCAGCTTCAACGGCGTGGTCGAGGAACTGGATTTCGACAAGTCCAAGGTCAAGGTGTCGGTGTCGATCTTCGGCCGCGCGACCCCGGTGGAACTGGATTTCGAGCAGGTCGAACGCTCGAAGTAAGTTCGGACCATCCGACGAAACAAGGGCCGGGGCGGCAACGCCACCGGCCCTTTTTCGTATCTGGAGCGAAGCCCCCTCCGTTTGGGCCGAGCGCAGCCGAAGCCCATGCCTTAACCTGCCGCACGCGCATCCCATGCACTTCGACTTCGCTCAGTGCGAACGGAGGGTGGGGCCAGTGGCGAGAAGGCCTCACCAGAGTGAGGATTCGGAGGAGGGCATGACCCCGGGCATGCCGCCCCCCCTTGCCCGTCGAACGGACCAATACCCCGATCCGCCTAACCACCACCTCCGTTCAGGCTGAGCGAAGTCGAAGCCCATGCCCCGCCCCCGCCGCACGCGCATCCCATGCACTTCGACTTCGCTCAGTGCGAACGGGGGGTGGGGCCAATGGCGAGAAGGCCTCACCAGAGCGAGGATTCGGGAGGAGGACAGACTCCCGCCACGCCTCCCCCCTCGCCGGCCAAACGAACCAAACTCCCCCGATCCGGCTACCACCGCCCCCGTTCAGGCTGAGCGAAGTCGAAGCCCGCGCCCCGCCCTCGCCGCACGCGCATCCCGTGCACTTCGACTTCGCTCAGTGCGAACGGAGGGTGGGGACAAGTGGCGAGAAGGTTTCACCCGAGTGAGGATTCGGAGGAGGGCAGACCCCCGGCATACCCACCCCTCGCCGGCCAAACGAACCAAACTCCCCCGATCCGGCTACCCCCGCCCCCGTTCAGGCTGAGCGAAGTCGAAGCCCACGCCCCGCCCCCCGCCGCACGCGCATACCCTGTACTTCGACTTCGCTCAGTGCGAACAGCGGGTGGGATCGAAGAAGCCCCCTTCACAATTTGGCGCTGTCCGCCACCTGCCGAAACGCGGTCACCCCGGCGTCGAAATAGTGCAGACGCGGCGCTTCGAAGGTGATCAGGTACAGCTTGCCGCCGATGATCGCCCCGCGTCCTTCGCCCTTGCGCGGCAGATCCTCGTCCGGCCGGGTAAAATTATAGGTGAAGCGGATGCCCGGCTTGCCGGCAAAGGCCATCGGTTCCATCCCCTCGACGGTGAACAATGGCGTGTCGAGCGCGATGCGGTAGCTGTTCTCGACCAGCGTCGGAATGTCGGTCACCAGCATCGTCACCTTGACGCGGGGCAGCGGCTTATTGCGCTTGCTGACCTCGCGGAACAGCGTCTGCTCAGGCTCGATCCCGCCATAGAAGGTCAGGTCGTTCAGCGCATCGCCGTCGAACGTCCAGGTCTCCGAATTGCGCCCCGGTCGCGCGCCCAGCTTGTTCCATTCGACCGACGGGGTCACCGTCAGCACCGACTTGGCGACCGCCACCGGCTGCCCCGCCGCGATCAGGCGATTGCCCGCCGCCACCGGTGCCGCGATCAGCGCCAGCCCGATCGCCCCCATCCCGAATCTGTTCCCGAACCTCTTCATTGCACGCCCCCTTCCCCGATCAACATCGCCATGGCCGCGCGGTCGCTCGCCGCCGGGGCCTTTTCCAGATAGGTCTTCAGCGCGGCACGCCCCGCCGCTACCTGCTGCCCGCGCAAGAGCGACAGGCCCAGCCCGCGCCAGGCGACCGGGTCGGTGCAGCCCTGGTCGATCGCCTGCTGATAGAATTGCGCCGCGCTCACCAGATCGCGGGGATTGCCGCGTTCGCGGTACAGCTCGCCGCGCGTCAGCAGCAGCTCGGGCGTCCATGCGCCATTCGCCAGTTCGGCGAGCAGATATTCGGACCCGCCGAAATCGTTGAGCTTGATCTGGTCGGCCAGAAAGCCCGCGCGCCATGGACGCATCGCCGTCTGGAACGCATCCAGCGCATCGTCGCCGCGATCCCCTTCGCTCCCGGCCGCCGCGCGCAGATCGATCGCCCGGCTGAGATGGGTCGGATGGTCGGCGAAGAACCCCGCCGCATAGCGATGGGTGACGTGTCGCTTGCGCCCCAGCGCGGTCGCATCCTGCTCCGCCATCAACCGCTCCCAGATGTGCGAGGCCGCGAACGGCCGATAGCCCGCCGCCGTCAGATAGCGCAGGCCCATCATGTCGGCCTCGCTTTCCTGCGCGCGGTCATAGGCGAAGTGCAGTTGGATCAGGCTGGCCGGCAAGGTGCTGTAGGGCGAGATCATGCTCGTCCAGGCGATGATGTCGCCGATCGTCCGTCCCCGGCGAAAGCTGGCCAGGGTGTGGCGCTGTTCGAAATGACCGAACTCATGGCCGAGCACCGCCGCCAGCTCCGCCTCGTCGCGCAGCCGCAGCAGCGCGCCGGTATAGACGACCATCATGCCGTTGGGCATCATCGAGGCGTTGAAGACCGGCGCGCGCACCACATAGATGCGCACGCCGCGACAGCGATCCTCCCCGACCGACCGGCAGAGCACCTTTGCCATATAGGCGTTCAGCGCCGCGTCGCGCACGACGACCGGCGAGTCGCGCAGGTCGCGCTCCGCCTCGTCGGCCTGTTGCCACAGCCCGCGCTCGTCGACCGTCGTCGGCGTATAGGCCGCACCATAAGGCGGCAGCGGCGCCGGCTTGTCCGGCACGCCGCCCCCCAGCGCCGCGCCGGCCAGCGCAACGGCGATTATCCATCCCGCCATGATCGCCCCCTCAGCGCGATGCGGTCTTGGCGGGAGCCGAAGGTGCCGGCGCGGCCGCCTCGACCGGCTTGCCCGGAAAGCCCTCCAGCAACTGCGCGACGCGCTTGGCCGCGCCTTCGGGTGTGCGCACATCGCCGCCCATCGCCTGATCGGCGTTCAGCCAGACCAGATCGCCGGTCTTCAGGTCGATCAGCCCGGCATAGCCCTTGTGCATGCCCGAGGTGACGCCGACCCCGACCGCCGCTGCGGCGAAGACCTGAAGCAGCTTGCGCCCGGTCGAGCCGTAATGATCCTCGGTCGTCACGAACAGCGCATAGTCGGCCCCCTGCACGCCCGGCAGGCTGGCGACCTCCGGCCCGATCGACCACAGGAAGCTGTCCTCGCGCTTCTTGGTGGGCAGGCGGTTGCCCGGAAAGAACTGATAGGTGATGACCGAGTCGGCCAAGGTGGTGAACAGCGCGCGATATTCATGCGCGGTCGCCGCGCCCTGCCCCACCGGCTCGACGAAATTCACGACGCGATTGCCCAGCCTGCCCTGCGCCTCGGCCAGCGCCTTGCCCAGATTCTCGCGCGCCTGATCGGTCCAGTCGGCATTGGGTTCATAGGCGCCGCCCGTCGATTGCGCGCCGACCTGGATTTCGGGCCGCATCAGGACGATGGTGGCCGTCCCCGGCGCCAGCGTGAAGCCGGGCCGGTTGCCGGTCTTCTCCTGCGCCGCCAGCGGCGCGGCCGCCATCGTCAACGCCGCCGCCAGTGCCAGCGCGTTCCATCCCCTCCGCATCGATCGAACCCCCGTTCGCGATGGCGGAGCCGGCCATCTCCCCCGGCCGACTCGTCCATCATGAACGCAGCATGACATGGCCGGATCGGCCACGCCAAGCGGATTCCCCGCCTTGCCATTCCCCCCATTTTCGGGTAACGGCGCACGCTTCCCAAGCATCATGCGACGGAACCCTTGCGGGAGGGTGCGCTGGCCTATGCCTTCGCGCCCGTCACGACCGCTAGACTCGAAAAGAGAGTGACATGGCAAAGAAGATTACCGGCTATATCAAGCTGCAGGTCCCTGCAGGCGCCGCCAACCCCTCGCCGCCGATCGGCCCGGCGCTGGGTCAGCGCGGTGTGAACATCATGGAATTCTGCAAGGCGTTCAACGCGCAGACCGGCGAAGTCGAGAAGGGCACCCCGCTGCCCACCGTCATCACTGTCTATGCCGACCGTTCGTTCTCGTTCGAGACGAAGACCGCGCCTGCGACCTACCTCATCAAGAAGGCGGCCAACCTGAAGTCGGGCTCGAAGGAGCCGGGCAAGGTGTCGGCGGGCAAGATCGCGCGCTCGAAGCTCGCGGAAATCGCCCAGGTCAAGATGAAGGACCTGAACGCCAACGATATCGAGGCTGCGACCAAGATCATCGAAGGCTCCGCCCGCGCGATGGGCCTCGAAGTGGTGGAGGGCTAAGATCATGGCGAAGCTGACCAAGAAGCAGAAGGCCGTCCAGATCGACGCCGAGAAGCTGCACGGCATCGACGAAGCGATCACGCTGGCTCGTACCAACGCGACCTCGAAGTTCGACGAGACGATCGAAGTCGCCGTCAACCTGGGCGTTGACCCGCGCCACGCCGACCAGATGGTCCGCGGCGTCGTCACCCTGCCCAAGGGCACCGGCAAGACCGTTCGCGTCGGCGTGTTCGCCAAGGGCGCGAAGGCCGACGAGGCACGCGCCGCTGGCGCCGACGTCGTGGGCGCCGAAGACCTGATGGAAACCATCCAGGGCGGCACCATCGACTTCGATCGCTGCATCGCGACCCCGGACATGATGGGCGTCGTCGGTCGCCTCGGTAAGGTGCTGGGCCCCAAGGGCCTGATGCCGAACCCGAAGCTGGGCACCGTGACCATGAACGTCGCCGAAGCCGTCAAGGCGGCCAAGGGCGGCCAGGTCGAGTACCGCGTCGAGAAGGCCGGCATCATCCATTCGGGCATCGGCAAGGCGTCGTTCCCGGCGGAAGACCTGCGCGCCAACTTCGACGCGCTGGTCGACGCTCTGATCAAGGCCAAGCCGTCGGGCGCCAAGGGCAAGTATGTCCGCAAGGTCGCCGTCTCGTCGACGATGGGCCGCGGCATCAAGGTGAACGTCTCGGAAATCCCGGGCGCGTAATCCTCAGCCCAGCGCATGCTGACAGATCAGGGGGTCGGGACTTCGGTTCCGGCCCCCTTTTCCTTTGAGCGGTCACGCGGTGATGACGGCCGGCCGGGCCAAGGATCCTCACGCCCGCCTTCAAGCCACGCCTCAGACCAGCTTGAACCAACTGGTAAGGCCGCATAGGGTGGCGCCATGGCCGAAAAGAGCGAAAATGGCCGCCTGTACGAACAGGTGGCGCGTGCGATCAGCGCAGATATTCTCTCCGGTAGCTATGTGGTCGGCCAGCGCCTGCCATCCGAGCGCGACCTGGCGCAGGCCCACTCGGTATCGCGCCCCACGGTGCGGGAGGCGATCATCGCGCTCGAACTCGACGGTCTGGTCGAGGTGCGGATGGGATCGGGCGTCTATGTGATCGCCTCTGCCCCCAATAACGGCCGGGCCGGCGAAACCGATATCGGCCCTTTCGAACTGCTCGAGGCCCGGCGCGCGATCGAGAGCGAGGTGTGCGCCTTGGCGGCGACCCGCATCGACGATGCGACGCTGGGCGAATTGCGCAGCCTGGTCGACATGCTGGAAAGCGCGGATGTTGCACTCGCCGAAGAGGCCGACCAGCGCTTCCACGAAACCATCGCCCGCGCGACGCAGAACAGTGCCATGGTCGCCAGCGTCGAAATGCTCTGGAAGGCCCGCGCCCGCTCGCCGCAATATCGGCTGCTCAGCGATAAGGCGCATGGTGCGGGCGTCGTACCCCGACTGGAAGACCATCTGACGATTTATGAGGCGCTGGCCGCCCGCAATCCCGACAGCGCCCGTGCCGCGATGCGCCAGCACCTGACGAACGTGCTGGAAGCGATCCTCGCCGCCACCGAGGTGCAGGAACTGGAAGAAGCCCGCGCCCGTATCGCCGCGCACCGCCAGCGCTACGCGGTGTGATGGCTTTCCCCTGAAAGGAAGGTCAAGATGACGTCCTTGGTCGGGCCCACGTCAGCGGCCATGCCAGTGGACCAAGCCCCTCCCCATCCGGCGTATAGGCCCGTCAATCACCCCATGCCGGTCGGACATCCGACACGATAGCATCATCCGGTAAGACCGCACGAGACGCGAAAAGGGGGCGCGGCACCCCGGACCCAGGTCCAAAGCACCACGCCCCCGATTTTCACCAGCCGGCTTAGCTGGCCTGGTTGGCCGACACCGGCTTGGCGGTCACGTCGAAGCGATCGGCGTTCATTACCTTCACCCACGCGCGCACGAAATCACGTACGAACTTTTCCTCATTGCCGTTCTCGGCATAGACCTCGGCGGTCGCGCGCAGCTGCGAGTTGGAACCGAAGATCAGGTCGGTCCGCGTCGCCCGCCACTTTTCCTGACGGCCGCCACGGTCGTAACCGATGAACTTCTCGTCGCTCGACGCATCGACCAGATCCCAGAAGGTATCGTTGTCGAGCAGGTTGACGAAGAAGTCGTTGGTCAGTTGACCCGGACGATCGGTCAGCACGCCCTCCGGCGCATCGGCGTGGTTCGCGCCCAGCACACGCAGGCCGCCGACCAGCACGGTCATCTCCGGCGCGGACAGGCCGAGCAGCGCCGCCCGGTCGAGCAGCAGTTCCTCGGTCTTCACCGGATTGCGGGTCTTCAGATAGTTGCGGAAGCCATCGGCCTGCGGCTCCATCCACTTGAAGCTCTCGACATCGGTCCATTCCTGCGTCGCATCGCCGCGGCCACCCAGGAAGGGTACGCTGATGTCGAACCCGGCATCGCGCGCCGCCTTCTCGACCGCAGCCGATCCGGCGAGCACGATCGCATCGGCCAGCGAGATGTCGCCGCGCAACTCGTTCAGCTTGGCCAGCACCTGCTGCAGCTGCTCGGGCTCGTTGACCGCCCAGTCCTTCTGCGGCGCCAGCGCGATACGCGCGCCATTGGCACCACCACGATGATCCGACCGGCGATAGGTCGAGGCCGAGGCCCAGGCGGTCTTGACCAGCTGTGCGACGGTCAGTCCGCTCGACAGCACCGCGCCCTTGAATGCGGTTACGGCGGCATCCGACGGCGCCGTGCCTTCGGGCACCGGGTCCTGCCAGATCAGCGTCTCTTCCGGCGCTTCTGGCCCGAGATAGCGGATCTTCGGCCCCATATCGCGGTGGGTCAGCTTGAACCAGGCGCGCGCGAAGGCATCGTCGAGCGCCGCCTGATCGTCACGGAAGCGCAGCGCGATCTCGCGGAACTCGGGGTCCATCTTCAGCGCCATGTCGGCAGTGGTCATCATGGTCGGCACGCGCTTGTTCGGGTCGCGCGCGTCGGGGGCCATATCCTCCGGCTCCGGATTGACCGGCGTCCACTGCTTGGCGCCCGCCGGGCTCTGCGTCAGCTCATAGTCATACTTGAACAGCAACCGCAGATAGTCGCCGGTCCACTTGGTCGGATTGTTCGACCAGGCGCCCTCGATACCGGAGGTCGTGATATGCCCCTGGCCGATCTCTTCACTGTCGGTCAGCCAGCCCAGACCCTGCTGATGGATCGCTTCCGACGCGGGGTTCTTGAAGCCCGTGGGCGGTTTGGCACCATGCGCCTTGCCGAAGGCATGGCCACCGGCGGTCAGCGCGACCGTCTCTTCCGAGTTCATCGCCATCCGCTGGAACGTCGCTTTCATGTCGCGCGCGGATTTCAGTGCATCGGGCTCACCGCCCGGGCCTTCGGGATTGACGTAGATGAGGCCCATCTGGATCGCGGCAAGCGGTCCTTCGAGCTCGGGCAGTTCCTCGGTGATGCGCGTCTGCGCGCCTTCATCAACCCACAGCTCCTCGGCGCCCCAGAAGGTGTCGCCTTCCGATGCATAGACGTCCTTGCGGCCGCCCGCGAAACCGAAGGTCGGCCCGCCCATGCTCTCGATCGCGACATTGCCTGCCAGAATGAACAGGTCGGCCCAGCTGATATGCTTGCCGTATTTCTGCTTGATCGGCCACAACAGGCGCCGCGCCTTGTCGAGATTGCCATTGTCTGGCCAGGAGTTGAGCGGCTCGAAACGCTGCTGCCCCGACGACGACCCGCCGCGCCCATCGGTCACGCGATAGGTGCCGGCGGCGTGCCAGGCCATGCGGATCATGAACGGACCATAATGACCGTAGTCGGCGGGCCACCACGACTTGCTGTCGGTCATCAGCGCGAGCAGGTCCGCCTTGAGTGCGGCATAGTCGAGCGTGTTGAACGCCTCGGCATAGTCGAAGTCTTCGCCCATGGGGTCGGGCGAAACGCCATGCTGGTGGAGCATATCGACAGGCAGCGCATCGGGCCACCAATCCTTGTTGGTCCGCCCCAGCAGCGACCGCGCCTTGACCTCGCCACCGCCCTTGCCACCCATCGGGCAACCGCCGCTCTTGGGCTGTTCGTAATCGGCCATCTCGGTGTCCTCTTCCAACCGGTGTTACCTTGATGTCTGAAGGTGCCGTATCCGAGTAAAATCTGTCCAACCGATTTTTCGGGCGGGATAGATTTTTATAATCGATCATGATCGGCACCGCGACTTCAGCATGAATGCCTGTCAGGGGAACCGGTTGCAGGCTGGCGTAGCGAAACATCGGCAGAGCGCGCGCATCATGCGCCTGCCCGATTGATCGACGGCTTCATACCATCGGACAACTCTCTGCCTTGTCAGTATGAATGCCGCTGGACTGCGTAGACCGTCTGGCACCCGATCCCGCCAGCCCATCGACGCAGATGGCATGGTGACGCCTACAATCCGGCAGCTATGCTTGAGCGTAAGCTGCACCCCGTCGTGGTGGCTTTCACCGCCCGC
>NZ_JACIDH010000024.1 GCF_014196255.1 Sphingomonas pseudosanguinis
TGGGCCGAAAACCTCGAACTCGACACCGATGGCTTCACGCCTCTGCTCGCCAAGCCGCTACCGTGAATCCGTGGCCCGATAATGCACAGGGGCCAATCAGCGCGACGCCGCTTTCAGAATGTGAGACGATGTAAATCGAGGAGAAACCATCTGATGTTTTTCGCTATTCTTGCAGCGGCTATACAGGTCCAGGCTGCTGCGTCTCCCGGCATTCCACCCGCGCCCAAGCCGCTCCCGCCTTTCTCTGCTGATGTCGAAGCTGTTGCGCGTCTAAAAGGCATGAGAGTATTCGCATCTTACGAGACGTGTGGTGATGCCCGCGCTCGCAGCAACGCACGGGCTGTTGAAGCGTTCGGCACCCCACAACACTCTGCCGCGTGGGAGGAAGCAACCGTAGCATTGAAGGCCGCGCTCGTTGCTTGTCAGGAACAGCGACAGGCTTTACGTGATAAACAGGACCTCATGGAAGATGTCGCTGTAAACGGATCATTACACGATCGAGACTTGGCCGCTCGACAAGTCGAAAGTATTTCATACGAACTTAAATCTATTGAGCAATACTACGTAAACGAAACTATCCGCTATAGACACCTTGTTGTGATTGGCTGGGGCAGTCCTCACTGCGACGCCCACCCGGACGGCTACATGCCGCCTTCAAGCATATGCAAAGCTGGCGAAGACCCGTTCAAACCGTAACCACATACCCAATCCCGGCCGTTTGATCGGTGGATGACGTGATGGACTCTATCGCCCGATCGAGGGCATTCCCGAAATTCGATCCTTTTTGAGTGGGATTTGGCCAGCGCGGTTCGGCTAGCCGTGAGGCTAATCAGCTCCGTTCAGCCGCGTCCTCTTGTGCGACGGCCTCAACATCCGCAGCTGGCGCCTGCACGACCTCCAGTGCCACATTTGCAATCTCGGCCGCTGTCACCTGCAACTGGGTTATCGGCGTTGAGCTTGTGTCGACCCGGTCAAGGCCGCTCTCAGAAATTTTGACCAGGAAACGGTCGACATCGTTGAGGATGACCAGCTTGATAGACTGGTCCTCGTCGAGCGCGAGCTGCTGAACCGTGCCCTCATAAGCCACGATAAAGCCGTCGTGGCTGGTCTTGGTGAGCACATAGGCGACGACGAAGGAGTCGCCTTTTTTGACCGCCTGCACGGCGGGATTGAGCCATCCGAACGCAATGGGGTCCGTCTTGCCACTCACGGCGTCGCGCTGCACGATCCATTGGGCGATGACGCCTGTTACCACGCCGACGAGGAGCATCGCCGAGAGCCATGCCTCCAATGCGAGGTCCGTCGCGCCTCGGGCATCGGAAGCACCCCGCAATAAGGCGCGGTATATGTTGGGATCGAAGTCGACACCAACACAGAAGCCAGTTGTCTGGCACCAAGCCGCTTGCAGAGCGAAGAAGCCCGTTCCTAGCAGATGTCCTACAATGGTGCCGAAGACCACCATGAACAGCGTCAGGGTGGAGTTTGGTCGATCCGGCGACGGGCTCAGGAAGTCAGTTCGTTCGCCGGCACGCCAGCCAGCCCAGAAGCACAGGCCCGGGAAGATCAGCAGCAGAACGAGAAAAAGCGAGTAGCTGAAGGCCAAGCCAATTATGCCGTGACAGGAATCGAGCTGTCCTGCTTGTCGCTATCGGCGGCCGCATTAGCGCTCACGACGTACACGCCGTTTTCGACGCGCGACGCCTGTCGCACGGCCTGCCATGTGCCGTACCTGCTTTTGACCCGGCGGGCCAAACGCATCGAAGTGCTGGTATTCACGCGCATCCTGATTCTCCAACATCCGAAATACATGTTGGTTCACCCAGCGTCCACCCAGGCTGAGGGCACACAGGACACTCTCGTGCAGCGGTTACCGGGTGTCTGCCTAGAAGCACTTAAAACTCCGTCCCAATTGGGACTGTCGACGGTACCCTGACTGAGTGAGCGTCTGTTAGCGTATATCTGGGTCCGTTCTATGTACCGCCCCGGATTGGTCATGAGCTTCGCGGATGCGCATGACAGTCTGACGGCTGGTGCCGAAGCGGGATGCGAGTGAGTTGATGCTTTCACCCCGGCCAAGGGCTTCCAAAATCTGTGACCGTTTACGGTCGTCTATTGATGGGGATCGGCCCAGCCGCCTCCCCTCCGCTCGCGCTCGAGCCAAACCGGATTGCGTGCGCTCTATAAGGAGATCGCGTTCAAACTGGGCGACTGCGTTGATCACGCCCATTGTCATGCGACCGGCCGAGCTGGTGAGGTCGACTCCGCCCAGAGCCAGACAGTGAACCCGAACCCCCATGTCGTCGAGTTGGCGGACGGTCGTGCCGACGTCGATTGCGTCTCGCCCCAAGCGGTCAAGTTTGGTCACCACTAGGACGTCGCCCTTTTCGAGGCGGTCCAACAGGCGGGCAAATCCCTTTCGCGCGCGAGCAGCGACGCTGCCAGACACGGTTTCCGCAATGATCCGATGTGGCTCGATCACGAAACCAGCTGCCGTGATTTCTTGGACCTGGTTTTCGGCTGTCTGACCAACGGTCGATACCCGGACGTATGCGAAAGTGCGTGCCAAGAGTGGTTTTACCTGTCCGAAAAGGATGTCCGGATCATATTGCCTGTCCAGAATGCTGCAAAGCTATTTTATGGACATACCCGCTACAGAGTGTCCGAAATCGATCTATTAAAGCCGTACGGGGGGATGACGTATTATTTAAATCTCGAAAATGCATAGCCGCCGTAGATACGGCCAATGGTCTGGCCCAGCTTTCGATTATGAACTTCGTGATGCTCATTCGCCCAAGTCACGATGCCTAGATTCGTTTCCCAGTCCGCCATGTGATGGCCTTCAAGATTGGGTGTGCTTTGACCTGGCGGGATTTTCCATATGTCTGGTGCGACATCGGCCAAAGGCACCACGGGGCCAACTGCACCCTTTCGAACCATGGGTTGACGGTGTGGGTCGACTGCTACCCAATGGCGCTTGGCAAAGGTGTTGGTGCTGCCACCTTGCAGCAAGCTGGAGTCGATCTGCAAAATGATCCAGCTATCGCCTCAATGCTTCATCAATGTCAGTGTTTCGGCCAAAGGGCTCTTTAAGAGGCCTGCGCCCATCGTGTCGGCGCGTACCGCCGCACCGGCTGCGACGAACCATCGACGCAAGACGCGTGGATAGGTAATCGATCCAAATTCATCCCTCGGTGTCACTGCGCCGACATCAACCGGCCGGGTCGATGCGCTCAGGCAAGACATGGTCATCCAGTCGATATCGTTGATATGTCGCCGGCGCGGAGTGGCCGCACGGGCTTGGCGCAGTTTGATAGCCGCCGGAATTTCGCCATCGGCACTCGACAGACTGAGCGCCGCATTGCGATTGCCAAACCGGAAACGACCACGTTCCCACAACGAGATCGCATAGGTGACATAGATGTCCGGCCGATCATGGATCAGGCAGTATAAAAAGACGGCAGGCCCGCAATAGGATGTTTCGAGTTGATCGGGCAGCTTGCCATCGAGCCGCGCTTTGATCTGACCGGCAAAATCGTCGCGGGTGATTGGCCAGCCGGCAGGACTGCGTTGTAACGCGGCATGGCGTTTGATGTCTTTCACGCGGCCGATCTCGATGAAGCGCAGGAGTAACGCTTGCGCGGCCTTCAACCGGGCTGCGTTTCCGCTGATCATGGCTTACTCTCCCTCAGGAGATCGTCGATGCGGTTCGACAGGGCAGCGTTATCATTGTCAAGGGGATCATGCGATTGGTTGGCCACGTCGGACGGCCCTCGTGACTCGGCAACCGCTGGCGCCGTCCGTTGGACCCGAGCTAAACGCTCTTCCGCCAAGGCATCCTGCCAAGCCCGCACCCCTACGCCGGCGCTGATACCGGCAAGAATGAAGCATGCGGCCACAAGCGCTCCCGGATAAGTTTCGCCTACAGGATGCACATTGAATTGCGGAGGGGGTGGACCGAACCGGTTGGCGATTGCGGTTCCCGGGCGTCCGACCAGGGCTGCACCGCCTACAAGGGCCAGACCCAGCGAACTCCACACAACGGCATCACCGCCGTGTCCGAGCCAGCGGATCCCGGCAGTGACCAACAATGCTGCAATACCCAGGCCAACGGCGAGCACCAGCCAGCCGCTCTGATCGCAATCGTGAACGCGCCGGACGGTTTCAGTGATGAGCTTCGCCGCGATCAATCCCAGCGCAGCATAGATGCCGGCCACAGCATAACCACCCAGGTGGGCGAGCAAGTTGGCGGCGATTACGGTCAGTCCAAGCGCCATGGCGAACCACGCCATCCACCGGATCCGAGAGGCGCGCGCAGCAAAGGAGAAAAATCGGATCAAACCCAATGCCACGCTCCTTACATCAGCTTCTGGGTCAGAACGTATAGCATATCAAAGGGACGCAAAGACTTTGCTGTTATATTTAATCAATACCATCATGAGCATCATCGGCCGTGACAATGGATTGCAAATTGTCGATGCCGTTTCGGATCGGTTGATAAAGTAGCCTGGAATCGTCGAGCATGCTGGCTGGCGTGGGCGTAATCCAGTCAGCACCGCGGAGGGGATAGGGGCCGTAGAAAAGGTCACCCAACGCACGCCGGTAATGAGCATTCATCCAGCGACGTCGCCGATGCTTGGGTACATCGTGGATCATATGGCAGCGCTGGCAAAGCGCGGCGAGCTTTTCGAATCGGCTATCGCTTGGATCATGATGAAGGTGCGCGCAGGCCAGCACTACCGATGTCCATCTGCCGACTGTCAGGATGTCCTCGGCCGGGCGGCGAATCCGGCGCCCCTCCCCGCTTCGCCAATAGAGACGCTGTGAGTCCCACCAGCGCCCATCGCCAAGGTGGAACACCCTTTCGTTATGCCGTCGTCCGCAATGCTCGCAGCATCCCTTGGCCCGGACAAAGCGAACGAAGCGGGAGATGTGCTTCCAGTCTATGGGATAGAGAAAGACATGCTCAGGCCGGATCGGCATCGGCCAGCTCCGACGGCATTTCAGGCACGCTGGCCATGGACCCCACCGCGCCAGCAATTGCGGCAGGTAGAAATCGATAGACCGTCCCGCGCGATATGCCGAGCTCGCGGGCGATATGCGCCGGGCGCATGCCGCCAGCCGCCAGCTGCCGGACCGCCTCCGGGTCAATGCGCGGTTTGCCGCCTTTATAGACGCCGCGCGCCTTGGCCGCCGCGATGCCTTCCGCCTGGCGCTCTTTGCGCAGGTTCGTCTCGAACTCCGCGAACACCCCCAGCATGTCGAGGAACGCCTTGCCAGCCGCCGTCGTCGTATCGATCGGCTGCTCGGTGGCCTTGAGTGCCACGCCCCTGCCCTTCAGCTCATGGACGATGTCCTGCAGGTCCTTCATCGATCGTGCCAGCCGGTCGATACGCGTGACGACGAGGGTGTCACCTTCGCGAAGGAAGTCGAGCAGGATCTGCAGCTCGGTCCGCCCGCCGCGATCGGTGCCCGACTTTTTCTCCGATCGGATCGTCTGGCATCCAGCCGCTCGCAGCGCGGCTTCCTGAATGCCCAGATCCTGATCGAGCGTCGACACGCGCGCATAGCCGAAAAGTGTCATGGAGGCCCTTTCTGTTCGATCAGCTTCTAGACCCTCGGCGGCAACTGTTCAATATCGCTGCAAACGACCCTGATCGGACGCTGCGGGTGTTTCATCGGCCGTGTCCCATCACGGTATACCTACATTGACATATGCACGATGACACCCTGGAAGTATCTTCCCACAGCCTAGTTGTGTCACATTCTTTCTTCTGGCATGTTCCTAGCTCGATACCGACTGGAAGGAGTGCGAAGGTGACATCAAAATCCATAGATATCAACGTTGCCGGTAATGGCCGCATGGTTCTTCCAGCATCGGTACGAAAGGCGATGGGTCTACATGGCGATACGAAGATCATCCTAACGGTCGAGGATGATCAGGTGCGCCTGTCCCCCATTGGTCATGGCGTATCACGCGCGCAGGCACTCTATCGAGCACATGCCAAACATGCCCGCACGACCGACGACTTCCTGGAAGATCGGAAGGCGGAAGCTGCCGCTGATCACGGTGAGGACACGTCCGCTGCATCGGATCGAGACGCATAATGGCATCCGTCGTTCTCGACGCATCCGCAGTGTTGGCGTTGGTCCGAGATGAACCCGGTGCCGACAAGGTCGCCCCCCACATCGGGCGCGCAGCGATATCGGCGGTCAATCTTCAGGAGGTGATCAAGGAGCTGCTGCTCAGTGGCCTCGACGAGCCGACCACCCGCGAATTGCTCGACGAGCTTCGACTAGACGTTCACGCCCACGATACCGAAGCGGCCTATGCCGCCGCGGCTCTCCATGCCCAGACGCGCCAATATGGTCGTGGACTAGGTGACCGATCATGTCTCGCGCTCGCTGTGCAGCTTGGGGTCCCTGCCCTCACCGCCGATCGTGAGTGGAAAAAGGTGAAGGTTAATAACTTGAAGCTTGAGCATATCCGTTAGTTTGAGGGTTCAGGCGTGACTATGAACCGCCCCGTGTTTGCCGGAGGCCGTGGGTTGTGAGTTACGCTGCCATATCGAGGTTCTCCGCGGCAGCATAATATTGCTCTTCGGCTTCGGCAGGCGGGATGTTGCCGATGGGCTCCAGCAGGCGACGATGGTTGAACCAGTCGACCCATTCGAGCGTGGCATATTCGACGGCTTCGAAGCTGCGCCACGGCCCACGCCTGTGGATCACCTCGGCCTTGTAGAGGCCGTTGATCGTCTCCGCCAAAGCGTTGTCGTAGCTGTCGCCGACGCTGCCGACCGATGGCTCTATCCCGGCTTCGGCGAGGCGCTTGGTGTACTTGATAGACACGTATTGCGACCCGCGGTCGCTATGATGGATGAGGCCGCCGCGATGGGCCGGCCGGCGGTCGTGGAGAGCCTGCTCCAGGGCATCGAGGACGAAGCTGGCGTGCGCCGTTCTGCTCGCCCGCCACCCCACGATCCGCCTGGCGTAGGTATCGATGACGAAGGCGACGTAGACGAAGCCCGCCCAGGTCGCGACGTAGGTGAAGTCCGACACCCACAGCATGTTCGGCGCTGGCGCATAGAACCTGCGGTTGACGTGATCCAGCGGGCACGGCGCTGCCTTGTCGCTCATCGTCGTGCGAACCGGCTTCCCCCGGATCACGCCCTGTAGACCCATATCGCGCATCAGCCGCTCGATGGTGCAGCGGGCGACCGGGAAGCCCTCGCGCATCATCTGCCGCCAGACCTTGCGGACGCCGTAGACCGCGAAGTTCTCGGCGAACACGCGAGCCACTTCGGGCTTGAGAACCTGATCCCGCTGCGCCCGCGCCGATAGGCGCATTGGATCCTGCCGCTGCGCGACACGCTCGAAATACGTCGATGGGGCGATCGGCAAGACGCGGCAGATCGGCTCGACCCCATAGGCTTCACGGTGATCGTCGATGAAGGCGATCATCGCCGGAACGGGCGGTCGAGCTCCGCCTGGGCAAAATATGCGGATGCCTTGCGGAGGATCTCATTGGCCTGGCGCAACTCGCGGACTTCGCGCTCCAGCGCCTTTACCTTGTCGGCGACCTCCGTCGGCACGCCAGCGCGCTTGCCGCTGTTCACCTCTGCCTTCTTTACCCACTCATGCAGCGTCTGCGGAACGCAGCCGATCTTCTCGGCAATGGAAACTATCGCTGCCCATCGCGATGGGTGATCGCGCTCGTGGTCCAGCACCATCCGTACCGCTCGCTCGCGGACTTCAGGCGCAAACTTGTTCGTCGTCTTGCTCATACAGGCTCCACCTTCTCAGGAGTTGGAGCCTCCGACAAACCCGGGGCGGTTCACACGCCGCCTATCTGGCGAGCTGGCTTCAAGCCCTCCGCAACGACAAGCGTTGCATCTTCACCGCCGCGACGCAGGCGCAGGCCGCAGCCGATTGGCTCTTGAGCCGCATGGCAATCGAGACCGCCCCCGAGCTTGAGGAGGCGGCATGATCGAGGACGACGACACCGGTCCCGAAGGGGGCCGGGCGGTCGCGAGCCGGTTGGTCTATGACTCCCGCATCGCGACCGTCGACGAGGCGACATTCAACGAGCTGGTCGCGCTGATGCGCGACGGGCGACTCAGGAGGCCGCCCACACCCGAGACGCTGTGGCGACGCGCTTATCACAAGGCGATGTTCGCGCGTCGGTTGGTCGGCGTTCAACCTGATCTGTTCGGCGCGAAGTCCGTCACGCACGTGCACCGCACCAAGCCCGGTCCCGTGTCGGACTGGACCCCCGAACCCCTCGAGGTGAAGCTGGCGCGGATCGCGCGCGACCCGCAAGCGACGTTCGGCATCGGCCGACCGGCGTTATCGCCAGAGGAGCGCCGCGCCGTCATCGACGGCGCGGCAAACTGGCTTCGCATTGCGCAGCGCGTCCGCATCGTCGGATCGTTCGCCTCCTATGACGGTCGATCGGAGCGCCGGGTCGGGCGCAAGGGCGTCATCTGGCGTTTGTGCAGCTTTGTCTTTGGGGACCACACCTATGTTTATCTCGATCCGGTCGGGGGCGAGCGCGCCGAAAAGATCGCGATGGTGGACCTGCGCGACGTCGAGCCGATCGACGACAAGCTCTTGGTACCCGTTTCCTCCATCCAATCGCCGTCTTAAGGTTTGTTCATCATGTAATAACCCTAACGCCGCTCACCCATCTGCGCGTCAACTTCGAGGATGCCAGCGCGCGCCATCTTACTGGCGAACCGATCAACTGAGACACGCGGTCGGGAGTATCCCTCGGCGTGGCACCTTCACCGGCCTTTGAAATGTAGGCAGCGTCGTCAGCGCCTTCCGGGCCAAGGCGCGGCAGTTTCGCCGTCGGGTAATCTAACGGTATTAGGGTCGCTACGACGCGTAGTTATTTCGCCTCGACAGTTACTTGTGTGCTGCGCGTAGCGCCCCTGCGGGGCATCTATGGAACACACGACGTTCGCCCTTGTAATTTGTCGCGTCAATCCGATCAGCAGATCGGGCAATTACCTTATAGGTGCGACGCTCCTGCTGGGTCGCAAAGGAGGCAAACGGTGGGTGGGCATGTGTGTAGTCGATTGCAGCTCCTCGATCCTCCCAGATGCCGACCGCGTGGATCTCCGATGCAGGTAATGTCACCTCAGCATAATAGCCGTCTGCCGTGAAGACCCATGCTTCGCCGGCCGAGCAACTCGCTTTCTCACTGAGACTCCAAATGCCGGGCAAAGGGGCAGCTGCAGCGGGAGCGGCCTGGACAAGAAGAAGCGAGACAAGAATCATGGTCAAAGTCCAATCTGCAAGGTGTTGCCGGTGATCCCGAAGGCCCCTCGATTAAAAGCGGAAACGAAGACGAGCATAAAGCGTCGCGCCATTAACCCCAAACGGTGCGATGTTCGCATATGGGAAGATTCCGTTGTTATCTGCCCCGGTACTGCCAGCGGCAACGCTGGCGGCCGTCGATGCAATCTGCTTTTCGGGCATGACATCGAGCAGGTTGTCAGCGCCCACGATCAACGTGGCATATTCGGTGACATCGTAGCTGACTTCCATGCTGGTAATAACCGCGGGACGGAAATGCTGGATGATGTCAAAGCTGGTGCCCGCGGCATTGGCTGGAACGACAGTGGTGTTGTAGCCGGGTGTGAGCGCTGCGACCTGCGCTGCGGTTCGGCCGGTGAGCGCGACCTGGGAGACCTCGCCGAAATAGGTGTTGTTCAGTCCCACCGCGAAGCGTCCGGAACGCCAGTTGAGATCGAGCGTCACCTTGTCCTGCGGGATCGAGTTGGTGAAGCGAACCTGCTGGGTCAGGTCGAACAGAACGGTCGAAATCCCCAACGCCGAGAGCGCCGGCGGCGTGCCAGCGATGCGGCGGAACTTGGTTTGCGCAAAGGTGCCGGCCAGCGTGGCGCTCAGGTTGCCGCCAGCGAGCGGCGTACGCCAGGTCAACGTCGCATCGACCCCCTTGGTCGTCGTGTCCACGGCATTCGTCAGATAGGAAACGGACTGATAGCCGGGCTGGCCGTTGGCGGCGAGCAGGTTGGTCAGTGCGGTCGCAGTGAAGGTGGATGAGAGCGCGATGCGATCGTCGATCCGGATATTGTAATAGTCCATCGAGAAGGTCAGCCGCGTACCCGGCGGACTGATGACCACGCCGGCGGTCATGTTCCTCGATCGCTCGGGCTGAAGCGGCGTCCCGCCGATCAGCGGTGCAACCGGGTCCGACACCGGAATGACGCGAACTCGCCGTGGTTCACCGTTTAGGAAGATGATGTTGGTGTTGCTGGTGAAGCTCTGCTGCAACGCCGGGGCACGGAAGCCGGTGCTGTAGGCGCCGCGCAGGGCTAGGCCTTTGATGATTTCGAAACGCGTGCCGGCCTTCCAGTTCCAGGTGTCGCCAAAGTCGGAGAAGTCCTCGTATCGCAGCGCTCCGTCGAGCGTCAGTCGATCGAAAAACTCCTTCTGCACCTCGGCATAAACAGCCTTCGAGTTGCGGGTCGCATCCACTGTCTCGAACGGCGCATAGCCACCAGCTGGCTGCGCACCAACGGGCGCGGGCCTTCCCGCATTGGGCCCATCGAGGATCGGTACACCGCCATTGGCATAGCTGTCCGGTTCACCGGCGAAGATGCGGAAGAACTCCTTCCGATATTCGAGCCCAAATGCGACATTGAGTGGCGCGCCGTCGCCGAGATCGATTGGCAGGGAAAGGTCGAGGTTGCTGGTCCACTGGCGAAAGCGGGTACTGCCGCGATCGAACTCACGCTTGCTCGCCGTTCCTTGCGACGCGTTGAGGGAGTCGCGGTAGGCGAGCGACTCAAGCGCGTTGCCGAAGGTTGAGGAGAGATCGTAGCGCAGCTCGCCGAGCGCGCCGCGAACGCCACCAGCACCGGACCAGTTTTCGATCGTGATGCGTTGCAGGGGCAGGAAGCCATCAGGATATATCGCACGAACCGTCTCGTCCTGCCCGGCACGGCGGAAGAAGTTGTACGCCGTGCCTTCGAGGTTGCTGTAGCCACCGAAGGCGTAGAGTTCGGCACGATCGCCAGCCAGCGGCAGCTTGGCGTTGGCGAATATTTGACGGTTCTCGTAGGCGGGCTGCCCGAAAACCCAGACGTCGCGATTTACCGTTGCCTCGCGCGGATCGAGCGTTCCGTTGGAGGGGGTCAAACCGATGCCCGACCCAAATTCCCACTCGGCAGCACGGGCTGGCCTGCTGCGTTGCGGCCGAAATACTGCTGCCTCGTGTCGGGTCGTGCGCGGTCGGTGATCTCCTGCTTCTGATATTGCGCGGTGACGCGCAACACGCCCTCGCTGCCCAGCCGCATGCCGCCGCCTGCCCAAGCGACATACGTTTCCCCGTCGCCGCGTGTCGTCTGCCGGTAGCTGATCGTTCCATCGACACCAACACGATCGTCGAGCTGCATGTTGATGACCCCGGCGATTGCGTCAGAGCCATATTGCGCTGATGCACCGTCGCGCAGCACCTCGACGCGGCCAAGCGCACCTGCAGGAATCGCATTGAAATCATAGGCGATGTCGCCGCGACCGATCGTGTTGCCGAGGTTGAGCTGGGAGCTGGTATGGCGCCGCTTGCCGTTGACCAGCACCAGCATCTGTCCCGTTGAGAGTCCACGGAGCGTCGGCGAGGCGAGGAAGTCGGCAACGCCTACCGCAACCGGGCGCGGCGTACTGAAGCTGGGTACCGCCACCTTCAGCATGTCCTGGAGTTCGCTGGCACCGCTGGACGTCAGCTCCTCCTTGCTGATCGTATCTACCGGGTTCAGCGATTCAGTCGCCACCCGCCCGCCGAAGCGACTGCCGGTGACGACGATGTCGGCGCTTGCCTGCTCGTCGGACTCGACTGGTGCGGTTTGAGCCTGAGCCAACGTGGCCCACACTAGCGAAAGTGACACCGCGGTGACTGATGTCCCGACGCGGAAAGACCTGAAAGTGCGGGTCATGAACTCTCCCCTCTTGCGCGTGAAGCGCCTCCTGCTGGGAGCGTGCACGGCCCTTTGAACTGGGCGCGGTCAGTGCCCGTGTCACATCCCTGTCACCAATCATGGAAGCTGGACCTAAAAACGCTATAGACGTCTGGGAACGAGTCCATACGTAGAACTTATAGGAGCTAGCGCTTCAATGAACTTTCGTCAGTTGGAGATTTATCGCGCCGTGATGATGAGCGGGTCTGCCTCGCGCGCCTCCGAACTGCTCAATATCACTCAGCCTGCGGTCAGCCGTTCAGTTGCAGACCTCGAGCAATCGGTCGGGTTCGCGCTGTTCGATCGAGTCCGCGGTCGGCTGGTTCCGACGCCGGAGGGCCAGATGTTCTTCGGCGATGTGATAGCGAGCTTCGTCGGCCTGGACACGCTTCGATCTTCTGCCGCGCGTATTCGGGATTTCGGATCGGGCAGGATCCGCGTGGCGAGCCTAGCCGCACTAGGCTCGACGCTGGTGCCGCGGGCCATCAGCGCCTTCAACAAGCAGCATCCCGAAATAGCCATCACGCTTCAGGTCCGCTTTTCCTCTGCCGTCAGAGATTCAGTCGCGAGCGGGCAATTCGATGTCGGGCTCGCAGCCGACGAGATCGACGTATCCGGTGTCGAGCATCGGCCCTTTCAAAGCATCCGCGCCCTGTGCGCGCTGCCACCCGGTCATCCCCTGCAGAGTCGAAAGGCGATCACTCCCGCCGATCTCGACGGTCAGCCCTTCGTCGCGCTCTCTCCAGAAGACAGGGCCCGCGCTCGCCTGACTCAAGCACTCGAGAAAGCAGGTTCCAAGCCACGCATCCTGGTCGAAACGCCCTATACGAGTACCGTCTGCGCGCTCGTGCTGGAAGGGGTCGGGCTCGGTATCGTCAATCCCGGCGCGATCGACGGCTTTCCAGAGCGGGGACTCGTCCTCAGGCCGTTCGAGCCCGAGATCTTCTTCAAGACCTTGCTGTTGTTTCGCCCGGACGCGCAACGCGCTCAGATCGTCAAGGACTTTACCGCAGCCCTTCTCGCGGCTCGCCATCGCAATCCTATAATTTAAACTCATAGAGGCGTGCCTGACGGGTGATTGAGCTTCTATCTTCTCGCGCTCATGATGGTCCGAATGCAGAAGGGGCAATCATGAAGGATCTCACTCAAGTCGTGCACCACCCGAAGGTGAGCCATGAGGGGTTCGCCAGCTTGACGGTGCCGACCTATCGCGCCTCCACCATCGTGTTCGACGACGCCGAGGCGTATGCGAACCGCAAGTACCGCGGGCCCGACGGCTACACATACGGCCTACACGGCACGCCTACCACCAAGACGCTCGAAGCGCAGCTCACCGCGCTGGAACAGGGTGAGCGCACGGTGATCGTGCCGTCGGGGCAGGCGGGCATCACGATCGTCTTCCTGACGGTGCTACGGCAGGGCGACACGGTGCTAATCCCAGACAATGCCTATCCGCCTGTCCGCGGCTTCTGCGCCAACTATCTGGAGCCACGCGGCATTCATCACCGGGTCTATGATCCGATGATTGGCGCGGGCATCGCCGAGCTGATCGACGACACCGTGAAGCTCGTCTGGACCGAATCGCCGGGTTCGACGACGATGGAGGTGGGCGATCTGCCCGCCATAGTTGCTGCCGCCAAGGACAAGGGCGTGCTGACCGGCTGCGACAACACCTGGGCGACTCCGCTACTGTTCAAGCCACTCGCCATCGGCATGGATTTTTCGATGGAGGCGCTGACCAAGTATGTCGGCGGTCACAGCGACATCCTGCTTGGCTCGATTTCGGTTGCCGACGTTGCCTGGCACCGTAAGCTCAAGGACACGACACGCATGATCGGCATCGGCGTGTCGCCCGACGACTGCGCGTTGGCCTTGCGCGGTTTGGAGACTATGGGCGTGCGCCTGACGCATATGGGCCGGGTGTCCACCGACTTCGCGCAGCGGCTGAAGACGCACCCCGCCGTCGCAAGCGTGCTGCACCCGGCCCTGCCCGACTGTCCAGGTCATGAGTTCTGGAAGCGCGACTTCAAGGGCGCTAGCGGCGTGTTCAGCGTCGTGCTGAAGCCCGGCCTCGACGCGGGGCTCGATGATGCGCTGTCGGCGATGAAGACGATCGCCATAGGCGCGTCCTGGGGCGGCACACGCAGCCTGATCGCGCCGATGTCGGTGGAGGGGGATCGCACCGTCAATCCTTGGACAGAGGAAGGCCGCATTTTGCGGATCAGCGTCGGGCTGGAAGATCCCGAGGATCTATGGACCGACATCGCAGCGTTGTTCGATGCACTAGTCCCCGCCGGCAAAGGCGCCTGATCCGATGCGGCGGGGAACAGCATTGCTCGCCGCCGCGGCGCTGCTGCTGACGGGTTGCAGCGGCGCACCAAGCGGCAGTGGCGCTGCCTCGCCCACTGGTCGAACGCTGGCGGCCGTGAAAGCGCGTGGCTACGTTCGGTGCGGCTCGAACAAGGACACGGTCGGCTTCGGCGCCCCCGACGACAAGGGCTATTGGCGCGGGCTGGACGTAGACACCTGCCGTGCCGTCGCCGCCGCCGTCCTGGGGGACCGGGAAAAGGCCCGGTTCGTGCCGCTGACCGGTCAGCAGCGATTGACGGCGCTTCAGACCGGCGAGATCGACCTCCTGCCGCGCACGACCACCTGGACGCTTCAGCGCGACGCCAACGGCGTCAACTTCACCATTCCGAATTTCTTTGATTATACCGGCTTCATGGTGCGCAAGGTGAGCGGCGCGAAGAGCGTGCGTGACTTGTCCGGCGCATCGGTCTGCGTGCAGACCGGCTCTATGCCCGAAGTGACGTTCGCGGATGTGTCGCGGAAATACGGGCTCAACATGCGCGCGGTCATATTCGACAACGTGCAGGGCACCCGGCAGGCCTTCTTCTCGGGTCGTTGCGATGCGCTCATCACCGATGCCTCCGCGCTGGCGTCGGTTCGCGCGACCCAGGCCGACAAGCCCGACGACTTCATCATCTTCCCCGCCGATCAAGAGGTGACGCCACTGACCCCTGCCGTGCGTCACGGCGACGACCAGTGGTTCGACGTCGTGAAATTCGCTATCCAGGCGATGATCGTCGCCGAGCAACTGGGTATCACCAGCAGCAATGCGGAAGCGATGCGAAAGTCGGATGACCCGACGATTAAGCGCTTCCTCGGCGTTGAGCCGGGCAACGGCCATGCGCTCGGACTGCCCGACGACTTCGCCTACCAAGTGGTGCGCCAGGTTGGAAACTACGGGGAGGTATATGACCGCAATGTCGGCAAGGACAGCCGGCTGAAGATTCCGCGTGGCCTCAACCGCCTTCAGCGCGACGGCGGGCTGATGCTGCCGCTCGGCTTCTTCTGATGGCGCGCGGGGGCGCGCGCTGGCGGTGGTGGCTGCCGCAGATCGGGCTGCTCGCAATGGTGGTGGCAGGCCTCGCATGGCTGGCGGCCAATGTCGCCGACAATCTGGCGCGGCGAGGCATCGCTACCGGCCTCAGCTTCCTAGATCGGGCGGCGCGTTTTCCGATCTCGGAGAGCATCCTTCCCTATTCGCCGGTCGACAGCTTCGCCTGGGCGATCATCGTCGGGCTGGGCAACACGCTGTTTCTGTCCGTGCTGGTCGCGGCGATCTCGACGTTGCTCGGCCTGCCGATCGCACTAGCCCGCCGATCCGACCATGCGCTTGCCAAGGCGCTGGGTGGCGGCTTCGTCGATCTGATCCGCAACACGCCGCTCGTCGTCCAGTTGCTGTTCTGGTACGGCGCGGTCACGATCGGCCTTCCGCCCTCGGCCGAGGCGTGGCAGCCGATGGCGGGTATATTCTTCACCGATCGCGGGCTCTACCTGACGACGTTCGGCCTGGTCGGTAGCGCGCTGCCGATGTTGCTGGCCGTTGCCGCTGGCCTGGTCGCCACCGCTATTCTCGCGTGGCGGGGCAAGCTGCGCCAAGCCAGCATCACCACGCTCGCGACTGTCATGATAAGCGTGGTGATGGCCTGCGCACTGGGGTTGCAGCGCGATACGCCGGTGCTGGGTCGGTTCAACTTCTCCGGCGGATTGACCCTGACGCCCGAGTTCGTCGCCGTGCTGCTCGGGCTAGTCCTCTACGCCAGCGCCTTTGCGGCGGAGATCATCCGCGGCGGCATCGATGCGGTGGCGAAGGGGCAATGGGAGGCGGGGCGCGCGATCGGCCTGTCCGAACGACAGACGTTACGCCTGATCGTCATGCCGCAAGCGCTGCGCATCATGATGCCGCCAATGACCAGCCAATTCGTTAACATCCTCAAGAACAGCACGCTGGCGCTGGTGGTCGGCTATCCCGAACTCAACTTCGTGACCGCGACGACGATCAACCAAACGGGGCAGGCGCTGGAGGGCATCGCCATCCTGATGATCGCCTTCCTCATGCTGTCGGGGCTCATCTCGCTGTTAATGAACCGGCTCAACGCGCGGATCGCGCTGGTGGAACGATGAGCTACGTCCGCACCGCCCCCGAAGCCATCCTGCCGGCGCCGGTCGTCGCGCGGCCATCGCTGGCCGCATCGCTGTTCGGCGATGCCGCGAGTTCTCTCGCGACCGTGTTCATCACCCTCGTCGCGCTGGCCGCCCTGCCCCATCTGTTCGCCTGGGCGGTCACGAACGGCGTGTGGGTCGGCGATGGCGAAGCCTGTCGCGATGCCGGCGCCTGCTGGGCATTCCTGCGCGCCAAGACCCCGTTCATCCTGTTCGGCATCTATCCCGAGGATGAGCGGTGGCGCCCGATGGTGGCGGTCGGGATCTTCGTCGTTCTGACCATCTGGTCCTTGCCGCGCAAACACTGGACGCGCGCCACCCTTTTCGGCTGGATCGCCGGTATCGTCGCGGCGCTGCTGCTGATGGGCGGCAAAACGATCGGACTGACCGAGGTGCCGACATCCGCCTGGGGCGGGCTGCCGATCACCATCCTGCTCACCGTGCTGTCGCTGGCGCTGGGCTTTCCGGCGGCGGTGCTGCTGGCGCTCGGTCGCCGGTCGCCCCATCCCGCACTGCGCTGGCTGTCGACCGGCTTCATCGAGCTGGTTCGCGGGCTGCCGCTTCTGTCGATGCTGTTCGTCGCCTCGATCATGGTGCCGCTACTGCTGCCCGACGGCGTGACCATCGACAATCTGTTCCGCGCGCTAGTCGCCCTCACCTTCTCCGCAGCCGCTTATCTTGCCGAGGTAGTGCGCGGCGGCCTGCAGGGTGTGCCGCGCGGACAGGAGGAGGCGGCGCGCGCGCTGGGGCTGAGCTGGGCGCAGGCGATGCGGCTGGTCGTGCTGCCCCAGGCGATTCGCAACGTCATCCCGCCGCTCACCAATACCGTGGTGGTGATCGTCAAGAACACCAGCCTCGTCCTCGTCGTCGGTCTGTTCGACCTGCTCAGTGCCGGCCGGGTCGCGCTCAGCGATCCCGACTGGCCCGCCCCCTATGCCGAGACCTATCTGATGATCGCACTTATTTACTTCACGATCTGCTACGCCTTCGCGCGCTATGCGCTGCATCTGGAGCGCACGCTCGGCCAGGTACGGCGATGAGCGCCATCACGCTGTCGGGCGTCCACAAATGGTATGGCGACTATCACGCACTGCGCAACGTCGACCTCGACATCGCGCCGGGCGAGCGCATCGTCATCTGCGGTCCCTCGGGATCGGGCAAATCGACCCTAATCCGGTGCATCAACGGCCTCGAAAGCCATGACCAGGGTCGTATCGCCATCGGCGACGAGGAAGTGCGCGAGGACGCCCGCGCGCTCCAGCGGGTGCGCATTCGGGTCGGCATGGTGTTTCAGAGCTTCAACCTGTTCCCGCACCTCACGATCGTGGAAAACTGCATGCTGGCACCGGTCCGCGTCGGCGAGGCGTCGCCGGCGGAGGCGCGCGAACGTGCCCACGCCCTGCTCGACCGCGTGCGGATCGGCGATCAGAAGGATAAATATCCCGGCCAGCTTTCCGGCGGCCAGCAACAGCGCGCCGCCATCGCCCGCGCGCTGTGCATGCGGCCCGAGATCATGCTGTTCGACGAACCGACCTCGGCGCTCGACGCCGAAATGGTCAAGGAAGTGCTCGACATCATGACCGCGCTCGCGTCCGACGGCATGACCATGTTGTGCGTGACGCACGAAATGGGCTTCGCGCGCGAGGTCGCCGACCGCGTCGTCTTCATGGATGCCGGACAGATCGTCGAGATCGGTGAGCCCACCGCCTTCTTCTCGGCGCCAAAGCACGATCGCGCCCGCGCCTTTCTCGGCCAGCTCATCCATTGACGGAGGAATCCATGTCCCGCATCGCCGCTCGCCTGACCGAACTCGGTATCGCCCTGCCCGAAGCGGCTGCCCCCGTCGCCAATTACGTGCCCTTCGCCGCCTCCGGCACGATCGTCCATATCTCCGGCCAGCTTTCGCGTGGAAGCGAAGATATTCGGGGCACGGTCGGTCAGGACGTCGATCTGGAGACCGCCGTCCGGGCCGCGCGGTTGTGCGCGATCAATCTCATCTCGCAGTTCCGGGCGGCGTGCGACGGCGACCTGGAACGCGTGTCGCGAGTGCTCCGCCTTGGCGGCTTCGTGCAGGCGGGACCTGGTTTTGACGCGATCCCCGATGTTATCAACGGTGCATCGGACCTGATGGTGGACGTCTTCGGGGACCGCGGTCGTCATGCGCGCTCGGCGGTCGGCGTTTACCGCATTCCGCTCGGGTATGCCGTTGAGGTCGATGCCGTTATAGAGGTGGCATCAGGGGCTTGAATGCTGCCGTAGTTACTCGGGGATCTCACTCCCCGAGCTCCGCTTTTAAAAGCTCAAGCCGCCGGGCGGCGGTTTCCGGCGCAAGTCCAGTCTGCTTACGGGTTCAGTCCTGGGGGCGTCGCTGCCCGCGCCGCCTTGTCCTTGATCTGGGCGACGGCTTGAGCCGCCGCCGCACAGTCGTTGCCAGTTTCCTGCCCCCGCTCGCATCGTGTGACGACAAGTTTCGCCTCGTCTGCGTGGGTGACGAAGTAGCCAGCATCGCGTGGCCCCCCTACCCCGCAGCTGGACAATGCCGCGATCGTCACAAAGGCAAGCACGGTGCGCGCGGTTCCTATGGCCATCTGTCGTCTCTCCCGATTGAGCATCAGCGCTGCCGTTGCCGTTCGCGCCGAGCCAGCCAGGCCCGCATCTGCCCGATCTCCCGGCGCTGCATTGCAATCACCTCTGCGGCGAGCCGGCGCACTTCCGGATCGCGACCATATTTTAACTCAACTTCCGCCATCGCGATTGCCCCTTCATGGTGGGGGATCATGGCGCGCATGAAGTCCGCATCCGCGTCGCCGCTGAACCGCACGTCCATGCTGCCGTGCATCTTTGCATTGGCTGCGCGATACGCCTTCGTCGCTGCGATTTCGTTGGCGGCTGCCGCCGGTGTGTGCCGGGCATGTTGTGCCGCCAGAGGGGCGGCCGCGATCAGGACGGCGCCGGCTCCCACCAGCATGGCAGCTTGTATTCGGGTATCCATCAAATCTAGTCTCCTCTTATCCTGCCTACCGCTTCGGGCGGGCGGTAATCGCGCCACAAACACTGGTCTTGGCAGCGGGACATACGTCGGGTTCCAGTTACCATTTTGTCGTTCGCACTGGCGCTGCAGACCAACGCCACTTCCCGCCGTTATGGCGCCACGCTCGAAAGCCGGTTCGATGCAAAGCCCCGATCCATTTGACGAGAACAAGTGCGCTAGCAGGCGAGATCAAGCCATAAGCGCGCACGAAGCGGGTCACTCGCACCAGCAGCGAAGCTGCCACAAGCCAGACTCCGGCGGGCAAGGCAGGCCACAGGGGATGAGGGTTCATCAATGGCGGCCGAAAGTTACGACCCGCCAGATGTACCAGAGGACCGCCGCGCCGATTACCACATTGCTGGCCGGCCCGATGATGTTGCCCACCTGGCTATAGCGCTCGCCCAGTTCGTAGCCTGCCAGCGCCAGCACCGTCGTCCAGATCGCAGAACCGGCCAGTGTCGCGACCAGAAACGGCACCAGTGGCACTCCGCTGACCCCCGCGGGCACCGAAATTAGCGTCCGTACACCCGGCACCATGCGGCCGACCAGCACGGCCCAACGTCCGTGACGATCGAACCAGCGGTCGACATTATCGATTTCACGGGGCGTCAGCGTCAGCCACCGACCGTGCCGCGATGCGAACCGCTTCAACCGATCGACGCCAATCGACCGGCCAACATAGTACCAGAGCAGCGCGCCAGCAGCCGAACCGAGCGTACCCGCGACGATCACGATCCAGAGGGCACTTCGACCTTGCGCGGCCGTATAGCCCGCGAGCGGGAGGATCACTTCCGATGGGATGGGCGGGAAGACGTTCTCGGCGAGCATCAGCAGAAAGATGCCAAAGCCGCCGAGTGCCGAGAGGATCGATGATATGACGCTGAGCACGGGTATATCCTGGCTCTAAGGGCGCTTGAGGCAGGCGATGATCGCTGCCATCACGGCTTGGGTTTCGGCCACATCGCGGACTTTGACCGTGTCCACACCCGCCTCGACGGCAGGATAGTCGTTCCCGCCGGGGTAGATCGCATCGCCGATGAAGAGCATTCCGGCCAACGGAACGCCGGCTTCCTTGCTCAGCCGGTTAAGGCCATAGCCTTTGTCGACCCCGGCCCGCGTTACGTCGATCGACGTCGTGCCACCGAGGTTGATCGACAGGTTCGGCAGCGCACCGCGCAGCGTCTTTTGCAGTGCCGTTCGTTTGGCCCGGTTTGGGTCCCACGCCTCCTTTTCCTTGAGCGGAGCAGCCTGCCCCAGACCGGAGAAAGTGATCTGGCTTCCCCGATCCTCGATCCGCTCGCCCCAGATGCGCTCGTCGGCGAGGCCCGCGTCGGCAAGCGCGCGGTCGAAGGCAGTGCGTATGTTTGCCTTCTCCGCATCGTCGAACAGCTCGGCATAGATGGTCCGCCACGCATCGTTGACGAAGCGGTAGAGTTTGGTCCCGGTGGTGGGCATCAGCCATAGTCGTTCGCGCGCGGCACCCTTCGGGAGCCGCGATGCAACCTGCTTGTCAAATTGGGGCCAGTCACCGCCCGAGATCACCGCCACGTCAACGACGTCGAGCAGGCGGGCCAGGGACTCCGCCATTTCGTTCGATAGCGGACGCTTGCTTTCCACAAGCGTCCCGTCGAGATCGAATGCGATTAGCCATTTCATGAGCCGGTTCCTTCCCCGTCGCGGTTGCGGAGATCATTGTGCAGCGTGGTCGCGGCGACCGCGGCATGGCCCATGGCGACGCTGATCTGGTCGAGTGACATGACGATGTCGCCGGCGGCATAGACGCCCTGGACGCTGGTTCGCTGCTTGGCGTCGACGACGATGCAGTGGTCGTCGCTCAGCTCTGTACCGAGCTGTCGTGCGAGCGCGTTGTTACTGTCCGAACCCAGCGCCGGATACACGGTGTCGAAGCGATGTGTATCGCCGCTGGTCAGGGTGATGACGGTGCGATCCTCGAATGCGATGGAGGCCATCGGCGTGTCGATAACACGAATGCCTGCCTGCCAGAGGTTGGCCCGATCAGCCGAGGTCAGCGTCACGGCGGTATGGGCGATCAGCGTGACATCGTCGGAGAAGGTGCGCAGGAACAGCGCCTCGGCGACGCCGTGGCTGTCGGCACCGATCACGCCGATTGTCTGCCCCCGTGCCTCATATCCATCGCAGATCGGGCAATAGCGCAGCAGCCCGCGGTCGAGCGCATCGCGGTGCGCGTCTCCCTCAATCGCGGGACGACGATTCTCGACACCGGTCGCCAGCAGTACCGCGCGGGCTCGAAGGTCGATCCCCTGCCCTGGCTCCTCGAGCCTGTCTTTTTCACCGGCAATGGTCTCGACCCGGCCTGCGATGAGCGAGGCGCCGTAGCGCTCTGCCTGCTTCCGCACCCGTTCCAGCAGCACGCTGCCAGCGATCCCTTCAGGGAAGCCGGCATGGTTGTGCGAGACCGGTATGCACTTGGCACGGCCGTGCCCGTCGTCGATCACGACGACGTGGCGCAGGAAGCGGGCAAGATAGATCGCCGCCGTGAGGCCCGCCGGTTCGCCACCGACGATCAAGGCGTCGAGGCGTTCTGTCGTCATGCTGCCAGCTTTGCCGGATCACGGTAGGCCAACAGCCGCAGCGCATTGACGACGACCAGCAAGGTCGATCCCTCGTGAACGGCCACCGCCGGTCCGATGCCCAGGCCGAGGATGGTTGCCGGCACGAGGAAGGCGACGACGCCCAAGCTCACGAAGACGTTCTGCCGGATGATGCCGCGGGTATGACGGCTTAGGCCGACTGCGAACGGCAGATGCGCCAGGTCATCGGCCATCAGGGCGACATCGGCTGTCTCCAGCGCGACGTCGGAGCCTGCCGCGCCCATGGCGATGCCGACCGTGGCGCTCGCCATCGCCGGCGCGTCGTTGACGCCGTCGCCCACCATCGCGACCTTGTCCTCGCCGGCGAGCCTCTTGATCGCCGCGACCTTGTCCTCGGGCATCAGATCACCCCAGGCTTCGTCGATGCCGACATCGTTGGCGATCGCCTCAGCCACCTTCTGGTGGTCGCCGGAGATCATGATCATCCGCGACACGCCCATGTCGTGGAGGCGGCGAAGCGCCGTCCTGGCGGCCTCGCGCGGCGTGTCCATCAGGCCGATCGCGCCGAGGTCTCGGTCGCCCATGCGCACGACCATCGTGGTGCGGCCGCTCTCGCGCAGGCGGGCAATCGCATCGGTCGCCCCCTGCCCGAGCGCAGGGACGCCATCGGTGCCGAACATCTCGGCCTTGCCGATCCACACTGTCTGCCCGTCCACCTTGGCCGTGACACCGCGCCCGGTCAGGCTCTTCATGTCGCCGGCATCAGGCAGCGCACGGTCCTTCAGCCGCTCACGCCCATCCTTGACGATCGCTTGCGCGAGCGGGTGATCGCTGAGCGCTTCCACGGCTACCGCAAGCGCCAGCAGCTCGCCCTCGTCGGTGCCGTCGACGGGCACGACGTCGGTGATACGCGGCCGACCTTCGGTCAGCGTCCCCGTCTTGTCGAAGGCGATCGCCTTCAGCGAGCCGAGGTTTTCGAGCGGTGCCCCGCCTTTCACCAGCACGCCGCCCCGCGCCGCGCGGGCGACGCCCGATAGCACCGCGCTCGGCGTCGCAATCGCAAGCGCGCACGGGCTCGCCGCGACCAGCACCGCCATGGCGCGGTAGAAGCTGTCGCGGAACGGCTCGTCGACGACCACCCATGCGAACAGCAGGACGAAGGCGAGCGCCAGGACCGCAGGCACGAAGACGCGCTCGAAACGGTCGGTAAAGCGCTGCGTGGGCGACTTCTGCGTCTCGGCTTCGCTCACCATCTTGACGACCTTGGCAAGCGCGGTCTCGTTTGAGCGGCGCGTTACCTCGATCTCGATCGCACCGCCGCCGTTGATAGTGCCGGCGAAGACGCGGCTTTCCGCTTCAACCGCATCGGGCTTGGCGCGCGCAGCTCCTGCGTCGGACACCGGCACCTTGTCGACCGGAATACTCTCACCGGTGACCGGCGCCTGGTTGACCGCGCTGTTGCCCTTGATGACGAAACCGTCGGCGGGCAGCCGCTCGTTGGGGCGGACAATTGCAATATCGCCGACCACCAGTTGTTCGACCGGGATCTCACTCGTCTGTCCGTCTCTCCGCACGGTCGCGGTCTCGGGCGCGAGCTTCGCCAGCGCCTCGATCGCCTTCTTGGCGCGGCCCATCGCGTAATGCTCGAGCGCATGGCCGAGGCTGAACAGGAACAGTAGCAGCGCGCCTTCCGCCCACGCGCCCAGCGCCGCGGCACCTGCGGCCGCGACCAGCATCAACGTGTCGATCTCGAACTTTTTGAGGCGCAGGTTGTCGATCGCTTCGCGCAGCGTGAAGAAGCCGCCGAAGAAATAGGCGGCGATGTAGCAGGCCGTCGGCAGCCATCCCGGTCCTCCTGCGACCAGCTTCTCGATGGCATAGCCGATGCCGAGCAGCGCGCCGCAGGCGAGCGCAAAGATCAGCTCCGTGTTCGGACCCAGGAAGTCCGCATGGGAATGGTCGTGGCCATCGCCGGGGCCATGCTTGTCCTCGCCTTGCCCATTTCCACCCGGCTCATGATCGTGTCCGGCATGGTCGTCGGCCGCGACCCGCTTGCCCAAGCCGACCTTAAGCCTGCGCAGTGCCGCGCGAATCTCGTCCTCACTAATCTGTTCGCGACTATATTCGACCTGGACCGTGCCGCCAGGGCTCGCGCTCGCGTGCACGACGCCAGGGATAGCGCCGAGCGTCTCCCCGACCGTGCGTGCGCGACGCTCATGGTTGATGCCGGACACTTGCCAGGTGGCATGGCCGTAGCGCTGTGTGATCTCGGCGCCGGCTGCCCGCACCATCTCGCGCAGGCGCGGAAGCGGTAGCCTGCCCGCATCGAAATGGATGCATAACCCCGCAGGCGCATCGCCATCGACGTTGATGACGTGCACCCGGTCGACGCCGTCTTTGGCCGACAGCGTCGAGACCAGCCGGTCGAGGCACGCATCAGCCGCGTCGGGGAGGTCGGGTAACAGGACCGGAATATCGAGTTCAAGCTTGTCGTTCATGACGACCTCCTTTCGCTTTTTTTAATTTCGGCGCGGGTGTCTCGCAGGATCTCAAAGCCGCCCTTGATGGCGATGATCGCGGTGGCGAGGCCAACCAGCAGGTCCGGCCAGTTACTGCCCAGCCACAGAACTAGTCCGCCGGCGATAAGGATACCCCCGTTCGAGATGAAGTCGTTGAAGCTGAAAGTCGTGGCCGCGCGCAGGTTGACGTCCGGGTCCTTGAGGCGTTGGAGCAGCCGCAGGCACCAATAGTTCACGACGCCGGCGATGGCTGACATGACCATCATGGTGGGACCGATCGGCTCGCTGCCCTGAATGTAGCGCCGCCCAACATCGAGCAGGATGCCGCCGGCAAAGATCAGCAGCATGATCCCCGAGACCATCGCGGCGCGAGTCTTCCACGTCTTGCCATGACTGAGCGCCACAAGGCTCAGCGCGTAGACGGCCGTGTCAGACAGATTGTCGACGCCGTTTGCGATGAGCGCGCTCGAGTCTGCGAAGAGTCCCGACACGAAAAAGCCTGCCGCGATCGCCGCATTGAGCAACAGCACGATCCAAAGCGTGTGCCGCTCCTGCGCGCTCGCGGTATCGTTGTTCACGCTCATGCCATGATCTCCTCGAGTGTCAGCAGGGCCAGAAAGCCGACGAAGAACATCGAACTGATGAGTGGCGTGTCTGGCTTCTCGTGCGCCTCGACCAACAGCTCCTCGGTGACGAGGTAGAGGAGCGCCATCAGGCCGAAGCTCAGGAATCCCGCGATCATAACCGGCGACAGGGTCGCGACCGGAATGGCGGCCAGCGCCCCCACCGGAAGAAGCAGCGCCAGCGCCGAGACAATCACGACGATGCGCAGCCGCGAGCGATAGGTCTCCGCAAGCTCGTCGGTCAGCGTCAGGCCGAGGAACAGAACTTCGAGCGTCAGCGCGATCGTCAGCAGGAAACCGGCTTTCTCGCCCGCCACGAAAGCGAGGCCGAGCACTAGGCCGTCGACGAGGATGTCTATGCCGATCGCCGCCAGTAGCGCAACCGGCCCCTTGAAACGCGCCTCAAAGGCCTTGAGCGCCAGCATTGTGGCGACGCCCGCCGCCCCGCCGATCAGCGTCGCGCTCGGCGACGCCTCATGCTTGACCTGTGGCAAGATCTCGGTTGCGGCTGCCGCGAAGACAACGCCGGCGGCCAAATGCTGCAATCCGGCGACGATGCCCGGCTTCAGCTTGGTGCGGCTCGCGATGATCGCACCGAGGATGACGGCGATGACGGGCGCAAGCGTGTAGAGCAATGCTCGCATGTCTTATTTCCCCTCCGCATTACGATGGCAGATGCGGATGTCACCGCCCGCGCGGGTGAATGCGATCGAACCTCCGGCGACGACCGCTCGCAAGGTGGTGCCGCGGTATTCGTCGCCGGTCGTGCCAGCGCTCAGCAACTCGGTTTTGCCCTTCGGCAACCAGGTCACCGCCATCCGCAGGCCATCGCCCATGAAGTCGACATCGACCCGGGAGCCGTCGTCGCAGTACATCATTCGTTGGGCGATGAGCCCGGGCATGTCCCCTTCGTTGTGGACGGCTTCGGCAGGTGGGCTGGGCGCAACATTGCAGGCACCAACCACGAGGCTCGCCAGCGCGATCACGCCAGCGCGTCTGCGCGGATAGCCTCGCCGACTCCGGGAGGTGCCTGCCCCTGTCACCAGAGAACCCCGTGGACCGGCTTGAGCGGTTCCGGCGCCGGGAGATCGGCGGTCTGGAGAAGATCGATCTCGATCGTCCGGCACATCGCGGTCAGCGGCACGTCGTGGACGCTGTTGGCGAATGGGTCGGTCAGGTCCTCGCCGATGCTCAACACCGCCAGGAATACGAGGCCGATCAGGGTCGAGCCGATCGGCGTGGCGATGCCCAGCGATTCCACGAGCGCGATGGGCAGTAGAATGCAGAAGAGCCGGGTGAACAGGTTAGGGAAGAACCGGAAGCCATTCGGGAGCGGCGTGTTCTTGATCCGCTCCATGCCGCCCTGCGCATTGGATATGTCGATGAGGACGCGCTCGACCGTCGCCTGCTGGATGGCATCGATCCGCCCCTCGGCTTGTGCATCGCCGAATATCTCAGCTATTTCCTCAAGCAGGAGGTTGGCCGGGTTCTGTCGGGCCACTGCCCGATCGGCGACATCCTGACCCGCAAGACGTGCGATGTCTTCGTAAGGCGCGTCGCGTCGAAGCTGATGGCGGATCGAATGGGCAAACGCGATTTGCCGCAGGATCACGCCATGCCGCATCTCGCTGTCCGGTTCGGACTTCGTCAGGGTACGCGTAATGCGGGCGAGGCTTCGCGACGCGTTGATGAGGGCACCCCAAAGCGTGCGTGCTTCCCACCAGCGCGCATAGGCAGCATTGGTGCGAAACCCCATGAACAGCGCGATCGCCGTGCCGAACAGTGCCGTCGGCAATGGGGGTTCCTTGATGGGAAAGCTGAAGTGGAACACCGTCACGGCCACGTCCCACACGAACAGGATCGTGAGCGGCTTCCAAACCTCCAGAATGATCTGCCTGAATCGCGGCGTTGCACCAACAATCATCGAAACTATGTCCTTCTTCGCTCGGCTATTCCTAGCCCAGCGGCATGTTCATAATGTCCTTGTAGGCGGACAGAAGCTTGTTACGGACCTGAAGTGTCGCTTCGAATGTGACCGAAGCCCGGTTTTGAATCAAAGCGACCGTGGCGATGTCTGTAGTTTCTCCACGCTCGTAGGCTTCCGTGGCGACATCCTCCTGTTCCTGGGTCGCGTTTACCTTTGCAACTACGGCATTGAGCGTGTCGCTGAAGCTGCCCGCAGGCGCGCTCGGTGTGACGCCTGGCGGCGCACTAGGCTGTACCTCCTGCAGGGCACGGCTGCGCGCGATCACCTGTGCTCGGATCGCCATCACGTTCGTGATCGAAGCGTCAGACATCGGCCTTCTCCAGACGCAGGCTGGACCGCGAAAGGGCAGCGCGCGTCATTGGCTCCCCTCCTTCACACAGGTCTGGGTTCGCCCATCGCCTTCCTCGATCATGAGCTGTGGCCCCTTGAAGGTCGCAGAGGCCGTATCGCCAACATACTGGAGGCCCTGCGCAGGCGCGGTCAGGGTTGTCGGCGGACCATCGGCAGTGCGCCGCAAGTCGATCTGTAGGCCGTTATCTTTATAGTCTACGAAGAGCTTGGTGCCGTCTCTGCACCGATAGGGATGACGCCCCAGCTCACCGCTGGCCACGCCGCTATCAGACGAATGGACTTGCTGTTCTGTCGGCGGGACATCCCTCTTGCTCTCGGAACAAGCTGCCAACATCGCGGCCAGGACGGCGACGGGCAAAGCCCCTATCCATGTCGTCATCGAGCTTCACTCCTGTAGCGCTGAGGAACCCGCTGACGGTTGGTCCCACGGACAGAATGGCCCACCCGCCAGCGCAGGTAGGTGGCGAGGCGATCGTCAGCCTCGACCATGAGCGTGCGCAGACGGCGCAGCATCACCGTCCCCATCGGGTACGAGAGTGCGCCCCGCAGGGTGACGGTGTGCGTGAGTTGCGTCCCGCCGTCGTCGCCGGACAGGTCGAACCGCTCCTCAAATTCAAAAAGGTACGGGATGCCGCACGACCAAGCGTAGCTGTCCGGCTTATCGAGCCGATCTACGCGCGCAGGCGTTCGTACCGGTTTCGACCAACCGGTAATTGCGAATGCGCACTCAGTATCGCCGAGTTCGTCGGAGGCATCCAGAAGGACGAGCGGGCTCCAAGCCTTACGATGACCGGGATCGGTCAAGGCCGACCAGATGCGGAGCGGGCCGCCGTGCAGAGTTATGCGGGTCACGGTTTGAGGCATGGACTTTCCCCACCTGCAAGAGGCGGAGGGGCGGCCGTGGGCCGCCCCTCCCCATCAGACTGCGTGGTTCGCGAAGGTCTGACCATGGTCGTCCCCTTCGTGCTCCTCGTTGTAGTGCTCAGCCTTTCCGATCACCCTCTGTCCAAAGCGTGCATAGAGCGTCGGCAGCACGAACAGCGTCAGCAAGGTGGCCGAGATGAGCCCGCCGATGACGACGGTTGCGAGCGGCTTCTGCACCTCCGCACCCGCGCCCTCGCCGAGCGCCATCGGCACGAAACCGAGCGAGGCGACCAGCGCTGTCATCACGACGGGGCGCAAACGCTGCATGGCGCCGACATGCGCAGCTTCCTCGCGAGACATGCCTGATCGGATCAGGTCGTGGATCGAGCTGACCATGACGAGGCCGTTGAGGACCGCGATGCCCGACAGGGCGATGAAGCCCACCGCCGCCGAAATCGAGAAGTCCATTCCGCGCAGGAACAGCAGCAGCACGCCACCGACCAGTGCGAACGGCACGCCGGTGAACACGATCGCGGCATCCCGAACCGACCCCAGCGCTCCATAGAGGAGGAACAGGATGAGGATGAAACAGGCCGGAATGACCAGCTTCAGCCGCTCGCTCGCCGATTGCAGGTTCTCGAACTGGCCACCCCATTCGAGATAGCTGCCCGAAGGAAGCCGGACCTGGTTCCCGATCGTCGCCTGCGCATCCGCCACGACCGAACCGACGTCACGGCCACGCACGTTCGCCTGCACGACGACGCGACGTTTGCCATTCTCGCGACTGATCTGGTTCGGACCATCCACGACCTTGATGTCGGCGACGCTGGAAAGCGGCACATAGGACCCGCCCGCCACCGGCACCTGCACCTGTTCGAGCAGGCCGAGATCGGCACGCTGTGCCTCCGACAGGCGGATCACCACGGGAAAGCGGCGATCACCCTCGAAGATCTGGCCAGACGTTCGTCCACCCAGCGTGGCGGTCACGGTGTCCTGCACGTCCTGTGCAGTGACGCCGAGACGGGCCATCGCGTCGCGATTGACGCGGATGTCGAGCATTGGAAGGCCCGTAGTTTGTTCGACCTTCACGTCGGCCGCGCCCTGCGTCTTGCGCAGCACGCTCGCGATCTGCTCCGCCGTCCGGTTCATGGAGGCGAAGTCGTCACCGAACACCTTCACGGCGATGTCGCCGCGGACGCCCGCGATCAGCTCGTTGAAGCGCATCTGGATAGGCTGGGTGATCTCGTAGGCATTGCCCGGGATCTTCGCCAACTCACCCTCGATGCGGCTCACCAGCTCTTCCTTGGGCAATTCGGGGTCCGGCCACGATTTGCGCGGCTTGAGGACGACGAACATGTCGGTCGCGTTGGGCGGCATCGGGTCAGATGCCAGCTCGGCGGTGCCCGTCTTCGAATAGACGAACTCCACCTCCGGCTGCTTCGACATCATCCGTTCGATCGGCACCTGCATCGCCTGGCTCTGCTGAACCGAGGTGGCGGGGATGCGCAGCGACTGGATCAGCAGGTCTCCTTCGTCGAGCTGGGGTAGGAATACCTGTCCGAGCGTGGTGAAGGCGGCCGCCGCGAGGACGAGGCTGACCACGCCCGCGCCGATCGTGACCGTCGGCCGCTTCATCGCCCGATCGAGGCCCGGCTCGTAGCGCTTCTTCAACCAGGTGATGATGCGGCCATCCTTCTCCTCCACCTTCTTCGACAGCCAGATCGCGATCATGGCGGGCACGAAGGTCAGCGAGAGAATGAAAGCGAAGACGAGCGCGATGATGACGGTGAGCGCCATCGGCACGAACGTTTTGCCTTCCACGCCAGTCAGCGTGAGCAGAGGGACATAGACAAGGATGATGATCGCCTGCCCGTAGACCGAGGGACGGATCATCTCCCGCGCGGCCGATGCGACCGTCTTGAGGCGTTCCTGTACGGTCAGCAGGCGCCCTTCATGGTGCTGCTGTTCGGCGAGCCGGCGCAGCGCATTCTCGACGATGATGACCGCGCCATCGACGATCAGCCCGAAGTCCAAGGCGCCCAGGCTCATCAAATTGGCCGATACGCCTGCCCTTAGCATCCCGAAGCCGGTCAGCATCATGGTGATCGGGATGACCAGTGCCGCGATCAGCGCTGCCCGGAAGTTGCCGAGCAGCAGGAACAGGACGACGATGACGAGAACCGCGCCCTCGCTGAGGTTCTTGGCGACCGTCTTGATCGTCGAGTTGACCAGCTCGGTGCGGTCGAGAACGGGCTGCACCACCACGTCGGGCGGCAGTGAGGCGTTGATCGATTTCAGCTTGTCAGCAACCGCGGTCGCAACGTTGCGGCTGTTCTCACCGATCCGCATGATAGCGGTGCCGACGACGACTTCGGTGCCATTCTCCGAAGCCGAGCCCATGCGGATCGCCTGGCCGGTCTTTACGGTCGCAACCTGTTCGACCGTGATCGGCACGCCGTTACGTGTCGCGATCACGGTCCTGGCAAGCTCGCCGGCATTGCGCACCAGCGCATCCGAGCGAACAGCCAGACCCTCACCATTGCGATTGACGAAACCGCCGCCGACGCTGGTGTTATTGCGCTCCAGCGCCGTACCCAACTCGGTTAGTGTAATGCCGAGCGAAGCGAGCTTCTGCACGTCGGGCACGACGAGGAATTGCTTGGCATAGCCGCCGATCGAGTCGACGCCCGCCAGTCCGGGCGTGTTCTTCAGGAGCGGCGTCACGATCCAGTCCTGCGCGGTACGCAGGTAGGTCGCCTTGTCTTCCATCGTCGTCAGGCGTTCGCCTTCCGGCGTGATATAACTGCCGTCAGGCTGGACACCGGGCTCGCCCGGTTTGTGGTTGTCGTCGTTCCGATGTTCGAGCCGAACGGTGTACATGTACACTTCGCCCAGGCCCGTCGCGATCGGCCCCATTTCCGGGTTCACGCCGTCGGGCAGGTTCTCCTGCACGCCCTGCAGGCGTTCGCCAACCTGCTGGCGGGCGAAATAGATGTCAGTCGCGTCAGAAAAGACCGCCGTGACCTGTGCGAAGCCGTTGCGGCTGAGCGATCGGGTATATTCGAGACCCGGCGTCCCGGCGAGCGCGGTCTCGATCGGGAACGACACCTGCTTTTCGACCAGCTCGGGCGAAAGCGCAGGTGCGCGCACGTTGATCTGAACCTGGTTGTTGGTAATGTCCGGAACAGCGTCGATCGGCAGCCGGTAAAGCGAATAGGCGCCGATGACGCCGGCGATGGCGGTGAGCAGCAGGACGAGCCAGCGCTTCTCGACCGCCCATGTGACGATGCGGGCGATCATGGCTTAGTCCTCATGCTCGGCTTCGCCCTTGCCGAGTTCGGCCTTGAGCGTGAAGCTGCCAGTGGTGGCGATCTGTTCGGTGCCCTTCAGGCCCGAGCGGATGATGACGGTGTCGCCCGACGCATCACCGAGCTCGACCGGCGTCGCCTGGAAGCCTTTGGGCGTCCGCACGAACACGACCGACTTGCCCTCGTTCGTCTGGACCGCCGTCGTCGGGACCCGGATCGCTCCGCTGCCGCCGCTGCCCGAAAGCTCGACCGCGGCCGTGACCGGCTCGCCGACGCGCCACTGACCGCCGCGATTGTCGAGCGTCGCGATCGACGGTACGAGCCGCGTCTGTGGATCGAGCGCGGGGGACACGAACGTCACCCGCGCGGTCGCCTGACGGCCTGCTGCCTTCACCGTCACCACATTGCCGGGCCGGATACGCCCGGCGTCCTCCGGTTTCAGGTTGAGCGCAATCGAGACCTGTCCGAGATTGGCAATACGGTAGAGTTCCGCATCAGCCGCCACCGTCTGGCCGAGCGTCACCGGACGAGCGATGATCTGCCCGGAGATCGGCGCGGCAATGCCTAGCCGATTGAGCCCGCCGCCGCCCATACCAGCGGCCGATACTGTGCTTTGCGCTTGCGTCAGTGCGATTCGCGCCTCGGTCGCGGCCGTGCGGGCTGCGATAAGATCCTGCTCGGGCGAAACACGCTGGGAAAACAGCCGCTGCTCGCGCGCGAGATTGGAGTTGGCGAGCTGGAGCCGGGCACGTGCCGCCTCAACTTCGCCCTTGATCTGCGCCGCTTCGCGGCTCTCGATCACCGCGATGGTCTGCCCGCGACCAACCGACTGGCCTAAATTGCGCGTGAGCGCGACCACTCGACCAGCGATCGCCGCCGAGACCACCTGTGTCCCTTGCGGATCGCCTTCGATGATCGCGGGCAGTTCGATGGTGCCAGCACCGCCGACGATCGGGCGTCCGACCTGAACGCCCGCCGCGGCGATCTGCTCTGCGGTGAGCGTCACAGCACCTTCCTCGGCATGAGCGGCCTCGTTGCCGGCCTTCTCCGCACCGGCGGCCGATTCATTTGCCGCCGCTTCGTTGCCGGCATCGCTGCCGCCACCGCAGGCCGTCAGCAGGAGAGCGAGCGACGCTGCGCCCGCGAGATAAAAGCTCTTCATCACTGGTTCCCCCCATTTGGCGCACGGGCGGTCAACCGCTCCACTTGCGCGCGGGCATTTTGATAATTGGCGAGAGCGTCGATCGCGGCGACGCGAGTTTCTGCCAGCGTCCGTTCGGCATCGAGCAATTCGAGCTGGCCGAACTTGCCCTCCCGGTAGCCGATGCGCGCGATCCGCGCCGCCTCCTGCGCCGCCGCCAGCGCCGGACCCGATGCGGCCCGCGCCGTCGTCGCGGCATTCGCCGCCTGCGCTTGTGCGTCCGTGATCGCCTGTTCGATGTCGAGCGCGGTAACGCGGCGCTGCGCGTCCGCTTGCGTCCGCTGCGCGGTCGCCTGTGCGATCGCGGCCCGGCCATTGTTGAACAGCGGAATCGGGATTGAGACGGTGAATACGGCCGCCGTATCGTTGGTGGCCTCGAGCCGGCGCAGCGCCGGGCCTACGTTGAGGTCGGGTACGCGGTTGGCCCGTGCAAGCCGGACACCCGCTTCCGCGATCGTGAAGTCGGCGTTAGCCGCCGCCAACGCTAGCGTGCCCGCCGTCTCTACTGGTGCCATCGGGCCGTAGACCGTCGCTCCGGGAAGCTGGTCGAGAAGCGTGTCATCCAGCGTACCATCGACCGGTCGTCCGATCCTGCGGGCGAGGTTTGCGCGGGCCGCTTCAGCCAAGCGAAGCTGACGCTCTACGTTCGCATCTGCGTTGATCCTCGCCACATCGGCTCGCTGCTGTTCGAGCGGTGATGCCCGTCCAGCTTGTACGCGAACGCTGGCACCGCGCAGCGCATCGCTGGCGATCCTCGCCTGGTCGCGTGCCGTCACGACGCGCCGTTCGGCTGCGACCGCTTCGACATAGAGCTGTGTCACCTGCAGCCGCACGTCAGCGGCAATGATCGCTGCCTGGATTTCGGCACGGCTTAACTGCGCGTTGGCGACCGCCACACGCGCGCCACGCTTGCCGCCTAGTTCGATTGGCACCGCGAACCCGACTGTGGACTCGGCACTGCGCAGCCCACGATAGGGTCCAGAGCCGATAATATTCTCAATCTGGCCCTGGACGACTGGATTAGGGCGCAGCCCAGCGACGGTGCGACCGGCTTGCGCGGCCTGAACCGCAGCAGTCGCCGCCTCCGATGCCGGTGCCGATCCGCCAGCCGCTGCGACGGCTTGATCGAGCGTGTAGACCGGGCCGGTCGGCGCATTTTGCACCGGCACGCCCGTTTGCGCCTGCGCAACCGTGGCGCACGACGCCGCGGCCAACAGGGCCGCGAGCAACATTTTCATTATGGATCATCCTGACAAACAGCATCAGGCCGGAATCCGGCCAGCGGCGTTCGTCAGGCGTTCGGCGGCCTCAGTCCTGGCGCGACCGTGCTGGACGCGAGAACCTGATCGGCACCCGCCAGCGGACGCATCCGCGCACCGTCCAGCGAGGGTGGCAGCTCGTCGGTCGAGGGTATCTGCATCGCCGAGCTGTGGCAGGTGCCGTGATGATGCGGCATCGCCTTGTCACTGTCGCCTTGCGACTGATCGGCGTCGCCATCGCTGTGCACCGCCCCGCTGCATTCGATCGTCGTCACACCCGGCAGCTCGCGCGCGTGCACGGTCGCCGACATCACCAGCGATGACGCGATCAGCACGAGGAAGAGGCGGATGAGACGGCTCAAGGTGGGGACGCCCTAGCGCAATTTTGCTACGAGGTCATTGACGAACACGCGTTGACGGTCGCCGAAGCCGGCGGGCGTGTCGCACTGTCCTGGAAACCCGTTCGCTGACATAGCTCTCTCGATTCGAGCGTTCGCCATGCTATATGAACCCTCATCCCACTAGAGGGTCAAGGCATTTCCATGAAGATCGGCGAAATCGCCAAGCAAACCGGATTGAAGGTCGAAACCGTTCGTTTCTACGAGGCCGAAGGCTTGATCGATCCTCCGCTTCGCAGCGGAGGCAATTACCGGCTTTACGGTCGGTCCCACCTGGACCGTCTTTCCTTCATTAAGCGTTCGCGGGATCTTGGCTTCACCCTGGATCAAGTGCGGGCCCTCCTGCGACTGTCGGACGATCCAAGGGCATCGTGCGACGAAGTCGACGCCATCGCCGAAGAGCACATCGCGGTCATCGATCGTAAGCTCGCCGACCTGAACGCCTTGCGCAGCGAGATCGTCACATGGGGCGGATCGTGCAAGGCTTCTTCAATCGCCGAATGCAAGGTGATGGACGCGCTGACATCCTCCAGAGCGAGTGTAACGACCTGAAGCCTATCTCGCCAGATTGGGCTTGAGTCGAAGCAGGCGCGTGCGAACCTGCCGGACACGGGCTGAGCCGACGGCGCTCCCCGGCCAGCTCTCGCAAGCGCTGACGCGGGGTGCCGTCGTCGAGCCGCACCGCCTCATACCGGACGCCCCAAGCGCAGAGCCGCCAATGTCGCAGGCACGCCGCCCGCTGAGCCCAAGCCGCTCACGGATGAGATGGACCGCTCGGCGCTTCGCGTCGGGCATCACCAATTATTCCCGCGATCTCCTTCATCGCGGCAGCGTTGAGCATGGAATCCGCCCAGGATCGCTTCAGGCATACGTTATCGTCCTACAGCACCTTCAGCTATCGCGCTTCGGCAATCTCCAGGCCTTACTTGACCTTCCACTGTAGAAAGATCACGTCGCCTTTGCCATGCTTCCGGCATACGTCGGCGTCTTCGCGCCGGCCTCCTGCTCCTTCACGATCGCGGTGACCTGCTCGTCCGAAGTCTGCTCCTCTTCATCTGTCCGTCTCTTTCTCAAGGCGGACTTCACTTTGCTGTGGTCACATCCCATGGTAACACGTCACCCCAACCAACGCTTCTCAACGTCGGGGTATGAGCGCAAAGGACGACCGAGAGCGTGCTGGTTAGCTATACTTCAAGAGGACCACGGTCGAAAGACCGATTGGCGGTCTTCTCCTGCCACGTTTTACGCTCCAACTTGTGAGAAGCGTTCACGCTGACGGCGCACTAAACTCACCTTACGATCCAAGCCGTTGCTTCTCAGGTAGGTGTATACGTCTGATGATGTGAGTTTTCCGCTTGAAAGCACGATCTTGTGCGAGGGGCCTTGTGCACACGTGCGATTGTGCGTGTTTGCACTTGCCTGGCGTTACGGGCAGGGCTCGTCTCCGACGACCCAAACTCGGCCGTTCAGACCGCCATCCCCGCTCCCAAACTCCTGCCATTCATTCATGTTCTGAATCGGGTTCGAAGGCCCAGGCCGTTCCCGATGCTGACCGGACGAGATTGGGACATTACTGCCGGTCGCCGACGCGAATGGGAACGTCCGGCTACGCCGAAACCGGTCGTTCGTAGAGCGCCGTGAAGGCAAGGTTACGGAACGCTCCAGAGCGGCCTGACGGCTCAAACCTCGATCAATCACGGCGCGCTGGCTGTGATCAACTCGGGTCTGTGCTGTCGGCCTGCACCATCGGTGCCAATAAAATCTGGCACCATCGCGCACCCTCCTGTAGGCTGTCGAAGGGGAAAAAGTTCGAGGATCTGTCGGACAAGGCCCAATGTACGTAACTGGAAAGGAGGGCTGATGTCCACAAATCAGATTGTCGCTCTCCTCAACTCGCACATCGAGGGGGACGAAGAGCAGTTCCTCTCCATAGCCCTGCAATATGCGGCGCAGCAGGCGCGCCAAGGCCATGCCGAGGAGGCTACCAAGCTCAAGCGCCTGGTTCAGAAGGCACGCGACCGCATCGTGGGTTCCTCCGCCGTGCAATCGCCTGTGCCGCTGGCTCGGCCCCGGTCCGAACTTCAGGGATTAGTCGAGAGCGGCTATCCCAAAATCAAGCTGGATACGATGGAGCTCGCCGATGGCATCCGCGAGCGTCTTTTCCGCGTAGTGCGTCAGCAATCCGAACGTGCGCGCTTGCGCGAGCACGGCCAGGTTCCGGCCACGCATCTTCTGCTGATAGGCCCTCCAGGGACAGGTAAGACGATGACCGCGTCCGCGCTGGCGGGCGAATTGCGGTTGCCGTTGTTTACGGTTCGCCTGGACTCCCTTTTCAGCCGGTTCTTCGGCGAGACTGCAGGCAAGCTGCGCGTACTGTTCGACCAGATCGCACAAACCCGCGGCGTCTATTTGCTTGACGAGTTCGACGCGATCGGCGCGCGGCGTGGTGACCCCAATGACGTTGGCGAAATCCGGCGGGTACTGAACTCGGTTCTCGCCTTCATGGAGGAGCCCAACGCGTCGGATAGCCTGGTCATCGCGGCGACCAACCATGTCGAGATTCTCGACAAGGCACTGGCGCGTCGCTTCGACGAAGTGATCGAATATGCACCGCCCGGCGCCGATGCCGCGCGGTCGCTCTTGTCGCGGCGGATGGGCAAATTCAAACTCACGGTCAAAGCTTGGCAGCGCGTGGCGCCGCTTGCCGAGGGGCTAAGCCAAGGTGAGTTGGTCCGTGCCGCCGATATGGTCGTGAAAGACGCCATTCTCGAAGACGCGAAGGCACCGTCTGCGGATCGCCTAATCCAGGCGCTTGAAGATCGGCAGGCATTTCGTCAGCGCTTCCATCGCTAGTGTCCTGGGAGACGAGCGAACCAAGAGGACCGCTCGGGGTAGCGGTGAGAAGAGTGTGAGGGGGCATGCCCGAGAATAATCCAGGCGCGGCGCGCGATCTGCCGCATATTCCGATCCATCGCTGGCGCGAGAGCGCACAGTATACCTATCCCAAGACGCGTCGCGAACGCCGTGAGCGGCGTGACGATTATCATGCTCATGCCGAAGGCTTGTTGCAGCAGCTCGCAACGGCGCTTGGCGACGTGCCCGCCCCTAACGCCGATAATCGTATCGCGATCAATGGGTTGAAACGGGGTGTGCTGGTTGAACTCGATACAATAACGCCCGGCGAGCGCGCAAAGGCGACCAAGGTTCCGGCGCTCGATTTTCCGGGTCATGGGATCGCGGTTCTCAAGTCCGAGCGGCTTGAAGATCGTACCGAGAAGGCGATCGTTTTCGTCCCCGATGATGCGCGCAATTTTCTTAACGACAAGCTGACTGCCTACGGCAGTGAAAATCTGGGAAACCAGCCCCGCCCCGATATTGACCGGTTCGAGGTGATTGAGCATTTTCAACCCGCCGACAGCCGCGCGTTGCTTTCGACCGGATTGAGCGATGCCGACGCTGAATTCTGGTGGGAGCTTTGGCTCCGTCGTTCGAACGGCCAACATCCAGATGCGATTGCCGATGCCGTCGTCGCGATCTTCACTCAGGCCGGCTTGCAGGTGCACAGTGATCGCCTGCGGTTCCCGGATACGGCAATCCTGTTCGTTCACGCGAACTTGGCGAACCTGCTTGCGATCGCCGACCGGGTGCGCGGCACGATCACGGACATTCGCCAAGCGGCAGGGAATATCGAACTGCTTCTGACCGACAAAGGCGGTCTGGGGCAGCAGGAACTGGTTGATCATTATGCCGGTCGCCTGACCGCTGCTGAAGATGATGCGCCGGTCGTGTGTATCCTCGACACTGGCGTCTCCAGTGCGCATCCACTGATCGCGCCGGGTCTCGCCGGCGCATGGGCGGTCAATGCCGCCTGGAACAGCGACGACCATGCCCCCCATGGCGGACACGGAACCGGCATGGCCGGCCTTGTCCTTCATGGCGATCTCGTCGGCCCACTCAGCGACGATCGCAAGGTCGCACTCGGTCATGCCGCGGAGTCGGTCAAGCTCCTTCCGCCTCTCGGCTTTCCGGCGACCGAACCGGCACGATGGGGCATCATCACGCAGGCGGCGGTGGCGGTGGCCGAGACGGAGCGGCCAAATGTTCCCCGCTCCTTCTGCATGGCAACGTCATCGGCGCACTTCAGCCCGGAAGCGCCCTCCAGCTGGAGCGGCGCTCTCGATCAAATCTGTGCGGGGTCGATGCTCGGAGAGCGCCAGAACAACGTAGCGGCCAAGGACCATCCGAAGCGGCTGGTCGTGATCGCCACCGGCAATATGATAGGTGGGCCGAAGGCCGATGTTCTCCAGCATCACTCGCTGGAAGACCCCTCACAGAGCTGGAATGCCCTCTCGATCGGAGGGTATACGGCGAAAGTGGATTTGTCGGCCGCAGAGCCACATCTCGTGCCGTTGGCCGCCGCCAATGAGAAAAGCCCGTTCAGCTGCGGCTCGCAACTGCTACCTCCCGACCTCACGCCGATCAAACCAGAAGTTCTGTTCGAAGCCGGCAATATGATGGTCGATGCGGCCGACAATTGCGACTGGCATACCGCCGTTTCGTTGGTGACCACCGGCAAGGATGTGGTCAATGAACCGCTGACGCCGTTCTGGGCGACCAGCGCCGCGTCGGGCATGGCCGGAAACTTCGTCGGCCGGCTGAACGCGGCACTACCGAATCTATGGCCTGAGACGTACCGTGCGTTGACCGTGCATTCGGCGGAGTGGCCGATGCCGATCCGCTCGAAGCTGATCGGGCGCGGACGAAGCTGGAAAACGCTGACGAAGGGCAAGAAGCAGCGGCTCCTGCGCGACGTCGGCTACGGTGTCCCGAATCTCGGCAAAGCGATCGCATCCGCCAAAAACGATGTGACGCTGTTCGTCGAGTCCAATATCCAGCCCTATGCAGCGTCTGCCGACGGGCGATCAGCCGTCTTCAATGAGGTTCATTTCTACGCGCTGCCTTGGCCTCGCGCGGCGTTGGAGGCTCTAGAAAATGCCTTGGTCGTGATGCGCGTGACGCTCTCCTATTTCGTCGAGCCAAACCTGACCGGAAGGGCGGGCACGCGCCCGGATACATACCGCTCCTTCGGCCTGCGGTTTGCGATGAAGAAGCGCCAGGAGACCGCGAACGAGTTTCGCCGCCGGCTGAGTGCTCTCGCCGGCGAGCGGGAGGAAGTTGGACAAGAGACGGATTACTGGTTGCTCGGGCCACAGGCGGTCCAAGCAGGATCGTTGCACTGCGATCTGTGGCGCGGGCCCGCGATCGATCTCGCACGGCATGACCAGATCGCGATCTATCCGGTCGGCGGCTGGTGGAAGTCTCATGTCGGGCAGCGCCGCATGAATGACGTTGCACGCTATGCGCTGGGGATCTCGATCACCGCCCCTGAACAGGATGTCGATCTCTACGCCGAAATCACGGCTGAAATCGAAGCGCGTATCGCTGCCGAGGTGGCCGTGGAGGCTGGCGCGGGAGGTGCAGCGGCGTGAAGCGGATTGATCTCGCCAATCTGCTGTCCTCCGCCACGAACATCGCCATGTTTGCGGAGAAGCTAGTCATGCAGACGCGCGGGCTCGGCACGCATGGTCATGCCGAGCTTCCGCCAGACCGGATGATCAGCACGTTCATGGCGAGCTTGGCCTATGTGTCGGATACCGCGAAGTGGCTCGATCTCCCGGCGACCGCTGCAGCGTGCGATCGGTGCCATGGACTGGTCCGCTATTGGCTCCAAGGCGAACGCATTTTGATAAACCGCGAGCGCGGAGAGCAGCTCAGCGGCACCTGCTATCAGATCACAACCTCGCTTGGCGATGAACTCGGGCGCCATCACACCTATGTAGTGGCACCGCGTGAAGGCGCGCTGATCGACAATGGCATCAGCTTGTTCGGGCTGGAGGTTGTCCAGACATTTCCCGACACCCGCGTGGATATCTCGGCCGGCGCGGCGTGTCTTGCGTATGAGCTCTGGACCGCATGCGTTATGCACATGATGCGCGTCGCGGAAACTGGAGTGGGCGCGCTCGCCGATCATCTTTCGGTAAAACGCGGCACCACCTGGGGCGGAACGATCGCCAACATCAATGAGGCGCTGAAGGATGCAGCACGGATCAGGGGCGATGCTCAGCTGCGCGCATGGGCATCGGAAACCGGGACATATCTCAATTTCGTCAAGGACGCCTTCCGCAATCCGGCAATGCATCCCGAGCGTACCTTCTCGGCGGAGGAAGCGAAGATGATCTTCGACAACACCCGCGCGTTCATGCGCATGTTGACGCAACGCCTAACGCCGTGATCGCGACGACTAGCAGATCGAGCGGCAAGTTTCCTCGATTCTTCTTTGGACGCTGACAGGCAGCAAAGTCGCTAATCCCGACGGGCTCACAGGCGAGCGAAAGAAAGGCAGCTTTCAGGATCGGTCAAGCAGTTCGGAATGCAAGCAGGGCCCGTTGCGGATCGTCTGCTTCGATCAAACCGAACGGCAACTTTCGTCAGAACCGGACGTTCACCAGCGCGGATGTGGACGACTTGAATTGGTCGAGGATAGCCACAACCCTAGGGTTCAAACCCAATCAGCATCTTGAGGGATGACAGGTTTCCTGATTCATTGGGGTGTGGATCAGGAGAGGTGAGGCATGGCGCTGTTCTGGTTGTCGGATGAAGCGTGGGCGGCGATCGAGCCGCATCTGCCCAAGAACCAGCCCGGTGCCCGACGGGTAGACGACCGGCGGGTTATCTCCGGGATCGTGCATGTGCTGAAGATCGGCTGCCGCTGGTGCGACTGCCCAGCCGATTACGGGCCATCCACGACGATCTACAACCGGTTCAACCGCTGGTCGCGCCGTGGCTTCTGGCTCAACCTGCTCGACGCGCTGGTGGATGCCGGCGTGGTCACCAGAAGTACCGCGATCGACAGCACCTACATCAAGGCGCAACGCGCGGCCTTCGGCGCAAAAGGGGGCGCCAGATCCAGGCGATCGGTCGCTCGCGCGGTGGCTGGACGACCAAGATCCACGCGCTCACCGATGTCATCGGCCGCCCCTATGCGCTGATGCTGACGGCCGGCAATGTCAGCGACGTGAAGGAGGCGCCTGCGCTTCTCGAACGGGCTGGCCGCATGCGCTACCTCCTTGCTGACAAGGGCTATGATGCAGACCGGCTGCGCCGCTCGCTCCGCGATGCTGGAGCCGTCCCTGTCATTCCCGGCCGTCGAAACCGCAAACGCACCATCCGCTACGACAAGGACAGATACCGTGGCCGCCACCTGATCGAGAACGCCTTCTGCCGCCTCAAGGACTTCCGCCGTGTCGCCACCCGCTACGACAAACTCGCCGCCAACTTCCTGTCAGGCGTCGCCATTGCAACCGCGCTCGCATTCTGGCTCTGATTGAGTCTCAGCCCTAGGCTCTCGCGCGCCGGCACGGCGACGAGGCCGAGCGACAGCACCTCGTCCCTCCGGCCGGGTGCGGACGCGTGAGCCACTTCATCTTCTCGATCACGTCATCGTGTCATGCATACAACGCATCCATCAGGAACAGCCTGGGCTGCACCGGCCGATGCGCCAGCAGAACGCGCTCCTTCTGCGCGTCGCCCACCGCCTGCCGATAGCGGACCGTACCGAACCTCTCAGCGTCGTCGAACCCGACCGGCGCCCCGTCCTCGCTCGCGCGCGGGGCGGCCCGCAGTTGAAGATCGTGCTCCATGCCCATGCTCTGTCAATCGGCGTCCAAAAAGGACCCCCTATCGGCGTCCAAAAGGGACCCCCTTCGTCGAGCAGCGTGACGGGTATGACGGGTGCACCGTTCGCG
>NZ_JACIDH010000025.1 GCF_014196255.1 Sphingomonas pseudosanguinis
CTGTTTTTGGTTCCTGGTTTCCCCCCGCCGCCCGCCGGGGGGGGGGGTTTTTTTGTCTTTAATTTCCTACGGCCCCCCCGCCCGCCCCCCCCCCCCCCCCCCGCGGGGGGGTGGGGTGGGGGGTGGCAACGCCACAAGCACTGGTCTCTGCGAGGCGTCCTGCCCTCCCCCCGACCCCCTCCCGCCTGCGGGAGGGGGAGAAGTTGCCTACGCCGCCGCCGGGTACAGCGTGGCGATCAGCCAGTCGTGGAACAGCTTCACCGATTTCTGCTGCAGCGCGCGCGGGCGGCAGACGAACCAGTGGCTGTACGGGCTGTCGACCTCGATATCGAACAGGCGGACGAGCCGTGGGTCCTGGGCATGTTCGAAATGGCTGGCGTGCATGAAGGCGACGCCCAGTCCCTGCGCCGCCGCCTCCAGCATCAGCCCGCCCGAGTCGAAAAAGTCGATCGCCTTGGGCTTGATGTTGGTCAGCCCCGCCGCCTGGCACCAGGCGGTGAAGGCGTCGGGCATTTCGCGGTGGAGCAGCGCGGTCATGCCGTTCATCTGTTCGGGGCGGAGCAGGGGATTGGGGCCCTCGATCAGCCGCTTCGAGCCGATGACATAGACTTTGTTGAAATCCAGCCGCTTGGCATAGAGCGACGGATCGATGTCGCGGCCCAGCGCGATCACCGCGTCCAGCCCGTCGCCCAGCCGGGTGATGCCATGACCGGCGGTATCGATGTCGAGATGCAGTTCGGGATGCACGGCGCGCAGCAGCCCCATATGCGGGAACAGGCGCTGCGCCGCATAGAGCGGCAGCACGCCGAGCCGCAGCCGCAGCACCTCCTGCCCGCTGGTCATCGCCTCCACCGCGTCGGACAATTGGTCGAGCAGCGGCGCGATCTGCTCCATCAATAGTTGGCCGTCGTCATTGGGCACCATCGCCTGATGCCGCCGGGCGAATAGCGGCTTGCCGACGAAGCGCTCCAGCGTCTGCACACGCCGGCTGAGTGCGGGCGCGGACAGCGCCAGTTCCTCGGCGGCCGCCTTGATGGAGCCCAGGCGCACCACCTGGACGAAGGCTTCGATCGCACCCAGCGGGGGGAGCCTGCGCATCTCACACCTGTTGTTTGATACCCTCTCGACCAGAGGATTGCATAAACTGCAATCATAGCCAAGCTTTTCGCACTTGCAACATAGCGTGCTGCGCCGCAAAAGGAACGGGCCTTTCAGGCATCCTCTCCTAAAAACTTTTACGGGCTGGTCGTTTCGATCGGCCCTTTTTTTTGCCTCCGCTCGGCGGGCCGGCCTTTCGCTGGCCGGAACCCGCCCCCACGTCCCGCGCTTTCGTGTCTCAGACACTTTGCCAAGGGACGATCATGGCCGACAGCGACGCGCCGACCCGCAAGATACAGGTGGCCAACAGCCGCCCAGAGGATTCCGGGCGCGGCCTGGCCCATCTGCCGCGCACGCTGATGGCGGCGCTTGGCATTACAGAGGGTGATGTCGTCGAAATCGTCGGCAAGCAGGCGACGCCCGCGCGCGCGGTCGCGCCCTATCCCGAGGACGAGGGTCTCGACCTGCTCCGCATCGACGGGTTGCAGCGCGCCAATGCCGGCGTCGGCTCGGGCGATTTCGTCGAGGTGCGGCGTGTCGAATCGAAGCCCGCGACTCGCGTCGTCTTCGCGCCCGCGCAGCAGAATCTGCGGCTCCAGGGTTCTGCCCAGGCGCTGAAGCGCACCTTCTTCAACCGCCCGCTCTGCCAGGGCGATGTGGTCGCGACCGCAGGGCAGCAGCGCGTCACCAACATGCCGCCGGGCGTTGCGCAGTTCATGAACGCGCCCGCCTATGCGCTCCAGGAAATCCGCCTCGCGGTCGTCGCGGCCAGCCCCAAGGGCGTGGTCCATATCGACGAGAATACCGAGGTCGAGCTGCGCTCCGAATATGAGGAACCGCGCGAGGCCCGCCGCGCCGACGTCACATACGATGACATTGGCGGCATGGCCTCGACCATCGACCAGTTGCGCGAGATGGTCGAACTGCCGCTGCGCTATCCCGAATTGTTCGAGCGGTTGGGGGTCGAGCCGCCCAAGGGCGTGCTGCTCCATGGCCCGCCCGGCACCGGCAAGACGCGCCTCGCGCGTGCGGTGGCCAACGAATCGGATGCGCAATTCTTCCTGATCAACGGCCCCGAGATCATGGGCTCGGCGTACGGCGAGTCCGAGCAGCGGCTGCGCGAGATTTTCGAGGAGGCGACCAAGTCCGCGCCCTCGATCGTCTTCATCGACGAGATCGATTCGATCGCCCCCAAGCGCGACCGGGTGCAGGGCGAGGCCGAGAAGCGGCTCGTCGCGCAGCTCCTCACCCTGATGGACGGGCTGGAGGCGCGGGCGAACCTGGTCATCATCGCCGCGACGAACCGGCCCGAGGCGATCGACGAGGCGCTCAGGCGGCCGGGCCGGTTCGACCGCGAGATCGTGGTCGGCGTCCCCGACGAGCGCGGGCGGCGCGAGATTCTGGGTATCCACACGCGCGGCATGCCGCTGGGCGACAAGGTCGATCTGGCCGAGCTGGCACGTACCACCTTCGGCTTCGTCGGCGCCGATCTCGCCGCGCTGACCCGCGAGGCGGCGATCGAGGCGGTGCGGCGGATCATGCCGCGCCTGAACCTGGAGGAACGGACGATCCCGGCCGAGGTGCTCGACACGCTGTCGGTGACGCGCGAGGACTTCATGGAGGCGTTGAAGCGCGTCCAGCCCTCGGCGATGCGCGAGGTGATGGTGCAGGCGCCGACCGTCCGCTGGGAGGATGTCGGCGGGCTCGACACCGCGCAGATGAAGTTGAAGGAAGGCGTCGAGCTGCCGCTGAAGGACCCGGATGCGTTTCGGCGGCTGGGCATCCGGCCGGCCAAGGGGTTCCTGCTCTATGGTCCCCCCGGCACCGGCAAGACCCTGCTCGCCAAGGCGGTCGCGCGCGAGGCGCAGGCCAATTTCATCGCCACCAAGTCGAGCGATCTGCTGTCCAAATGGTATGGGGAGAGCGAGCAGCAGATCACCCGCCTGTTCCAGCGCGCGCGACAGGTGGCGCCGACGGTGATCTTCATCGACGAACTCGATTCGCTGGTGCCCGCGCGCGGCGGTGGCCTGGGCGAGCCGCAGGTGACCGAGCGGGTGGTCAACACCATCCTGGCCGAGATGGACGGGCTGGAGGAGCTCCAGTCGGTCGTCGTGATCGGTGCGACCAACCGGCCCAATCTGGTCGACCCCGCACTGCTCCGGCCGGGGCGGTTCGACGAGCTGATCTATGTCGGCGTGCCCGACCAGGCGGGTCGGCGGCGGATTCTGGGTATCCAGACCGCCAAGATGCCGCTGGCGGCGGACGTGGACCTGGACGATGTGGCGGCGCGAACCGACCGCTTCACCGGCGCGGACTTGGGTGATGTCGTGCGCCGGGCGGGCCTGATCGCGCTGCGCAAGTCACTGGGCGCGACCCAGGTCGACATGGCCGCGTTCGACGAGGCGCTGACCGAGGCGCGCGCGAGCGTCACCCCGGAGATGGAGCGCGATTACGAACAGATCGCCGCCAAGCTGAAACAGGACGCGGCGGCGATCCAGCCGATCGGCTTCATCGCGCCGGGGATGCTGACGCCGAGGGGCGATAAGCAGCCGTAGGTTCCCAAGCCCTCCTGGTACTTAAGCCCCTCCTCCCGACAGGGGGAGGGGTTTGGGGAGGGGGCTTCGCCACAAGCGATGGTCTCGGTGAGACTCCTTTCCCTCCCCCATCCCCTCCCGCCTGCGGGAGGGGAGCGGCAAGATCGAAGGTCAGGATTTATCGCCCCACATATAACTTCGCCCTACCTCGGCCACCGCGACCTCATAAGCCGAATACCACGCCGCCCGCCCACGCTCGCGGATCGCGGCATGCTCGGGATGCGCGCGCCACGCCAGCGCGCTGGCCTCATCCGCCCACCAGCTGATGGTAATGCCCAGCCCATCCGCCCCGCGCGCGCTGTCGACGCCGCGATAGCCCGGTTGTTGCGCAGCGAGCGTTTCCATCGCCTCGGCCGCCCGCGCATAGCCTTGCGCGTCGCTATCCCTCCGTTGCGACACGAAAATCACCGCGATCTGCCCCGTCCGATCCATTCTCCGCCCCCTTTTGCCAGTCCGCTTTGCGACGGAATGCACCCCCCGACCGCAACCCAATAGCTTGAAAGTCGTTCGGCACCTGTGCGACGAGGGGGTTTCCCTCGCGCGTCCTCCTCGCGGGGATCACGAACGACAGGAACTCGATGCCCAGCTCGACCACCGCCGCGCGCAAGTCCCGCACCGACGCCACGGGTTATCCGTCGCCCGGCCAGATGTTCTTTCAGCAGTTCCTGAAGCATCCGGTGATGGTGGGCTCGATCATCCCGTCCTCGGGCAAGTTGATCCGCAAGATGCTGGGTCCGGTCGACTGGGCGAATACCAAGCTGTTCGTCGAATATGGCCCCGGCGTCGGCACCTTCTGCCGCCCGATCCTGGAGCGTATGGCGCCCGACGCCAAGCTGATCGCGATCGATACCAATGCCGATTTCTGCGATTATCTCAGCCACACCATCGTCGATTCGCGCTTCGCGGCGGTGAACGGATCGGCGGCCGACGTGCAGAAGATCGTGCGCGACCATGGGTTCGACCATGCCGACTATGTCCTGTCGGGCCTGCCCTTCTCGACCCTGCCGCCCGGCGTCGGCCCCGCGATCGCGCAGGCGACGCATGACGTGCTGCGCCCCGGCGGTGCCTTCCTGGTCTATCAGTTCAGCCCCAAGGTGAAGGACTTCCTGGTTCCGCACTGGGACAATATCGACCACGATATGGAATGGTGGAACGTACCGCCGGCGCAGCTCTATTGGGCGTGGAAGGACTGAAACGCATTCCTCCCCTTGCAGGGGAGGGGGACCAGCGAAGCTGGTGGAGGGGTGTCACCCTCTCGATAGCGGGACACCCCTCCGTCAGGCCTGACGGCCTGACACCTCCCCTTGCAGGGGAGGAATTTTAGTCGCCATCGGGCGATTCGATCCCGAAATTCAGCCCGCGCGACACTGACGGGTCGATCACCGCGATCAGCAGATAGGCCGCAAACTGGCGCAACCGCTGGAACCAGGTGGTGTGGCGCTTATACCAGTCGGGCGTGATCGCCTCCGACCGTGCGATCTCGCCATCGATATAGGCGCGGACATGGGTGGCGAAGGCGGCGTCCTCGATCCGCAGCATCAGCTCCAGATTCACGAACAGGCTGCGCATGTCGAAATTGGCCGAGCCGACATGCACGGCATCGTCGATGACGTATAATTTCGTATGCAGTTTGGTGAGCTGATATTCGAAGATCCGCACGCCCTTGCGCAGCAGGCCCGCATAGGTGAAGCGCGCCGCCGCGATCGTCGCCTGATTGTCCGACTTGCCTGCCGTGACGATGCGCACCTGCGCGTCGCGGCGCCCGGCACGGTCGAGCCGGCGGAGCATGGTGGGGCTGGGGGTGAAATAGGCCGCGATCACGTCGATTCGCCGACCGCGCCGCATATCGTCGCGCACCGTCCGCGCCCAGGGCGACAGCCGCCGGGTGGGGCCGCCGATCAGCCAGCGCAAGGCCCCCGCCGGCTCGCTCCAATGCGCCAGCGCCTTGTTCAGGTCGCGCAGTCGCCCCTTGGGGTTCTGCGTCCAGGCGAACAGCGCGTCGAAATAGCCCGCCATCCGCGCCGCCGCCGGCCCCTCGACCAACAGGCCCAGGTCGCGCCAGCTCTGGTCGGCGGGGGTGCCGAAATAATCATCCTCGATATTGAAGCCGCCGATGATGATCCGGGGATCGTGCCCGGCATCGGCCAGCGCCAGCTTCTGGTGATTGCGCAGCAGATAGCGGCGGCCGAAGCGAGGCTCGAACCGCGACAGCCGCGCGCCCGCCTCCAACAGGGGGCGGAAGAAATCCTCGTCTGCGCCGGCGCCGAATCCGTCGACGATCACGCTGACCGCCACCCCGCGCCGGGCGGCGTCGATCATCGCATCGCGCACCCGCCGCCCGGTCGTGTCATCGGCGTAGATGTAATAAAGGATGCGCAGACAGTGCCGCGCCCCCGCAATCAGCGCGAGCAACGCCTCCAGCCGCCGGGGTCCCGTATCCAGCAGGGTCAGGCGGTGGCCATCGACCTGGAAGACCGGTTGCTCGGGGGGCTGGTCGGGCGGCGGGGCGACGGAAATGGGGCGGGTCCTCCGGCAGATGATCCTGTCGAAAGCGTAACGGTCGAGGTGACGCGCATGTTGCACCGGCCATGGCTTTTGACTTGAGAGGTCTTTGCTGCTAGGTGGCCGGCTTTCATCCCAGCATTATTTGCGAAGGACACACGCATGGCGCGCGTCACCGTCGAGGATTGCGTCGACAAGGTTCCCAACCGTTTCGATCTGGTGCTGTTCGCGGCGCAGCGGGCCCGTCAGATTTCGGGTGGTGCGGATCTGACCGTCGATCGCGATCGCGATAAAAACCCGGTCGTCGCGCTGCGCGAGATCGCCGAGGAAACCGTTCGTCCGACTCATTTGGAAGAAGCGGTCGTCAACAGCCTGCAGCGCGTCCAGATCGACGACGAGGACGAGGCGGATGACGTCGGCAGCCTGCAGGCCTCGGCCGAGGCGCTGCGCCTGACCGCCGCCGCCCCGCCGCGCAACCAGAATCTGGGTGCCGATTACGACGGCTGATCCGCCGTCCGGACTCCCGATATGAAAAGGGCCGGTGCGAACCCTCGCGCCGGCCCTTTTGCATGGGCTCAGTAACCCCAGCCGCCGCCATGCCAGTAGTCCCAGCGCGCGGCGTGGCGTTCATGGCGGGCGAAACGCGCGTCGCGGTGCGCCTCCGCCCGTCGGACGGCGGCGGCATGGGCATAGGCATCGGCCGCACGATAATCGCCATAATAGGCGGCGGTATCGGCGGCGCGCTGGTCCCGGCCGGCCTGATAGGCGTGGATTGCGGCCCCGCGACCGGCCCGGTGCGCCATGTAATCGTCGTAACGCCAGTCCTGCGCCCCGGCGGCCGTCGCCACCAGCGTACCGCCGGCCAGGGCCAGCAACAGGCCCGTCTTGAGCATCTTCATGACCTTCATCCCAATGCAAAGCAGCTCCCGGTGACGGGCAGATTGCGCCGGCCAAGCTGAACCGCCGGTGGCGGGGGCGTTCAGCGTCGTGGCAGGATGACGACGGGAATCGGTTCGGCTTTTGGATGGGGCCAAGATAGTGGCGCATGGGCCAAATGCCGGCCTATGATCCGATCTTGACGGGCGCTTAACCAATCCCGGTCAGACCGGGGGCATGGAAATGCGCAAGATCTGCAGCGGGTGCCGGGACGGTATCGATTTCGACATCCCGTTCGCGATGGCGTTCCAGCCGATCGTCGACACGCATACCGGCCAGCCCTTCGCCTATGAAGCGCTGGTGCGCGGACTGGACGGATCGGGCGCTTACGGTGTGCTGTCGCGCGTGACCGAGGAGAATCGCTACTCGTTCGACCAGGCGTGTCGGGTGAAGGCGATCGAAAGCGCGATGGCGGCGGGCCTGATGGACACCGACGCGAAGCTGTCGATCAACTTCCTGCCCAATGCGGTCTATTCGCCACTGGCCTGTATCCAGCTGACCATGCGCACCGCGCGGGCGGTCAACATGCCGATCGACCGGCTGATCTTCGAATTCACCGAGAATGAGCAGATGGGCTCGCCCGAACATGTCGCGAGCATCATCGACACCTATAAGCAGATCGGCTTTTCGGTCGCGATCGACGATTTCGGCGCGGGCCATTCGGGCCTCGACATGTTCGCGCGCTTCGTGCCCGACGAGATCAAGCTCGACATGGAGCTGATCCGCGACATCGACACCAATCCCCGCCGCCGCGCGATCGTGCGGTCGATGGTGTCGCTGTGCGCCGAACTCGACACGCTGCTGATCGCCGAGGGGATCGAGACGGCGGCCGAGGCGGCGACCCTGAACGACCTCGGCGTCCGCTATCACCAGGGTTACTGGTATGCCCGCCCCGCACTCGAACGCCTGCCGCGGATACATGCGGACGCGCTGGTCGGCTGATGATGCGCTCTCCGAGCCACGATATGGTTCGCATGGGAATATGCATCGTGACACTATTGGCACTTGTTGGGGCGTCACCCGGCGGACGACAGGTCACGCCCGATCGCGGCGGATCGCTTTGCCTGGCCGGCGAAACGCCGATCGTCCAATGTATGTTGGGCGGCAAGCAGGCGACGGTCTGTGGTTCGGGCAAGCGCGCCATCTATCGTTACGGACGGCCGGGCCGGGTCGAACTGACCGCGTTTGATCTGCGGCTGGCGCGGCGCGGCTATTCGGGCGGGGGCGAGACGCAGATTCACGTCGCGAATCGCGACTATCGCTACATTCTGTTCGATCGAACGATACGCACCGGCTTCGGCGCGGATGGTCGCAACGATCCCGCCATCAGCAGCGGGCTGATCATCCGCCGCGCCGGACGGACGATCGCGACGCGGCCATGCGACAATGATGCGCCCATCCCGGCGCGGGCCACCACCGTCATGCCCGCCGACGGCACCGTTCTGCCCCACTGAACGGCGCCGTCCTTCGATGCCTCAATAGGCGTAGGCGCGGACGAGGTCGTAGAGATAGTCGCGGCCGTCATAGAGCGATTTGATCGGAATCCGCTCGTTCAGGCCGTGGATGCCCGACATGTCCTTCTCGATGAAGATGCCCGGCGCGCCGTAGACGGGGATGCCGATCGCCTGGAAGAAGATGCCGTCGGTCGCGCCGGTCGACATCATCGGCACCATCGCGACGCCGGGGAAATGCTTCGCCGCGACCGCCTTCATCGGGCCGATGATCTTCGGATCGAGCCTGGGCGGGATCGCGGTCGGGCGCACCGGCTGGTTGGCGGTGACGGTGATCTTGGGCCCCGCCAGTTCCTTCAGCTTGGCGAGCGTTCCCTCGACCGTTTCGCCGGGAAAGATGCGGCAATTGATATTGGCGGTCGCGCGCTGGGGCAGGGCGTTTTCGGCATGACCAGCCTGCAGCAGCGTGGCGACGCAGGTGGTGCGCAGCGTGGAGTGCAGCGCCTTGTCGCGGCTGACGATCGCATCGGCCGCCTTGTCGGTCGGGTCGGCGAGCAGCCGGGTGATCGCATCGCCCAGCTGGCCGCCGACGCGCTGCGCGGTCGCGGTCAGGAAGGCGCGGGTCGTATCGGTCAGGATGACGGGGAATTCATATCCCTGCACCGCCTTCACCGCATCGGCGAGTTCGTAGATCGCGTTTTCCGGCGTCGGCTGCGAGCTGTGCCCGCCGGGATTGGTCGCCAGGAAGGTATAGTTCTGCGCCGCCTTCTCGCCGACCTGCACCGCCAGCAGCTGCCGCTGGCCCCGGTCGTCGAGCCGGCCGCCGCCGCCCTCGTTCAGGACGAATTCGGCGGCGACGAGGTCCGGCTTGTTCTTGGCCAGCCATTCCGCACCGTTGAAGGCGAAGGTCGTTTCCTCGCCGCAGGTCAGCGCCATCTTGATGGTGCGCTTGGGCGGGGTCTTTTTCAGGCGGATCAGCGTGTCGGCCCAGACCGCGCTCATCGCCTTGTCGTCGACGGTGCCGCGCCCGTAATAATAGCCGCCCTCCGCGATCAGTTTGAACGGATCGCGGGTCCAGTCCTCGCGCTTGGCCTCGACCACGTCGAGATGGCCGAGCAGCAGCATCGGCTTCAGCCTCTTGTCGGTGCCGGGCAGGACCGCGACGATGCCGCCGTCCTTGGGATGGTCGGGCACCGAGAACAGGGTGATGTCGGCGTCGCTATAGCCCGCCGCCTTCAGCCGGTCGGCGATCTGCGATGCGGCCTGGGTGCAGCTGCCCACCGACAGCGCGGTGTTGGTCTCGACCAGCTGCTTGTAGAGGTCGAAGAACGCCTTCTGGTCCGGACGATCCTGTGCCGCCGCGAGGCCGGGCAGTATCGCCCCGGGAATCGCCAGTGCTGCGGCCACCCCGCCGAGCCATTTTGCCAACCGCATATGATCCCCCTGTTTTTTATGTGTCGGCGGGGAATAGAGCGTGTCGGGACGGTGCGCGCAAGTCGTTGGCGGTGATGCCCCTCCACCACGCCCTTGCGGGCGCGGTCCCCCTCCCCAAGCACAGCTTGGGGAGGATTTGGAGCGTCATTCCTCCCCAAGCTGTGCTTGGGGAGGGGGACCATCCGAAGGATGGTGGAGGGGCATGGCCGCAGGCCATACCCGCGAGCGGCAGGAAACGCGCCTAATCCTTTGCCCCGGACCGTTTTCGCGCTAGCAGTCGCCGATGGACCAGCCCGACATTGCCGCTCGCCCCCGCCTGATCTCGCCCTCGCTGTTCGCGCTGTCGATCTTCTACGGCGGCATGGTGTGTATCGCGGGCGTGCTGGGCAACAAGCAGGTGGCGCTGGGGCCGTTGGCGGTGGAGGCGGGGATCTTCGCCTTCCTGCTGCTGGTCGTGACGTCGAGCGCGGTCGCCGAACTGCATGGGCCGCAGGTCGCCGGGCGGCTGGTGCGGGTGGGCTTCGTGCCGTTGCTGGTGTCGCTGGCGCTGTCCTTCATCGTCTATTCGCTGCCCGCCTCGCCCGAGATGATCCCGGCCAATCGCGATGCGATCCAGCTAGTGCTGGGGTCCACCTGGCGGATCTGGCTGGGCGGCATCGTCGCCTACGGCGTGTCGCAGACGCTGAACGTCACCATCTTCGCCGCGCTGAAGGGCAGGGAGGGCGGCAAGCTCCTCTGGCTGCGCGCGGCGATCGCCAGCATGCTCAGCCAGATCGTCGACACGCTGCTGTTCGTGACCATCGCCTTTTACGGCGAATTTCCGATCGGCCCGCTGATCGTGGGCCAGATGATCGCCAAAGTCGCGCTGTCCGCCATACTGATCCCGCCGCTGATCTATGTGTTCGTGGGGTTGGGACGCAAGCTGGACCGGGCCTGACCTCGAGACCGGACATATTGCCGGTTTTCCCCGCCGCCGCCCCGCGATAAAGGGCGGGGATGACCAACCACGATCCCGACGCCGCCCTGCTCGCCAAGGCCGAGACGCTGACCGAGGCGTTGCCCTATCTCCAGCGTTACGCGGGCAAGACCTTCGTGGTGAAATATGGCGGCCACGCCATGGGCGATCCCGAGCGGCAGCGCGACTTCGCCGAGGACATGGTGCTGCTCAAGGCGGTCGGCATCAACCCGGTGGTCGTCCATGGCGGCGGGCCGCAGATCGGCGCGATGCTCAAGCGGCTGGGCGTCGAGTCGCAGTTCGTCAACGGCCTGCGCGTCACCGACAAGGAAACCGCGCAGATCGCCGAGATGGTCCTGGCAGGATCGATCAACAAGGAAATCGTCAGCTGGATCTCCGCCGCCGGGGGCCGCGCGGTCGGCATCTCGGGCAAGGACGCCGGCCTCGTCATCGCCGAGAAGGTGCAGGGGCGCGAGGCCGATCCGCTGAAAGGAATCGAGCGCCATGTCGATCTGGGCTTCGTCGGCGAGCCGGTGTCGGTCGATCCGCGCCTGATCGAAAGCCTGTGCGCCGACGGCATCATCCCCGTGATCGCGCCGGTCGCGATCGGGATGGACGGGCACACCTATAATATCAACGCCGACACCATGGCGGGCGCGATCGCCGCGCGGCTGGGCGCATCGCGCTTCTTCCTGCTGACCGATGTCGCGGGGGTTCTCGACAAGCAGGGGGAGTTGATGACCGACCTGAACCCGGCGCGGATCGCGGAGCTGCGGACGGACGGCACGATTTCGGGGGGGATGATCCCGAAACTGGAAACCTGCGTCTCGGCGGTCGAGGCCGGGGTGGATGCGGCGGTGATTTTGGACGGGCGTGTTCCGCATGGGATGCTGCTGGAGATTTTCACCAAGCAGGGGGCGGGGACTCTGGTCCGGCGGTGATTGTGTGGTGGGGTCGGGGCGTGGCCTTCGACTTCGCTCAGGCTGAACGGCAGTTGGGGGTAGCCTACCCTGGCCCCTAGCCGCTCCCCTCCCCTAAACGGGAGGGGGTGGGGGAGGGCAAGCCACAAGCGATCAACTCTGCGAGGCTCCTTGCCCTCCCCAAACCCTTCCCGCCTGCGGGAGGGGCTTGAGAAAAAGAAACAGAGGGGGGAGATTCCCCTCAAAAATCGACCGCGATTCCCTTCAATTCCCAATCCCCGTAGCGCACCGGGTTCTTCCCCAACGGGTCGGCGTCCGGCTCCGGCTTGGCCTCGGGTTCCGGCACCGGCGGGTTCTGCGACAGATAGGCGGGCGGCTTCACATGGTCGGGGCGCTGGCCCATGGGCGGTCCTTTCGACTAAGGGGCGGGTATATCGCAGCCCATGTCGGGGCTGACAGGAGTTTTGCCAAGTGACACGTCCTCCCCAATCGCCGACCCGTGGCCGCCCCGATCGCCGTGGTGGACCCAAGGGCGGTGACAGGCGCGGGGGACCGCAGCGCCCCAGCGAGCCGCTGGGCACCGCCACCCGCCGCGCGGCCATCCGCCTGCTCGACGCGGTGCTGCGTCGGGGTGAGCCGCTGGAGGCCGCGCTCGCTTCGGCGACGCGCGCGCTGGCGGGGGGACCGGACCGGGGCCTGGCCCACGCCATCGCCGCCGAGACGCTGCGCCGCCTGCCCGATCTCGACGCGCTGATCGATTCGGCGACCAAACAGCGCCTGCCCGACGATGCCAAGGCGCGTTTCGCGCTGCGCATCGCGCTGGTGCAGGTGCTGGCGTTGGGCACGCCGCCGCATGCCGCGATCGCGACCGTGCTGCCGCTGGTCGATGGCGGCCCGCGCAAGCTGGTCCACGGCGTGTTCAGCACCATCACCAAGAGCGGCGTCCTGCTCCCTGAAATCCCCGCGCTGCCCGACGCCACCGAAGCGCGCTGGGAGGAGAATTGGGGCGAGGAGATGGTCGAGGCCGCCGCCCATGCCATCGCCGCCCCGCCGCCGCTCGACCTGACGCTGGCCGATCCCGCCGCGACCGCCGAATGGGCGGAGAAGCTGGGCGGGGTCAGCCTGCTCCCCGGCCATGTCCGCCTGCCCTCGGGCCATTCGGTCATGGAGTTGCAGGGCTTCGACGAGGGCGCCTGGTGGGTGCAGGATCTCGCCGCCTCGATCCCGGCACGATTGTTGGGCGAGGGGAAGGGGCATGTGCTCGACCTGTGCGCCGCGCCGGGGGGCAAGACGTTGCAGCTCGCCGCCGCCGGCTGGACCGTCACCGCGATCGACCAGTCCGAAGCGCGCCTCGCGCGGCTGAACGAGAATCTGGAGCGCACCGGCCAATCTGCCGAGGTCGTCACCGCCGACCTGCGCGAATGGACGCCCAAGGAGCAGGCGGACGCGATCCTGGTCGACGCGCCTTGCAGCGCCAGCGGCATCTTCCGCCGTCACCCGGACGTCCTCTACCGCGTCCGCCCCGCGATCATCGCCGAGATGGCCGAATTGCAGCGCGTGATCCTGGCCCGCGCCGCCGACTGGCTGAAGCCCGGTGGGACGATGGTCTATGCCACCTGCTCGCTGGAGCCCGAGGAAGGCGAGGCGCAGATCGCGAGCTTTCTGGAGGCACGCCCCGATTATGCGCTGGTCCCGATCACCGGCGACTGGCCCGGGGTGACCGACAAGGGCACGATCCGTACCCTGCCCACGCTCCTCGCAAAGGAGGGGCGGCTCGACGGCTTCTTCATCGCGATGCTGCAACGCAAAGGCTGACTTGGGCGCGATATGACGTTAAGGACGAATGCCATGCTCCCGGTCCGTATCGCTCCCTCCATCCTGTCCGCCGATTTCGCCAAGCTGGGCGAGGAAGTCCGCGCCATCGACGCCGCCGGCGCCGACTGGATTCACATCGATGTGATGGACGGGCATTTCGTGCCCAACATCACGATCGGCCCGGCGGTGGTGAAGGCGTTGCGCCCGCACACGACCAAGCCGTTCGACGTGCATCTGATGATTGCGCCGATCGACGCCTATCTGGATGCCTTTGCCGAGGCGGGGGCGGACACGATCACCGTGCATCCGGAGGCGGGGCCGCACATCCACCGCACGGTCCAGCATATCAAGGGGCTGGGCAAGCGCGCCGGCGTCGTGCTGAACCCCGGTACGCCGGCCAAGATGCTCGACTATCTGATCGACATGGTCGACCTGGTCCTCGTCATGAGCGTGAACCCCGGCTTCGGCGGGCAGAGCTTCATCGAGAGCCAGCTCAAGAAGATCGCGGCGATCCGCAAGATGATCGACCATTCGGGCCGCGCGATCGACCTGGAGGTCGATGGCGGGGTCGACCCGCATTGGGCGAAGCGCTGTATCGAGGCGGGCGCCGATGCGCTGGTCGCGGGGACGGCGGCCTTCCGGGGCGGGCCATCACAATACGCCGCCAACATCGCCGCCCTGCGCGGCTGATCGGAATGCGCGAAGCGACGGACGGCGGCGCGACCGCGCAGGGCGCCGACAGCATCGAGGAAGGCAAGAGGCTGGTCCGGGTCGGCGGCGGCGGGCTGTCGCTCGCCGACCGGTTGAGCGAGCATCTCCACCGGCTGACCTGGCGCACCCCGCTCCATTCGCTGCGGCTGAAGGGGCGGCATCCGCTGAAACTGATGGCGGTGCCCGAGGACCCGGTGCTGGGTGATATCGAACGCGGCCATGCTCTGCTCGGCGGCGTCCTCGACTGGCGCGGCGAGGAGCGCGGGGTCGAATCGATCGATTTCGCCCATCCCGACTGGTCGAGCGGTTTCGCCGATCATCTGCACAGCTTCGCCTGGCTGCGCGACCTGTCGACCGTCGCGACGCGGGCGCAGGGTGCGCCCATCGCCGAATATCTGATGGGCCGCTGGCTCGACGCCTTTGCCGAGACGGTCGACGCCACCGCCTGGCGGCCCGATCTGTGGGGGCGGCGCATCCTGTTCTGGACCGCGCATGCGCCGCTGATCCTGTCGTCGACCGATCTCGTCTATCGCTCGCGCGTGCTCAACACGATGGCGCGCGGGGCGCGGCATCTCGATCGCGGTGCGGACAAGGCGCCCCCGGGCGTCGCGCGGATCGCGGCATGGTGCGGCGTGGTCGCGGCGGGCCTGTTGCTGGCGGGCGGCGATCCGCGCCAGGCCTTTGGCGAGGCGGGGCTGAACCGCGCGCTGGACAGCGGGCTATTCGGCGATGGCGGCGTCATCGCGCGCAGCCCGGCGGTGCAGCTCGATGCGGTCATGCTGCTGACCATGATGCGCGAAGTCTATGACGCGCGCGGGCTGGTGTTTCCCGAGCATTTCCAGGCGCGGCTCCAGAAGATGATCTCGGCGCTGCTCGGCGTCATGCATGGTGACCGGTCGCTGTCGAGCTGGCAGGGTTCCGGCCCCGAAACGCCCGAGCGGATCGCGGCGGTCATCGAGGCGTCGGGCGTGCGTACCCGGCCGCTGCGCCAGGCGGGTGACTGGGGCTATCAGCGGCTGGCGGCGGCGCAGGCGGTGCTGATCATGGACGCCGCGCCCCCGCCGATCGCGCGCGCGATCGAGGGTGGCTGCGCCTCGACGCTGGCGTTCGAGTTTTCGGACGGGACGCAGCGGATCGTCGTCAATTGTGGCGGCGCGCGCGCGACCGTGGCGCAGGTGCCCGCCAGCCTCGCGCACGGGCTGCGCACCACGGCGGCGCATTCGACGCTGACCTTGGGTGACAGCAACTCCACCGCGATCCATGCCGACGGCACGCTGGGGCGCGGCGTCGCCCAGGTGGAACTCAGCCGCCAGGAATCGGACGCGGCCAGCCGGATCGAGGCGAGCCATGACGGCTATGTCCGCCGCTATGGCTTCACCCATCGTCGCCAACTGCTGCTGACCGGCGACGGGCGCGAATTGCGGGGCGAGGATGCGCTCTTGCCGGAAGGCCGCAAGCGGCAGGCGGGCAGCACCAATTTCGCGCTCCGCTTCCACCTCGGCGACGGGGTCGAGGCGATGGTGACTGCCGAGAGTGGGCAGGCGATCCTGCGGCTCGACGACGGCGCGCTGTGGCAATTCCGTTGTCGCGGCGGCACGCTGGCGATCGAGGAGTCGCTGTGGATCGACGGCACCGGGCGGCCGGTGCCGACGCAGCAGCTGGTGGTCACGGGCGAAACGCCAGCGGGCGGCGCGCATGTCAGCTGGGCGTTCAAGCGGGCGCTGTGACCTTTTCGTCATTGCGAGCATAGCGAAGCAATCCAGAGCGTCCAGCGCGGGACTCTGGATTGCTTCGCTACGCTCGCAATGACGGGCTGTGGACAGTCCTCCCCGAATCACATTTTGCGCTTCGGCAAATCGGAGTCTATCGGGTCCGCAAACTCCTCCCAGTATCAGGACCCGCTGCCCGATGGCCGTTTCGCTCCCCACCGCTCCCTCCGTCGATCTGGTGCCGGTTCGCCGCGCGCTGTTGTCGGTGTCCGACAAGACCGGCGTCATCGACCTAGCCCGCGCGCTGGCCGAGCGCGGGGTCGATCTGGTCTCGACCGGCGGCACCGCCAAGGCGATCCGTGACGCCGGCCTGCCGGTGCGCGACATCTCCGAGGTCACCAACTTCCCCGAGATGATGGACGGCCGGGTCAAGACGCTGCACCCGATGGTCCATGGCGGCCTGCTCGCGGTGCGCGACGACCCCGCCCATGCCGCCGCGATGACCGAGCATGGCATCGGCGCGATCGACCTGGTGGTGGTCAATCTCTACCCCTTCCAGCAGACGGTGGCTAAGGGTGCCGAGCGCCCCGAGATCATCGAGAATATCGATATCGGCGGCCCGTCGATGGTCCGTTCGGCCGCCAAGAACCATGGCTATGTGTCGATCCTGACCGACCCCGCCGACTATGCCGACTTCCTCGCCGATCTGGCCGCCCATGACGGCGCCTCGACGCTGAAGACCCGTCAGCGCCTCGCCGCCAAGGCCTTCGCCGCCACGGCCGCGTATGACTCGGCGATCGCACAGTGGTTCGCCTTTGCCGACCAGGGCGAGGCCTTCCCGACGACCCTGCCGCTGGCCTTCACCAAGCACCCCGAGACGCTGCGTTACGGCGAGAACCCGCATCAGGTCGCCGCGCTCTATCTGCCGCAAAAGGGCGGTCAGGGCATCGCACAGGCCGAGCAGCTGCAGGGCAAGGCGCTGAGCTACAACAACCTGAACGACGCTGACGCCGCGCTGGAGCTGGTGTCGGAATTCATCGACGGCCCGCCGACCGTCGTCATCGTCAAGCACGCCAACCCCTGCGGCGTGGCGAGCGGCGAGACGCTGATCGAGGCCTATCAGGCGGCGTTCGCCTGCGACACGGTGTCGGCGTTCGGTGGCATCATCGCCTGCAACCGTCCGCTCGACGCCGAGACGGCCGAAGCGATTTCGGGCATCTTCACCGAGGTCGTGGTGGCCCCGGACGCGAGCGCCGAGGCGCGTGCGATCTTCGCCAGGAAGAAGAATCTGCGCCTGCTGCTGTCGGGTGAACTGCCTAACCCGGCGCGCGCGGGGCTGATGATGAAGTCGATCGCCGGCGGTCTCCTCGTCCAGAGCCGCGACAATGGCCGCCTAACCGACGACATGCTGAAGGTCGTCACCAAGCGTGCGCCGACGGAGCAGGAGCTGGCCGATTGCCGCTTCGCCTGGACGGTGGCCAAGCATGTGAAATCGAACGCGATCGTCTATGCCAAGGGCGGATCGACCGCAGGCGTCGGCGCGGGCCAGATGAACCGTCTGGAATCGGCGCGCATCGCCGCGTGGAAGGCCAAGGACGCCGCCGAGAAGGCGGGCTGGGCGGAACCGCGCACCATCGGCTCGGCGGTCGCGTCGGATGCCTTCTTCCCCTTCGCCGATGGCCTGCTCGCGGCGGTCGAGGCGGGCGCGACGGCGGTGATCCAGCCGGGCGGCTCGATCCGCGACGACGAGGTCATCGCGGCGGCCGACGAGGCGGGCCTGGCGATGGTGTTCACCGGCATGCGCCACTTCCGGCATTGAGTGTCATTCCTCCCCTGTAAGGGGAGGGGGACCGCCGCGAAGCGGTGGTGGAGGGGTGTCGCCGCTGATGGTGACACCCCTCCGTCAGTCCTTCGGACTGCCACCTCCCCGTACCGGGGAGGAAAAAGTTACCGCGTGATCCCGCCCGCATGCGGCAGCGTCGCCTCTTCGGCGCGCGGGGCCTTGCCGAACAGCGCGCGGTCCGCCGGGCCGAAGGCCCAGCGCCATAGGATCAGCAGATAGGTCGCCGCGATCGCCGGCTCACCGAATAGCAGCTCGGCCCATTCCAGCCGCTTGGGCAGCAGCGTGAACGCGCCCCCGACCAGCGTCGCGGCCAGCGCCGCCCAGATCAGCGGCCAGCGGAAGGGCGAAACCGGCGCCTTCAGGATACTCGCCAGCGTCCGCGCCTTCAGGATCGAGGTCAGCGTGACGCTGACCGCCAGCGCCACCGCCGGTCCCGCCGCCGCCCAGGTCTCGGGCCAGCCGAGCGACCGCATCCCCAGGATCAGCGCGAAGCTGAGGCCGATCTGCACCCCCAGCATCGCGACCGAGATCATCAGGTTGCGGTGCCGCGCGGTATAGACCAGCGCCGACTCGCACACTGCCCCCGTCGAGGCCAGCAGCTCGGCGAACAGCAGGAAGGCGAGCGCGGCGGTGCCCGAGACGAATTGCGGGCCGACCACGCCCATCACCGCCTCGCCCGGAATCGATCCCATCAGCGCCAGGCACCCCTGCGCCGCGATGATCCAGAACGCGACCTGGCGTACCTGTCGCGCGATGGCGGCCATGTCGCCATTGGCCAGGCTCTGGGTGATGACGGGGCCGAGGATCGGGTCGAAGCTGGTCTTCAGCTTCTGCGGCAGCGAGGAGACCTGCTGCGCCATATAATAGATGCCGACGATGCGCGGCTCGAACATCACGCCCAGGATGAAGCGGTCGACGTTGCGCGTGCCCCATTCCAGTGCGTCGGCCCCGGCCAGTGGCGCATTGGCGCGGGCGAGCGCGAAGACGCGCGACAGCTGCGGCGTCCAGCCGCGCGGCAGGCCATAGCTGCGCAGGAACGGCACCAGGCTGGCGATCATCGCCGCGTTCATCGAGGCGACATAGGACAGGACCAGCCCGTCGCGGATCGTGAAGAAGGAAAACAGCCAGGCGGCGATCGACACCGTCCAGGGTTCGACCACCGCGCGCGCGGTCACTGCCGCCTTGACGTTCAGGCGATAGGCGAGCGCGGCCAGGCTGACATCGGACCAGGCGATGGCGACGATGATCGCGGGCAGCCAGCGGTCGAGCCCGCTGATCGCGCTGTTGGGATAGACCAGCTCGGGGAAGAGGAACAGGAAACAGCTCGCCGCGATCGAGGCGAGGAAGGCCAGCGCCATCGCATCCCACACGACATGCGCATGCGGCCGCTCGGTCGAGGCGAGCGCCTGCGCCAGCCCGCGCTTCATCCCCAGCGTCGCGAGCAGCGCCGCCAGTTCGACCACCACCACCGCGATGGCGAACCGCCCGACCAGATCGGGGCCATAGATGCGCCCCGCGATGAACAGAAAGGGGATGCGCGCCGCCAGCCGCAGGACGAAGCCCGCGATATTGGTGCGCCCCCCCTTGGCGAGCGTATCGATGTCCTGGCTTTGCGCCATTAGCGGGTGCGGGGTCCTGAGGTCATTTGCCCTCCCCTGTAAGCGGAGGTGGCAGGCCAAAGGCCTGACGGAGGGGTGTCACCGGTCGCGAGGGGCGCCATCATCTCGGAACGGAGTGCCGCTCCACCATGGCTATCGCCATGGTCCCCCTCCCCAAGCAGAGTTTGGGGAGGATTGGCATATCCACGGATCAATGCGCCGCCCCCCAATTCTTGCCGACCCCGATTTCGACGCCCAGCGGCACCGACAGCGACACCGCCGGTTCGGCCGCACCCGCCATGACGTCGCGGATGACCTTGCCCGCCGCTTCGGCATCGGCTTCGGGCGCTTCGAAGACGAGTTCGTCATGCACCTGGAGCAGCATCCGCACATGGCCGAGCCCTGCGGCGGCGAGCGCGGGTTCCATGCGGACCATGGCGCGCTTGATGATGTCGGCGCTGGTCCCCTGGATCGGTGCGTTGATCGCGGCGCGCTCGGCGCCCTGGCGCTCGCCCTGGTTGCGCGAGGCGATGCGCGGAAAATGCGTCTTGCGGCCGAACAGCGTCTCGGTGAAGCCCTTCTCGCGCACGCTCGACAGCGTCTCGGCGATATAGCGATTGATGCCGGGGAAGCGCTCGAAATAGCGGTCGATCATGGCTTGCGCCTCGTCCGCCGACACGTCGAGGCGGCCCGCCAGCCCCCAGCGCGAAATGCCGTAGAGGATGGCGAAGTTGATCGTCTTGGCCCGTCCGCGCGTATCGCGATTGACCTCGCCGAACAGCTCCTTGGCGGTCAGGCTGTGGATGTCGTCGCCATTGGCAAACGCATCGCGCAGCGCAGGCACATCGGCCATGTGCGCGGCCAGCCGCAGCTCGATCTGCGAATAGTCGGCGGCGATCAGGACATGGCCGTCCTCGGCGATGAACGCCTCGCGCAGCTGTCGCCCGACCTCGGTGCGGATCGGGATGTTCTGGAGGTTCGGCTCGGTCGAGGAGAGTCGCCCGGTCTGCGCGCCGGTCAGGCTGTAGCTGGTATGGACACGGGCCGTCCTGGGGTTGATCTGCGCCTGGAGCGCGTCGGTATAGGTGCTCTTGAGCTTGGACAGCTGGCGCCATTCCAGGATCTTGCGGACGATCTCCGCCGCCTCGCCGCCATCGCGGGCCAGGCGTTCGAGTTCGGTCACGTCCGTTGAGTAAACGCCCGACTTGCCCTTGCGCCCGCCCTTCAGGCCCAGCCGGTCGAACAGGATTTCGCCCAGCTGCTTGGGGCTGCCGATGGTGAAGGGGGTGCCCGCCATCGCATGGATTTCGCCCTCGAGGGCCGCAATCTGTCCGGCGAACTCGGTCGAGAGTTGCGACAACCGCTCGCGATCGACCTTGATCCCGCGCCGCTCCATGCCCGCGATCACCGGCACCAGCGGCCGGTCGACCATCTCGTACACGCGGGTCGCCTGCTCCATGGGAAGCCGCGCCTTGAACCGCTTCCACAGCCGCAGCGTGACGTCGGCATCCTCGGCGGCGTAGCGGGTGGCGGTCTTAAGATCGACCTCGTGGAAAACGAGCTGTTTCTTGCCGGTGCCGACCACCTCCTTGAAGGCGAGGCAGGTGTGCGACAGGTGGGTGGCGGCCAGTTCGTCCATGCCATGGCCGTGCAGCCCCGCATCAAGGTCGAAGCTCATCACGATCGTGTCGTCATGCGGCGCGATGGCGATGCCGCGCTCGCCCAGCACGATCATGTCGAACTTCAGGTTCTGGCCGATCTTGAGGACCGAGGGGTCCTCGCACAGCGCCTTGATCCGCGCCAAGGCTTCGGCGACCGGAATCTGCACCGGCACTTCGGCCAGCAGATCGGTGCCGCCATGCCCGAGCGGGATATAGCACGCCTTGTTGGGTGCGAGTGCCAGGCTGACCCCGACCAGTTCGGCCTGGGTGGCGTCGGTCGAGCTGGTTTCGGTATCGATCGCGACGAAGCCCTGGGCCTGCGCCTCCGCGACCCACTGGTCGAGCGTCTCCAGGTCCTGCACCGTGACATAGCCGTCGAGATTGCACGGCTCGTCATCGTCCATCGGGGCGGAAGGCGGGGCTTCCCCGGTGGCGGGGGCGGGCGCGGCGTCGTCGGTAATCTGGCCCATCTTGGCGATCAGCGAGCGGAAACCGTGATGCTCCAGGAAGGCGCGCAGCGGCGCATCCGGGATCGTCGGGTGCAGCGCCAGTTCCTCCAGCGGCTGCGGCAGCGGCGCATTGCATTCCAGCGTGACCAGCCGCTTCGACAGCCGGGCATTCTCGGCATGCTCGATCAGATTGTCCCGCAGCTTGCCCTTCTTCATCTCGGGTGCGGCGGCCAGGACGGACTCCAGGTCGCCATGCTCGACGATCAGCTTGGAGGCGGTCTTCGGCCCCACACCCGGCACGCCCGGCACGTTGTCGACGCTGTCGCCCATCAGCGCCAGCACGTCGCCCAGCTGCTTGGGGCCCACGCCGAACTTCTCCTGGACGTAAGATTCGCCCAGACGCCGATTGTTCATCGTGTCGAGCATGTCGAGGCTGCCATCCTCGACCAGCTGCATCAGGTCCTTGTCGCCCGAGACGATTGTGACCTGCCACCCTTGCGCCATCGCGGCGCGGGCGTAGCAGGCGATCAGGTCGTCGGCCTCCAGCCCCATCTCCTCGATGCAGGGCAGCGAGAAGGCGCGGGTGGCGTCGCGGATCATCGGGAATTGGGGGACCAGATCGGGCGGGGGCGGGGGCCGGTGCGCCTTATACTGGTCGTACATCTCGTTGCGGAAGGTCTTGGACGACTTGTCGAGGACCACCGCCATATGGGTCGGCCCATCGGCGGCGTTGATCTCGTCCACCAGCTTCCAGAGCATGGTGGTATAGCCATAGACCGCCCCCACCGGCTCGCCATGCTTGTTCGTCAGCGGCGGCAGGCGGTGATAGGCGCGGAAGATATAGCCGGAGCCGTCGACGAGATAGAGATGGGGCATGATGCGCGCGGTTTAGCGGAACAGAGAGAGGGTAAACAGCCCCTGTTATGAGTGGTTTTTGGGGCATGTGGCGGATGGGCCACGCTGGGCCTTTCCACCTATGACGTCAGCGTGGAAGGACGTGTGGATCGGACGTCACAAAAGCTCGATCTTTGGTGGCGTGTAAGCGGTCATCCCCGGATGACGGGTTTTACAACGCGCTCATGAAGAACAATGGTGCGGTGGGGTAGGGAAGATAGGCTGACTATGGAAAATGGGATCAAACCAACAAATGATGACGCGGAACGCGAAATTGGTCGTGTCGCGCTTTGGTTGGACCCATCCGATTTGGATTGGCTATCCAAAAGGTGTGACTGTTCGGAGGACGCTGATGCAGACCAGCGCGAACGTTGCGCCCGTATCCGCTTTCGAGCCCGCGCGGCTCTGCATAAGGCGGGTCTGACGAACGGCCGATCCTAAGCGAAATCTTTTATCCGCTCCGATCAGTTCGCCACCGCCACCGGCCCTCTTGGCGGCCCCGCCGCCTCCGCCACCGCAGCCGCGACATTCTGGATCAACTGTTGCCGCTTGCGAATATCCTCAGTCGTGTCGCCGATCATCACCGCGATGGCGAAGCGGCGGCCGTCGGGGGCGGTCAGCAGGCCGACATCGTTGAAGCCCGCATTGCGGCGGCCCAGGTCTTGGCCGGTGCCGGTCTTGTGCGCGATGGTCCAGCCCGATGGCACGGCGGCGCGCAGGCGGGCATGGCCGGTGCGCGAAGCCTCCATCGTGTCGATCAGGATGCGGGTCGAGGTCTCCGACAACAGCTCGCCGCGCGCCAGCCGGGCGAGCGCATCGGCGATGGCGATCGGTGCGGCGCCATCCGGCGGATCGCTGACATAGGCGTTGAGCGCCGCCGTCCGTGCCGCCGGGTCGAGCCGGTTGCGCGCCGCCTGGAACGCGCCAGCCGCCGCGAAGGCGGGCTGCCAGGTGAGCCCTGCGGTCTTGGCCTGGAGCAGCCGCTCGCCCGGGCCGAAGCGGATGTCGCCCAGCCGCTTGTTGGCGATCATCGTGCGCACCGCCTGCGGCCCGCCGACATAGGTCAGCAACCGGTCATTGGCGGTATTGTCGCTCTGGGTCAGCGCGCGGGTGAGCAGTTCGCCGACCGTGGTGTGATAGCCGTCGCCCTTGACCAGCATCGCGATCGGCTGGTGGAACAGGGTCAGGTCCTCGCGCCGGACGACGATCGGCTCGTCGAGGCGCGCGCGGCCCTGGTCGCGTAAGGAGAGCAGGGTGATCGCCACCCACAGCTTGGAGACGGATTGCTGCGGCAGACGCTGGCGTCCGCCGACCTCGACCGTCCAGCCGTCATCGACCGCGCGGACGGCGATCCCCTTCTTGCCCGAGAAACCGGCGGACAGGCTGTTGATCGTGCTGACCAGTCCGGCGGGGGCGGTCGGCGCGCGGCTGGGGCGGGGCGGGGGCAGCGGCATCGAGACCGCCACCTGCGGCTCGGGCGCGCTGGGGATGTAGGTGGTGGTGCCGGGGCGCGTATCGGTGCCGCACGCCGCCAGAGCCAGAAGAAACCCGACAGGCCAGATACGCAGCCCGCCGCCCAATACTCGCTTCGTCACCGCCATACCCCGCTGAATATCGCTATCTTTACGTGTTGACCGATTTGGGGAAATCCCCCCGCATGGGCCTTGCGACGAAAGGCCGCGTGAGCGCGACAAGATGCGAAACCTTCCAATTCCTCCTCTGCGAGGGGAGGTGGCGCGCGGAGCGCGTCGGAGGGGTGTCACCCCTCTCGATAGCGGGACACCCCTCCGTCAGGGCTTCGCCCTGCCACCTCCCCTTGCAGGGGAGGAATCAGGTTTTGCCTTACGGGATCAGGATCGTGTCGACCGCCTCTGGCAGCGTCTCCGGATAATCGAGCGTATAGTGGAGTCCGCGACTTTCCTTACGGTGAAGCGCGCAGCGGACGATCAGTTCGGCGGTCTGGAGCAGGTTGCGCAGCTCGATCAGGTCGGGCGTGACGCGGAAATGGCCGTAATAGTCGTTGATCTCGTCGGTCAGCATGCGGATGCGGTGCTGCGCGCGTTCCAGCCGCTTAGTGGTCCGCACGATGCCGACATAATTCCACATGAAGCGGCGGATTTCGGTCCAGTTCTGCTTGATGACCACCTCTTCATCCGAATCAGTGACGCGGCTTTCGTCCCAGGCGCGGATGGCCGGGGGCGGGGGCAGGTCGTCCCAATGCTGCGCGATATGGTTTGCACAGGCCTCGCCATAGACGAAGCATTCGAGCAGCGAGTTGGAGGCCAGGCGGTTTGCACCATGCAGACCCGACTGGGTGACTTCGCCCGCCGCATACAGGCCGGGCAGATCGGTGCGTCCGTCGCGGTCCACGATGACGCCGCCACAGGTATAGTGCTGGGCGGGCACGACCGGGATCGGCTGCACCGTCATGTCGATGCCCAGGCTCAGCAGCTTTTCGTGGATGTTGGGGAAATGCTCGCGGACAAAGGCGGGTGACTGGTGGCTGATGTCAAGATGGACGTAATCCAGGCCCAGCCGCTTGATCTCATGGTCGATCGCGCGCGCCACGATGTCGCGCGGGGCGAGTTCGGCGCGCGGGTCCAGGTCCGGCATGAAGCGGTGGCCGGTCTCGGGGATTTTCAAATGGCCGCCTTCGCCGCGAACCGCCTCGGTAATCAGGAAATTCTTGACCTGGGTGTTGTAGAGGCAGGTCGGGTGGAACTGCATGAATTCCATGTTCGACACGCGCGCGCCGGCGCGCCAGGCCATGGCGATGCCGTCCCCAGTCGCCCCCTTGGGCGCGGTCGAGAATTGATAGGTGCGCCCCGCGCCCCCGGTTGCCAGGATCGTCGCGCGCGCCTTGTGCACCACCACGCGTCCCGTCCGCCGGTCGACGGCATAGATGCCCCAGACATGGCCCGCCCCCGAATAGCGCATCTCGTGACGGCTGGTCGCCAGGTCGATCGCGACCTGATCGGGGACCATGGTGATGTTGGGATGCGCGTCCGCCGCCTTCAGCAGCGCGTCGAGCACGGCCCAGCCGGTCGCGTCCGCGACATGCACGATGCGACGGTGCGAATGCCCGCCCTCGCGCGTCAGATGGAGCATGTTGCCCTCGGTCGCGAAGGGCACGCCCAGCTTTTGCAACCGCTCGATCGCGGCCGGCGCGTTCTCGACCACGAATTCGACGGTGGCGCGGTCGTTCAGGCCCGCACCCGCGACCATCGTATCCTCGATATGGCTGTCGAAGGTGTCGCCGGGTTCCAGCACGGCGGCGATCCCGCCCTGCGCCCAGGCGGTCGAGCCTTCGTTCAGCTTGCCCTTGGCCAGCACCGTCACCTTGAACCGGTCGGCCAGGTTCAGCGCTGCGGTCAGCCCCGCCGCGCCCGATCCGACGATCAGGATATCGGATTCGGTCATGCGCGGGCTCCTTGGGGCGCGGAACGGGGATACATGACCGCCCTGTGACATGGATGGCGTGGAGAGGACAGGGGGTTCCGCGCCTTGCGATGATGCACGGGTCTTCCCACCTCACCATGCATGCCGCTGGCCCGACCCGATTGGCGCGACCGTCTGCGCGCAGGCATCCCCACAGGAGTGATCGTGGCGGGACTTGGCTATGCGCTGGTGATCGGGCTGGGCTATGCGCCGCGGCCCGGCTTGCCGGCCGCCGCGCTCGACAGTTTCGACGTGACTCCGCCCGCACCCCCGCCGCCGCCACGTATCCAGCCCAAGAAGGTGCGGACGAACCGCCCGCGCGGGGCCGCCGCGCCCCCCAATATCCGCTCGCAGGCGACCGAAGTCGTCGCGCCGCCGCCGATCGTCGTGCTCCCGCCGCCGGTGACGCCGGTCGTCGTCGCGCCGGTGGCGGGGGTCGGGAATGACGCCAGCCAGGGCGCGTCCGACCGGCTCGGGCCGGGCACGGGGGCGGGTGGCGTCGGTAACGGCACGGGCAGCGGCGGCTCAGGGGACGGCGATGGTTATGGCGAGGAAACCCCGCCGCGCCGGATCAAGGGGCGGATCAAGGATTCGGACTATCCCGAAGCCGCCGCCGATGCGGGGGCGAGCGGGACGGTGCAGGTCCGCTATTTCGTCAATGTCGATGGCCGGGTCAGCGGCTGTGTGGTGACTCAGAGCAGCGGCAACGCCGCGCTCGACGAGACGACGTGCCGGCTGATCGAGCAGCGATACCGCTATGATCCGTCCCGTGATGCCGATGGGCGGCCGGTGCGGTCGATCATCGTCGTGAATCAGGACTGGGTGCTGGAACGGGTGCGGGACGAGCGGTGAGGGCGTGGGCTTCGACTTCGGCGCGATGCGCCGAAGTTTATCCTGAGCGGCTGGCTTGCCAGCTAGCCGAAGGGCTCAGCCTGAAACGGGGTTTGGGAAGAAGAGGTTCGCGCGGAGGCGCGGAGGACGCAGAGATGTTGGGCTTCTGCTCTTCTAAACGCCATTCATCGCGAACGTGATGGGCTAGGGGTGTCATCTCCCAGCACCAGACACCTCCGCGTCCCCCGCGCGAACAAAATCCCTCTGTCCCAAACCCCGTTCAGCCTGAGCGAAGTCGAAGGCCAAGGGAATCTGCTGGCCTCAGGCCCCCACACTCCGGGTCAGCGACAGGAACACATCCTCCAGATCGGCTTCCTTGGTCGAGACGTCGACGATCCCATACCCGTCCGCCTGCACCGCCGCGAGCACTTGGCCGGCATTCACCTTGTCCTTGGCATAGGTGATCTCTAGCGTGCGGGCACCCTTCAGGACAATCTTGCCGAAGCTGGCATGGTCGGGCACCGCCGCGACGTCGCGGTCGACTGTGACGGCCACAATTTTTTCCTGCGCCTTGCCGACCAGTTCCCGGGTCGGTTCGTTGGCGACCAGCCGGCCATGGTTGATGATCGCGATCCGGTCGCACAGCTCCTCGGCCTCTTCCAGATAGTGCGTCGTCAGCACCACCGTCACGCCCTGTTCGTTGAGCGAGCGGACATAGGCCCAGAGTTGCTGGCGAAGCTCGATGTCCACACCCGCCGTCGGTTCGTCGAGAACCAGCACCGGCGGCGAATGGACCATCGCCTTGGCGACCATCAGCCGGCGCTTCATGCCGCCCGACAGGGTGCGCGAATAGGCGTTGGCCTTGTCCTCCAGATGCACCGCGCGCAGGAGCTCCATCGAGCGGCGCTGCGCCTTGGGCACGCCGTACAGCCCGCCCTGGATCTCCAGCGTCTCCAGCGGCGTGAAGAAGGGGTCGAACAAGATCTCCTGATTGACGATCCCGATCGACGCCTTGGCGTTGCGCGGATGCTGGTCGATGTCGAAGCCCCAGATCGACGCCGAGCCTTCGGTCTTCATCACCAGCCCCGCCAGGATGTTGATGAGCGTCGATTTCCCTGCGCCGTTGGGGCCCAGCAGCCCGAAAATCTGCCCCCTCGGCACGTCGAAGCTGACCCCGTCGAGCGCGCGCTTGCCGCCCTGATAGGTCTTGGCGATGCCCTGGATCGAGATGGCGGCGTCTGTGGAGGCGGTCATGGCGCCGGAGATAGGCCCGTGGGCGCGCGAGGCCAAGCCGAGTTTTCGGGAATTGCACGGTGCCCCACGCCTTGCTATCGCGAGAGCCTATGTTGCCGCCGCCCGAAACCACCCGCGTCACCCAGACCCGCGTCGCTTGCGACGGTGCCACCGATATTCCGGGCGGCGCCGCGCTCGGCCATCCGCGCGTGTGGTTACAGATCGACGAGACCGGCTATGTCGATTGCGGATACTGCGATCGCCGTTTCGTGCTGATCGGCGGGCCGGCGGACGGTGCGGATCAGGCGAGCCTGCCGGATCACGGCGACGGCGCCGGGCGTTAAGCACTAGGTCCGATCGACATTCAGCCTAGAGGGGCGCAACTTCCTCCCCTGTAAGGGGAGGGGGACCATGCGTAGCATGGTGGAGGGGTGTCCCCGGTGGCGAGGCGAGGTCCAGACTTGCAACCGGGACACCCCTCCGTCAGGCCTTCGGCCTGCCACCTCCCCTTACAGGGGAGGAATAGGCTGAATGTCGATCCGTCCTAAGCATATACGCGCATGAGACTCACGCCCCTCCCGTAGACGAGTTTCAGGTCGGTCATGCCCCCGGCATGACCTAAACGATGCTGGGCATCGTTTACCTGAAACTGGGATGGGGGAGGGAACGCCCCAAGCCACAATCTCGGTGAGACCCCATGCCCTCCCCCGGCCCCTCCCGCCTGCGGGAGGGGAGAAGAAGAGGGGGGCGGCTTGGAGTTTCAAACCCTGGCCGGGCATCCTATATCCTGGCGATGACCTCGCCTCTCGATCCCCGCTCGTTCCTCTACCGCGACACGCTGGACCCCGACGCCGCGTTGCACCTCACCGCCAAAGCCCTGTCGCGCGCGGACGATGGCGAGCTTTACCTGCAGTATAAGCGCTCGGAAGCGTTCGGCTTCGACGACGGGCGGCTGAAGACGGCCAGCTACGACACCCATTCCGGCTTCGGCCTGCGCGCGGTGTCGGGCGAGATGACCGCCTTCGCGCACGCCAACGAACTGTCGGAAGCCGCGATCCAGCGCGCCGCGCAGACCATGGCGCTGATCGATCCCGCCAAGGGTGCCGCCGCACCCCCGCCGCAGGGGACCAACCGGCATCTCTACACCGCGACCGATCCGCTCGACCTGATCCCCTTTGCCGAGAAGGTGTCGCTGTGTCAGACCATCGACGCTGCCGCCCGTGCGCGCGACCCGCGCGTGGTGCAGGTGTCGGTCGGCCTGTCGGGCAGCTGGAGCGTGGTCGAGATCGTCCGCGCCGACGGCTTCGTCGCCACCGATGTCCGGCCGTTGGTGCGGCTCAATATCTCGGTCGTGGTCGAGCAAAATGGTCGGCGCGAGACGGGCAGCTTCGGCATCGGCGGGCGCTACCTGTACGACCGCCTCGTCGCCCGCGAGACATGGGAGCGCGGCATCGACGTCGCGCTCAACCAGGCGCTGGTCAATCTCGACTCGGTCGCCGCACCTGCGGGTGAAATGACCGTGCTGCTCGGGCCGGGCTGGCCGGGCGTGCTGCTGCACGAGGCGATCGGGCATGGGCTGGAAGGCGACTTCAACCGCAAGGGCACCTCGGCCTTTTCGGGCCGCATCGGCGAGCGGGTCGCGGCACCCGGCGTCACCGTGGTCGATGACGGCAGCCTCGCCGATCGGCGCGGTTCGCTGTCGATCGATGACGAGGGCACGCCGACGCGCGAGGTCATGCTGATCGAGGACGGCATCCTGAAGGGCTATATGCAGGACCGCCTCAACGCCCGGCTGATGGGCGTCGCGCCGACCGGCAATGGCCGCCGCGAGAGCTTTGCCCATGCGCCGATGCCGCGCATGACCAACACCTTCATGAAGGGTGGGCAGGACGATCCCGCCGAGCTGCTGTCGCGCGTCAAGAACGGCATCTTCGCCAAGTCCTTCGGCGGCGGGCAGGTCGACATCGTGTCGGGCAAGTTCGTCTTCTCGTGCACCGAGGCCTACCGCATCGAGAACGGCAAGCTCGGCGCGCCGATCAAGGGCGCAACGCTGATCGGCGACGGCCCCAGCGTGCTGACCAAGGTGAAGGGCATCGGCAACGACTTCGCGCTGGACGAGGGCGTCGGGGTCTGCGGCAAGGGCGGCCAGAGCGTGCCCGCCGGTGTGGGCCAGCCGACTCTGCTGGTCGAGGGGCTGACGGTCGGCGGGACCGCGCTGGCGGCGTAAACATCCTCCCCGGTACGGGGAGGTGGCAGCGCGAAGCGCTGACGGAGGGGGGCTTCGGCAAGGAACGTCCTGCGCGGCACGCCCCCTCCACCACCGCTTCGCGGCGGTCCCCCTCCCCGCACCGGGGAGGATCAGTTGCGCTCGAACGCCCCGTGCCCCGCACCCAGTAACAGCGCGATCGCGCCGCCGCCGATCAGGTTGCCCAGCGTCGACAGCGCCAGATTACGCGCAATCCCGCTGATCGGCACCGCCGCCGGATCAAGCGCCCAGCCGAGCGGCAGCAGCGTCATGTTCGCGATCGAATGTTCGAGCCCGGCGGCAACGAACAGCGTGATCGGCGCGATCACCGCGACGATCTTGCCCGCGACCGTCGTCGCCCCGCTCGCCATCCAGACCGCGAGGCAGACCAGCATATTGGCGAGGATACCCGAGGCGATCAGCGTGCCGCCCGACTTGGCGACCTTGGACATCGCGGTCTCGCGCGCGATGGCGGCGACCGCGCCGTCCACGCCTTCCGCCCCGCCCGCCGCGACGAACAGCGCAACGACGATCAGGCTGCCGACCAGATTGGCGAGCCACACCAGCCCCAGCGCCCTGGCCAGGCCGGCCCCCGTCACGCGGCCTTGGGCGAGCGGTAGCGACAGCATGGCATGGCCGGTGAACAGATGCGCACCGGTCACCATCACCAGCATCAGTCCGGCGGAAAAGGCCAGCCCGGCGAGCAGATGCGTCGCACCCGCGCCCGATGGCATGCCGGCGCTCGCGACCAGATAGGCGATCCCGCCAAAGCCGATCTGCAACCCCGCCGCGATGCCCAGCCACAGCGCCGGCATCGTCCCCGCCGATCCGCGCTCGGCCAGTGCATCGGCCACCGTGTCGGCCAGTGGTTCGCCGGTCGTGTCGGCCATGATCCTCTCCCTGCCTGTCGCTTGTCGACAGGCCAACCGGTGGCGGGCGGCTTTGCTCCCTGTGCGTGCCCGAAAATTGGGCAGCGGTCGCGTCGTGCTGATTTTTTGACGCCCGAAATCCGGCCATTGCCGGCCGTCGCATGGTGCCGATGCGGAAAAGTCACCACTTTATGAACTGGCACACCCTTTGCAGATCATGTCGGCAGGTAACGCAAAGGGGGCGCAATGAAGCTGATCATTGCCATCATCAAGCCGTTCAAGCTGGACGAAGTGCGCGAGGCACTGACCACCTTGGGTGTGGCGGGCATGACGGTCACCGAGGTCAAGGGGTTCGGACGCCAGAAGGGGCAGACCGAAATCTATCGCGGGGCCGAGTACAGCACCAACATGGTGCCCAAGATCAAGATCGAGGTGGTCTGTGCCACCGAGATCGCCGACCGCGTCGTCGAAGCCATCCAGTCCGCCGCCAACACCGGTGCGATCGGCGACGGCAAGATCTTCATGCTCGACGTCGGTCAGGCCGTGCGTATCCGCACCGGCGAAACCGACGACTCCGCGCTTTGAGAAGGGGGGATTTGATGAAGCACCTCACGCGTCTGGCGAGCGGGGCGACCGGCCTTGGCATCGCCCTCTTCGCCGCCTTGCCCGCCTGGGCGCAGGACGCCGCCGCGCTCCAGTCGCCCGCCACCGCCGCGCCCGCCGCGACGGTGAACAAGGGCGACACCGCCTGGATGATGACCTCGACCGTGCTGGTCATGATGATGATCCTGCCGGGCCTGGCGCTGTTCTACGGCGGCCTGACCCGCGCCAAGAACATGCTGTCCACCATGACCCAGATCGGCGCGGCCGCCTGCCTCGCGATGCTGATCTGGGTGATGTACGGCTATAGCCTGGCCTTCGGGCCGGACGTGTCGGGGGGCGCGTCCAACTTCATCGCCGGTCTGGGCAAGGCGTTCCTGAAGGGCGTCACGCCCGCCAGCCAGGCGGCGACCTTCACCGCCGGGGTCGAGATCCCCGAATATGTCTTCATCTGTTTCCAGATGACCTTCGCCGCCATCACCGCCGCGCTGGTCCTGGGCTCGGTGGTCGAGCGGATGAAGTTCTCGGCGGTGATGGCGTTCGTCGCGGTGTGGCTGACCATCACCTATTTCCCCATCGCGCACATGGTGTGGGCGGCGTCGGGCCTGTTCTTCAAGGCGGGCGCGCTCGATTTCGCGGGCGGCACGGTGGTGCACATCAACGCCGGCGTCTCGGCGCTGGTCGCCTCGCTGATCCTTGGCAAGCGTCTCGGCTATCCGACCACACCGATGCCGCCGCACTCGCTGACGCTGACCGGTGTCGGCACCGGCCTGCTCTGGGTCGGCTGGTTCGGCTTCAATGCCGGCTCGGCGCTGGAGGCCAATGGCTCGGCGGGTCTGGCGATGATCAACACCTTCGTCGCGACCGCCAGCGGTGGCCTGTTCTGGATGCTCGCCGAGCGTGTGGCGGGGCATAAGGGCTCGGCGCTGGGCTTCTGCTCGGGCATCGTGGCGGGTCTGGTCGCGGTCACCCCGGCGGCGGGCAATTCGGGGCCGTTCGGCGCGATCGTGCTCGGTGGCATCGCCAGCGTGATCTGCTTCTATGCGGTGTCGGTGCTCAAGCCCAAGCTCGGCTATGACGATGCGCTCGACGCCTTCGGCGTGCACGGCATCGGCGGCATGGTCGGTGCGATCGGCACCGCCGTGGTCTACTCGCCCGCGCTGGGCGGTCCGGGTGCGGCGGATTACGACATGGGCGCCAAGCTGCTGGTCCAGCTGGGCGCGGTCGTCACCACCATCGTCTGGGCGACGATCGGCACCGTGATCGCCATGTATGTCGCCAAGGCGCTGACCGGCCTGCGTGTCTCGAAGGATGTCGAGCAGGAAGGCCTCGACCTCGGCGAGCATGGCGAGCGTGCCTACAACTGATTTCTGATCGGGCGCGGGGGCACGAGAACCCCCGCTCCCCACGATGTTCCTCCTGCGGACGACCTAAGCCCGGTGCGGCAACGCACCGGGCCTTTTTTGTGGGTGGGTCTTGGGGATTTCCAGACATCCGTTCGTACTGAGCGAAGCCGAAGTGCGCGGGATGACGCTCGCGGCTAGGGCGGGGCGTGGCCTTCGACTTCGCTCAGGCGGAACGGAGGTTGGGGAGATAGTTTGCGCTTGATGGGTAGTGAGCGGCGTAACGCCCGCTCTTGGCCACACCCCCGTTCACGCTGAGCGAAGTCGAAGCGCACGGGATCACGCTCGCGGCTAGGGCGTGGCGTGGCCTTCGACTTCGCTCAGGCGGAACGGAGGTTGGGGGACGGCTTGCGCTTGATGGGGCGTGAGCGGCGTAACGCCCACTCCTATCCCTACCCCCGTTCACGCTGAGCGAAGTCGAAGCGCACGGGGTTGCGCTCGCGGCTAGGGCGGGGCGTGGCCTTCGACTTCGCTCAGGCGGAACGGAGGTTGGGGAGACGGTTTGCGCTTGATGGGGCGTGAGCGGCGTAACGCCCACTCCTGGCCCCACCCCCGTTCACGCTGAGCGAAGTCGAAGCGCACGGGGTTACGCTCGCGGATAGGGCGGGGGGTGCACTTCGACTTCGGGGCGACGCGCCGAAGTCTATCCTGAGCGGCTGGCTTGCCAGCCAGCCGAAGGGCTCAGTGCGAACGGAGGTGGGGTAGGTGGAGCGAAGGAGGCGGCCTTACCGCCCCTTCGGCCCCGCCGGCTGGGCCTTGGCCTGTGCCGCCTTGGCCGCTTCATATTCGTCGAAGGTGCGCGACAGCAGCGCCTGGGCCTCCGCCTCGGTCACCTTGCCGTCCTTGTTCGCATCGGCCTTTTCGAACCACAGGTCGGCAAGGCGCTGGGCGTGAACCGCGTCGATCTTCTGCTTGCCCGCGCCCATGCGCAGGATCGCGGCCTTCACCTCGGCCTTGAACAGCGCGCCGTCCTTGTTGGTGTCGCGCGCCTTGAACTCGCGCGAGAATTTGGCGGCGGCGGAGGCGCGGGTGTCCTGCTGCGCCAGAGCGGGGACGGCCAGCGTGGCGGCGATCAGGCCGGCGACGAGGAAACGGGTCATGGAAAAGGCTCCTGAACGGATCATCACCGCCGCTCCTGACGGCCTTTGCCTGTCGGCGCAATGAACGAGCGGGGGAACGACGCCAACCGAAGGTTGCGTGGACGCGCCGCAGCGCATAGGGGCCGGGTCAAATCCATCCCTCTTCATCAAGGACTTTGCCGTGAGCGAAGATATCAAGCGCGTCGTCCTCGCCTATTCGGGCGGCCTCGACACCAGCGTTATCCTCAAGTGGCTGCAGCAGCATTATGGCTGCGAGGTCGTGACCTTCACCGCCGATCTGGGCCAGGGCGAAGAGCTGGAGCCCGCACGCAAGAAGGCGGAGATGGCGGGCGTGAAGCCCGAGCATATCTTCATCGACGATCTGCGCGAGGAGTTCGTCAAGGATTACGTCTTCCCGATGATGCGCGCCAACGCGCTCTACGAGGGGCTGTACCTGCTCGGCACCTCGATCGCGCGGCCGCTGATCGCCAAGCGCCAGATCGAGATCGCCAAGATGGTCAATGCCGACGCGGTCAGCCACGGCGCGACCGGCAAGGGCAACGACCAGGTCCGCTTCGAGCTGGGCTATTATGCGCTCAACCCCGACATCAAGGTCATCGCGCCGTGGCGCGAATGGGACCTGACCAGCCGCACCAAGCTGATCGAGTTCGCCGAGGCGCACCAGATCCCGGTGTCGAAGGACAAGCGCGGCGAGGCGCCTTTCTCGACCGACGCGAACCTGCTGCACACCTCGTCCGAGGGCAAGGTGCTGGAGGACCCGTGGGATGAGGTCCCCGATTACGTCTATTCGCGCACGGTCAATCCGGAAGACGCGCCCGACCAGCCCGAAACGATCACCATCGATTTCGAGCGTGGCGACGGCGTCGCGCTGAACGGCGAGGCGTGCTCGCCCGCGACGCTGCTGACCAAGCTGAACGAGCTGGGCCGCAAGCACGGCATCGGCCGCCTTGACCTGGTCGAGAACCGCTTCGTCGGCATGAAGAGCCGCGGCATGTACGAGACGCCGGGCGGCACCATCTATGCGCTGGCGCATCGCGGTATCGAGCAGATCACGCTCGACCGGGGGGCGGCGCACCTGAAGGACGAACTGGCGCCGCGCTATGCCGAGCTGGTCTATAACGGCTTCTGGTTCTCGCCGGAGCGTGAGATGCTGCAGGCCGCCGTCAACTACAGCCAGGAAAAGGTGACCGGCACCGTTCGCCTGAAGCTGTACAAGGGCCAGGCGATCGTCACCGGTCGCAAGTCGCCCTACAGCCTGTATTCGGAAAAGGTCGTCACCTTCGAGGACGATCAGGGCGCGTACGACCAGCGCGATGCGGCGGGCTTCATCAAGCTCAACGCGCTGCGCCTGCGCCTACTGGGCCGTCGCGATCAGATCTGATTCCGGCCGGACCGCGATAGGGAAGGGGCGGACGGGGCGACCTGTCCGCCCCTTTTTCGTTCGGGGTGATGGTGAGCGAAAGGCGGTTGCGCTGGATCGCGGGGAGTATGCATCAATCCAAGGCAAGCCCCTCCCCTTCAGGGGAGGGGTTGGGGTGGGGCCTCTCCACAGGCGCACGGTTTGCGGAAGCGCCCCACCCCCGTCCCCTCCCCTGAAGGGGAGGGGTGATTTACCCCCGAAAATACTTAGAGCAGCGCGTTCACCGCTTCCATGAAGCGCATCAGGCTGATCGGCTTGGAGACATAGGCGTCCGCGCCCGCCGCGCGGATGCGGTCCTCGTCCTCGCGGCTGGCATAGGCGGTGACCGCCATCACGGGGATGCGGCGCAGCTCCTCGTCCGCCTTTAGCTCCAGGATCAGTTCATAGCCGGTGACGTGCGGCATCTGGATGTCCATGATGATCAGGTCGGGCTGGAATTCGCGCGCGCAGGCGACCGCCTCGCGCCCGTCGCGCACCGGCTCGGCGGTGAAGCCGTGCGCGCGCAAAAGGTCGCAGAAGAGTTTCAGATTGAGTTCGTTGTCCTCGACAACGAGCACCTTTCTTGCCACGCCCGCTCCACCAGTCACCAGGGACGACGATAGGCAATGCCCGCACCGGATACAATCGAGCGCGCCATGAACCTGGCGCTTCAGGCGCTGGTCTGGACGCTGGAAAGCCCCGCACGGGCCGAACGCCTGCTGGCGCTGACCGGCCTGTCGCCCGTCGAGCTGCGCGCAGGGGCGGGCGAGCCGGGGGTGCTGGCCGCGATCCTGACCTTTTTGGAGGCGCACGAGGCCGATCTGGTCGCCTGTGCCGACGCGCTGGACGAACGACCCGAGGCGCTGGTCGCCGCCCGCCGGGTGTTGGAGGACGCATGAAGCCGCTGCTGATCTGTGATTGTGACGAAGTGCTGGTTCATATGGTGCGGCATTTCCGCAGCTGGCTGGACGAGGCGCATGACATGGACTTCGCGCTCGACACCCATGACTTCTTCGGATCGATAACCCGGCGCGACGGCGGCCCCGCGCCGAGCCAGGCCGATGCCTGGGATCTGCTGCACGGCTTCTTCCCCGGCCAGATGGAGCGCCAGACGCTGGTACCCCACGCCGCCGAGGCGCTGGCCGCGTTGGCTGCCCAGGCCGATATCGTCATCCTGACCAATTTGATCGAGGAGTGCCGGACCCCGCGCATCGAACAGCTCGCGCGCTTCGGCATCCATCATCATGTCCAGTGCAATACGGGCGGCAAGGGCGCGCCGGTGGCCAGGCTGGTCGCCGAGCATGGCGATCCCGTCACCGTCTTCGTCGACGATCTGGCGCAGCATCACGCCTCGGTCGCCGAACATGCCCCGCAGGTCCACCGGCTGCACATGGTGTCCGAGCCCGAAATGGCGCCGCATGTCGCCCCCGCGCCGCACGCCCATGCGCGGATCGACGACTGGCGCGAGGCGGAACGCTGGATCGTCGCGCGTTTCGCCGAGGGGCGTCCCGCCACGGCTTGACCGGCGGGGTGGCCCCGCGCCATGTCTGCGCGCATGACCACGCATATCGATCGCGCGCTCGAGCAGCTCGGCCTCACTCTGCCGGAGGCTGCCGCCCCCGTCGCCGCCTATGTCCCCGTCGTCGAGGCGGGCGGGCTTCTCCACATTTCGGGCCAGCTGCCCTTTATCGATGGCCAGCTGGTCACCGGTCGGCTGGGCGAGGGCGTCTCGCTGGACGACGGGCAGAAGGCGGCGCAGGCGTGCGGCCTGATGCTGGTCGCGCAGATCAAGAAGCATCTCGGCGGCGACCTGTCGCGCGTGAAGCGGATCGTGAAGCTGGGCGTGTTCGTCAATTCGGCGGGCGACTTCACCGACCAGCCCAAGGTGGCGAACGGCGCGTCCGAGCTGATGGTGTCGCTGTTCGGCGACGCCGGGCGTCATGCGCGCTCGGCGGTCGGCGTGCCGGTGTTGCCGCTGGGGGCGGCGGTGGAAGTCGACGCGATCGTCGAGCTGGGGTGATTTTTGGGGATGGGTCGTTGAGCTTATAGCTCGCGGCCTTCCCTCCCCCATCCCCTCCCGCCTGCGGGAGGGGCGTGTTGTTTGGCTGGAGGTGGGATTCCTCGTTAGCTTCTAGCCGCACCCCTCCCGCAGGCGGGAGGGGATCGGGGAGGGCTGCTCACCCCAAGCGACATCGCCACCCCCTTGTCCCACCCCACCCAACACCGCATATCCAGACGCGATGACCACCGCCATCGCGCGTATCCTGTCCGGCGCTGCCGCCCTGCCCCCCGATGCGTGGGACGCCTGCGCGGGCACCGCCAACCCCTTCGTCTCCCACGCCTTCCTCACCGCGCTGGAGGAATCGCACAGCGTCGGTGGCCATTCGGGCTGGACCCCCGCCCCGATCGTCATCGACGGCCCGGACGGCCAGCCCGCCGCCATCGCCCCGGCCTATCTGAAGGCGCATAGCCAGGGCGAATATGTCTTCGACCATGGCTGGGCCGATGCCTGGGAGCGGGCGGGGGGACGCTATTACCCCAAGCTCCAGATCGCCGCGCCCTTCTCGCCGGTCCCCGGCCCGCGCCTGTTGCTGCGCGACCCCGCGCTGGCGCCCGCGCTGATCGCCGCGATCGAGGCGGTGACCGACCAGAACGAGCTGTCCTCCGCGCACGTCACCTTCGTCGCGCCCGAGCAACTGCCGTATTTCGAGGCGGCGGGCTGGCTGATCCGTGAGGGCGTGCAGTTCCACTGGCATAATGACGGATATGCCAGTTTCGACGACTTTCTGGACGCGCTCGCCAGCCGCAAGCGCAAGGCGATCCGCAAGGAACGCGCCGCCGCCGTCGAAGGGCTGACCATCCGCCACCTGACCGGCAGCGAAATCCGCTCGGAGCATTGGGACGCCTTCTGGACCTTCTATCAGGATACGGGCCGCCGCAAATGGGGCCATCCCTATCTGACCCGCGCGGCGTTCGACCGGATCGGCGAGCGGCTGGGCGACAAGGTGCTGCTGATCCTGGCCGAGCGGGACGGCGTGCCGATCGCGGGCGCGCTCAACCTGATCGGCGCGGATACGCTTTATGGCCGCTATTGGGGCGCGACCGAGGAGGTGCCCTTCCTCCATTTCGAGCTTTGCTATTACCAGGCGATCGACGCCGCCATCGCGCGCGGGCTGAAGACGGTCGAGGCGGGCGCGCAGGGTGAACACAAGCTGGCGCGCGGTTATGTCCCCGTGCCGACCTACTCGGCGCATTACATCCCGCACCCGGCCTTTCGTCGCGCAGTCGCCGAATTCGTCGCGCGCGAACGCGAGGCCATCGCCGCCGAAAGCGAGTTCCTGGGCGAACTCACTCCCTTCCGGCGGGGCTGACGCCGCTTACAGCAGGATGACATGGAGTGAACCCACCCCTCCCCTTCAGGGGAGGGGCCGGGGGTGGGGCTCTTCCACAGGCGGGCAATGTGAGGCGAGGGGCCCCCCCCCCCCCCCCCCCCCCGGGGGGGGGGGGGGGGCGGGGCGGGGGGGGGGGATAAGGGGCGGGTTGGCGCCCCCCCCCGCCCGCGCCGCGCGCACCG
>NZ_JACIDH010000026.1 GCF_014196255.1 Sphingomonas pseudosanguinis
TGTGGGGGGGTTGGTTATGGCCCCGCAATGGGGGGGGGGGGGGGGGCGGTGCACCCTTTTCGTTTTTGGCCCCCCCCCCCCCCCCCCAACCCCCCCCCCCCCCCCCCGGGGGGGGGGGGGGGGGGGGGGGCCCCCTCGCCGCGAACCGCTCGCCCGTGGAAGCCCCCCACCCCCGGCCCCTCCCCTGAAGGGGAGGGGTGAGATGGTTTCATGGCATCCTGCTTGAAGGGTGGGCGGGTGGAATTGTTTTAAGGAACGCCTGAACGACAAGCGATACAGCGTCATCAGTGCAGGCCCGCCGCCACCGCGACAGGATGAAAGCGCGTGATTGACACGGCTCCATGTCAAAATGTTGCGGCACGGAACCGCTTGGGGGCCGCCGCATTCCCCCTCCTGTCATTCAACAGGAGCTACCCTCATGAAAAAGCTGGCTATTGGCCTGACCCTTGCCGCGACCGCCATGGCGATGTCGGCCTGTTCGACGCTGAAGGGCGCCGCGATCGGTGGTGCGGGTGGCGCAGGCGTGGCCGCCGCGACCGGTGGCAGCGTGGAGCGCGGTGCAGCGGTCGGCGGCACGGCGGGTGCGGTCGTCGGCACCGTCGCCGACTAAATCAAAAGGGCCTCTTCCGACTGGCGGAAGAGGCCCTTTTTTTGGTCGGACGTCGACCGGATCAGTCGCCGGTCAGGATGCGGTCGACCAGTTGCTTTACGCTCGGCACGAACCCGTTCGAATAGAACGGATCGCGCTTGAAGTTGTACGCCGCATGGCCGGCAAACATCAGATTCTGTTCGACATCACCGCCATGCGCGATGTCCTGCAGCGTCTTCTGGATGCAGAAGCTGCGCGGATCGGCCAAGCGTCCGGTCGAATTGGTCTCGCTGTCCGCCCAGCTCGAGAACAGGCACTGCGACAGACAGCCCATGCAGTCGGCCTGATCCTTGCGGATTTCCTTGGCTTCCTCGGGGCTGACGAACACCAAGGTGTTGTCCGGGGTCTTCAGCGCCATGGTGAAGCCATGGCCGAACCACTCGCGCGCGCGCAGCAGGTCGCCCTTGGTCACCCAGAAATTCTTGCCCTTCACACCCACGTCGAGCTGGAAGACATGGTCGCCCGCTTCCTGCGTCGAGAAGGCGATCTGGCGATCCGAACGCGCTTCCAGGTTGCGCAGGAACGGGTTGCGCACCGCACTGGAATAGAAACCGGTCGGCGAGAAACGGTGGAGCAGGACATCGCCCTGCTCGATCGTCATCAGCCGCTGCTTCCACTCCTCGGGGATCGGGCTTTCCTGCGTCAGCAGGGGGCGCGTGCCGAACTGGAAGGCGATCTTGCCCAGCTCGGGATTGTCGATCCAGTCGTTCCAGTCGCGCAAATACCAGACGCCGCCCGCCATCACGATCGGCACGTCGTCCGAAATCCCGCCCTCGCGCATCGTGTCGCGCAGCGCTTTCACGCGCGGATAGGGGTCTTGGGGCTGTAACGGGTCCTCGGCGTTGGAGAGGCCGTTATGACCGCCGGCGAGCCAGGGGTCCTCATAGACCACCGCCGCCAGCCATTCCGCCGCCTTGGAATAGGCACGCTTCCACAGCGCGCGGAAGGCGCGGCCCGAGGAGACGATCGGCAGATAGCTGACCTGGTGATGCGCCGCGATCTCGGACAACTTATAAGGCATCCCCGCACCACAGGTGACGCCCGCGACCAGGCCCTTGGTGCGCGCCAGCACGCCTTCCAGCACCCGCTGCGCGCCGCCCATTTCCCACAGCACGTTGATGTTGATCGCGCCCTTGCCACCGGCGATGTCCCAGGCGCGCTTCACCTGCTGGACCGCGCCCTCGATGGCGTATTCGATCAGTTCCTCATGCCGCTCGCGCCGGGTCAGCGCGCGGTAGATCTGGGGGATGATCTTGCCCTCGGCGTCATAGCTGTCGGCATTGACCGCCGAGACGGTGCCGATACCGCCGGCCGCGGCCCAGGCGCCCGCCGACGCATGGTTCGTCGCGGCGACGCCCTTGCCCCCTTCGATCAGCGGCCACACTTCCCGGCCGTTATAGAGGATGGGGCTCAAGCCTTTGAACACGTCGTACCCTTCTGGTCCTGAAAGGGCCTCATATAGCGTGTTAGGAAAGCGAAGCGAGGAGAATTAACGGCACCGTCACGTGCACCCCCGGATCAGCCCAGGGCGCCCGGCCGGCCGAGCACCTGTTCGTAGAGCGCCTTGTACCGCGCGACCATAAGGCTTTCGTCGAATTCGGCGCGCGCGCGGGCCTGATTGGCGGCCCCGGCGGCGGCACGGTGATCGGGGTGCAGCATCAGCGCCTGGATCACGTCGCGCAGTCGCACTTCGTTGGCGCGGTCGGCGATGAACTGGTGATTGACCTGCGACACCATCGACGCCACGTCCCCCACCGGCAGCGAGGCGATGGGCAGGCCCGCCGCCATCCCCTCCAGCACCGAGATCGGCGCCTGTTCGGACAGCGAGGACAGCGCGACGATGTCGAAATGCCGGATGAAGCGGTAAGGCCGGTCGAGAAAGCCCGGCATCACCAGCCGGTCGGCGATACCCATCGCGGCGGCGGCCTGCTGGATATTCGCCCGCTCGGGCCCCTCACCGACGATCACCAGTCGGAACCTGCCCGCGACACCGCCCATGGCGCGAACCAGCATCGGCAGGTTCTTGACGGTGCGCAGGCCTGCGAGCGCGCCGACCACCACCTCCTTGGGCTGGCGCACGAAGCCGGGAATCGCCTTGGGTTCGGGGTCGCGGGCATAGAGCGCGGTGTTGATGCCGTTGGGGATGCGATGGACGCGCTCGGCCGGTTGCTTCCAAGTCGTGCGCGCGATCCCTTCGAGCACATGGCTGGGCACCGCCAGCGCATCCGCCGCCGACAGCGCGATGCGGCGATAGATATTGCGCTCGATCTTCAGCCCGCGCGCTTCGTCCGCGTTGAAGCCGTCCTCGTGATGGACCAGCGGCGGCGCACCCTTGGCATAGACGCGGCGCGCCATCACCCCGTCGATCGCGCCCCAATTATAGGTCAGCACCAGGTCGAAGCGGCGCATATAGGCGGCGATCGCCTCGTACCGCTTGACCGAGGGCTTGCCGGTCAGCGGCGGCGCATCCTGCGCGATCTCGTAACGGATGCCCTTGGCGATGGCATCGCGCGCGCCCAGTTCGTCGGGCAACCCCGAGACGATGGTATGCTTCGCGCTATCGCCGAACGCGTTCATCAGCGCGACCGCCCGCGCCTCCTTGCCACCCAGCGAGAAGGAGGAGTGGAGATGGAGGATGTGAAGCGGACGGGCCATGGCCGCCGGATTAGCGGGCGGCGGCGGCGATGAAAACCGCCAGCGCCGATGCCGTCCCCATTTTCCTCCCCTGCAAGGGGAGGTGGCAGGCCGAAGGTCTGACGGAGGGGTGTCGCACTTGGCGAGGGTGGGAATCGCTCGCAACCCGCGACACCCCTCCACCATGCTTCGCATGGTCCCCCTCCCCTTGCAGGGGAGGAATGGGATTGCCTACCCCGCCACTTTGTCGAGCAAACGGCCGATCCCCGCCAGCGCCTCCGCCTCGGTCAGCAATGGCGTGTGGCCGACATGGGGCACCGTCACCAGTTCGGACGGGGACAGCGCTTGCACCATCCGCTCGGCGACATCCGCGCTCAATATGTCCGATCGCTCGCCGCGCACGACCAGGGTCGGCACGCCGTTGAGCGCATCGAGCGCCGCCCACATATCCGGCCCCGCCTCGCTGCCCGGCACGCGGAACGGCTCGGCGATCTTCAGGTCATAATCGAGCACCACCCGCCCCGCGCTGGTCAGGCGATAGGTGCGCTTGGCCATGGCCAGCCAGTCCTCGATCCCCCAATCGGGATAGACGTCCTCGTTATTCTCCTGGACGCAGCGCGCGGCGTGGAGCCAGGTGGGAAAGCTCTGCGCGCGGCCGACATAGCCACGGATGCGCGCCAGCCCCGCCGGCTCGATCTCCGGCCCGATGTCGTTGAGCACCGCGCCCGCCAGCCGCCCGCGCGCGGTCGCCGCCAGCACCATCGTCACGATCCCGCCCAGCGAGGTGCCGACCGCGACGAACCGGCCGATGCCCAGCTCGTCCAGCATCGCCTCGACATCCTGGACATAGGTCAGGGGGACGTAGCTCATCGGGTCCTTGGCATAGGCGCTCTCGCCCCGCCCCCGGAAACTGACCGCGATGACGCGCGCGCGGGTCCCCAACGCCTCGGCCAGCCCCTCGAAATCGCGGGCGTTGCGGGTCAGGCCGGGCAGGCAGATGACGGGGGGCAGCGCGTCATCCCCCGCATAGTCCCGCGCATGGAGCCGCAACCCGTCTTTCGACCACCAATATCGATTCTCATACGAGGTCATGCTTGAAGGTCCTCCGGTGCCGCCTCCATATCGCGGCATGCCCCTATCCCCGCAAGCCTATCGCCCCGCGACCGCGCTCACCGAGATCGCCGATTTCATCGCCGATTCGGTCACGCCGGCCGATTTCCCGCAGACGATCATCCGCTTCCGCAACGACCGCGCCGCCGCCGAGATCGGGCTGGACACGCTGAGCGATGACGAATGGGTCGCGCATCTCGGCCGGTTCGCCCCTTTGCCCGGCACGCTGCCGGGGCCGCTCGCGCTGCGCTATCACGGGCATCAGTTCCGCCAATATAACAGCGACCTGGGCGACGGGCGCGGCTTCACCTTCGCGCAGATGGTCGCGACCGATGGCCGGTTGCTCGAACTCGGCACCAAGGGCTCGGGACAGACGCCGTACAGCCGCTTCGGCGACGGCCGCCTGACGCTGAAAGGCGGGGTGCGCGAGATCCTGGCGACCGAGATGCTGGAGGCGCTGAACGTCCCCACCTCGCGCACGCTGTCGATCATCGAAACGGGCGAGGCGCTGCACCGGGGGGACGAGCCCTCCCCCACCCGCTCGGCGGTGATGGTGCGTATGAGCCATGGCCATGTCCGCATCGGCAGTTTCCAGCGGCTCGCCTTCGAGCGCGACGAGGCGGGCATGAGGCGGCTGGTCGCCTATGTCCTGCGCCACTTCTACGGCGAGGAGTCGGACGATCCCGTCCGGCTGCTGACGTTGGTCGCGGAACGCACCGCGACGCTGGCCGCGCGGTACATGGCGGCGGGCTTCGTCCACGGCGTGCTCAATTCGGACAATATCAACGTGACGGGCGAGAGCTTCGACTATGGCCCGTGGCGGTTCGCACCGACCTGGGACCCGGAATTCACCGCCGCCTATTTCGACCAAACGGGTCTGTACGCGCTCGCCCGCCAGCCAGAGGCGATCCAGTGGGACGTGATGCAGCTCGCTTCCAGCCTGCGCCTGATCGCGGAGAGCGATCCGCTGATCGCCGCGCTCGACCGGTTCGCGACGACCTATCAGACCGAGATCGTGACCGCGATCCTGTGGCGGCTGGGCGTCACCCCACGCGGCGGCACCGAGGACCGCGCGCTGGTCCAGACCTTCGAGCGGGCGCTGCGCACCTCGCAGGCGAGCATCGCGCAGGTCTATTTCGACCTGTTCGGCGGACAGGTTCCCGATCATTATGACGAACAGTGGAACGGCCTACGCGACCTGATCGAGCCCTATGCTCCCCGCCGCGCGCGCGATCACGCCTATTGGCGGGGCGCGCCCGAATCGATGCTGATCGACGAGGTCGAGGCGATCTGGGCGCCGATCGCCGAGCATGACGACTGGACGCTGCTGTACGAGAAGGTCGAGCGGGTTCGCGCCATGGGCCAGGCGCTTGCCGATGCGGTTGCAGCGGCCTAGCATCACATGTCGAGGGCCTGACCTTCCCCTCCCCTTCAGGGGTGGGGCCGGGGGTGGGGCGCCCGCCCCAAACCTGACATCGGTGGAGAGGCCCCACCCCACCCCCTCCCCTGAAGGGGAGGGGCTCGCCTGGATCAATGCCATGTCATCTTGCGCTCCACTACTCCACGCCACCAAGTGCCTGTCGACCTACGAACCCGCCACCGGTGCGCTGATCGCCGAACTGCCGATCGGCGATGCCGCCCAAGAGGTCGCTGCCGCGCGCGCCGCCTGGCCGGCTTGGGCGGCGACGCCGCTGGCGACGCGGATCGCGACGTTGCAGCGGTTCGCCACCATCGTGCGCGAACGCGCCGATGATTTCGCCACGCTGATCGCGCGCGAGACGGGCAAGCCCTCATGGGAGGCGCGGACCGAGATCGACACGGTGGTCGCCAAGGTCGCCATCTCGATCACCGCGCAAGCCGAGCGCGCGGGTGAGCGTTCGACCGAGCAGCCGGGCGGCGGGCGCATGGCGCTGCGGCATCGGCCGCACGGCGTGCTGGCGGTACTGGGGCCGTATAACTTCCCCGCGCATCTGCCCAATGGCCATATCGTGCCGGCACTTCTGGCGGGCAATGCGATCGTCTTCAAACCGTCCGAGAAGACGCCGGCGACGGCGGCGTTTCTGGTCGATTGCTATCACGCCGCCGGCGTGCCCGAGGGGGTCGTGCGGCTATTGATCGGTGGGCCGGACGAGGGGCGCGCGCTGGCCGGGCATGAGGACATTGACGGGCTGCTCTTCACCGGCTCGGCGCGCACCGGCATCGCGCTCAACCGCCAGTTCGCCGAGCGGCCTGAGAAGATCCTGGCGCTGGAGATGGGCGGCAACAATCCGATCATCGTCTGGGACGATCCCGATCTCGACGCCGCCGCTGCGCTGATCGTCCAGTCGGCCTATACCAGCGCTGGTCAGCGCTGCACGGCGGGGCGGCGGTTGATCGTCGAGGATCGGCTCTACGATCGGCTGATGGCGGCGCTGACCGGGCTCACCGACCGGCTGATCGTCGGCGCGCCCTTCGACCAGCCGCCGCCCTTCATGGGGCCGGTGATCGACAATGATGCCGCCGACTCGCTTTTGACGGCGTTCGACACACTCGTCGGCTTGGGTGCACGCGTGGTACGCCCGCTGGCGCGGATCGCGCCCGACCGCCCGCTGCTGACGCCGGCGATCCTGGACGTCGGCGATGTCGCCGAGCGCCCCGATGACGAACTGTTCGGCCCCGTCCTGCAAGTGTCGCGCGCGACCGATTTCGATGATGCCATCGCACAGGCCAATGCGACCCGCTACGGCCTGTCGGCCTCGTTGATCAGCCCGTCGCGCGAGCGCTACGAGCGGTTCTGGACCGGCATCCGCGCCGGTATCGTCAACTGGAACCGCCCGACCAACGGCGCGGCGTCGAGCGCGCCGTTCGGCGGCATCGGCTGGTCGGGCAATCATCGCCCCAGCGCCTATTACGCCGCCGACTATTGCGCCTATCCGGTCGCCAGCGCCGAGACGCAGAGCGCCGCCGCCACGATCCCGGTCGGCCTTCGTTAAACTCCAAAAAAGGCCCGGAACCGAGGTTCCGGGCCGTATCGCGATCAGAAGCGGGCGGAAATGCCGACCCGCAAGGTCCGACCCCGCACCGTGTAATAGGCCGGGTAGGTGTTGAAATAGGCCCCCGTCGCATAGTTGGTATCCCAGCCGATCAGCGGCGGGTCCTTGTCGAACAGGTTCTGGACGTTGAAGCGGACGTCGATCCCCTTCACGATCGTGACGTTCGTGTTGAAGTCGAAATAGCTGTAACCGGGAATCCGCTGGATCAACGGGAAGGTCTGGCCCGGCGCAGCGGCAAGAACCTTGTTGGTCGACAATTTGGAATTGTCGGTCCCGCCGGTGTAGCGCCAGGTGAAGCCGATCCCACCCTTTACCCACGGCATTTGCCAGTTGACCCCGGCGACATGCCGCCAACGCGGCATCGGACCGCCGCAGGCAAAGCCAAAATAGCCGAGGCAGGACCAAGGCGTGTTGCCAGGCGCAAATTGCCGTTCGAACTTCGTCGTCAGCGTGCCGTTGAAGTTCAGGTTGAAGGTACCGATGTCATCGGCGATCCCCAGCCGCTTAGGATCGAGATTATAGGTGGTGGAGAAATCGATACCACGCGTCGCGGTATAGCCGGAGTTGTTATACCGTGCATCGGCAACGAGGACTTGCCCGGTCTGCGGATCGCGCTTGTAGAACTGGCAGAAGAAATCGACCTTGTTATTATAGCATTGGTTGAACGCCATATCGATACGCGTCCATTCGAAAGCGCCCCGAATGTCGATGTCATACCAGTCGACCGTTGCCGACAGGCCGGGAATGAAGCGCGGCTGGAACACGACGCCCAGCGTCTTGCTGCGTGACCGCTCGGGCTGAAGCGCGGAATTGCCGCCATTGACCAGCGTGGTCGGACAAAAGCCCCGCGAGTCGCAGCCGGTATAGCTGGACAGCGCGTCATACTGCGCACGAGTCATCCCGATCGAGCATTGTTCGAACGTATAACGCTGCGCCGTCTTGCCATCGGCCGAAGCGCGTGGCGGCGCGCACAGATCGAGCATCAATGTGTTCGGGTAGCGGTTTTCGCCTTCCAGCCGCTCCAGCACACCGACGCGCACCGCACGATTGTAGCTGGCGCGGAAGCGTAGGCCATCGACCGGCGCCCAACTCGCCTCCGCCTTCCAGCTGTGCACGAGCTGTTCGTACACATCATAGTCGGAGATGCGGTAGCCGCCATTGACCGACAACTCCTTGAAGAAGGGACGATCCTCGATCAGGGGGATGTCGATTTCGCCGCCCAGTTCCTTGACGCTGGTGCGACCATCAAAGGTGGTGAAATTCGACCAGGCGCCATAGCCCGCCGACTGGTTGCGATACTTGCGATACTCGCCCGTGATCGCGAAGCCGATGCCGCTGCTCGCCCATGGGCTCTTTAGTCCATAATCCTCCAGGGTGCCGGAGACGATCGCATTAACGACCTGCAGGTCATTCTGCTGGCGCCGGCTGCCCACGCCGGTCAGCCAATCATAGACGGCATCGCTGATCGACGTGTTCGACGAAAAGGCATCGACCGGCAGGCAGTTCGGGTCGCTGCCATTGATCTTCGACAGACAGGTCGCCACGCCACCGACATTGCGCACCTGAAGGCCACGCGCCAGCCGCTCGGCCTGATCGGGTAACCAGTTGTGGTCGGATGCACCGTTATAGATGCTGCGCGTCTGCTGATAGCTCAGTTCGAAGCGAATCTTATCGACGATCATGCCCGCCAGGTTGAGCGAACCGCGCCAATCGTCCGTGGCATTGCGGAAGTTCTGGATCATGCCCGGTCGGAACAGCGACAACGAGATTGGCGCGCTCAGCGCCGTCGTACCGGCCGCCGCACCACAGATCGCCTGTGCCTGCTGCCGACCAAGGAAGGGATTGTCGCAATTGACGGGTGCTTCGGGCGTCCAAAGGCCGCCATCGATCGAATTGAAGCCGCGCTCGACGATCTTGCTGTAGAGGAAGCTGCCGCTCAGCCGCATGCCGGCGGGCAGATCGGCGGTCAGGAAGCCGCCGGCATTGACCGTCTCGCTGCGTCGCTGAACCGAGTCGATCGACTGGACGCGGATTTCGTCATCGGTGGTGTAGGTACGGAAGCTGCGTGATCCGTCACGCGCATTGGTCAGGTTTTGTCCATCCACGTAGAAGTAATTATAGGGATTATACGTTGTGCCAGCGCAGATCCACTTCGTATTACCGGCCTCGATATTATAAGGGTCGAACATCAGCAGCGGGCAGTTCGTCGTATCGATATTGCGGAACTGGATCGGGTCCGCCTTCTTATACGTCGCGAAGGCGCTGATATTGACCTTGTCGTCGAGCAGGTTCTTGCCCGCCGCCAGCGAAGCGAAGTAATTGCCGCCGCCGAGATAGGTCCCACGCGGATAGGTGTAACCTGCGTCCTTCGCCAGACCCGCCAGCAGCGGATTGTTGTTGTTATGGTTATACCCGCTGACTTCGCCGTCGAAGGCGATGCCGTTGAACTTGCGCTTCAGGATGAAGTTGACGACACCCGCGATCGCGTCCGAGCCGTACACCGCCGAGGCGCCGCCGGTCATGATGTCGATCCGCTCGATCAGCGCACCGGGGATGATGTTGACGTCATTGTCCATCCGCTGCCCGTTGAGCAGCGTCAGCGTGCGGCCGCCCCCGAGGCTACGCAGCCCGACCGGCGCGGAGCCGGAGTCCCACCGCTGCCCCTGCAAGCCCAGCATGGGCGTCACCTGCGGCAACTGCGCCAGCGCATCCTCGACCCGTGCGAGCCCCCGCTCCTTCAGGAAGGTCGAGTCGATCGTGGTGATCGGCGCATTGCTGGTCATATTGGGTCGGACGATGCGCGTGCCGGTGACGATCACGTCACCCGGATCGGCCTTTTGCTCCTTGGCGTCGATCTTGTCGGTCGACGCCACCACCCCCGTGACGGTGCCGGCCTGATCCTGCTCCGTCGCATCCGTCGCCGCGGCGGGCGTGGTCTGTGCCGCTGCCATACCCGAACAGGCCAAGGCCAGCACCGAAACACCGATGCCGTACTTTACGAAAGCAAATTTCATTTTAAGCGCGTCCCCCGACTCTCATCTGTAACGGGGAGTTCAACATAGCTTATATCATTATGCAAATATAATATACGGTATGCCGATTTTTTAGCGCTCACGCCCCCAAGTTAACCTACCCCCGCCCCAAGGATCGCTCGGTTGTGGCGCGGCGCCGGGACGGTCATCTGTCAGGCTATGGCTACCCTTCTCGACCCTGCCGCGCGTGGCCGCGTGATCCTGGTTGGCGCCGGTCCCGGCGATCCGGGCCTGCTGACCGTTCGCGCGGTCGAGGCGCTGAAAACCGCCGATGTCGTCGCCCATGACGGACTGATCGACGCGCGCGTGCTCGACATCGCCCCGCCGGAGGCCCAGCGTATCTCGGTCGCCAAGCGGCGCGCGCGGCACACTTTGTCGCAGGACGCGATCAACGCGCTGATCGTCGCGCATGTGAAGACCGGCGCGATCGTCGTGCGGCTGAAGGGCGGCGACCCGTTCATCTTCGGGCGCGGCGGCGAAGAGGTGGAGGCGGTGCGCGCCGCCGGCCTGCCGGTCGAGGTGATCCCAGGCGTCTCGGCCGCACTCGGCTGCGCGGCGGAGGCGATGCTGCCGCTCACCCACCGCGACCATGCTTCCGCGGTGTCGTTCGTCGCAGGGCAATGCAAGGGGCTGACCGATCAGGACTGGTCGGGCTTGGCCGGGCAAGGCCGCACGCTCGTCATCTATATGGGCGTGGCGACCGCCAATGGCATCGCCGACAAACTGATGGCCGATGGCGTCGCTCCCGACATGCCGGTCGCGGTGCTGGAGCGCGGCACGCTGGAAGGTCACCGCGCGATCCGTACCCTGCTTGCCGATCTCGGCCCGATGGTCGATCGTGAGCGGGTGCAGAGCCCCGCGATCATCGTAGTCGGCGAGGTCGTCGAATTGTCGGATGCCGAGGACAAGCTCGCGCGTTGGGCCCGCGTGGCGGAAGGAATGAGCGCATGAAGCTGTTGACGGGCAACGACTTGAGCACCGGCGATGTCGTCTGGTGGACGGGGCGCGACTGGTCACGACATATCGAGGATGCGGTCGATGTCGGCGGACAGGGCGAGGCGATCCTTCGCGCCGAAGAGGGCGCACGCCGGGTCAATGTGCCCTATCTGATCGACGCCGAAGCCACCGAACAAGGCCCCCGTCCCGCCCATATCAAGGACCGTATCCGCGCGCTCGGCCCCACGGTGCGCCCCGACCTGACGCTGAAGCCCGCCGATGCGGACGCCGGCGCCTGGGTCATCTGAGAGAGACGCCATGTACGTTTACGACGAATATGATCAGAGCATCGTCGATGCCCGTGTCGAGGAATTTCGCGACCAGGTGAACCGTCGCCTGTCGGGTGCGATGACCGAGGATCAGTTCAAGCCGCTGCGGCTGATGAACGGCCTCTATCTTCAGCTCCACGCCTATATGCTGCGCGTCGCGGTGCCCTATGGCACGCTCGACAGCCGCCAGATGCGGATGCTGGGCCATATCGCGCGCAAGTACGATCGCGGCTACGGTCATTTCACCACGCGCCAGAACATCCAGTACAACTGGATCAAGCTGGCCGATGCGCCCGACATCCTCGCCGAGCTGGCGACGGTGCAGATGCATGCCATCCAGACCTCGGGCAATTGCATCCGCAACATCTCGTCGGACCAGTTCGCCGGTGCCGCCGCCGACGAGGTCGCCGATCCGCGCCCCTGGGCCGAGCTGCTGCGGCAATGGTCGACCTTCCACTCGGAATTCACCTACCTGCCGCGCAAGTTCAAGATCGCGGTGATCGCGGCGGACGAGGACCGCGCGGCGATGCGGCTGCACGACATCGGCATCCAGCTTTTGACGCGCGACGGCGTGCTGGGTGCGAAGATCTTCGTCGGCGGCGGCATGGGCCGTACCCCGATGATCGCGCATGAGGTGAAGGACTTCATCACCGCCGACCATCTGATGAGCTATTTGGAGGCGTGCCTGCGCGTCTATAACCGCTATGGCCGCCGCGATAATATATACAAGGCGCGGATCAAGATCCTGCTGCACGAGATCGGCGTCGACGCGTATCGCGAGCAGGTGGAGGCGGAATTCGCCGCGATCCGCGATCTCGGCATCGACCCGCCGGTCGCCGAGCTGGAGCGGATCACGGCGATGTTCGCCGGGCCGGACTTCGCGACCGACGCGCCCGACACGGTCGACCGTTCCGATCCCGATTTCGCGGTCTGGCTCGACCAGAATGTCGCTGCCCATAAGCAGCCTGGCCACGCCATCGTCACGATCAGCCTGAAGCCGATCGGCGGCATCCCGGGCGACGCCTCGGCCGACCAGATCGACCTGATGGCCGACTTGGCCGAGCGGTACGGCCATGACGAGCTGCGTGTGACCCATGCCCAGAACATCGTCCTGCCGCATGTCCGCAAGGCCGACCTCTATGCCATCTGGACCGCGCTTCGCGAGGCGGGGCTGGCCGAGGCGAACCTTGACCTGATCTCGGACATCATCGCCTGCCCCGGCCTGGACTATTGCAGCCTGGCCAATGCCCGCTCCATCCCGCTGGCGCAGAAGATCGGCGAGCGTTTCGCCGGGCGGCAGCGCGAACTGGGCGAGTTGAAGCTCAAGATTTCGGGCTGCATCAACGCCTGCGGCCACCATCATGCCGGGCATATCGGCATCTTGGGCGTCGATAAGAAGGGCACCGAAAATTATCAGCTGCTGCTCGGCGGATCGGGCGCGGAGGATGTGTCGCTCGGCAAGATCACCGGCCCCGGCTTTGACGAGGACGGCGTGGTCGACGCGATCGAGCGCGTGACCGACCGCTACGTCGAACTTCGCGAAGCCGACGAGCGCTTCCTCGACACCTATCGCCGCGTCGGCATGCAGCCGTTCAAGGAAGCGATCTATGGTTGATCCCATCACCGTGAACACCAATGCGGGCGAGACGCTGCTGCGCTTCCGCGACGATGTGGTGCATGACGAACCGGCGGTGACGCTGGACGCGTTCCTGGGCCAGACCAACGCCACCGCCGTCCGGCTGGAGGCTGGCGACGATGCACGCGAACTGCTCCCGCATCTCGGCCAGATCGCTTTGGTCGAGATCAGCTTCCCCACCTTCCGCGACGGGCGCGGCTATTCGGCAGCGCGCATCCTGCGCGAGGCGGGCTTCGAGGGCGAGCTGCGCGCGGCGGGCGATGTGCTGGTCGACCAGATTCCGCATATGCGCCGCTGCGGCTTCGACAGCTTCGCGCCGGAAAAACCGATCGATGCGGCGACGTTGACCAAGCTGCTCGCGCTCTATCCCCAGCCCTATCAAAAGGCCGCCGATGCGCGCGTGCCGGTGTGGAAACTGCGCCATGGCTGAGCGCGCGCTCGACCGGATCGACGTTCGGCCGGCTTACACGGTGGAGGATGCCGCCGCGTATGAGGCGCGGTTCGCCGGCGTGCCCGCGCCCGAAATGCTGCGCACCCTGCTGACCGGCGAACTGCACGGCGGGATCGCGGCGGTGTCGTCCTTCGGCACCGAGTCCGCCGTGCTGCTGCACATGGTCGCGAGCGCCGATCCGGCGACGCCGGTGGTGTTCACCGACACGCTCAAGATGTTTCCCGAAACGCTCAGCTATCGCGACACGCTGGTCGAGCGGCTGGGCCTGCTGGACGTCCGCGTGATCCAGCCCGACCCCGCCCTGCTGGCGGCGAGGGACCCGGACGGTATCCGTCACAGCTATGACCCCGATGGCTGCTGCGACCTACGCAAGGTCGAGCCGCTGGCACGCGGCCTGGCTCCGTTCGAGGCGTGGATTTCAGGCCGCAAGGGCTTCCAGGCCGGCACCCGCCGCGCCCTGCCCCGCTTCGAGGTCGAGAATGGCCGGTTGAAGCTCAACCCACTGGCCGATTGGAACAAGGCGGCGCTGGACGGCTATTTCACGGCGCACGACCTGCCGCGTCATCCGCTCGAAGCGCAAGGCTATCTCTCGATCGGCTGCGCGCCCTGCACCAGCAAGGTCAAGCCCGGCGAAGACCCGCGCGCGGGCCGCTGGCGCGGGTTCGACAAGGTGGAATGTGGAATTCATCGGCCCATGGAAGCGGCGCCACCGCCTTGAAAGCCAGAGACGTCACTTTCCCCGCAAGGCCCTGAGCCAAGGCGGTGAAGGGCGCGGTGGGAATTCAGGTGTTGCGCACGGTCAGGCGAAGCGGACGTCACTCAAATTTCGAGGCGAAGCGGATTTGGAGAGCCTCTTCAACACCGCCTCCGCCCGGACGAGTTCCTCCGCTTTCCCGCCGGGCCATTGCATACCGAGATAGCGTTGATGCGTGTAGAAGGGGTGACCGAACACCTCCTTGTGAACACGGTCGATGTGATCCTGAACGTTGTTTGCCGGGCGATCGACCTCGACCGTATTGTAAAATGCCATGGCTGAAGCCGGCTGCGATTTAGGATAGTCGGGATCAGACGGCATAGCCTTGATACCGCCAGGCACTCTACGGGCCGGAAGACGGGAACCGATTGGACCGTGGCGCAAAACGTAATCGCGATCCCAGACGACATTCATCAGCATCGCGAGTTCGATCGACGGTCGTAGCTTCTGCCAATCCATTTTCTTTTCGGGCTTGTTCGCCAAAAATGGCGCTTGCATCAAGGCGTCCATCATCGCCTTTTTTTTGCCCTGCATTCATCTGGGGATCTTCCATGATCGCGGTACCAACCCGCTCCACCATCATCCCTTGCGTATCGACAAGGCCTAACAGTTCCTGGCTACGGCTCAGCGGGTCGTTGGCCGTCACGCCGGCCGAAGTATTGCGCACCAGATTAGTCAGCATGGTACTGATGGCAGTGCCACCCTTGTCCTTTGCCATGCCCGCCAACTTTCCGAATGCGAACGCCACGGCGGGATGCTTACCATCCGCCTTCAAATAGGATAAGGCGACCCGCAGGTTATCGGCACCCAGGCGGCGCACGCCGATCTTCTGTATTGCACGTCGAAAGCTCGGGGTCGCGATGACGGCCATCAGTACGGAGGTCGGCAGGATCGCGACGATCGATACAAAGAGCTCGGCCTGCGCCTTGGCATTGTCCTCTTCTTTCTTCAGGCTGGCCTGAACCGCCTTATATGCTTCGTTATATGCCAGAATATATGGCCGCGCGACGTTGCTACGCCACATAACGGTCGCCCAGTTTACCTGCTGAGAAAATGTCGGCATGTATCTTGGTCCTCGTGAGGGATGCCTTATCGCGTCAGAAATGCGGCCCCTCTTGTCACCAGCGAATGCTCAAAGGTCGGCTGCAAATCGTCGAGATTTGGTTTGCCATTCCGGATCGCGACCGGTTCTTCGCCCCGGAATTCGCCCGAAAGCGACTTTACGACCTGCGGAAAGGCGGAAACCATTGCCGGTTGGCGCATCCATTCCGGCGCAGCGACCAGTTGAAAACGATACGCGACCCTCGGCCCCGCATTGGTATTGGTGATGGCGATGTCTTTGATTTGTCGCCGGGCGTAGCATAGCAGCCAGCCATCGGACGTGCCCCACTTGGCTTTCGTAAAAGAGGGCAAATAGCGCTGGGCGGGGCGATACCGCACGACGCGCTCGCCACCGGCCATCTCGGCTTCCCCCCGAACGCGTTCGATCAATCCGGCCTCCGACAAGGCGCGGGCGGCGGGATCTTGCGGCTGGGCGATCAGATCACCGCTCGTGGCATCCGTCGACAGAAGCGGTGCGCATTGGAGATGTTTGTCGAAATAGGCTTGCAGCGCCGCCCGCACATCATTGGCGTCAGCGATGCTGTTCGCAACCGGATCCGTGACCGCGCCGCCGCGCTGACAGCCGGCAATCGTCAGTGGCACCATCACCGCCATCAGCGCAGCCAGCAATACGCGTCCGTTCATGCCATGCATTGGTTTCCCCCAAGTGGCAGCAACCAGATAGACGCAACTCTTACAAGGACTGCGGACGTGGCTACAACATAGGAGTACAGGCGTCGGACAATATCGGATCAATAGCCCGCGAAGTCAGTGAACCGCGTGATCGTCGGGTCGAACTTCATCACCACCTTGCCGGTCGCACCGTGACGCTGTTTCGCGACGATCAGTTCGGCCAGGCCATAGACCCGTTCCACCTCGGTCGCCCATTTCGCGTGGTCTTCGAAGACCTTGCCGTCATCGCCTTCCATCGGGCGCTTGGGCTCGCGCTGCATCATGTAATAGTCTTCGCGGAACACGAACCAGACCATGTCGGCGTCCTGCTCGATCGAGCCCGATTCGCGAAGGTCGGACAGCATCGGCCGCTTGTCCTCGCGCTGTTCGACCGCACGGCTCAGCTGCGACAGCGCCAGCACCGGCACGTTCATGTCCTTGGCCAGCGTCTTGAGCCCGCGCGAAATCTCCGAGATTTCCTGCACGCGGTTGCCCTCGGACGACTTGCCCGAACCGGTCAGCAGCTGGAGATAGTCGACCACGACCAGCCCCAGCTCGTTGTTCAGCCGCCGCTGCAAACGCCGGACGCGGGTGTGCAGCGCGGAGATGGTCAGGCCGCCGGTATCGTCGATGAACAGCGGCAACTGCTCCAGCTCGGCGGCGGCGGCGGCGAGCTGCGCGAACTCGTTGCGGCTGATCTTGCCCATGCGCAGCGCCTCGGAGCTGATGCCCGACTGCTCGGCCAGGATACGCGTCGCCAGCTGGTCGGCGGACATTTCGAGGCTGAAGAACGCGACCTTGGCGCCGACCGACTCGGAGGGCGGAATGCCGTCGGCCATGTCGCGCATCCAGCGCCGCGCGGCGTTGAACGCGATGTTGGTCGCGAGCGAGGTCTTGCCCATGCCCGGACGCCCCGCCAGGATCATCAAGTCGGAGCGGTGCATGCCGCCGATCTTGGCATTGACCGAGTCCAGACCCGTGGTGATGCCCGAGACATGGCCGCCCGAGTTCAGCGCGCGCTCGGCATTCTTCACTGCCATGGTGGTGGCCTGGGAGAAGCTCTTCACCGCATTCTCGGAGCCGCCGTCTGCTGCCACCTTGAACAGCTCGTTCTCGGCCAGCTCGATCTGTGCGCGCGGATTCACCTCTTCGGACGTGTCCATCGCCCGGTCGACGAGCGTCCGCCCAACCGTCACCAGCGCGCGCAGCATCGCGAGATCATAGATCTGCGTCGCGAACTGCCGCGCGCCGATCAGGCTCGCCCCCGACCCCGTCAGCTGCGCCAGATAGGACGGGCCGCCCAGCGCCTTCATCCCCTCGTCCGCCTCGAACATCGGACGCAGCGTGACGGGGGTCGCCAGCATGTCGGTGGCGCGCAGATTCTTGATCGCGGAGAAGACGCGGCCATGCACGGGCTCGAAGAAATGCTCCGGGTCCAGCCGGTCGACCAGATCGTCGGCCAGCCGGTTGTCGATCATCATCGCGCCCAGCAGCGCGGCCTCCGCCTCGATATTGCGGGGAAGCTGCTGCGGCTCGGCGCCGGCAGCGGGGTTCGGAAATGCGAGGGTGGCCATTTCTCCGGCGTTAGCGCGAAGAGCCCCGGGATGAAAACGCATTGCGTCGATCAGCGGGGGATTTGCGGCGCACGCGCTTCGCGACTATCCCTGCGGCATGGCCGATCCGCGGATCATCTCTATCGACCTGGACGAACGCAGCCTGGGCTGGCGCTCGGCCGATGTCGAGCAGGAGCGGCGGATCGCGATCTTCGACCTGATCGAGGAAAATTATTTCGCGCCGCAGCGGCCGCAGGCGGACGGCTATGCCGGGCCCTACCGGATCAAGCTGGAGTCCGAGGAAGGGCGCCTCGGCATCCATATGTACCGCGAGGACGGCACGCATATCGAAACGCTGGTGCTGGCGCTCGGGCGGTTCCGGCGGCCGATCAAGGATTATTTCGCGATCTGCGACAGCTATTATCAGGCGATCCGCGCATCCACCCCGCAACAGATCGAGACGATCGATATGGCGCGGCGGGGCATCCATAACGATGCCGCCGAGATGCTGAAGGAGCGGCTGACCGGCAAGATCGAGGTCGACTTCGATACCGCACGCCGCCTCTTCACACTGATCTGCGTCCTGCATATCCGCAACTGATGGCGATTCTCTGGAAAATCGGTGCCGGCCTGCTGGCGCTCGGCGCGGTCACGGCAGGCGGGCGGCATTGGGTGACGCATTGGCAGCCCTCGACCGAGCGCTATCCGCTCCAGGGCATCGACCTGCCCGAAAATCCGCCGGCCGTCGAGTGGCGGACGGTGCGCGCGCATGGCGCGGACTTCGCCTATCTCGTCGCGACTTCGGGCGCGGACCGGCGCGAGCCGTCGTTCGAGGCGAACTGGGCCGCGCTGCCCGAGGCGGGCCTGCGGCGTGGCGCGATCCATATCTATTCGCTGTGCCAGCCCGCGACCGCGCAGGCGGATGCGTTCAACATCTTCGTACCACGCGCCGGCGACGCCCTGCCCGCCGCGATCGACCTGTCCTATCATGACGACTGCACCGCGCGGCCCGAGCGCGCGACGCTGGTCGCCGACCTGACCCGCTTCGTGACCATGGTCGAGACGCATACCGGCAAGCCGGTAATGCTGCGCGTGTCCAAGCCGTTCGAGTCGGACTATAGCATCACCGCCGCGCTCGATCGTCCGATCTGGGCGATCGGCAATGTCTTCAAGCCCGACTACGCCGCGCGCCCCTGGCGCATGTGGCGTGCCAGCGACTTCCGCCGGGTCGAAGGGGTGGAAGGCCCCGTACACTGGGATGTCGTTACACCATGACCGAAACCGCCTCCGACGCGACCGCGCTGATCGCCGCCGCGCGTACCGCCGCCCTGCATGCCCATGCGCCCTATAGCCGGTTCGCGGTGGGGGCGGCGCTGTTGATGGCGGATGGCTCGGTGATCACCGGCGCCAATGTCGAGAATGCCAGCTACGGCCTGTCGCTCTGCGCCGAGACGGTCGCGATCGCCACCGCCTCGGCCGCCGGGCGGCTGCGCGAGATCGTCGCGATCGGCGTGATCGGCGGCGCGATGGACGCCGATGGCAAGGCGACCGGCACCACCCCGGTCAGCCCGTGCGGCCGCTGCCGCCAGGTCATCAACGAAGCCGCGCAGATGGGCGGCCGCGACTTGCCTGTCCATTGCGGCGCGGCCGAGGGCGATGCGGTGCGGACCTATCGCCTGTCCGATCTGCTGCCGGATGCCTTCGGCCCGGCGGATTTGGGGATCGGCTGAATCTGTCGCGCGGCGGCGCGAAAATGGTTCGCGCAGAGGCGCAGAGAGCGCAGAGGCGAAATTCGGAATTCGTCTATCGTTTGCGATAGCGGGCCATCGCCAATGGCAAGCCCTCTCTGCGTCCTCCGCGCCTCCGCGCGAACCAATTTCCAAAAAGGACTTCGCGGCTTCGCGCCTTCGCGTGACCAAACCGACTCAGCCCTCCGGCTCTCCTCCCCGCGCCTGCATCGCCGCACTGGCGGCCTGAATGAATTGCCACACCTCGGCGGAGAAGCCCGGATCGGCCTGCCCCTCCCATTGCTCGCGCTTCTGGTGCAGCCGCGTCGCCCCCGCCCACATCTCGGGCGTCGCGACGGCCCGGAACGGCGCCAGCAGCGCGGACCACTCACGGACGAAGCCCCGCGCCGCCTCCGAGTCCGGATCGAGCGGTAGCGCCGCCGCGATCCGCCGGCCCAGATCGGCCCATTGCGCCTGATAGGCCTCCTGATCGAAATCGGGCGCCAGCGCGTTCCTCCGCTCGGCCCAATGCGCCTGTTCCTCCTTCGTGAACTGCCGGTCGATCACCTGCTTCCATTGTGCCGTCGTCATGCTGTGTCCCTTTCGGATCAGCGAGCAAAGCGTCGCGACGTCGATGCGCTCGCCGGCATCGATGCGGGACTGGATGGATCGCAACAGGCTGGCCGTGTCGGCGAGCGCGGCGGCCTGCGCCTCGACCGCCGTCAGTTGCGCGGCGACCATGGGCCCCAGTCGCGCATCGGGCCGGTCGAGCATCCGCCCGATCGCCGCCAGCGTGAACCCGGCGCGTTTAAGGGCGACGATGGCGTGCAGCCGCTCCAGTTCGCCCGTGCCGAAGATACGCCGCCCACCCTCGCTGCGTAGCGGCCGGATCAGGCCGCGCGCCTCGTAAAATCGCAGCGCCCGGCTGCTCAGGCCGGTGGCGCGGGCGATCTCGGCAATATCGAGCATGGTCGTCATGACAACCGGAGTACCGCTTGACGCAACGTCAACCGCAAGCCCCATTTTGCGTTTCGACGCTTGCCCTGCCCCCGCGATCCGGCGATGAGCGGCAACGCTTAAGGGGAATGAAGATGTCGATCCTGTCCGACCGCTGGATTCGTGAAGCCGCGCAGACCCAGGGGATGATCGAGCCCTTCGTCGAGAATCAGCGTCGCGACGGCTGCATCAGCTATGGCCTGTCCTCCTATGGCTATGACGCGCGGGTGGCGGACGAGTTCAAGATCTTCACCAATGTCGACAGCGCGGTCGTCGATCCGAAGGATTTCGCGTCCAACAGCTTCGTCGATCGCAAGACCGATGTCTGTATCATCCCCCCCAACAGCTTCGCGCTGGCGCGAACGGTCGAATATTTCCGGGTGCCACGCGACGTGCTGGTCATCTGTCTGGGCAAGTCGACCTATGCGCGCTGCGGGATCATCGTGAACGTCACACCGCTGGAGCCGGGCTGGGAAGGCCATGTGACGCTGGAGTTCTCCAACACCACGCCGCTCCCCGCCAAAATCTACGCCAATGAAGGCGCGTGCCAGTTCCTGTTCCTGAAGGGCAATGAACCTTGCGAGGTCAGCTATGCCGACCGCGCGGGTAAATATATGGGGCAGCGCGGGGTGACGTTGCCAAGACTGTAACGGGGGAAGCCCCAACCTACCCCTATCAAGCCGGTCATTCCCCAAACTATTCCTCCCCTGCAAGGGGAGGTGGCAGGCCGCAGGCCTGACGGAGGGGTGTCCCGGTCAGAGAGGTGAGGCTGAACCGCAAGTCGGCGACAGCGCTTGCCATTGCATGCCGTCATCAAGGGCGAAGAGGTGCAATCCGGTTCGCACTGGCGACGGCGACATCATTCACCCTGCCAGCCTTCAATCGACTGTAAAAAGTCGAGACGGCCTGGCCTGAAAATAGCCAACTTTTCAGCCGTCGCTCGGCATCAGTTTCTCATGACCGCCGCACGATCGAACCGGCCTGGCCTGCGCGACATATCGTGTCAGCGACTCAGGACCTTGGACAAGTCCGAACCCGATATGGTCCGGACTCGTCCGCTGTCTCATCAGCGCGAGGCCATGACCTGCGTCAGATGACGCAGCCCGGTCTGCGCGACGCTATGCGACGACGTCACCGCGCCCGAGGGCATGTCCATCGCGATCGGCTTTTCGTTGAGCACCGCACCGTACAAGGCACGCGCTTCGCTCGCCCGGCCGGTCTGCGCGTACACCGCCGCGAGGTTGAGCATCAGCTCAGGGCTGTCGGGGCTGGTCCGGCGCTCGGCCAAAAGGGTGCGCTCGGCGGCCGCCAGATTGCCGGCGGCGATTTCCTGATACCCCGTGCGCTGCGGCCAACCGTCCTGGGCCATGGCCGGGGCTGCCACGCCCGCCGCCGCGACAAGCAACACCGAAACGACTCCACGCATCTCTCTTCTCCTATGTTTCACTTTTATGACGTTACGTTGTCATTTTTGTGAAACACACGCAAGAGGTGAAAGATGCGTGCGGCGATGCCGTTATCGGACAGCGCGCCGACCGAAGGCGTCGACGGTTATGGGGCCGGAAGTTCGCGCCGACGGCTGGGGAATGTGGAGGGTCACAGAGTCGACGAGCGGACACATGGTGGCGCTATGCTTCCACTGAGCGATGCTGCCCTGGCATGTCTCACACTTTTCCGGGGAGCCGGACTGGATCGCGTCCCATGCCGACAGACGGGATCACCTACGCCCGTCCATTCCACTCTTGGAGCACTGATTAAGGCTTGGGGCACGATGCCCTGCAAGGTTCAGAAGGGTAAGCGGTGGCACCGCCCCCCCAACCTCTCCGACGTGGACACCCCTCCGTCAGGCCTTTCGGCCTGCCACCTCCCCTTGCAGGGGAGGAATAGGACGCGGCCCGATCTACCCGTGATAAGCCGTTGCACCCGAGGATCAGTCCCCCCCCAAACGCAAAAAGGGCGACCCTTGGGGGCCGCCCTCTTCCATCAACGTTCCGATCGGGTCGATCAGAAGTCGTTGCGGTACTGCTCGTTGCCGATGAAGCCGAGCTTGCTGACCGCCGAGCGCTTGATCACGGCCAGGGTCTCGTCGACCTTGGCGTATTTGGCGTCGGGGGCCGGCTGGAAGTGCAGTTCCGGCTCGGGGTTCATGGCAGCGGTCTGATCCAGATACTGACGCAGCGTTACCTCGTCGACCGGCGACCCGTTCCAGGTCACCGTGCCGGCGGCGTCGATACCGACCTTGTTCTTTTCGGTATTCACGACCGGCGTGTTGTTCTTCGAGTTGACCGGCAGGTCGACCTTCACCGCGTGAGTCTGGATCGGGATGGTGATGATGAACATGATGAGGAGCACGAGCATGACGTCGATCAACGGCGTCGTGTTCATGTCCATCATCGGCTCGCCATCATCAGATCCGGCGCTCATTGCCATGGCGTGCTAACTCCTACTTGTGTCCGCCCGGCCGATCAGGCGCGGGCGTTGCCGCCGGGGGGCGGCTCGGAGATGAAGCCGACACGGGCGAAACCGGCCTGCTGCATCGTGTAGATGGTGCCACCGATGCACCGATACGGCGTATTCACGTCACCGCGAATATGCGCCTCGGGCAGCGATTCGGGGGTGATGTTGGCACCCAGCCGCTCGACCTCGGCCTTCAGCTTGTCGACCGCGCGGGTGCGCAGTTCGTCCGACGTCACCGGGGTCAGGTTCCAGTACACCTTGCACTGGCCATTCTCGCTGGTGACCGACAGCGAGACGTTTTCCGGCTTCGTCGTCGTCGGATCGAAGCGGACGTTCGGCAGTTTCAGCGGAACGGTCTGGATCACGACCGGAACCGCGATCAGGAAGATGATGAGGAGCACCAGCATGACGTCCACGAGGGGCGTCGTGTTGATCTCCGACATCGGTTTCTCGGCGGAGTCACCGCCAACGCTCATCGCCATGAGAGAGCTATCCTATCCATGCATTCTATCACCGTCCCAAAGGGAGCGGCGGGGGGTGGCGGGGCCGTGTCCCGAGGGACCGGTCCCCGCCCCCTTAGGCTCAGGCGCGGGTCTGAACGCCACCAGCCTGACCGGCGGTGGTCGTCGCCGGGGTCGCCTTGACGGCGGTCGGCTTGGCAGCGGCGCCCGAAGCGATGGCGGGGCGAACCGCACCGTTCGAGGCCAGGAAGCCCAGCACGTCGTTGGAGAACGACGACAGGTCTTCGGCGATGCCCTTGTTACGACGCTGCAGCCAGTTGAAGGCGAGCACGGCCGGAACCGCGACGACCAGACCCAGTGCGGTCATGATAAGCGCTTCACCGACGGGACCGGCGACCGCGTCGATCGACGCCTGGCCCGACGAGCCGATCTTGATGAGCGCGCGGTAGATGCCGATAACCGTACCGAACAGACCGATGAACGGCGCGGTCGCACCGACGGTCGCGAGGAAGGCGAGACCGCCACCCAGCTTCGAGTTGATCGCGGCTTCCGAACGCGCCAGCGAGCCGTGCAGCCAGTCATGCGCCTCGACCGGATCGGTCAGCTTCGAGTGCTGGTCCTGCGCGGCCAGGCCGTCGTCGACGATCTGCTTGTAGGCCGAGTTCTTCTCGAGTTTGGCCGAACCTTCGCGCAGCGAGTTCGCCGACCAGAAGCCCTGACGGACGCGCTTGGCCTGGTTGATGATCTTCTGCTGCTCGAACAGCTTCGAGAACAGGATGTAGAACGACACGATCGACATCAAGCAGAGGATGGTGAACACCGACTGCGAGATGAGGCCGCCTTCCTTCAGGGCCTGGCCGAGACCGTAGGGGTTTTCGGCACCGGCCGCGGCGCCGCCCGCGGCGAGGATGGTGGTGAGCATGGTTGGTTAGGTCCTCTGACTAAAGCGTTTGAGTTTGAACCGGCTTTTAGCCGTTATTCCTGTGGCAACTGCCAACGGATGTTAAGCGTGTAGGACGAGGCGACCGGATTACCCGAGGCGTCCTGCGCCGGGGTAAAGCGGACACGCGCCTTCGAGATGCGACAGGTCGCATCGTCCAGGGCCCGGTTGCCGCTGCCCGACAGGATCGAGCAATCGGTCACGCGGCCATCGGTGCCGATCGACAGCTTCGCCGACACGCGACCTTCCGCGCCTTCGCGCTGGGCCGAGGGCGGATAAGCGTCGGGACCGAAATACTGGCCCGGGTTACCGCGCAGACCGGCGGCCTTCGAAACCGTCGGCGGTGCGGGCGGCGCAGGCGGAGCCGGCGGCGCAGGCGGGGCCGGCGGCGCGGTCGGCTGGCTCAGCGGGATGATGCTCGTCGTCGTGACCGCGGGTGCCGGGACGGGCACGTTCACGATCGGCGGCGGCGTGACCACCGTGGTCGGCGGCGGAGGCAGATTCGGCTGCTCCGGCGGCGGGGGCGGTGGTTCATCGGGCGGGGGTGGGGGCGGCGGCTCTTCCACGTTGAACGTGTCAAGCTTTTCGGTCGCCTTCTTCACGTACTGGTATGCCAGTCCCGTGACGAAGGCGTAGCCCAGGGCTGCGTGGATGAGCACGACGATAACGATCGCGACCACCTTGCCCCCGGACATCTTCTGGTCAGTATAGGCCATTCAGCAACGAAACTCCTCAGTCTGCCAGTTTCGCCTCGCCGTAGCGTGGGGACGTGGGAAACTCCTGCCATGCTCTTTCGGCATGCGGCAGAGCCTTGGACCCTATCGTGACGGCTGGCGCGGCGCAATCAGTTTGTCGGACGTAATAAACGTACAATAGCGCCATGACGAAATTATTTCTGTATTGTTAATAAACGAAGGAGTAGCGCGAAGCGATGAATCCGCTGTCCCACGCCGTGCCCCGCGCCGTCCGCATCGGTGCCCTGAGCCTTTTGATTTCCGTTCTGGCCGCCCCCGCCTGCGCGCAGGTGACGACGATGGCCTCGCCGCGACCGGCGGATGCCGCGCCGGGCGCGCCCGGCCTGGGCTATGCCGACCTTGCCGATCTCGTGCTCTCCGCGCCCGTCATCGCCGACGTCACCATCCGTTCGACGACCGCGATCAAGGGGGCCGAGGCGGCCGGCGTCGCGCCGGGGCATCAGCGGCTCTATGTCGAGGCCGATGTCGGCACGCTGCTGCGCGGATCGGGTGGGCTGCCGGCGCGGGTCGGTTACCTCTTCGACGCGGCGACCGATGCGCGCGGACGGGTCCCCAAGCTCCGGAAGATGCGGGTGCTGATCTATGCGCGGCGGGTGCCCAATGCCCCCGACCAGTTGCAGTTGGTCGCCCCCGATGCGCAGTTGCCCTGGACGCCGGATACCGATCAGCGCAGCCGGACGATCGCGCGCGATGCGCTGTCGCCCGAGGCGCCGCCGGTCATCACCGGCGTCGGCAATGCCTTTTACGTACCCGGCACCCTGCCCGGCGAAGGCGAGACGCAGATTTTCCTGACCACGGCCAAGAACCGCCCCGTCTCGCTATCGGTGCTGCGCCGTCCGGGCGAGGAGCGCCGCTGGGCCGTGGCGCTGAGCGAGATCGTCGACGAAGCCGCCGCCCCGCCGGCGCGCGATACGCTGCTCTGGTATCGCCTGGCCTGTGCGCTCCCGGAGTCGCTGCCCGATCACAGCACCGCCTCGCTCTCGCCCGAGGATGCGCAGGCGGCGCGTGAGGATTATCGCTATGTCGTCCAGAAGCTCGGCCCGTGCAGCCGGACACGTCAGGTCCCGACCGCGAGCAGCTGACCGGTGACGGCCTGCGCGGCGGCGAGATAGGCGACCGCTGCCGCAATCGCGTCGGGCGATGCGTCGGGCGACGGCATGACGGCATTGATCCGCGCATCCGGCGCGATGGCGATCGCAAGCGGGCCGATCGCCGCCTCCGCCATCGCCTGCGCCACCGAGTCGCGCCCGGGCATCAGCACCAGCACGAGGTCGACGCCGGGATGCGCCACGACCACGGCGCGGACGTCGGCGTCGGGGGCCAGATCGATGCGCCGCGCGACCATGGCGGTCAGCGGCGGTGGCGGACCAAGGTGATGCCGATCGCCTCACCATCCTCGGCGATGGCCAGCTTCACGATCTTCACCTTCACCCGCTGCACCCGCTGGTCCTGCAGGAACAGCGTGTCGCAGATATGGTCCGCAACTCCCTCGATCAGCGTGAAATGCACGCCCTCGGGCAGCACCGTCGCGGCATGTTTCAGATCGAGATAGTTCTTCGACGCGGCCAGCGGCGTGTCCGGCGTATAATGGTCCGGACAGTCGAGATCGACGGTCAACGAGATCCGCAGCGGCTGCGGCAGGTGCGTTTCCTCGGAATAGATGCCGGTCAGCACCTGGACTTCGAGGTCATGGACTTCAAGCTGGAGACGGTCTTCCATGACAGCGCCTCTAGCCAGAGCGCGCGGCCAAGGGAAGCATGGGCTTGCATCGCGCACGCCACGGGTTAAGGGCGCGCCTTTCCCCACCCCGGCGATCGGACCCCGCCCTTTTGTCCCAGACGATCGATCTCATCCCGCTCGACGCGGTCGACCCGGTTTTGGTCGAGGCGCTGCTCGACCACGCCTTTCCGCCGGGGCGACAGGCGCGCACGGCGTATCGCGTGCGCGGATCGGTGGCGCCGGTGGCATCGCTCTGCTTCGCCGCGCTGGCGGGCGACGGCACGCTGATCGGCTCGATCCAGTGCTGGCCGATCACGCTGACCGATGCGCAGGGATCACGCTGGCCGATGATCATGATCGGGCCGGTCGCGGTCGCGCCGGAGCGTCAGCGCGACGGGATCGGCCGGCGGCTGTTCCTCCACATGCTGGCTGCCGCCGAGCGACAGGGGCTGGACCGCGCGATGATGCTGATCGGCGATCCCGAATATTATGGCCGCTTCTTCGGCTTCTCGGCGGAGCGGACCGCGCGGTGGGAACTGCCCGGTCCGGTCGAGCGCCACCGGTTGCTGGCGCGCGGGCCGGACGTGCCCGACCGGGCGGGGATGCTGGGGCCGGGCGACCCGGCCTTTACGGCGCAGGCTTCGATCCTTACCTCGAACTGATCATGCCCATGGCGCCGTCCCCCGACCTGTCCTCCCTGAGCCTCGCCGAGATCGTGCGGGCGATGGAGGAGCAGAAACTGCCGCCCGTATCGCAATGGAATCCCAGCCATTGCGGCGACAGCGAGATGCGGATCGCGCGCGACGGCACCTGGTATCATCAGGGCAGCCCGATCGGCCGCCTCGCCATGGTGCGCCTGTTCTCGACCATCCTGCGCCGCGAGCCGGATGGCCGCCACGTGCTGGTCACGCCGGTCGAGAAGCTCGACATCGCGGTCGAGGATGCGCCCTTCGTCGCCACCGTGCTGAAGATCGAGGGCGAAGGGCGCGATGGCCGGCTGGTGTTCCAGCTCAACACCGGCGATCTGGTCGCGGCCGGCCCCGACCATGGCCTGCGCTTCGAAGAGGGGGAGGACGGCCCCCGCCCCTATCTGCATGTCCGCGACGGTCTGGAGGCGCTGATCGCGCGGCCGGTCTATTACGAACTGGCCGAACGCGCGCTGGCGGGCGGCGACTCGACACCGGGCGTGTGGAGCAACGGCGCGTTCTTTCCATTGACCGCTGCGGAGCCGGCATGACGCTGGCCGAAAGGCTGGCGGAGGCGATGGCACGTATTCCGATCGGCGAATTGCTGACCGGTGACGGCGTCGAAAGCCATGAGATGGCGGCGGTGCCGACCGCCGCCGCCGTGCTGGTGCCGGTCACCGATCGCGTCGAGCCGGGCGTCGTGCTGACCCAGCGGACCGAGACGCTGCGCAATCATGCCGGACAGATCGCCTTTCCCGGCGGCCGCGCCGATCCGGGCGACCGCGATCTGGTCGCGACCGCGCTGCGCGAGGCGGAGGAGGAGATCGGCCTGTCCCCGCGCGCGGTCACCGTCGTCGGGCTGGCCGACCGCTACCGCACCGTCACCGGGTTCGAGGTGACGCCGGTGCTGGGCGTCATCCCGCCCGACCTGACACTCACCCCGTCCGAGGCGGAGGTTGCGAGCCTGTTCGAGGTGCCGCTGGCCTATCTCCTCGATCCCGCACACCACCACCGGGTCAGCGCGCCGTGGCGCGGACGGACCCGCCATTTCTACGAGATATTATGGAACGACCGGCGCATCTGGGGCGCGACCGCGGCGATGATCGTCAACCTGTCACGGCGGCTGCAATGGGCATGAACCCCGCCACCGTGCCCTGGGCCGATCGCGACGACCTGATCGCGCTGGCCGCCACGCTGGAGGCGCGTTTCGTCGGCGGCGTGGTGCGCGATTCGCTGTTGGGGCATGCGGTCGCCGACATCGATCTCGCCACGCCGCTGTCGCCCGAGACCGTCATCGCGCGGGTGCGCGACAGCGGGTTCAAGCCGGTGCCCACCGGCATCGCGCATGGCACCATCACCGCCGTCCTGCCGGATGGTCCGGTCGAGGTCACGACGCTGCGCCGCGACGTCTCGACCGATGGCCGCCATGCCGTGGTCGCCTTCACTGATGACTGGCGCGAGGATGCGGCGCGGCGCGACTTCACGATGAACGCGCTCTATGCCGATCCCCGGACGGGGGCGCTGTTCGACTATTTCGGCGGGCTCGACGATCTGAAGGCGGGACGCGTCCGCTTCATCGGCGATCCGCTGCAACGGATCGCTGAGGATCATCTGCGCATCCTGCGCTTCTTCCGCTTCCATGCCCGCTTCGGTCAGGCGATCGACGAGGCGGGGTTGGCGGCTTGTACTGCGCGCGCCAACGACCTGATGGCCCTGTCGCGCGAGCGGATCGCGGCGGAATTGCTCAAGCTGCTGGTGGCGGCGCGCGCGGTGCCGGTCGTCGCGCTGATGGTCGAACGCGGCATCCTGCGCGCGGTGATCCCGGAGATCGATGCGGAGGGTGCCGAGCGGCTCGCGGTGCTGGCCGAGCGCGAGCAGGCGGCGGGTGTCGCCCCGGACGCCATTCGTCGCCTTGCCGCCTTGCTGCCCCCCCAGGCCGCCGAAGCGGTGGGCGCGCGGTTGAAGCTGTCCAATGTGGATCGCAAGCGCCTGATCGCCGCCACCGCCGGGCCGGGGGACGAGGGGCCGCGAGCGCTGGCCTATCGTGTCGGCGTTCCGGGCGCGGTCGACCGATTGCTGCTGGCGGGCGAGTCGGTGGACGCGGTTCGCGACTGGAGCCCCCCCGCCCTGCCGCTGACCGGCGGGGCCCTGGTCGCGCGCGGGATCGGCAAGGGGCCGGAGGTGGCGCGGTTGCTGCGCCAGGTCGAGACGCGGTGGATCGCGGAGGGTTTCCCTGACGAGACGCGCGTCGCCGAACTGGCCGACGCGGCGGTCGCTCAGGCCTGAGCCGCGATCATCGCCCAGGCGGCATCGGGATCGAGCGGACGGGCATAGACATAGCCCTGGCCATAGGTGCAGCCGAGCGCGGCCAGGGTCTGGCCCAGCTCGACCGTCTCGATCCCCTCGGCGGTGGTCTTCATGCCCAGCGCCTGGGCCAGGCCCAATATGGCGCGGACGATCGCGATCTTGTCGCGATCGGCCAGCATGCCCGAGACGAAGCTGCGGTCGATCTTGAGCACGTCGATGGGCAGGCGCTGGAGATAGGCCAGGCTGGAATAGCCGGTGCCGAAATCGTCCATCGCCACCATGGTGCCCAGCGCCTTCAGCGCCTCCATGATGCCGGTCACCCGGTCGGGATCGCCGACGATCGCGCTTTCGGTGAGCTCCAGCGTCAGGCGGTCGCCGGTCAGCGCGGTGCGCGCCAGCGCCTGCTCGATCACATCGGGAATGACGTCGCGCTGCAACTGGATGGCCGAGACGTTGACCGACATGCGGATGCCGCAATGCCCCCCCGCCCGGCGGTCCCATTCGGTCAGCTGGCTCAGCGCCCGGTCGATCGCCCAGCGGCCCAGCGGCACGATCAACCCCGATTCCTCGGCGACGGGGATGAAGTCGGACGGGAAATGGTCGCGCCCATCGGCATCGCGCCACCGGGCCAGCGCCTCGAACGAGACGACCTTGCCGGTGGAGAGGTCGCAGATCGGCTGATAGGCCAGATGCAGCTCTTCGCGCTCGATCGCATGGCGCAGCGCGGTTTCCATCGCGAACTGCGCGCGCGCCAGGGTGAAGGCCTGGGGGTGATAGACCTGGGTATTACCGGCGGTCTTGGTCTGCTTGACCGCGAATTGCGCGTGGCGGATCAGTTCCTCGGCATCGCCGTCCTGATCGGCGCCGAAGGCGATGCCGATCGAACCTTCGACATTGACCTCGAAATCGGTCAGCCGGAACGGGGCGGCCAGCGCGCGCTCGATCCGCTCGGCCAGGACATGCGCCTCGTCCTCGCCGCCGTCGATCATCATCAGCACGCCGAACTCGTTGCCGCCGATCCGGCCGATCGAGTCGCGCGACCGCAGCGCGCCCTTCAACCGGCGCGCCACCGTGATCAGCAATTCGTCGGCGACCAGCGAGCCCATGCACGCGTTCAGCCGCCCGAAGCGGTTGAGATCGACCACCAGCACCGCATGGGCGTGGCCGGTCTCCATCATCAACTCGATCAGATCGCCGAAACCCTGCCGGTTGGGCAGGCCGGTCAGGCTGTCGATCGTCATCTCACGACGCAGGCTGCGTTCGGTATGATGCTGCGCGGTGTGGTCGACCAGCATCAGCACGAAGCTGTCCGGCTCGTCCTCGGCCGACCGCGTCAGCGTCGCCTGGAAATAGCGGCGGTCGATCACATCGCCCAGGGCGATCGGGAATTCGATCGAGTCGCGCTCGTGCCCCGGAAACATGGCGAGGCGGGTGGCGAGTTCGTCGATCAGCATCGACAGGGCGGCCGCCTCGTTCAATCCGGCGCGGCGAAACGCCTCGTTGCTGGTGACGACGATCGGGCGGCCATCGACCAGCGCGATCTCGGCGGCGGGAATCGCCATGATCCCGACCGCGCATGATGTCAGCGTGGCGTAATGTCGCGTCGAGGGGCGCGGCGTAGGATAAGCGATCGAGGCCATCGCCACATCGTGTAGCCCAGGGAAGGTTAAAAGCCCCTAAAGCGTACGCAACGATCGAATCCGGAAACGGTTGTGATCCAACACTTCCTTAGCCGATCGCGAAACACCGTTGCCCGGTGCCGATCAGCCGAACCGGTTGTCGCGCGGGAACCCCGTCGGCGGCATCCGCCCCGCCGCCCCGCGCGCGGTGCGCCAGGCGGACAGATCGGCCTCGGTCCGCACCCGCCCGGTCTCGCCGCCCATCGGCCAGCTCAGCCCGTCCTTGAACACGAAGGTCGTCGCATCCGACAGCCCGCCGTCGCGGTAGCGCTGGAGCTGGACGCCGGTGCCGCGCGACAGCTCGACGAACTCGGTCAGCGGGAAGACGAGCAATTTGCGGTTGTCACCGATCGCCGCGACATAATCGTCCTCCGCGCCCACCGGCCGCACGACCTTCAGGCTGGCGCCTGCGCGCGGGGTCAGCACGGTCTTGCCCTTGCGCGTCTCGGCGATGGTGTCGGCGGTCGGCACGATGAAACCGCGTCCGTCCGAGGCGGCGACCAGCAGCTTGGGTGCGCGACTGGCGGGCAGGAAACCGGTGATGCCGATCGATCCGTCCAGGTCGATCATCGCGCGCACCGGCTCGCCGAAACCGCGTCCGCCGGGCAGCTTGTCCGCTGCCAGCGTGAAGAACCGGCCATTGGCCGCCGCCAGCAACAGTTTGTCGGTCGTCTGCGCATGAAAGGCAAAGGCGGGGCCGTCGCCTTCCTTGAACTTCGCCGTATCGGCCGAGGCGAGGTCGACATGGCCCTTCATCGCGCGAATCCAGCCGCGCTGCGACAGGATGACGGTGATCGGCTCACGCTCGATCATCGCCTCCAGCGGAATGTCGCGGGTCGGCGCGGCTTCCTCGATCAGCGTGCGGCGTGCGCCGAGCGGCGTCTCCAGGCCATAGCGGTCGCGGATCTTGCCCAGATCCTTCTTCATTCGCGTCCGCTGCCGCTGCTCCGAGCCGAGCAACAGCGTCAGCTGCTCGCGCTCCTTGTCGAGCTTGTCGCGCTCGCCGCGAATCTCGAACTCCTCCAGCCGCCGGAGCGAACGGAGGCGCATGTTCAGGATCGCTTCCGCCTGGCGGTCGGTCAGGCGGAACTCCTCGATCATCACCGCCTTGGGCTCGTCCTCGGTGCGGATGATCTCGATCACCCGGTCGAGATTGAGATAGGCGACCAGATAGCCGTCGAGCAGCTCGATCCGGTCGGCGATCTTGCCTAGGCGATGTTCGGAGCGCCGCCGCAGTACGACGAACTGATGCTCGACCCAGGCGGCCAGCGCCTCGCGCAAGCTCATGACGCGCGGGGTGCGGTCCTTGTCGAGCACATTCAGGTTCAGGCTGATCCGCGTCTCCAGGTCGGAGAAGCGGAACAGCCCGTCCATCAGCACCTGCGGATCGACGGTGCGGGCGCGCGGCTCCAACACGATGCGAACCTGCGCATCCGATTCGTCGCGCACGTCCGCCAGGATCGGCAGCTTCTTGTCGTTGATGAGCGTGGCGATCTGTTCGATCAGCTTGCCCTTGGCGACGCCGTAGGGGATCTCGCTGATGACGATCTGCCAGCCGCCGCCCTTCTCGCGTTCGATCTCCCAACGTGCGCGGACGCGGAAGCCGCCCCGCCCCGTGGTGTAGCTTTCGCGCAGGATCGCCGGCGCGTCGACGACCATGCCGCCGGTCGGAAAGTCCGGCCCCTTGACCAGCGCCAGGATGGCGTCGTCATCGGCTTCGGGCCGATCGACCAGCAGGATCGCGGCCTCCAACAGTTCGGCGGCGTTATGCGGCGGGATGCTGGTCGCCATGCCGACCGCGATGCCGCTCGCGCCGTTCGCCAGCAGGTTCGGGAACAGGCCGGGGAACAGCTCGGGCTCCTGCTCCTCGCCATTATAGGTCGGGCGATAAGCGACGGCGTCTTCGTCGAGGCCGTCCATCAGGTCGATCGCAACCTGGGTTAGCCGCGCCTCGGTATAGCGGTACGCGGCGGCGTTATCGCCATCGATGTTGCCGAAATTACCCTGCCCGTCGACGAGCGGATAGCGCAGCGCGAAATCCTGCGCGAGGCGGACCATCGCGTCATAGACCGACTGGTCGCCATGCGGATGGTATTTACCGATCACGTCGCCCACCACGCGCGCGCACTTCTTGTAGCCCGCCGCCGGATCGAGCTTGAGCAGCCGCATCGCCCAGAGCAGCCGTCGGTGCACAGGCTTCAGGCCATCGCGCACATCGGGCAGCGAGCGCGCGGTGATCGTCGACAGCGCATAGACGAGATAACGCTCGGACAGCGCGCTGTCGAAAGGCGCGTCCAGCACGCCGACGGGAGGATTGTCGCGGAGATCGATCGCCATGGAAGCCGAGCTTCTAGCAAGCGTTGCGCGGAAGGACAATCATCCGGATCAAAAAGGGAACATCAGCCGGATGGCGAAGGATCGTCCATATCCTCCTCGACCAGGATGACGCGGAAGGCGATGTTGCGCCATTCCTCCGACGACAATGCGATCCAGTCGATCGACTCGCCCACCTCACGCCGGCGCGGCCGATCGCCGGCCAGTTCGAGATAGAAGATCGCGACGTTGCGCATGACGACCTTCACCGGGAACCGGTCGGCATCGCGGATCAGGCTGACGACCGTGCCCTGATAGCCCAGGATGCCGCCCTCGACATCGGTCTTGGTCAGGACATAGGCGTTGATGAAGTCGTTCGGGCCGACGTTGAGCGTCAATATGTCGGCCAGCGGCCCGTGAAAGACGCCCGGATCGCCGTATCGCTTGCCCAGCCAGGCCGCGCCCCGCCCGGTAAGGTCCGCCAGAAAGCTCAGCCAGATCAGCCCGAGCAACAGGCCGATGACATGGTCGCGGGTCAGATCGGCGTTGGAATGCAGCGCGAAGACGGCATAGGGATCGGCCAGCGGCAAGGGGATCAGCGGCGGCAGCCCGGCGACGCCGGCGAGGATGATCGCATAGGCGGCATGAACCGCGATGCAGCACATCCCTGCCTGGGCCAGCCCCTCGACCCCCGATAGCGGCGGAAAGACGGGGTCGGCCTCCGCCACGCGCCCGGCGCGGTAATAGGCGCGCATCGCCAATATGCCGGGAAGCAATAATGCGGTCGCCAATATGGCGAGGAGCGTCAGGCCCATGACATGGCCCGACCGGGCATCAGCGCTGCGGGTCGGCCTGTTGGCGGCGAGCGCGTTCGATGTCGCTGCGGCGGATCACCCGCACGCCGTCGGCGCGGACCTGCGCGATCCGCTCGACCGCCTGCCAGCTGCCGCCAAAGGCCGAAAACACATCGGCGGCGGTTTCGATCGAGGCGGGCGAATTGATGCGTCCAGCGGCCATGCTCCCGATATAGCATCGCCCCGGCGCGAAACCAACCACCGCCCCCGATTCTGCCCGCCTTGCGCCATTGCACCCGCGTGCGCGTTCCCTTATAGGCCGCGCCATCCCGCCTCGGGCCTCAGAATGTGGGGCACCGGGGCTGTACTCATTTCAGGGGACCGCCGCATGGCTCGCCGCCGCCAAATCTACGAAGGCAAGGCCAAGATCCTGTACGAGGGCCCCGAGCCCGGCACGCTGATCCAGTATTTCAAGGACGACGCCACCGCGTTCAATGCCCAGAAGAAGGGCACGATCAACGGCAAGGGCGTGCTCAACAACCGTATCTCCGAGCATGTCTTCACCATGCTCGACCATATCGGCGTGCCGACCCACTTCATCCGCCGCCTGAACATGCGCGAGCAGCTGATCCGACAGGTCGAGATCGTGCCGATCGAGGTCGTGGTGCGCAACGTCGCGGCGGGCTCGCTGTCGAAGCGTCTGGGCATCGAAGAGGGCGTGAAGCTGCCCCGCACGATCATCGAATATTATTACAAGGACGATGCGCTGGGCGACCCGATGGTCACCGACGAGCATATCGCCTGCTTCGGCTGGGCCAGCCAGGAAGAGATGCACGACATCGCCGACCTGGCGATCCGCGTGAACGACTTCCTGTCAGGCATGTTCGCCGCGATCGGCATCCGCCTGGTCGACTTCAAGCTGGAATTCGGCCGCATCTGGGACAATGACTTCGGTCGCATCATCCTGGCCGACGAGATCAGCCCCGATGGCTGCCGCCTGTGGGACATGACCACCAACGAGAAGCTGGACAAGGACCGCTTCCGCCGCGATCTCGGCGGCGAGGTCGAGGCCTATCAGGAAGTGGCGCGCCGTCTGGGCCTGCTGCCCGAGGGGGGCGACACCGCCGTCCTCGATCTGGAAGAACACCGCAAGAGCCGGGGCAAGTAATGAAGCTGAAGATTTTCGTGACCCTGAAGCCCGGCGTGCTCGACCCGCAGGGCAAGGCGATCCATCACGCGCTGGAAAGCCTGGGCTTTGCCGGCGTCAATGACGTGCGCGCGGGCAAGCTGATCGAGCTGGAAGTCGCCGACGCGACGACCGACGCGCAGATCGAAGAGATGTGCCGCCAGCTGCTCGCCAACACCGTGATCGAGAATTACCGGGTGGAGCGCGCCTGATGAAGACCGCCGTGATCGTCTTTCCGGGCTCGAACTGCGACCGCGACCTCGCCGTCGCGCTGGAGGCGGTGACGGGCGTCAAGCCGACCATGGTCTGGCACGGCGACAGCGAACTCCCCGAGGGGCTGGGGCTGATCGGCGTGCCGGGCGGCTTCTCCTATGGCGACTATCTCCGCTGCGGCGCGATCGCGGCCCGTTCGCCGATCATGCGCGCGGTCGTGGAGTCGGCGAACAAGGGCACGCCGGTGTTCGGTGTGTGCAACGGCTTCCAGGTGCTGGCCGAAACCGGGCTGCTGCCGGGTGCGCTGATGCGCAACCGCTCGCTCAACTTCGTGTGCCGCGACGTCGATCTGGAGGTCGCCAACACCGACAGCGCGTTCACCCGCCTGTACGAACAGGGCGAGACGATCCGTATCCCGGTCGCGCATCATGACGGCAATTACTTCGCCGACGCCGACACGCTCGACCGCCTCGAAGGCGAAGGCCGCGTGGCCTTCCGCTATGCCGAGGACGTCAACGGTTCGGCCCGGGGCATTGCGGGCGTGCTGAACGAGAAGCGCAACGTGCTGGGCATGATGCCCCACCCCGAACGCCGTATCGAAGCCGCGCACGGCGGCGACCATGGCCGCCGGTTGTTCGAGGGCCTGCTGGAAATGGTGGGGGCCTGATCCCACCCCCCGTTCAGCCTGAGCCCTTCGGCTGGCTGGCAAGCCAGCCGCTCAGGGTAAACTTCGGCGCTTCGCGCTGAAGGCGAAGGCCACGCGATGAGGTTCGAGAGGGGAAGCGGGGCAACTCGCTTCCCCTTTTTGGATTGGCTCACGCGAAGCCCCGAAGCCGCAAAGAAGATGTTTGTTCGCGCGGAGGCGCGGAGAACGCGGAGGTGTATGGCCTCCTGGAGGCCTTCTCCCTTTCAAATAGGATCATCTAAATGAACTCACCCCTCCCCTTCAGGGGAGGGGCCGGGGGTGGGGCGCCTCCCCGGGCCGGGCGTTTGCGGCGAGGGGGGGGCCCCCCCCCCCCCCCCCCCCCCGCGCGGGGGGGGGGGGGGGGGGGGGGGGGGGGGGCGCCCCCCCCCCCCCCCCGCCCCCGGCCCCCCCCCCCCGCGCGCGGGCCGGACGCCCC
>NZ_JACIDH010000027.1 GCF_014196255.1 Sphingomonas pseudosanguinis
GAAAACCCCCGGCCATCCCCCCCCGCTACCTGCAACGGGCCCCGCCCCCTCCTGCGTTTAGCCTCTCTGCCCGTTCTTGGGGGCGCCCCCCCCCCCCCCCCCCCCCCCCGGCCGGGGGTGGGGTGGGGGGGGGCCCTCGCCACCGGCCTGGCGCTTCGGGAAGCGCCCCACCCCCGTCCCCTCCCCTCAAGGGGAGGGGTGATCTCGCTTCTTTAATCCAGATCGCCATAGCCATGGCCGGTGGTCAGCTTCGCACCCGTGTCCGCGCCGCTCGCGCTGCCATTCTCCCACCAATAAGGCATGCGCTTGCGCGATCCGGTCGCGACCTCGTTGAGCGTCGCGGCGTCGTAGAGCCGGCCGCCGAGCATCACCTGCGCCACCTTGTCGCTGTTGCGGATGTCGGTGGTCGGGTCGGCGTTCAGCACCACCAGGTCGGCCAGCTTGCCCGGCTCCAGTGAGCCGACATCCTTCTGATAGCCCAGCGACGTCGCCGCCGCGATCGTACCGGCACGCAGCGCCTCGACCGGGGTCATGCCGCCGCGCACGAAGCTCCACAGCTCCCAATGCGCGCCCAGCCCCGATTGCTGGCCATGCGCGCCGATCGCCACCGGCACGCCGCGATCGGCCAGCTTCTTGGCCTCGCGCGCGGTGACGCCGTCGACATAATCCTCCTCGGGCGCGATCGACCGGCGGGCATTCTGCGCGGCAAGGAGCGCCGGCGGCGCATGGCGGCTAAGCAGCGGATGGCGCCAGACATCGGTATGCGCCCGCCAATAGGGATCGCCCGCCAGGCCGCCATAGGCGACGACCAGTGTCGGCGTGTAGCCGACCGTGGTCTGCGACCACAGGTTCAGCACGTCGTTGTAGAAATGCTCGAGCGGGACATTGTGCTCGACGGTCGAATTGCCATCCTGCACCAGCGACATGTCGAGCGTGTAGAGCGAGCCGCCCTCGGGCACGACCTCCATCCCCTCGGCCTGCGCGGCGGCGACCACCATCTGGCGCTGTTCGCGGCGCGGCTGGTTGTAGTTCTTGACGCTGCGCGCCCCTTGCGCCTTCAGGCGGCGGACGATCGACAGCGCATCCTCATAGCTGTCGATCTGCGCATAGACGTCGGGGCTCTTCGCGCCATAGATCACCTCGCCGGTCGAGAAGGTCCGGGGGCTGAGGATCAGGCCGGCCTGCTGCATCTCCGCCGCCGGGAAGATTTCGGCCGAGCGGGACGAGGGGTCATGGACGGTGGTGGTGCCCAGCGCCAGATTGGCCATGGCCGACCAGTTCTGCTGCGGCACCAGCTCGTCCTCGCCCTGCGATCCATGGGCATGCGCGTCGACGAAGCCGGGAACGATCGTCTTGCCGGCCACATCGACCAGCGTCGCGCCCGCCGGGATCGCGACCGAGGCGCGCGGCCCCACCGCGACGATACGGTCGCCGCGGATCAGCACCACCGCGTCATCGATAATCCCGCCTTCCTTGGCCGCCATGGTGACGACCCGTGCACCGGTCAGCGCGACCGTCGCGGTCGGCTTGGCGGCGGCGACATCCATCGACAGCGAGACGCCGCTCGTGGGCGCCGCGAACTTCGCGGCAACCTCGCCAGCGGGCGCGGGGCGGAACAGCGCGGTGGTGTCGGCCGAATAGAGGGTCGGCCCGGTGCTCCAGTGGATGCGCTTGCCGCCCTCCGACCAGTTGATGAAGTCCGCACCATCCGCGCTGACCCGCGTGACCGGCAGCGCGCCGGACTTGGCATCGACCTCGACCGCCTGTTTGCCGGGCATCAGCGGCATGACGAAGGCTTCGTAATTCTGGCGGAACGCGACATAGTCGCCGCCGGGCGAGACCTGGAAGTCGTTGACCAGTTCGCCCCGCGCATGAACGCGGCGATTCTCGCCCGACAGATCGGTGCTGATCAACTCGCGCTTGTCGCCTCCATTGGCGATCATGAACAGCCGGTCGTTGCCCGCGCCGAATTGCGGACCGGCGGCATCCTTGGCGATGCGGACGGGTGCGCCACCGCTGGCCGCGACCCGGTACACGCCGGTCCCGGCATGGCCGCGCGGCGCGGTCAGATTACCCCCCTCGCCCTGTTCGAACACGATCGTCTTGCCATCGGGCGAGAAGCGCGCGCGGGCATAGTGGCCCGGCACGCTCGTCACCGTCCTGGCAGCACCGCCGCCGGCCGCGACGGTGCGGATCTGGCCCAGCCCGGCATCGGTCCAGCCGGTGAAGACGATCGTCCGGCCATCGCGCGACCAGCTCGGCCACAGCTCGAACCCGTCATCGCCGCGCGTCAGCCGCTTCGGCGCACCGCCCGCCATCGGCTTGACCCACAGCTTGCCCAGCGTCTCGAACACCACCTGCCGGCCATCGGGCGACACGCTGGCCCAGCGTGTCGCCCTGGTCATGAAGCGATCGGGGGCGACATCGATTTGGGGATGGATCGCCTCGGCGACGATACGGGTGTCGTCGACCCGGAACGGGATCACCGCCGCCGTACCATCGGCGACATTCACACGGCGCAGCTTGCCGCCCGACCACAGGACGATGCCCGTATCATCGGGCGTCCAGCTCATATTCGGATAGACGCCGGTCACCGCCCAGGTTTCCTGCACGTCGCGGTCGAGCGGGCCATAGACGATCCGCTCGACGCCGGTGGCCAGGTCCTTGACCCATAGCTTGCTGATATTGTTGTCGCGGCGGACGAAGGCGATGCGCTTGCCGTCGCGCGACGGGGTCGGGCGCACCGATCCGCCAACCCCGCTGACCGCCGTCGTCACCTCGCCGGTGTCGATGTCATAGCGTTCGATGTCGAACAGGTCGGTCCGCGAGTTCTGCGCATATTCGAAGATCGGTCCCGACGACACGTTGCGGGTGTAGAAGATGCTTTTGCCATCGGGCGCATAGATCGGCTCGCCCAGTTCCTTCTGTAAAACCTCGCTGGCGCGCTTGACGAGCTGTACCCCGCCGCCGCCCGAGACGTGATAGAGCCACACCTCGCCGGTGCCGAGCGAACGGCCGGTGGTGAAATGCTTCTTGGCCGCGATGAAGCGGCCGTCCGGACTCCATGTCGGCTGGTTGAGCAGGCGGAAATCCTCCTTCGTCACCTGCCGCTTGTCGCTGCCATCGACGTTCATGACCCAGATATTGTCGCCGCCGCCCCGGTCGGAGGTGAAGGCGATGCGCCGGCCATCGGGCGAGAAACGCGGTTGATGCTCGAAGGCCAGCCCCTCGGCGATCCGCGTCGGCGTGCCGCCGGCGATCGGCATGGTGTAGATGTCGCCCAGCAGGTCGAAGGCGATCGTCCGACCGTCGGGCGCGACATCGACGTTCATCCAGCTGCCCTCGTCGACCGCCATCCGCACCTGTTTCGTGCGCAGGCCGCGCGGCGCGTTGACGTCCCATTTGGCGGGCTTGTCGGCCTTGGCCGTCGCATCGCCCTTGGCCGGCACGGGCGGCGGCAGCGCGGTCGCGGGGGCCGGCGTGGGGGCGGTCGCCTCATTCTCCGGGGCCTGGGTCTGTTCGACGGGCTTGTCGGTCGGTGGGGTCACTTGCGCCGCGAGCGGTGCGGCGAGCAGGCACAGGGCGATGGCGGTCATGGCGCGGTGGTTCACGAAGCGGATTTTCCCCTAATTTATGGGGCATCCTAACCGCTTCGCGGCGTGCGTCACGCGCGAAAAATGTCATCTTTGTCATCACCCTGGCGGGCGGCCCCGGCAATGCCCATCATGGGCGGATGACGATATCCTCCCGCACGCCGCGATCCCGGCGCGTCGCCCTGTCGCTGGCGCTCGGCCTGATGGTGGCCGCCTGCTCGCCGCTCAAGACCTTCGACGCGCTGGTGCCCAAGGACAGCGAGGGCCAGCGCGTGGCGAGCGGCGTGGCCTATGGCGGGGATACGCGCCAGACGCTCGACATCTACGCCCCGCGCCAAGCGGTGGCGGGGCCAAAGCCGGTGGTCGTCTTCTTCTACGGCGGCAGCTGGAACAGCGGGACGCGCGCCGGCTATGCCTTTGTCGGTCGCGCGCTCGCGGCGCAGGGCTTCGTCACCGTCATCCCCGATTACCGTCTGGTCCCCGGCGTCCGCTATCCCGCCTTCGTCGAGGACGGCGCGGCGGCGGTACGCTGGACGAAGGGGCATATCGGCCAGTTCGGCGGCGATCCCGGCCGCATCGTCCTGATCGGCCATTCGGCGGGGGCCTATATCGCCGCGATGCTGGCGGTCGACGATCGCTGGCTGGGGGCGGACCGGTCGGCGGTGCGGGGGTTGGTCGGGCTGGCAGGGCCTTACGACTTCGCGCCCTTCGACGTCGATGTCAGCCGCGCGGCGTTCGGTGCCTGGCCGCGCCCCGAGGAGACGCAGCCCGTCCATTGGGCGGGCACCGGCGATCCGCCCGCGCTGCTGCTGGTAGGGGGCGACGACAAGACGGTCCTGCCGCGCAACAGCGAGGCGCTCGCCGCGAAACTCCGGGCGGATGGCGTGCCGGTAACGCTACGCTCCTACCCCAAGCTGGGGCATGTCGGCCTGATCCTGGCGGTGTCGCGCCCCTTCCGGGGCCGCGCGCCGGTCGTCACCGATGTTGCAAACTTCGTCCGGCAGGTCAGCCGCTGACGATCCTCACCAGCCCATGCTGCCGGGCGCGCCTTTGAACGGCCCGGCGAGGTCCGACGTGATCCAGCCGCCGTAGAAGCCGCCCGGCTGGGGCCTTACCACCTCGCCGTCGACCGTGCACAGGTCGAAGGGGGCGGCATAAAAGGCCAGGTGATCGCGCAGACAGGCGAAGGCGGGGGTCGGGCGCGGATAGCTCCATGCGACGTCGCGCAGCATCTGCCCATCCACCTCGACATGCCAATAGACCGCCTCGCCCTTCCACTCGCAAAAGGAGCGCCGGTCGGAGCGGTGGAGCAGCCGCTGGGTCACATCGTTGGGTGGGATGTACCAGCTGGGCGGATGGCTGGTCTCCAGCGTGCGGACCGGCGCGCGGCTCTCCGCGATCAGGACGCCGTGATGCACGATGCGGACATGCCGATCGCTCGGCTCGGCGATGGCGGGGCGCGGATAGTCCCAGACGCTTTCCTGTCCGGGGCCGATCGGATCTGGCCTGGGCCGCATCACCCATTCTCCTGAATTTGCCCCGCATAGGGCGAGAGATCGGGTTCCTTCGCATCCCCGCCGCTAAATATCCTGCCCGCCGTCGCGGTGATGGCCGGCCGGCTCGCCAGCGCCAGAACCGCATGGAGCAGCCTGATACCGGCACGGCTATGCGGATTGGCCAGCCGGGGCACGAAGCCCGGTATTCCTTGCGCCTTGTCGACCATCGGCCGCATCGCCCGCTCATAGGCCGCCAGCGCCGTCGCCTGATCGGCCGACCGCGACAACTCGCCCGCCAGCACCCGCGCGCCAGTGACCGCCAGCGTCGCCCCGATGCCGCCCAGCGGCGTCACGCACCACGCCGCATCGCCGCACAGCGCCACGCGGCCGTTCGACCAGCGCGGCATCCGCACCTGACGCAGCACGTCGAAATAGAAGTCGGAGGTCTCGGCCATGCCCGCCAGCACGCGCGACGCCTGCCACCCGGCATCGACGAAGGTCTCGCGCAGCCATGCCTTTTGCCGGTCGCGGCCCCAATCCTGTTCGCCCTCGGGCGGCTTCTGCACGCCCAGCATCACGCGGGTCGTGCCGTGGCGGTCGGGTCGCAATGAGATGCTGCGCCCGCCCGGCGCGTGATACCAGCGCCACAGCCGATCATCGTCCGCGACACGCGGGATGGTGAAATAGGCCATGGTCATGTTCATCCAGCGCGGTCGGTTCTCACCCGGAAAGATCAGCTCGCGGGTGGCCGCCCCGACCCCCTCGGCGATCAGCACCAGGTCGAACCGCTCGGATGCGCCGCTCGCGAAGGACACCACGGCCCCCTCGCCATTCTGGTCGATCGCGATGACGTGATCGCCATAGCGATAGGTCGCATGGCCCTTCGCCGCGTCATGGAGCAGCCGGGCGAGATCGCCGCGCAAAATTTCCATCTCGGCGGTCGGACCGTCCTTGCCCAACTCGGCGGTCAGGAACTGCGCCGCGATTCGGCCCCGCGCATCGACCCAGGCGGTCCCCTCCTCGCCTGTCCCGGCCGCCAGCGCGGCTTCCTCCAGCCCCATTTCGCGCAGCACCTGTCGCCCGACGCCGCGCACATCGACATTCTGGCCGCCATCGCGAAAGGCCGGCGCGCGTTCGACCACGGTCACGTCCCAGCCGGCACGGCCCAGCCACCAGGCCAGCGTATTGCCGGCGATGCTCGCCCCGGTGATCAGAACCTTGCCCGCCATCCGCGCGTCTCCTTCGCCCGCGACAACGCCGCAAGGCTCGAAACGGCGCAGCGCCGGTACTATTCCGCCAGCAAGCGCTCGGCGCAGCTCTGAACATGGCCGGCGATCAGCTTGAACGCCGCGCTCATCGGCGATTGTCGGCGCCAGGCAATGGCGATCGACCGGTGCACCCGCCAGCCCTCGACCGGCAATATCTTCAGCCCCGCCATACCGCCGGCGGAGCGCAGATACAGGCTGGGCAGCAGCGCCAGGCCCAGCCCGCTCGCCACCATCTGGTGCAGGCTCTCCAGGCTGGTGCCATAGTAATCGGGTGCGATCGTCATGCCGTGCCGCTCGGCGATCTCGGCCGCCTGCCGCGCCAGATGGTGGCGCGGGTCCAGCGTCAGCAGCGGACTGCCGGTCAGCGCATCGCGCGTCATCGCCTCGCCCGCATCGATCGGATGATCCAGCGCGGCGACCAGATGCAGCGGCTCGCGAAACAGCGGTTCAATGGCCAGATCGTCCCCCGCCATGGGCAGCGGCCCGAGCATCACATCGATATTGCCGCGCGACAGTTCGAGCAGCTGTTCGTCAGGTATCCCCTCCCGCACATGCAGGCGCAGTTGCGGCGCCATGCGGTGCAGCTCGGCGATGATCGGCGACAATAGATAAGGCCCCAGCGTCGGCGTCGTGCCCAGCTTCAACGTGCCGGTCAGCCGGTCCGACGCACCCGCCGCCAGCGCGACGATGTCGCTGGCATCGCTCAGCATGCGCCGCGCGGTCACCACGATGCTGCGCCCGACCGGTGTCAGCATCGCGCCGGTCGCGCTACGCTCAAGCAAGGTCGTGCCCAGCCGCTGTTCCAGGGTGCGGATCTGCTGGCTGAGGGTCGGTTGCGACACGTTGGCGACGCGGGCGGCCAGCGCGAACGATCCCGTATCCGCGATCGTGACCAGATATTCGAGCTGACGCAGCGTGGGCATGTCCCATTATAGCCAATCTCTATAGCCCCGGCATCCCAATTCCGATTGGCCAAGCCGATGATATGTCGTTACCTTGGCATCACATGGATCAAGCCGCGACGAACCTTTTTTAAACGTCCAGCAAAGATTCAGCAAAGATTCGCCGCTAACGGCTCGCGCGAGATGCGAAAAGGGGGACTGTTTTGGCAGCGGAACGACTGGGATTTCGGGACGCGATAAGCTGGCTGTCACAGATCATAGGGCCCGATTCGGCCTATGTCCGGCTTGGCATCGTCTATACCATCGCGATCAGCCTATTGGCGCTGGCCACCCCCATTTCGGTGCAGCTGCTGATCAACAGCGTCGCCAACACCGCGATGCCCGCGCCCCTCTGGGCGCTGTCGGGGGTACTACTGCTGCTGCTGCTGCTGGTCGCGGGGCTGAGCGCGCTGCGCGTGTGGATCATGGCGGCGTTCGAGCGCCGGCTGTTCTCGCGCATCGTCGCCGAGGTCACGGTGCGGGCGGTCCATGCGCAGGACCCCTTCTTCGCCGACGGCAATCGCAGCGATCTGTTCAACCGCTATTTCGATCTGGTCGTCGTCCAGAAATCGGTGCCCAGCCTGGTGATCGGCGCCTTCACCATCGTGTTGCAGGCGGTCATCGGCCTGACGATCACCAGCTTCTATCACCCCGTCTTCCTCGCCTTCAACGTCGTGCTGGTGGCCGCGGTGCTGCTCGTCTGGCTGCTGTGGCGGCGTGGCGCGATCAGCGGGGCGGTGGCGCTGAGCCACGCCAAGCATAACGCCGCGCGTTGGCTGGAAAGCGTCGGCGGGTCGAACGGCTTCTACAAGTCGCTGCGCCATCTCGACTTCGCCATGACCCGGTCGGAGGCGATGACCGCCAATTACGTCAACACGCACCGCCGCTATTTCCGCTATCAGTTCGCACAGACGATCGCGTTCCTGCTGATCTACGCCTTTGCCAGCGCGGGCCTGTTGCTGCTGGGCGGCATGCTGATCCTGCGCGGGCAATTGTCGCTGGGCCAGCTGGTCGCCGCCGAGCTGATTCTGTCGGGCGTCTTCTACGGCATCTCGCAGTTCGGCTGGTATCTCGACACCTTCTACGATCTCGTCGCCAGCTCCGAGGAGCTGTCGCTGCTGTTCGCCATTCCGCAGGAGCCGACAGTGCGCGGCGACAACGGGCCGCGCGACGGATCGGTGAAGCTGACCGACGTCGTGTTCGACGAGGCGCAGTACAACCTGACCCTGGCCGCCGGCGAACAGCTCGTCACCGTCACCGAACCGGGGGCGGAGCGGCGTCTGGCCATGCTCCTGAAACGTCATGCCTTGCCCGAACGCGGGCTGGTGCGGATCGGCGGCACCGATCTCGGCTCGTTCGACATGTATCATCTGCGCTCCGACGTCACGGTGCTGGACCGCTCGACCATCGTCGAGGTCACGATCCGCGAATATCTCCGCCTCGCCTCGGGCGAACTGGCCGAGGAGGCGATGGAGGCGCTCGCCATTGTCGGGCTGGAGCGCCGCCTCGCCAGCCTGCCGCAGGGGCTGGACACGCCGCTGGGCTCGACCGGCTATCCGCTGAGCGTCGGCGAGACGATGGCGCTGAAGCTGGCCAATGCGCTGATCGTCCGGCCCAAGCTGCTGCTGCTTGGCCAACTCTACGACCTGTTGCCGCCGCGGCGGCTGCTCGCCGCGCTGCGCCTGCTGAAGGCGCATGGCACGACCGTGTTGCTGTGCACCGGCCGGCCGGAGGATCTGACGCTGGACGGCTATCTCTATCTGGGCATGACCCGGCAGGATCGTTTCGATGATCTGGCCGCGCTACAGGCCGCTTCCAACCGGGAGGGTGGCGATGTCGCATCTGCCTGAGCATCTCGCGCATTTCCGCACCCTGTCCTCGCTGCGCCCGCCACGCGTGACCGTCGCGATCGCGTGGATGCTGATGGTGGGCATCGCGGCGGCGGCGTTCATCCTGTTCTGCGTCCCCTGGCTGCAGACCGCACAGGGGCGCGGCCAGGTCGTCTCGCTCGATCCGACCGACCGCGCGCAGGACGTGACCGCGCTGGTGCCCGGCCGGGTCGAGCGCTGGTATGTGCAGGACGGCCAGCATGTGAACCGGGGCGATCCGATCGCGCGCATCGTCGACCTCGATCCCAACCTACTGTCCCGCCTGGCCGCCGAACGCGCGCAGGTGGAGGCCGAGATCGCCTCGGTCCGCCAGTCGCAGGCGGTCGCGCAGATCGACGTCAACCGCACCCGCCAGCTCTATTCGGAGGGTCTCGCCTCGCGCCGCGACTATGAACAGGCGCAGATCAAGGTCGCGGACTCGGGCGCCAAGCTGGCGGAGTCGCGCGCCAAGCTGAACCGCATCGACGTCCAGCTGAACCGCCAGTCGGCGCAGCTGGTCCGCGCGCCGCGCGCCGGCCGTATCCAGAATCTCAACGCCGCCGCCGGTGGCGCCTATGTGTCGGCCGGCACCGCGCTGGCCGTGGTCGCGCCCGAACAGGTCGAGCGCGCCGTCGAACTGCTGATCGACGGCCGCGACGTACCGCTGCTCAAGCCCGGCCGGCGGGTGCGGCTGGAGTTCGAAGGCTGGCCCGCCATCCAGTTCAGCGGCTGGCCCTCGATCGCCTATGGCTTTTTCGACGGGCGCATCCGTAGCATCGATCCCAATGCCAATGTCCAGGGGCTGTTCCGCATCCTGGTCGAACCGATGCCCGGCAAGCCCGCCTGGCCGGAGCGCAACTTCGTGCGGCTGGGCGGCAAGGTCCATGGCTGGGTCCAGGGCGAGACCGTCACGGTCGGCTATGAACTCTGGCGCCAGCTCAACGACTTCCCGATGGAGTTCGGCAAGACCGCGACCGACAAGGACGGGGGCCAGGACGCCGAGAAGGAAGATACCCGCAAGATCGCGGCCAAGGCGGGCAAGCCGAAATGATCCGCTCGCTCCTCCTCGCCTCCGCGCTGATCGCCGCGCCCGCGCTGCTCTTGCCCGCCGATGCGCAGCGTATCCGGCCCAACCCCGCGCCCGTCGCGCAGCCGAGCACGGCTCCGCTGACCCTGGACGAGGTGCTGCGCTCCTCCGCGCGCGCCGCGCCCCAGATCGTCGAGGCGCTGGCCAAGGTCCGCGCGGCCGAGGGACGCGCGATCACCGCCGCCGGCGCATTCGACACGGTGTTCGAGGCAGAGGGTCGCTCGCGCGCGCTGGGCTATTATGACGGCACCGTCGCCTCGGCGGGGGTGACCCGGCCGCTCAATGACAATGGCGGTTATCTCTACGGCGACTACCGCGTCAGCCGGGGCGACTTCCCGGTCTATGAGGACAAAAACTATACCAACCGTCTGGGCGAGGTAAAGGTCGGCGCGCTCTATGCCCTGTTGCGCGACCGGCTAATCGACGAACGTCGCACCAAGCGGACGCTGGCGGCAGGCGACATCGACATCGCCCAGTTCGAACGCGAGGCGGTGGCGATCGGCGTCCAGCGGCGGGCGATCGACGCCTATCAGAACTGGGTCGCCGCCGGCCTTCGCCTGCGCGCCTATCGCGATCTGCTCGAGCTATCGGAAAGCCGGCGCGGCGGGCTGGCGCGGCAGGTCGAACTGGGTGCGCGGCCCGACATATTGCTGACCGAGAACGACCAGAACCTCGTGCGTCGCCGCGCGCTGGTGGTCCGGGCCGAGGGCGATTTCCAGGCGGCTGCCAATGCCCTGTCGCTCTATTATCGTGACATGGCGGGCCAGCCGGTGCTGGTGGGGGCGGAGCGGCTGCCCGGCAATGGCGAGGCGCTGGCCGGCGTCGCCGCCGTCGCGCGCGCCAATTTTGAGCAGAAGCGGCCCGACCTGCAAATGCTGCTGGCGCGGATCGACCAGGGATCGGCGCGGCTGGCGCTGGCGCAGAACGACCTGAAGCCCCGGCTCGACCTGCGCGGCGAGATGGCCAAGGACATCGGCCCGGTGGGTCTGGGCGGCCCCAATCGCACGCCGCTGGAGGCGGCGGTCGGCTTCCGCTTCTCACTACCGCTCCAGAACCGCGCGGCGAAGGGCCGGGTCGTCGAGGCGCGCGCCGAGATGGATGCGCTGGAGGCGCGCAGCCGCTTCCTGCGCGACCAGATCACGGTCGAGGTCGAGGGGATCAGCATCGGCGTCGGCGCCGCCGAACAGCTGGCGACCATCGCCGAGCAGGAACGCCAGCTGGCCGAACGGCTGGCGGCGGCCGAGCGGCGGCGCTTCGAGCTGGGGTCGAGCGACTTCTTCCTGGTCAACCAGCGCGAGGAAACCGCCAATGACGCGCGAGTCCGCGTGATCGACGCGCAGGCCCGGATCGCCGCCGCCCGCGCCGAACTCGCCGCCGCCACCGCCGACCGCGTCGCGCTGGGCCTGGAGCCCTAAGCGGAATCGATATTCCTCCCCTGTAAGGGGAGGTGGCAGGCCGCAGGCCTGACGGAGGGGTATCCCGCCCGGCAAGTGAAGCCTGCCCTCGCCACCGGTGACACCCCTCCACCATGCTTCGCATGGTCCCCCTCCCCTTACAGGGGAGGAATGAAGGGGGCTTGACCTGAATGTCGATACGACAGGATCAGACGGCCACCGCCTGCCCCGACAGGATCAGCGCCACACCGATCGGATGGCGCGCGCCAGCCGGCAGCGTGACCTCCAACGCGTCGCCCGTCCGACGAAAGGCCAGCGGCGTCGCGTCACCCGGCAGGGTCACACGCGCGACCTGCCCCCGCAGCGTCGGATTGTCGCGCCCCAGCAACGTCAGGCGGACGATATTGTCCTCGGGCCATCCCAGCACCAGCGCGTGGAGATGCCCGTCGCGGGTCACATAGCGGATGTCCTTGGCCGTGTAGCGCGACGTCGGTCCATCCTCGGAAAACAGCCCGGCATTGCCGCGCGTCGGGCCCTCGCCATGCAGTCGCCAGGGGCGGGTTCCGTAAATGGCCTGACCGAACCGCCCCATCCAGCCGGCAAGCTCCTCTAGGATGCGTTCTTCCTTATCGTCGATCGTACCGTCGCCGCGCATGGGCACGGACAGCATCAGATTGCCGTTCTTCGACACGACGTCGCACAGCGTATGGATCACCGTCGCCGCCGACTTATAGCCGTCACGGGCATAGAGGTCGGCGTCGTAATGCCAGTTGCCCAGACAGGTATCGGTTTGCCACGGAAAACGCTCGATGTAGTTCTTGCCGCCGCGCTCGACATCGTCGACGATCCCCATGCGCCGCTGCGGCGGAGTGGTCTTGGCGGTCACCACCGCCTCGAGCCGCCCGCCATGCCATTGCATCGACTGGTTGTAATACCAAGCCGCGAACTCCAGCCCATGCTGTTCGAGCGGCAGATCGAAATTGTCGAAATAGACCATGTCCGGCCGGTGCTGCTGGATCAGGTCCTGACAGCGCAGCAGCCAGTTGCGGGCGAAGTCGGTGCCCGCCGGAACACCCTCGGTCCACAGCCGGTCGGTCGCCTCGTGCCAGGCATTGGCCTCGTCGACGGTGCGGATGCCGTCGGGCATGGGCATGTGGCGGCCAGTATAGAGTTGCTGCGGGTCGAGGCCCTGCCACCATTTCCCCGCCCCTTTTGCGGCGGTCAGCGTGAACGCGTCATAACGCTGGCCAGCGCGCGGGCCTTCGGGGTCATAGCCATAGGCCGGCTGGTTCCAGTGCCAGGCATGAGCCGAGTGGTTGGACACGGCGAAGCGCAGGTTCCGCTCGCGCGCCAGCTTCGCCCAAGTGCCGATAATGTCCTTGCGCGGGCCGACGCGGGTCGTGTTCCAGGGGTGATGGCGCGAGACATAGGTGTCGAGATTGTCGTGATGATTGGCCAGCGCCATGAAGTACCGCGCGCCGGCCCGCTTGTAGAGATCGAGCTGCCACGCGGGGTCCCAGCGTTCGGCCTTCCATAGATTCTGGATTTCCATGAAGCCGACATCGGCCGGATGGCCGTAATGTTGGAGATGATGATTATAGGCGCGGCTGCCCGGCAGATACATCTCGCGGGCATACCAATCGCCCGCCTCCGGCACGCATTGCGCGGTCCAATGCGCCCAGATGCCGAACTTGGCGTCGCGGAACCAGTCGGGAACGCTATAGCCGGCGGTCAGCGAGGCCCAGTCGGGGGTGAAGCGCGCGGGCGGCGGCACCTTCAGCGCGCGTCCGGCACCGGTCGGCGTCGGGGCGGTCGTCACGGCGGACACCGCGGCGGGTGCCAGTGCGGCGGCGGCGACGCCCCCGCCGATCATCGCGCGTCGTGTCGTCTTCATGCCCGTCTCTCCCGCCACAGCCGGGACGCTCGCTCAGGCGCCCTGCCACTTTTGCAGATGACAGCATGTTTTCATATATAAGGCCTGTCAATGACCGATCGCGCGATGGGGGGGGCACGTCGCTTCAATGACTGGACCAGCCGATCGTCAATCGCATGCCCAGCACCAGCGCATCGTCGACGGTGGAATCCGCCGATGGGTTCATGACATATTGGATGTCGGGCTGAACCGAGATGCCCTTCACGATCTCGTCGCTATAGGTCAGCTCAAAGATCGTCTCGCTGCCGCCCAGTGCGGGAAGCTCGCTGGGATTGCCGATACGGTAATAGCGCGACAAGGCCCCGTTGCCCGCCCCGAAGGACAGCGCGCTCTCCGGGCGCGCGTCGAACGGCCGTTCCCACAGGACGCCGCTCTGCCAGCCGCCGCGAAACGGCGTCGTCCGCCCGTCCGACAGGCCCAGGCGCAGGAAGCCGACGACATGCGTGTCGTCGCCATCGGCCGTCCCGATCAGGTCCTGCTCCGCCAGCAGATAAACGCCGTGCGAGAAGTGCGTTTCGTCGGTCTGAGTGATACCGGGCGGAACGACTCCGGGCTGCCTGCGGGTATAGCGCCATGCGCCGACCGCCAGCTTGCCACGCCCGGTCCAGCCCGCCTCGGCGATCAGCAGCGCGCCCGCCCGCCCCGACAGATCGACCCCGTCCTCGTCACCGATCGTCCCCGCCTTGGCATTCACCACCGCGACCGCGCCATACATCGTCTCGGTCGTGGCCCTCAGACGCACGGCCAGCGCGGTCGAGGGAAAGATCGCCGGCCCGTTCGTCCCCGTCGCCGCCAGTTCCGACCCCACGCCGAACATCGGTGAGATCAGCAACCCGGCGGCATCATTCTGATAGAATTCGCTGTTGACGTCATAGAGGCCCGTCTTGACCGTCACATGCTCGCCCAGCCCCTGCTCCAGCCAGGCCTCGTAGATTTTCAGCCGCCGATCGGCGACCTCGATATTGTCGATACCCTGGATCGATCCGGCCAGATCATTGGGCTTGCCACCCAGATTGTTAAGCAGCGACAGATGCGCCGTCGCACGCTTCCACCGGAGCGCGGCATCCAGATCGGCGTCGGCGATCACATCGATATTGTCGAGGAAACGCGCCCCCCGCGCGATCCCGCCATCCGCCACGCCCATCACATCGGCCTTGTATAGGGCCTTGATCGCAAAGGGATTCCCGGTCGGCTCGGCGTCTTGCGCAAGCGCCGGCGCCGGCGCCGGCGCCGGCGCCGCGAATATCGCCCCCGCCATCGACAGCATAGCCGCCTTGCGCATCATGTTCGTCATGGCCCCGTTCGCTTGCAAATCAAATGATGAAGATGGCTTCATAGCGCAAAGCCCTGCAGCCGGGGTTCAGAGAATTGGTAAACACGGCCGATCTATTTGGTCGTACCGGACGATCGCGGACAAAGCCACCGACACGCCCTCCTATACTTGCGAATGACATTCATTCACGCCGATCCCGGTAACCCGATATTAGAGCATCCGCTCCTATGGCATCAGGCTCTTTTACAGGGGCAGAGGGATCGAATGCACTCGATCAACAAGATGGTCACCGCCGCGATCGCCGCCATCGTCATGCTGGTGCTGGTGTCGGGTGCGGGCAATGTCTGGTCCAATCGCAAACAGGCGGCGGCGCGCGACGGGATCACCCGGGGGTCGGTGCTGCTGCGCAATCACATGACCGCCGACATGATGCACGATTCGGTGCGCGGCGATGTGCTGTCGATCCTTCGCGCCGCCAATATCGGCGACCTCGATCTGGCGCACAGCCGCGAGGGGCTGTCGGACGATGCAGCGCTGCTGCGCAAGTCGGTGCTCGCCGATGCGAACTATGGCGCCGCGCCCGAGGTCGCCGCCCAGGCCCGGCGTATCCAGCCGCTGGTCGACCAGTATATCGCCACCGCCGACCAGATCGCGCAGGTCGCGACCACGGACAAGGCGCGCGCCTCCGCCCTGCTGCCCCGCTTCCTGACCGCGTTCGAGAAACTGGAAGGCGGGATGAGCGACCTGTCCGACCGGATCGAGGCGCATCTGGTCGCCGTCCGGGACGAGGCGGCACGGGTGGCGATGTTGGCCAATATCCTGCTGGCCGTGACGACCTTCGCGACGCTGGCGCTGGTGCTAGCCATCGGCTTCGCCACGCGCCGCCATGTCGTCGCTCCCCTGCTGCTGCTGATCGACGCGCTGAAGGGCATGACCTCGGGCCGGATGGATATGGCCATTCCCTCGGGCACGCGCCGCGACGAGCTGGGCCAGCTGGCCGGCGCGACGGGCGCGCTTCGCGACCAGCTCGTCGCGGCCGAGCGCGCCAAGGACGAACAGACCCGGCTGATCTGCGACAGCTTCGGCACGGCGTTGTCACAACTGGCGCAAGGCGATCTGGTGGCACGCGTCGATGCCGAGCTGACCGGGCCGTTCAACCAGATCAAGCAGGACTTCAACGCCGCCGTATCGTCGCTCCAGCGCACGCTCGGCAGCGTGGTGACGGCCGCGACCAGCATCAACAACGGCGCCGGCGACATCCGCCAGGCCTCGGACGACCTGTCGCAGCGCACCGAGCAACAGGCCGCCTCGCTCGAGGAGACCGCCGCCGCGATGGACGAGATTACGACGACGGTACGCGAAACCGCCGCCGGTGCGACCCAGGCCAACCGTATCGTCGGCGAAGCGCGCGAAGAAGCGCGCGAATCGGGCGAGATCGTACGCCGTGCGGTGGAGGCCATGGGCGGCATCGAGCGCGCCTCGACCGAAATCGGCGAGATCATCGCGGTCATCGACGGCATCTCGTTCCAGACCAACCTGCTCGCGCTGAACGCCGGTGTCGAGGCGGCGCGCGCGGGCGACGCCGGCAAGGGCTTCGCCGTCGTCGCCAGCGAGGTGCGCGCGCTCGCCCAGCGCTCCGCCGACGCGGCCAAGGACGTCAAGACGCGGATCACCGCCTCGGCGGATCAGGTGGAGGAAGGCGTGCGCCTAGTCGGCGAGACGGGCGAGGCACTGAACCGCATCATCCAGCGGATCGCCGACATCGACGGGCTAGTCGCCAGCATCGCCAATTCGGCCGACCGTCAGGCGACCGGCCTGCAACAGGTGAACACCGCCGTCGCCGAGATGGACGGCATGACCCAGCAGAATGCCGCGATGGTCGAACAGACCACGGCAGCGGCCCGCAGCCTGGCCTCCGAAGCCGATGGCATGACCCGCCAGATCGCCAGCTTCCGCATCGGCAGCATGGCGGCACCCCCCGCCCCGAAGCCCGCCCCCGCCGAACCGGCCCCCCGCCGCGCCGCAGCGCCGCGTGCGCGCGTCGTGGGAAATATGGCACTGGCGATCGACGAGGATGACTGGTCGTCGTTCTAACGAAAGGACGGGCTCAAGCTCACACGCGAAAGCGCCAGTCTACCTTCTGCCCCCCTTACGACTGCGACGCGCGCCAGCCCAGGCCCAGCGCCTTTTGCAATGCCACATAGTCGTTGGTCAGCCCAGCGACCGCCTGCGACAGCGACTGTTGCGCCGACACACGCTGGCGCTCGGCGTCGAGGGTGTCGATCATCGTCGCGGCCCCGGCGCGGTAACGTTGTTGCATCAACGCCGCCGAACGGTCGGCCGAGGCCTTAGCCCGCGCCAGCGTCGCGACCGTGTTGCGCCGCGCGCGGAACCGGGCCAGCGAATCCTCGGCATCGCGCAGCGCCGACAGAACGGCGCCGCGATACTGTGCCTCGGCCTCGTCGCGCGCGCCCTCGGCCTGGCCGACACGAGCGTTGGCGCGGCCGAAGTTCAGCACGTTCCATTGCAGCATCGGCGCGCCGACCGTCACCAGATTGTCGAGATCGGTCAGCGCGTCGAGCGAGGTGCCGCCGATGCCGATGATCCCCATCAGGTTCAGGCGCGGGAATTTGGCGGCCTCCGCGACGCCGATGCGCGCGGTCTGCGCCGCCAGATTGCGCTCGGCGGCCCGAATGTCCGGGCGGCGCTGGAGCAACGCGGTCGGATCGCCGACCGCGACCTGCGCGGGCGGCAACGGCACCGGCGCCGCCTGACCCAGCCGCTGGTCGAGCGTGCCCGGCGCCTCGCCGATCAGGATGGCGAGTGCGTTCAGATAGGTCTCGACCGAGGCCGACAGCGGCAGGATCTGCGCATCGGTGCTCTCCACCTGATTGCGCAGCCGCTCGACCTCGAGCTGCGAGGCGGTGCCGTTGCGGAAGCGCTGCTCGGTCAGGTTCAGCGTGTCGCGCTGCATCCGCGACGCCTCACGCGCCAGGATCAGCCGCTGCTGTGCGTCGCGCAGACCCACATAGGCCTGGGCGACATCGGCGCTGAGCGAGACCTGCGCGTCGGCGACATTGGCTTCCGCAGCCGCCGCATTGGCGCGCGCCGCCTCGACGGTGCGGCGACGACCGCCGAACAGGTCGATCTCCCAACTGGCGTCGAAGCCCAGGTTGAAGAAGTCGAGGCTCTGGCCACCCGAATTGCCATCGCTCGCCGCGCCGCCATTGGCATCCCCCTGCCCCTCCCCCGACTGGCCGCCCAGATTAAGGCCGGGCAGATCAGCGTGAAGATAGGTCGCGCTGGCATTGGCATTGGGCGCCTGATTGGCGCGTTCCAGCCTCAGGGCGGAGCGCGCCTGCTTCAACCGCGCCTGCGCCACCGCGACATTGGGATTGGACGCCAGCGCCCGCTCCTCCAGCCAAGTGAGCATCGGGTCGTTCAGCGTCGTCCACCAGTCGGCGACGGCCGGCGCGGTGGTCGCCAGCGTGGTGTCGACGCGCACGAAGCCGGCCGGTGGCGTCGCGGCCGAGCCCACGCCTTGTGGCGGGCCGGCATAGTTCGGCCCGACGGTGCAGGCCCCCAGCAGGAGAAGCGGGATCAGGGAAAGCTGCTTGCGCATCATGGGTCTCAATGCATCGCCACGGGGCCGCCCTGGGGCAGCGGGCGGAGGAAGAGGACGAGCGGCATCACCATCATGATGCCGACGCACAGGATGAAGAACAGGTCGTTATAGGTCATCACGAGCGCCTGTTGGCGGATGGTGTTGCCGATCATGCGATAGGCCGCCTCGGTGCTGCCGAATTGCTGCGTCAGCCCGCCGATCCAGTCCTGTACCGACTGGGCATTGGCCGACAGCGATTCCTCCAGCCGGCGCTCATGCAGGAAGCTGCGCTGATCCTGCACGGTCGCGATACCGGCGAGCGCGAACGAGCCGCCCAGGTTGCGCGCCGCGCTGAACAAACCGGCGGCGTCGCCCGCCTGCTCGGGCGGCACCGAGGAGATCGCCGCCTGGTTCAGGAACAACATGCCCAGGATCGTGCCGACGCCGCGCAGGAGCTGCGAATCGGTGAACGAACTACCGGTCGAATCGGCGGTCAACACCGTGTCGATCCCGGCGCTCAGCGCCATGATGCCCAGGCCAAGCCCCACCGCGATGCGGATGTCGACCTTCTTGATTAGGATCGGGGTGAAGGGCATCATGATCAGGCTGGGAATGCCGCTGAGCAGCACGACCTTGCCCGCCTGGAACGCGTTATAGCCGGCGATCGAGGCCAAGAACTGCGGGATCACATAGGAGGTGCCGTAGAGCACCATGCCCAAGACGATGCCCATGATCACCACGCTGCCGAACTGGCGGTCGAGCAGCAGCTTCAACCGGATGACCGGGCGCGACGCCACGAACTGACCGGCGAAGAGCAGGCCGAAGCCGATGAGCGACAGGATGGTCAGCTCGATGATCTCACGCGATTCGAACCATTGCTCGCGCTGCCCTTCCTCCAGCACGACGGTCAGGCCGCCCAGGCCGAGCGCCAGGCCGACGATGCCCAGCCAGTCGGCCTTCATCAGCTCGGACAGATGCGGCTTCTGGTGCGGCAGGCCGACGAGCAACAGCGTGACCAGCACCGCGCCGACCGGCACGTTGAGGAAGAAGGCGTAATGCCAGCTGATATTCTCGGTCAGCCAGCCGCCAATCAGCGGCCCCATGACGGGGCCCAGAATGGCGGTGACGCCGAAAAAGGCGGTGCCGATCGGTTGCTGCTCGCGCGGCAGGCGGGTGGCGATGATGGTCAGCGCGGTCGGGATCAGCGCGCCGCCGGTGATGCCCTGTCCCGCGCGCCCGACGATCATCATCGTCAAGTTGGTCGACAGGCCGCACAGCACCGAAAAAGCGGTGAACAGGATCGAGGCGATCAGCAGGAAGGTGCGAAGGCCGAGCAGCCGCTCGAGCCAGGCGGACAGCGGGATGATGATGATCTCGGCGACCAGATAGGAGGTCGCGATCCACGTTCCCTCGGTGCCGCTCGCGCCGATCTCGCCCTGGATGGTGGGCAGCGCGGAGTTGACGATCGAGATGTCGAGCGTCGCCATCAGCGCGCCGATGCTGCCCGCCGCGACGGCGAGCCAGGCGGTCAGGTCGGCCTTGGCCGGGGCACCGCCGCTCGCGCGGGCGGGTGCCTTGGCCGGGCCGCCCCGGGCGGGGGCCGCAGCGGCGCTCACCGGCCCCGCGCCCCCTCCCGCGCTTCGTTATGCTGGTCCTGTTGTTCGGCGATACGCTTCAGCGCGCCCTTGGCGGAGCGGGTGTCGACGACCACCTCGACCGACATGCCGGGCACGAGCAGGCTGCGCGTCTGCGGATCGGCGTCGACCGCGATACGGACGGGGATGCGCTGCACGATCTTGGTGAAGTTGCCGGTCGCGTTCTGCGGCGGCAGCAGCGAGAATTGCGCGCCGGTACCCGGTGCCACGCTTTCGACATGGCCCTTGATCTCGACACCTTCCAGCGCGTCGACCTCGATCTTCACCGGCTGGCCGGGGCGCATCAGGCCCAGCTGCGTTTCCTTGAAGTTCGCCTCGATATAGAGCTGGCTGACCGGCACGATCGACATGGTGCGAGTGCCGGCCTGAACGAACTGGCCGACGCGCACCGTCTTGTTGCCGACCCGGCCGGCGATCGCGGCGCGGATCGTGGTCGAGCCGAGATTGACCTCGGCGGCGTCGAGCTGCGCCCTGGCGGCCTGCCCCTGCGAACGGGCCTGCTGGACCTGTGCGTTCAGCGTGCCGATACGGCGGCGCGAAGCGGACAGCGCGGCATTGGCGGCCGCGACCTTGGCATTGGCCTGACGCGCCTGGTTCTGCAACTGCGACAGGCGCTCGCGGCTTTCGGCACCCGACGCGGCGAGCGGGGTGTAGCGCGCGACTTCGGCCTGGGCGAAGGCGGCATCGCTCTGCGCGGCGCGGAGATCGGCCTCGGCCCGGTCGATCGCGGCCTGCTGTTCCTTGATCTGCGCTTGGACACCCTCGGCATTGGCGCGGGCGACGCCGATCTGCGCCTCGATCTGCGCAGTCTGCGCACGGTAATCGCGGGTATCGATCTGAAGCAGCGGCTGACCGGCCTGCACCGCCTGGTTTTCACCGACGAACACCTTGTCGACATAGCCCGACACCTTGGGCGCGACCGTGACCGCATCGGCCTGGATGAAGGCGTCGTTGGTCGACTGCATATACTGGCCGACGCTTTTGTAGCGCGCATACCAGAACACGCCGCCGATGATCGCGACGGCGGCGACGATGATCAGGATCAGGCGGATGCGCCGCTTCTTCTGCGGCGACGCGGTTTCCACCGGGCTTTCCCGGGCCTCGTCGGTCGCGGCGCTTTCCTGGCCGTCATTCACTTGGTTAGCGTCGGCCATGCCGGCCTCCCTGTCGATGGAATCAATAGAACTTGACCGTGCATTTGCTCGCGCTTGCACAATAAGGCAAGACCATTTATTGAGTTACCTCACATTATGGCTGACCTCGAACCCCTGCTCGTGCGCTACGGGCGCTTGTATATGCGCCTCCATCGGCTGCTCGACCGGCGCATGGCGGCGCAGGGCGCCTCGCTCGCGCGGGCCAAGATGCTGATGTTCATGAACAAGCATGCGCCGGTACGTGCCGCCGACATCGCCGAATGCTTCAGCCTGGCGCCGCGTACGGTCACCCAGGCGATCGATACGATGGAGCGCGACGGACTGGTGCGGCGCGTGCCCGATCCGGTCGACCGGCGGGCCAAGAGGCTGGACATCACCGAAACCGGCCGACAGGTGCTGGAACAGACCGAGCCGTTGCGGCGCGCGGTCGTCGATCTGGCGTTCGGTACGCTGACGGCGGAGGAAGCCTCGCAGCTCGACCATATCCTGGCCAAGCTGGAAGATGCGATCGCCGCCGAGGTCGAGGATCTGCCCGGTTCCTGGGCCACCGGTCGCTAAGTCCCGCCCTGCTCCTGGCATAGCCCCTTCCCCCCTCGATCGTTGACGTCGGTCGCCGCCCCTATTGCGCGTTATAGAGGCGCAATGCGGCAGGCGTGTCGCCGGGTCGGCCCCCTTGCGCGATGACATAGGCGGCATGAACCGCCGCCCCCAGCGTGCCCGCTCGGAACGGCTTCGATATGCAGCCGATGACCAGCGGGTGCCCGCCTTGGTGCGGGCAATTGCCGCTGAGGAAAACGCACGGGATGCCGCGATCGGCGATCAATTGCGCCGCGGTGATCCCGCTGTCACCGTCCGCCAGCTTGACGTCGCACAGGACCAGATCGGGGCGATCGGCCTCGACCAGGTCGATCGCGGCGGCGACGGTATCGGCGATGCCGGTGACGTGGTGGCCGTGGAGGGTGAGCGCATCCTCGACGAGCATGGCCACGAGCGCCTCGTCCTCGACGATCAGCAGCTTGAGCGCCTCGCTGCCGAAACGGTTTTCGTCAGTCCGGGACGCGGTGCCGATGTTCGCCGCCATCATGCGGCATGACCAAAATCAGGCACCCACTTCCCTCGCTCGTCAGCGTCGCACGCAATTGATGGCAGAGCCGCGAAATCAGACGATCCGTCCCGACCAGATCGACGCCACGCTCCCATCCAACGCCGTCAAACGCGATGCGCAATATTTCGTTCCCGCCGTCGCGACACATCGTCATGACGATGCGCGGCACGGCGGTCGGCCCCGTCAACAGCGTATCGAGCAGCAGCGCGGCGGCCACCGCGCGTTCGATCGGGACCGCGACCGGTTCGGGCACGATGATCTCGGGCGCGGCCTCGTCGCCGCGCAACTGCCCGATCACGTCGCCGAAGAGCGCGGCCAGATCGACCAGTCCGGGTTCGGCGGTCGCGTAGAGCGGGCGATGCGCGCTGGCCAGCACCTGCAACCGCTCCGCCGCGCGCGCCAGTGCGGCACGGGTGACCGGATCGGCGGCGCTCCGCACCTCGTTCGACACCAGCCCGATCGCGACCTGCAGCGCGTTGCGAACGCGGTGGTTCAGCTCGGCGAGCAACCGCGTCTGCGTCTCGATCCCCTCACGCAGCGCCTGCTCGATCCGCAGGCGATGCTTGGCCAGCGCGACATAATGGCACAGCAGCGACATCAACCGCTGCTCCTCGTCGGTAAAAGGCGCGGCCGCGCGCCGCCCGAAGCTGAGCGTGCCGAGCAGTCGTTCACCATAGAAGAGCGGCATGCACAGATAGACGTCGATGCCGACCGAACGGACAAAGGCAGCGGCGGGGTCATCGGATCGCTGGATACCCGCCAGATGCAGCACCCGCCGCTCACGCATCGCCCGGCCGCATAGCGAGCCTCCAACGTCGAGCCCCATGACGGCGCGCTGCTGGGCCGGGGTCAGCCCGCCACAAGCCTCCAGTTGAACGACATCGCCGTCACGCCGAAAATTGAAGAACAGGTCCAGCCGCAGCTCGTCGCGGATCAGCTCGAACAGCGCCTCGATCATCAGCGCGGGGTCATCGGCCCCCATCAGGCGATCGGTCGCCGCCGCGATCAGCGCCAGATAGCGACGCGTGGCATCGGGATCGCCCACGACCGGCGCGATCACGTCGTCGACGAACGGCAACGGCGCCAGGGTGAAGGTGGTGGAAGGGGCCACATGCGAATGATAACGACTGCCGCCCCGCGCTCCAAGGGGCGATGGCCGAATTGCGATGAACCGCCGTTAACAGCCACTGATCGCCGGTCACAGCCTTCCTCCCCTTGCAGGGGAGGTGGCAGGCCGTCAGGCCTGACGGAGGGGTGTCCCGCCCTCGATAGGGGAACACCCCTCCACCATGCGTCCTTACCGCGCCGTCACCGCCGACTGATCGACCGGCACCACCGGCATCCACACCCGGCTGGCATTCGCCCCGCCGCGCTCCAGCGTGATCGTCGCCTTGCGATAGTCACCGGGCTTGGCGGTAAAGATGTTGGGCACGAAGGTCTGCGGGTTGCGGTCATAGAGCGGGAACAGGCTCGACTGGACCTGGATCATGATCCGGTGCCCCGGTTGGAACACATGGTTCACGGTCGGCAGGCGGAACTTATATTCCTGCACCTTGCCCGCCGGGATCGCGCTGGGGTTGGCGAAGCTCTGGCGATAGCGGCCGCGGAAGATGTCGAGGCTGATCGGCAGTTCATAGCCGCCCATCTTGGGGTCGTTGGCATTCTCCGCCGGATAGACGTCGATGATCTTCACCACGAAGTCGCCATCGGTGCCCGTCGTCCGCGCGAACAGGTCGGCGATCGGCGCGCCCGAGACACGCACCGCCTGGGTCAGAACGGGCGTGCTGTAGGTGACGACATCGGTGCGGCCATCGACATGACGCTGATCGCTGACGAGCCAATCACCCCAGCGGCCATCGTTGAAGTTCACCGGCCGCGAGAGATGCGGCACCGGATTGGCAGGGTCGGAGACATAGCTGTCCTGCCCCGCACCCGGCATCTGGAAGCTCAGCCCCTTGTCCGCCGACAGATAGAGCGGGGTCAGCGGCGCGGCGCACCCGCTCTGGCAGGCGAGCGGCCATTGGCTGAGCTTGTCCCAGTGATTTTCACCGGTGTTGTAGATCGCGGCCGCCGGCAGGTTCGCGGCCGGCCCGTCCTTCAGATACTGGTTGAACAGCGGCAGGACCATGTCCTCGCGGAACTGCCTGGCGGTGTCGCCATTCCACTGGAACGGCCCCAGGCTGGAGCCGGTGCGGTTGATCTGGCTGTGCCGCCACGGCCCCATGACCAGATGATTGTTGCCGATCTTGCCCTTGGCCTTCAGCGCTTCCCAGGCCGTGATCGCGCCGTACATGTCCTCTTGATCCCACAGCCCCTGTTCCCAGAGCGTCGGCACGTTGGACGGATTGGCCGCCAGCAGCTTGTCGAGCGCCTGCCCCTGCCAGTAATAGTCGTAGGACGGATGCTGGACGATGCGCTGCCAGAAGGGCAGCTGGTCGTAACCCGACTTCCGGGCCCAATCGTTTGCCGAGCCGTAACGGAAATTCTCGTAATCGTCATAGCCGCCGCTCGACGGTGCAGTCCCCTCGCCCTTATATCCGGTCTGCGACCCGATCCAGGCGATGTTGGCGAGGCGGAAGGCGCCGTAATGGAACCAGTCGTCGCCCATCCAGCCGTCGATCATCGGGCTTTCGGGCGCCGCGACCTTCAGCGCGGGGTGCGGGTTGAGCAGCGCCATGACGACGGTGAAGCCCTCGTAGGATGACCCGATCATGCCGACGCGGCCGTTGGATTCCGGCAGGTTCGCCTTGTTCACCAGCCAGTCGATCGTGTCATAGGCGTCGGTGACATGATCGACCTTGGTCGCGTTCAGCGGACCGATGACGGGGCGGGTGACGACATAATCCCCCTCCGAGCCGTATTTGCCGCGAATGTCCTGATAGACGCGGATATAGCCCGCCTTCACGAATTCCTCATCGGCCAGCGGCAGCGCCTCGATCATGCGGGTGCTGTCGGACCGCTTGGCGCGGCCCGCCGCATTATAGGGCGTGCGCGTCAGGACGATCGGGGCGTTGACCGCCCCCTTGGGCACGACGATGACGGTGTAGAGCTTCGTCCCGTCGCGCATCGGCACCATCACCACGCGCTTGTCATAATCGCGCTCGGCGACATTGGTCGGCGGGGTGAAGTTGGGCGGGATGTCGCTGACCGTCGAGTCCGTGACGACCTTCACCGGCGCGGCGGCGGGCGCGGGACGCTGCTGCGCCGTCGCGGGGGTCAGGATGGCGAGCGCGCTCGCGGCAAGCAGGCAGGTGCGGAGAGTCATGGACGAACGGAACCCCTCAAGAACCGGTGGATGCGCCATCGTGCCGTGCGCGTGACGGCACGGCAACCGGCAAGATGCTCGAACGATACATTGTTACATTTACCATGCAAGTCACGGCGATCGCGTCAGCCCGCTTTCCTTTGCCGCCCCTCGCCCATAGAAGGGTCGATCAAGGCATGACATTGCCATCGGTATCACGGGAGGATGCGGCCGAGTGACGATAGTGAAACGACGCGGTCCCGCCCATAGCGCGCTGGCCCGCGACATCGGTATCGCGATCGTCACCGGGCGGATCGCGCCGGGATCGACCCTGCCGGGTGAGGTCGAGATCGCCGAGCAGCGCGGCATGTCGCGTTCCGTGGTGCGCGAGGCGCTGCGCATGCTGTCGGCCAAGGGACTGGTGGTCAGCAAGCCCAAGGCGGGCACCCGCGTGCGCGAGCGGCTGGAGTGGAATCTCCTAGACCCCGACCTGCTGGCCTGGATGTTCGAGGGCGAGCCGCCCGCCGGCTTCGTCAACAGCCTGTTCCAGCTGCGCCTGATCGTCGAGCCGGCCGCCGCCGAGCTCGCCGCGCTCAGCCGCAACACGCGCCAGCTATCGCGCATGGGTGCCGCGCTGGAGGCGATGGGCGAACATGGCCTCCACACCGAACAGGGCCGCGCCGCCGACCAGCTGTTCCACAACATCATCCTGGAGGCGACCGGTAACGAGCTGCTGATCAGCCTGTCGGGCAGCATCGGCGCGGCGGTCCGCTGGACCACACTGTACAAGCATCGCGGCAGCCGGATGCCCCGCGACTCGATGCCCGAGCACCGCCAGCTCTTCGCCGCCATCGCCGAAGGCGACGCCACCGCCGCGCGCGCCGCGACGATCGTGCTGGTCGACCAGGCCCGAGAGGACACCGAACGCGCGCTGGCCAGCTAAGCTGCTAGATCGACATTCAGCTTATTCCTCCCCTGGAAGGGGAGGTGGCGGGCCGAAGGCCTGACGGAGGGGTGTCCCCGCTATCGAGAGGGCGACACCCCTCCACCATCCTTCGGATGGTCCCCCTCCCCTTTCAGGGGAGGAAAAGCCGTACAGCGGCCTCAATCCATCCGGCCTGTAAACATCCTATCATCATGGTTTAAAATCCGGCCCTCACCCCAACGGCCAGAGCGTCTTAAACGGCCGCGTCGCATCGGCTAGCGCATCCTCCCCCACGACCGCGCCTCCGGCGACCAGCGCCTTGCCCTGCACGAAGTCGCGCATCGTGTTGACGCAATCGAGCGCGATCACCTTGCCCGCACGAAGATAGACGATCGAGAAGCTCCGCGTCGCCGGATCGCCGCGCAGGATGGCGCGGTCATGCCCGATCGACAGCCCGACCGTCTGCAGTTTCAGATCATATTGGTTGGACCAGAACCAGGGCACCGCATGATAGGCCGCCTCACGCCCGGCGATCGTCCGCGCCGCTGTCGTCGCCTGATCATTGGCGTTCTGCACCGACTCCAGCCGGATTACCGCCCCGCCGGCAAAGTCGTTGGCGTGCGCGGCGCAGTCGCCGACCGCGAAGACATGCGGCAGGCTGGTCCGCCCCTGCGCATCGACGGTCACGCCATTGTCGCCGACAGCCCCTGCGGCAAGCAGCGGCGCGACCGCCGGCACGATACCGATCCCGACTATCGCCATTTGCGCAGGCAGCACCGTGCCATCCATCAGCCGGACACCGGTGACCACCCCCTCGCCCTCGAGACAGGTCACGCTTTCGTTCAATCGCACGGTCACGCCATGCGCGCGGTGCTCGGCCTCGTAGAAGCGCGACAACACCTCACCCGCGACGCGCGCCAATACGCGATCCTGTGCTTCGACGATCGTCACCTGCTTGTCGAACTTGGTCAGCACGGCCGCCGCCTCCAGCCCGATATAGCCGCCGCCGATGACCACGACATGCTCGACGCCGGGCAGTTCGGCGATCAGCCTGTCGACATCGGCACGCGTACGGACGCCGTGGACACCCGCCAAATCATGGCCCGCGCAGCTCAGCCGCCGGGCATGGCCGCCCGCCGCCCAGATCAGATGCTCATAGCCGATCACCGCGCCGGCGGCGGTCGTGACACACCGCGCGTCGGCATCCACCGCCGTGACTTCCTCGCCCAGACGCAAGGTGACGCCGCGTTCCTCCCAGAAGCGCTCGGGCCGGATCATGATCCGCTCGAACGGCTTGTCGCCCGCCAGATACTCCTTGGACAGCGGCGGGCGTTCATAGGGGGGATAGGCCTCCTCGCCGATCATCGCGATCGTGCCGGCAAAGCCCTCCTGCCGCAGCGCGATCGCCGCCTGCGCGCCGGCATGGCCGGTGCCGACGATCAGGACGTCATAGGAGGCGGGCGGGGTCGGGCTGTGCGTCATGCCCGTTCCCTAGAATGGAACCGGCCCGGCTGTCACCGGGCATGACAAAGCGTTGCGAGCGCGAAAGAGCATCTTCAATCGCGGGCTGCTTGCCGCTAGGGAGCGGGCAATTCTTCAGGAGACATCATGAGCAAGCTGCATCTCGTCTTCGGTGGCCGCGTCAGCGACCCGCAGACCCTGGACTTCGTCGATCCCGCCGCGCTGGAAGTGGTGGGCGTGTTCCCCGATTATGCCAGCGCCGAAAAGGCCTGGCGCGCCGCCGCGCAGCGGACGGTCGACGATGCGGAGATGAAGTTCGTGGTCGTCCACCTGCACCGCCTGCTGGAGCCGGCGCTCGACTGATCCTAGTTTTGGGCGAAGTTGAGGGCGTGGCCTTCGACTTCGCTCAGGCTGAACGGCGTTTGGGATTAGGAACTCTACCCATAAACCGCATCGCGCTCGTGCCGAGTGCCTGGTTGAGCCGCCCCCCTCCGCTCGCACTTAGCGAAGTCGAAGTGCACGGGAAAACGGTGGTCACTGGCCGAGGTTGGGTCGTAGCCTTCGACTGCGCTCAGGCTGAACGGCCGTTTGCGCTAAGCCCCAGCTCCGTTCGCACTGAGCGAAATCGAAGTGCATGGGAAAACGGTGGCCATTGTCGAGTCCGGGTCGTGGCCCGAAACTTCGCCGTGACCGAACAGCGCGGACGATAAAATCCCACCCGCCTCAGGCGTTACGATAACGCCACAACAGCAACGGCTTGGCGAAGACCAGCCCCGCCACGAACCCGCCGATATGCGCCGCGACCGCGATCGCGCCCATGCCCATCCCGGCATAGCCGATCAGCAGCTGGATACCGATCCAGCCCGCCGCCAGCCACAGCACATGCGTCAGCTCCGCCGACAGGCCGGCGATGCCGCGCGTCGCACGCCGTTGCCCGAAGAGCAGTGCATAGGCCCCGACGATCGCCGAGATCGCCCCGCTCGCGCCGATCATCGGCATGGGGGAATTGGGATCGGGAAAATACTGCGCGATCGCGGCGGCATAGGCGCCCACGACATAGAGGATCGCGATCCCGCGCGGCCCCAGCGCGCGCTCGGTCTGCGCGCCGCAATAGATCAGCATGATCAGGTTGAAAGCGATATGCGCGAACCCGCCATGGATCAGCGTGGCGGTCAGCGGCGTCAGGATGGTCGGCACCGCAAAACCGAAATCGGGGGGCAGCGCCGCCCCTTCGAAACGCAACGGGATGAACCCCGCGCCCACCGCCGCATCCGGCACCAGGCCGGTCAGGATCAGGAACAGCGACACGATCGCCGTGACGGCCGCGATGACCGTCGTCGCCCGTGCCGCTGTCCAGTTCATCGGATCAGATGAATTCGATCTTGCTGACGAGATAATAGCGGTCGCCCGACGGCACCGTCACCTCGACCTCTTCGTCCAGCTTGCGCCCGATCAGCGCGCGGCCGAGCGGCGAGTTGTAGCTGATCCGACCGGTCTTGGCGTCCGCCTCGGTCTGGCCGACGATCTGATACTTGACCGGCTTGTCATCCTCGTCGAGCAGCGTGACGGTGGCGCCGAACACGATCTTGTCGCCCGACAGGTCCTTCGGGTCGATGATCTGCGCACGGCTCAGCTTGTCCTCGATGTCGGCGATCGTCGCCTCCACCTGCCCCTGGCGTTCCTTGGCCGCATGATATTCGGCGTTTTCGGACAGGTCGCCGTGTGCACGCGCTTCCTCGATCGCGTCGACGATCAGCGGCCGCTCTTCTTTCAGACGCCGCAGGTCCTGGGTGAGCTTGTCATAGCCCTCCTGGAGCATCGGCATCTTTTCGACGGTCGCCATATTCCTAGTCCCCAATTCTTACGCATTCCCGGTACGGACCGCCCTCCCCAAGGGGACGAACGGCCCGCCAGCACATCATGTTCTCATGTCGGGATCAGTTGTGCGAACGCGAATAGTAGGATTGCAGGGGACGTACTTCAAGACCACGGGTGCCGGACGCCGCAATCGCCTTCGCCGCCTCGATGCTGGCGGGTGCCGTAGTGAAGTACGGAATCTTCTGCCCCAACGCGGCTTCGCGGATCGGCTTGGAGTCCTTCAGGCTCTGCCACCCCTCGGTCGTGTTGAAGATCAGGGTGATGCCGCCGTCCTTGATCCGGTCGACGATATGCGGACGCCCCTGCGCGACCTTGTTGATCTTCTCGACAGCGACTCCTGCGCGATCGAGATAATCGGCGGTGCCGCCGGTCGCGACGATCGCGAAGCCCGCCTCGGCCAGCATCCGGGCGGCGGGAACGATCTGTTCCTTGTCGCCGTCCTTCACGCTGATGAAGACCGCGCCTTCGGTCGGCAGGACCGTGCCCGCCCCCAGCTGCGACTTGGCGAAGGCGGTGGTGAAGTCGGGGTCGATGCCCATGACTTCGCCCGTCGACTTCATTTCGGGCGACAGCACCGGATCGACGCCGGGGAAGCGCGCGAAGGGGAAGACCGCTTCCTTGACCGCATAATAATCGATGTGGCGATCGATTGGCGGCAGGTCGGCCAGCTTCTCGCCTGCCATGACGCGCGCGGCGATCTTGGCGATGGGGGTGCCGATCGCCTTGGCGACGAAGGGCACGGTGCGGCTGGCGCGCGGATTGACCTCGATGAGGTAGACCTGGCCGTCCTTCACGGCGAACTGGATGTTCATCAGGCCGCGCACGTTCAGGCCACGCGCGAGCGCCTCGGCCTGGCGTTCGATCTCGGCGATGATCTCCGCCGACAGGCTGTACGGCGGCAACGAACAGGCCGAGTCACCCGAATGGACGCCCGCTTCCTCGATATGCTGGAGCACGCCCGCCACGACGACCTGATCGCCGTCGCAGATCGCGTCCACGTCCACCTCGATCGCGTCGCGCAGATACTGGTCGATGAGGACGGGCGCGTCGCCCGACACCTGCACCGCCGTCTGGATATAATCCTCCAGCTGCTGCGGGCCGTCGACGATCTCCATGGCGCGGCCGCCCAGCACGAAGCTGGGGCGCATCAGCACCGGATAGCCAACGCGATCGGCGACGATCAGCGCTTCCTCGCGGCTGCGCGCGATGCCGTTCTTGGGCTGGAGCAGCTTGAGGCTGTCGACCAGTGCGGCGAACTGCTCACGGTCCTCGGCCAGGTCGATGGCGTCGGGGCTGGTGCCCAGGATCGGGATACCGGCCGATTCCAGCGCGCGGGCGAGGTTCAGCGGGGTCTGGCCGCCGAACTGCACGATCACGCCGACGAGTTCGCCCTTCGACTTCTCGACATCCAGGATCGCCAGAACGTCCTCGGCGGTCAGCGGCTCGAAATAGAGCCGGTCCGAGGTGTCATAGTCGGTGCTGACCGTTTCCGGGTTGCAGTTGACCATGATCGTCTCATAGCCCGCATCCGCCAGCGCGAAGCAGGCGTGGCAGCAGCAATAGTCGAACTCGATCCCCTGCCCGATCCGGTTCGGACCGCCGCCGAGGATGACGATCTTCTTGCGGTCGCTCGGCACCGCCTCGTCCTCCGGCTCGCCGAAGGTCGGGGCTTCATAGGTCGAGTACATATACGGCGTCTTGGCGTCGAACTCGGCCGCGCAGGTGTCGATCCGCTTGAAGACCGGACGCACCCCCAGCTTCTGGCGATGCTCGCGCACCTCCTGCTCGGTCACGCCGCCGGTCATCATCTTGACGACCTCGTGGATCAGGCCCGAGCCGCGCGCGATGCCGCGATCCATGCCGCGCAGATTGGCCGACTGGAGCGCCAGATAGGCCAGCCGCTTGTCAGAGAAGCCCATCGCCTTCAAACGACGCATACCGGCCGCGTCCTGCGGCAGGCCGTTCTGCATGACCTCGGCCTCGGCCGCGACGATCTCGGCGATCCGCTCCAGGAACCAGGGATCGTACTTGGCGATCGCATGGACCTCGGCGACGGTGAAGCCTTCGCGCAGCGCCTGCGCGGCGATCAGCAGCCGGTCGGGCGTCGCCTTGGCCAGCGCCGCCTCGATCTCGGCACGGGGCGCACCGACCAGATGCTCGACATCGTTGAAGCCGCTCAGCCCCGTCTCCAGGCCGCGCAGCGCCTTCTGCATCGACTCGTGGATGTTGCGGCCGATCGCCATCACTTCGCCGACCGACTTCATCGCGGTCGAGAGCACCGGCTCCGAACCCTTGAACTTCTCGAAGGCGAAGCGCGGAATCTTGGTGACGACATAGTCGATCGTCGGCTCGAATGAGGCCGGGGTCGCGCCGGTGATGTCGTTCTCGATCTCGTCCAGCGTATAGCCGACCGCCAGCTTGGCCGCGACCTTGGCGATCGGGAAGCCGGTCGCCTTCGACGCCAGCGCCGAGGAGCGCGACACGCGCGGGTTCATCTCGATGACGATCAGGCGGCCGTCCTTCGGATTGACCGCGAACTGCACGTTCGAGCCGCCCGTCTCCACGCCGATCTCGCGCAGCACCGCCAGGCTGGCGTTGCGCATGATCTGATATTCCTTGTCGGTCAGGGTCAGCGCGGGCGCGACGGTGATCGAGTCGCCGGTGTGGACGCCCATCGGATCGATATTCTCGATCGAGCAGATGATGATGGAATTGTCGTTGCGATCGCGCACGACCTCCATCTCATATTCCTTCCAACCGAGGAGCGATTCCTCGATCAGCACCTCGGTCGTCGGCGAGGCGTCGAGCCCGGCGCGGACGATCGCGATGAACTCCTCGCGGTTATACGCGACGCCGCCGCCGGTGCCGCCCAGCGTGAAGCTGGGGCGGATGATGGCGGGCAGGCCGACCTTCTCCAGGCCCTCCAGCGCTTCCTTCTCGGAATGCGCGATCGCCGAGCGGGCCGATTCCAGCCCGATCTTCTCCATCGCGACCTTGAACTTCTGACGGTCCTCGGCCTTGTCGATCGCCTCGGCATCGGCGCCGATCATCTGGACGCCGAACTTCTCCAGCGTGCCGTCATGGAACAGCGCCAGCGCGGTGTTCAGCGCGGTCTGGCCGCCCATGGTCGGCAGGACCGCGTCGGGACGCTCCTTCTCGATGATCTTGGCCACGACCGCAGGCGTGATCGGCTCGACATAGGTCGCGTCGGCCAGCTCGGGATCGGTCATGATCGTCGCCGGGTTCGAATTGACCAGGACGATGCGATAGCCCTCTTCCTTCAGGGCCTTGATCGCCTGCGTGCCCGAATAGTCGAACTCGCACGCCTGACCGATGACGATCGGGCCTGCGCCGATGACGAGGATGGAGGAGATGTCGGTGCGTTTTGGCAAGATTAAAGTCCCATGTACTTCCGGACGATCGCAACCGCCTCTTCTGGGTTAATGTTAAAACTCTCTCGAGATTTGCCGCACTGATTCTTCAAGTCGCGCAAGTTCAGATGAGCATGAACCTGCTTTTCAATGTAGAAAGCCTGCTCATGAAACTCCTGAAAATGAACCTTTATACCACCGAGTCCAAAGGTTTGAAGCCAAAACTCGGCAGTTTGCTGGCGCCCCGATCCTCGGACAAGCAAATTCCCAGTCATACCAATCTTTGTATAGTAGGTGCCGCGCCTAGGATTGCCATGTTCATCGTAAAGGGCTTCCGCAGAAACGACGTACACAACTCCCGATGGGCTTGCCTTGGTAGGCCGCCCACTCAACGCAGCGACCCCACGAACCGCTCGAACAGATAGAAGCTGTCCTGCGGCCCCGGCGAGGCTTCGGGGTGGTACTGGACCGAGAAGGCCGGGCGGTCGGTCAGTTCGAGCCCCGCATTCGACCCGTCGAACAGCGACACATGCGTCTCGCGCGCGTTCGAAGGGAGCGTCTCGCGCTCGACCGCGAAGCCGTGGTTCATGCTGGTGATCTCGACCAGGCCGTCGGACAGGCGCTTGACCGGGTGGTTCGCGCCGCGGTGGCCCTGGTGCATCTTGGTGGTCTTGGCGCCGACCGCCAGACCCAGAAGCTGATGGCCCAGGCAAATGCCGAACAGCGGCTTGCCGGTCTCGAGCAGCTGGCGGATCACCGGCACCGCATATTCGCCCGTCGCCGCCGGATCGCCGGGGCCGTTGGACAGGAAGATGCCGTCCGGGTTCAGCGCCATCACATCCTCGTAAGAAGCGGTGGCGGGGACCACCGACACCTTCGCGCCCGCCTGAACCAGGTTGCGGAAGATGTTGTGCTTGCTGCCATAATCGATCGCGACGACGTGTGGGCGATCCTCGCCCTCCGCGCCTGCATAGCCGAAGCCTAGCCGCCACAGCCCGCCTTCGCGCGTCTCGCCCCAGCCATAATGCAGCTCGGTCGACACGTCCTTGGCGAGGTCCATGCCTTCCAGGCCGGGCCAGGCGCGTGCCTTCTCCAGCAGTGCGGCGATGTCGAACTCGCCCACGGCCGAATGGGCGATCACGCCGTTGGGCGCGCCGGCGGCACGGATACGGCGGGTCAGCGCGCGGGTGTCGATGCCCGCCAGGCCGATGCGGTTGTGCCGCGCCATCCACCCGGCGAGGTTCTCCATCGCGCGGAAGTTGGACGGGGCCGTCGGGTCCTCGCGGACGATCATGCCCAGCGCGTGCGGCGCGTCCGCCTCGATATCGTCGGGGTTCGCGCCGACATTGCCGATATGCGGGAAGGTGAAGGTGATGATCTGGCCCGCGAAGGACGGGTCGGTCATGATCTCCTGATAGCCGGTCATCGCGGTGTGGAAGCACACCTCGCCGACGGCATCACCCTCGACGCCGAAACCGCGCCCCCATAACACGTCTCCGTTCGCCAGAACGAGAACGCCCGTGGCGCCTTCAGGCTTTTCGGGCATGGCGAATGGCTTGGCGTCGGCCATGATCGGCGGGCACTCCTGCTAAAATGTCTGCAATGTCGCTAAGTGGCGTCCGCTAGGGCCATCGGGCGTTCGCGTCAACCGGTTCACGGAATTGGTTCCATCGGCTATCGTCCCCGCCTTTCAGACAAGACGGAAAAAACATGATTCGCGACGACATCAAGGCCGCGCAGGTGGCCGCCATGAAAGCGGGCGACAAGGAAAGCCGCGCGGCGATCAGCCTGATCCAGGCCGCCATCAAGAACCGCGACATCGAACTCCGCACCGGGACCACGCCCGCCGATGACGATATGGTCGTGATCGAAGTGCTGCAGAAGATGGTCAAGCAGCGCCGCGAATCGATTGCCATGTACGAACAGGGCGGTCGCCAGGAACTGGCCGATGCCGAAAAGGCGGAAGTGGCGGTGATCGAGCGCTTCCTGCCGCAGACGCTGACCGAGGATGAGACCAAGGCCGCCATCGAGGCGATCAAGGCGGAGATCGGGGCGAGCGGCATGAAGGATATGGGGCGCGTCATGGCCGAGCTGAAGGCGCGGCATGCGGCGGTGCTGGATATGAGCAAGGCGAGTGGATTGGTGAAGGCTTCGCTGGCGTAAGGTTGGGGAGTGGGGCGAGTGCGGGGTTTCGATCGCAAGCGGAGTCCCCTCCCCCAACCCCTCCCGCCTGCGGGAGGGGAGCCTGTTGCGCTTCGTGGAGAGGAATGCCCCCCGCCACAAACGCATCCCCTCCCGCAAGCGGGAGGGGACCGAGGGGAGGGCCCCCGGCCCTTCCGCGAAAACCGCCCGACGCGGAAGGCGCGAGAACTTAGGGTCCGGACCCAATAACTGGCTTCCGTTATGTGCGTGATGGTGATTCACTGCCTCTGTGAGGAGGCGGTGTGATGGCCGATTTCTTTTGGTT
>NZ_JACIDH010000028.1 GCF_014196255.1 Sphingomonas pseudosanguinis
ACACCCAACCATCCGCAAACCCAAGCTGATCCGACATCGCATCGTCCTCCAACGAGGATAGTGAATCACCTCCGCATGGCTTTCGCAACGATCCCCTGCAAGGGGAGGTGGCGCGCGTAGCGCGTCGGAGGGGTGTCCCGCTATCGAGAGGGTGAGGCCCCTCCGTCAGGGCTTCGCCCTGCCACCTCCCCTGGCAGGGGAGGAATTCCAGGTGCTGGTTGACGCCCCCGCCGCAGCCCGGCACGGCGGGGACATGACGACGATATTGGTAACGGGCAGCAGCCGAGGCATCGGCGCGGCCATCGCATCGACTCTGGGCGAACTGCCCGACACGCGGGTCCTCGGCCACGCGACGCGCAGCGGTATCGCCGCCGACCTGTCGCAGGCGGATGCGCCCGCGCGGCTCTGGGCCGAGGCGCTGGAACAGGCCGGCGGCGCGATCGACGTGCTCGTCAACAATGCCGGTATCTTCGAAGCCAGCCCGCTCGACGCCGACGACTGGTCGGACAGCTGGGCGCGCACGATGCAGGTCAATCTGACCGCCTCGGCCGAACTCTGCCGCCTCGCCGTTCTGCACTGGCAGGCGCGTGGGGTGGGCGGCCGCATCGTCAACATCGCCAGCCGCGCAGCGTACCGGGGCGACAGCCCTGCCCACTGGCATTATGCTGCGTCGAAGGGCGGCATGGTCGCGATGACCAAGACGATCGCGCGGGGCTATGCTGCGCAAGGCATCCTGGCCTTCGCCGTCTGCCCGGGCTTCACCATGACCGGCATGGCCGACGATTATCTGGCCAGCCGGGGCGGCGACAAGCTGCTCGCCGACATTCCGCTGGGCCGGGTCGCGTCACCGGAAGAGGTCGCCGCGACCGTCCGTTTCCTGTGCACCGATGCGCCGCCCTCGATGACCGGCGCGGTCCTCGACGTGAATGGAGCCAGCTATGTCCGCTGACAGCTGGAAGCTGACCCTGCCGTGCACCCGCGACGAGGCGGAGGCGATCGACGCGGCCGACGACCTCGCGATCGAGGCGGTCATCATGACCACCGAGGAGGTGGAGGACGACCGCGAGCATTGGCGGCTCGACGCCTATTTCGAGGCCGAGCCCGATGCCGCCACCATCGCCGCGATCCGGGCGCTGGTGCCGAGCGCAGGCGACCATCCCGCCACGGTCGAGCATCTGGCGGCGCAGGACTGGGTGACGATGAGCCAGGCTGGCCTGGAGCCGCTCGCGGTCGGGCGGTTCTTCGTCCACACGGGCGACGAGGCGGTGCCGGAGGGCTTGCGCGGTTTCCATATCCCGGCCGGCCGGGCGTTCGGCACCGGGCATCACGAGACGACCAGCGGTTGTCTCGCCATGCTCGATGCGATGGCCGGAGAGAGCGTCAAGAACGCGATCGACGTGGGCACGGGCACCGGCCTGCTCGCCTTTGCGGCCCGCCACCTCTGGCCGGAGGCGAAGGTCGTCGCGACCGACATCGATCCGATCGCGATCGATGTGACCGCCGAGAATGCCGTGATCAATGGCGTCGACGGGGTCGAACTGATCGTCGCCGACGGGGCGCTCGCCGATCCGATCATGGCGGCGGCACCTTATGATCTGGTGATCGCCAATATCCTGGCCGGGCCGCTGATCTCGATGGCGCCCGAACTGGCCGCGATCGCGGGGCCGGAGGCGACCTTGGTGCTGGCAGGGTTGCTGGAAACGCAGCGCGCCGATGTGGTCGCGGCGTATGAGGCGTGCGGCTGCGTGCTGGAGACGGTCGACCGGCGCGGCGATTGGAGCGTGTTGCGGCTGCGGGCGGGAGCGGAGCGGTTCGTGCCGAATGCGCCGTTCGATCCCAAGGGCCGCGACGGCTGGGCGTTGGACATCTGACCTTCTTTACTCCCCTCCCGCAGGCGAGTTTCAGGTCGGTCATGCTCCCGGCATGACCTAAACGATGCGGGGCATCGTTTACCTGAAACTGGGTTGGGTGAGGGCAGGGCCACAGGCGGTGGTCTCGGTGAGACTCCTAGCCCTCCCCCCGACCCCCTCCCGCCTGCGGGAGGGGGAGCGTGCTGGGCACGCGTCTGCCCCTTCCCCTTACGAAAGCGGAAATCCCCGCGATTGCCATCCCCCCGACCTCTCGGGCATAAGCCCCGGCAAAGATTGAAGGAGAGGTCATGGCATCGACGATGGTCGAACTGGAACGCCGCCGCGCCGCCGCGCGCGCCGGTGGGGGCGAGAAGCGTGTCGCCGCGCAGCATGCCAAGGGCAAGCTGACCGCACGCGAGCGGCTCGACGTGCTGCTCGACGAGGGTAGTTTCGAGGAGCTCGACATGTTCGTCGAGCATAACTGCACCGACTTCGGCATGACCGAACAGGTCGTCCCCGGCGACGGCGTCGTGACCGGCAGCGGCACGATCAACGGGCGGCTGGTGTTCGTCTTCAGTCAGGACTTCACCGTCTTCGGCGGCTCGCTGTCCGAACGACACGCGCAGAAGATCTGCAAGATCATGGACATGGCGATGAAGGTCGGTGCGCCCGTCATCGGCCTGAACGATAGCGGCGGTGCCCGCATCCAGGAGGGCGTGGCCAGCCTCGGCGGTTATGCCGAGGTGTTCCAGCGCAATGTGCTGGCCAGCGGCGTGGTGCCGCAGCTTTCGCTCATCATGGGCCCGTGCGCGGGCGGCGCGGTCTATTCGCCCGCCATGACCGACTTCATCTTCATGGTGAAGGATTCGAGCTATATGTTCGTCACCGGCCCCGATGTGGTGAAGACGGTGACCAACGAGGTCGTGACCCAGGAAGCGCTGGGCGGCGCGGTGACGCATACGACGAAGACCGGCGTCGCCGACGTGGCGTTCGAGGACGATATCGAGGCGCTGCTCGCGGCGCGCGACTTTATCGACTTTCTGCCCGCCAACAATCGCGAGGGCGTGCCCGAGCGGCCGACCGCCGATGCCTGGGACCGGATCGAGGAAAGCCTCGACACGCTGATCCCGGCCAGCGCCAACCAGCCCTATGACATGCACGAACTGCTGTCGAAGGTCGTCGACGAGGGCGACTTCTTCGAGGTGCAGCCCGCCCACGGGGCCAACATCATCACCGGCTTCGGCCGGATCGAAGGGCGCACGGTCGGCTTCGTCGCCAACCAGCCGATGGTGCTGGCGGGTGTGCTCGACATCAACGCCAGCCGCAAGGCCGCGCGCTTCGTGCGCTTCTGCGACGCGTTCGAGATTCCGATCGTGACCTTCGTCGACGTGCCCGGCTTCCTGCCCGGCACCGCGCAGGAGCATAACGGCATCATCAAGCACGGCGCCAAACTGCTCTTCGCCTATGCCGAGGCGACGGTCCCCAAAATCACCGTCATTACCCGCAAGGCTTATGGCGGGGCGTACGATGTGATGGCGTCCAAGCATTTGCGCGGCGACCTCAACTATGCCTGGCCGACCGCCGAGATCGCGGTGATGGGCGCCAAGGGCGCGGTCGAGATCATCTTCCGGGGCAAGACGCCCGAGGAGATCGCCGAGCGGACGGCAGAATATGAGGCCCGCTTCGCCAACCCGTTCGTGGCGGCGTCCAAGGGCTTCGTCGACGAGGTGATCCAGCCGCATTCGACCCGCCGTCGCATTGCCCTGGGTCTGCGCAAGCTGCGCAACAAGGACCTGGCGAACCCGTGGAAGAAGCACGACAATCTGCCCTTGTAACGATCCGATCAAAGGGGACCTTGCATGAAGAAGCTACCGCTTTCCAAGCAGATCACCTTCGCCGCCATCGTCGTCGGGGTTGCGATGCTGACGTCGTTTCTTCTGGCCCTGCTGCGATCGGCGGCCGCCGGTCAAAGTGGGCAGCCGCTGCCGTCGCCGCTCATCGGAATGACGCTGGGTGTCGTGGCGGGGGCGATCTATCTGGGGGTGGCCGGTAACAAGAAGGTCGCCCTGGCCAGCGACGAAAGCCGGACGGCGGCATTGGAGCCCGTGACGGACGGCACGGCGCGGCTGATCGTCTTCCGCAACGGCTTTTACGGCAAGCTGGCGGGCATCGACGTCACCGTGGACGGGGCGACCCGCACGCAGTTGAAAAGCCCGCGTCTTGCCGTCCTGCCGCTGACGCCCGGGGTTCACGAGGTCGGCGCCCGCGTCCAGGGCAAGGATGCCCAACCGCTGAGGTTGGACCTTGCCCCCAATGAAACGATCATCGTGCAGCTATCGACCGGTCTGAAAGGTCCGGCGCTGGTCCCCGCCGGAACGCTGGCGACCATGCGTGATACGCTGGCCTCTATTCCCATGGTGCAATCATGACCCTCGGCCGCCTCAACCATATCGGTATCGCCACGCCGTCGATCGAAAAGACGGTCGAAACCTATCGCCATCTGCTCGGCGCCGAGGCGATCGGCGCGCCCTTCGATCTGCCGCCGCAGGGCGTCAGGGTGTGTTTCATCGATGCGCCCAACACTCAGATCGAACTCATCCAGCCGCTCGACGAAACATCCCCCATCGTCAACTTCCTGAAGAAGAACCCGGCCGGTGGGCAGCATCATCTGTGCTTCGAGGTGGCCGACATCCCCGCCGCCGTCGCCGAGCTTCAAGCCAAGGGCGCGACGCTGCTGGGCCCGCCGCGTATGGGCGCGCATGGTACGCCGGTCGTCTTCCTCCATCCGCGCGACATGGGCGGAGTGCTGGTCGAACTGATGGAAACGCCGGGAGACGATCATTGAGCGACACCATGCTGCGCGTCGAGCGCCGGGGGGATGTGCTGGTCCTGACGCTCAACCGGCCCGAGCGGCTGAACGCCGCACCGCCGACGCTGTTCGATGCGATCCGCGAAGCACTCGACGCACGCGGCGACGCCCGTGCCGTGCTAATCGCGGGCGAGGGGCGGGCCTTCTGCTCGGGCGCGGACATATCGGGTGGCGATGTCGGGCCCGATACCGTCCACCGCGCGCTGGTCGAGCATTACAACCCCGCGATGCTGGCACTCGCCGATCTGCCTATCCCCGTAGTCAGCGCGGTGCGCGGTGCGGCGGCGGGGATCGGGTGCAGCCTGGCGCTGGCCGGTGATTTCTGCGTGGCGAGCGAGAATGCCTATTTCCTCCACGCCTTCGTCAATATCGGCCTCGTTCCCGATGGCGGCGCGAGTTGGATGCTGCCGCGCCTGATCGGCCGGGCGCGGGCCGCCGAGATGATGATGCTGGGCGAGCGGGTGCCCGCGACACGGGCCCTCGACTGGAGCATGATCCACAAGGTCGTCGCCGACGATGCCCTCGACGCCGAAGCCCTGGCGCTGGCCGGGCGGTTGGCGGCGGGGCCGAGCGTCGCGCTGGGGCTGATGCGCCGCGCGCTGCAGGCGGGGTTCGACAGCGACTATGCCACCGCGCTAGCCCGCGAGGCCGACGACCAGCGCGCCGCCCGCGCGACGCAGGATGGCGAGGAGGGCGGCCGGGCCTTTTTCGAGAAGCGTCCACCGCGTTTCCTCGGGCGGTGAGACTTGCGCGGGTATGATAATTTCGCTCTAGTGAAATAAAATAAGAGTGGATGAGGAGTGGCCGATGGCCGAACGCCCTGAGCTGTCAGACTGGGAAGCGCTTGCCGCGCGCGAGGTGAAGGGGCGCGACCTCGACTGGCAGACGCCCGAGGGGATCACGGTCAAGCCGCTCTACACCGCCGCCGATGTGCGCGAAGACCCCGGCCTGCCCGGCTTTGCGCCGTTCACGCGCGGCGTGCGCGCCAGCATGTATGCGGGCCGCCCCTGGACGATCCGGCAATATGCGGGCTTTTCGACCGCCGAGGAGTCCAACGCCTTTTACCGCCGCAATCTGGCGGCGGGGCAGAAGGGGCTGTCGGTCGCCTTCGACCTCGCCACGCACCGGGGTTACGACAGCGACCACCCGCGCGTGACGGGTGACGTCGGCAAGGCGGGCGTCGCGATCGACACGGTCGAGGATATGAAGATCCTGTTCGACGGTATCCCCTTGGATGCCATGTCGGTCAGCATGACGATGAACGGCGCGGTGATCCCGGTGCTCGCCTTCTTCATCGTCGCGGCCGAGGAACAGGGCGTTCACCGCTCCAAGCTGGAAGGGACCATCCAGAACGACATCCTCAAGGAGTTCATGGTCCGCAACACGTACATCTATCCCCCTGAGCCGAGCATGCGGATCATCTCGGACATCTTCGCCTACACCTCGGCCGAGATGCCCAAGTTCAACAGCATCTCGATCAGCGGCTATCATATGCAGGAGGCCGGGGCGACGCAGCTCCAGGAGTTGGCCTTCACCATCGCCGATGGCATGGAATATGTGAAATACGGCGTGGCGTCGGGCCTCGACATCGACACGTTCGCCGGGCGCCTGTCCTTCTTCTTCGCGATCGGCATGAACTTCTTCATGGAGGTGGCGAAACTCCGCGCCGCGCGCGTGCTGTGGCACCGGGCGATGACGCGGCTGGGGGCACAGGACGAGCGCTCGAAGATGCTGCGCACCCACTGCCAGACCAGCGGCGTGTCGCTGACCGAGCAGGACCCGTATAACAACGTCATCCGCACCACGATCGAGGCGATGGCGGCGATGCTGGGCGGGACGCAATCGCTCCATACGAACGCGCTGGACGAAGCGATCGCGCTGCCCACCGACTTCTCCGCCCGGATCGCGCGCAACACGCAGATCGTGCTGCAGGAAGAGACGGGGATGACCAAGGTCGTCGATCCCTTGGGCGGCAGCTATTACGTCGAGAGCCTGACCCAGTCGCTGGTCGACGGCGCCTGGGAATTGATCGAGCGGATTGAGGCAGAGGGCGGCATGGCCAAGGCGGTCGCTTCAGGCTGGCCCAAGGCGATGATCGAAGAGGCGAGCGCCGCGCGCGCCGCCAAGGTCGACCGGGGCGAGGATGTGATCGTCGGTGTCAACAAATACCGGCTGGCCGACGAAGCGCCGGTCGAGATTTTGGACATCGACAATCATGCGGTGCGCGCGGGGCAGGTGGCGCGGATCGCGGCGGTGAAGGCCGGGCGCGATGAGGCGGCGGCTCAAGCGGCGCTCGATGCCCTGCGCAACGCCGCCCAAAATCCTCCCCAAGCTGTGCTTGGGGAGGGGGACCATCGCGCCAGCGATGGTGGAGGGGCCGGGGCTGAGGTTGCCGCCCCTCCACCACAGCCTTCGGCTGCGGTCCCCCTCCCCGAGCAAGCTCAGGGAGGAATGGTAGGCAATCTCCTCGCGCTGGCCGTCGAGGCGGCGCGCGCGCGCGCGACCCTGGGCGAGATCTCGGCCGCGCTGGAGGATGCCTTCGGCCGCTACGGCACCCAGCCGACCCCGGTATCGGGCATCTATGGCGGTGCGTACGCCGAGGACGAACGCTGGGCCCGCCTGGTGCGCGGCGTCGAGGCGGTCGAGCGCCGTCTCGGCCGCAAGCCCCGGCTGTTCGTCGCCAAGATGGGCCAGGACGGGCATGACCGGGGCGCCAACCTCGTCTCCTCGATGTTCGGCGATCTGGGCTTCGAGGTGGTGCCAGGCGCGCTCTTCCAGACGCCCGAAGAAGCCGCGCAACTCGCACTGGCCCGCGATGTCGATGTGGTCGGTGCCTCCAGCCTCGCCGCTGGGCACAAGACGCTGATCCCCGAACTGATCGGCCATCTGCGCGAGGCGGGGCGTGCCGACATAAAGGTCATCGCGGGTGGCGTTATTCCCGCACAGGACTATCAGGCGCTCTATGATGCCGGCGTGCAGGCGATTTTCGGCCCCGGCACCAATCTTGTGAAAGCGGCCGAAGATGTGCTGAGGCTGCTGGGCCATAATATGCCGCCCGAGACGGGCGAATGACAGGACGATACGGAATGACGACCACCACCGCGCTGCGCACCGACTGGACCCGGGCCGAGATCAGCGCACTGTTCGACCTGCCCTTCACCGAGCTGCTGTTCCGCGCCGCCGAGGTCCACCGTGCGCATCATGCGGCGGACGAGGTGCAGCTGTGCACGCTCTGCTCGATCAAAACCGGTGGCTGCCCCGAGGATTGCGGATACTGCTCGCAAAGCGCCTCGGCCGACAGCGACGTGAAGGCCGAAAAGCTGATGGACGTCGACGCCGTTCTGGCGGCGGCGGCCGAGGCCAAGGCGGCGGGCTCGCAGCGTTTCTGCATGGGCGCGGCGTGGCGTAGCCCCAAGGAGCGCGACATGGACAAGGTCGTCGCCATGGTCGAGGGGGTGAAGGCCATGGGGCTGGAGACCTGCATGACGCTGGGCATGCTCGACGCCCCCCAGGCGCAGCGGCTGGCCGCAGCGGGGCTCGACTATTACAACCACAATATCGACACTTCGCCCGAGAACTACGCCAACGTCATCACGACGCGCTGCTTCGAGGACCGGCTGGAAACGCTGTCGAACGTGCGCGAGGCGGGGATTTCGGTGTGCTGCGGCGGGATCGTCGGCATGGGTGAGACGCGCGGCGACCGGGTGGGCTTCGTCCATGCGCTCGCCACCCTGCCGCGCCACCCGGAGAGCGTGCCGGTCAACGCGCTGGTGCCAGTCAAGGGCACGGTGCTGGGCGACATGCTCGCCGACACGCCGCTCGCCCGGATCGACGATATCGAGTTCGTTCGCACCGTCGCCGTCGCGCGTATCACCATGCCGATGAGCATGGTCCGCCTGTCGGCGGGCCGCGAGAGCATGTCGGCGGCGACCCAGGCTTTGTGCTTCCTGGCGGGCGCGAACTCGATCTTCACCGGCGACAAGTTGTTGACGGCGGGCAATGCGGGCGACGATGCCGACGCCGCGCTGTTCGCCAAGCTGGGCCTGAAGCCGATGGAAGGCGCCGAGCCGATGCGGGTCGCGGCCGAGTGAGTTTTCTACCCTGCTGTTCCCCGGCGAAGGCCGGGGCCCAGTTGCGGTAAACCATCGATGGCGCGTGGCAGATGCCTCCCCCGAGGAGCCACGGCGCGCCATCGATCAAATGGACACTGGGCCCCGGCCTTCGCCGGGGAACGGCTCTGAGTTTCGACACGGACCAACGACATAAAAGGAGAGGTTTCCCCGTGTTCCAGAAAATCCTGATCGCCAATCGCGGGGAAATCGCGTGCCGGGTGATCCGCACCGCCCGCGTGATGGGCATCGCCACCGTCGCGGTCTATTCGGACGCGGATGCCAGCGCGCCGCATGTCCGGCTGGCCGACGAAGCGGTGCGCCTGGGGCCTGCACCCGCCGCCGAAAGCTATTTGAAAGCCGAGCTGATCCTCGCCGCCGCCAAGGCGACCGGCGCGGACGCCATCCACCCAGGCTATGGCTTCCTGTCCGAGCGCGAGAGCTTCGCCAAAGCCTGTGCCGAGGCGGGCGTCGCGTTCATCGGCCCGCCGCCGAACGCCATCGCCGCGATGGGTGACAAGATCGAATCGAAGAAGCTCGCCAAGGCGGCGGGCGTCAACGTCGTCCCCGGCTATCTGGGCGAGATCGCCGATACCGAAGAGGCGGTGCGCATCGCGACCGACATCGGCTTTCCCGTCATGATGAAGGCGAGTGCCGGTGGCGGCGGCAAGGGGATGCGTCTCGCCTGGTCCGAGGCGGATGTCCGCGAAGGCTTCGAGGCGACCAAGCGCGAAGGGCTCGCCAGCTTCGGCGATGATCGCGTGTTCATCGAGAAGTTCATCGAGAGCCCGCGCCATATCGAGATTCAGGTGCTGGGCGACCAGCATGGCAACATCGTCTATCTTGGCGAGCGCGAATGTTCGGTCCAGCGCCGCCACCAGAAGGTGGTCGAGGAAGCGCCGTCGCCCTTCGTCACCCCCGAAATGCGCCGCGCCATGGGCGAGCAGGCGGTCGCGCTGGCGCGCGCGGTTGGCTATTATTCGGCCGGGACCGTCGAGCTGATCGTGTCGGGTGCGGATACGACGGGTAAGAGCTTCTACTTCCTCGAGATGAACACCCGGCTTCAGGTCGAGCATCCGGTGACCGAGGAGATCACCGGCCTCGATCTGGTCGAGCAGATGATCCGCGTCGCGGCGGGCGAGCCGCTGGCGTTCCGCCAGGACGACGTGACCCTGACCGGCTGGGCGATCGAGAACCGTGTCTATGCCGAGGACCCGTATCGCGGCTTCCTGCCCTCGACCGGGCGGCTGGTGCGCTACAACCCGCCCGCCGAGGAGCGGGACGAGGACGTGCGCGTGCGCGTCGATGACGGCGTCGCCGAGGGCGGCGAGGTCAGCATGTTCTACGACCCCATGATCGCCAAGCTGGTCACCTGGGCGCCGACGCGCGAAGCCGCGATCGACGCCCAGATCGCAGCACTCGACGCATTCGAGATCGTAGGTCCCGGCACGAACATCGACTTCGTCTTGGCCCTCATGCAGCATCCCCGCTTCCGCTCGGGAAACCTGTCGACCGGCTTCATCGCCGAGGAATATCCCGAAGGATTTCAGGGCGCGCCGGCGTCGGACGACCTGACCAAGACCCTCGTCGCCGTCGCCGCCTTCGCCGCCACCGCCGAGGCCGACCGCGCGCGGCGGATCGACGGCCAGCTTGGCCATCGGCTGCAACCGCCCGCCGACTGGACGGTGCGGATCGGCGGGGCGGACCACGCGGTCCATGTCTCGACCGATGGGATCAGCGTCGATGGCGCGGAGCTGGACCTCGCCATCGCCTATACGCCGGGCGACCGGATGCTCGCGGTCGAGGATGAGGATGGCGAGACGCTCCATGTCCGCATCGCGAAGACCCGCACCGGCTTCAAGCTGACCACGCGCGGGGCCAGCCACGTCACCCGTGTCCTGCCCGCCCGCGCGGCGCCTTACGCGCAGCATCTGATCGAGAAAATCCCGCCCGACCTGTCCAAATTCCTGATCGCGCCGATGCCGGGCCTGCTGGTCCGGCTCGACGTGGCCGAGGGCGACAGGGTCGAGGCCGGCCAGCCGCTCGCGGTCGTCGAGGCGATGAAGATGGAAAACATCCTGCGCGCCGCCAAGACGGGGACGGTCAAGACCATCACCGCCAAGGCCGGCGACAGCCTGGCGGTCGACGCGATCATCCTCGAACTGGAGTGACCGGACATCCGGCCGGGTCGTCCCGGCCGGATGTTTCCGAACGTTTCCGCCCGATTGCCACAGTTTGCGACACAAACGGGCTGGACGGGACCGCTACCGCCGGGCAGGTTCGCCGCCATGAAGCCTCGCACCCGCGTCCTTCTTCTGGCGCCGGCGATCCTCGCCGGTTGCACGGTCGGCCCCGATTATCGTCCCGCCGCTTCCTCGGAACTGGGGGTGCCCGATCAATGGTCGGTGCCCGCCGCCAACGCCCAGGCGCAGGACCTGACCCGCTGGTGGCGGTCGTTCGACGATCCGTTGCTGGCCGAACTGGTCGAGCAGGCGGTGGTCGCCAACACCGATGTCGCACAGGCCATTGCCCGGTTGCGGCAGGCGCGCGAAAGCCTGGTGCAGAGCCGCGCCGCGCTGCTGCCCAATGTGTCGGGATCGACCGGTTATCAGCGCAATGAGAATCTGCGCGGCGGCGGGCGGAGTTTCACCCTGCCCGACGGCACCGTCGTCGATACCGGCGGGGGCGGCAGCAACAGCTATACGGTCGGACTGTCGGCCAGCTATCAGGTCGGCCTGTTCGGCGAAGTCCGCCGCACGGTCGAGGCGACCCGCGCCACCTATGAGGGCGCCGGGTTCAGCTATGCCGCGACGCTGCTGACCGTCGAGAGCGAGCTGGCGCGCAATTACATGCTCGCCCGTGCCTATCAGGCGCAGCTCGCTAATGCGCGCGCCAGCCTGGCGTTGCAGGACGACAATCTGGAGATTGCGGGCTTCCGCGTGCAGGCGGGCCTCGTCTCCTCGCTCGACGCCGAACAGGCGCGCAGCCAGCGGGCGCAGACCGCCGCGACCATCCCATCGATCGAGCAGCAATATAACGCCGCCATCTCGCGGCTGGGCGTGCTGACCGCGCAAGCCCCCGGCGCACTGAAGACGCGGCTGGCGGCGGTGCGGCCGATCCCGCGCGGGCCGGCGGCGATCGGCGTCGGCATCCCGGCCGACATCCTGCGTCGCCGCCCCGATGTCCGCGCCGCCGAGCGCAACCTGGCCGCCGCGACGGCGCGGATCGGCGTGGCGCAGGCCGCGCTCTACCCTGCGCTCGCCATTTCGGGGAATATCAACACGGCGGCGACCAGCCTCGGCTCGCTGGGCGATGCGATCACCGGCAGCCTGTTCGCCGGGCTGACCCAGGCGATCTTCAACGGCGGTCGCCTGCGCGCGCAGGTGCGCAATGCCCGCGCCGTCGCCGAGCAGAATTATGCCGCCTATCAGGGCACGGTCCTGCTGGCGCTCGAGGATGTCGAGAATGCCATCGTCGCGCTGAACACCGCGCGCGAGCGCGAGCGGCAATTCGCCATCCAGCTCGACGCCGCGCGCAACTCCGCGATCCTGGCGCGCAGCCAGTATCGCACCGGGCTGACCGATTTCACCACCCTGTCGCAGCAGGAGGCCGCGCTGCTCAGCGCGCAGAACGGACTGGTCCAGGCCCGCTCCGATGCCGCCACCGCGCAGGTCTCGCTGTTCGCCGCGCTCGGCGGCGGCTGGGACGCCGATACCATTCCGCAAGCCCCGCCGCTCGCGGCCCCAACCCCGGACAACCGCTGATGGCCGACCAGACTCTCGACGATTTCCTGGGCGTGAAGCCCCAGCCGCGCTGGCGCAAATGGGTGCAATGGGGCGTGGTCGCGGTCGGCGTCGTGCTGCTGCTCCTGTTGCTCAAAAGCTGTTTCGGCGGATCGAAGGAGGCGGGCTTCGCCACCGCGCCGGTCACGCGCGGCAACCTGACCGTGACCGTCTCGGCGACCGGCAAGCTGGCCCCGACCAATCAGGTGACGGTCGGCTCGCAGCTGTCGGGTCTGGTCACCAGGGTCGTCGTCGATGTGAATGACCGCGTGCAGGCGGGACAGGCGCTGGCGCTGATCGATCCCGAACAGATCGACGACCAGATCCGCGCGGGCCAGGCCACCCTCAACGCCAATCAGGCCCAGGTCGCACAGGCGCGGGCCACCGTGGCCGAGGCGCAGGCGCAGCTCGCACGGCTGGAACAGGTCTATAAGCTGTCGAACGGCCGCGTGCCTTCGGCGACCGAGTTGCAGGCCGGGCGCGCCGACGCCCAGCGCGCCGTCGCGGCGCTGCGCGTCGCGGAGGCCAATGTCGCCGCCGCGCGTGCGCAGCTCGCCCAGTCGCAGACCCAGCGCCAGCGCGCGATCATCCGCTCGCCCGTGTCGGGCGTGGTGCTGGCGCGGCAGGTCGATCCGGGCCAGACGGTCGCGGCGTCGTTCAACACGCCGACCCTGTTCGTCATCGCCGAAGACTTGACCAAGATGAAGCTGGAAGTCGCGATCGATGAGGCCGATGTCGGCGAGGTGAAGGTCGGGCAAAAGGCCGATTTTACCGTCGACGCCTTTCCGGGCCGTACCTTTCCGGCGACGATCACCCGCGTCGACCTGGGCTCGAACCTGACGGTCAGCGCGGCGACCGCCTCCACCTCCTCGACGGCCAGCGCGACGTCGAGCACGGGGCAGGTGGTCAGCTACGCCGCCGACCTGACGGTGGCGAACCCCGACCTGCAACTGCGCCCCGGCATGACCGCGACCGCCGATATCGTGACGTCGGACAAGCGGGGCGTGATGCTGATCCCCAACGCCGCCTTGCGCTTCAAGCCGTCGGACGGCGCGCAGGCGGGCGGCGGCGGCATCGCCGGATCGCTGACCTTCCGCCCGCGCCGTGACCGGGCGGCGCGTACCGCCACCGTGCAGCGCGGTGCGACCCAGACCGTCTATGTCAAGGGCGGCGACGGCAAGCCGCAGCCGATCCAGATCGTCACCGGCGACACCAATGGATCGATGACCGAAGTGCTGTCGGGCGGGCTGAAGCCGGGCATGCAGGTCATCACCGGCCAGCTGTCGGGCGGCGAGAGCGCGGCCCCACGCAGCGGTGGCCAGCGGCGTCAGGGTGGCGGCCAGCAGGGTGGCGGTGGTGGCCGCTGACGCCCCGCTCATCCAGCTTCGCGGCGTCACCAAGAGTTATGGCGCCGGCGCGACCCAGTTCCAGGCGCTGAAGGGCGTCGACCTCGACATCGCGGCGGGCGATTTCGTCGCGGTGATGGGGCCATCGGGCTCGGGCAAGTCGACCACGATGAACATATTGGGCTGTCTCGACGTGCCCAGCGGCGGCCATTTCCTGTTTCGCGGCCATCCCGTCGAGACGCTCGACCGCGACCAGCGCGCGATGCTGCGGCGGCGCTATCTGGGCTTCGTGTTCCAGGGGTTCAACCTGTTGTCGCGCACCACCGCGCTGGAGAATGTCGAGCTGCCCTTGCTCTATCGCGGCGAGGACAAGAAGACCCGGCGCGAGCTGGGCATGGCGGCGCTGGAGAAGGTCGGCCTCGACAAATGGTGGGATCATACCCCCGCCGAGCTGTCGGGCGGGCAGCAGCAGCGCGTGGCGATCGCGCGCGCCATCGTCACCAGCCCCGACGTCCTTCTGGCCGACGAGCCGACCGGTAATCTCGATTCCGAACGCTCGGTGGAGATCATGGAGTTGCTGACCGGGCTGAACCGGGACAGCGGCATCACCGTGCTGATGGTCACGCATGAGCCCGACATGGCGGCCTTCGCGCGCACCGTGATCCACTTCAAGGACGGGCTGGTCGACCGGATCGAGGCGCAGCACCGGCCGGGCGAAATCCCTGCGATGGATACGCACTGATGTTCGGCACCACGGTCCTGCTCGCCATCCGCTCGATCCGCCGGCACATGCTGCGCTCGTTCCTGACGACGCTGGGCATCATCATCGGTGTCGGCGCGGTCGTGACCATGGTGACGCTGGGCAAGGCGACGACGGCGGCCGTGCAGCAGTCGATCTCGTCGCTGGGCACCAACATCCTGCAGGTCCGGCCCGGTCAGGGCTTCGGGCGCGGGGGCGGCGGCCCGCGTCCGTCCGACTTCAAGCCCGAGGATGTCGAGGCGATCGCCGACCAGATCGCCGGCGTCACCGCCGTTGCCCCGCAGGCGCAGACCAGCGCGACCGCCATTTACGAAGGCGCCAACTGGTCGACGACCGTGACCGGCACGACGCTCGCCTATTTCACCGTCCAGCCCTGGCCGCTGGCCTCGGGGCGGACATGGACCACGGCGGAGGAAGCGGCGGGCAAGGCGGTGTGCATCATCGGCAATACCGTGCGCCAGAATCTGTTCCGCAACACCGAGGCGGTCGGCAAGCGCTTCCGTATCGGTGCGATCAGCTGTGATGTCGTCGGCGTGCTGACCACGCGCGGGCAGGGGGGCTTCGGCGATCAGGACGATGTCGTGCTGATGCCGATCAAGGCGGTGCAGCGCCGCTTCACCGGCAGCCGCGACATCCGCCTGATGCTGGTCGGCGTCGATCAGGCCTATTCGACGTCGGCCGTACAGGCGTCGCTGACCGATCTCCTGCGCGAACGGCGCAATATCACCGGCGCGAAGGACGACGACTTCAACATCTTCGACACCAAGCAGATCAGCGATACGCTGACCAGTACGACGACGATGCTGACCCGGATCGTCGCGGCGGTGGCGGCGATCAGCCTGGTGGTCGGCGGCATCGGCATCATGAACATCATGCTGGTGTCCGTCACCGAACGCACGCGCGAGATCGGCATCCGCCTGGCGATCGGCGCGGTGGCGCGCGAGGTGCTGATGCAGTTCCTGGTCGAGGCGGTGGTACTGTCCTGCCTGGGCGGGATCATCGGGCTGATCCTCGCGCAGGCGATCATCGCGTTGCTGGTGCCCGTCATGCAGGTGCCGTGGACCTTCGACCTTCAGATCAACATCATCGCCTTTGCCATTTCGGCGGTGATCGGGGTAGTGTTCGGCTATTTCCCGGCACGGCGGGCGGCGGCGCTCAATCCGATTGACGCGCTACGGCACGAGTGATCGTCCGCTCGGGCGCGTGGACGAGCTGGCGCAGACGTTCCAGATCCTCGGGCGTGTCGATGTCGATCAGCTCGGCGGGTGCGGTCACGACATGGCGGCCGCCCGCGACCAGCTTGCGGCCGCCCTCGTCACCCTCCAGCTTCAGCAATTCGTCGAACCGGCCCGATCCGAACACGCCGGGCGGGGTGGGATGCTCGCCATTGCTCGACACCACCACCGAGTCCGGCCCGTCAAAGGCGTCGAACAGGCGATAGATATGCGCCGCCGTCACGCGCGGCATATCGGCCAGCGCGACCAGGATCGCCTGGGGTGACGCCGTCATCGCCTCGCGCACGCCCAGATGCAGCGAGTGGGACATGCCCTTGTCGATCGAGTCATTGTGGATGACCCGGTAGCCGCGTGAGCCGAAGTCGAGCTGGCATCCATCGGTCACCACGATGCGATCGGCGAAGGGGATGCTCTCCAGCGCGGTGGTGACATGGAATCCCACCGGTTTGCCGAGAAATTCGGCCTCCAGCTTGTTCTGCGTTCCGAAGCGGACGGATCGCCCCGCCGCCAGCAGGACCAGCACCACGTCTTCAGCGTCGATCATGAAAGGCTCCTATCATCGCCGCCGCGATCGACAGCGCGATCTCGGAGGGGCCGATCGCACCGATGTCCAGCCCCACCGGGCCATCGATCCGGTCGATCGCCTGGGGAGAAACGCCCATCGCCGCCAGACGCTCCCGCCGCGCCGCATGGCTGCGGCGGCTGCCCAGCGCGCCGACATAGGCGGTGTCGCTGGCGAGCGCGGCGATCAGCGCGGGGTCGTCGATCTTGGTGTCATGGCTCAGCGTCACGACGGCGGTCGCCGGGCCGGGGGCATAGGCCGCCACCGCCTCGTCGGGCCAGCGATCGTCGAGCGTGACGCCGGGAAAGCGTTCCTCGGTCAGGAAGCGCGCGCGGGGGTCGATTACGACGGTCGCGATGCCGAGCGTCTGCGCCAGTTGCGCCAGGCTCTGCGCGATCTGCACGGCACCGACGATCAGCAACCGGCGCGGCGGGTCGTAGCGGTTGGCGAAGACCTCGCCCGTCTCGACCGGCCGCAGGTCGGAATGGCCGGTGGTCAGGTCGGTTGTCACGGTCAGAGCGCGGCCTTGCTCACGCGCCTCGGCGATCCGGTCGAACAGTTCGGGGTCGAAGCCGTCCGCCGACACGGGCTGCACCATTACCGCGATCTCGCCGCCGCAGGGCAGGCCGACTTCCCAGGCGGAGGCGTCGGCCACGCCGTAGCGCTTCAGCTGGAACGGGGCGCCCGCGATGACTTCGGCGGCGGTGTGGAGGATATCGTTCTCGACACAGCCGCCCGACACCGACCCCTCGAACCGGCCGTCCTCATGGACCAGCATATGGCTGCCACGCGGACGTGGTGCCGACCCCCAGGTCGACACCACCGTCGCAATCGCCATCTTCTCGCCTCGCCACTCCTTCGCGGCGGCGAGGACGCTGTCATGGTCGCTCATCAAAGCGCCGGAAGATGATCGAGCAGCTTGTCGAGCGTCACCGGCATCTCGCGCACCCGCACGCCCGTGGCGTTGTAGATGGCGTTGACCACGGCCGGGGCCGCGCCGGAAATGCCCAGCTCGCCGATGCCCTTGGCGTGGATCGGATTGGCATGGATGTCCCGCTCGTCGAGGAAATGGACCTCCAGCTGGGGCACGTCGGCGTTCACCGGCACGTGATATTCGGCTAGGTCGTGATTCACCAGCTTGCCGGTGCGCGGGTCGTGGATCAGTTCCTCGGTCAGCGCGGTGCCGATGCCGAAGGTCATGCCGCCCAGGCATTGCGAGCGCGCGGTCTTGGCGTTGAGCACCCGCCCCGCCGCGAACACGCCGAGCATCCGCCGCACACGCACCTCGCCGGTGACGACATTGACACCGACCTCGGCAAAATGCGCGCCGTAGCTGGCCTGGTTATACTGCTTCTCCTGCTGGCCCGGCTTGATCTCGCCGATCGCGGACAGGCCGTCCTTACCGACCAGTTCGCCGAGCGGCACCGAGCGATTGTCGCCGATCGCCATGCCATCCTTCAGCGTCAGGTCTTCGGCCTTCACGCCCATCGCCTTGGCCAGCTTTTCGCGCACGCGCTCCGCCGCGAGATACACCGCCGAGCCCGCCGACGCCGCACCCCAGGAACCACCCGATCCGGCGGCGGGGGGATCATTGGTGTCGCCCAACGACATTGTCACTTTCTCGACCGGCAGGCCCAGAATTTCGGCGGCGATCTGCGCCATGATCGTATAGCTGCCCGTGCCGATGTCGGTCATCGCCGAGGAGACGGTGGCGCTGCCATCGGGATGGAGTTCGACCTTGGCGGCGGATTGCTGCAATTGGTTGGAGCGGCAGGCGGCGGCGACGCCCATGCCGATCAGCCAGTCGCCCTCGCGCCGTTGACCTGCCTTCTGACGCTGGTCCCAGCCGAAATGCTTCGCGCCTTCCTCCAGCGAGCGGGTCAGGTTGCGCGAGGAATAGGGGACCTTGAGTTCGGGGTCCTGTTCGGGGTCATTGACCTTGCGAAGATCGATCGGGTCCATGCCGATCGCCTCGGCCAGTTCGTCCATGGCGCATTCCATGCCGACCATGCCGACCGCCTCACCCGGCGCACGCATCGAGCCGGACAGCGTCCAGTTCAGCCGGACCACGTCATGGTTGATCCGCCGATTCTCGCCTGCATAGAGGAAATGGGTGCCGATCCCGACGGGCTCGAAGAAATCCTCATCCGGCAGGTTGGAGGTGATCGATTCGTGGCCCAGGGCTACGATGCGGCCGCCGGCCTCGGCGCCGAGCCGCATCCGCTGTTCGGTGTTGGAGCGGCGGACGGTCGCGTCGAACACCTGCTGGCGCAGCATCACCGCCTTGACCGGGCGGCCCAGTTGTTTGGCGGCGATGGCGGCGGCGACGCTCTCGGGCGCGATGCCCAGCTTCGACCCAAAGCCGCCGCCGATATAGCGTGAAATGATCCGCACTTTCGACTGTGACACGCCCAGCGCCTTGGCGAGCTGCTGGGCGTCGGACGTCGGCATCTGGTAGGCGCCGTAGAGCGTCAGCGCGCCGTCTTCCCACACCGCGATCGAGGCGTGGGGCTCCATCGCCGCCGAATTCTGGCTGGGGGTAGTGTAGGTGACGTCGACCTTCACCGACGCGCCCTCGAACGCCTTGTCGAAATCGCCCTGATCATAATGGCCCTTGATCAGGCCATCGGGCGCAGGCTCGGCCTTGTCCTTGTTCGCCTCATAGTCGAACGCGCCGTCGTCGAGCGGTTCGTATTCGACCTTCAACTGCTTGGCGGCGTCGCGGGCGGCCTCGAAGCTCTCGGCAACGACGATCGCGATGATCTCGCCGAAATAGTCGACTGTCCGCACCCCTTGCGTCGGGGCTTCGGTTTCGCCGCCCTGCTGCGCATTGCGGATGAAGGTGTCGTAATCGGTGATGACGTCGATGACGCCGGGCATGGCCTTCACCGCATCGGCGTCGATCGCCTTGATCTTGGCATGACCCTTGGTCGCGCTGACCAGCACGCCGTGAGCGCAGTTCTCGATGGCGTATTCGGCGGCATAGGTGGCGGTGCCCGTCACCTTTTTCGGGCCGTCCACCCGGTCGAGCGGTTTGGAAATCACCCCCTGCACGCCCGTATCGAGCAGGCTGTCGGGATGCGGCTGATTCATGGTCAGCGCGTTCGTGTCGTCCTTGCCGAATCCGAACATGGGATCAGCCCTCCTGCGTCAGTTCACGGAGCGTCGCGACCAAAGTGCGGCGCGTCAGCGGAATCTTGAAGTCGTTCGAGCCATAGCCCTTGGCATCCGCCAACAGCGCATCGGCGGCGGCGTGGAAGGCGGCGTCGGTCGGCTCCTGCCCGACCAGCGCGGCCTCCACCGCCTCGTCGCGCCACGGCATCGGGCCGAGGCCGCCGAAGGCCAGCCGCGCCGAGCTGATCTTGCCACCCTCGACCGCGACGATTCCCGCGACCGAGACCAGTGCAAAGGCATAGGAAGCCCGGTCGCGCACCTTGCGATAGGTCTGCTTACCCTCGGGCGCGGGGGGCAGTTCGACATGGGTGATAAGCTCACCCGGCTCCAGGACATTCTCGATCTCGGGCGTTGAGCCGGGGAGGCGATAGAATTCGCCTATCGCGATCCGGCGACGGTCGCCGTCGGGCTTTTGGGTGATGATCACCGCCTCCAGCGCGCGCATGGCGACCGCCATGTCGCTGGGATGCGTCGCGATGCACTGGTCCGAGGTGCCGAGGATCGCGAGGATACGGTTCTCGCCACCGATCGCCGAACAGCCGCTGCCGGGCTCGCGCTTGTTGCAGGGGGTGGCGGGGTCGTAGAAATAATAGCAGCGCGTCCGCTGGAGCAGATTGCCCCCGGTCGACGCCTTGTTGCGCAGCTGCCCCGAGGCGCCCGCCAGCAGCGCGCGCGACAGGACCGGATAGCGCTCGATCACGCGGGCATCGGCGGCGAGGTCGCTATTGGGCACCAGCGCGCCGATGGTCAGGCCACCATCCTCGCGCTCCTCGATCTCGGTTAGGGCCAAGCGGCTGATGTCGATCAGCGTCTCGGGCGTCTCGACCTGCAATTTCATCAGGTCGAGTAGATTGGTGCCGCCCGCGATGAAGCGCGCGCCTGGCACCGCTCCGTCACGGGTGGCGGTGGCGACCGAGTCGGCGCGGGCATAGTCGAACAGCTTCATGCCGCGACCTCCTTGCCCACATCCTCATTGGGATTGCGGTCACCCAGCCCCGCCACTTCGCGGATCGCGTCGACGATATTGGGATAGGCGGCGCAGCGGCACAGATTGCCGCTCATCCGTTCGGAGATTTCCTCGACCGTCAGCTCGGCCGCGCCCAGGTCTTCGGTGACATGGCTTGGCCAGCCCTTCTTCACCTCGTCCATCATGCCGACCGCCGAGCAGATCTGACCCGGCGTGCAATATCCGCACTGGAACCCGTCATGCCGCACGAACGCGTCCTGCAGCGGGTGGAGATTGCCCGGCTGGCCCAGTCCCTCGATCGTGGTGATCTCGTCATCCTGATGCATGACCGCCAGCGTCAGGCAGGCGTTCACCCGGCGGCCGTTGACCAACATGGTGCACGCCCCGCACTGGCCATGGTCGCAGCCCTTCTTGGACCCGGTCAGCCCCAGATGCTCGCGACACAGATCGAGCAGCGAGGTGCGGACATCGACCTCGATGTCATGCGATTGACCATTGATTGTGAAATGCATGGGCGCATCCCCTCTGGGATTGGAATTGGATGAAACAACGCCATGAATCTCTTGCGTTTCCCGTTGCGAACCACTCTCATTGCTGCAAGCGCCCTCATGGGGCAGGGTGAGGCCATGTCCGCCGGACCTGCGAAACCCCTCTCATCCCCCATCGTCATCGCGCATCGCGGCGCGAGCGGGGAGCGGCCCGAGCACACGCTGGCCGCCTATGATCTGGCGATCCGCGAAGGCGCGGACGTGATCGAACCCGATCTGGTGCCGACGAAGGATGGTCACCTCGTTGCGCGGCATGAGAACGAGATTTCGGGCACGACCGATGTCGCCGCCCATCCCGAGTTCGCCGATCGCAGGACGACCAAGACGATCGACGGCCAGACCGAAACCGGCTGGTTCACCGAAGACTTCACGCTGGCCGAACTGAAGACCCTGCGGGCCCGCGAACGCCTGCCGCAGCTGCGCTCGACCGCCCATGACGGGCAGTTCCTGATCCCGACCTTGGAGGAGATCATCGCGCTGGCGAAGACCCGGTCGAAGGAATTGGGTCGGACCATTGCCATCTATCCCGAGACCAAGCACCCGACCTATTTCGCCTCGATCGGCAAGGGCACCGACACACCGCTGGTCGCCGCACTGACCAAGGCGGGGTGGAAGACGGCGGAGGCGCCCGTGTTCATCCAGTCGTTCGAGGTGAACAACCTCAAGCATCTGAAGACCATGACCGGCATCCGCCTGATCCAGCTGCTCGGCGGCGAGGGCGGGCCGGCGGACAAGGCCGCGCCGAGCTATGCCGCGATGATAAGCCCCGAGGGGCTCAAGCAGGTGGCGACCTATGCCTGGGGGATCGGCCCGGACAAGGCGATGCTGTGGCGGGGCGATGCGCCCACGACGCTGGTGGCCGATGCGCATGGCGCGGGGTTGCGCGTCCACCCCTGGACGTACCGCGCCGAGAATGTCTTCGTGCGGCCATCCTTCCGGCGCGGCGATGATCCCAAGGCGCATGGCGATGTCGCGGGTGAAATTCGCGCCGCGCTGGGCCAGGGCATCGACGGATTCTTCACCGATTTCCCGCAAATCGGGGTAGACACGCGCAACGCCTATTTGCGCACCCGCTGAAAGACCCTGTGACCATGCGTAACCTCGTCCTGAAACTCGCCGTCCTGACCCTGCCGCTGACGACCGGAGGCTGCGTCAAGACGGTGGCCAGCGTCGTGAAGGCCCCGTTCCAGGCGGCGGGGCAGGTGGTCGACTGGACGACGACCAGCCAGGACGAGGCGGATCGCAATTACGGCCGCAAGATGCGCAAGAAGGAAGCGCGCGAAGGCCGCGAGCGGCGCGAGTATGAAAAACAGTGCCGCAAGCATCCCGAACAATGCCAGTTCCAGGGGCAGCCCCAGGGCTATGACGGCTATCGCGCCGCCAACGACTGACCGGACCCGCGCGACCATCCCGCCAGGATGGTCGCCACCGCCGCCAGCACCTGCGGCCGGTGCTGTACCCATAGATGGCTGGAGCGGACCTCGATCGCCGGGGTCGTGTCGTCGCGACAGATCGTGCCCGCAACCAGCCCGTCGCTCCGGCTCCAGATCGCAGCGGAAGGGCAGGGGAGCGGCCCGGCGATCGCCGCCGAGCGCGCGATGACGGCGGGATCGTCCACCCGCTCGCCGGTCAGCCGCTCGAAGATCCGCCAGACATGGGTGGCGCGGGCCCGCCCGGCATAGGGCGACGCGATGGTGACGACGCCCGCGACCAGATCGGGGCGCGCCTGCGCCGCCATCCGGGCCATGATCCCGCCCAGACTGACCCCGACGAGCGTGACGGGGCCGTTATCGGCCAGCGCTTCGATCCGCACGATCAGATGCTCGGCATGGTGGCCGACGCTGCGCACGCCCAGATTGCGGCTCAATCCCCAGCCATGGGCGCGATAGTCCTTGGCGACCAGATAGCGGCGCAGCAGGATGTTCGAGCCATCGCCGTTGAACAGCCCGGGCAGCAGCATCACGGTGCGGCCATCGCCCGGCGGCGCGGCGTCCAGTTCGGTCCTGTGCCGCCACCATGTCGCGCCCATCCACAGCGCGCGCGGCAACTCGGCGGCCCACAGCGCCTTGGACGGCGGCGGGATCACAGCCAATGCATCACCGTCCAGGGGAAAGGCGTCCACCACCCCACCCGCACCCCCGCCGCCGCCAGCGCATCGCCGGTCCAGCTGTTGCAGGTATGCGCGGCGCTGTACCGCCCGTTCGCCTCGTAAAAGGCATCATACACGTCATAGCCCGGATAATGCGGCCCACCCCGTCGCCAGCTCGCCTGAATGAAGGCGACGAGCTTGCGATACGCCTCGGGCGACAGGCGGAGTATGCGGACATCGTCGCCATTAGCACGGGGCAGCGGCAGATGGTCGACATGGATCAGCGTCCGGTCGCTACCAAAGGCTGCGTGCAGGATCGTCCCAGGCTTCACGTCACGCCAGCGCGGCGTCTCGCGAAAGAAGCCCGCCTCGCCCCAGCCGATGGCGAGGAAGGGAAAGCCCGCATAGCGCGGATCGCGCAAATCCTGCCCCGGCGCCCAGTCACGCCAGTCCACCCCCGCCACCTGTTTGGGCACGATGATCGCGGTATGGATCGCGCTCGATTCGACGAAGATGGTGACTGCATCCGCGCCGGCCGCCGGCATCGTCGACGTGGCGCGGGGAATCGCCCCCAGCGTCAGCCCGCCGCCGAAATAGGTGAACAGGATCAAGCCGATCGCGGCCAGCACCCCCCTTGCAACCCGGCCGACCCGTCGCCACGATATGGTTTCATTTGTCACCATCATCATGATAGGCTCCGCGAATGGCACAGGATACCCATGTTCTCGCCGCCCCGCCCGAGGGAGCCGGGGCCGACTGGACCATCCCGCAGGGATGGGAGCATTATACGGCGGAAGAGCATGCGACCTGGGATACGCTGTTCGCGCGCCAGTCGAAACTGCTGCCAGGCCGCGCGTCGGAGGCTTATTTGCGCGGCCTCGACGTGCTCAAGCTGTCGCGGCCGGGCATTCCCGATTTCGAGGAATTGTCCGAACGCCTCATGAAGCTGACCGGATGGCAGGTCGTGGCGGTGCCCGGCCTTGTGCCGGACGACGTGTTCTTCGACCATATGGCCAATCGCCGTTTCGTCGCCGGCAATTTCATCCGGCGGCCCGACCAGCTCGATTATCTTCAGGAGCCGGACGTCTTCCATGACGTGTTCGGTCATGTCCCGATGCTCGCCGATCCGGTCTTCGCCGACTATCTCGCCGCCTATGGGCGCGGTGGACAGCGCGCGCTGGGAATGGATGCGCTGAAATATCTCGGGCGGCTCTACTGGTACACGGTCGAGTTCGGCTTGGTGCGCGAGGATGGGAACTTGCGCATCTACGGCGCGGGCATCGTGTCGAGCTATTCGGAGAGCCGCTTCGCGCTGGAGGACCCGAGTCCCAACCGGATCGGCTTCGACCTTGCCCGCGTGATGCGCACCGAATACCGGATCGACGATTTCCAGCAGAATTATTTCGTGATCCCGAGTTACGAGGAACTGCTGCGGACCACGCTGGAGACGGATTTCGCGCCGCTTTACGAGGAGATCAAGGCGTTGCCGGACATTCCGGTCGCCGAGATCGTGGCGGGGGATGCGATGGTGACGCGGGGGACGCAGGAATATGCTCGGGCTAAGACCGGATAGGGATTCCCTTGGGCTTCGACTTCGCTCAGCCTGAACGGCGGTGGGGAGGGGGATGCTCGAACGCGCGTAGGGGCAGGGGCTGGATACCAACCTCCGTTCAGCCTGAGCGAAGTCGAAGGCCACGCCGCAACCTTTTCCCGAACCCTCGAACCGGAACCTTATCCCCCACGCCCGGTTCGCCATCCCATGCACGATCAGCCCAACCGAGCGGTGAAATACCCGCTCCTCGCCCGCCCGCACATCCAGCTTTACGGCACGGTGGACGAGGTCATGTACGCCGGGTTCAAGGACCAGCTCGCCGCCGCGCCGACCGATGGCGCGCTGGTCGTCTCGATCACCACGCTGGGCGGCGACCCGGAAATGGCACGCGCGATGGGCGACTCGATCCGTCTGCTGCGCGACTATACCGGGCGCGAGACGCTGTTCCTGGGCAAGGTCGCGGTCTATTCGGCGGGTGCGACCTTCATGTCGGCCTTTCCGGTCGAGCATCGTTTCCTGACGCGCGGCACCCGGCTGATGCTGCACGAGCGGCAGATGTCGGGGTCGATCGATCTGTCCGGCCCGCTCACCAACCTGCCCGTGGTGCTGAAGGCCAAGCTGCACGAGATCGAGCAGTCGGTGCTGATCCAGGAAGAGGAGTTCCGCGCCATCGTCAACGGTTCGCAGGTGCCGTTCGAAACCCTGCGCGAAAAGGCGACGAGCAACTGGTATATCGATGCCGAGGAGGCGCGCGACCTGGGCCTCGTGCTTGATGTGATCTGACCGAGCGCCTAAATCATCCGAAGACATTTGCGACAACCGGCCCTGTCATGTATCGGCTCAGCTAATCCTTTGCCGGTCCCGGGACCGGCCCATCCAGCGGGTTTGTGACCATGGCCGAATTTGCCCTGCCGAAAAACAGCGTCATCAAGAAGGGCGAAACGCATCAGGCGACCAGCGGCGGTCGCCTGAAGAAGTTCAAGGTCTATCGCTATGACCCCGATTCGGGGCAGAACCCGCGTTACGACACGTTCGAGGTCGATCTGGACGAATGCGGCCCGATGGTGCTCGACGCGCTCATCAAGATGAAGGCCGAGCAGGACAGCTCGCTGACCTTCCGCCGTTCGTGCCGCGAGGGTATTTGCGGGTCGTGCGCGATGAACATCGACGGCCGCAATGGCCTCGCCTGCACCACCGCGATCGAGGATGTGAAGGGCACGGTCCAGATCACGCCCTTGCCGCACATGGATGTGGTCAAGGACCTGGTCCCCGACTTCACCCACTTCTATGCGCAATACGCTTCGATCAAGCCGTGGCTGCAGACCGTGTCGCCCGCCCCCTCGGGCAAGGAGCGGCTCCAGTCGCCCGACGACCGCGCCAAGCTCGACGGTCTGTACGAGTGCATCCTGTGCGCCTGCTGCTCGACCTCGTGCCCCAGCTATTGGTGGAACAGCGACAAGTTCCTCGGCCCGGCGATCCTGCTCCAGGCGTACCGCTGGCTGGCCGACAGCCGCGACGAGATGACGGGCGAGCGTCTGGACGAGCTGGAAGATCCCTTCCGTCTATATCGCTGCCACACGATCATGAACTGCGCGAATGTCTGTCCCAAGGGCCTGAACCCCGCCAAGGCGATCGCCGAGATCAAGAAGATGGAAGCCGAGCGGGTCATCTGATCCTCTCGACATTGCGAGGAGCGTATGGTCGAGACTCAATCAGAGCCAGAATGCGAGCGCGGTTGCGATGGCGACGCCTGAGAGGAAGTTGACGGCGAGTTTGTCGTAGCGGGTTGCG
>NZ_JACIDH010000029.1 GCF_014196255.1 Sphingomonas pseudosanguinis
TCCCTCACACACCGGACATCGCATGCCATCCTCCCTGTCCCAAATCACCAGAACGAAGAAGAACCCGAAAAGCAGCCACAGTGAACAGTCCCCCTTGCAGGGGAGGAATAGTCATGCCCGCAGACGGTAAAGTGCCGCGCCGTGCGGGGGCAGGGTGGCGGCGATGCGGCCGGTCGTGCGGCCCAGGTCGCGGCCTTCCCACAGATCGCTGACCCGGACCGTACCCGTCAGGCCCAGATAACGGAGCGACAGCCCCACCTCCTTCGCCTTGTCGCCGGTATTGAACAGCGCCAGATAGCGATCGTTCGACGCGCCCTCTGGCTTGGCGGACCAGATGCGCGCGCCGTCCTCGACGAAATGCGGCTGGTTGTCGGTCGAGGCCTGGTTCACCGCGATCACCGCGCGGTTGGTCAGCAGCGCCAGCGTCGGCGCGTCAAGATGGCGCAAATCGCCGCCCATGATCAGCGGCGAGCGGGCGATCGACCACAGAGTCATCAACGTCCGCTGCTCGTCGGGGGTGAACTTGGTATCGCGCTTGCCCAGCGCCAGCCGGCCGAGCGGCAGCATGTCGGCATCGGGCCATGCCCCCGGCCGACGCCACGGGTTCCAATTCTCCAGCCGCGTGAACTGCGCCGCCAGCATCGACCATTCGTCCCAGAAATCGTCGGAGATACGCCACATCTGCGCATGGCGGCGGACATGGTCGCCGCGAATGACCGGCGTTTCGCCCGGCGACAGGCTGAGCATCATCGGCCGGCCGCTATTCTGGATCGCGCGGTGGGCACCTTCGATCTCGGGCGCATGCGCGTCATAGGGGCGGCTCATGTCGTCCATCTTGATGAAGTCGACGCCCCAGGAGGCATAGAGCCGGAACACGCTGTCATAATAGGCCTGCGCGCCGGGCTTGGTCATGTCGACGCCGTACATGTCCGGGTTCCACGAACAAATACTCGACGTATCGGCGATGTCGGATGCGTGATAGCGGGTGCCCAGGATCGGCAGGTTGCGCTCCACCGCCAGGCGCGGGATGCCGCGCATCAGGTGGATGCCGAACTTCATCCCCATCGCATGGATATCGGCGGCCAGCTTGGTGAAGCCCGAACCATCGGCACTCGACGGGAACCGATTGGGTGCGGGGATCAGTCGGCCATAGCCGTCCATCGCCGGCATCGGCTTGGCGCTATATTCATAGCTGCTGGCATTGGGTTCATACCATTGGATGTCGACGGTGAAGATGTCATAGCCGAAGGGCAGCAGCTTCTCGCGCATGATCGCGGCGGTCTCGCGCGCCTGTGCCTCGGTGATGGTGGTGGCAAAGCTGTTCCAGCTGTTCCAGCCCATCGGCGGGCGCGGCGCGAGCAGGCCGGGGGTGGCGGGCGTGACCTGCGCCGCCGCTCCTCCCGCCGCCAGCATCGCCGTGCCCGTCCATGCCGCCCCGGCCAGCGCCTGGCGCCGGTTGATCCCCTTGTCCGTCATTCATCCGCTCCCGCATGTCTTTGCGCCTATTAGTCAGGCAAATGAAGCGGGTTGCAAGCGAAGACTTGGGGATCAGGAGCGCGGCGGGGCCGCCCCGTCGCCCGCCAGATAGCGGGCGATGGGGTCGATCATGTCCTTCGGGATGCGGCGCGCGATGACCGGCATCGTCGCATGGCTCTTGCGTGCATCGACGACATTCTTGTCGCCCTGCCAATGGCGCAGCCGCTCGGCGATATAGGTCGCGCGTTGGCCGGCGAGCACCGGATAGGGCTTGCCGGGGGCGTGGCAGCTGACACAGGCGGGCAGCTGCTTTTCGGGCAGACCGCGCTCGACGATGCGGGCGGCTTCGGCGCTGCCGCTGGGCCGTGCACCCAGGCCCGGCATGGCGGCGAAGCGGCGTGCGGCGGCGGCCATTTCGGCGGGCTCCATGCGCATCGCCACCTGCTGCATCACCGCGCTCGATCGGGTGCCGTTCGCATAGCCCTGTAGCGCCGCGAGCAGATAGGCGGGGTTCTGGCCGCCCAGCACGGGAATGTCGGGTGACCCGCGCCCACGCCCGTCGGTGCCATGGCATCCGGTGCAATTGTCGGGATCGGTCGCGGGCGAGCCCTCGGCGACCAGTGCGCGATACTGGGCCGGGGTCATGTCGGGCAGGCGGCGGACGAAGGCGACCATGCGGCGCACCTCGTCCTTACGGTCCTGCACGGCCCAGGCGGGCATGCCGGTATATTTGACGCCGTGCTGGAGAATCCAGAACAGCTGCTTGTCGGTCCATTCGCGCGCATTGACCGCCAGATCGGGCGCGGGCGGGGTGGCGGCCTGCATGACGGGGGCCGGCTTCTGCCCCGGCGCGCCGTGGCACACCGCGCAGCTATTGGCGAAATGGCCCGCCGCGCTGACCAGTCCGGTCGCGTCGCTGGGGTCGTCAGGTGCGGTGAAGGCGGCATGGGTCTTCACCGAATTGCGCATCGCCCAGTGCAGGAACCAGTCGGTGATCGCCCAGTGTCCGCTCGACGCGGCCAAGTTCATGACCCCCGACCAAGCAAAGGCCATGCCCAGCGCGAACAGGCCGATCAGCGTGACGATCACGCGTTTCCAGGTGATACGGATCGTCATGCGTGCGCCTCCTGACGGGTCTGGAGCAGCCGGCCGAGCATCGCCAGCCCGCCGACGAGATAGGCGATGCCGCCGACCAGCAGCATCACCACGCCCGCCATCTGCTGATCCTCCAGCGCGCCCGCGCCGTGATGGCTGTAGAGCGGGCGGGGGGCCAGGCCGATCAGCGCGCCGAGCAGGGTCATGTGCATCGAGGTGACGAGCAGCGCCATCACCCCCGCCGCACGGTGACGCGGCGCCAGCACGGCGGACCAGAGTAGCAGGCCGGCGGCCAGGAAGCTCGCCTGCTCGGCGACCAGCCAGAGCGGCTGATGATCGGCCAGCCGCCGGAGAGCGGGCACATGCCATCCCCATACGATCACCGCCTCGACCATGGCGGCAACCAGGGGCGAGGCGAAACGCGGCCAGCGTTCGGCCGGGTCGAACCGATGCCCCTGTATCGCCAGCGCCAGCAAGGGGGCGGCGACCGCAACCGCGATCATGTGCGCCGCCATATGCCCCGTCATGCCCCAGCGGCTGAGCGACCAGCCGAGGGGGAGCAGGGCCAGGCCCGCGATCAGGCTGGCGCGCCTCATCGGCAATCGCCCAGCATGATCACCGGCAACGCGGTGAAGAGCACCGCGACGAAGCTAAGGCCCGCCAGCAGCATCGTCGAATAGGCCAGGAAGCGCAGCCGGTCGATGTCGGTGCCCTCCTGATGCGGCGGCGGATCGCCGGGCGTGCGCGACTGCTGCCATGCGATCACGCCCGAGGCGACGATCAGGACCAGCGCGATGACCGTGCCGATGGCGAAGGCGGTGGGGAACAGCGCCCACTCCCCGATCTTCTCGCAACTGATGGCCGCCCAGAGATAGGAGAACAGGAAATGCACCGCCCAGACGGTCGGCGGCACGATCAGCGTCCACAGCGTGACGCGCAGCCGGCTGGCGCGTTGCAGCCAGCGCTTCACAGCCCCGTCTCCGGGAACCAGCCGATGGTCATATAGGTGACGATCGCGGTCAGCGCGAAGAAGTGCATATAGACGGTGATGTTGCGCAGATCGGCGTCATGGGTGGGGTCCATCTTTCCGGCCAGGCTGCGGGCCAGCGTGTAGAGCTGCATGACGACCGCGACGGCGGCGTGCGCGACCGTCCAGATCACCAGCACCCAGATGATGGCGGGATAGACATTGACCTGCGGATCGAGGCCGTCGAGGCAACGCAGGCCGGCGAACAGTCCCACGACCGCCATCGCCGCGCCGCCGATCAGCAGCAGGCGGGCGAGCATCACGTGCCCGCGCGCATGGACCTCGCGCGCGATCAGCGTCAGCGCCCAGCTGGCCAGCGAGGGGGCCAGCGCGATCATCGGCGCGGCGATCCCCGGCCCGGTAAAGCCCTCGCCGAAATCGGGATGGACGGTCCAGTAGAAATAATAGCCGAAGACGAGCCCCGAATAGGCGGTGGCATCGGCCATCATGGTGATGAACATCGCCCACCAGCCGGGTGCCGCTGGCCCCGAGCGATAGAGCGACAAATGCATGCCGTGCCCGATCGGCTTTTCGGGCTTTTCGGGGATTTCGGCGGTGTCCCACAGCCACCACAGCACGCAGGCCAGCGTCGCCACCCCGCCCAACGCCGCGAGCAGATAGAGATGATAGGTGGTGAGGATGAACACCGAGCCGAGCGCGACGGCGGTGATCATCGGCTTGACGCTGGGGCCGCCCAGCCGGATCACCGAGACGGGCTTGGCATCCAGGACCGAGGTCACGATCGTCTCGCGCCGGCCCTCCTCGGCATCGGGCAGGAAGAAGCGACCTTCGTCGACCTTGGCGACGAAATCCTTCTGGTCCCAGATCGGATAGCGGCTTTCGATCAGCGGGACCGAGCGGATGCCCCAATCCTCGTCGTCGGGCAGCGCCAGCCATTCCAGCGTGCCGGCGTTCCATGGATTGCGCGGCGATTTGGCGCGGGTGGGCGACAGCGCCAGATCGACGACCAGCACCAGCACGCCGGTAGCGAACAGATAGGAACCGGCGGTCGAGGCGAGGTTCAGCCAGCCGATATTGAGCTCGGCCGGATAGGTGAAGACGCGGCGCGGCATGCCCTCCAGCCCCGAGAGATGCATCGGGAAGAAGGTCAGGTTGATGCCGACGAACATGATCCAGAAGGCGATGCGCCCCAGCCGGTCGGACAGCTTCTTGCCGGTGATCAGCGGCCAGTAATAATACAGCCCGCCGAACAGCGGCAGCAGCGTACCGCCGATCAGCACGTAATGAAGATGCGCGACGACGAAATAGGTGTCGTGCGCCTGCCAGTCGAACGGTGCGATCGCCACCATCACGCCGGTCAGCCCGCCGATGACGAACACCGCGAGACTGCCCGACGCATAGAGGAGCGGCGTCGACCATTTCACCTTGCCCGCCCAGAGCGTGGCGATGAAGGCGAATATCTGCACACCGGTCGGGATAGCGACCGCCTCGGACGCGGCGGAGAAGAAGGCCAGGCTGATCTTGGGCAGGCCGGTCGCGAACATGTGGTGGACCCACAGCCCGAACGACAGGAAGGCGGTGCCGACCGCTGCCAGCACGATCCACGGATAGCCCAGCAGATGTCTCTGCGCGAAGGTCGGGATCATCATCGCGAACAGCGCGATGGAGGGTAGGAAGACGATATAGACTTCCGGGTGGCCGAAGATCCAGAACAGGTGCTGCCACAGCAGCGGATCGCCCCCGCGCGCGGCATCGAAGAAGGGCCAGTTGAGCAACCGCTCCATCTCGAACAACAGGTCGCCCGCGATCAGCGGCGGGAAGGCGAACAGGATCATCACCGCCACGACCAGGATATACCAGGCATAGAGCGGCATCAGGTTCAGCCGCATGCCCGGCGGCCGGCACTTCAGCACACCGACGATCAGCTCGACGGCGGCGGCGACCGACGACACCTCGATGAAGGACAGGCCCAGCATCCAGATGTCGGCGCCCAGACCCGACAGGTCGGTGCGGGTGGTCAGCGGCGGGTACATGAACCAGCCGCCATCGGGCGCGGCGTTGAAGAAGATCGAGCCCGCGACGAAGACGCCGCCGATCAGGAAGCTCCAGTACCCAAAGGCCGATAGGCGCGGGAAGGGCAGGTCGCGCGCGCCGAGAAGCTGGGGCAGGAGGATGATCGACACCGCCTCGAACATCGGCACCGCGAACAGGAACATCATCACCGAGCCGTGCAGCGTGAACAGCTGGTTGAAGGTGTTCGCCGAGACGAGGTCGTTGTCGGGCACCGCCAGCTGGGTGCGCATGATCAGCGCCAGCACGCCCGCGAACAGCATGAAGCCGAACGCGGTCAGCGTGTACCACACGCCGACGCGGTTGTTGTTGGTGTCGGTCCAGCGCAGGAACAGGCCGCTGGGCGGCTTCCATACTTCGCGGAGCCTGTCCTCCTGCGCGGCGCGAAGGGCGGGATCGTCCTGGGCGTGGAGGCTCATTTCAGGCCTTGCAGATAGCGGGCGAGGGCCAAGGCCTGGTCATCCGACAATTGGGGAAAGGACGGCATGCGCACGCCCGGCTTGGTCTTTTCGGGGTGGCGGATGAAGGCGGCGACATGGGCTTGCGTCATCGGCAGGATGCCGGCGGCCAGCGTGCGGCGCGATCCGAAATGGGTGAGGTCGGGGCCGATCCGCGTCGGGGCGGTCACCCCGGCAATGGCGTGACAGCCGTTGCAGCCATTGGCGGCGAACAGGCGCGCGCCTTCGCCATCACGGGCCTGCGCCGGTCGTCGCTGTCCGGCCAGCCAGGCGTCGAAGGCAGCAGGCGGCATGGCGATGACGTCGAACGCCATCAGCGCATGGCTCAGCCCGCAGAATTCGGCGCATTGCCCGCGATAGCGGCCGGGCTTGTCGGCACGGACGATCAGGTCGTTGGTGCGGCCGGGGATCATGTCCATCTTGCCCGCCAGCCCGGGTATCCAGAAGCTGTGCACCACATCGCCCGCGCTCAGGCGGAAGGCGACCGTGCGGCCGGTGGGGATGCGGATTTCGTTGGCGCTATCGACCGATGTCGCGCCGGCGGGGCGATAGGTGACGCGCCACCAGAATTGCTCGCCATCGACCGCGATCTGCAGGTCGGCGGGCGCGACGGGGCGCGGGCGCATATAGGGCAGCGAATAGGCGAGCAGCCCCATCAGCACGACCGTGGGAATGATCCCGCCCAGCCAGAGGACGATGCGCATCCCCTTCTGATGGCTGATCGCACCTTCGGGCGCGCGGACGGCGTGCCGCATCAGCAGCGCGACCGCACCGGCGATGATCACCGCGCCGACCAGCATGATGATGAACAGGTGGCGAATGTCGGCGGCATCGGCCCCGAACGGCGCCAGGGTCGATTGATGCCGGTTGCATGCCGATAACAGGCATGCCGGCAGGACGGCGATGGCGACGTGCTTCCCCCTCATTCCGCCCGAACGCTTCGGTCGCGAAACGGTTCACGTTGCCGTCATCTAAATTTTAACTTCGGATAATTATCCTGCGGCAGGCGGGGCCGATCCGTTACGCCGCCAGACCTCACCTGCCAGCACGGTGGCGAAACCCAGCCAGCCGGCGAGCGGGATCACGCTGATCGCCGCCGACCGGTCGAGCGGCCAGGCGGTCGCCGCCAGCGCGACCGTGCCGCCGGTCATCGCCGCCGCCGCGACGGTGCCGGCATCGGGGCGATGCTCGCGGAAGAACAGCTCGGTCCAGCCGCCGATCATCGCGCTGTTGCCCAGCCACAAGGCGATGGCGGCGTTGCGGCGGGGCGAGGCGGGCTGGCGCAGGATGCGATACCCGCCAAAGGCCGCCAGGCTCTCCAGCACCGGCCACACCGCGCCAAAGACCTTGTCGGGTGGGGTGAAGCCGGGCTTGTCGAGCCGGCGATACCAGTGGCGGATGCCGGGATGCGAGGGGTCGGGTGCGTTGCGCCCGCCGACCAGCGCGCTGAGGCCCAGCACGCCGGCGGCGATCCCGCCCGCAACCCAGGGCGACATGCCGTTTCGCTTCTTGTCCATCGCCCGTCTCATCCTTGCGCCTGACATTCCATGTTGCGGACACAACGGACCGCCGCCGCGCAAGGTTTCCATCACGCCATGGCGCGCCGCCGCGTCGCCACCGCGAGCCCCCGGTCGAGCGCCGCCACGACCAGCAGCGAGGCGCCGAACAGCGGCAGCAGCATGGCCAGGATCGCCAGCGCGACGATCAGCCCGCCGACCCGCGCGCCCGACAGCGGCGGCGGTGCGCCCACGCGGCCGGCCGGGCGCCGCTTCCACCACATGGCGACCCCGCTGATCGCCAGCAGCCAGACGCCGATACAGGCGAACAGCATCAGCGCCTGGTTCGCCGCGCCGAAATAATTGCCCATATGCACCTGCACGCCCCATTCGACCGCCCGGCCGACCGCGCCATAGTCGGCGAAGCGGATCTCGCGACCGATCGGGCGCAGTGTGTAGCGATCGACATAGATGGTCCGCTGACCCTGCGGGCGATCGGGATAGGTGAAGGCGGTATAGACCCCGGTCGGGCCGCCGGGCAGGAACAGGCGATAACCGTTCGTCCACCCCAGCCCGGCGGTGATCCGGTCGACCTGATCGGTGCCGCGAATGACCGCCGGATCGCGCGTCGCACCCGGCGATCCGGGGCCGTGCGCGCGGTGCTCGGCATGCTCGTCGGGCGGCATCGCGGCGTGGCCGTGCGCCGCCATGTCCGATCCGGGCCTGTGGGATTGGGGGAGGGGCGCGTCCTCCAGCGTCCAGGGCGCGCTGCCCAGCGCGACCTTGGCGGGCAGGCTGTGCGGGATATTGTACTGGCGGTAGGAGGTCGGATAGCCGACGCCGAGCGCACCGCTGACCCGGTGGAGCAGCGGCCCCGTCACCCCCGCCCAAGGGAGGCCGGTCAGCACCAGAAAACCGATCACCCCGCCCGTCCACAGCCCGACCGGGCCATGCAGATCGCGCCAGAAGCGCCGCCCCCTCCCCGACAGGCGCGGCCAGAGCGTGCCGCTCGCGCGCCAGCCGCCGCGCGGCCACCACAGGATCACGCCCGTCGCCAGCAGGACCAGCGCCCAGCAGGCGGCCAGTTCGACCAGCCGCTCGCCGAACACGCCCATCAGCATCGAGCGGTGCATGGCGTCCGCCCAGCCGACCAGCGTCCGGTCATAGACGACGCTGCCCAGCACGCGGCCCGTTCCCGGATCGACCGCGACGCGGCGTGGCGGCCCTTGGTCGGGATTGACGAAGACCACCGCCGACCGATCCGCCCGGCCCGGCATGTCGACGCGCGACGCCGTGCCCGGATAGGCGACCAGCGCGGCCTGGATCATCCGCGAGACGGGCACATGGCCGGCCCGCGGCACGACCAGCCGCTGTTCCGGATAGATCGCGTCGTTCAGCTCGTCATTGAACAGATAGATCGCGCCGGTCAGGCTGAGCATCAGCAGGATCGGCAGGACCAGCAAACCGGCCCAGAAATGCCAGCGCCAGATGGTGCGGTGAAAGGTGACCCGGTCATGCGGCATGGATGTCATGGCCCGTCTCCTCACAGCCGGGCCGACAGCGCGATGTCGAAGGATTGCGGTGCGCCGATATAGACATTGGTCGTCGGATAGCCCGAATATTCGCCGTAGAAGCGGTCGGTCAGGTTGCGTCCGCGAAGGGTCAGCGTCGCATGCTCGCCGACCGGCACCGACAGGCTGGCATCGACCAGCGCATGGCCGGTGACCCGGATGCTGTTGGCCGTATCGGTGAAGAAACCACCGGCATGGCGCAGATGGCCGCCCAGCGTCACCCGATGCGCGATGGTGTAGAGCGCGGAGGCGAACAGGGTGGTGTCGGGCACGTTGATCGGCCGGTTGCCGCTGCGATTGACCGTTGTGCCGCCGATCAGCTCGGACAGCCGGTCATAGCGCGCATTGGTGTACGACCCGCCCGCCGTCAGTCGCAGCGCGGGCAGGGGCGTGACATCGGCCGACAGCTCCACCCCGCGCGACGATTGCTGCCCGCCCTGGACGCTGAGGCTGGGGTCGGTCGGATCGCGGGTCAGGATGTCGGACTGGACGATATGATAGGCCGCCCCCGTCACGGTGGCGCGCCCGCCCCAGCCGCTGACCTTGAACCCCGCCTCGACCGCGCGGCCATGGGTCAGGCGGAAGCGGCTGTTGGCGATCGAGGCGAGCAGGATCGACGACACCGGCGACACCGCCGTCGTATATTGCGCATAGAGCGTGATCCCCGGCGTCGCCGCCCAACTGGTCCCCGCACGCCACGACACCGGATCGAAGCGCGGCGCATGGCCTTCGCGCGCGCCGCTCCGGTTCTGGATCGTCACCCGGTCGAGCGCGATATGGTCCCAGCGGATGCCGCCGACCAACAGCCAGCGCGGCGTCAGGTTCACCGCATCCTCGGCGAACAGCGCAGTCTGCTTCAGTCGCGAGTCGAACGTCACGTCGCTGCTGGTGAAGACAGCCGGCGAGGTCGGGGCCGCGATCACGCCCGGATCGCGCAGATCGAGCGCAGGCAGGGTGCCGAGCGGTGCCTGACGGCGGAGCGAGACGAAATGCGTGCCGTTATGCTCCGCGCCCAGCGTCATCCGGTGCCGCATCCCCGCGATCCGCCCGTCGCGCGCGACTTGCCCGCGCGTGTTCCAGAAATGCTGGTCGTGGCGGAAGTCCTGATAGCTTTGCCGGATGCTGCCATTGGGGAAACCCGCGCCGGGTGCCGCGAAGCTCTGCGTATCGGCGAGCAGGAAGGCGCGGTCGGCGGTATAGCCGGTCAGGTCGAGCGCGGCGGTCCAGCCATCGCCGATCGTCCAGTCCAGCCGGGAGCGGATCGTGGTCTCGTCCGCGCCCGACCATGCGCCGCGCGGGTTGTAGTTCCGCCGGCGCAGCGATCGGTCGGCGACCAGCCCGCTGGCGCTGCGCACCGCATCGCTGGGGTCCAGCGCATAGCGCGCCGAGATCAGTGGCAGGCCCTGATAGCTGGAATCATAGCGATCCTCGAAATGATCGATCGCGATCAGCAGCGACAGCCGGTCGCTGGGTTTGATGAGCGCGCTGGCGGTCAGTCCCGCCGATCGGGTCGCGTTGCGATCGACATCGTACAGGCTGTCCGACCGCCGATAGCTGGCATCGGCGCGGATCGCGATTGCGGGCGAGACGGGCAGATTGACCCCGCCCGCACCGTAAACGGTGCCGAAGCTGCCGCCCGAGATCAGCAGGTCGGCGGCACGCTCGCCCAGCACGGGCTTGCGCGTCACTTTGTTGATGACGCCGGCCAGCGCGCCTTCGCCATAAAGGACCGAGGCCGGGCCTTTCAGCACTTCGATCCGGTCGTAATGCCACAGGTTCGTGTCGCGCTGGACGACGGTCGAGGTGGAGACGCGCACGCCATCCTGCAGGATCGACACCGCACTGCCTGCAAAGCCGCGCAGCGACACGACCGCCGGATTGCCCGGCACATTGCCCGCGATCGCACCGACGACGCCGTCGAACGCCTCACGCGCGGTACGCAGGCCGCGACGTTGCAGCTCGTCCTGGGTCAGGACCTCCAGCGTGGCGGGAGTTTCGCGGATGGTCAGCGGCAGGCGGCTGCCCGCGCCGGTGGGCGCGTCGAGGGCGGCGGGCGTTCGTGCGCCCTGGACGATGACGGTCGCGGATGGCTGGTTCTGGTCGTCGGGAGGTGCTGGCCGGGACAGCATCGTGTCCGGCAGGGCGGGTGGCATGAACATGGAAATGCGCTTTCGACCGGCCCCGCAGGAAGGCGGGGCCGAGGATCAGGACGGCCGCGACCAAAGGCCGCGCGCCGGATGACTTGATCAGGAAAGCGCCGGTGGTCCCCGCAAAGGCGGCCGCAGATAGGGTGGCGCGGGCCGGACGTTCGCCGTGAGCGCCACGAAGCCGGTGGTGAGGACGAAGGCTAGCAGCGCGACGAGCTGGATCGGATCGACCGCCGCCAGCGCGGCCGCCGACAGGCCGGCAAAGGCGCAGGGCATCTCCGCACGACCATGCTGCCCGTCGCGATGATCGCTCCGGCCATGATCGGCCATGACGCCATGGGGCATGCCATGCATCGTCGTCATGTCACCGGGGGGCGCGTGCGACATGGCGTCCGCCACCGGCATCGTGCCGGGGCAAAGGACGATCGCCATATGCCCCTGGGCCTCGCCGATCATATAGCCGGACGGGATGACGAGCTTGAGCAGCAGCGCCGCCACGCACAGCAGCGCGGCCAGATGGCGTTGCGCAATAAGGCTGCGGATGGCCGTCACGCCGCCCGACCTAGACCGTGCGGCGGGGCTTGTCACTCGCACAGGTCAGGTTTGGTGATGATCAGAAAATCCAATCCCCTTATCATGGCAATAGGACAGCGCGGCCGCCGCTGGCTATCGCCGCGCGCCTGATGCACAACACGTCCATGGCGATTTCCAAGTCTTTCGATTTCCTGCGCGGCGTATCGGGACGGGTGGTGGACGAGATCGTCGCGCTGGACTGGGCCGCGACGTCGCTGGGCTCGCCCGATGGCTGGCCGGTCGCGCTGCGCAGCCAATTGGCGACGATGCTGGCCTGCCCGGCGCCGATGTACACGGTCTGGGGGCCCGACCTCGTCTCCTTCTACAACGACGCCTATCGCCCCATATTGGGCTACCGCGCCGACACCGCGATGGGCACGCCGTTCAAGGTGCTGTGGGGCAGCATCTGGGACGAGATCGAACCGCTGGTCGCCACGGCCTTGTCGGGACAGGTTGCCAAGGTCACCGACATGCGGCTGGACCTGGCGCGCACCGGCCAGCCGGAGGAAAGCTACTGGACCTTTTCCTACTCGCCCGTCTTCGATGATCGGGGCGACATCGTCGGCATGATCTGCGTGACCGGCGAGACGACCGACCGCGTGCTGGCCGAGCGGCGCCAGCGGGCGTCGGACGAGCGGCTGGAACTGGCGCTCAGCTCGGGCGCGCATGTCGGCTTATGGGACTGGGACGTGCTGAACGACTCGATCCGATCCGATGCGCGCTTCGCCGCCATGTACGGCGTGGACCCCGCCGCCGCCGAAAATGGCGTGCCGATCGAAGAATTCTTCAAGGGCATCCATCCCGACGACCAGGAGCGGGTCAACGGTGAGATCCAGGTCGCGATGGCGCAGGTCGCGGCGGGCGGCGCGCCGCATCGCTTCGTCTCCGAATACCGGCTGGTCCAGGCGGACGGCACGGTACACTGGGTATCGGCGCAAGGGCGCTGTATCCCCGACGAGACCGGGCGCTGCGTCCGTTTCCCCGGCGTCAGCTTCGACATCACCGAGCGCGTCCGCATCGAGCAGCAGCTGCGCGAGAGCGAGGCGCGCGCGCGCCTGAACGCCGAGCGGGTGCAGCTGGCGCTGGAGGCCGGCGCGATCATCGGCACCTGGTTCTGGGACCTGCCCACCGACCGCTTCACCGTCGACGAGCCGTTCGCGCGCAACTTCGGGCTCGACCCCGCGCTCGGCCATGAGGGGCTGAGTCTGGCGCAGGTGGTGGAGACGGTCCATCCGGACGACCAGGCCGGCCTGGCGCAGGCGATCGAGGCGGTCATCGCCTCGGGCGGGGCCTATGCCCATCAATATCGCGTGCGCCGGCATGACGGCTGCTATCACTGGCTGGAGGCCAATGGCCGGGTCGAGCATGCGCCCGACGGTACGCCCCTCTACTTCCCGGGCGTGCTGATCGATGTCGGCGTCCGCCGCGCGCTGGAGGCCGAGCGCGACAGCGCCATCGCCGAGTTGCGCGCGCTGACCGACCAGCTCGAACAGCGCGTCGCCGATCGCACCGCCGAGCTGATGCGCGCCGAGGAGGCGCTGCGCCAGTCGCAGAAGATGGAGGCGGTCGGCCAGTTGACCGGCGGGCTGGCGCATGACTTCAACAATCTCCTCGCGGGCATTTCGGGATCGCTGGAGCTGATGGCGCTGCGCCTGTCACAGGGGCGCGCCGGTGAGATCGATCGTTACATGGATGCGGCGCAGGGGGCGACGCGGCGCGCGGCGGCACTGACCCACCGGCTGCTCGCCTTTTCGCGGCGGCAGACGCTGGCGCCGCGCCCGACCGACATCGTCGCGTTGGTGGCCGGAATGAGCGACCTGATCCAGCGCACGGTGGGACCGGGCATCACCGTCGAGACGCCGGCGCCCGATGACTGGTGGACGGTGCTGGTCGATGCGCCGCAGCTGGAAAACGCGCTGCTCAACCTGTGCATCAACGCGCGCGACGCCATGCCCGATGGCGGGCGGATCACCATCGCCATCCGCAACCGCCCGTCCGGTTGCCGCGACGACCTGCATCATGACATCCCCAAGGGCGAGTATCTGGTGCTCAGTGTCACCGATACCGGCACCGGCATGACGCCCGATGTCATCGAAAAGGCGTTCGACCCCTTCTTCACCACCAAGCCGCTGGGGCAGGGGACGGGGCTGGGCCTCAGCATGATCTACGGCTTTGCCCGCCAGTCGGACGGACAGGTCCGCATCGCCTCGACCGTGGGGCAGGGGACGACCGTCTCGCTCTATCTGCCGCGCCATGACGGTCCGGCCGAGCCGGAGGAACCGGCGCGCGCCGCCCTGCCCGACGGGGCCGGCGGATCGGGGGAGACGGTGCTGGTGGTCGACGACGAATCGACCGTCCGGCTGATGATCGCCGACGTCCTGCGCGACATGGGCCACCGAGTGATCGAGGCGGCGGACAGCGCCGCCGCGCTCCCCCTGCTGCGTTCGGACCGGCGGATCGACCTGCTGATCACCGATGTCGGTCTGCCGGGGGGGATGAACGGTCGCCAGCTGGCCGAGGCGGCACGCGAGGTCAGACATGAATTGAATGTCATGTTCGTTACCGGCTATGCGGAAAGCGCGGTGCTGAACAGCGGCCATCTGGCGCCGGGCATGCAGTTGCTGACCAAGCCGTTCACGGTGGACGCGCTGGTCACGGGGGTCCAGGCGGCCCTGGGCCATCCGCGCGGGCAATAGCGCGGGGGCGCTCGCGCCGGCGGCCCGGCATCGCATGAGGTGAAACGACCGGAGTGCGAGAGTTTTGAAACTGCGACATCGACTGGCCGGCGCATGGACGATCGCCATGGCCCTGATGCTGATGCCTGCCATCGCGGAGGCCGCCCCGACACAGGATGGGCCGGACATCCCCGAGCCGATGGTGTTCGACATGATCCGCCCCCTGACCGCCAAACGCGGCGAGGTGGAGGTCAACGCCCTGGTCCAGCGCGATCTTTCCGGCCCGCGTGGCGAGGTGGAATGGGCCCCCGAGATCGAGGTGGCGGTGGCGGACGGCTTCGCGGTCGAACTGGAACTGCCGCTGATCGATACGCGCGTGGTGCAGTATAAGATGGGGCTTCAGGGCAAGCTCGGCACCTTTCGCGGCGGGCGCGGAATCCACGGCGTCCAGTATCTGGGGCTGTACGATCGTGAGAGCGGCGAATGGCAATCGACCCTGGTCTGGCTGCTGGGCAACCGCTTTGGCGAGCGGTGGAGCACGATGACGATGCTGGGCATCGGCGACGTCACCTTGCGGGAGGGCAACCAGACCGGCTTCGTGATCAACCATTCGACCTTCTACGACCTGGACCGCGACACGGTGCTGGGCCTGGAGGTCAATCGGCAGAATGGCGACGGCGCCTATTGGCTGTTGATGCCGCAGGCGCATCGCAGCTTCGGCAAGCTGAGCCTGCAGGGCGGCATCGGCGCCGAGCGGGCACGCGGCGAGCCGTTCCGGCCGCGTCTGGGCTTGCGTCTGATCCGCGAATTGTGATGGCGGTGGTGCATCAATAGGGAGAACGACCATGGCGATCGAACTGATCTGTCTCGATGCCGATGACACGCTCTGGCACAATATGCGCCACTTCGTCGAAACCGAGGAAGCGCTGGTCGGCCTGCTCGCCCCCTTTGCCGAGGCGCGGGTGGCGCGTGCGACGCTGGAGGCGTGCGAGGCGCGTAACCTGCGCCTCTATGGCTACGGCGCCAAGGGCTTCACCCTGTCGATGATCGAGACGGCGGTGGAACTGGCCGGGCCGACGCTGCCCACCGATCTGATCGCGCGGCTGCTGGAGGCGGGGCGGCAGTTGCTGGCGCATCCGGTCGAACTGCTCGACGGGATCGGCGATACCATGGCGGCGCTGGCCGAGCGGGGCAGGCTGGTGCTGGTGACCAAGGGTGACCTGCTGCATCAGGAGGCCAAGCTGGCCGCGTCCGGACTGGGCGCGCATTTCGCCGATGTCGCGATCGTCAGCGACAAGACGCCCGACACATTCGCGCGCATCTTCGATCGCCACGGCGTCGCGCCCGAGGCGGCGGTGATGGCCGGGGATTCGATGCGGTCGGACGTGATGCCGGCGCTGAAGGCGGGGGCGTGGGCGGCCTATATCCCGCAACCGCTCGCCTGGAGCCATGAGGCGGGGGAGGAACCGATGGACCATCCCCGCTTCTGCCGCTTGGCGAGACTGGGCGACCTGCCGGGGTGGATCGACGCGATCGGGGGGTGAGTGCCGCCGTCGCCGCGTGCGCGTCCGTCTCGTAGCGGGAGGGCGATTTACGGGCGATGGTCTCTGCGAGGCACCTTGCCCTCCCCCGACCCCTCCCGCCTGCGGGAGGGGAGAAGATGGTCCTCAGCGACCATTCTCACTTCCGTTGTCTCGTGATGTTGGGTGCCTGTTCGGCTGGATTAACTGAGCCCCGCCCCCACCCCAAGCACGCCCCTCCCGCAGGCGGGAGGGGATGGGGGAGGGCAAGGTTACGGGCGATGCCCCCGCAACGTGCCATACTCCTTCCTCACATACAGGAGGAGAGAAATCAGCTCGGGTCGCTTTCCTCGCCGACGATCACGTCCTGCACCGTCTCGGCCGGATCATGCGCGGCTCCGTTGCGATGGATGCGCACGCCCGCCATCGTCACCGGCGCGGCGGAGGCCGCGCGTTCCTGTTCACCGCGATGGATCGTCACGCCGTGCAGCGCTTCGGGCATGGCCATGTCGGTACTCGCCGCGATCCGCGTCGGAACCGCCGGCTCCACCCCCGCATAATCTTGCCGGAACGACAGCCCGCGCTCCAGCGCACCGCGCCAGCGGTAGAAGATGTGGCTGCCGACCGACCCGATCCGGTTGAGGCTGGAGGCCCACCAGGGCAGCACGTAATTGGCATGGTAGAAGGTTGCCGCCCCCACCGGCGCATAGACCAGCCCGGCCAGCGCGCCCTGCGCCACGGCGGCGGCGCGCGCCCAGGCGGCGGGGTCGCGCGGGTGCAGCATCGATCCGTCACAGGTGAAGCTGAACTGGCAGCCGGTGGAGCGTTCGGACCCCTGATAGACGACGCCGCAGATACTCTTGGGAAAGGCGCGGTCGCGGACGCGGTTCAGCACGACTTGCGCCACCGCGCGCTGGCCGTCGACGGGTTCGGACCGGGCCTCGTAATAAATGGCGGCGGTCAGGCATTCGGCGGCGCGCGCCGCGTCGCGGGCGGAGCGGGCAATGCCGCTAAAGGCCGGCGCGGCGGCCATTTCAATCCGTGTGTCGGCGACCGGGCGATCGGGCACGACATCGTCGGGAACGTCGAGCGCCAGCTGGCGCAGCAGTGTGCGCGGTGTCGGCGGCGGGATGTCGAGCGTCACATGCGGCGGCGCCCGGTGCACGGGCGTGCACGATGTCGCGATCGCGAGCGTCGCCACCAACATCCACCAACGCCACACTATATCCGAGTCCTGCCCCCGTGACCGATGCCGTGGTCCTACGGGGGCAGGGTTAGGAAGCCGTTAAGTCACGGAAGCGGCAACGATGACCGGATCAGAATCGCGCGCCCAGTTCCACGCCGTAGAAGCGCGGCTCGCCCGCGATATAGGTCGGCGCGCCGAAGCTGCCCCCGGTATTGCCCGCATCGATCAGATAGCGCGCATTGGTCAGGTTGCGCGCGAAGCCGCCGATATGGAAGCGGCCCTGGTCGCCGAACTCCATGCCGGCACGCAGGTTCACCAGCGTATAGCCATCTTGCGAAATCGCATCGCGGTTGGGCAGTTCGAAGAACACCTTCGAGCGATAGGTGACGCTGGGCGTCGCATAGAAGGTTGCCGCCGACCCCACCGGCACGCGCAGCGTCGCGCCCCCCGAGGCGGTGGTGTCGGGCTGCAGGCGGAAGCGGTTGCCCGCGAATACGCCATTGGCGGGATCGTCGGCGATGCCGCCATCGATATAGGCGAAAGTCGCGAACAGGCTGAGCCAGCGATGGACCGCCAGATTGCCCTCCAGCTCGACGCCCAGATTGTTGGCCGAGCCGGCGCTGCGCGTGACGGTCGCGCCATTTTCGATCACCGAGACCTGGAAGCCCTTGTACCGCTGATAGAAGATCGAGGCCGCGCCGGTGAACGGACCGACCCGCCCCTTGATGCCGCCCTCGTAATTCCAGACATTTTCTTCCGGCACGATCTGCAACCGGGGGATGGCGCCCGAATTGGCGACGCTGAGCGGCACGATCCGGCGGCCCTCCAGCTGGACGACGGGCGAGCGGCGGCCCTTGCTGACCGTGGCATAGAGATTGACCGCGTCGCTGACCCGGTAGAGCGCGTTGAAGCGCGGCAGGAACGCGGCATAGCTGCGCTGTGCCTCGAACTTCTGCCCCTTGGTGTTGGCGGCCCCCAGCAGGCTGGTGAAAATGCCCGCCCCCGCCAGCAACCGGCTGTCGGGCATGACCGAGCTATAGCCCGACTGGCGCTCCTCGATCAGGACGCGCGCGCCGGCGGTCAGCTCCAGCGCGGGCGTCGGAATCCAGGTGGCGTCGCCGAAGACCGAATAGGTGTCGTTATTGCCGTAATTGGCGAAGCTGGCGCTGTAGGGCAGGCTGGCCAGCGCGCCGCGCGACAGGATGGCGGTGGCGCGGGTCGCGGGTATCGTGCCGTTGGCTGCGACGCAGGCGGTGCCGGTCGGGATGCCGACCGAATTCAGCAACTGGCGGACGGCGGCGAAGTCGGGCGTGACCGAGCAGGCCAGATAGGTGCCTTCCTCGGTGGAGAAGGGCACGCGCTGCTGGCCATTTTCGAAAAAGGCGTTCCAGCCGAACGAGGCGCGGTACTTTGGGCCGTCGAAGGCGAAGCGGCTCTCATGGCTCCACTGGTCGCCCTTGGCATCCTCGCCGAACTCCAGATACCAGGCGGGGCCGCCATCGGCGTCGAACACCTCGCGCGAGTCGAACCGGCGATAGCCGTTGACGGTGGTGAAGGTGATGCCCGGCGCGACATCGACCGCGACCGTCAGATTGGCGTCATAGACGTCGCGGTGCAGCCCCAGCTTGCGCGCGCCCAGTATCTCGGCGGAGAAGGGCGAGCCGGACAGCTCGGCATAGCCGAAATCGCCGGTCTGCCCGCCGGTGGGCGCGAAGGCGCGGCTCTTGAACGCGGTGCCGGGGTTGCGCTGTCCGTCATAGGTCAGCACCAGATCGGCGGTGACCGAGCCGTTGGGCCGCCAGCGCAGCGATCCGCGCAGGCCCCGCTGGTCCTGGCCGTTCAGATCGTCCTGGTCGACGCGCCCCTGATTCTGGTTGGCGACATCGGGATCGCCCGCGATGTTGCGGACATAGCCGTCGCGATATTTGTATGCGAACGCCAATCGGCCGGCGAGCGTTTCGTTGCCGGCGTTCAGATAGCCCGACACCTGGGTCCGATTGAAATTGCCATAGGAGGCGACGATCCCGGCATCGGTGCCGGGTTGGGGGCGGGCCGAGATGATGCTGATCGCGCCGACCGCCGCGGCGGTGCCGAACAGCGTCGCCTGCGGCCCCTTGGCCACCTCGATCCGCTCTATGTCGAACAGGTCCTGATAGGCGCCGCGCGTCCGGCTGATGTCGATGCCGTTATAATAAAGGGTGACGCGCGCGCCCTGCTGCGCCGAGCCGGAGTCCGAGGTGATGCCACGGATGACGAAGCCGGGATTGTTGGCGCTCTGCTCCTGGATCTGAAGGCCGGGGATGTATTGGGCGACTTCGGCCAGCGAGTTGACGCCCAGATTGGCCATGCGCGCGCCGGTGACGGCGGAGACGGTCAGCGGCACGTCCGCGATCCGCTGCTCGCGCTTCTGCGCGGTGACGATGACCTCCGCCGTGTCGTCAGCGTCGCGTGCGCCGTCCTGCGGCTGGATCATGGCCTGGGCATGGGCCGACTGGATGATGGCGGCCTGCGACAGGCCGGCCAGCAGCGTGGCCACCGTCAGGCGGCGCAGCGTGGTGATCATGGATTTCCCCCCGAAATGATCCGTGTGTCGGCGCCGCTTAAGCAGAAGCCATTACCGATTGGCGTCCTGAATGTTTCGCCTTGATGACGATAGGCGGAAAAGTGTCGCGGAACCGTCATGGACCCGCCATCGCCCTGTCGTGGGTCGGGGATAGCGCTGCGCGCCGACGAAAGGACCCGATAGAATGACCATGATCAACCGACGCCGCGCCATGACCCTGATGGGAAGCGGGGCGGCGCTGGCCATGCCCGCCGGCCTGGCCGAGGCGGCGGCACCGTTGCCCGTCCGCTTCGCGCATGGCGTGGCGAGCGGCGATCCCGCCGCCGATGGCGCGATCCTGTGGACCCGCGCGACCCCGGCCGAGACCGATGCAGCCCAGGACATCGCGCTGACCTGGCATGTCGCGGCGCTGGATGGCGGCGATGCGATCGGGCTGCGCACCGGCCGCGTGACCGCGCGGGCCGCGCGCGACTTCACCGCCAAGGTCGATGTGACCGGCCTGCGACCGGGGCGCGAGTATCGCTATTGGTTCGAGACGGCGGCCGGCGAACACTCGCCCGAGGGCCGGTTCCGTACCCTGCCGCGCGGGCGCATCGAGGATCTGGTGCTGGCCGTCGTCTCCTGCCAGCTTTATCCCGGCGGGCTCTACAATGCCTATGACGCGATCGCGAAGAGCGAGCGGCTGGATGCCGTGCTGCATCTGGGCGATTACATCTATGAATATGGCGCCGATGGCTATGGCACGAAGACCGGCCATCAACTCGGCCGCCTGCCCGAGCCGGCGCATGAGATCGTCTCGCTGGCCGATTACCGGCAGCGCCATGCCCAGGTGAAGCGCGACCCCGACATGCAGGCCGCGCACGCCCGCGCCGCCTTCATCTGCGTCTGGGACGACCATGAGGTCGCCAATGACGGCTGGGTGGGCGGCGCGGAAAATCACCAGCCGGCGCAGGAAGGCGACTGGGGCAAGCGCAAGGCGGCGGCCATGCAGGCCTATTTCGAATGGATGCCGATCCGCGACCCCAAGCCCGGCCAGCCCTGGGCGGCGATCAATCGCAGCTTCGATTTCGGCGATCTGGCAACGATCGTCATGCTGGAATCGCGGCTGCTCGCCCGCTCGCAACAGGTCCATGCCAAGGGCGAGACGGCCGAGCCGTCCGAATATGCCGCGATGATGGCCGAGCGGGCGCGGCCCGATCGTGCGTTGCTCGGTCCCGGCCAGATGGACTGGGTCGAGCGGACGTTGACCGGCTCGGTCAAGGCGGGGCGGCCGTGGCAGGTGATCGGCAGCCAGGTGGTCATGGCGCGCATCGATGGCCCCGATCTGGAAAAGCAGATGGGTCCGGCCGGCTTCGCCACGCTGACCAGGAACCTGAGCGATGGCGAACGCGCGCATCTGCGAGAAGCGCAGGCGGGCTATCGGGCCGGCCTGCCGCTGAACTTCGACAGCTGGGACGGCTATCCGGCCGAGCGCGAACGGCTCTACGCCGCGTTCGCGCGGGCGGGCAGCCGTCCGGTGGTGGTGTCGGGCGACAGCCATGCCGCCTGGGCCAACGACCTGTACGATGCCAAGGGCAATCTGGTCGCCGCCGAGTTCGGCGGCACCGCGATCACCAGCCCGTCCTGGGGCGACCTGATGCCCGGCATCGGGCGCGAGATCGCGGCGGCCAATCCCAAGGTCGTCCGTTTCTGCGATCAGGATGCCAAGGGCTATCTGCATCTGACGCTGACCCGCGAGGCGGCGACCGCGCGGTTCATGACCGTCTCGACCGTGCTCGCCAAACCCTATGATCAGGCCTGCGCCGCCACCTGGCGGACCGAGGTCGGCGTGCGGGCGCCGATCGCCCCGGTCAGCGCCTGACCGCCGGCGCTTCCCCCGTCCCCCGCGCTGGCGGGACGGGGGAGGGCTGGCCCCGCACCGCCGCCTCGACCCGTGAGACCAGCGTGGCATCGTCATGGTTCAGATAATGCCCACCCGGCAGGCCGATGACGCGCGCCGGGCCGCCCTTCAGCAGCGGGCACAGGCTGTCCTTCTCCGCGACGCCGTAGATGCAGGTGAGGGGCGCCCAGTCGATCGTCCTGGCGGTCGTGATCCCCATGCTGTCGGGCTTGCCCAGATAGGCCAGGCCGCTGGGGTCGGAGCGGAAGAACACCGTCTCGCCCGGCACGACCAGCACGATGGCGGACACCCGCGCGCGCAGATCGGCGGGCAGCTGCGCCAGCCCGGTCTGGAGAATGTCCGCGCCGTAGGACTGGCCGAGCAGGACCAGCCGCCGGTCGCCCGCCTCGACAGCGGCGCGGCGGACGAAGTCGGCGACGATCGCGTCGATCTCGGCGCGAGTCCGGCCGACCCGGAACAGCACCGGCGAGTTGATGCCGGTGACGGCGATGCCAGACGCGCTCAGCGCCCGCGCGATCACGCCGCCGGTGCCATAGTGCAGACCCATATCCCCCGAGAAGGACAGGACGAGGATCGGTTGCGGCCGCCCCTGCGCCGGGAACCGGGTTACGGGATTGCGCGCGAAATAGCTGCCCGAGAACAGCAGGATGGCGGGCGCCAATATCAGGATGCCGATCAGTCCCGCCAGGATGCGGCGGCGACGGCGGCGAAGATGCGAGAAGAGAACGGCCATGGCCAATCCTGGAAGAGGGGACGGCCTGTCTGCCACGCCCCGGCCGTTCGATTCACGAACTCCTCATGAAAAATCTGTAATGCGGCGCACACGCGCCCGTCGCGCGGCCTCTGCCATCGGGGGATGGTGGAGCCGGGGCACGCCAGCGGCCCGCCTGTGCAGCGTTGTTACTTCCGGGGATTATGACTGTGACCAACCCGATCTTCTTCGACCCCACCGGACGGCGGGGCGCCTGGGCGCGGCGGTCCGTCGCGGTCATGATCCTGGCGGTGGTGATCGCGGCGATCGCCTTTGCCACGACGCTGGTCGCGGTGCCGCGTTCGGGCCTCTTGCCGCTGCCCTTCGCACGGCGGCAGGCGATGACGCTGGAGCCGACCGCGCAGTTGAAGGGACGGCGCGGCGACTGGCTGCCGCGCAAGGCGGCGGCGCCGTCGCACACCCCGCTGACCGTCGCCTTCTATCAGCCTGGCGACGAGGCGGGCCTCGCCTCGCTCCACGCGCATATGCGTCAGATCGACTGGCTGGTGCCCGCGCTGATGAACGTGACGGGGCCCAAGGGCCAGTTGCAGGTCAACAACGACCCCAAGCTGGCCAGCCTGTTGTCGGGCGTCGCCAAGCCGCCCCGGCTGCTGCCGATGGTGCAGAATCTGGCCGAGGATCATTGGGATGGCGACGCGATCGCGCGGATCATCGCCAATCCGGCCGCCTCCGAACGGCTGGCGACGCAGCTTGGCGAGTCGGTCACCGCCAACCGGCAATCGGGTCTGGTCATCGATTTCGAGAATTTGCCGGCCAGCGCCATGGCGGGCTATCCCCGGCTGCTCCAGCGGATCAAGGCGCACCTGCCCAAGGGCGCCGAACTGTCGGTGACGGTCCCCGCCGATGACGAGAGCTGGCAGCTCGGCCGACTGGCCAAGGTCGTCGACCGGGTCATGCTGATGGCCTATGACGAGCATTGGGAAACCGGCAGCGCGGGGCCGATCGCCTCGCAACCCTGGTTCCTCCACGCGGTCGAGGATGCCATCCGCCGGGTCGGCCGCGACCGCCTGATCGTCGCGCTGGGCAGCTATGCCTATGACTGGCACGGGCAGGGCGCAGACGCGCTGTCGATCGAAGAGGCGTGGCTGATCGCGCACGACAGCCAGGCGAAGATCAGCTTCGATCCGGCCAGCGGCAATGCCGGTTTCGCCTATGACGAGAATGGCGAGCATCATGCCGTCTGGATGCTCGACGCCGCCACCAGCTGGAACCAGCTGCAGGCGCTCAAGCGGCTGGGCATCGACGACATCGCCTTCTGGCGGCTGGGCACCGAGGACCCCGGCCTGTGGAATGACTTCGCCGCCTTTCGCAGTACGAAGCCCGGCGTCATCCCCCGGCTGAACACCATCGCGCAGCCGCTGAACGTCGATGTCGAGGGGCCGGGCGAAATCCTGCGCATCACCGCACAGCCGACCGATGGCCGCCGCGCGCTGCAATATGACAAGGACGCGGTGATCCGGAACGAGGTCTATCAGGCCTATCCGACGCCCTATGTCGTGCAGCGCGCGGGCGCCATCCCCAAGACGCTGGCGCTGACCTTCGACGACGGCCCCGACGCGGTGTGGACGCCCAAGATCCTCGACGTGCTGGAGCGCGAGCATGTGCCCGCGACCTTCTTCGTCATCGGCGAGAATGCGCTGGAGCATCCGCAATTGCTGCGCCGGATCGTCGCCGATGGCAGCGAGCTGGGCAATCACAGCTATACCCACCCCAATCTGGCGACCACGGGCGAGCGTACGACGAAGCTGGAACTGAACGCGACCCAGCGGCTGATCCAGGCCTATACCGGCCGCTCGACGACGCTGTTCCGCGCGCCCTATTTCGGCGATGCCGAGCCGACGACGGGCGACGAGATCGGCCCGGCGCTGCTCGCGCAGAATCTGGGCTATACGGTCGTCGGCCTGCACGTCGACCCCAATGACTGGCAGCGGCCGGGCACCGACGAGATCGTCCAGCAGGTGATCGACCAGGTGCACGGCGCGACGCCCGACAATTCGGCCAATGTCGTCCTGCTCCACGATGGCGGCGGCGACCGGCAGCAGACCGTCGACGCGTTGCCGCGCATCATCGAGACGCTGCGGGCCGAGGGCTATCGCTTCGTTCCCGCCTCGCAACTGGTCGGGGTCAGCCGCGATCAGGCGATGCCGCTGGTCAAGGGCCGCGACCTGCTGGCGGTGCGGACCGACGTAGCGATCTTCGTCGCGCTCGCCTTCCTGTCCAAGGCGCTGGCCTGGATCTTCTATCTGGCGATCGCGCTGGGCATCGCGCGCGCGGTGGTGATGGCGGGGCTGGCCTGGTTCCAGGGCCGCAAGTCCAAGCCCGTGCCGCCCGAATACACCCCCAGCGTCTCGGTCATCATCCCCGCCTTCAACGAGGAGCGCGTGATCGCCCAGTCGGTGGCCCGCGTGCTGGCCAGCGATTATCCGGGGTTGCAGGTCATCGTCGTCGATGACGGGTCGAAGGACGGAACGAGCGCGGTGGTGCGCGACACCTTCGCGGGCGACCCGCGCGTGCAGCTGCTGACCCTGGTCAATGGCGGCAAGGCGGCGGCGCTGAACCGCGCGCTGAAGGACGCGACCGGCGAGGTGCTGATCGCGCTCGACGCCGATACCCAGTTCGAACCGGAGACGATCGCCAAGCTGGCGCGCTGGTTCGCCGATCCGAAGCTGGGCGCGGTGGCGGGCGATGCGCGGGTGGGCAACCGGGTCAATCTGGTCACCCGCTGGCAGGCGGTCGAATATATCACCGCGCAGAATCTCGAACGCCGTGCGCTCGCTGGGTTCGATGCGATGACGGTGGTGCCCGGCGCGGTCGGCGCATGGCGGCGCGCGGCGCTGGATGCGGTGGGCGGCTATCCCGAAGATACGCTGGCCGAGGATCAGGACCTGACCATCGCCATCCAGCGGGCCGGCTGGCGCGTCACCTACGATCCGCGAGCGGTCGCCTGGACCGAAGCGCCCGAGAGCTTCAAGGCGCTCGCCAAGCAGCGTTACCGCTGGGCGTTCGGGACGCTGCAATGCCTGTGGAAGCACCGCGCGGTGATCCGCACCGGCAAGCCCGCCGGCCTGGCGCGGATCGGCCTGCCGCAGGCATGGCTGTTCCAGATCCTGTTCGCCGCGATCTCGCCGCTGATCGACCTGTCGCTGATCCTGTCGGTGGTCGGCACGGCGGTGCGCGTCAGCCAGCATGGCTGGGCACAGACCAGTACCGATGTATGGCAGATGGCGGCCTATTGGCTGATCTTCACCTCGGTCGACGTGCTGTGTGGGTGGCTGGCCTACCGGCTGGACGGCAACCGCGTCCGCTATCCCGCGCATCTGCTGGTCGCGCAGCGGCTGGTCTATCGTCAGATCATGTACTGGGTCGTGATCCGCGCCATCGCCTCGGCGATCGGCGGGTGGATCGTCGGCTGGGGCAAGCTGGAGCGGACGGGCAACGTCGCGGCGTGATCCGGGGCTTGGCCTTCGCCTTCGCTCAGGCGGAACGGGGGAAGGGGCCTAGATCATCCTCCCCTTCAGGGGGGGCTGTTCACTGTGGCTGCTTTTCGGATTCTTCTTCGTTCTGGTGATTTGGGACAGGGAGGATGGCATGCGATGTCCGGTGTGTGAGGGAACGGACCTGATCAAGCAGGGATGGAAGTCGGGTCATCAGCGCTATGTGTGCCGGGCCTGTGGTCGATACTGCACCGACAGCCAGCCCAGGTTCAGTGCCCAGACCAAGGCGA
>NZ_JACIDH010000030.1 GCF_014196255.1 Sphingomonas pseudosanguinis
GATCCCCAACACACCTTGAATGTGTGAGTGACCGCCAAGCCGCCGCCCGCATGTCCCTTCATCTAACCTACAATGTCAAAGAGCCCGACAACAAATACCGGCAACACCACATCAACCCCGTTCCCAGGGCTTCAAGTGCGCCGATCTGTCGTAGCTGCCTCGGTCGACCGTGTCGGCCACCGCTGCGGTGAAACCCCTCTAGGCGGCTCCCTTTTTACCGTCAACACCTTTTTCACAACAATGTCGTTTTTCTGGAAACGCGCCGTAACAGGACCGCCCTATCCTCCTCGGCTTCCCCGTGTCCTGAAACGCCAAAGCGCACCGGGTCGGCTTGATGGCCGTCCCAGTGCGCCTTGCTCATCCGTGCTTCATCAGAAGTTGAAGTTGGCCCCCGCGCTGAAGCTGCGCCCCACCAGTCCGGCATAGTGCCAGCTGCTGAGATAATTGGGGTTGCTGGTATAGGCCGCCGCCGCCAGCGGTGCGCGGGCATTGGTCAGGTTCTGAATGTTGAAGAAGAACCGGAACTGGTCGTTGACCCGGACCCCGGCATTCAGATCGACATAGACGAACGGCCGGATGTAGCAGGCGTCGCCACCCTTGGGCAGCGGGTCCAGCGCATTGGCGCACGACAGGTCGATCACGCCGTTGACGGGCTTGATCCGGTCGGCCGCGACCTGCTTGATCCGTCCCACATAATAGGTCGTCGCGGTCAGCGAGAATTTGCCGACCTCCAGCGCGTTCTGCCAGTTGCCGCGAACGCGCGGCGTGCCGCCGCCCGACGACAGCTCGTACGGCCCGAGCGTACCGGCATATTTCTGCACCACGCCATCCGGCGTCACCAGGTCGAGCTGGATCACGCGGGTGACGTCCAGGCGGCTGGTGAAGCGGGCGTCGCCGGTCAGCGGCACGCTGAGGTTCATCTGCATGTCGATGCCCGAGCTGACCTGGTAGTTGGCGTTGACATAGGGCACGTCGAACACCAGCAGACGCGGCAGCGCGTTCGGGTTGACGGGATCGGGCGCATCGATGACGTTGCAGCGATAGCCTTGGCCCACCGCCGCCAGCGCGGCGCAGGCCGCCGCGACGTTGGTCTGACCATAATAGGCGTCGATCGCTTCGGCGCGCTTCGGCCCGCTGACGATCAGGTTCGACTTCTTGATGTTGTAATAGTCGACCGTCAGGTTGAACCAGCGCGTCGGGCGGAAGATCGTGCCGACGGTGAAGCTGCGCGACACTTCGGGCATGATGTCCGGATTGCCGGTCGCGCCGCTGCCGATATTGTAGCTGTTCGTATAGGCCGGGTTGCCCGGATGCGCGTTCACGAAGCCCGCAGGCGGCGCGAAGGACGAGAAGCCCGAATAGCTGCTGGCCGGATTGTTCTCGGCGAAGGTCGGTGCGCGGAAGCCCTGCGAATAGGTTGCGCGCAGCGAGAACTGCTCGACGGGCGTGAACTTCATGCCGACCTTGGGCGAGAAGTGGCCATAGCCCTGCGAGTAGTGGTCGTAGCGGCCCGACACGTTCAGGTCGAACTCGCGCAGGAACGGCATGTCGGCTTCGAAGAAGCCGGCGGTCACCGTCTGACGCCCCTGGGCCGATGAGGTGTTCAGCCCGTAATAGCTAAGGTCCGCATTCTGGTTGCGGTTCATCAGCGTCTCGCGGCGAAGCTGAAAGCCCGCGCCGACATTCAGATCGCCACCCGGCAGTTCCATCAGCGACTTCAGCAGCGAGCCGCCGATGGTCGCGACCGTCGAATAGGACGGGGTGGTGCGGATCGGCGAGACCTGGGCACGCACCGCCGCGCTATTCTGCTCGGGGTTCACGAAGTTATAGGCGCCCGTGTTGATCGCGCCCAGCAGGCCCTGGATGTTGATCGCGCCGAACTGAGTCACGCTCAGATAATCGCGGGCATAGACGCCGTTCAGACGGAATTTGAAGCCGCCGCCCAGATCGCCCGAAATGCCCGCCGTGGTGCGGAACACGTCGACATAGCGGTGGCTGCCCGCGGGGATGTCGCCGAACAGATAGTAGATGCGCGCCGCACCCTGCCCCGGATTGTTCGCAAAGGCCGCGGCATAGGGGTTGTTCGGGTTGAGCCGGCGGTCCGCCGCATTGGCGCAGTTGATGCCGGTCGCGCAGACATAGACCGGCAGGACGATGCCCGGGCTGGTGGATGCCAGTGCGGCCGAGCCGCCAAAGGGCTGGGTCTGACGGATACCCGCCGGAGTGCCCCGGATGTCGACCTCGGAATGCGAGAAGCTGGCGCTGGCGAACGCTTCCCAGCCTTCCGCCAGGCGGACGTTCAGGCGCGCGGTGGTCGAGTAACGCTGCTGACGCGGCTGGATGATCGAATATTCGGCGGGCAGGTTATGCGCGCAGCCGGTGCCCTGCGCCGCGCCCGAGGTCACCGTGAAGGTGCCGAACGGGCAGGCATTGGGGTTGAGCAGCTGATACTGGTTGGTCGGGGGCGCCCCGACCTGACCGGCGAGCGGATTGTTGAGGTCGCTCTGGCTTACGCGGGTGACGACGGCCTGCGGGTTGGCCGCCAGCAGCGAGTCATCGTTGCGGTTACGGTCCGACAGCCCGCTCGGGCGCAGGTCCAGCGTGTTGAACGGATAGCCGCGCGAGTTGTTGGTGATAAACCCGTCATAGGTATATTCACCGTTCACGTAGAAGTTGAAGCCCTGCTCGCGATAGTCGCCGATGCCGGCGGTCAGCGTCGCGCGGTAGCGTGCGCCATCCGCCTTTTCGGTCGTGCCGCCCTGGACCGATCCCTCGATGCCCTGGACGTTCTTGCGGCTGATCAGGTTGACCACGCCGCCGATCGCGTCGGCGCCATAGGTGGAGGACGCGCCGTCCTTCAGCACTTCGATGCGGTCGATGGTGCTGAACGGGATCGAGTTCAGATCGACATAGGCGTTGTGGCCGTCATCGTTCAGCGGGAAGTTCGCCGAGCGCAGGCCGTCGATCAGCACCACGGTCGACGACACGCCCAGACCACGCAGCGACACCGCCGCGCCGCCGGCCGAGAAGCCGTTGCGGAAACCGGTCGAGATCGAGCCGGCGCTGTCGGCCGAGACCGAGCGGATCGCGTCCTGCGCGGTCGTGATGTTGGCGCGCAGCAGCGTCTGCGAGGTCAGGACGGTGACCGGCGAGATCGAGCTGGCGTTCGAATCACGGAACAGCGTGCCGGTAACGACGACCGTCCCGGCCTGCCCGGCGTCGGGGGCGACCGGCGCCTTCTTGATCTGGACATTCTGGTCTGCCGGCGTGTCCGGCGTCGCGCTCTGGTCGGTGGCCTCCGTCGCCGGTGCCGTCGTCGCCGTCTCCTGCGCATAGGCCGGGGTGGCCATCGCGATCAGCAAGGCGGCCGTCGAAATCCCGACGCGCAGCGCCGAAGATGCGGAATTCGTCACATTCACGAAATCATTCCCCCCATGAGTGCAGCGGCACGAGCCGACGCTGCGAGGGGGCGCTTATCCCTGACACTCTTACTGGATTGTTAAAATGTTACCGCTATGACGACAGCGACGATTGCAAAAGGTCTGTGGCTTCGAAAGTCACGACTGACATGGCGGCCAGTGAAAACTCGCAGACGGCAAGTACTTCAAAACCCGATCTTTACGCCAAGACGCGCATTGACGGGGCGGAGCGGCGTCGTCTGATCGCGAGCGCTCAAGATCAGCGGGTTGCCGGAGGCGAAGCGATTGCCACTACCATCGAGCGCATTGTCCACCGACAGGGTCATGGTCGATCGGCCCTGCGTCCACCAGGCCGACACATCCGCCACGCCGTAGCGGCCCTGGGTAACATCGAACAGATCGCCCGCGCCGAGCACGGAGCGGCCGACATAGGAGGCGCTTGCCGCGACGCCCAGCCGGCTTCGCGCCCCGGCCGCCCATTCGTAACGCAGCGCGCCGCTGACGGCGATCGGTGGGGTGTCGGGCAGGCGGCGATTGTCGCGCAGCGACGTATCCGCCAGCGCGCCGCGCACCCGGTTGCCAGTGTAGAGGAAGGACAGGGTCGCATCGAACCCGGCGAACGGTACCCAGTCCGCCATGCCCTCGACCGCACCGATCCGGGCATCGCCGATATTGGCGGTATAGGGCAGGCCGCGCCGCGTCACCAGATCGGCCTGGATGTCGCGCCACCGCGCCTGTGACAGGGTGGCGGTGAAGGCGACGCCGGTTGGCCCCTGGCGCAGGCGGCGCAAGCCCAGCTCGGCCAGAATGATCGCATCGGGCCGGAAATCGGCGACACGGCCGATCAGGCGCGCCACCGCCAGGCCGCCGGTGCGAAAGCCGGTCTGCACCCGCCCGAACATCGCCAGCTCAGGGGCCAGCTTCCACGAGAAGGCCACGGTCGGATCGACACGCCGGGTCAACTGGCCGGCGATGAAATTCTGTGATCGCGGGCGAAAGGACGGGTCGCCATCGGTCCGCGCCTGGGTGGCGCGCAGGCCCAGCGTCAGCGTGACGTCGGGCCGCACCGCGATGCTCGCCTCCCCGAACAGCGAGGCGCTGCGCGTGCGGTTGGTAACGCCGATGATCTCCATCGGGGTCGCGGCAAAGCCAAAGGCGCGGTTCTGACTGTCGCGATTGTCGAGCAGGCTCAGCCCGACGACCCAGGAGCCGCCATCCGCGCCATGTCGCGACAGCCGCATCTCATGGCTGAGCAACCGCTTGGTCCGCTGGGTCTGATAGATGATCGGCGCCCCTGCCCCCGCCTGCCGGCGCGACGCCTCGAACAGATCATCGGCCGACGCGGCCGCCAGTCCGGTGGCGGACACGAGCTCCAGCCCGCTGTCGAACCGGCGGGTGACGCCGATACTGCCCAGCAGGATGTCATTGTCATAGGGCTGGGCCAGCCCCGATCGCCGGGCCAGATCGCCGACCTGGCGCTCGGCATAGCCCGCATCGGCGGCGCGGATCAACTGGTACAGCCCGCCCAGATCGACGGTCCACCCGGCCCCCGGCACCACCCGCAGCGCCAGCCGTCCCCCTTGCGTATCGACCCGATTCACGTCGCGCGCGCCGCGATAGGCATCGTCGATATAGCCGCCGTCCCGCACCCGATAGAGGGTGCCGCGAACCCCCGCGACATCAGCGATCAGCGGCAGGTTGAGCGTCGTAGCCAGATCGGCACCGCCCGCGCCGCCGCGCGTCACCGTGACGCCCGCCGTCATGCTGCCGCCGGCATGGCGCAGATCGACCGGATTGGGCATCAGGTGGATGACGCCACCGATCGCGCCCGCGCCATAGAGCGTGCCCTGCGGCCCCTCCAGCACCTCCACCCCGGCCATGTCGTACAGGCGGATCGCGGGATCGGCGCCGGAGAAGCCGAGCTGGACATCGCCGAAATAGACGCTGGCGGTCGACTGGGTCGCGCCGATGAAGCTGCTGTCGGCGATGCCGCGAATGAACACCTTGTCACGGCCGGGACCGAAGCCGGTCGTCTGGAGAATGGGAGAGACGCGGGCCAGCGTGCCCAGATCCGGGGCCGGCGCGCCGGGCGGCATGGCATGACCGGCCGTCGACAGGCTGCCGGGATAGCGCAGCAGTGACACGCGCTGCTTGCTGGCGGTGACGATGATGTCGGCGCTGGTGGTGACGGGCGGCGGTAGGTCGGCGCGCGGAACGGGCGCGCCGCGTCGTTCGGGCTGCGCTCGACGGACGGGTGCCGTGTCGCGCACCACGCGGAAGCTGCGCGCGTCGATCCGCTCGGCACGATAGCCCGACCCCCGCAGCAATCGGCCGAGCGCCGCCGCCGCCGAGACCGCCCCCGTCACCGCCGGCGTCCGCACCCGCGCCAGGCCGGGATCGAGGCTGACAATATCCACACCCGCCTGCCGGCCGAGCATCGTCAAGGCGCGGTCGAGCGTCGTCGCGGGAATGGCAAGGCGGGGCGCGGGCTGCGCGGCGGCGGGCGTGGCGAGGCCCGCGACGATCGCGGCCAGGATCAGCGCATGCGGCCTAGCGGGACGAACCGCCCGGCGCCTCGATGATCCAGTCCTCGCCATTGCGTCGCCAGTCCGCCCCGATCAGCGCCGCCACATGAGGCACGTCGCGCTCCGCCTTCCCCGTCAGCGCGACCATGCCGGTAAACGGGCGCTGCGCCAATGCCCCCGTCAGGTTCAGGCGCGTCCCATAGAGACGTCGCCACGCCGACGCCAGATCGCCCAGCGTCGCGCCCGTCAGCGCGATGCGGCCCTGTCGCCAGCCGCCGACATCCGCCGGGGCGACGGTGCCCCGCACGGCATGGCCGCTGGCCTCGTCGGTCAACAGCGTCTGGCCGGGGGTCAGGGTGATGCGGTCGCGATCGGGCTGGACCATGACCGAACCCGATGCGACCTGCACCGCCAGGCGGGGGCCATCACGCGCGACGTCGAACACCGTGCCCAGATCGCGCACCGCCACGCCCCCCGCCGTGAGAGTAAAGGGGTGCGCTGCATCGTGCCGGACGGTGAACAGCGCCTGCCCGCGATCGAGCGCGGCGACCCGGTCGTCATGATGGTCGAGCGTCAGCCGGGTGCCGCCGCTCATCTCGATCCGGGTGCCATCGCCCAGCGCGACGACGCGCCGCTCGCCCGCCGCCGTCTCGACGCTGTAGGGGTCGGGGCGCTGCGCCAGCATTACCGGGGCCAGCAGCGCCGCCGCGACGGCCGCCGCCACCGATCCACCGATCACGCCGCGCCAGCGCCGGACCGGCGCCGCATCGTCATTCGCGGCCTCCAGCGGGGCCGGAGCCGGGGCCGGCGGGATCGCGCGGTCGACCATCGCCACCCGGTCGAACGCGGCGGCATGCGCCGGGTCCGCCTCCAGCCAGGTGACGAACGCCATCCAGTCGTCGGCGGTCATCTCTGCCTGGCGCAGATGCCAGTCGATCGCCGTGTCGATGATCGTCGCGTCAGTGGTCACCGCCCGCCCCTTCCTTCATCATCAACCGGTCCCTTCATCATCAAGACGACGCCGATCGCCCCGATCCGCACCATCGTCGCCCGCCGCCTCGACCAAGCGCCGGAAACCCCGGCGCAGCAGCTTTTCGACCCCGCTGACGCTGATCCCCAGCGTCTCGGCGATCCGGCGCTGCGGCTGCTGCTCGAAGCGGGACAGGCGCAGCGCGGTGCGCATCCGCTCGGGCATGTCGGCCATCGCACCCTCGACCCGGGCCAGCTGGTCGCGTGCGATCAGTTGGCGTTCGGTGTCGGGCCATTCCTCCGCCCCCGGCTGTACCGCGTGCCAGGCGCTGTCGCGCGCGGTGCGGCGCTGCATCGCGATCCGCCGATCGGTCGCCAGATTGGCCGCGACCCGGAACAGGAAGGCGGCGGGCTGGTCGATCGGCCGGTCGACCATGGTGTCGATGCGCAGCCACATGTCCTGCAGCACATCCTCCGCCTCGGCATGGCTGCCCAGACGCGCGACGAGCAGCCGGAGCAGCGCCGGCCGCTGTTCGAGGATCAACGCCTGAAGACCGCCGCTCATCGTCAGGGCTGATGCGGCATTCAGGTGGGAAAGGTCAAACCCCGATCCGTCGCGAGCTGTGCCAGCGGCAGACGGCGCAGCGCCTGTGCCTCGACCGGACGCGCCGCCGCGATCGCATCGCCCGCCCGCTCGCCCGCGCCCGGATGGCACATCACCAGATGCGCCTCCCCCGGCCGGCGGAGAAAGGCGGGGAACAGTGCGGCATAGTCGCCGCGAAAGTCGTAATGGCCGGCAAAGCCCTGATTGCAGGCCAGCCCCCGCCGCGCCGCCGCCGCGCGGAAGCCGCGCGAATGCCAGGCGCTGGCCAATGCCTTGCCCCGGAACGGGCGCGCCAGCAGGGCCGGCAACGCATCCTCATTGGTGCGCAGCCACGCATCCGGCGCACGACGCGCGGCGATGTCGAGCACCACCTCGCGGATTTGCGGCAGCGCATGGCTGTGCTGGTGTCCGTCGACGAACGCCGGCGCGCGGCCCATGGCCTGCTCGAACCGGTCGAACTGCGCCTCCACCTCGGCGGCGATCTCGGCGAGCGGCAGGCCGGCTTTGGTCGCCTGTCGCTCGAGCGTCTGGATGGTCGGCAACGTGCCCGATGGCGCCAGTCCCGCCATGGTGGTCACGGGGCGCTCCTCGGTCAGGACGAGGTGAAGCCCGATCGCGACCTGCGGCGACAGCCCCTGCAACAACGCGCTGTCCGCCGCCCAATTAGGCATCAGCGTCATGCAGCTCGTGGCGTTCAGCCGCCCCTCGGCCGCCAGCTCGGCGATGGTCGCGCTGACCGCCGGTGAGAAGGCGAAGTCGTCGGCGCACAAGATCAATCGCGACATCGATGCGACCTCAGGCGAGCGCCGGCTGGGCGGCGGCCAGCGCCGGCGCGGCCAAGGGTTCGGCCGTCTGATGAACCTGTTCGCGGATGCTGCTGCTCATCAACCGCCGCCGGGCCAGACGCGGGCCGAGGAAGCGATAGAAGAACCAGTCCCCCGCACGCGGCGCGCAGGCGCTATAGGCCAGCCGCTCGAACAGCGTCCACCGGATCGACACCCGGTCGCGCTTGCGTGGCGAGGGCGCGCACCACAGGTCCATCGCATAGCGCATCGTGCCGTACCGCATCATGCGGTGGACGATCTCGTGATCCTCCAGCACATAGCCCCAGATGGCGGGATCGAAGCCGCCGGCGGCGATCAACACCTCGGTGCGGAAGCACTCGCCCGCGCCCCCGGTATGGCATTGATGCGGCAGCGCGCGCGCCTGGGTCAGGATCAACCGCCCCGGCCCCATCCGAGCAGCGGCATCGGAGTCCGCCGCCGCCCAATAGGCCCCGGCGACGACACACCCGTCCTGGCGCAACAGCGTTTCGGCGGCTTCCAGATAGTTGGCGGGATAATAGGTGTCGGCGTCGCAGGTCGCGACATAGGGGGTGTGGACCCAGACCAGCCCGGTCTGCAACGCCTGGACCTTGCCCGGCCGCCGCTCGGTCAGCAACAGATGGTCGAGGCCCAGCCGCTCGCAGGTCGCCCGTGCCGTCGCGGCGCTGGCATCGGTCGAGCCATTGTCGATCAGGATCAGTCGCGCCGTGCGGGTCTGTGCGGCCAGGCTTTCGATCGTGGCGGCCAGATAATCCTCTTCGTTGAAGAAGGGGATCAGGATGGTCCAGTCGTGCGACCCGTGGACGATGGCCGGCTTGGCCATGGCAAGGGCGTCGGAACATTGGGTGACGTCGAGCAGCATCGTTCGCGATCCATGAGCTTCCCGGTCGATCACCTTGGGGCGCGGGACACGGACGGGCATCGCCCCTCCCTTCCCACGTCAGTCGAATGCCCCCCGGCAACCTCCCTCCAAGGGCATGACGACGCCGATCGCGCCGATCCGCACCACCCTCGTGAAAAATTGTTGAATCGATTTTCAGGGCGGTCGGCCGTAGAGATCGGGGTGCCGATCGCATCTGCGCAGGCCCTTCTTCATCCCGTTCGAGACATGATGCGAACCCTATCCGCCGTCGCCCGGTCGCCCCTGCCCTCGGCCCTGTTGCTCCTGCTGGTCGCGGTGCTGCTGCGCGCGCACGACTTCGGAAACCCGGTCATCCATGTCGACGAGCAATATTATCTGCTGGTCGGCGACCGGATGCTGCACGGGGCCTGGCCCTATCTCGACCTGTGGGATCGCAAGCCGGTCGGGCTGTTCGCGCTGTTCGCGGCGATGCGGATGCTGCCCGGCGACCCCATTCTGGGCTATCAGCTGACCGCGACCCTGTTCGCCACCGCGACCGCCTTCCTGATTGCGCGCGGCGCGGTCCGGCTGGGCGCGACGGCGGAAGCCGCGCTGGCGGGGGGCGTCGCCTATCTCATCTGGCTGTCGCTGTTCAGCGGCGGTGGTGGCCAGTCGCCGGTCTTCTACAATCTGTTCACCGTCGGGGCCGCGCTCCTGACGCTGCATCTGCCGCAATGGGCGGCGCGGCGCGACACGCGCGCGATCCTGTTGAGCGGTGCGGCGGCCTGTTTCCTGTCGGGGTTGGCGATCCAGACCAAATATACGCCCGTGGTCGAGGGCGCGTGGTTCGGGCTGGCCCATTGCTGGTATGCGCGGCGGGCGGGTGTCTCGTGGGGGGTGCTGATCCTCGCCGCTCTGACCTGGATCATCCTGGCCCTGCTGCCGACGCTGGCCGTCATGGCGGTTTATTGGCAGCGCGGGCCGGCGGTGTTCGAGGCCTTCTGGTTCGCCAATTTCGCGTCCGTCACCCTGCGCAAGGGCTATCCCGCCGCCAAGATCGCCGGGCGGCTGGCGGGCAGCTGGTCGCAGCTGTCGCCCTTCGTCCTGTGCGCCGTCCTGGCGCTCCGCACCCGGCCGTGGCGAGCAGAGCTGGGACTGGCCTTTGGCTGGCTGGCCGCCGCGCTGATCGCCTATGCGATGATCGGCGCCTTCTTCGACCATTATGCCCTGCCCGTCCTCGCACCCCTGACGATGATCGCCGCGACGATGCTCGGTCGCCGGCGCTGGGCGATCCCGCTGTTGCTGGCGACCGGGCTGATCCTGTTTGCGACCCGTGTCCTGACGGTGCCGAGCGATGCCGCCGGCGCGCGGCTGGTCGGCCGCGTCGTCGGCGTGAACAGCGGCCACGAATGTCCCTATGTCTTTGCCGGCGATTCCGTCACCTATCTGCTGGCGGGCACCTGCATCCCGACCGCGCGCGCCTTCCCCTCGACCCTCGCCTATGAGCCGGAGCGCGGGGCGAGCGGCGTGGACGAGGTGGCCGAGGTCCGCCGCATCCTGGCGACCCGCCCGCCGGTGATCGTGACGCTGGACCAGCCCTTCGCGACCTGGAACCGCGCGACGCACGCGCTGGTCGAACAGGCCATCGCCCGCGACTACCGGCTGGTGCTGCGCGTACCGCGGGAAGAGGGGCACAGCCTCGTCTATCTGCGGCGCGACCGGCCATTCATGCGATAGGCCCCTGACCGGGAACGCCACCAAGCTGATTGAGATTTAGTTGCAAGAGCGGCATAGTCGCGGGCGAGGGCGTTCAGAATACAGGGTAAAGATGCCGACCGCACATTGCGTCTCCACGATCGACGGCATCATCCTTGCCGCCGACCAGGCCTTTCTCGAACTGGTCGGCCGGCCCGAAGACGAGGTGATCGGCGCCACCTACCAAAGCATCACCCATCCCGACGACATAGGCCGCAGCGCCGACATGCTGGTCTCGCTGGTCAAGCGCGCCGCCCCGATCCGGTTGCAGAAGCGCTATCTCCGCCCCGATGGCACCGCGATCGCGGCCAATCTGTACGTCACCCGGTTCGACAATCCCGACCGGCTGGTCAGCACCCTGTTCTGGAACGAGCAGGGTCGCGATCTGCCCCCGGCGCGGCTGTGGGACATGGCGCTGCGCGTCAAGCGCCTGCGCGAGATACGCAAGGCCGAGCTGGGTGTCGAACTCGCGACTGATCCGGTGGGGTCGGTGCTGAACTGCGTCTATCTCGCCGAGGCGGAGGGCCGCATCGTCGGGCTGAGCGACATTTCCACCGAATGCGACATCCCGCCAAGCCTGACCGCGCGCTGGGTCGATGTCCTGAGCAAGCGCGGCATCCTCGAAACCTGCTCGACGCCCGAGCGCAACGTGCAATTCACCCATGCGGGCATCGTGAAGGTCGAGCGTATCCTGGCATCAGCCTTCGACGTGCCGGTTTCGGACTGAGGCCGCCTCGACCACACCCTGTGCATCCGGCAACGCCAAGGGCTTCGCGCGGATCATCGATACCGCACCGCATCCTGCAATCGATGACAGTGATCGGGTTATCCCGTTTTGCAGGTCGCCCCCGCATTTCTAATCGGCCCCGGCACGATAACCGAAAGCCAAAGGGGCCTTATGCCGATTGCACCCATTTCCCTGTTCGCCATGGCGGCCGCGCTCGCCGGCGCGCCGCAACAGGTCGACGGACCCAAGCCCAACAAGCCCGCCACCGCCGCCAAGACCGTGACGCAGGACCCGCCCGCACCGGTCGTCGCCCGCCCCGGCGGCATGACCAACCGCGACTGGTGGCCCAGCCGGCTCGACCTGACGGCGCTGCGCCAGCATGAGGCGACGCGCGCCAACCCCTACGGCGCCGACTATGACTATGTGAAGGAATTCAACGGCCTGGACCTGGATGCGGTCAAGGCCGACATCCGCAAGGTCCTTCACACGTCGCAGCCCTGGTGGCCGTCCGACTATGGCAATTACGGCCCCTTCTTCATCCGCATGGCCTGGCACAGCGCCGGCACGTACCGCGCCGGTGACGGGCGTGGCGGCTCGGACGGTGGCGAGCAGCGTTTCGATCCGCTCAACAGCTGGCCCGACAATGTCAGCCTGGACAAGGCCCGCCGCCTGGTCTGGCCGATCAAGCAGAAATATGGCCGCAAGCTTAGCTGGGGCGACCTGATGGTGCTCAGCGGCAATGTCGCGCTGGAGGATATGGGCTTCAAGACGGTCGGCTTCGCCGGCGGCCGCGTCGATGCATGGCAGCCGGACGTCGTCTTCTGGGGGCCCGAGACCAAGATGATGGGCAGCGAGCGCACCCATGCGGACGGCTCGCTCAAGCGTCCGCTGGCGGCGACCACCATGGGCCTCATCTACGTCAACCCGGAAGGGCCGAACGGCAATCACGATCCGATCGGCGCCGCCGCCGACATCCGCCGCGCTTTCGGCAACATGGCGATGAACGACGAGGAGACGCTGGCGCTGATCGCGGGCGGCCACACCTTCGGCAAGGCGCATGGCGCGCATGCCCAGAAGCCGTGCCTGGGCGTCGAGCCGACCGCCGACGCGATCGAGCAGCAGGGCCTGGGCTGGGCCAATAAGTGCGGCAAGGGTCATTCCGAGGATACGATCACCTCGGGCCTGGAGGGCGCCTGGTCGGCCGCCCCCACCCGGTTCACCACCCAATATATCGACAATCTGCTCAACTATGACTGGGTGAAGACCAAGAGCCCGGCCGGCGCGACCCAGTGGATTCCGACCGATCCGGCGGCGGCGCAGCTGGTGCCCGACGCGCATCTGCCGAACGTCCGCCATGCGCCGATCATGTTCACCACCGACATCGCGCTGAAGGACGATCCCGCCTTCCGCAAGATCCTGGAAAGCTGGCAGAAGAACCCGGAGCTGTTCAGCAAGGCCTTCGCCCGCGCCTGGTTCAAGCTGACCCATCGCGATCTCGGCCCCCGCGCCCGCTATCTGGGCAAGGACGTGCCGGCGGAAACCTATGTCTGGCAGGACCCCCTGCCCGCCGCCAGCTTCGCCCCCATCGGTGCGGAGGATCAGGCGAAGCTGAAGGCGATGGTGCTGGCCTCGGGCCTGTCGGGTCCGGCGCTGATCCGTACCGCCTGGGCCTCGGCCTCGACCTTCCGGAGCACCGACATGCGCGGCGGGGCGAACGGCGCGCGGCTGCGGCTCGACCCGCAACAGGGTTGGGCGGTCAACGATCCCGCCGAGCTGAAGACGGTGCTGGCCAAGCTGACCGCGATCCAAAAGGATTTCGCGCGCGGCGGACGGCAGGTATCGCTGGCCGACCTGATCGTGCTGGGCGGCAATGCCGCGGTCGAGCAGGCCGCACGGGCCGGCGGCATGACGGTCAGTGTTCCCTTCACCCCCGGACGCGTCGACGCCACCCAGGCGCAGACCGACGTCGCCTCCTTCGCCCATCTGGAACCGGTCGCCGATGGCTTCCGCAACTATTACGGCTCCAAGGCGGAGGTGAGCGCACCCGAGGCACTGGTAGACAAGGCGGACTCGCTCGACCTGACCGTGCCGGAGATGACCGTGCTGGTCGGTGGCATGCGCGCGATGGGCGCGAACAGCGGCGGCTCTAAGAACGGCGTGCTGACGACCCGTCCGGGGACGCTGAGCAACGATGTCTTCGTCAACCTGCTCAGCATGGACACGGTCTGGACCAAGTCGGCGACCCCGGGCCTTTATGAGGGCAAGGACCGGGCGACGGGTGCGGCCCGCTGGACCGCGACGCCGGTCGACCTGATCTTCGGGTCGAACAGCGAACTGCGCGCCGTGGCCGAGGCCTATGCCGCCGACGACGCCAAGGAGACGTTCGTCACCGACTTCGTCGCGGCGTGGACCAAGGTCATGAACGCGGACCGCTTCTAAACACGAAAGGGTCCGGCAGGCTTTCGCTTGCCGGACCCCTTCTCTCCTTCGCGGGACCGCCTTAGTCCTCGATACGGCGGCGGAACGTCTCCGGCAGGAACACGATGCCGATGGCCAGCGTGATCGCCGCCAGCACGACTGGATACCAGAGGCCGTAATAGATGTCGCCGGTCGCCGCCACCATGGCGAAGGCGGTGGTGGGCAGGAACCCGCCGAACCAGCCATTGCCGATATGATAGGGCAGCGACATCGAGGTGTAGCGGATACGGCTGGGGAAGAGTTCGACCAGCAGCGCCGCGATCGGGCCATAGACCATGGTCACCAGCATCACCATGAACCACAGGATCAGGACCACCTTGGCCTTGTTCATCCCCTCCGCCTTGGTCGGATAGCCCGCCGCCGTGATCGCGGTCTTCAGCTGGTCCTGATAGGCGGTGATGGCGGCGGCACGATCGGCCCCGGTCACCTTCGAGGGATCGGGCGCGGTGAAGCTCTGCCCGCCGATCCGCACCGTGGCGATGGTCCCCGCCGGTGCCTCGACATTGTCGTAGTTGATGCCGTTCTTCGCCAGGAAGGACTTGGCGATGTCGCACGACCGCGCGTCGAACTTGTTCTTGCCCACGGGGTCGAACTGGAACGAGCAGTCGCCGTCATGGCTGACGACCGTGACCGGCGATGCCGCCTGCGCGCGGGCCAGCGTGGGATTGGCGGCATTGGTCAGCGCCCCGAACAGCGGGAAATAGGTCAGGCACGCCAGCGCGCAGCCCGCCATGATGATCGGCTTGCGCCCGATCCGGTCCGACAGCCAACCGAAGAAGACGAAGAAGGGCGTGCCGAACAACAGCGCGACCGCCATCAGGACGTTGGTCGTCGCGCCATCGACCTTCAGCATCTTCTCGAGGAAGAACAGCGCATAGAATTGCCCGGTATACCAGACGACACCCTGTCCCATCGCCGCGCCGAACAGCGCGATCAGGACGATCTTCAGGTTCGACCAGCGACCGAACGCTTCGGTCAGCGGCGCCTTGGAGACGGTGCCCTCATCCTTCATCTTCTGGAAGACCGGGCTTTCCGACAGTTGCAGGCGAATCCACATCGATACGCCGAGCAGGATGATCGAGACGAGGAAGGGCAGGCGCCAGCCCAGATCGCCGAAGAACTCCTCGCCCAGCGCGGTGCGGAAGCCGATGACGACCAGCAGCGCGGCGAACAGGCCCATCGTCGCGGTCGTCTGGATGAAGCTGGTATAGAGGCCACGGCGGCCGGCGGGCGCGTGTTCGGCGACATAGGTCGCCGCCCCGCCATATTCGCCGCCCAGCGCGAGGCCCTGAAGGATGCGCAGCAGGACGAGGATGATCGGCGCGGCCACCCCGATCGTGCCATAGGAGGGCAGCAGGCCGACCGCGAAGGTCGACAGGCCCATGATGCCCATGGTGACGAGGAAGGTGTTCTTGCGCCCGACCATGTCGCCGATCCGACCGAACACGATCGCCCCGAACGGCCGCACCGCGAAACCGGCAGCGAACGCACCGAGCGCCAGGATGAAGCCCGTCGTCTCGTTCACGCCCGAGAAAAAGTGCCGCGAGATATAGGTCGCCAGCAGGCCGTAGAGATAGAAGTCGTACCACTCGAACACGGTGCCCAGCGACGAGGCGCCAATCACCAGCTTGTCATTCTGCTTTACGGCGGAGCCATGCGCCCCGCCGCTGTCATAGGTCGTCGCCATGCGATCGCTCCTCCGCTTAGAAACCATATTTGAAGGCGAATTCAATGCGATCCAGCGCACCCCGGTCACCCGAGGTCAGCTCGCGGATCGCGTGTCGATATTCGACGCCGATGTCGAAACCCTTGCCCGGCGACCAGAACAGGTTGGCCGCCCCGCTATACGCCTTGGCATTGGCCAGGCCCGTCAGCACGAAGCCGTCCGGGTAGCGCGTGTCCTGATAGCTGCCCATGAAGGTCGAGCGGATCGTCGGCGTCCAGCCCAGCTTCACCGCGGCGAAGGCGGCGAAATTGCCGATGGTGCGCAGCCGGTTGCCGACCGCCCCGCCATAGATCGCGTCGGGCACATAGCCGAGGCCCAGATAGCGGCCGATGCCGTCGCCGTAGGTGACCATGAAGCGCAGGTCACTCAGCTTGCCGAGCGGCACCTTGCCCGATCCCGACAGGCCCCAGCCGAACGCGGTATCGCCGATGCCCAGCGTCTCGGTGCGCAATTGCCGCGCGATGCCGGCCAGCGCGAAGTCGCCGAAGCCGGGCTTCCAGTTCAGGCGGGCGACGACATCGGGAACATTGTCGTCATCGGTATCGACCAGCGCGGGATTGGTGGGCAGCGCGGTCTGCGTCTCCGGGTTCTCCAGCGCGACCTGGAGCGTCACCTGCTTCGACAGCGGAGTGGAATAGCGGATCAGCGCCTGGCGGTTGAACACGGTGCCGTCGAGCGGGCCGACGAAATCGGTCGTCTCGGGCAACACGCCGATATTCTGGAAGGTCGACCATTCCTGCCCGACCAGCAGCCCGCCATATTCGATGAAGCCGCGCCGGAAGGTCGGGACATAGGGATTGGTCGCCCGCTGCGCACCGACGGGGGCGGTCGCCAGCGCGAAGTCGAACTCGATCAGCGTCTTGGCCTCGATCCCGTTCACCGGCGTCGCGGTGCTGACCGACAGGCGCGTCTGCCGCGCCGAGAAGAGCAGGTCCTGGCTGGAGAAGCCGCCACCGACCGGGATCTGCTGCGGCAGGAAGAATTCCTTGCCTAAGCCCCCGACCGCGGCCTCGCCGTCATTATAGCGGCTGCCGATGACGTTCAAACGGACGAAGCCGCCGATCTTGACCGTGGTGTTGCCGACGCGAAACCCGTCGGTCGGTGCGGCGGCCAGCGCCCCGACGCTGCTTTCGGAGCGGCGGCCCGCTGGCGGCGGCCCCGTTCGCGCGACGACGGTGGGCGCGGCGGTGGAGGTGCCCGGTTCGGTGACGCCGGGCGCGGTCTGCGTGATCGCCACCGGGCCGGTCGATGCGGGCGGTGGGCGATTGCGCAATTCGGCGCGCAGGTCCTGCACCGCCTGTTCCAACAGCTTCAGCCGAGCCTCCAGCTCGGCCTCGCGCGCGGTCTGGGCCATGGCGGGCACCGGCAGGCCGGCCATCAGCCCGACCCCCGTCCACCACATGACGCGACGCGCCCGCAATGCACCTCTCTGCATGCGATCCCCTCCTCAGGCGATGCGGCCGGCCCTGATTGTCGGGTCTCGGCTCGTTCCACACAGCGTGGGGCAGTGCCGGCCGGCCGTAAATGCGACCAAAGTCGTAGGCGTCCGGACCCCCGAGCAACTTGACCCACGCCCCCACGTTGCGAAAGGTTCAACGGCAAGGAGAGAATCATGCCCGACGTCCGCCCCGCCCCGACCGCCCCGGCCGGCAGCATCGACCGCCAGGAGTATGACCGCCGCTATCAGGCGGCCGCCGCCGATCCGGAGGGCTATTGGCGCGAACAGGCCAAGCGCCTTGACTGGATGACCCCGTTCGAGCGCGTCAAGGACGTGTCGTTCGACGAAGCCGACTTCCGCATCCGCTGGTTCGACGGCGGCGAACTCAACGTATCGGCCAATTGCCTCGACCGGCATCTGGCGACACGCGGCGACCAGCCGGCGATCGTCTGGGAAGGCGACGAGCCGGGCGAGACCAAGACGCTGACCTATCGCGAACTCCACGCGCTGACCTGTCGCTTCGCCAATGTCCTGAAGGACAATGGCGTCGCCAAGGGCGACCGCGTGACCCTCTATCTGCCGATGGTCGCCGAGGCGGCCGCCGCGATGCTCGCCTGTACCCGGATCGGCGCGATCCATTCGATCGTGTTCGGCGGCTTTTCGCCCGACAGCCTCGCCAACCGCATCCAGGATTGCGACTCCAAGCTGGTCATCACCGCCGACGAAGGCTGTCGGGGCGGCAAGCGCATCCCGCTCAAGGCCAATGTCGACGCCGCGCTGGAGAAATGCCCCGGCGTCGAGCGCGTGCTGGTGCTGCGCCGCACGCACAAGGACATCCCGATGGTGGACGGCCGCGACGTCTGGCTGGACGATGCGCTCGCCGCCGCCTCGCCCGATTGCGCGCCCGAGCCGATGGCGGCCGAGGACCCGCTGTTCATCCTCTATACCAGCGGGTCGACCGGCAAGCCCAAGGGCGTGCTGCATACCACCGCCGGCTATCTGCTCTGGGTGACGCAGACCTTCCGCGACGTGTTCGACTATCGCGACGGGGAGGTGTTCTGGTGCACCGCCGACATCGGCTGGGTCACCGGGCATAGTTATGTCGTCTATGGTCCGCTCGCCAATGGCGCGACGACGGTGATGTTCGACGGCGTGCCCAGCTATCCCGACCATGGCCGGCTGTGGGAGACGGTCGATCGGCTGGGCGTCAACATCCTCTACACCGCTCCTACCGCAATCCGCGCGCTGATGCGCGAGGGCGACGACTGGGTCACGCGCCATTCGCGCCAGAGCCTGCGCCTGCTCGGCACGGTCGGCGAGCCGATCAACCCCGAAGCCTGGGAATGGTATTGGCGCGTCGCCGGGGACGGACGCTGCCCGATCGTCGACACCTGGTGGCAGACCGAGACCGGCGGCATCCTGATCGCCCCCCTGCCCTATGCGACCGACCTGAAGCCCGGTTCGGCGACCAAGCCGCTGCCCGGCGTGCTGCCCCAGATCGTCGATGCCGAGGGGAAGGTGCTGGACGGCGCGGTCGAGGGCAATCTGGTCATCGCCGATAGCTGGCCGGGGCAGATGCGCACCGTCTGGGGCGATCATGATCGCTTCTTCCAGACCTATTTCACCACCTATCCGGGCAAATATTTCACCGGCGACGGATGCCGCCGCGACGCGGACGGCTATTACTGGATCACCGGCCGGGTCGACGACGTCATCAACGTGTCGGGCCACCGCATGGGCACGGCCGAGGTCGAGTCCGCGTTGGTCGCCCACACCAAGGTCGCCGAGGCGGCGGTCGTCGGCATGCCGCACGACGTGAAGGGCCAGGGCATCTATGCCTTCGTCACGCTCAACAGCGGCGAGGAACCCGGCGACGCGCTGCGCGACGAACTGCGCCAATGGGTGCGGCGCGAGATCGGGCCGATCGCCAGTCCCGACGCGCTGCAATTCGCGCCGGGCCTGCCGAAGACCCGCTCGGGCAAGATCATGCGCCGCATCCTGCGCAAGATCGCCGAGAACGACACCGCCAATCTGGGCGACACCTCGACGCTGGCCGATCCGTCGGTGGTCGAGACATTGGTCGCGGAGCGGGTGCACTGACGCGAAAGATCCTGATCGCCGACGACCATCCGCTATTCCGCCAGGCGCTGGGCCTGGCGGTCGCCCGGATCGCCCCGGACGCGCAGGTGGTCGAGGCCGGGACGCTCGACCGCGCCACCATGGTGGTGCGTGAGGCGGGCGAGGCGCTGGTATTGATCCTGCTCGACCTCAACATGCCGGGCGCGGTCGGCTATTCGGCGGTCGCGCTGCTGCATGCCGAGGTGCCGGCGGTGCCGATCCTGGTGATCTCCAGCGCCGACCTCGCCGCCGCCCGGCCACAGGTGGCGCGGTTCGGCGCGGTCGGTTTCCTCGGCAAGGACGAAAGCCTGCAGACGATCGAAGCCGCGATCGGCGCGGCGCTGGCCGGTGAGCGGATGGCAATCGACACAGGCGACGCCGATCACGACATGGCCGAGCGGGTCGCCGCGCTGACCCCGACCCAGTTGCGCGTGCTGATCGGCGTGCTGGACGGGCGGCTCAACAAACAGATCGCCTTCGACCTCGGCATCAGCGAGGCGACGGTGAAGACCCATATGACCGCGGTCCTGCGCAAGCTGAACGTCGGCAACCGTACCCAAGCGGCCCTGGCCGCACGGACGCTGGGGCTGGAGACGGCGGGACACGGGGTTTAGCGCGGGGTGGTTTGGGGTGCAGTCTCCCCTCCCCTGAAGGGGAGGGGCTTGATTGAGCCGATGCGCAACCGTCGTGAATCAGGCCGAAGCGGCATTCAGATAGGCCCTTCTTGTCCTTCGCCCCTCTCAGAGGGGAGAGGGTTGCGCAGACTTGGTCTTTGCCAAAGCAAAGGCCTAGTCGGAGCTGGGTGAGGGGTGCGGCGCTCGCTAGCCGAGCGCGCGAGCCGTCAGGCTCGCTCAACCCCTCACCCAAGCTGCGCTAGCCCTCTCCCCTATCCAGGGGAGAGGGCGTGTCAGCGTCAATATCGATCGGCCCTAGGCCTGACAGCCATTCCGCCAGTAAATCCGGATCGACTGGCTTCAGCAACACGGCGATCCCGGATGCCTTCGCCTGTTCGGCCAGCGACGGGCTGCCATCGGCGGTGATCAGGATGACGGGCAGCGAAGGCCGGTCGCGGCGCAGTTCGGCGATCAGGGCCAAGCCGTCATCGTCCCCCAGATCATAATCGACCAGCGCTGCGTCGATCTCGTCGACAAGGCCCAGCGCGCCCGTGCGGTCGGATACGGTTAGCACCCTATGGCCCGATCGGCCCAGCAAGGCCTCCATCCCCGCACGGACTGCCGGATCGTCGTCGACGACTAGCAGCGTCATGCTCCTCACCGGCCGCACTCGTGCATGTCCGATCGTATCGGATGGCTTTGGAGCGACATCCGTCACGCCGCCCTCCGCCACCGGCAGCATGAGGGTGAAACGACTCCCCCGCCCGACGACGCTGTCGAGGTCCTGCGAGAGGCCGAGCAGCCGCACCGTCCGCTCGACGATCGCCAGCCCCAGCCCGACCCCGGCGTCCTCACCCGTGTCGAGCCGCTCGAACTCGCGAAAGATGACGCCGCGCCGGTCCTCCGGGATACCCGGCCCGGTATCCATCACCTCGATCCGGACGTCGCCCCCGCGCCGCCGCACGGCGACGACGATCCCTCCCGCCATGGTGTAGCGCACCGCATTGCCGATCAGATTCTGGACGATCTGGCGCAGCAGCACCCGGTCGGTCCGAACCGTCACGTCGCCGCCCATGACCCGCAGCCGCAGCCCCTTGGCCGCCGCCTGCCCGGCGAAGCCCGCGACCAGATCGTCGAGCAGCGCACGCAGGCCGAAGACGGCCGGCTTGGGCACGATCCCCCCCGCATCCAGCTTGGAGATGTCGAGCAGCGCGCGCAGCAACTGCTCGGCCGCGACGATCGAGCGGTCGATCCGCTCGACCAGCGGGTCCTCGCGCTCGCGGGCCAGTGCGGCGGCGAACAGCCGCGCCGCGTGCAGCGGCTGGAGCAGGTCATGGCTAGCCGCCGCCAGGAAACGCGTCTTGTCACGCGTCGCGGCGGCAAGCGCGGCATTGGCCTGCGACAGCGCGGCGGTGCGTTCGCGGACCCGGCTCTCCAGCGCGTCGCGCGCCGCCTCCGCCGCCGCCAGCGCCCTGGCCTCGGCGGTGGTGTCAGTGAAGCTCATGACATAGCCGCCGCCGGGCATCGGGCCGCCTACCGTCTTGAGCACGCGGCCGTCGGGTCGGACGCGAACGAAGCTGTGCGGCGTGCCGCGTCGCATATGCGCCAGCCGCCGCTCGACATGGTCGCGCACCTCGCCCGGTCCGCATTCGCCGGCCAGCGCATTGAAGGCGATCGCATCGGCGATCGGCGCGCCGACCCGGATCAGCCCCGGCGGAAAGTCGAACAGCTCCAGATAGCGGCCATTCCACGCGATCAGGTTCAGGTCGGCATCGACCACGCTGACGCCCGAATCGATATTCTCCAGCGTCGCGGCCAGCAGCCCCTTGGAAAATTGCAGGCTCTGCCCGCTCTCGTCGAGCATCCGGGTCACGTCATCGACCGACATCGCCGCCCCCGACAATGCCGAGGCGACGAGGACGCGGGCGGAGGGCGCGCCCACCACCTCGGCGATCAGCCGCTCGGCGCGGCGGGCGGTCTGCTGGTCGATGCGCTCACCCTCGCCCAGCACCGCCGTGGCGCGCTCCATGCCGACGAACCGGCCGGCCAGCCGGATCAGCTCGGCGCGGTCACGGATGGTGGCGATCCGGTCGTCACGGTGAAAGACGAGGCGCGGCGCGCGGATGCGGCGCGCCAGTACCGCGCCATGGACGAGCAGATTGACCAGCAGGCTGGCCACCGCACCCTCCGACACCAGGTCGAGCCCGGCGAACCCCGGATGCGGCAGGATCGGGCGGCCGATGATCGTCGGCACGAACAACGTGATCGCCCACATCATCAGCCCGGCGGTCAGCCCCGCCTTGGCCGATACCGGATCATGCCCACGCGCGCGCACCGCCAGGATCAGCGCGGGCGCGAACTGCGCCATTGCGGCGAAGGCGACCAGGCCGATGGCGGCCAGTCGCTGTCCGGGCGGGATGACCAGCGCATAGGCCAACGCCACCGCCATCAGCAGCAGCATGACCGCACGACGCACCCAAAGCAGCGCGCCGCCGATGTCGCGTGCCTTGGCGAGACTGGGCGAGCGGAGCAGGATCGGGCCGACCAGATCGTTCGACACCATGGTTGCCAGCGCGATCGTCTCGACTAGCACCATGCCGGTCGCGGCGGAAAAGCCACCTAGGAAAACCAGCAGCGCCAGCCAGGATTCGCCGCGCGCCAGCGGCATGTCGATCACCAGCAGGTCGGGATCGGCGACCGACGCCGTGCCTAGACAACCCGCCAAGGCGATCGGCACCACCAGCAGCGCGATGACCGCCAGATAGGTGATCAACGGCCAGCGCGCCGCCACCGGATCGCCGGGCGAGGTCGCCGCGACCACCGCCACGAAGAACTGGCGCGGCAGGCAGACGATCGCCGCCGCCGCGAGCAGGGTGATGACGACGAAATTGGCATCAAGCGCATCAGGCGCGAACCGCCCGGCCAGCGCGGCCACCGCGATGCTCCGGTCGGCGGGTGCGGCCTGTGCGATCAGCAACAGCGAGAACAGACCGATCGCGACAAAGGCCGCGAACTTGACCACGGACTCGATCGATACCGCGACCAGCACGCCGTCATTGCCCCCGGCCCGCTCCAACCGGCGATTGCCGAACAGCATCGCAAAGCCCGCCAGCACGATCGCGGTGACGACGATCGGCCCGCCGCTATTCGCGCTGCCGGTCAGGTCGGCATAGGTCGTGCCGACCGAGCGCAATTGCAGCGCCAGATAGGGCACGGTGCCGAACAGGGCCAGGATCGTGACGAGCGCCGCCACGCCCCGGCTCTTGCCGAACCGCGCGCCGATGAAGTCGGCGATCGACGTCGCCCCCTCCTCCTGCGCCGCCTTGACCAGCCGCGCGAGGAAGCCCGGCATCAGCAGGAAGACGAGGATCGGCCCGAGATAGATGGGCAGATAGGCCCAGCCGGTCGCCACCGCGCTGCCCACCGCACCGTGAAAGGTCCAGCTGGTGCAATAGACCGCAAGGCCCAGCGTATAGACGATCCGCCGCCGCGCACCGCGCAGCCGCGCCCGCTCGCTGAGAAAGGCCACGCCGGTCAACAGCCCGGCATAGCCCACCGCGATCAGGAACAGGGCCAGGCCGCTCAGTCCGTTATCCTCTCTGGAACGTCATCGGTGCGTATCGACTTGGACGCGCCCCTCCCCTTCAGGGGAGGGGTTGGGGTGGGGCCTCGCCACCGGCCTGGCGCTTCGGGAAGCGGGGGGCCCCCCCCCCCCCCCCCCCCCCGCCGGGGGGGGGGGGGGGGGGGGCCGCGCCGGGGGGGGGAGGCGACGCCCCCCCCGCCCCCCCCCCCCCCCCCGACACC
>NZ_JACIDH010000031.1 GCF_014196255.1 Sphingomonas pseudosanguinis
CCAGAACAGCGCCATGCCTCACTCCTCCTGATCCACACACCAGTGAATCAGGAAAACCATCACCCCTCAAGAGGCTGATTGAGTTTGAACCCTAGCCCCATTCTCTACTTTGTACCGCAACCAGACCTCACCACCCGGCAGCATTTCATGATGGGTCAAGGTCAATCCGGTCAGCGGCGCAGGCGTATCCGCGTCCATATCTGCCGAATGGAACACGCTCGGTGCCCCCGCCGCGCCATCGACCGCCGGGCAGAGCGCGATGCTGATCTCATCGATCAATCCGGCGCGGAGGAATTCGCCATTGGCGGTACCGCCCCCCTCGACCAGCAAGGTCTCCACACCCAGTTCGCGGTTGAGGATATCGGGGACCGCTTTCAGATCGATCGTCTCGGCGCCCGCAAAGATATAGGACACCCCGTCGCTCCGTAGTCCGGCGAGATGCGTGTCCGACACCGCTTCGGTCAGGACGACGACGATCGGATCGCCGCCGATATCGCCACGCCCCCATACGATCTTGCCCTGTTCGTCGAGCACGACGCCGAACGCCTCGGCCTCTCGGCGCGCGAACCAGTTTTCGCGGGGGAAACGCTGATCGGTGTCGGGGTAACGATCGCCCTTGGCGAACTCCTGCCCCGTGACGCGCCCGACGATCCAGGCATCGCCGCCGATCCGGTCATGCAAATCCTCGAACAGATCGCCCGGTTTGTAGCTTTCCGGCCGCCACCGACTTTGCAGGATACGCCCGTCCAGGCTGCAAATCATGTGGCAGATCATATGGGGCTTCATCGGCGGCTCTCCTGTTCGGAGTGGCAACGCGTGGCGGCAAACCAATATCCTCCCCGGCCCGGGGAGGTGGCAGCGCGTCAGCGCTGACGGAGGGGGGCTTCCCCAAAGGTCATCGCCAGGGGCACGCCCCCTCCCCCATCGCTTCGCGATGGTCCCCCTCCCCGTGCCGGGGAGGATCAGCCGCCCACCGGCCGCATCATCGACCAGAAGCGGGGACCGCCTTTCGGCACCGACCATTCCCCGGTCAGCTCGAACCCCAGCCGCGCATAGAGCCCGACATTGCTCTCGGTCGCCGTCTCCAAATAGGCGGGCACGCCCGAGGCGTCGCACCGCGCCAGCCCAGCCCGGATCGAGGCGCCGCCCAGCCCCTGCCCTTGCCGCGCCGGATCGACCCCGGCGATATGGAGATACCAGAAGGGCTCGGCCGGGAAATGCGCCTCGATCGCGTGCGACAGGCGCAGCGCACGGGGCAGCGCGGTGCCCAGCGTGGTCAGCAGCGGGATCGCCTGGGCCAGCATCGCGGTCATGGGCACATGCGCCTGCCCCGGTGGCCGCCAGAAGGTGCCGGCATCCGCGTCCTCGCTGACCAGCCGCATCCCCACCGCGTCGCTGTCGAAGAGCAGCGCGAATAGACTGGGCAGCCGCTTCACCCGTCGCGTCGCGTCGGGGAAGATATAGGACATGGCCGGATCATCGGCGAAGGCGCGGCCCAGCATCGTCGCCACCGCCGCCCGGTCGCCGGCTTGCGCCTCACGGATCGTCACCATCGCACACATCCCATGGGAAACGGGCCATGAAAAACGGGCGCTCCCCGAGGGAAGCGCCCGTCATCAATTCCGAACCGTCACGGTGCCGATCAGGCCGCCGCGCCGTCCTTCTGCTTGGACTTTTCGGCATAGACGCGGATCGGTTCCTTGCGGCCCTCGACCACGTCCTTGTCGACCATCACCTCGTCGACGCCGTCCATGCCGGGCAGGTCGAACATGGTGTCGAGCAGGATGCCCTCCAGGATCGAGCGAAGCCCACGCGCACCGGTCTTGCGCTCGATCGCCTTCTTGGCGACCGTGGTCAGCGCGTCGTCGGTGAAGTCGAGTTCGACATTCTCCATCTCGAACAGCTTCTGATACTGTTTGACCAGCGCGTTCTTCGGCTCGGACAGGATCTTGACCAGTGCCGAGATGTCGAGGTCTTCCAGCGTCGCTATGACCGGCAGACGGCCGACGAATTCGGGGATCAGGCCGAACTTGAGGAGATCCTCCGGCTCGGTCTGGCGCAGATATTCGCCCGTCCGCTTCTCCTCGGGAGCCGCGACATAAGCGCCGAAGCCGATCGACTTGCCCTGCAGACGGTCGCCGATGATCTTCTCGAGCCCCGCGAACGCGCCGCCGCAGATGAACAAGATGTTCGTCGTGTCGACCTGCAGGAACTCCTGCTGGGGATGCTTGCGGCCGCCCTGGGGCGGAACGCTCGCGGTCGTGCCTTCCATCAACTTCAGGAGCGCCTGCTGAACGCCTTCGCCCGACACGTCGCGGGTGATCGAGGGATTCTCGGCCTTGCGGCTGATCTTGTCGATCTCGTCGATATAGACGATGCCGCGCTGCGCCCGCTCGACATTGTAGTCCGACGCCTGGAGCAGCTTCAGGATGATGTTCTCGACATCCTCACCGACATAACCGGCCTCGGTCAGCGTCGTCGCGTCCGCCATGGTGAACGGCACGTCGAGGATGCGCGCCAGCGTCTGCGCGAGCAGCGTCTTGCCGCAGCCGGTCGGGCCGACGAGCAGGATGTTCGACTTGGCGAGTTCGACGTCGGCGCCCTTCGCACCGTGGTTCAAGCGCTTATAGTGGTTGTGCACCGCGACCGACAGGACACGCTTGGCCTGCTTCTGCCCGATGACATAATCGTCGAGCACGTTGCAGATTTCCTGCGGCGTCGGCACGCCACCATCCTTCTTGGAAACCAGCGCGGACTTGGTCTCCTCACGGATGATGTCGTTGCACAGCTCCACGCACTCGTCGCAAATGAAGACGGTCGGCCCCGCGATCAGCTTGCGCACCTCGTGCTGCGACTTGCCGCAGAACGAGCAATAGAGGGTGCTTTTCGAGTTGCCACCGCTCACCTTGTCCATCAATCACCTCTCGCACCCATCAAACGGTGCGCTACCGTTGCCGGGGTGCGCATCGTACCGCACCCCGATAAAGTCACAATCGAAATAAACCGTTCACGCTGAACGACCCGTCTTACGCTGCGGTCGACGCGTCGTCGGCCGGGGTCGGACGCTTGTCGAACACCTGGTCGATCAGGCCGAACTCCTTGGCCTCCTCGGCGCTCATGAACTTGTCACGGTCCATCGCCCGCTCGATCTCCTCGAGCGGCTTGCCGGTGTACTTGGCGTACAGCGTGTTCAGGAAGTGCCGCATGCGCAGGATCTCGCGCGCCTGAATCTCGATGTCCGCGGCCATGCCCTGCGCCCCGCCCGAGGGCTGGTGGATCATGATGCGGCTGTTCGTGGTCGCCACGCGCATGCCCGGCTCACCGGCCGACAGCAGGAAGCTGCCCATCGAGGCGGCCTGACCGATGCACAGCGTGCCGACGCGCGGACGAATATACTGCATCGTGTCATGGATCGCCATGCCCGCCGTGACGACACCGCCCGGCGAGTTGATGTACATATAGATGTCCTTCTTCGGATTTTCCGACTCAAGGAACAGCAGCTGCGCGCAGATCAGCGAGGCCATGCCGTCCTCGACACCGCCGGTGACGAAGATGATGCGCTCGCGCAGGAGGCGGCTGAAGATATCGAACGACCGTTCGCCGCGGTTCGACTGTTCGATGACGATCGGAACCAGCCCGGCCTGCGTCTGCCGCAGCCCGACGCCAGCATGGGCCAGCGGGCTCGCGAAATCGCCGGTCTCGAACGGATTGTGCATGGAAATCTCTCTTATGCCCAGAAGAGCCCCTATGTCGCGTGGGCGGCCCGCAAGTTCAAGCCCCGCCGGCTGTCCCATTGGTGCGGGGCGTCGGTGTTTACCCTCTTTCCATGCGTCCCGGTCTAGGGCCAGGATCGGTCGTGTATCATGAGGGGCGGCGGAAGAAGGATCATGACGGCATCCCAAGCTGACGCCCCGGCGCGCGCCAAACGCCTGAGGAACCCGGCTTTCTGGCGCGGGCTGCTGCCCGATGCCATCCGCGCGGGGCTGGTCGGCATGGTGATCGGGGCGCTGTTCTTCGGCCTGTTCTGCCTCGCCAATCGCGCGAGTCTGGGCCGCGACGTGGCCACCGCCCGTGCGCATATCGCGCAGGCCTTTGCCAGCGGGGCGTTGCAGGATCAGGATTATCTCGACGGCAACACGGATATCGGCCGGCATCAATATAATGACTGCCTGATCCTGCGCCTCGCAGTCGACCAGCGCGCGAGCCCGGCCCAACTGACCGTCAGTCCGCTGGTGCAAGTGCCGGTGCCCCCACGCGGCGAGTGCCAGACGGTGCATGGCTTCATCAATGGCGAACCACCGGTCGGCACCGTCTTCTACCACCGTTATGTCCATGGCCATGCGATGCTGGCGCGGTATCTGCTGCCCGTCCTGTCGGTGGCGGCGATCCGCAACCTGTATCACACGGTCCTGACGCTGCTCGTGCTCGCCGGGATCGTCACCGGCCTGATCGCGCTCGGGCGGGGACGCAGGCCGGTGCAGGGGCTGTTCTGGCTGATCGTCTTCCTCGCCGTCTCGCGCTGGTTCGGGCTGGAGACCTATGGCCAGTCGCTGGGGCACGGGCCGGCGGACATCGTGCTGATCGGCTATCTGTTGTTCCTGGCGGTGGTCGGCACCACGTGGGGGATCGGTCGGCGCGCGGCGCTGATCTCGGCCGCGCTGTTCGGCGCGCTGACCATCTGCTTCGAGTTCCTGACCGGCGGCATCCCGCTCGGGCTAGCGGCGGTGATCGGCGGACTGCCCTTCGCCTGGAGCAGCCGTGCCGAGGCGCGCGGGCCGGTCTTTCCCCTCGCGCCGCTGATCGGCTTCTGCGCGTCGATCGCCACCGTCATGCTGCTGAAGATCGCGCTGGTGCTCAAGGTCTTCGGCCTCGCATCGATGCGCGAGGATGCGCTTCAGTTGAAGATGCGGATGGGTATGGACGCGACGCGCGGCGAGACACGCGACCTGGGCCTCGCGCTGATGGCCAAGAAGCTGGCCAAGGGGATCAACGGCCTGGCGCCGGGCATGCACGTCATGGCCGGGGCGATCGTCGCCATCGCGCTGCTTGCCGGCCTATGGGGTGCACGCCACCTGCTGCGATCCGCCGACCCGGTCGTGCGTCAGCGCACCCTGGCGCTCCTCGCCTCCAACGCGGCGATCCTGCTGATGCTGACCGGTTTCTGGCAGCATACCATGATCCACGCCTGGTTCATGGAGCGGACATTGGTCTGGACGATCGCGACCGGCTTCGCGCTGTTCGCGCTGGCCTGTCGCGACCGGGCTTATCGCGTGCCGCCCGGCGCGGGGTGCGACAGATAGGCGAGCCGCCGGACCTCCTGTCGTCCGCGCACCACCGTATCCAGGATCAGCCCGGTGAACAGGTTGAGCGCGGCCAGCAGCATCAGCCCCATCGACAGGATCGCGGTCGGGAAGCGTGGCACCTGATGCGTGTGCAGATAGGTCAGGATGATCGGAATGGCGAGCAGCACCGACAGCGCCGCCAGCAGCCCGGCAACCGCGCCGAAGAACCACATCGGCCGCTCGATCCGGTACAGCTTGATGATGGTCCGCAAAATACGCCAGCCATCCGAATAGGTGCTCAGCTTCGACGCCGACCCCTCGGGGCGCGCATAATAGGGGGTCGCGATCTCGGCGCAGGGCATTTTCAGCTCCAGCGCATGGACGCTGATCTCGGTCTCGATCTCGAACCCGACCGAGAGGACCGGGAAGCTCTTGACGAACCGGCGTGAAAACACGCGATAGCCGGACAGGATGTCGGTGAAGCTGCGCCCGAACAGCTTGGCGAGCATGCCGGTCAGCATCGCATTGCCGAACCGGTGGCCACGCCGATAGGCCAACTCCGCCTCGCTCACCCGCTGGCCGACGACCATGTCGAGCTGTTCCTCGACCATGCGCGCGACCAGATCGGGCGCCGACGCGGCGTCATAGGTCGCGTCGCCATCGGCCATGACATAGATGTCGGCATCGATATCGGCGAACATCCGCCGCACCACCGCGCCCTTGCCCTGGATACGCTCCGACCGGACGACGGCACCGGCCGCACGCGCGACCTCCACCGTGCGGTCGCGGCTGTTATTGTCATAGACATAGATGGTCGCGGCGGGGAGCGCCTCGCGGAACCCCGCAATGGTCTGCGCGATCGCCGCTTCCTCGTTGTAGCAGGGCAGCAGCACCGCGATCCGGGGTTCGTTCACAACCTGTCCTCGTCCAAAGGCGGGCGATCCCGCCCTGCGTCCCTCTGCGCCACCTGACATGGCGCGATGCTCGTATACCAATCCTCCCCTGCAAGGGGAGGGGGACCAGCGAAGCTGGTGGAGGGGTGTCCCCGGTCGCAAAGGCGATTCGACCTCACCGCGGGTAACACCCCTCCGTCAGGCCTGCGGCCTGCCACCTCCCCTTACAGGGGAGGAATGAAGGCGCTTCCAGATACAGGAAGGGCGACCGCTCGCGCGACCGCCCTTCCCTTGTTTCGTCACGAACCGAAGTCCGACGCCGCCCTTATTCGGTCGGCGCGGCCTTCTTGGCGCGCGGCTTCTTGGCGGGCGCCTCGGCAGCCTCGGCCTCGCCTTCCGCCGGAGCGGCGGCCTTCTTGGCGCGCGGCTTTTTCGGCGCGGCTTCCTCGGTCGCCTCGGCGGCATCGCCCTCGACCTCGGCCGGAGCGGCCTTCTTGGCGCGGGTCGCCTTCTTCGGCGCGTCCTCGGTGCCTTCGTCGGCGGCGTCCTCGGTCACGTCGGCCTTGTTGGCCTTCGCCTTCGACTTCTTGCCGTGGTCATGATCATGGTCGTGATCGTGATTGTGGACGTGCGTGCCGGTCGCGAAGCCGTCCTCGCTCTCGATCGCGGCTTCCAGCTCCTCACGGGTGGTTTCGCGGTCGGTGATCTCGGCCTTGTCGAACAGGAAGTCGACGACCTTGTCCTCATAGAGCGGGGCGCGCAGCTGGGCGGCGGCCATCGGCTCCTGCTGGATATACTGGATGAAACGCTGGCGATCTTCCGGGCCGTACTGCTGCGCGGCCTGCGCGATCAGGCGGTTCATTTCCTGCGCGGTCACGTCGACGCCGTTCGCCTGACCGATTTCCGACAGCAGCAGGCCCAGACGGACGCGGCGCTCGGCGATCTTGCGATAATCGTCGCGCTCCTTCTCCATCTCGGCCTTGGCGGCCTCGGGGTCCTCCTCATGGGTCGCTTCATGCTCGAGCTGCGCCCAGATCTGCGAGAACTCGGCCTCGACCATCGACGGCGGCACTTCGAAGTCATGACCGTCGGCCAGCTGGTCGAGCAGCTTGCGCTTCATGTAGGTGCGGGTCAGGCCGTTATGCTCCTGCTCGATCTGCCCCTTCAGCAGGCCGCGCAGCTGCTCCAGGCTTTCCAGGCCCAGATTCTTGGCCATCTCGTCGTCGACCTTGGCTTCGCCGGCGGTCTTCACCGACTTGATCGTCAGGTCGAAGGTCGCGGGCTGACCGGCCAGGTTCTTGGCGGGATAGTCCTCGGGGAAGGTGACCGAGATCTGCTTCTCTTCACCGGCCTTCACGCCGACCAGCTGGTCCTCGAAACCGGGGATCAGGCGACCGCCGCCGATCTCGACCGCCATGTCCTCGCCCGAGCCACCCTCGAAGGCGACGCCGTCGGCGGTCTTGCCGACGAAGTCGACGGTGACCTGGTCGCCCTGCTCGGCGGCCTTGTCGCCCGCATCGTCCCAGCGCTTCTGCTGGTCGGCGAACTTCTGGAGCTGCTCGTCCACCGCCTCATCGGCGACCGGCACGGTCAGACGCTCGAGCTTCAGTGCGTCGATCGCCGGGGTCGGGACCTGCGGCAGAACTTCGAGCGTGACGTTCAGCGTGGCATCCTTGCCCTGCTCATACTCACCGACCAGTTCGACCTGCGGCTGCATCGCGGGGCGCAGGTTCTTCTCGGCGATCAGCGACTGCACGCCTTCCTGCAGCGCGGTGTTCAGCGCGTCCTGGAGGAGCGCCGGGCCGTGCATCTTGCGGACCAGGTTGGTCGGCACCTTGCCGGGGCGGAAGCCGGGCATCTTCATCTGCGGAGCGATCCGCTTCAGCTCGGCATCGACCTTGCCCTCGATATCCTTGGCGGTGATGGTGAGCGTGTAGGCGCGCTTCAGCCCCTCGTTCAGCGTCTCGACAGTCTGCATCTAAAGGCCTTCAATCTGGAGAAATTCCGTGTGGCTGTCGCCCCGTTCTTGACCGGGGACTGGTGCGGGCGAAGGGACTCGAACCCCCACATCTTACGATACTGGAACCTAAATCCAGCGCGTCTACCAGTTCCGCCACGCCCGCACGAGGACACCGCCGATGGGCGCGCGTCTATATCACCATGGGCGGCCTGCACAAGGGACAACAGGCAACATGTGCGTGCGACATGCGTTTAAGCCCTCCAATTCCCCGAAAGGAGAGCGAGAATGGCCACCCAGCCCCCGCCCGAAAGCCCGCAGCCGACCCAGCCGGCGCAACCCGACACGCCCCCGCCCGAGATCGTGCCGCCCGGCCCGGACATCGACCAGCCCGCCCCCGGCGTGGGTCCGGGCGATCCCGGCACGGCCCAGCCGCTACAGATTTGAGAGGAGCAATGATGGCGACCAACCCCGAAAACCATCCCGACAGCCCGCCCAGCGAGGTGCCCGAGAACAACCCGGACAGCCCGCCGCGTGAGGATGAGCGCAGTGACATCGAGCAGGCCGTCGAGGCGCGCTCCGATGCGGTTGCGCGTGGTGAGGGCGGTGAGGAGCCGGTGACCTTTACCGATACCGGCGAGCATGACGGCGTCGGTGGGACCGGCGGCGTGGTGCGGAACCAGGATTTGGATGCGCAGTAATTGAGGGGGTGGTCTCGGTGAGACCCCCTTGCCCTCCCCCAGCCCCTCCCGCTTGCGGGAGGGGAGCGGGTTATGGCGGAGTGCGACGATTATCGCAGGCCGATCGGTGCATCCGAATCTCACAACTGCGCATGGCGCTCGCCCGAAGCACGCCCCTCCCGCAGGCGGGAGGGGATGGGGGAGGGAAAGCCACGGGCGACGCCCTCTGCGAGGCTCCCTACCCTCCCCCCAACCCCCTCCCGCCTGCGGGAGGGGGAGCACATCACATCATCCCGCCAGCGCCTTCTTCAACAGGTCATTCACCACCGCCGGGTTGGCCTTGCCGCCCATCGCCTTCATCGTCTGCCCAACGAAGAACCCGAACAGCGCCTCCTTGCCCGCACGATACTGGCCCAGCTGGTTCGGGTTCTTCTCCAGAACCTCGGCGATCACCGCCTCGATCGCGCCAGTGTCGCTGGTCTGCTTGAGGCCGCGCTCTTCGACGATCTTGGACGGACCGTCGCCCGTCTCCAGCATGATCTCGAACACCTGCTTCGACAGGCTGCCCGACAGCGTGCCGTCCGCCACCAGCGCCAGCAGTTCGGCGGCCTGGGCGGGCGACACCGGGCTTTCGGTGATGTCCTTGCCCAACCGGTTGAGCGCGCCGAACAGCTCCGCCGCAACCCAGTTCGCCGCCTGCGCGGGCTTGGCGCTCGTGCCTTCCAGCGCGTCGAGCAGGCCGTCGAACCAGCGCGCCGTCTCGACTTCGGCGGTCAGCACGCCCGCATTATAAGCGGTCAGGCCCAGCGCCTCGTAGCGGCGACGCTTGGCGTCGGGCAGTTCGGGCAGGCTGGCGCGGCATTCCTCGACGAACGCGTCGGTCAGTTCCAGCGGCAGCAGGTCGGGATCGGGGAAGTAGCGATAGTCATGCGCATCTTCCTTCGACCGCATCGAGCGGGTGGTGCCGCTCTCGACGTTGAAGAGGCGGGTTTCCTGGACGATCTTGCCGCCATCCTCCAGCACCGCGACCTGGCGCTTGGCCTCATATTCGATCGCGGCCATCACGAAGCGGACCGAGTTGACGTTCTTCGTCTCGGTGCGCGTGCCGAACTCGTCACCTGGTTTGCGCACCGACACGTTCACGTCGGCGCGCATCGAGCCTTCTTCCATATTGCCGTCGCACGACCCGACATAGCGGAGAATGGCGCGCAGCTTGCGGAGATAAGCCCCTGCTTCGGCAGGCGAACGCATGTCGGGGCGGCTGACGATCTCCATCAGCGCCACGCCCGAGCGGTTGAGGTCGACATAGGAGCGGGTCGGATGCTGATCGTGCATCAGCTTGCCCGCATCCTGCTCGACATGGATGCGCTCGACGCCGATAGACTTGGTGGGACCGTCAGGGTTCTTCTCGTCCAGGCTGATCTCGATCGTGCCCTCGCCCACCAGCGGGTGGTAGAGCTGGCTGATCTGATAACCCTGCGGCAGATCGGCGTAGAAGTAATTCTTGCGGTCGAAGCGCGACCACTTATTGATCTGCGCATCGATCGCCATGCCGGTGCGCACCGCCTGGCGGATGCACTCCATGTTGGGCACGGGCAGCATGCCGGGCATCGCGGCGTCGACCAGCGAGACCTGCGTGTTCGGCTCCGCACCGAAGGCGGTGGCCGCGCCGGAGAACAGCTTGGCGTTGGAGGTGACCTGGGCGTGGACTTCCAGGCCGATCACGACCTCCCATTCTCCGCTCGCGCCCTGAATGCGATATTCGCTCATGTTCGATCTCGATGATGAAGATAGTTGATCGCCGTCAGGACGGCGTTGCTGCCCAGCAGGGCGACGATCCAGCAGGTCGACAGGATGCGCAGGATCGCGGTCTCGAAGCCAAGGTTCCGCGCCTCCATCAACCCCATATAGGCCGCCCCCGCGCCCAGCATCAGAAAGGCGATGCCCAGGCGGAACTCACCGCGCAGGATCACGCTGTTGCCCACGCACAGGCACAGGATGAAGCCCGCCACGCCCAGAAAGAAGCGCGCCAGCGTAGGATGGTCAAAGGGGTGGTTGTCGATATTGGTCAACGACACGCCGACATAGGCGCTCAGGATCGCCCCGAACGCAACGTTCAGGGCGCCCTGCGCCTCCCGCAACACGGCGATGTTGCGGGCCGTAAAGGCGCGGTCGCTTACCACCAGGCCTGCGGACGCGCGGTGAACCCCGCGCGCTGCTCGATGGCCAGGCTGGCGTTCAGCACGCCCTGCTCATCCAGCGCCTTGCCGATGATCTGGAGGCCGAGCGGCAGCCCGTCCTTGTCCAGACCACCCGGCACCGACATGGCGGGGAGCCCGGCCAGCGAGGCGGGCACCGTGAACACGTCGTTGAGGTACATGGCCAGCGGATCGGCCTGCTTCTCGCCCAGCGCGAACGCCGCCGACGGCGCGGTCGGGGTCAGGAGCACGTCGCACTCGCCGAACGCCCGCTCGAAATCGCGCGCAATCAGCGTGCGGACCTTCTGCGCCTGGGTGTAATACGCATCGTAGAAGCCCGCCGACAGGACGTAGGTACCGATCAGGATGCGGCGCTTCACCTCGTCGCCGAACCCGGCGGCGCGGGTCGCGGCGTACATGTCCTGCAACCCCGCCCCTTCGGGCAGATCGCGCAGGCCATAGCGCACGCCGTCATAGCGGGCGAGGTTGGACGACGCCTCGGCCGGCGCGATGATGTAATAGGCCGGCAGTGCATATTTGGTGTGCGGCAGCGAGACCTCGACGATCTCGGCACCGGCATCGCGCATCCAGTCGATACCCTGTTGCCACAGTGCCTCGATCTCGGCGGGCATGCCGTCGACCCGGTATTCCTTGGGCACGCCGACCTTCTTGCCCTTCAGGTCCGCCGACAGCGCCGCTTCCCAGTTGGGCACGTCCAGCTTCAGCGAGGTCGCATCCTTGGCGTCGAAGCCCGCCATCGCCTCCAGCATGATCGCGCAGTCGCGCACGTCGCGCGCCATCGGTCCCGCCTGGTCGAGCGAGGAGGCGAAGGCGATCGTGCCCCAGCGCGAGCAGCGGCCATAGGTCGGCTTGATGCCCGAAATGCCGGTGAAGGCGGCGGGCTGGCGGATCGAGCCGCCGGTGTCGGTACCCGTCGCGCCCGGCGCCAGCCCCGCCGACACCGCCGTCGACGAACCGCCCGAGGACCCACCGGGGGCGAGCGGGGCGGTGTCGTTCGGGCGACGCCAAGGCGAGATGACATTGCCGAACGCGCTGGTCTCGTTGGACGAGCCCATGGCGAACTGGTCGAGGTTCAGCTTGCCGAGCATGCCCGCACCGGCATTCCACAGATTCTGCGAAACGGTCGACTCGTAGGGCGGCACGAAGCCTTCAAGGATCTTGCTGGCGGCGGTGGTCGCGACGCCCTTGGTCGCGAACAGGTCCTTCATGCCGATCGGCACGCCCGCGAGCGGCTTGAGCGTCTCGCCAGCGGCCCGCGCCGCGTCGGCCGCATCGGCGGCGGCGAGCGCGTGATCGGGGGTTTCGACCAGAAACGCGTTGAGCGCCCGCGCACCCGCGACCTTGGCATTGAAAGCCTCGGCGACTTCGCGCGCCTTGAACTGGCCGTCGCGCACGCCATCGCGGATCGCGGTGATGCCGAGTGTGGTCAGGTCGGTCATTATTCGATCACCTTGGGCACCGTGAAGAAGCCATGTTCGGCCTGTGGCGCATTCTGCATGAGGAGGTCGCGGATGCCGCCGTCGTTGACGACGTCGTCGCGCAGGCGAAGCTGGTTCGGGATTACCGCCGTCATCGGCTCGACGCCTTGGGTGTCGACCTCGCCGAGCTGCTCGATCCAGCCCAGGATGTTCCCAAGCTCGGGGGCGAGGCGCGTCGCGTCCTCCTCGGTGATCGCGATGCGGGCAAGGCTCGCGATCTTCTTCACGGTTGCGGTATCTACGGACATGGATTTGCGGCTAGCATCGCCGCGCGGCTTCGCGCAACGCTTTTGCCGTCCCGGCGATTGCAACGGTGACAAGTGGGGCATCATGGATAGCAATTGCAGGCCCCGATCTTTTGCTGCAACGCACAATGGAGTGACGAGTTGGCGCGCAAATTCCTGTATGTCGTGGCGGCGCTCATCGTGCTGACGATCGCGGCCGCCTTCGCCTATCGGCTGTTCGGCAACCAGCTGCTCCGCTGGTCGACCGTACCCTCCGAGTCGTTCCAGACCCAGGCGGCAACGCGCGCCGAGCAATATCGCGATGCCAGGATGTGGCTGGCGCGCCCCGACCTGCCGGGCAATCCTGCCCTTTGGGTGCCGACGGGGTATGAACCGGGCAAGCCGGGCCAGGGCGCGGCGGTGTTCTTCATCCACCCGACCTCGTACATCAGCAAGGCGCACTGGAACGCCCCGCTCGACGATCCCGAGACCAATGGCCGCGCCGAGCTGTTCCTGCGTGGACAGGCGAGCGCCTTCAACGGCGCGGGCGACATCTGGGCGCCGCGCTATCGCCAGGCGACCTTCGGCGCGTTCCTGACCAGCATGGCCGATGCCGAGCGCGCGCTGGACCTTGCCTATAAGGACGTGGATGCCGCCTTCACCGCCTTTCTGGCGGATGTCGATCCCAACCGCCCGCTGATCCTCGCTGGACACAGTCAGGGCGCGCTGCATCTGTCGCGGCTCCTGACCGACCGGGTGGCCAAGGACCCCGCGCTGAAACGCCGGATCGTCGCGGCCTATGTCGTGGGCTGGCCGATCTCGATGACCGCCGACCTGCCCGCCATGGGGCTGCCCGCCTGCATGGCACCCGACCAGACCGGCTGCATCCTGAGTTGGCAGAGCTTTGGTGAGCCGGCCGACCCGTCGCTGATCCTCGACGTGTTCGACCAGACCAATGGCTATACCGGTCGACCGCGCAAGGATACGCAAATGCTGTGCACCAACCCGCTGACGGGCACGCCGGGCGTCGCCGCGCCGGCGGCCGCCAATCTGGGCACGCTCTACCCCTCCGCCGACCTGAAGACCGCCGCCATTGTGGCGGGCAAGGTCCCCGCCAAGTGCGAAGGGCGCGGCATCTTGACCATCGGCGAAGGGCCGAGCGTCGGCCCCTATGTGCTGCCGGGCAACAATTACCACGTCTATGATTACAGCCTGTTCTGGGCGAATGTCCGCGCCGATGCGGATCGCCGTTTGAAAGCCTTTTGATGAGCCTGATCACCACCGACCGCACCGAGTTCCGCGCCGCCCTCCCCTCGGGTGGGCGGCTGATCGGGCTGGACGTCGGCACCAAGACGGTCGGCACCGCGCTGTGCGATGCCGGATGGAGCTTCGCCAGCCCCGCCACGCTGATCCGCCGGACCAAGTTCACCAAGGACAAGGAACAGCTTATCGCGATGATCGCGCAGCAGGGCGTGCAGGGCCTGGTCATCGGCCTGCCCCTCAATCTGGACGGCAGCGAGAGCCCGCGCTCGCAATCGACCCGTGCCTTCGCGCGCAACTGCGCCGATCTGGGGCCGATCCTGCTGTGGGATGAACGCTGGTCGACCGTTGCGGTCGAACGCACGATGATCGAGCAAGACATGAGCCGCGCCAAACGCGCCGAACGGATCGACAACCTCGCCGCCGCGCATATCCTGCAGGCCGCGATCGACGCACTGGTGATGGCGTAAGAACATTCCTCCCCTGGAAGGGGAGGTGGCGCGCGTAGCGCGTCGGAGGGGTGTCCCCCTCTCGATAGCGCGACACCCCTCCGTCAGGCCTTCGGCCTGCCACCTCCCCTTCCAGGGGAGGAAAGATCGCTTGTGAGCCATGGTGCAGACGGTTGACCACAAAGTGATCATTCCTGCCCGAAATGTCACATATTGGTCTTTAACCAGTCGTTAACTCGTCACCGAAGCCCCCTAGCTGCGCCGCTCCTTTGAAAGCCTTTGGGGGCCCCAAGTCGTGCAGCGTTTCTCTCTTTCCCGTTCCCTGCTGATGATCGGCACCGCCGTCATCGCGATGCCCGCCTGGGCGCAGCAGCAATCCGATCCGGCCGCCGCCGAGGCGACGACCAATGGCGACCAGATCGTCGTCACCGCGACGCGCACCACGCGCTCTTCGGTCGAGCTGGGCGCGGCGGAAATCCAGAAGGTGCTGCCCGGCGCGAACCCGGTGAAGGCGATCCAGACGCTGCCCGGCGTGCAGTTCGAAACGGCCGACCCCTGGGGCAATAACGAGCAGAACATCGCGCTGTTCGTCCATGGCTTCAACCAGAACCAACTGGGCTTCACGCTCGACGGCGTGCCGCTGGGCGACCAGTCCTATGGCAATTACAATGGCCTCAGCCCGCAGCGCGCGGTCATTTCCGAAAACGTCGCGCGCGTCCGCCTGACCGCCGGCGCGGCCGATCTCGGCACCGCCTCGGCCAGCAATCTGGGCGGCGGGATCGAGACCTATTCGAGCGATCCGACCGCGACCATGGGCGTCCGCTTCGCCCAGACGCTGGGCAGCTATGACGCCAGCCGCAGCTTCCTTCGCATCGACAGCGGCGAGGTCGAGGGGCTGGGCGGCACGAACAGCGGCTATCTCTCGGTCGTCCGGCAAAAGGCGCGCGCCTGGGAATTCAACGCCAGGCAGGGCGGGTGGCAGGGCAATGCCAAGTTCGTCCACAAGGGTGAGAACGGTACGCTGACCGGCTATTTCAACATTTCGGACAAGGTCGAGCCGAACCAGGACTCGGTCTCGCACAATGCGGGCGGACTGGAGCCCTATTACCGCTCGCTCCTGTATCCGAACTGGCAGGCCGCGCTCGCCTATGTCGATGCGAACGGCGCGCCGCCCGCGAACAACCCCAATAATTACATGAACTATTTCGGCGACGCGCAGCGCACCGACTATCTGGGCTATATCAAATATGAACGCCGCTTCGGCGACGCCGTCACCTGGGCCAATCAGGTCTATTATCACCATGACGAAGGCCAGGGGCAGATCACCGGCCCGATCGCGGCCGCCGGTCTGCCCGGCCTGTTCCGCATCTATTATCCGGGGCAAAATCTGAAGCAGGTCTTCGGCGGCTCGGGCTATGCGCTGCGCACCACCGAATATGGCATCGACCGCAAGGGGGCGATCTCGACGCTGGCGATCCGTGCGGGCGACCATGAGATCGAACTGGGCGGCTGGTACGAGCATAACCGCAACACCATCTTCCGCCGCTGGTACGCCGCACCGATCGACAATCCGCCCTCGCCCTATGAATGGGCCGATCCCGCGCAGCGCCGCCTGACCCAATATGCCGCGATCACCAAATACGACCTGATCCAGACGCATATCCAGGATCGCTGGCACGTTACCCCGGCGGTGACGCTTGAGGCGGGCTTCAAGTCCAGCCTGCAATTCGCCGATGGCCGCGTGCCGACCCAGCCGCTGCCCGGCGCGTTGCCCGGCACCTCGACCGGCTATCCCGAAGGGCGGCTGAACACGAAGAAGTGGTTCCTGCCCGCCATCGGCGCGATCTGGGACATCAGCGCCAACGACCAGCTGTTCGGTCATGTCCAGAAGAACGTCCGCCAGTTCCAGGCCTCGGTCGCGGCGGGTCTGTCGCCCTTCGCGGTCGGCAGTCAGCAGGCGTTCGACCAGATCAAGGCGAACACCTCGCCGGAAACGTCGTGGACCTATGAGGCTGGCCTGCGCTCGCGCCACGCGCTCGACCTCGGCCCGCTGACCGGTATCGAGGCGCAGATCAGCGCCTATCATGTCGATTTCGACAACCGCCTGCTTCAGATCAGCGCGACGCCGGTCATCGCCTCGGTCATCGGTGGCGTGTCGATCCTGCAGAATGTCGGCCGGGTGCGCACCAACGGCGTCGACGCGGCGGCGACCTTGCGCTTCGGCCCGCATCTGTCGGTCTATAACGCGCTGTCCTACAACAGCTCGAAGTATCGCGACAATTATGTCAGCGGCACGACCACCATCGCGACCGCGGGCAAATATGTGCCCAACACCGCGCGCTGGCTGAACAAGACGGTCGTGTCGATCAACGACGGCCCGTTCGAGATTCAGGCGATCGGTGACTATGTCGGGCCGCGCTATGCCACCTATACCAACGATCAGGGTATCGGCGGCCGCTATCTGTTGAACCTGCAGGCAGGCTACAGCCTGCCGCCAATCGACGGGTTCGGCGTCCGGGACCTGAAGCTGTCGGTCAACGTCACCAACGTGACCAACCGCAAGGGCATTTACGAACTGGTCGTCGGCGCCGCCGCCAAGACCTGGAACAGCTATGCCCAGCCGCCGCGCATGGGCTTCATCACCCTGTCGGGCGCGTTCTAAGGTCGCATCGACATTCATCTGATGACATCGCTCTGAAGCAACCCGAGCCCCTCCCCTTCAGGGGAGGGGTTGGGGTGGGGCATCGCCGCGAACTACTCGCCCGTGGAAGCGGGCCCCCCCCCCCCCCCCCCCCCACGGGGGGGGGGGGGGGGGGGCGCCGCAAAGCGGCGGAAGGGGGAGAACCCAAAACCCCCCAGGGCCCAAACAAAAAAAAAATAAATTTTTCCACCGGGCGCGGCGGAACCACCCGGGGCGGGG
>NZ_JACIDH010000032.1 GCF_014196255.1 Sphingomonas pseudosanguinis
ACCGCCAAGCGAACAGCCTAGACCAACGGGATGAGGGGTCCCTTTTCGACGCCGATCACCCCGCTACCGGGGTCCCTTTTCCACGCCGATCCACATGTCTTCATGCGGCGGATCGGCAACGGCACTATTGGATTACTGCGTCGAAACGGAGGCTGGTAGTTAAAGACGGCTGCGAGCCGATGCAGCATTGCGGGATCGGCCTTGGCCTGTTCGACAAATGCGCGAAACACGTCCACATGCATGGTAGTCGGCGCGCCGACGTTTGCCGGTGGATGAGTCTGATTATTCATGCCGTGGCCTCCCGCGCACGCTCGGAGGAACGCTTTGCTGGACCGCTGGCGCTATGAGCACGAGCAGGAACGGTCCTCTTTCGTGCCGACGCCGATGGGCCTCCAGCCGCAGCGGGTCCGAGCAGCTTGGGCATCGTCTTCAGCAGCACAGACCAGTCCGCCTTCAATGGGACGGCCAAGTCCACGCGGGGGGCGTCGGTCAGCAACGCCTGAAGCTCGCTATCGAGCACGACGGCGGGCAAATCTCCTCGGTGCGCTCGACCGAATAGCTGCGCGACGTGCTTCAGCGTTCTCGGGCTGATGACCGCGAGATGCTGGATATGATCGGTGAACCAGTTCAGTGCGTTCGCCTGAACCGCCAACGGATTGCTCGCTGCGACCGGCTTGCCGCCGGTCGGGTTGCGAAGCATCACGCCCATAGTCAGGTGGGAAGTGAGGGCGAGATAGATGCTCCACTCCCAAAGCGCGTGCGGGTCGTTGGGGATCACGACGGGCATCGAGCGGTTGAAGAGTGCATCGCGATCCGGAAGCAGTTTTGCATCCCAACCTGCGTCATGGAGCAGGTCCATGTTAGTGGACACGCAGAGCGGCACGTTGAGCCGGATCGGGATCATCGCCTTCGTGTTCCCGACCCGCTTCATGCGGTAGAGGATGTCTGGTGTGAGCGGATCAGTGGCTTGCTTCAGCACCTCGAACATCGGCTTCGAGCGGAAGATGATGTCTGCCTCCTCCATCACGATGGGGCGGACGCCGCGCGCCTGCTCGAAGTAGTCGAGTAGTTCGACGACGTTGGTCGGGCGACAGCGCAGCGGTTCGAGGCCGCGACTGCGCCAAACTGCCTCCTGCTCGACGATGCTCTGCGTCTTGCCGACGCCGGGAGGGCCGCAAAGATACACCGCGCGGAGGCCTACGCCGCCCTCGATGCCAAGATCACCGAGCTTGAACTTGGCGAGAGCCATCTGCCTCGCGATCACATTCTCTTTGGCCACCTTGCACCAGCCTGATGCTGCAATCCTGTGCTTGGGTTTCGTTGTCGTCGTCATGGTCATCTCAGTCCTGCGAAGCGGGTAGCTACCCTTGGTTCGATGCCCCTCGGTGAGGGGCGTTTGAGGTCCGACCCGGAGGTCGATGGTTGGAGCTTCCCCGCGTGGGGGCTTCTCCGCTTGGTGATCCCGAAGGATCAGTCGCCTGCTCGGTGAGCAGACTTCCGCAGCGATGCAGCGGCTGGATGGCCATCCGAGGTCGCTGCTACGCGACCGGATCGTTGGGGTGTTAGCAAAACTGTCGAGTTTTTCTCATTTGGTGGACGTTCTTGTTCTCGGGTGCTACCGACTGCGAATGCCCACACCCGTTCCACCCCCTAATTTTCGCGATGGATTGGAGCGTAGCTCCGCCGTGCGCACGGCTCGCTCAGAGGAGCTTGCGGGCGAGACGTGGGCTGTCGTGCTCGCTTTGGCGTCAGGGCTTAAACGGGTTGCTTATGACCCGGCGGAACGAAGAATAGCTCCGGTCGAGTTAGTGACGCCGCCAAAGACGCTGGCAGAGTTCGCCGACGCTCTAAATGATTTGGGCCGACGCACTTCTCGTGGCACGTTGTGGAGCGCGCAGACTCTTCAGCGGGTCTTCAAGGTTCATGATGCAACGCCGAAGAAGCTACGCGAGTCGCTGCTTCCACAGCCGTTTCGTGAACCCATGAAGCTACCGTTCCAAACGGACCTTTTCGGCACCTTGCGAATGTTGACCAAGCGGGAAAACGAGCACGGGGTTTGGATGGCGGCAGTAGTTCGCTCCCCACGTCCATTGGACTGGGTTAGGCTCCGTGTTGCATCAGAAGACGAGAGAGCGGGAGCGATTTTTAGCGTTCGAGAACGAACGCGATCCGGCGTGCTGGTGACGGACTATCTCGGTGAGAGACAGAAGTTGCGTTTAGTTGATCTGGAGACTTGGACTCCAAAACGTGTCCCACGTGAATAATGCGCCTCTTCTGAACCGATGGTATTATCGGAGCATGGCAAAACGATTTGACTACAGCACGATTAAGCGCCCGAACCAGCCCTATATCGTCAATGATCATGGCGAGACTGACACCCATTGGGGCGCGATCAAAGTTCGGCACCGGACGGATATTCAGCGCAACAACCCTGACTTGCTGCCTTCTGCTGTCGAGGCGCTGCTCGCAAAGCGCATGGCGCGAGGTTACCGGCCTTATCGACCGTCCTCCTGACCTGCCTCCGCACCCGTTCCGAAAACCCCTGCGCTGACCGTCCTCTGTAATCCGCAGAAAACCGTCCTTCGACAATCCTGCCGAGCCCATTCGACAAATGGATGGTATTGGAACGAAGTGCTTGGCGATCAGCGTCGGTGAGCATAGCTTGTCTGCACCGAGGAGGCATCGACGATGGGACTGTTCGACAGCAACGGGAACGACCGCACCAAGGGTGGGCCGAAGGTAAAGACCGGACCTAACGCTGGTCTGACCCGGGCGAAGAACGATGACGGTCGGTGGCGCGAGAAGCGCAGCGATGCAGGTAAGCCGCGCAAGTAAGGCTCAACTGCGCCCTCGCACCAAAACCATTTTCTTGACGATTTTCGTATCCGTGAGAGTCTCGCGCCATGATCAAGCGCGTTGCCCTCTACACCCGCATTTCAACCAGCGATGGCCAGCAGACCGTCGAGAACCAACTCCGCGACCTTCGCCTCGCCGGTGAACGGCTCGGTTGGGACATCGTCGCCACCTTCGCCGATGAAGGCATCTCAGGTGCCAAAGGACGAGATCAACGACCCGGTCTCGATGCCATGCTCAAGGGCATCGCCCGCAAAGAGTTCGACATGGTGGCATCATGGAGCATCTGCCGCCTCGGTCGATCCCTCCAGCACCTCGTCTCCATCCTCGGCGACCTCGATGCCCGGAGCGTCGATCTCTACCTCCACGTCCAAGCCATCGACACCAGCACGCCATCAGGCCGCGCGATGTTCGGCATGATGGGCGTTTTCGCCGAGTTCGAGCGCGCCATGATCTCCGAGCGGGTGAAGTCGGGGCTGGCCCGCTCGACCAAGAAAGGCGGTCGCCCCCGCCTCGACATCGATAAGCAGCGCCATATCGAACGGCTGCTCAGCGGTGGCCTGAGCATCAACAAGACGGCCAAGAAGCTCCGCGTCGGTGTCGGAACCGTTCACCGCATCAAGACCGCTATGGCCCATGCCGCGTAAGCCGTCACAAAGCCCCGTGGAGCACCGTCGCGACATCGAGGCGAACCAGATGCGCCGACGCGTCATCGCCACCGACAACGCATCCTGCGGCGCTCCTGACGATGGTCCTGCTACGGTCGCTCACGATTCGAGTGCTCTTCTGGGACTCGAACCCGCCGACACTGAAAAGGCAGGAGAAAACTCCCCGGTCGAGGTGGAGGCCACCCGCTCGCCCCCGCTCGCTCCTCTTCTGGGCACCATTTTCCTCTCGTGGAGAGGATCGCAGAAAATCGTGATAATCCTGGCCGCCAAGGCGGTCCATCACGAGGCTCTGCGCGTCCGGCGCATGTCGCCGGTATCCCGCAGCATATCCGCCGAATCATTTTCCGACGCTCACGCGACTCGCAGACCGAAGCGCCGCCCCGTCGGGGCTTGGCGCCGCATCTCCGAAAAGACCGCCACTCCGCGCCGGGGCGCGTCGATCGCGGATAACGCAATATTAAATACGGCCGTTTACCAATCTGGCGATACACGGACTCAGCCAGAAGGTAACGCCGCCATGATTCCCAAGCGCCTCCACATCATCTGGGTCGGCGACGAGTCGAAGCGGCCGGACAATTGCATCGAGACATGGCGCGCGATGCATCCCGACTGGGAGTTCCGGCTGTGGGGCAATCAGGATTTCGCCGCGACGGCATGGGCCAACCGCGCGCATATGGATGCGATGTGGGGGCGCGAACTCAACGGCGTCGCCGACATGATGCGCTGGGAGATCCTCTATCGGCATGGCGGCGTGCTGGTCGATGCCGACAGCATCTGCGTCCGCCCGCTCGACGACCATCTGCTGGAATGCGAGGCGTTCGCCTGTTGGGAGAGTGAGGTGGCGCGGCCCGGCCTGATCGCGGCGGGCTATTTCGGGTGCGAGGCGGAAAATCCGTTCGTCGGCCAGATCATCAAGGACATCGCCGCCGAGACCAGCGTCGTCGATCGCATGGCGTGGCAGAGCGTCGGACCGCAGCGCGTGACCGATGCCTATCGCGCCTATGGCTATAACCGGCTGCGCATCTATCCCAGCCATTATTTCATCCCGGAGCATTTCACCGGCATCACCTATGACGGCGGCGACCCGGTCTATGCGCACCAGCTCTGGGGTTCGACGCGTAGCGCCTATGACGTGATCCACCAGCATTCACTCGTGCCCGCCGGCGCGCCTGCCGCCCCGTCCGCGCCCGCAACGCACCCCGTGGCGCAGCCGGTCCCCCCGGCGGCGGAGCAGGACCCGGAGCTGGCGCAGGGCCTGTTCCACCGCGTCTGGTTCGGCGACAAGCCGATCCCGCCGCATTACGAAGCCTATTGGGCGGCATGGCAAAGGCAGTTTCCTGACGCGCGCTTCGTCACCTGGACCGATGCCGACCTGCCGACGCTGACCCTGTCGCGCGCGAAGATCGAGACGGTTTCGGTCCTGCCGATGCGCGCCGACATCGCGCGCTACGAAATTCTCTATCGCTTCGGCGGCATCTGCCTCGATTGCGACGTGATGCCCTATCAGCATTTCGATCCCGCCGAGATGACCCGGCTGCTGACCGTCTGCAACGAGGACGCCTCGACCGACTATTGTTCGATCGGCTTCATCGGCGCGCCGAAGGGCCATCCGCTCTTTCGCGAACTGCTCGACCATATCATCGCCAGCGACCTCGATGAGACACGCACCAACGTCTCGACCGGGCCATGGCTGTTCGGTGCGTTTCTGAAACGCCACACGCATCGCCGGCTCGGCACCGAGGCCTTCTACCCCTATCTCTACGACCAGTCGCTGTCGGCGGTCCGCCAGAAGACGCTGGACAACAGCCTGGGCATCCACATTTGGGGCGGCTCCTGGTTGCCCGAGGCGGTGCGCAAGGACAAGGCGATGGACCTGCTCCGCAAGGGCGATCTGCAGGAGCCCGCCGCGATCCTCACCGGCTATAATGACGAATGGTCGCAGGACATCGGCGTGCTGATCACGGCGATGCGCGAAACCCGCACCAGCAGCGTCGCCATCGCCTCGGTGCTGAATCAGGATCTGTCGATCGATGCCGACGATCAGATCGCGTTCGAATTCGCCAAGGTCGTCGCTTGGCTGCTCGACCATGACGGCGACCGGATGGTGTGGCAGATCGGCGCGGCCGACGGCATGCTGGTCGATCCGCTGCGGCCCGTCATGATCAACTATGATCCGCCCGCCGTCCTGCTGGAGCCGAACCCCTATATGTTCGCCGCGCTCGAGCGTGGTTATCGCAAGAATCGCAACGCGATGCTGCTGCCCGTCGCCTATGGCACCGAGGCGGGCGAACTCACGCTCAACGCGATCAACCCGGCCAAGGTCGCCGAACTGGGCCTGCCGCGCTGGGTGATCGGGCTGTCGTCGATCTATGACGACAAGAACGCGATCGGCGGCAAGACGGTCGACGAGGCGACGAAGCTGCAGATCCAGTCCTGTATCGAGAAGATCGCGGTGCCGGTCGTCACCTACGGGGACGTGCTGGCCAAGACCGGCGGCCGTGCGGCCGACATATTGGTCGTCGATGCCGAGGGCATGGACATGGCGATCATCCTCGACATCCTCGCCCATGGCGCGCAGCCGATGGTCATCCATTTCGAGATCCAGTGCCTGGAGCCCGAGGAGCAACACGCGCTGCTGGCCGCGCTGGAGGAGGATTATGTGGTGCTCCGCTTCGGCAACGACATGACCGCCTATCGCGCGGACGTGATCGCCGATTATGCGCGGACGCTGTATATCGAGCATGGCATGCCGACGATCTACAGCAAGGGTCTGGCGATGCTGAACGGGCTGTAACCGGCGGATCGGGGACAGCGCCGATCCGCCGCACCCGAATCAGAAACCGAAGCGCAGCTCCGCCAGCACGGTGCGCGGCGTACCCGGAAAATGCCCGCTCTGCGCCGAGAAGCCCGAGGCGGCATAGACCCGGTCGAAGAGGTTATCGACACGCAGCATCAGCTCGGCGACGCCCAGCCGCTGCGTGATCGAGGCGTCGAGGATCGTATAAGGCTTCACGGTCTGCCCCGACAGGCTGATGCGGCGCGACACATGCTCGCCGCCGAGCGCAAAGGCGGTGCCGGTCGCCGCCAGCTGATAGCGGGTCCAGAAGCCCAGCTTGTGCCGGGGCGCGTTGGCGAAGCGGTCGCCGACCGCATTGGTCACCGCCTGCCCCGCGATCGATCCGGTGATCCGCGCGTCGTTATAGCCGTAATTGACTAAGGCGACCCATTGCGGGGTGATGTCGGTCGACAGGTCGATCTCGAACCCCTTGCTGGTGACCTCGCCGATCGGACGCAGCTGGTCCTGGCCGTTGATCGGGGGCAGGCCGGGGTCGACCTGAAGGATGTTGCGCCGCGTGATCCGATAGGCCGCCAGATTGGCCTGGAGCCGCCCGCCGAACAGGTCGGTCTTGACCCCGCCCTCATATTGATCGCCGGTCACCGGCGCGAAGGGACCGCCGGTATCGATCGTCTGGCTGGCCGCGCTCTGCGGCTCGAAGCTCTGCGACCAGCTGGCATAGAGCGACACGCCCGGATGCGGCTTGACAATGGCGCCGGTGCGGAAGGTCACGGCATCGTCGGTGAAGAAGCGGTCGCCGACGATGCCGTCCTCGAACCGGTCATAGCGCACGCCGCCGACCAGCATCACCGCGTCGGACAGGTTGATCCGATCCTGAAGATAACCGCCCTGCCGCTTCGTGCGGGTATCGCGCACCGTATAGGGCATCTGCGCCGCGCGCACCGCGTCGCGCCCGGCATGGCTGTAGACGGGATTGCGCAGGCTGAGCGGCGTCACGCCGGCGCGCAGGATTCGCGACTGGAAGATATTGGTTTCGTCATACCAGTCGACGCCGGCCTGGAGATGATGCGCCATGCCCAGCAGCGCGACGCGCGCGGTCATGTTGGCCATGAAGGACAGTCCGTCGACATCGCGGATCTGGTCGCGAAACTCGCGCGCGACCAGATCGCCGCTGCCCCGCACCAGCCCGCGCGGCTCGTGATAATGCTGGGTCTCGACCGCATCGAAATAGCGCACGCCCGCATCGAAGTTAACCGCATCGCCGACCGCCGTGGCATAGCGGGCCTGATAGGCTTGCGAGGACAGATGCAGGAAGTCGGTCGGCTCGTTGGCGTTCCAGCGGATGTCGGTCAGGAAATTGCCGGCATCGTCGGTCAGGATGCCGCGCAGCCGGTTGCCGCGCAGGTCGTTGTCATAGACGGTCGCCTGCACCGTCAGCGTACCGCCCCTGTTGGTGCGGATGGCCAGCCCGCCGTCGCCGATCAGCGTATTGTTCCCGGTGTTGCGGCGATAGGGCGTCATCGCCTCGTGAAAGCCGCCCAGCCGGTAGCTGACGATGCCGTCCTTATCCACCGCCCCGGTCGCCTCGGCGGAGATGCCCCGCCGGGCATAATTACCGGCGGTCGCGACCAGCCGCATCGCCGGCTTCGCATCGGGCACTTTGGACACATAATTGATGATGCCGCCCGGTGAGCCGGGTCCGAAGAACAGCCCCGCCGGCCCCTTCAACACCTCGACCCGCTCGACATTGAACAGCTGCGGCACCGAAAAGCCGATAAAGGGATTGCCGCGCATGCCGTCGTAAAAGGATTGATCCTGGCGAAAGCCCCGGAAGGTGACGCCGGCATAGCTGAAGAAGCTGACGCCCGAGATGTTGCGATAGATGTCGGTCGCGTCGCGGGCGCCCTGATCGGCAATCAGGTCCTTGTTGATGACCTGTACCGCCTGGGGAATGTCGAGCGGGCTTTCCGCGCTCTTGCCGACCGTGGTGACGGGATTGCGATACAGCCGCTGCGCGCGGCCGGTGACCACGATCTCACTACCTTCGGTGGCGTCCGGCTCCGCGACGGACGTGTCATGCGCCGCCGCCGGACAGGAGCAGAAGACGACGGACGCCAGCAGCATGGCATGAAGAATAAGCAAAACGACCCCCAAGACAGCGATTCGCTAATGCGATTTATTCGCACTAAAAGTCTTGTCTCAAGGATGCAACCAGGCGGCGGCCGATCTCACCCCCGTTCGGGGTGCATCAGACCCACGCGCGCCGCCGCCATCGGCAACCGCAAATCATTTATCTGTTTGCAACGCGGCGACTTTTGCAGTCCGGTTCCGGATGCAAAGCGGCGCGAGATTTTTTGCCGGGATCATCACCGATGTCGACCGGACGCGACCATGGCACCGTCGCTGGGCGGCGTTCGATCCGGCGATGTGAGGAGAGATGTCTGGATGCCCCGTGAGGATTCGAACCTCAATTAACGGAGTCAGAGTCCGTGGTCTTACCTTTAGACGACGGGGCACCGGACAGGGGCGTGCGTCTAGGCGGGCCGGCGGAGCTTGTCAACAGACTTTGCGCGCTTCGTGCCCCCTCGCGTCTTGTCGCATGGGTAACGACTCGCTACCTTGGTGTTCAAGCACCGGCGGACGCTCATGTCCGTGACGGATAGAACAGAATAAAGCGAGATACGGCGATGGGGGATGTTCCCACCCGAAGGCCGTACCGGCAGGCCAAGCCCCCTGCCCGTTCGGCACCGTCCCGGCCCCAGCGTGGCCGCTGGTCGGATGCGCAGGCCTATGCCGCGCTCGACCTGGGCACCAACAATTGCCGCCTGCTGATCGCGCGGCCGCAGGGCGGCGGCTTTGCGGTGGTCGACGCCTTTTCGCGGATCGTGCGGCTGGGCGAAGGGCTGGCGACGACCGGCCGGCTGTCCGATGCCGCGATCGACCGCACCATCGCGGCGCTGCGCGTGTGCGCCGACAAGCTGAAGCGTCGCAACGTCACCCTATCGCGCGCGGTCGCGACCGAGGCGTGCCGCCGCGCCGCCAACGGCCCCGCCTTCATCGCGCGCGCGCTGGCGGAGACCGGCATCCATCTCGACATCATCTCCGCCGAGGAAGAGGCGCGGCTCGCCGTGCTCGGCTGCCATGCGCTGATCGAACCGGGCGAGGACCCCGCGCTGATCTTCGACATCGGCGGCGGATCGACCGAATTGGTGCTGGTCGACACGCGTGGGCCCAACCCCCGCATCCTCGACTGGCATTCGGCGCCCTGGGGCGTCGTATCGCTCACTGAGAGCGCGGGCGGCGGCGAGGGTGAGGCGGGGCGGCTGGAGGCCTATGCCCGGATGCGCGGTATCGTCGCCGACAGCGTCGCGCCTTTCGCCGCGCGGTTGCCGACCGATTTGCGGCGTCCGCGCCTGCTGGGCACCAGCGGGACGGTCACGACGCTGGGCAGCGTCCATCTTGGCCTCAGCCAATATGATCGCGCCGCCGTCGACGGGCTGATCGTGCCGACCGCCGCGATGCGCGCGATCAGCGCCGACCTGTCGAGGAAAAGCCTGGCCGCGCGCGGCAAGGTGGCGTGCATCGGCCCCGAACGCGCCGATCTGGTGGTGGCGGGCTGCGCCATCCTGGAGACGATATTGGACCTCTGGCCCGCCGAGCGGCTAGGGATCGCCGACCGTGGGATTCGCGAGGGAATCCTGCGCCGTTTGATGGGAATCGCCAGACCGTGAGCAGAGGAAATTCGGGGCTGCACCAGCGGGTGCGCACCGCCCGGAACCGCACCGCGCAATCGACCCGCTGGCTGGAGCGCCAGTTGAACGATCCCTATGTCCGCCGCGCCAAGGCGGAGGGGTATCGCAGCCGCGCGGCCTATAAGCTGATCGAGCTGGACGAGCGGTTCGGATTCCTGCGCGGCAAGAAGCGGATCATCGATCTCGGCATCGCGCCGGGCGGCTGGAGCCAGGTGGTCCGGCGCAAGGTCCCCCATGCCAGCGTGGTCGGCATCGATCTGTTGCCGGTCGATCCGATCGACGGCGTGACCATCTTCGAGATGGACTTCATGGACGACGCCGCACCGGGCAAGCTGATGGACGCACTGGGCGGCGCACCCGACCTCGTGATGTCGGACATGGCCGCCAACACCGTCGGCCACCCGCAGACTGACGCGCTGCGCACCATGGGCCTGGTCGAGACGGCCTTCGCCTTCGCCTGCGACGTGCTGTCACCCGGCGGGGTGTTCGTGTCCAAGGTGTTCGCGGGCGGTGCGGACTCGCAACTGGTCGCCGAGATGAAGCGCCACTTCGCCACCGTGAAGCACGCCAAGCCGCCCTCCAGCCGCAAGGGCTCGGTCGAATGGTTCGTCGTCGCGCAGGGGTTCAAGGGACGCAAGGCCACGGTCGAGGCGGACGAGGACGCGTGATCGGGTTTCACGTTCGTCCGGGGGCGTGATCATCACGAAGTTTGATGGCGCGCGGAGGCGCGGAGGACGCAGAGGCGGTTCGTTCTGCGCTTTTTCGATAGGCTCCAATCTCCGTTCAGCCTGAGCGCAGTCGAAGGCTACGCCGTGCGGCGGCGGTAGGGCGTCCGCTTCGACTTCCCTCAGCGTGAACGGAGGTGGGACGGTATGCCTCTGTTCGGGCAGGGGAAGGGTTCCTCGCACCATTCCGGGAAGCGCGCCCCACTCAGCTACAGGCTCCCTACCGCCCCGCATGCACACCCTCCGTTCAGCCTGAGCGTAGTCGAAGGCCACACCATCCGGCAGCGGCGGGGCGTGCGCTTCGACTTCGCTCAGCGTGAACGAAGGTCAGGTGGTATGCCTTGTTCGGGCAGAGAACGGGTTGATCGCGCTGTTCCGTGAAACGCGTGCTTCTCAGCCACGGGCCCCCTACCGCCCCACATACCCACCCCCCGTTCAGCCTGAGCGAAGTCGAAGGCCACGCCATGCGGCAGCGGCGGGGCGTGCGCTTCGACTTCGCTCAGCGTGAACGGAGGTGGGGGTTCTTGGGATGGCGTGGAGCGGGCGAGCGACTCGATCCTGACCCTCTCACTCCCTCGACCCGACCGACACCCTACCTACGCGCGCGCCCGAATCCGCACGCCAATATGTCGCCGCCCCAACAACTCATCGCACCGGCACCAGCGTTCGTCTTGTCCAAGTCCCCTTCGATCCGCTAGGCCCAGCGGCATGAATGGGGGAAAGCTCAACTGGTGGCAGACGCGGTGGTTCGTGGCGGCGATGGCGCTGCTCGCCGCCGTGCCGCTCATCTGGCCGACCGTGCCGCCGCTGGTCGATCTGCCCGGCCATATGGGCCGCTACCGGGTCCAGCTGGACTATGCGAACCAGCCCTGGCTGTCGCAATGGTATCATTTCGAATGGCAGATGATCGGCAATCTGGGCATCGACCTGCTGATCGAGCCGCTGGCGCCGATCTTCGGGCTGGAGCTGGCGGCCAAGCTGATCGTCATGGCGATCCCGGTGCTGACCGTCACCGGCCTCCTCTGGATCGCACGCGAGGTGCAGGGGCGCATTCCCGCCACCGCGCTGTTCGCGCTGCCGCTGGCCTATAGCTACCCCTTCCAGTTCGGGTTCGTGAACTTCGCGCTGTCGATGGCGCTGGCGCTCAACCTGTTCGCGTTGTGGCTGCGCATGGGGCGACTGGGCGCGGTGCGGTTGCGCATGGTGCTGTTCGTGCCGCTGTCCTGCCTGTTGTGGCTGGCGCACACCTTTGGCTGGGGCGTGCTGGGTGTACTGGCCTTCTCGGCCGAGCTGATCCGCCAGCATGACATCCGCCGGGCCAAGGGCGCGCGGGGCGTGAAGGGGTGGATCGAATCCGCCTTCCACGCCGGCATCGGCTGTATCCCGCTGGCGCTGCCGATGGTGCTGATGGTGCTGTGGCGCTCGGGCGAGCATGTCACGGGGCAGACCGGCGACTGGTTCAACTGGCGCTGGAAGATCAACTGGGTGACGATGGCGCTGCGCGATCGCTGGATGGCGTTCGACCTGGCCTCGGTGACCGTGTTGTTCCTCGTGCTGCTGAAGGGCGTGCGCGACGAGCGGGTCGAATATTCGCGCAATCTGGTGCTGTCGGCGGCGTTCCTGGCGGTCGTCTATATCTTGCTGCCGCGCATCGTCTTCGGTTCGGCCTATGCCGATATGCGCCTCGCCCCCTTCGTGCTGGCCATCGCACTGATCGCGCTGCGGCCCCGGCGCGGGCTGTCCTTCCGGGGCGCGTCGACGCTGGCGATCGTCGGGCTGCTGTTCTTCGTAGTGCGGATCGGGGCGACCACGGTCAGCTATGTCATGTACAGCAACGACTATGACCGGGTGCTGACCGCGCTCGATCATGTGCCGCCGCGCGCGCGTCTGCTGACCTTCGTGGGCCGCCAATATTGCGCCGACGTCTGGCCGTCGAGCCGACTGGAGCATGTCGCCGGCCTCGCGCTGGAGCGCAAGCTCGCCTATGCCAACGACCAATGGTCGATGGCGGGCGGTCAGTTGCTGACCGTGCGCTATGCCCCCGCCAAGCGGTTCGCGCACGACCCGTCGGAGATCGTGACCCAGCGGCGCTGTCGCGGCCAATGGTGGCGGCCGATCGACACCGCGCTCAAGCTGCTGCCGCGCGATGCGTTCGACTATGTCTGGCTGGTCCATCCGCCGCGCTATGACGAGGCGCTGACGCGGGGCATGACGCCGATCTGGCGCTCGGGCCGCGACGTGCTCTACCGGATCGACGATCGCCGGCCGATCATCGACCCCACCGCTTATGAGATACTGAGCAAGCCCAATCCCGAGGACGATCGTCGCCCGCCCCCCGCGCGGCGCAGCACCCCGCCCGACAAGGACGACGATTAAGCGGCCGTTTAGAAACGCGCTGAAAGCGAGTTTCGGACGGCACCGGCCCGCTCCCCCACCCGGCCTCCCACAGAGTATCCTTGATGGGAGGACGGGTGGGGAGCGGGCCGACGCCGCAAGCACGTTTTCAAACAATCTCTAGACCGGGATGGCATCGTATTGAACCAATGCGAGCCCCTCCCCTTCAGGGGAGGGGTTGGGGTGGGGCATCGCCTCACATTGCCCGCCTGTGGAAGAGGGGGGCCCCCCCCCCCCCCCCCCCCCCCGGGGGGGGGGGGGGGGGGGGGGGGGGGGGGGCGGGCCCCCCCCCCCCCCCCCCCCCCCCCCCGGGGCGGGGGGGGGGGGGCCCCCCCCGCGGCAAACAAG
>NZ_JACIDH010000033.1 GCF_014196255.1 Sphingomonas pseudosanguinis
CCAGAACAGCGCCATGCCTCACTCCTCCTGATCCACACACCAGTGAATCAGGAAAACCATCACCCCTCAAGAGGCTGATTGAGTTTGAACCCTAGGCGGCACGATACCATTCTTGCTCTTAGCATAGCCGCTCAGAGATTGCGGTCCAGCGACAACAGGCCGGGTTCGTGGTGCCTTTTGTGGCGCAGCATAGCCGCTCAGAGATTGCGGTCCAGCGGCAACCTCCCCGTGCGAGAGGGCGGCACCTAACGTGTTCTAGAGATTACTCCCGCGCACCGCCAAACAAAAAGGGGCAGGCACTTCGCAGTGCCCGCCCCTTCCGTCATCCGGTAAAACCCGATCAGATATGGATCGGCTTGCCCTGCACCGCCATGGCGGCTTCCTTGAGCGCCTCGGCATGGGTGGGGTGCGCGTGGCAGGTATAGGCGATGTCTTCCGACGTCGCGCCGAATTCCATTGCCTGCGCGGCCTGCGCGATCATGGTGCCGGCGAGCGAGGAGATGATCCACACCCCCAGAACACGGTCGGTCTTGGCGTCGGCGATCACCTTCACGAAGCCGTCGGTGTCGCGGTTGGTTTTGGCGCGGCTGTTCGCCATGAAGGGGAACTTGCCGACCTTGACCTCGCCGCGCTCCTTGGCGGCTTCTTCCGACAGGCCGACACCGGCGATCTCGGGCATGGTGTAGACGACGCTGGGGATGACGTCGTGGTTCACGATGCCGGTTTGCCCTGCGATGTTCTCCGCCACCGCGACACCCTCGTCCTCGGCCTTGTGTGCGAGCATCAGGCCCGGCGCCACGTCGCCGATCGCCCAGACGCCGTCGACATTGGTCGCGAAGTCATGGTCGATGGCGACCTGGCCGCGATCGGTCAGCTTCACGCCCGCCGCTTCCAGGTTCAGCCCGTCGGTGTTGGGCTTGCGGCCGATCGCGACCAGCACGGCATCGGCCGACAGCGTTTCCGCCGCGCCGCCAGCCGCCGGTTCGACCGAGACGGTCGCGCGGTCGCCCTCGACGGTGACGCCGGTCACCTTGGTCGAGGTCTTCAGCTCCATGCCCTGCTTCTTGAACAGCTTGGCCGATTCCTTGCGGACCTCGCCGTCGAAGCCCGGCAGGATCTGGTCGAGATATTCGACGACAGTGACCTTGGCCCCCAGACGACGCCAGACCGAGCCCAGTTCCAGCCCGATCACGCCGCCGCCGATGACGACCAGATGCTCCGGCACCTTGGGCAGCGCCAGCGCGCCGGTCGAGTCGACGACGATTTTCTGGTCGATCTCGACGCCCGGCAGCGGGGTCACGACCGAGCCGGTCGCGATCACGATGTCGCGCGCGGTGACGGTCTGGTCACCGACCTTGACCGTGCTCGAGTCCTGGAACGCGGCCTTGCCCTTCAACCAGGTGACCTTGTTCTTCTTGAAGAGATATTCGATGCCGCCGGTCAGTTCACCGACCGCCTTGGCCTTTTCGGCGTGCATCTGGTCGAGGTTGAGCTTCGCGCCCTCGATCTCGACACCGAACTTAGCGAGGGCACCATGCGATGCTTCCTCGAACAGCTCGGAGGCGTGGAGCAGCGCCTTGGACGGGATGCAGCCGACATTGAGGCAGGTGCCGCCCAGCGTCTCGCGGCTTTCCGCGCACGCGGTCTTCAGGCCCAGCTGCGCCGCGCGGATCGCCGCGACATAGCCGCCGGGGCCGGCGCCGATCACCAGGACGTCATAGTCATACTCAGCCATTTGTCTCTCCCGTTCCCCGGCTCTCGGGGTCCAGCCTGCGGGCGCACCCGCCTGTCACAGCAAAAACGGACCCTCGACCGTTCGAGGGCCCGTATAGATCACAAAGCGATCAGAGGTCGATCAGGATGCGGGTCGGGTCCTGGATCGCGTTCTTCAGCGCGACGAGGAAGGTCACCGCCTCGCGGCCGTCGATGATGCGGTGGTCGTAGGACAGCGCCAGGTACATCATCGGGCGGATGACGATCTGGCCGTCGACGACCACGGGGCGCTCCTCGATACGGTGGAGGCCCAGCACGGCCGACTGCGGCGGGTTGATGATCGGGGTCGACATCAGCGAGCCGAACACGCCGCCGTTCGAGATGGTGAAGGTGCCGCCCTTCATCTCGTCCATCTTCAGCGTGCCGTCCTTGGCGCGCTTGCCGAAGTCGCCGATCGTCTTTTCGATGCCCGCAACCGTCAGGTCCTGCGCATCGCGGATGACCGGCACGACCAGGCCGTTCGGGGCCGAGACGGCGACCGAGATGTCGGCATAGTCGTGATAGACGATCTCATCGCCCTCGATCGAGGCGTTGACCGACGGAATGTCCTTCAGCGCCATCGTCGCGGCCTTCACGAAGAAGCCCATGAAGCCCAGGCGGACGCCGTGCTTCTTCTCGAACAGGTCCTTGTACTTGGCGCGCGCCTCGATCACCGCGGTCATGTCGACGTCGTTGAACGTCGTCAGCATCGCGGCGGTGTTCTGCGCTTCCTTCAGGCGCTTGGCGATCGTCTGACGCAGGCGCGTCATTTTTACGCGCTCTTCCTTGCGGGCCGAACCGGCCGGAGCCGCAGCGGCAGGAGCAGCGGCCGGGGCCGGGGCGCTCGACTTGTTCGCGGCGGCGGCGGCGACGTCTTCCTTGGTGATGCGGCCGTCCTTGCCGGTGCCCTTGATCGTCGCGGGGTCGAGGCCATGCTCGAGCACTGCACGACGCACCGACGGCGACAGCGCGGCGGGCGAGTCGCTCGACTCGTCGGCAGCAGACGCAGCGGCAGGAGCCGAAGCAGCAGCCGGGGCCGCGGTCACGGCCGGGGCCGCCGCTTCGGTCTTGGCCGGGGCCGCGCCACCAGCGTCGACGGTCGCGAGCAGCGCGCCGACCTGCACCGTGTCGCCGACCTTCACGGCATGCTCGCCCATGACACCCGCCACCGGCGACGGCACTTCGACCGAGACCTTGTCGGTCTCCAGGCTCGCGATCGGCTCGTCGACCGCCACCGCGTCACCCGGCTGCTTCAGCCATTCGCCCAGCGTCGCTTCGGAGATCGATTCGCCCAGTACCGGGACCAGAACTTCAGTCGCCATTTCCATTTCCTCCGCCCGGTCCATCGACCGGGGCTCTTACGCGGGCGGGCAAAACGCCCGCGCCAGATTTCATCCCTCCCCGGCTCGGTCACGAACCGGGGAACTCGGTAATCAGTCCGCCGCCTGCGTCGTCGGCTTGGCGGTGGTGTTGCTGCCCTCGGCGCGCGTCCGGCGGATTTCGTCGCGGACGTTGTGGCCCAGCGCATCGGCGACCAGCGCGCCCTGCTCGGCGGTGTGGCGCTTCATCAGGCCGGTGGCGGGCGATGCCGCCGCCGCACGACCGGCATAACGCGCACGCTTCACGCTCGCACCGGCCTCGGCCAGCGCTTCCTCGATCAGCGGCTCGACGAAGAACCAGTAACCGTTGTTCTTCGGCTCTTCCTGCGCCCAGACCACGTTCTGCAGGTTCGGCATGCGCGCGATCCGCTTGGCGAGTGCATCGCTCGGGAACGGATAGAGCTGTTCGACGCGCACGATCTGCGTGCCCGTGTCGCCCGCCGCGTCGCGTGCCTCGATCAGGTCGTAAGCGACCTTGCCGGTGCACAGGACCAGTCGCGTCGTGGCCTCGTCGGCGGCACCGTTGGTGTCCGACAGCAGGCGGCGGAAGTGGCTGTCGCCCTGGAAGTCCTCGGCCTTCGACACCGCCAGCTTGTGACGCAGGAGCGACTTCGGCGTGAAGACGACCAGGGGCTTGCGGAAGTTACGGTGCATCTGACGGCGCAACAGGTGGAAATAGTTGGCCGGGGTGGTGCAGTTCGCAACCTGGATATTGTCGTTGGCGCAGCTCTGGAGGAAGCGCTCGGGACGTGCCGACGAGTGCTCCGGCCCCTGGCCTTCATAACCATGCGGCAGCAGCATCACGAGGCCGTTGGCGCGCAGCCACTTGGACTCGCCGCTCGTGATGAACTGGTCGATCATGATCTGCGCGCCGTTGACGAAATCGCCGAACTGCGCCTCCCACAGCACCAAAGTCTTCGGATCGGCCAGCGCATAGCCATATTCGAAGCCCAGCACGCCGTACTCGGACAGCGGGCTGTCCAGCACTTCGAAGCTGCCATGCTCGACGGTCTTCAGCGGCACGTACTTATGCTCGTCGGTCTGGTCGACCCAGACGGCGTGACGCTGCGAGAAGGTGCCGCGACCCGAGTCCTGGCCCGACAGGCGGACGCCGTATCCTTCCGACAGCAGCGAACCGAAGGCCAAAGCCTCGCCGGTCGCCCAGTCGAAATTCTCGGACGTAGCGAACATCTGACGCTTGGCGTCAAGCACGCGGTTCAGCGTCTTGTGGACCTGCAAGCCTTCCGGGATCGTGGTCAGCGTGCGGCCGATCGCGTCGAACAGCTTCTTGTCGAGGCCGGTCTCCACGTTGCGGCGACCCTGGTCGCTTTCCTTCGGCGCCGACAGACCCGACCAGCGACCGGCGAACCAGTCGGCCTTGTTGGGCTTGTAGCTCTGGCCCGCCTCGAACTCGCCTTCGCAGCGGGTGGTGTACTGCTTGATATTCTCGTCGACCCAGGCCTGATCGACCACGCCTTCGGACACGAGACGCTTCGCATAGGTCTCGGCGACGCCGGGGTGCGAGCGGATCTTGTTGTACATCAGCGGCTGGGTGAAGCCCGGCTCGTCGCCCTCGTTATGACCGAAGCGGCGATAGCACCACATGTCGATCACGATGTCGCGGTGGAACGTCTGGCGGAACTCGATCGCCATCTTGGTGGCGAAGGTCACCGCCTCGGGATCGTCGCCGTTGACGTGGAAGACCGGCGCCTGGACGCCCTTGGCCACATCCGACGGATAGGGCGAGGAGCGCGCGAACTGCGGCGAGGTGGTGAAGCCCACCTGGTTGTTGATGATGAAGTGGACGCAGCCGCCCGTGTTGTAGCCACGGATGCCGGAGAAGCCGAGGCACTCCCAGACGATGCCCTGGCCCGCAAAGGCGGCGTCGCCATGGATCAGCACCGGCACCGAGGCCGCGTGATCGGTCAAGTCGTCGGCGATCGTCTGGATCGCGCGGGTCTTGCCCAGCACGACCGGGTTCACCGCCTCGAGGTGCGAGGGGTTGGCGACCAGCGACATATGGACCTTGTGACCGTCGAACTCGCGGTCGGTCGAGGTCCCGAGATGATACTTCACGTCGCCCGAACCACCGATGTCATCGGGGTTGGCCGAACCACCGGCGAATTCGTGGAAGATCACGCGCAGCGGCTTGGCCATGACGTTGGCCAGCACGTTCAGACGGCCGCGATGCGCCATGCCGAACACGATCTCGCGCACGCCCATCTGGCCGCCATACTTGATGACCGATTCGAGCGCAGGGATCATCGACTCGCCGCCGTCCAGGCCGAAGCGCTTGGTGCCGACATACTTCTTGCCGAGGAACTTTTCCCACTGCTCGGCCTCGATGACCTTGTTCAGAATGGCCTTCTTGCCATCGACGGTGAACTCGATCGCCTTGTTCTGGCCTTCCATCCGGTCCTGGAGGAAGCGGCGCTCCTCCACGTCCGCAATGTGCATGTACTCAAGGCCGACATTGCCGCAGTAATTCTTACGCAACGTGTCGACCAGTTCGCGAACGGTCGCCCATTCGAAGCCCATCGTGCCGCCCAGATACACCTTGCGGTCGAGATCGGCGTCGGTGAAGCCGTGATATTCGGTCTTCAGGTCTTCGGGCAGCTCGCGCAGGCCCGACAGGCCCAGCGGATCGAGATTGGCAGCAAGATGGCCGCGTACCCGGTAGGTGCGGATCAGCATCTGCGCGCGGATCGCGTCGCCCGCCGCCTTGACGATGTCGGCGGTCGAGGGGGCTGCGGCCGCAGCGGCCGCCGGGGCGGGCTTGCCACCCTTGGCAGGCTTGGGAGCCGGTTCCATCTGGGTCGGGTCGAGGCCCGCCGTCAGATCGTCGGTCGAGGTCAGCGGCCAGCGCTTGTTCTGCCAGCTGGGGGCGCCCACGCCCTGCTCCAGACCCTCGAAGAAGGTCCGCCAGCCCGCATCGACCGACGACTGGTCGGCCTGATACTTGGCATAGAGCGTTTCGATGAAGGCGGGGCTGACGCCCGCCGCGATGTCGCTGAATTCCTGGCCTTCGTAGCCCATGAGACGCTTCCTCGACCGCCCGTCTTATCAACTCATCGCCACCCCGGCACATCCGCCTGGGGTCCGCAGCCGCGAGCGGCCCGCCTGCCGCCACGGACCCCGGCGGGTGTGCCGGGGTGACGCGATACGCCTTACTTGTTCAGCACCGACAGCAGCGTCGAGCCGAGTTCCGACGGCGAAGCCGCGACCTTGATCCCGGCCGCTTCCATCGCCGCGATCTTGTCCTCGGCGCCGCCCTGGCCGCCCGACACGATCGCACCGGCATGGCCCATACGACGACCCGGAGGCGCGGTGCGGCCCGCGATGAAGCCCGCCATCGGCTTCGAACGGCCGCGCTTGGCTTCGTCCCGCAGGAACTGCGCGGCTTCCTCTTCCGCCGAGCCGCCGATTTCGCCGATCATGATGATCGACTGAGTTTCGTCGTCGGCCAGGAACAGCTCGAGCACGTCGATGAAGTTGGTGCCGTTGACGGGGTCGCCGCCGATGCCGACCGCGGTCGTCTGACCAAGACCGGCGTTCGAGGTCTGGAACACCGCTTCATAGGTCAGCGTGCCCGAGCGCGACACGACGCCGACCGAGCCCTTCTTGAAGATCGAACCCGGCATGATGCCGATCTTGCACTCGCCCGGCGTCAGCACGCCCGGGCAGTTCGGACCGATCAGGCGCGACTTCGAACCCGACAGGGCACGCTTCACCTTGACCATGTCGAGGACCGGAATGCCTTCGGTGATCGCGACGATCAGCGGGATTTCGGCGTCGATCGCTTCCAGGATCGAGTCGGCCGCGAAGGGCGGCGGAACGTAGATCACGCTCGCGTCGGCGCCCGTCTTCGACTTGGCTTCGGCGACGGTGTTGAAGACCGGCAGACCGATATGCTCGGTGCCGCCCTTGCCCGGGGTCACGCCGCCGACCATCTGCGTGCCGTACGCCAGCGCCTGCTGGGTATGGAACGTGCCGGTTTCACCCGTCATGCCCTGGGTGATGACCTTGGTGTTCTTGTTGACGAGGATGCTCATTGTAGCTCCCAACTCCCTTGTGTCCCCGCGAAGGCGGGGACCCAATTCTGGGCTTCCGCAGTCACGGGAGCGCGATCGCTCAAAACAATGACTCGTACAGGTCGAGCCAATCCGGATTTTTCTCTTCGATCAGCCGCAGCTTCCAGTCTCGGTTCCACTTCTTGAGCTGGCGTTCGCGAAGCCGCGCACTGTCCAGTTCGTCATGAGCCTCATACCAGACCAGATATCTGCAACCGTATTTCTTGGTGAACCCGTCGATCAGGGCGTTGCGGTGTTGATAGGCCCGCTTCGCCAGATCGCTCGTGACGCCGATATAGATCGTTCCGTTCAGTCGGCTCGCCATGATGTAGACGTAGCCGACCTTGGTCATCCCTGGCTCCCTTGTGCTCCCGCGAAGGCGGAAGCCCAGTACTGGGTCCCCGCCTTCGCGGGGACACAAGGAAACTCAAGACGCAATCTTACGCCAGCGACTCGTCGATGCCCTTGCAGGCGACGAGCAGTTCCTTGACCGCGTCGACCGAGACCTGGAGGTTGGCCTTTGCCTCGTCCGACAGCTTGACCTCGACGACCTTCTCGACGCCGTTCGCGCCGATCACGACGGGCACGCCGACATAGAGGTTGTCGATGCCGTACTCACCCGACAGGTGCGCAGCGGCCGGCAGGATGCGCTTCTGGTCGTAGAGATACGCCTCGGCCATCGCGATGCCGCTGGTGGCGGGCGCATAGTAAGCCGAGCCGGTCTTGAGCAGCGCGACGATCTCGCCGCCGCCGCCGCGGGTGCGCTTGACGATCTCGTCGACCTTTTCCTTGGTCGAGAAGCCCATCTCGATCAGGTCGCTGACCGGGATGCCGCTGACGGTCGAATATTCCAGGACCGGGACCATGGTGTCGCCGTGGCCGCCGAGCACGAAGGTGTTCACGTCCTTCACCGACACGCCGAACTCCTCGGCGAGGAAGTGGCTGAAGCGCGCCGAGTCGAGCACGCCCGCCATGCCGACGACCTTGTTCGCGGGCAGACCCGAGAATTCACGCAGCGCCCAGACCATCGCGTCGAGCGGGTTGGTGATGCAGATCACGAACGCGTCGGGCGCGTTGTCGCGGATGCCCTCGCCGACCGCCTTCATCACCTTCAGGTTGATGCCGAGCAGGTCGTCGCGGCTCATGCCGGGCTTGCGCGCGACACCGGCGGTGACGATGATGACATCGGCGCCCGCGATATCGGCGTAGTCGTTGGAACCCTTGATATTCGCGTCGAAGCCTTCGACCGGGCCGCACTGCGACAGGTCGAGCGCCTTGCCCTGGGGCACACCCTCGACGACGTCGAACAGGACGATGTCGCCCAGCCCCTTGAGCGCGGCGAGGTGCGCCAACGTGCCGCCGATATTGCCGGCGCCGATCAGCGCGATCTTCTTGCGAGCCATTCCAATCCTACTCCGTAGTGGACGTACGTGATTGGTCACGCGGCCTACGCCCATATGGGCGTCGGGGCAACCGTTAATCCACAGAGTTTAAGATTTTAAACGATAATGGTTCGCAAGTGCATTAAGCGGCCATTGGCCCGTTATCCGAGCCATGACCCTGAGCCAGATATTCCTCCGAACGCATCTCTTCCAATCGGCTGATCGTGCGTTCGAACTCGAACCGCCCGTCGCCGGTTTCATAGAGTTCGGCGGGCTGCGCATCGGCTGCGGCGAGCAGCTTGACCTTGTGTTCGTAGAGCGCGTCGATCAGCTGGACGAAGCGCGCCGCCTCGTTGCGATTCTCCGGCCCCAGCTTGGGGATGCCGACCAGGATGACGGTGTGGAAACGCCGCGCGACTGCTAGATAGTCCGCCGCGCCGCGCGCCTCGCCGCACAGCCGCTTGAACGAGAAAACCGCGACGCCCTTCAGCGCCTTGGGGACATGCAGCACGCGCCCACCGACCTTCAGGTCCTCCGACGGTACATGCGCGGCATCCTCGACCGGATAGTCGGTCAGACGGAAGAAGGCCGCGGACAGCGTCATCGTCGCCTTCGGCCCATTGGGCACCAGCCAGGTGTCCAGCCGCCCCAGCCGGTCGCGTCGGTAATCGGTGGGGCCGTTGAGCGCCAGCACGTCCAGCCGCGCCTCGATCAGCGCGATGAAGGGCAGGAAATGCTCGCGGTTGAGGCCGTTCTTATAGAGGTCCTTGGGCGGCCGGTTGGAGGTGGTGACGATCGTCACGCCACTCTCGATCAGCGCGGTGAACAGCCGTGACAGGATCATCGCATCGGGGCTGTTGGTGACCATCATCTCGTCGAAGGCCAGCAGCCGCGTTTCCTCGGCCAGCGCGGCGGCGACGGGGGCGATCGGGTCGCCCGCCTGCTTGGCGCGCTCGGTGACGATGCGGGCGTGGACCTCCAGCATGAACTCGGCGAAGTGCACGCGGCGCTTGGCCTCGACCGCCACATGATCGAAGAACAGGTCCATCAGCATCGACTTGCCGCGCCCGACATCGCCCCAGAGATAGACGCCCTTCGGCGCGGGCGCGCCCTTACCGGTCAGGCGGGCGAAGAGGCCGGTCTTGCGCGGGGTTTCCAGCTCTATCGCGAGCTGTTCAAGTCGCGCGGCGGCGGCGGCCTGTTCGGGATCGGGGCGGAGTTCCTGGGCTTCGATCAGGCGGCGATAGGCGTTGAGGATATCGGGCATGTTGGGGGCGGTGTCTGCCCTGCTCTGGCGGACGTCAACCCCTACCCTCACCCTTCCCACCCGCTGACGCGGGTGGGCCCCTTCCCTCTCCCGCCGGGAGAGGGAGGGAGGCGCGTCAGCGCCGGAAGGGTGAGGGCAGCTTGGCGGACAGATAGAAATAAAAAAGGGGGCCGTTTACGCCCCCCCTCTGCACTTCCGCCGTCATTGCGAGCGGAGCGAAGCAATCCAGAGCGTCATGCGACCCGGCACTGGATTGCCGCGTCGCTAGGGTTCAAACTCAATCAGCCTCTTGAGGGGTGATGGTTTTCCTGATTCACTGGTGTGTGGATCAGGAGGAGTGAGGCATGGCGCTGTTCTG
>NZ_JACIDH010000034.1 GCF_014196255.1 Sphingomonas pseudosanguinis
GAAGCCTGCGGCCGCTTCGCGGCCTTGTCTTCATCAGGGCCACAGTGGCTCCCATTCCAGCGCTTCCCGATGTGCTACGGCAGCGAGTTCATCGCCACCGCCGTCCAGACCTGGCTCGGCCAGATCGGCGTGAAGACGCTCTACATCGCCCCGGGCTCGCCATGGGAGAACGGCTATAACGAAAGCTTCAACGGGTCGCTTCGCGACGAACTGCTCAATGGCGAGATCTTCTACAGCCTCGCGGAGGCCAGGGTGCTGATCGAGGCGTGGCGCCGTCACTACAACACCGTCCGGCCGCACAGCAGCCTGGGCTACCGCCCGCCGGCCCCGGAAGCGGTGACACCGCCATTACCGGCCTCCGGTTCCGCTTCGCTCCACCTACGCCCGGCAATGGCGGCGGAGACGACAATGCACTAACTAACAAGCCGGACCACCCGGTGGGGGCTGCTCAGCAGGGTGCCGACATCGGACCGGACCTAAGTCGAGGTCGCCTATGACGAAGCGGGGCGCTATGTCGGGCGCACCAGCCCCAGCGGCGAGACCGCGCTCAGCTTTGACGAGGCTGGGCTACTGCGTCGCTATGAGAGCAACGGCCATGCGCTACGCTTCGCCCATGACGCCAGCGGGCTGGAGACGCTGCGCGAGGCGGCCGCGATCGGGGTGCGCACCGCCTTTCAGCTGACCCAGGCCTATGACCCCGCCGGGCGGCTGGCGGAACAGCGGGCAGGCGGCGTCGCGGTCTTCTCGGGCATGCCGCCCGCGCCGGGCGAGCTGGTGCGCCACTATGACTGGGACCGCGCCGGGCGACTGGCGAGGATCAGGGACGCAGGGGCGAGCGGCGTCCGGGGCGAGACGCGCTTTCATCACGACCTGCGCGACCAGACGGTCGCCGTCGAGCGGCCCGGTGCGCGTGAGGCCTATCGCTACGATGCGCGCGGTCGGATGGTCGAGCGCATCCTGGCCGAGCAGGGCTTTCGCCCGCGCCGCTGGCGTTATCGCTGGGACGGGTTCGACCAGCTGGTCGAGTTGGAGACGCCCGACGGGGTGCGCTGGCGCTACAGCTATGACGCCTTTGGCCGGCGCGTGGGCAAGACGCTGCTGGGCGGTACCGCGACGCGGCGGGTCGATTATGTCTGGCAGGGCATTTCGCTCGCCGAGGCATGGTATCGCTCCGGGCATCGCACGGGCGAAGGCAAGGGTGACGAGAGCCTCTCCATCGAGCGCTGGCATTTCGAACCCGACGGCCTGCGCCCGCTGGCCAAGGAACTGGTGCCGGCCGGACCGGATGCCGAACCGGTGCTGGCGGAGGCGCAATGGCTGCCGATCGTCGCCGACCAACTCGGCGCGCCGCACGCGCTGTTCGGCGAGGACGGCCAATGCCACTGGCGCGCCGAGCCGGAGCTATGGGGTCGCACCCGCACCGCCCGCGCGCTGCTGCGCGAACGCGGTGGCAGCGATGCCGGAGGGGAAGGCGACACCGCCCCCTGCGCGCTACGCTTTCCCGGCCAATGGGAGGATGCAGAAAGCGGGCTGCACTATAACCTCAACCGCTATTACGATCCTGAAACCGGCCAATATCTGTCCCCCGATCCGATCGGCGTCGACGGGGGTCTGCGGACCCATGCCTATGTGCACGACCCGTTGCGGTGGTTCGATCCGGATGGGTTGGCCGCATGCGTGAAATTCAAACGTTGGAAACCTGGCGACGCGATCGATAAGCCAATGCCCGATGGCAGCCCTCCCAAATGGGACGTGGTGCGGTCGCGATATTGGAAGAACCGGGCGGATGCAGCTGTACGAGAGAATACCGGCGAGTTTGATGCTGCGACCTTGGCCCGGATGCGCCGAGGTGCAGCTCCTCTAGATGCGAACGGTAACCCGATGGAATTACATCACCACGTCCCACAACGAGCGCCGAGTCCAAACACCCATAATCCGGGTAACCTACGCGAAGTCACCCGCGAACAGCATTCCGATCTTGATCCGTTCAGACATTTGTGAGGTATTTTGTGAGCCTGATCGAAGATATAAAGTCATTTGTCGAAGGTCGGACTTCCGCCAAAAATCTTTATGAGAAGGTAAAATCCAGCCCAGAATCAGAATCATTTTTTGATGGTTTTTTTTCGAAGCCATATACAAATGATGGCTCTCTCTACCTTTATATAATTAGCCAAAATTACGACAATCCTGCAACCTCCGTTAACCTGCAGGATGTGATGGCAAAATTTCTAGATTTTAAGGGTATACCCTATTCTCAGGATGATTCTGCGCTACGAGAATATGAACTCATACTCAAATCCAGCCCCGATTGGCTATCACTCCCGGAATTTTACATCGAAAAAATCAAAAATGACATAAAAGGAGCAGATACAAAACAAGCTCGTTCTATCGTCAAGGATGTGATCAAGCGGGATTTCGTTTCATTAGGCAAGCCACCAAAATGGTTGCAGTCACCCGAGTGGCAGTTTGACGACAATCAGCCGATGATCTTCGTCGGTCAATTGAGTCTTGACAAGCTGAAGCACGACACATCCCAAATCTATATTTTTATAAATTCTAAAAATGAAAAGGTCCATTCCGTCATCCAAACCGCTTAGTAGTAAACGCCCTCCTTTCAGCGAAGCGGATTTTGGGATACGTGTTGGCACTATAATCTTCACTACTTTCACGTGTCTCAACCTCAAGGGGGATCAATGAAATTGATCCCCCTTGAGGCCGATGCGCAACACGCGCCCCGCCCATCACCCAAAATCGATTGTGACACCGCCGTCACCCAATCGTCATCCCGATAACATTGCTCCGTAACAAACCCCGGTCACGGGGGCGGGAACGACCGGCGCCGGGGGGTGTCGGCACGATCAGCACTCAGGGGGAGCATCATGCACGCCATCCGTTCCGGCATCCGCGGTCTCGCGGGCGCCTCTCTCATCGCATTGGGCTTTGCCGCGAGCCCTGCGCTCGCCATGGCCAGCGACGTGGCCACGCCGGCGGGCGTGCCGGCATCGGGGCCGATCCTGTCGGGGCGGATCTATGACGCGACCGGTGTCGCGCTGCCGGGCGCGCGGGTCGTGGTCGAGGGGACGGGGGCGCAGGCCACCACCAATCTCCAGGGCGAGTTCAGCATCGTCACGCCCGAGGAGGCCGGCGACGTCACGCTGCTGGTCGATTATCTCGGCCGCCCGCCCGTCACCCGCATCGTACCCGCGGCCGAGCGGGGTCGGCCGGTCTCGCTGACGCTGCCCGCCGCCAGCGGCGAGGATGGCGACATCGTCGTCACCGGTGCCTCGCTGCTCGACAATACCGCGCGCGCGCTCAACCAGCAGCGGACCGCCGACAATACCGTCACCATCATCTCGTCCGACGCGATCGGCCGCTTCCCCGATCCCAATATCGCCGAGGCGCTCCAGCGCGCGCCCGGCGTCGGCATCGAGCGCGACCAGGGCGAGGGCCGCTACATCAACGTACGCGGCGCGCCCAGCGAGTGGTCGGCCATCTCGGTCGACGGCATCCAGATCCCCTCGGTCGACCCGACGACACGCGCGGTCGACCTCGACACGCTGCCCTCCGACATCGTCGCCAATCTGGAGGTGACCAAGTCGCTGCTGCCGTACCAGGATGCGGACTCGATCGCGGGCGCGGTCAACATCACGACCCGCTCGCCCTTCGACCGCAAGGGCTTCGCGCTGACCGGCATGGCGGGCGCCAGCTACAACCAATATGGCAAGGGCAGCGACTATCGCGGATCGGCTGCGGTCAGCGATACCTTCGGTCCCGATCGCCAGTTCGGCCTGCTCTTCTCGGGCAGCTATTCGCGCACCCATCGCCGCCCCGACAATGTCGAGAATACGTGGAGCCAGACGCCCGCAGGCTTGCGCGTCACCGAGACGCTGTTCAAGGATTACGACACCAAGCGCCAGCGTATCGCCGGCACCGGCGCGTTCGAGTGGCGGCCATCGGACCAGACCCATGCCTGGGTGCGCGGCACCTATGCCCGGTTCGAGGATGACGAATTCCGCGACCGCATCGGCATCCTGTGGAGCGAGGGCACGCTCCAGGCCGGATCGACCGACCGCGCCGCGACCTGGCGCAACACCCGCATCGAAAAGCAGGTCCGCCACCGCAAACAGGTCAACGAGATCTGGTCGGCGACGGCGGGTATCGAGCAGCGGCTGGGCGAGGGCACCATCCGCGCGGACGTGGCCTATAGCGAAAGCTCGCAGACCTATCCGCGCCGCGACGAGCTGCTGTTCCGCTCCACGCTGCGCCCGACCTTGTCCTATGATTTCGCCGATGTCGATCTGCCCAGCTATTCGCTGTTCACGACCAAGGAGCATCTCCAGCTCGGCACCTACGGTTTCCGCGAAAACGCCTATCGGTCGAACACGACCAAGAATGACGAGCTGACGCTGGCCATCCGTTCGGACGTGCCGCTGGGCGATTTCGTCACCCTGTCGAGCGGCGGCAAATATCGCGAGCGGCACATCAACGCCGATGAAGAGCGCTTCCGCGACCGCCGCACGTCGGCCGCGCCGACGCAGAGCCTGGCGGGGCTGTTGTCGGACGAGGACTCGCGCAATTTCGGCTATGAGCTGGGCAAGCGCTTCGACACCGGGCTGGCCGATGCCTATTTCGACGCGACCAAGGCCGCCTCGGAGCGTCGCCTGCCGCAGTCGCTGACCGCCGATTATGTCGCGGAGGAGAAGATCCTCGGCCTGTTCGGCATGGCCAAATATGTGAAGGACGGCACGACCCTGATCGCGGGGCTGCGCGTCGAAACCACCGATTTCGAGAGCAGCGCCCCCAGCGTCTCGCGCACCGGCGCGGTGACGACGGCGCGGGGGCATAACGGCTATGCCGAATTCTTCCCCAACCTGACGCTGCGCCAGGCCTTCACCCCCAATCTGATCCTGCGCGGCGCGCTCAGTCGCGCGATCAACCGCCCCAATTTCCCGCAGATCGCCCCGCGCGTGCTGGAGACGAGCGAGGGCAACACCGTGCGGGTCGAGTTCGGCAATCCGGACCTGAAGCCGACCCTGTCGAACAATGTCGATGCTGGCCTGGAATATTACATCCGGCCGCTGGGCGTGATCTCGGTCAACGGCTTCTACAAGGACCTGACCGACTATCGCTACACGCTGAACACTGTCGGCGTGTATAACGGCGTGGGCGGCGCGACCCTCAGCCGTCCGATCAACGCGCGCAAGGGCGAGCTCTACGGCGTCGAGCTGAACTGGCAGCAGCAGTTGAGCTTCCTGCCAGGCGTGCTGGGCGGCCTGGGCGTCTTCGCCAATTATACCTATACCAAGGGCAACGCGACCTTCGACGCCGCCTATGGCGGACGCAGCCGCTTCGTGCTGCCGGGCCAGTCGACGCATATGTGGAACGCCAGCGTCTTCTACGAACGCGGCCCGGTGAACCTGCGCGTCGCCTATACCAAGCGCTCGGACTATCTGGACGAGATCAACGCCGACAATCCCGCGCTGGACCTGTACTGGGAGGGTCGCGGCCAGCTCGACGTGACGGGCAGCGTGCAGCTGGCCAAGGGCATCAATCTGTTCGCCGAGGGCAAGAACCTGACCAACACGCCGGGCGTGCGCTATTTCGGCGAGCGCTTCCGGACCTATGAATATGAGAAGTTCGGCTACACGCTGTTCGGCGGCCTGCGGGTGAAGCTGTGAGGACCGCACTCCTCGCGCTGCTGCTCGCGGGATGCGCCAGCGTGCCGGCCGCAGTGCCTGTCGGGGGGGCGGTCACGGCGCCGATCATCGCCGCCAGCGCCGAGACCGATCCGGTCGACAGCACATCGGACGCGGCGGACGATCCCGCCATCTGGCGTAATGCCGCGAACCCCGCCGCCAGCCTGGTCATCGGCACGGACAAACAGGTCGGCATCCATGTCTATGACCTGAAGGGCAAGCGCCTGTCCTTCACGCCCGCCGCGCGGCTCAACAATGTCGATCTGCGCGAGATGGCGGGGGGCCGCGTGATCGTCGCGGCCAGCGACCGCGCCGACACGGCGAACGCGCATGTCGCGCTGTTCACCCTCGACACCGTGGCGCGCCGGCTGGTGCCGATGGGCCGCTATCCGGTGGGGGCGGGGGAGGCCTATGGCATGTGCCTATGGACCCGCGCCAAGGACAAGGCGCTGTTCGGCTTCGTGGTGCTGAAGGACGGGCGGATCGATCAGGTTCGCATCCACGTCTCTGGGGCCACCCCGCGCGTCGAGACGGTGCGCAGCATGAAGCTGGGTACCCAGGCCGAGGGCTGCGTCGTCGATGACCGTACGGGCACGCTCTACGTCGCCGAGGAGGATGTCGGGCTGTGGCGCTTTGCCGCCGATCCCGCCGCGCCGACCACCGCGACCCCGATCGCCAGGGTCGATGGTCGCACGCTGGTCGCCGATGCCGAAGGGCTGGCGCTGGCGCCCAAGGGGAAGACCGGTGGCTATCTGGTCGTCTCCAGCCAGGGTGACAATGCCTATACGCTCTACCGCTTGGCCGACATGACCTATGCCGGGCGCTTTCGCATCGGCGGAGGGGAGGTCGACGGGACCAGCGAGACTGACGGGATCGAGCTGGCGCTGGGCGATTTCGGCCCCGATTACCCCGAGGGCCTGTTCGTCGCGCAGGACGGCGACAATGCGCCGGACACCCAGAATTTCAAATATGTCAGCTGGGCCAGGATCGTGAAGGCACTCGGTCTGTAGGATTGTCGACAGGTCGACGATGTGACGAAACGGGACAGGGGATTGGTCCGCCGCCCCTCTGCCCCGCGCAGTCGCAATTGCCCTGCGCCCCCCATTGAGGCATGCGGACCGCACCAGGCCGACACGCCTGACTGGTGGGATGTGACGAATGAAGATCGCTGTTTTTGGCCTGGGCTATGTCGGCCTGTCGAACGCCGTCTTGCTGGCGCAGCATAACGAGGTCGTCGCGGTCGACATCTCGGCCGAGCGGGTGGCGATGGTCAATGCCCGCACCTCGCCGATCATTGATGCCGAGCTGCAGGATTTCCTGACCGGCCGCACGCTGAACCTGTCCGCCACGACCGACGCGGCTGCGGCGCTGGCCGGTGCCGATTACGTCATCGTCGCGACGCCGACCAATTACGACATCGACACCAACAGCTTCAACACCGCCTCGGTGGAGGCGGTCATCAGCCTCGCCAAGACCCATGCGCCGGACGCCACCGTGGTCGTCAAATCGACCATCCCGGTCGGCTTTATCGACGATGTCCGGGCGCGGCTGGACACGCAACAGGTCGTCTTCAGCCCCGAATTCCTGCGCGAGGGCCGCGCGCTGCACGACAATCTCCACCCCTCGCGGATCATCGTCGGCGAACAGTCGGAGCGTGCGCGCATCTTCGCCGACCTGCTCGCCCAAGGTGCCGAGAAGACCGACATCCCGGTCCTGTTCACCGGCAGCCGCGAGGCCGAGGCGATCAAGCTGTTCGCCAACACCTATCTCGCGATGCGCGTCGCCTTCTTCAACGAACTCGACAGCTATGCCATCGCCGGCGACATGGACACGCGCCAGATCATCGAGGGCGTCGGCCTCGATCCGCGTATCGGCAGCCATTATAACAATCCGAGCTTCGGCTATGGCGGCTATTGCCTGCCCAAGGACACCAAGCAGCTGCTCGCCAACTATACCAACGTCCCCCAGAACCTGATCCGAGCGATCGTCGACGCTAACCGCACCCGCAAGGATTTCCTGGCCGACCAGATCATCGCCAAGCGGCCCCAAAAGGTCGGTATCTTCCGCCTGACCATGAAGGCGGGATCAGACAATTTCCGCCAGTCCTCGATCCAGGGCATCATGAAGCGGATCAAGGCCAAGGGGATCGAGGTCGTCGTCTTCGAGCCCAGCCTGGCCGAGGACAGCTTCTTCGGCTCGAAGGTCTATCGCGACATCGCTGCCTTCAAGCAGGAAAGCGACGTCATCATCGCCAACCGCAACGACCCCGAACTGGCCGATGTCGCGGACAAGCTGTTCACGCGGGACATTTTCGGCTCGGATTGATCCCCTTTCACTCCCAGTGGCGGTAGCTACCATCCGCCTCGCAGGGTAAAGATACTCTCGAGCCTGAGGCGAGTAAGGACCATGTTGTACCGGGACGCGCTGACGTGTGTACCGGTACAACACACATCTTGCCTGCTACTCAGCTGCAACGTCGCACCGCCATAGCGAAGGCGCTTTTTGATTTACCGAACGACGGCGGAATATGTTTAAGCTGCTCGTGCATCGCATCGACAGGCGGCCCTAAACACAGATCACGACCGGTTTTCAGAGAGAAGTTCACTGAGCAAGGCCACTGGATCAACCCCGATCGCTAGCGCAACTGCGACATATTCATCCACGCTCAACTGACGCTCGCCGGTCTCGTAGCGCGATACATAAGCCTGCTTCCATCCGAGCCGTTTCGCGAGGTCGACCTGACGAAGGCCGGCGTCCCGCCGCGCTACGGTCAGCGCAGCAACGATGCGGGCGTGCAGGTCAGATGGGGCATGGGAGATGGGCACCCCAAAGTATCTAGACCGGCTTGAGCGATATACGAAAAACGTATATCGTGTGAACAGCCGATCGGGAGTGCTGACATGAGACTGTTCGAGCGCATTACCATCTGGTTCGAAGACAGGACAATGCCGGATAACCCGGGGATCGGCAGCGACGGCATGGACATCAATCCGGCGACCGGATTGCCGACGATCGCCGGGGCGGAGACACCCGACGTCGCCGGCAATCCCTATGGCTCCGCCCGGCCGAATGATTGCCAGTGTGACTGGCAGCACGACGATCGCCGGGACAGCGGGGCCCATAACCATTTTCAGCATAACGATAGCTGGTCAGCGAGCAGCCATGGTCCCTGCGTGGCTAAGCATATCCCTGTGGCTGACCGATTGGTCGCACGATGGGAGGTGAGGCAACTAAGCATCATCCCCTACGGGATCAGCCTCATGGCCGTTCTACCGATGCTGATAGCGACGATCGGTATCGCCAAGGTGATCGGGACCAGGCCGCTCGTGCTCGGGCAAGGCATGGTCATCCTCTGGATTATGCTGCTCGGCACTGAGATAGGGCGGATACTCTGGACGCTAAAGCACCGTTACGCCTCGCCCCGCTGGCTACGCGCGGTTCATGCCGTGGTCGGTGACGACCTCGCCGTCCGCGCGCTCGCTGAGCTGATGCGCCAGCATCGGTACGAGCCCAATTACGTCCTTGTGAGGTCCGACATGGCCCCTGTGCATTATCGGGCCACGGATTCACGGTAGCGGCTTGGCGAGCAGAGGCGTGAAGCCATCGGTGTCGAGTTCGAGGTTTTCGGCCCA
>NZ_JACIDH010000035.1 GCF_014196255.1 Sphingomonas pseudosanguinis
GTCCCCGCCCCCGCGGCGGCCTCCCCCCCGCCCGCCGCCCCCCCCGCCCCCCCCCCGGGGGGGGGGGGGGGGGGGGCCCCCCCCTCGCCGCGAACTGCTCGCCTGTAGGAGCGCCCCACCCCCGGCCCCTCCCCTGAAGGGGAGGGGTGGGTTCACTTCATGTCATCCTGCTATAGGGGCACGCCCCCTCCACCAGCCTGCGGCTGGTCCCCCTCCCCGTGCCGGGGAGGATCAGTGGGTCGCCGCCTCGATCGCCTTGGCTTCGGCCTTCACCCCGTCCCCGCGCAGCGCGGTCAGGAACAGTTCGCACCACCAGAACACATCCTCACGCCGGACATTGTCGATCAGGCTTTCCCAACGCCGGATGCGCTCGTCGCGCGGCATGGTCAGTGCCTGGACGATCGCGTCGGACATTTCCTCCGCGCTATAGGGGTTGATGAGGACCGCGTCCTTCAGCTGCTCGGCCGCGCCCGCAAAGCGCGACAGGATCAGCACGCCGGGGTCTTCCGGGTCCTGCGCCGCGACATATTCCTTGGCGACCAGGTTCATCCCGTCGCGCAACGGCGTGACCAGCCCGATCCGCGCCGCGCGATAGATGCCCGCCAGCACCGGGCGCGGAAACCCCTTGTTCACGTAGCGGATCGGCACCCAGTCAATATCGGCATATTCGCCGTTGATTCGCCCCGACAGCGAATCGAGATTGGCGCGGATTTCCTGATAGGTGTTCACCTTCTCGCGGCTGGGCGGCGCGATCTGGAGCATATAGACCAGCGCGCGCCGCTCCGGATTGCTTTGCAGGAAACGCTCATAGCCCAGGAAGCGTTCGGCCAGCCCCTTGGAGTAATCCAGCCGGTCGACCCCGACGATCAGGCTGCGCCCGGTTGCCGACATATACATGCGTTCGCGCGCGAACCGGGCGTCATGGCCGTTGGCGGCCGCCTCGAACTCCTTGGTCTCGATGCCGATCGGCGCGCGGATCGCCTGGATGGTGCGGCCGTTCCACGTCACTTCGCCATTGTCGCCGAGCGTCCCGCCCAGCTCCTTGGTCACATAGTCGCGGAAGCTGTCCAGCCAGTCCTCGGTATGGAAGCCGACGACGTCATAGGCGAAGAGCGATTCCACCAGCTTGCGATGGCTGGGCAACGACATCAGCAGCCGCACCGGCGGCCAGGGGATGTGGAGGAAAAAGCCGATCCGGTTCTTGAACCCCCGCTTGCGCAGGTCGCGGCCCAGCGGGATCAGGTGATAGTCATGGACCCATACCAGATCGTCGGGTTCGATCAGCGGCTGGACGGTATCGGCAAAGCGCTCGTTGACGCGGGCATAGCCGGAATCAAAGTCGCGCTCGAACTCGGTCAGGTCGATGCGATAGTGGAAGAGCGGCCACAGCGTCCGGTTGGCATAGCCGTTATAATATTCGTCGATATCCTGCTCTTCCAGATCGATGGTGGCGGTGGTGACGCCGCCGCCCTGCTGGAAATTGATATGGCCGCTGAACTCCTCAGTGGTCTCCCCCGACCAGCCGAACCAGATACCGCCTTGTTCGCGCAACGCGGCGAGGAGTGCGACCGCCAGCCCGCCCTGATTTCCGCCCGGCCCGGTGGTGGGCGGCTGGACCCGGTTCGAGATGACGATCAGGCGACTCATCGCACGGCACTCCATGGTTTACTCAGCAGGACGGCGCAGTTGATCAGGCCGACCAGCGAATAGGTTTGCGGATAATTCCCCCACAGCTCGCCCGTATTCGGGTCAATATCCTCGGACAGAAGCCCGGCGGGGGTGCAACGCGCCACCATCTCCTCAAACAGCGCGCGGGCGTCGTCGTGACGCCCGGTCACATATAACGCTTCGATCAGCCAAAAAGTGCAGACATTGAAGGCGGTATGCGGCAGGCCGAAGTCATCCTCGGTTGCATAGCGCAGCATGTGGCTGCCCCGGCGCAGCCCCTTTTCGACCGCGTCCAGCGTCGAGCGGAAGCGGGGGTCGTCGGGCGACAGGAAGCGCAGGTCGAGCAGTTGGATGATGCTGGCGTCGAGATCGTCGCCGCCGAAGGTCGCCGACATGCGCTGCGTTTCGGGGCGCCACGCGGCCTGCTCGATCGTCTCGCGCATCAGGTCGGCGCGCTCCTGCCAGAAGGCACGGCGCTCCTCGAGACCCAGCGCCTGTGCGGCATTGGCGAGCCGGTCGCACGCCGCCCAGCACATGGCGGCGGAGTACGTGTGGACATGGCTCTTGGTGCGCAGCTCCCACAGGCCCGCATCGGGCTGGTCGTACTTGGCCCAGGCACGCTCGCCGACGCGCTCCAGCGAGTGGAAATCCTCGACCCCCGACATGCGGAACAGGCGGGTGTCGAAGAAGGCCTGCACGTCGGACAGCACGATCTGGCCGTACGCATCGTGCTGGATCTGCTCATAGGCCTGATTGCCGACACGCACCGGCCCCATGGCGCGGTAGCCGGGCAGCTTGGTCTCGATCCGCTCGACCAAAGTCGGCTCGCCTCCAACGCCGTAGAGCGGCTGGATATGCCCGCCCTTGGCCGCATCGACAATGTTGCGCAGATATTCGAGATACCCTTCCAGCACGTCGAGTGCGCCCAGCCGGTTGAGCGCCTGCACCGTGTAATAGGCGTCCCTGATCCAGCAGTAGCGATAATCCCAGTTGCGCCCCGAATCGGCATGTTCGGGCAGCGACGTGGTGAGTGCGGCGACGATCGCGCCCGTTTCCTCGTGCTGGCACAGTTTCAGCGTGATCGCGGCGCGGATGACGACCGCCTGCCACTCGACCGGGGTCGCCAGGCCGCGCACCCAGTGATGCCATTCATGCGTGGTGCGCTCCAGCATGGCGCGGCTCGCCTCGCTCAGCACGCCCGCAAAGCTCTCGTCCGGCCCCAGGAACATGTGGATCGGGCGTTCCAGCCGGAACCACTGCTCGGCGGCGATATGACCGACGGGCGCATCCGTCGTCAGGCGGAGCGTCTGCTGCGTCATCAGATAGCGGATATGGTTGGACCCTTGGGTGCGCTCGGTGGGCGTGCCCCAGTCGGTCGCGACGCGGAGCGCGATGCGGATGCGCGGGGAGCCGATCGGCCGGACGATCCGCACATAGCTGGTCGGGCGATAGACGCGGCCTTCGCGCGAAAAGCGCGGGCAGAAATCGGTAATCTCGATGCCGTTGCCCCGGTCGTCCATATGGGTCGTGACCAGGATCGGGGTGTTGCGCAAATAGCCCTGCGTGGTCGAGACCCGGTCCTCCAGGTCGATCGACCAGTACCCCGTCTCCGGCTCGCCATCGCCCAGCAGCGCGCAGAATGCCGGATCGCCATCGACACGCGGTACGCAGCCCCAGACGAAACGCCCGGTCGAGTCGATCAGCGCCGACACTTGGCAATTGCCGATCGGCCAGAGGTTCATGTCCTGTTGCATTATTCGGCATTCTCCAGCGCTTGGGCGAGCCATGAATGGACGGCGGCGACATCGGGCAGGCGGTAACGGGCGGCGGTGTCGCGCATCGGACCAACCAGCACACCCGCGCCGCCCAGCCGGGCGGCGGCTTCGAAGCCGTCCTCGTCGGTCACGTCGTCGCCGAAGAAGATCGGGACCGTCCCTCGCATGGCCGGTGCCTGCATCAGCGTCTCGATCGCCTGCCCCTTGTCGCCGGGCAGGCGGACCTCGACCATCATCTTGCCGGGTTGCAGGGTCAGGCCGTGGCGCTCGGCGATGGCGGTGGCTTCACGCAGGGCGAGCGGCTCCGCATCAGGGTTGCGGCGGTAGTGGAGCCCGGCGCCGAAGCTCTTGGTCTCGAAATACAGGTCGTTGGCCTCGGCCACCGCGCGCATTTCGTCGGTCGCGGTGGCGAGATGCGCGGGCTTTTCGGGCTGGTCGTGGCCGTCTTCGGGGCTGCGGCGTTCGGCGCCGTGGCTGCCCGCCAGCGTGAAATGCTCGGCCTGCGGACCGAACAGCGCGTCGAGCTGTGCGATCGAGCGGCCGCTGACGATGGCGAGACGGCCGGGCATGTGGGCGGCCAGCGCGTCCAGCCGGTCGGCGAGTTCGGTGCTGACATGCACCCCTTCGGGATTGTCGGCGAGGTCGACCAGCGTGCCGTCGAAGTCGAGGAACAGGCTGTCCGTCGCGGACAGGCGAGGCGGGGGCGGGGCAAGGTCGGCCAGCATGGGCGAAAGCATAGCGGATGCGGACATGCCGAGTGAACCCATCCCCGCCGCTGGCGTTCCGCTGCGCTGCCGAAATGATTACGGAAGGGGCAGAGTCGCGTGGTTCTGCCTAACCGCATGCGTTGAGGCACGCCCCCTCCCGCAGGCGGGAGGGGGATGGGGGGAGGGCCCTCTCCGCGTGCCACATCGCCTGTGGCTTTTCCCTCCCCCAGCCCCTCCCGCTTGCGGGAGGGGAGAAGAAGGGGGCTGGCGGTGCGGATCAGTTCCGGCGCTTACCGCTTGGCACGCCCCCTCCCGCAAGCGGGAGGGGGATGGGGGGAGGGCCTTCTCCGCGGGTTGCATCGCTTGTGGCCTTCCCTCCCCCAACCCCTCCCGCTTGCGGGAGGGGAGCAAGAAGGGGAGCGGATCGTGTTTGCGCTGATCGCTTGAGGCGGGCACGCCCCCTCCCGCCTGCGGGAGGGGAGAAAGAAGAACGTAAAAAAAAGGGCCGGCGATCGCTCGCCAGCCCCTTTCATTCCGAACCGTAAAACCGGGCCTTTAGTACACCCGCTTCTTCGGCTTGATATACTCGATATCGTCGGTCAGCGTGTAATCGTGCACCGGGCGATAGTCGATTTCGACCCCGCCGCCCTGACCACCCCAGCCGTCGAAGGTCGCGACGGTGTGCTTCATCCAGTTGGCGTCGTCGCGATCGGGGAAGTCCTCGTTCACGTGCGCGCCGCGGCTTTCCTTGCGGTTCAGCGCCGATTCCATCGTCACGACCGCTTGGCTGATCAGATTGTCCAGCTCGAGCGTCTCGACCAGATCGGTGTTCCAGATCAGCGAGCGATCCTTGATGCCGATGTCCTTCATCCGGTCATAAGTCGCGCGGATCATCTCGCGACCTTCGGTCAGCAGCTCGTCGGTGCGGAACACGGCGCAGTGGCGCTGCATCGTCTTCTGCATCTCGCTGCGTACCTGCGCGGTGGTCGAGCCACCGGCGGCATTGCGGAAGTGATCGAGGCGGCTGAGCGCCAGCTCTTCCGAGCCCTTGGGCAGCGGCGCGTGCGGCGTGCCGGGCTTCAACGTATCCTTGATGCGCAGGCCGGTCGCACGGCCGAACACGACGAGGTCGATCAGCGAGTTGGAGCCCAGGCGGTTCGCACCGTGAACCGACACGCAGGCCGCTTCGCCGACCGCGAACAGGCCGGGGACGACCGAGTCCGGGTTGCCGTCCTTCAGACGGACGACTTCGCCGTGATAGTTGGTCGGAATACCGCCCATATTATAGTGGACGGTCGGCGTGACGGGCAGCGGCTGGCGGGTCAGGTCGACACCGGCGAAGATCTTGCCGGTCTCGGTGATGCCGGGCAGGCGCTCGGCCAGGACCTTCGGGTCGATATGGTCGAGGTGGAGGTAGATATGATCCCCCTCCTTGCCGACGCCGCGCCCTTCGCGGATTTCCATCGCCATCGAACGCGACACGACGTCGCGGCTGGCCAGGTCCTTCGCCGACGGCGCGTAACGCTCCATGAAGCGCTCGCCCTCGGAGTTGGTGAGGTAACCGCCCTCACCGCGCGCACCCTCAGTGATGAGGACGCCAGCACCATAGATGCCGGTCGGGTGGAACTGCACGAATTCCATGTCCTGCAGCGGCAGGCCGGCGCGCAGCACCATGCCGCCGCCGTCACCCGTGCAGGTGTGCGCCGAGGTGGCCGAGAAATAGCAGCGGCCATAGCCGCCGGTCGCCAGCACGACATTGTGGGCGCGGAACCGGTGGATCGAACCGTCTTCCATGCACAAGGCGATCACGCCGCGGCAATTGCCCTGATCGTCCATGATCAGGTCGAGCGCGAAATATTCGATGAAGAAGTCCGCGTCATACTTCAACGACTGCTGGTACAGCGCGTGCAGCATGGCGTGGCCGGTACGGTCGGCGGCGGCGCAGGTGCGCTGCGCAGGCGGGCCTTCGCCCATATTCTGCATCATGCCGCCGAAGGGGCGCTGATAGATCTTGCCCTCTTCGGTGCGGCTGAACGGCACGCCGGCGTGCTCCAGCTCGTAGACGGCGGCGGGCGCCTCGCGGCACAGATATTCGATCGCGTCCTGGTCGCCCAGCCAGTCCGACCCCTTGACGGTGTCGTACATATGCCAGGTCCAGTGGTCGGGACCCATATTGCCGAGCGAGGCGGCGATGCCGCCCTGCGCGGCGACGGTGTGGCTGCGCGTCGGGAACACCTTGGTGATGCAGGCGGTCTTCAGACCGGCTTCCGCGATACCCATGGTGGCGCGCAGGCCCGAACCGCCCGCGCCCACGACGACGGCGTCATAGGTATGGTCGATGATCTTGTAGGCGGCAGCAGACATTATGCAGCGGCTCCGAAGGCGATCTTGAGGATCGAGAAGATGGCGATGGCGGCGGTCGTGAAGACGAACAGGTTCATGACGACGAGCAGCGCGACCCGGTTTTGGTCCTGCTCATAATCCTCGATCACGACCTGGAGGCCCAGGCGCATGTGATAGAAGATCGACGCGACCAGCATCACCATGGGAATGGCGGCCCAGGGATTGGCCAGCCACAGCCGCATCGCGGCATAGTCATAGGACGGCTGGCGCAGGATCGAGATCAGCAGCCAGACGACCAGCAGGAAGTTCGACCCCGCCGTCAGGCGCTGGTTGAGCCAGTGATGGGTGCCCGACTTGGCCGAGCCCAGGCCGCGTACGCGGCCGATCGCGGTTCCGGAACGCATCACTTGATCCCCAGATAGAGCCAGAAGGCCACCGTCATCACGACGGCGAAGACGATGGTGGCTTGCGCCTGACGCTTGTTCGACTTCAGCTCGAAGCCTGCGCCCACATCCATGAACAGGTGGCGGATGCCGTTGGCCATGTGCTGGAACAGGCAGGCGGTCAGGCCGATGCCGACGATATTGCCGATGATGTTGAGACGGCCCGACTGGACGGTGAAGACGTCGCGGAAGATCGCATAGCTTTCGGGGCCGGCGGCGACGGCCGCCAGGAACCACACGAGCAACGCCGTGCCCACGGTCGCCATGCCCGTGCCGGTGGCGCGGTGCAGGATGGAGACCAGCATGTTGGGGCCCCATTTCCAAATCTGGAGGTGGGGGGAAAGCGGGCGTGCGGTGTTGCGGGCGGCCAAGGGCAGATCCTCGAACAGTCTAAGGTCGGGCTGGTTTGCGGATACGCCTATGGTGAAGACGCCGTCAGGATGCAAGTCGCGAGGCGCATTTGCGCAAGCCTGAGGCGGATGTTTCGCATGCCGCCGGCCCCTCCGCAACGCGGCTAACGCGCCCTTAACGCTTTCCGGGTCAGAGTCGCAGGCGTCGGGTTCCCATGGGCCCGGCGCGTGCCAGTGTGCCCGACACAAAGGGAGCCGCGTTTTGAAGTCCGACCTGCCATCGTCCACGATCATCACCGCCGAGATCGACCTCGACACGCGGATTCGCGCCTTTGACGGGGGCGACGGCTCGCTCGTCCGGCTGGCGTCGGAGCTCTGGCCGCTGATCGATCCGCGCGCCGACGAGGTGATCGACGCCTATTGGCAGCATTGGCGCACGGCCAATCCGCACCAGCCCGAATGGTCGCCGCTCGATCGTGACCGGCAGCGGACGGCGGGGCGCGCCTATCTGCGCAACCGATTCTGCAATCTGGCGGGGCGCGACTGGGTCGAGTCGCTGGGCCGTTCGGTTTCCGCCGCCTATGGCGCGGGCGTTCCGCCCATGGAGGTGCTGGCCATGTCCTGCGCCAGCGACCGGGCGGCGCTCAAGGTGCTGCTCGACGTCATCCCGGAGGAAGACCCGCGCCGCACCGCGCTGATCGATACGCTGATGCGGTTGTTCGGGATGGAGACCGAGCTGACCGTCGAACTGTTCGCCGGCTATGAGCGCTGGACCGCCGAGCGGCAGCGCGAGCGGCTGGCGGGGGATTTCCGCAACGGCATCGCGACCGTGGTCGAGAATGCGACGATCGAGGGCCGCGACCTGCGTCGTCAGGCGCAAGAGGCATCGCTGTCGACGCGCGGCATGCTGGGCAAGTCGAGCGAGGTCGCCGCCGCCGCCGAACAGTCGGCGGTCGCGATGCGCGAGGCGGCGCAGACCGCCGCAGGCCTCATCCGCGCGATCGAGGATGCCCGCGCCGAGGTCGACCAGGCCGCCGATGTCGCCAACCGCGCCGCCGCGCAGGCCGGCCAGGCGGTCGGCATGTCGGAGATGCTGTCCGACCACGCCAAGTCGATCGAATCGATCCTGGGCCTGATCCGCGACATCGCCGGGCAGACCAATCTGCTGGCGCTGAACGCCACGATCGAGGCCGCGCGCGCCGGCGATGCCGGCCGGGGCTTTGCCGTGGTCGCGCAGGAGGTGAAGAGCCTCGCCAGCCAGACCGCGCGCGCCACCGACGACATCGCGACCAAGATCGCCGCGATCCAGGCCGCGACCAAGTCGACGGTCGACACCAACGCCTCGATCAAGGCGACGGTCAACGAGTTGCAGGCCTCGGCCGAGCATATCCGCTATGCCATGGAGGCGCAGGCGCAGACGGTGACCGCGATCACGGCGGCGGTCGACGAAACCGCGCTCGCCGCCGACTCGATGTCGCACACCATCGCCGCGATCCGCGCCGATACCGAGAATGTCGCGCAGGAGATCGATCAGGTCGGGCGCGGCTTCGAAAGCCTCGACACCCAGCTGGGCGAATTGAAGACCAGCGCCACCCAGTTCGTCGCCCGCGTCGCGGCGTGACTCTAATTCCTCCCCTGCAAGGGGATCGTTGCGAAACATCGCGATGGCGTTGCGTGAAGGCCAATGGGGGCCAAGCAGACCTGCTTTAGGCATTCGCGGGTCCTGCTGGCTTTGGT
>NZ_JACIDH010000036.1 GCF_014196255.1 Sphingomonas pseudosanguinis
TACCCCCTCCCGCCCCGTGTGTCCTCAACCCCGGGGGGGGGGGTTTCTTCCGGACCAACCCACTCCCCCCCCCCCCCCCCCCCCCCACCCCCCCCCCCCCCCCCCCGGGGGGGGGGGGGGGGGGGGGGGCCCCTCGCCGCGAACTACTCGCCCGTGGAAGCGCCCCACCCCCGCCCCTCCCCTGAAGGGGAGGGGTGGAGTCGTCTCATGCCATCCTGCTCTAAGGCGAGCGGCGTGCCGGATCGGGAAGCCGGGTGCTCCCGGTCCGGCACGCCGGCTTGCCGCATGGCGAGAGGTGCGGCAGACCGGCACGCCATGACCCCGGATCGCCGCTCCAGCCCGTCGCCACGCCGCCTGCTGCCCGGGGTGCCGTCCATCGTCACGGGTGCGATGCTGGCGATCGTCATCGTCGCGCTGGTCGCGGCGATGAGCGGGGCCATGCGGCTGCGCGGGCCATGGTATGACGAATTCTACACCCTCTATGTCGCGCACTCCGCCATTCCCCTGCCTCATGCGTTCGATCGCTGGCTGGCCGACAATCATCCGCCGCTATTCTATGCGCTGGTCCGCGCGACCGCCTGGCTGGGGTCGACGGTCGAGGAACGGCGGTTCGTCAACCTGATCCTGTTCGTGGGGGCCGCTATCCAGCTCGCCTGGTGGCTGATCCCGCAGCACCTGCGCCGGATCGGCTGGGTCTTCGCGATCGCGCTCGCCAGCGCATGGCCGGCGATCGACCGGGCGGCGGAGTTGCGCTCCAACTATCTCGCCTTCGCGGCCAGCGCCGTCGCGGTCGCGGCGCTGATCGGGTTCGACCGGGGGTATCGTGCCGCCCGAGGCGTGGAATGGGGGATGCTGACGCTGGCGCTGCTCGTGGCGCTGAACGTCCATCTGGCGACCAGCATGATCGTCGGTGGGCTGGTGGCGGCGATGGTCTTGCGGCGGCTGCTCGCACGCGACTGGCCGGGGGCCATCCGGCTGGCGACGGCGGCGATCGTGGCGGCGGCGCCGATGCTGCTCCACCTCGCCCTGTCATTCGGGCGGATCGAGGCCAATACGCGCAGCTTCTGGATTCAAGGCGGTTTCAACAGCGCACGCTGGGCGATCCAGACCGAGGTCGTGCGCAACCTGTCGGCCAATCCGGCGGTGACGATCGTCGCATTGGTCGGTTGCGGCGTGCTGGCCTATCAAAGCTGGCGCGCGCGACGGCTGGCGCGCGATGCCGATCTGGCGGTGACGCTCGGGGCCGGCCTTGCGCTGGGCTGCATGGTGATGATCGCGATCCATCTGTGGCGGCCGTTCGTCATCGATCGCTATCTGGTCGCCCTGCATCCGCCGCTCGCGATGATCCTGGCGCTGGGCGCAGGCGCGCTGCTCGATCGGATTCGGCCGATCTTCGCGGTGATCCTGTCGCTGCTGATGGCCTTTTCCGCCATGACCGCCATCGCACTGAATGCGGGTGCGACCGTTGCGCGACCCAGCTGGTATGGGACGGGTCAGGCCATCGCCGCGATCCGGCGCAACTGCCCGACGACGCGCGTGCATGTCGACCTGCGCGGCAACCGCCCCGTGCTTGATGCGCCACCGACCGAGAACCGCGCGGTCATCCCCTTCGCCTATCGCACCGTCGCCGCGCATTTCGGCTTTTCGCTCGTCTCACCCAACGATCGGACCATGCCGCTGGAATGCCCGACCCTGTTCTGGACCGAGCATGTCGCGGGCGAATCGGTGACGGCGGAAAGCCTCGCCGCGCCGTTACGCGCCGCCGGCTTCCCGATCGGACGCGCCCGGCTGCGGCGGATCGGCGACGGCCATGTGCTGGAGGCATGGCCCGCGCGCTAAGCGGCCTTGCCGAACCGCGCGCGCACCGCTACCCGGCGGCTTTAATGCAGACATCGGATCATCGCCCCGGCACGCTCATTCAGGGTGGCGCCGTTTTCCCGCACCGGCATCTGACCGGAATCGACGGTCTTCAACCGCATGAGATCATGTTCCTGCTCGACGAGGCGGAACATTGGCTCGATCGCGGCGCGACCGATACGCCCGATACCAGGCTGGCGGGCCTCACCCAGATCAACGCGTTCTTTGAGAACTCGACCCGGACGCTGCTGTCCTTCGAGATCGCAGGGAAGCGCCTGGGCGCGGACGTGGTCAACATGCACGCGGCGCAGTCGAGCGTGAAGAAGGGCGAGACGCTGATCGACACGGCGATGACGCTGAACGCGATGCGCGCCGACGTCATCGTGATCCGCCACATGGCGAGCGGTGCCGTCCGGCTGATCGCCGACAAGGTCGACTGCCCGGTCCTGAACGCGGGCGACGGGCGGCACGAGCATCCGACCCAGGCGCTGCTCGACATGCTGACCATCCGCCGCCGCCGGGGCAGCGTTGCGGGGCAGAAGGTCGTAATCTGCGGCGACATATTGCACAGCCGGGTCGCACGCTCGGACATTCTCGCGCTCACCGCGCTGGCGGCCGAGGTGCGGGTCTGCGCGCCGTCCACCCTGATGCCCAAGGGGATCGAACGCATGTTCGTCACCCCCTTCACCGATTTCGATCGCGCGATCGAGGATGCCGATGTCGTCATGATGCTGCGCGTCCAGAACGAGCGGATGGCGGGCGGCTATATCCCCTCCACCCGCGAATACCGGATGCGCTACGGTCTGACCGCCGAACGTCTGAAGCGCGCCAAGCCAGGCGCGCTGGTCATGCACCCCGGCCCGATGAACCGGGGGGTCGAGATCGATTCGGAGGTGGCGGACGGCACGCAATCGGCGATCACCGAGCAGGTGGCGATGGGCGTCGCGGTGCGCATGGCGTGTCTGGACGTGCTGACCCGCAGAGCGCGCAAGCTGGAGGGCTGGGCATGAGCATCACCGCCTTCACCAACGCCACGCTGATCTGCCCGGTCGGCGGCGAGATCAAGGGCGAGACCCTGCTGGTCGAGAATGGCATCATCACCGGCACCGGGGACGCTCCCGAGGGTGCGACCATCATCGACTGCGGCGGCAAGATGCTTAGCACCGGCATTGTCGATCTGGGCGTGTTCAAGGTCGACCGCGCCGCCTGTCGCGCAGGGGGCATCGTGCGGATCGGCCTGATGCCCGACCAGTCGCCGGTCCTCGACGATCCGGGCGTGGTGCAACGTGCCGCGCTGATCGGGCGACCGGACCTGTGGATTCACCCGATCGCGGCGGCGACGCGCTCGCTGGCGGGGATTGACCTGGCCGAGATGGCGGTCTGCGTCTCAGCGGGCGCGAAGGCCGTCGGCACCGGGCGCGGCTGGATCGCCGATTCGGGCGTGATGCACCGGGTGCTCGCTTATGCGGGCGATCTGGGTCTGACTGTCATCGCCCATGCCGAGGATGGTGGCCTCGCCGCCGATGCGGTCGCGACCGAGGGAGAGACCGCCAGCCGCCTGGGCCTGCCCTCCGCCCCCGCCATCGCCGAAGCGCTCGCCATCGCGCGCGACCTGATGCTGGCCGAGGAGACGGGCGCGAAGCTGCACATCCGGCAGGTGACGACGGCGGCGGGCTTCGACCTGATCCGCGCGGCCAAGCGGCGCGGGGTGAAGGTGACGTGCGGCATCACGCCTGCGCATCTCCACCTCTCCGACATCGCGATCACCGATTTCCGCACCTTCGCGCGCCTCTCGCCGCCGTTGCGCGACGAAAGCGACCGGCAGGCCGCGCTGGCGGCGGTGGCGGACGGGACGGTCGATGTGATCGGCTCGGGCCACGACCCGCATGGCCCGGAAGAAAAGCGCCTGCCCTTCGTTGATGCCGAGGCGGGCATGGCGGGGGCGGAGACGCTGCTGCCGCTGGCGCTGATGCTGGTGCGGGACGAGCGGATCACCCTGCCCCGGCTGTTCGCGCTGCTCTCCGCCAATCCGGCCAAGGTGCTGGGCCTCGACACCGGCACGCTGGAGCCGGGCAAGCCCGCCGACCTGATGCTGTTCGATGCCGACACGCCGTGGATGGTGTCGGGCGACGCCTTCGCCTCGGCGGGCAATACGCCGTTCGACGGCTTCCCGGTCCAGGGCCGCGCACTGCGGCTGTGGAAGGCAGGACGGGAAATTCACTGAGAAATCCTCCCCATCTCTTGATGGGGAGGGGGACCGCGCCCGCAGGGCGTGGTGGAGGGGCATGGCCGGTTCGTCACGCCCCTCCACCACCGGGCTATCGCCCGGCGGTCCCCCTCCCCAAGCGAGCTTGGGGAGGAATAAAAAGCCCTCCCCAAGACACCTTGGGGAGGGCTTTTCGCTTAACCGTTATCGGCTCAACCGCGACGTGGACCGCGCGGGCCGCCCTGGGTGGGGCGCGGCGAATAGCGGCGCGGGCCGCCGGGGCCACCGGCCGGGCGACCGCCCATCGGACGGTTGCCGCCCGGACCACGACGCGGACCACCGCTGGGCGCACCGCCGGCGGGCGGGCCATCGGCCTGCTCGATCGCGATATCGTCCTCGGCATGATCCGCCTCGGTCCGCTTCAGCGCGGCGATGAAGCGCGACGCCAGTGCGGTCGGGATTTCGAACAGCGTCTCGTTGGGCTGGATGCGGATCGCGCCGATCTCGTTGCGGGTGATGTGCCCACGACGGCAGATCAGCGGCAGCAGCCAGCGCGGATCGGCGTTCTGGCGACGACCGACGCTCATGCGGAACCAGGCGGTGTCGTCGAAGCCCTCGCGACGCTCGCGCGGCGGCGGCGCATCGCCCTCGACCAGCTCCTCGGCCTGGGGCAACGCGGCGCGGTGCGCGCGAACCAGCGCGGCGGCGATGTCCTCGGCCGACTTTTCGGCGAGCAGGCGGGTGGCCAGCTCGCGATCGGCTTCGTCCACCTCGACCGGCGCGAGCAGCGCGGTCAGCAGGCGCTCGCGGTCCTGCTCGCGAATTTCCTCCAGCGTGGGGGCACGACGCCATTCGGCGTCGATGCGCGCGCCGCGCAGCATGCCCTCGACCCGGCGACGGCGCGGGTACGGCACGATCAGGATCGCGGTGCCCTTGCGGCCCGCGCGACCGGTGCGGCCCGAACGGTGCTGCAGCGCTTCGGCATCGCGCGGAATTTCGACATGGATCACGAGCGTCAGGCCGGGCAGGTCGATGCCGCGTGCGGCGACGTCGGTCGCGACGCAGACCCGCGCACGGCCGTCACGCAGCGCCTGGAGCGCATGGTTGCGTTCATTCTGCGAATGCTCGCCCGACAGCGCCACCGCCGAGAAGCCACGCTCGACCAGGCTGGCGTGCAGGTGGCGGACATTGTCGCGCGTCGCGCAGAACAGGATCGCAACCTCGGCCTCGTGCAGGCGCAACAGGTTGACCACCGCCGCCTCGATGTCAGCGGGCGCGACCGTCACCGCCTGATAGGCGATGTCGGCATGGCCCTTGTCCTCGCTGATCGTCTCGATCCGCTTGGCATTGGTCTGATACCGCTTGGCGAGCTGCACGATCGGGCGCGGCATGGTCGCCGAGAAGAGGAGCGTGCGACGCTCGGACGGCGTGCCGTCGAGGATCTGCTCCAGATCCTCGCGGAAGCCCATGTCGAGCATCTCGTCCGCCTCGTCGAGCACGACGAACTTCAGCGACGACAGGTCGAGCGCGCCGCGCTCCAGATGGTCGCGCAGACGACCCGGGGTGCCGACGACGATGTGGGTGCCGTGGCTGAGCGCACGACGCTCGCGCGAGGCATCCATGCCGCCGACGCAGGTGGCGATGCGCGCACGCGCCCCGGCATAGAGCCATTCCAGCTCGCGGCTGACCTGCAGCGCCAGCTCGCGGGTCGGCGCGATGACCAGCGCCATCGGCGCGCCCGGCTGGGGCAGGTGATCGCCACCGTTCAGCAGCTCGCTCGCCATGGCGAGGCCGAAGGCGACGGTCTTGCCCGAACCGGTCTGGGCGGAGACGATCAGGTCACGGCCCTGGGCGTCATCCTCGATAACGGCGGCCTGGACAGGGGTCGGCGCGGCATAGCCACGCGCGGAAAGGGCAGCCGACAATACCGGCGGCAAAGCAGAAAAAGGCATGGGGACTCCAACGACAAAAAGGAGCGCGTACCGCCGAACCAAGGGACCCATCCCTCTTAGTTGGCGGATACACCCATGCGGCACGGGTGAATGTGTAGCGTTCCGTGAAAGCGTGGCCCTATACACGATTGCAGCCAAAACTCAAGCCGCGCTTGCGGTGAACCGATCGGCCCGTCATGGGAGCCCGGCTATGACCTTACGCGTTGATCCCCGATGAGTGTCGCCTTTCGCCGCGAATCCGATGAGGAACATCTCGAACCCAAGTTCGAGCTGCCGATCCCGCCCGGCCCCAATCTGGTCACGCCGCGTGGGCTGGAACTGACCCGCGCGAAGGTGGCGGAGGTGGAGGCGGCCGTCGCGGCGGCGACCGATGACGAGGAACGTACCCGCCTCCAACGCGAACTCCGCTATTGGAACACCCGCGCCGCCACCGCCGAACTGGCCCCCGCGCCGGAGGACGGCGAGGTCGGGATCGGCAGCATGGTCACGATCCGGCTGAACGGGCAGACGAAGACGCTGACCATCGTCGGCCATGACGAAGCCGACCCCGCGCACGACCGCATCGCCTATGCCGCGCCGCTGGCCCGCGCGCTGATGGGCGCAATGGCGGGCGAGACGGTCGCGTTCGGGGGCAAGGCGGATGCGGTGGAGATAATGGACGTGAGCGCCGCCTGACCTTCTTCCCCTCCCGCAGGCGGGAGGGGCATGCCAAGCGCCTACCGGAATGCACCATCGAGGCATTTGCCGGAAACACTTTGCCTGCCGCCCCTTCTTCCTCCCCTCTCGCAGGCGGGGGGACCGAAGGGAGGGCAAGGGGCTCACCGAGACCATCGCTCGCGGCCCGCCCTCCCCCATCCCCTCCCGTAAACGGGATCGTTGCGAAAGCCATGCGGAGGTGATTCACTATCCTCGTTGGAGGACGATGCGATGTCGGATCAGCTTGGGTTTGCGGATGGTTGGGTGT
>NZ_JACIDH010000037.1 GCF_014196255.1 Sphingomonas pseudosanguinis
GCAACCCGCTACGACAAACTCGCCGTCAACTTCCTCTCAGGCGTCGCCATCGCAACCGCGCTCGCATTCTGGCTCTGATTGAGTCTCGACCATAGTTAGCTCGATTACCGTCCGGCTGCCCTCACCCTTCCCACCCGCTAAAGCGGGCGGGCCCCTTCCCTCTCCCGATGGGAGAGGGAGGGAGGCGCGTAGCGCCGGAAGGGTGGCAGTTATTGCCCGGTCGCAACGAATTTGATCGCACTGGGAGCCAACCCGGCGGTTGGCGCATTCGCATATAGAGCGTCACACCCCACCATGCCGAAAAGGAGGCCCGACCAGCCATGAGCGAACCCGACGCCATCGTCACCGCCGGACAGAAGCGGGCGCTGCTCAAGCGGCTGCTAATGCCTTGGTGGACCCTGGTGTTTCCGCTTCTGGGACTGCTCGCTATCGCGGTGTCGCTATACAAGATGGGGGCGGCCGGCACGGTGGTGGCCTCGATCATCCTGTTCGGCTGCGTGTTGTCGGCGGTGCATCAGGCGGAGGTCGTCGCGCACCGGGTCGGCGAGCCGTTCGGCACGCTCGTGCTGGCGGTGGCGGTGACGGTGATCGAGGTGTCGCTGATCGTCAGCCTGATGCTGTCGGACGCGGGCGACGCCTCCAGCCTGGCGCGCGACACGGTGTTCGCGGCGATCATGATCATCCTGAACGGCATCGTCGGCGTCTGCCTGCTGGCGGGCGGCGCGCGGCATGGCGAGCAGCGCTTTTCGCTGCGGGGCGCCAGTTCGTCGCTCAACGTGCTCACCGCGATGGTGGTACTGTCGTTGGTGCTACCCAATTACGTATCGTCCGCGCCGGGGCCGACCTATGCGCCGTCGCAGCTGATCTTCGTCGCGATCGTCAGCGTCATCCTCTACGGCACCTTCGTCATGGTGCAGACGGTCCGCCACCGCGATTACTTCCTGCCCGCCGATGAGGACATGCCCGCCGACGCGCATGCCGAGCCGCCGAGCAATGCGGCCGCCTGGGCGGCGCTGGGCATGTTGCTGGTCGCGCTGGTCGGGGTCGTGCTGCTGGCCAAGGGGCTGTCGGGGATCGTCGAGGCGGCGATCCTGAACGCTGGCCTGCCGCTGGCCATCGTCGGCGTGGTGATCGCGGCACTGGTGCTGGCGCCCGAAAGCCTGGCGGCGTACCGCGCGGCGCGGCGGAACCGGTTGCAGACCAGCCTCAACCTCGCGCTCGGCTCGGCGCTGGCGACGATCGGGCTGACCATTCCGGCGGTGGCGATCGTCTCGCTCATGCTGGGGCTGCCGCTGGCGCTGGGGATCGGCACCAAGCAGATGATCCTGCTGGTGTTGTCGCTGTTTTCGATCACGCTGACGCTGGGCAATGGCCGGACCACCGTATTGGGCGGTGCGGTGCATCTGGTGATCTTTGCGGCCTATCTGTTCGTGACGGTGGTGCCGTGATTCCTGACGGCCGTTCAGCCTGAGCGAAGTCGAAGGCCACGCGGTAACAATGGCCAAGGAGTTTTTGGACAGGGATTCCCTTGGCCTTCGACTTCGCTCAGGCTGAACGGAGGGCGGGCTTACTTCTTGGTTTTCGCCGCCTGTTCCGCCTTCCACGCCTGGAACTGCTCGATCGCGACCGAGCGTTTCAGGATTTTCGACCAGGGATCGACCACGACATGCGCGCCCGCCGGTACGGTCAGCGTGCCGGTGCCGTCCGTCATCGGCAGCATCTCGATGCGGTCGCCGACCTTCACCTCGACCGGTAGGGGAAAGGGGCCGCCGCCCGGCACCTTCCAGCTCAGCGTCAGCCGGTCGCCCTCCCGCGTCTCGACGATCTCGGGCAGCGTCGCCTGGCGGAGATAGACGTCGAAGAACCAGCCATAATCCTTGCCCGTCACCTGCCGGACAAAGCCTTCATATTCCTTGGTCGAGCCGTAGCGCGGGCTGAAATTGCCCGGCTTCGGATCGGTGCGGCCATAGACGGCCAGCCGCGTCACGTCCCAGAACGCCTTGTCCCCGATGAGGTTATGGAGTGTATGCAGCATCCACGACCCCTTCATATAGATGTCGAGGCCGGGGCCGCCCTTGGCCGGCTCATAGACATCCTGCTCGGTCATGCTGCGGTCGTGGACGATGGGGGATTTGTTCGCGATCTGCCCACGCTGCGCATCCATCATCACCGCATAGCGCGCCTCGCCCTCGCGCCAGCGGCCGTAGGAGGGCTGCATATAGCTGCCATAGCCCTCGTGCAGCCAGAAGTCGTCCCAGTCGACATTGGTCAGCTGATTGCCGAACCATTCATGGCTGAATTCATGCTGGAACAGCCAGTCAAAGCCTTCGGGCGCCTTGGCATATTCGTTGCCATAGGCATTGATCGTCTGGTGCTCCATGCCCTTGTGCGGCGTCTCGACGACGCCCAGCTTCTCGTCGCCGAAGGGGAAGGGGCCGATGGTCGATTCGAAGAAATCCAATGTCGGCGCGAACTCGGCGAACAGGGCTTCGGCCTTTTCCTTCTCGCCGGGCAGATACCAGTAGAACATCGCGATCGTATTGCCGAAGCGGCTCTTATAGCTGCCCTCGACCACCTCATAGGGACCGACATTCAGCGCGATGGCATAGGTGTTGGGATGCTTGGTCCGCCAGTTCCAGCGGGTCCGCCCATCGCCGAGCGTATCGACGCCGAGCAGCACGCCGTTGGACGGGGCCTTCAACCCCTTGGGGACCGTGATGTGCAGCGTGACGACGCCCGGTTCGCCCATCGGATAGTCGAGGCAGGGCCAGAACAGGTCGCAGCCATAGCCTTGCGCGGTCGTCGCGAACCATGGGCGGCCATCGGGGGTCTTGGCCCAGACGACGCCGGTATCCCAGGGCGCGCGCACCGCGACATGCGGCGTGCCGCCATAGGTGATCTTCGCGCTGACCTTCTGCCCGGCGCGAAGCGGGCGGGGCAGGGTGACGACCAGCTGGCCTTCGGGATTGGACCATGCGCCGGGCTTCAGCGGCTTGCCGTCGATGGCGATCGCCTCGACCGGCAGATTCCTGTCGAGATCGATGACCAGCCGGCGCAGCGGCGCCTTGGCGGTAAAGTCCAGCACCGCGATGCCGTTCAATTCCTGTGTGTCGGGCAGCACTTCGAACGACAGGTCGGCGCGGTCGAAGCGGACGGCCAGCTGCTCGGGCGGGCGGACGCCGCCCGATACCATGGTCTGCACGGTCAGCGGCGGTTCGCCCTTGGCCGGCAGGGGCTTCGTCCCCTGCGCCGACGTGACGGCGGCGGTCAGCAACAGGGAGGAGGCCAGCAGGCCCGCGACGCAATTCCGTATACGATCCATAGCTCATGGTGTCGCGCAAGCCCACGGCCTTGGCAAGCGGTCCCGGTCGATTGGTCGCAGCGGGAATTGATGGATCGGCAACCCTCCCCATATATAACGATGAAACAGGCCCCGGTCGGGGCCGACCGGAGTTTGCATGAACCAGTCCTATCCCGTCCTTCCGCTGCGTGACATCGTCGTCTTCCCGCACATGATCGTGCCCCTGTTCGTCGGTCGCGACAAATCGGTCGCGGCACTGGAAGCGGCGATGGCGGCGGACAAGGAGATTTTCCTGGTCGCCCAGCTCGATCCCGCCGAAGACGACCCCACGCGCGAGGATCTGTACGAAATCGGCGTCACCGCCACCGTCCTGCAATTGCTGAAGCTGCCCGATGGCACCGTGCGCGTGCTGGTCGAGGGCAAGACGCGCGGCCGCCTGGCCGAGCTGGACGAGTCGGGCGCCTTCCTGACCGCGACGATCGACACGGCGCTGGTCGAGGCGGACGAGGCCGGGGTCGAAGCGCAGGACCATGACATGAAGGCGCAGATCGCCGCGCTGATGCGCTCGGTGGTCGACCAGTTCGAGAATTACGCCAAGCTCAATCGCAAGCTGCCCGCCGAGACGGCGGTCCAGCTCGCCGAGATCGAGGACCCGGCACAGCTGGCGGATTCGGTCGCCGCGAACATCTCGGTCAAGGTCGCCGACAAGCAGGCGCTGCTGGTCGAAACCGATCCGGCCAAGCGGCTGGAAATGGCCTATGCCCTGATGGAGGGCGAACTCGGCGTCCTGCAGGTCGAGAAGAAGATCAAGAGCCGCGTCAAGCGCCAGATGGAGAAGACGCAGCGCGAATATTATCTCAACGAACAGCTGAAAGCGATCCAGCGCGAGCTGGGCAATGAGGGCGAGGACGGCGACGGCGACGAGATCGCCGAGCTGACGAGCAAGATCGCAACGCTCAAGCTATCCAAGGAAGCGCGCACCAAGGCGACCGCCGAGCTGAAGAAGCTGAAGACCATGGCGCCGATGAGTGCCGAGGCGACGGTCGTGCGCAACTATCTGGACGTGCTGCTCGGCCTGCCCTGGGGCAAGAAGTCCAAGGTCAAGAAGGACATCGCGGCGGCGCAGGCGATCCTCGACCAGGATCATTATGCGCTGGAAAAGGTGAAGGACCGGATCGTCGAATATTTGGGTGTCCAGGCGCGCACCAACAAGCTGAAGGGGCCGATCCTGTGCCTCGTCGGCCCGCCGGGCGTCGGCAAGACCTCGCTGGGCCAGTCGATCGCCAAGGCGTGCGGGCGCGAGTTCATCCGCCAGAGCCTGGGCGGCGTGCGCGACGAGGCCGAGATTCGCGGCCACCGCCGGACGTACATCGGCTCGCTGCCGGGCAAAATCGTGACCAACCTGAAAAAGGCTGGCACGTCCAATCCGCTGTTCCTGCTCGACGAGATCGACAAGCTGGGCCAGGATTTCCGCGGCGACCCCGCCTCGGCGCTGCTGGAAGTGCTCGACCCGGAGCAGAACGCCAAGTTCAACGATCACTATCTGGAGATCGACATCGATCTGTCGGACGTGATGTTCGTGTGCACCGCGAACACGCTGAACCTGCCGCAGCCGCTGCTCGACCGGATGGAGATCATCCGTCTGGAGGGCTATACCGAGGATGAGAAGGTCGAGATCGCCGAGCGTCACCTGATCGCCAAGCAGGTCGAGACCCATGGTCTGAAGGACGGCGAGTTCACGCTGACCCAGGAGGGGTTGCGTGCCCTGATCCAGCGCTACACCCGCGAGGCGGGCGTCCGTACGCTGGAGCGGGAGATCGCGCGTCTCGCCCGCAAGGCGCTGCGCCAGATTTTGGAGGGCAAGGCGACGTCGGTGACGATCACGCCGGAGAACCTGCATGAGTTCGCCGGTGTCCAGAAGTATCGCCACGGCCTGTCCGAGCAGGAGGATCAGATCGGCGCGGTCACGGGCCTCGCGTGGACCGAGGTGGGTGGCGAGTTGCTGACCATCGAATCGGTGACGGTGCCCGGCAAGGGCCAGGTGAAGACCACCGGCAAGCTGGGTGACGTGATGAAGGAATCGGTGCAGGCCGCCTTCAGCTTCGTCCAGGCGCGCAGCCCCAGCTTCGGGATCAAGCCGTCGCTGTTCCACCGCAAGGACATCCATATCCACCTGCCCGAGGGCGCGGTGCCCAAGGATGGTCCGTCGGCGGGCATCGGCCTGGTCACCTCGATCGTGTCGACTCTGACCGGCATCGCGGTGCGCAAGGATGTGGCGATGACCGGCGAGGTCACGCTGCGCGGTCGCGTGCTGCCGATCGGTGGCTTGAAGGAAAAGCTGCTCGCGGCGCTGCGTGGCGGGATCACCACCGTGCTCATTCCGCAGGAGAATGAGAAGGATTTGGCGGACATCCCCGCCAACATCCTGAACGGGCTGAAGATCGTGCCGGTCGCGCATGTCGACGAGGTGCTGCGACTGGCGCTGGTCGAGCCGCTGGAGGCGATCGACTGGACCGACGCGGACGAGCTGGCGGCGCTGCCGCCCGCGCCGATCCCGCCGGTCGGGGGCGAGCGTCACCACTGATCGTCGCGTTTCGAGGGCCGCCGGTCACGGATCGGCGGCCCGTGTCATCGCCATGACATGCGCTTCTGTATACGGAATCGTTCGCTTTGCATAACGACGGGGTTTGACACGACGCTCAGCCACGTCATTATCGGTCCTTTCATATCGGGGGCGGCACCGAGTCCGTTCCTTTTATCGTCGACATCATAGGGGGTTATGGAATGAACAAGCAGGAGCTGATCGCCACCGTTGCCGACTCCTCGGGTCTCGTGCGCGGTGATGCGGTCAAGGCGGTCGACGCGGTGTTCGAGGCGATCACCGCCGCGCTGAAGAAGGGTGATGAAGTCCGTCTGGTCGGGTTCGGCACCTTCTCGGTCTCCAAGCGCAAGGCCTCGACCGGGCGCAACCCCCGCACCGGCGAGCCGATGACGATCAAGGCGTCGTCGCAGCCCAAGTTCAAGCCGGGCAAGCTTCTGAAGGACTCGGTCAACTAATTCGGCGTTTTGGGGCTGGACAGGCGGCGCGGTGCCGCCTAAAGGCCCGTCTCCCGGTTACCGGGCGCGTAGCTCAGCGGTAGAGCACACCCTTCACACGGGTGGGGTCACAGGTTCAATCCCTGTCGCGCCCACCATGCAAATGGTAATGGCCGCCTGGTCGCTTCCCGATGGAAGTGGATCGGGCGGCCATTTTGCTTTTGGGGGTGGGGCGCTGCGATGACGGCGGCTGTTGGCGGGCCAAGCCGCGAGCGTGAGGCGTGCACTTCGACTTCGCTCAGTGTGAACGGATGGTGGGGTGCTTTGGCGGGCGGGGGGAGTGTCAGGAATTTCGTGTGCGGGCGGGCATAACGGGAAAGAAGGAGACCCGATATGTCCCGACGCAAAGAGCCTGCGATACCAAACGAG
>NZ_JACIDH010000038.1:0-2500 GCF_014196255.1 Sphingomonas pseudosanguinis
GAGTGACAGAACGCAAGAAAGCCCCGGAGCGGCGATGCTACGGGGCTGGGGCTGTGTTTGCGTGTGGTGTGATGGTTGCGGGGGCAGGATTTGAACCTGCGGCCTTCAGGTTATGAGCCTGACGAGCTACCGGGCTGCTCCACCCCGCGTTAGCTGAGCCGCACGGCGGCACGCGTGCATAGCGTGGTGTCGTGGGGCTTAGCGCCCCGGGCTGAGACGCCCGAGGAGACGATGTGAATGGGTTTTGTGTGTTCGCGGACTGTAATGCCTGGCGACGCCCTACTCTTCCACTGCTTGAGCAGTAGTACCATTGGCGCAGTCGGGTTTCACGGCCGAGTTCGGGATGGGATCGGGTGGGACACCGACGCTATGGCCACCAGGCAATAGAGTCCGCGAATACGATCCCCATCAGGTGGTACCTGGTGGGGAAATGGGGGTTAAAATCGATGCTGTGCACTGGCTGGATTTGCTGACCAGACCCTCAGTCTATCAGCCCAGGGCTGATGGTGGGGGTGTGGAGCTCTCAAGCGCGAATAGGACAATTAGTATCGGTTAGCTCCATGCGTTACCGCACTTCCACATCCGATCTATCGAGGTCGTGGTCTTCGACCGTCCTGAGAAATCTTATCTTGAGGGAGGCTTCCCGCTTAGATGCTTTCAGCGGTTATCCCGTCCGTACATAGCTACCCTGCTGCGCCGTTGGCACGACGACAGGTACACCAGAGGTACGTTCAACCCGGTCCTCTCGTACTAGGGTCAACTCCTCTCAAATTTCGACGCCCACGGCAGATAGGGACCAAACTGTCTCGCGACGTTCTGAACCCAGCTCACGTACCACTTTAATTGGCGAACAGCCAAACCCTTGGGACCTGCTCCAGCCCCAGGATGTGATGAGCCGACATCGAGGTGCCAAACAACCCCGTCGATATGAGCTCTTGGGGGTTATCAGCCTGTTATCCCCGGCGTACCTTTTATCCGTTGAGCGATGGCCCTTCCACGAGGGACCACCGGATCACTATGACCGACTTTCGTCTCTGCTCGACTTGTCAGTCTCGCAGTCAGGCTGGCTTATGCCATTGCACTCTAACAGACGGTTTCCAACCGTCCTGAGCCAACCTTCGCGCGCCTCCGTTACTCTTTAGGAGGCGACCGCCCCAGTCAAACTACCCGCCACAGAGGGTCCCTGTACCGGTTTCACGGTACGAGGTTAGACATTAAACAACAACAGGGTGGTATTTCACCTATGGCTCCACATCGGCTGGCGCCAATGCTTCAAAGCCTCCCACCTATGCTACACAGTTCTTGTCCAATGCCACTCTGAAGCTGCAGTAAAGGTGCACGGGGTCTTTCCGTCTAACCGCGGGTACTCCGCATCTTCACGGAGAATTCAATTTCGCTGAGCATGTCCTGGAGACAGTGGGGAAGTCGTTACGCCATTCGTGCAGGTCGGAACTTACCCGACAAGGAATTTCGCTACCTTAGGACCGTTATAGTTACGGCCGCCGTTTACCTGGGCTTCATTTCAGAGCTTGCACTCCTCCACTTAACCTTCAGGCACCGGGCAGGCGTCAGGCCCTATACGTCGTCTTGAAGCCGACTTAGCAGAGCCCTGTGTTTTTGCTAAACAGTCGCTACCCCCTGGCCTGTGCCCCCCATAAGTGCTTGCGCATATATGGGGCCTCCTTCTTCCGAAGGTACGGAGGCAATTTGCCGAGTTCCTTCAGGACACTTCTCTCAAGCGCCTTGGTATACTCTACCTGACCACCTGTGTCGGTTTCGGGTACGGTCTATACGGTGGGGCTATTTCCCGGGACCTCTTCGAGGCACGTCCAATCCGATAAGGACGTACAACACACGAGATCCGTCACACACCACCAGGCCCACGAATATTAACGTGGTTCCCATCGACTACCCCCTTCGGGCTCGTCTTAGGGGCCGGCTCACCCTGCGCGGATTAGCCTTGCGCAGGAACCCTTGGTCTTTCGGCGAGAGGGCATCTCACCCTCTTTATCGCTACTCATGTCTGCATTCGCACTTCCGATACCTCCACGACCCATTACCAGATCGCTTCGCAGGCTTACGGAACGCTCCGCTACCGCGTGCACTAAAGTGCACACCCTAAGCTTCGGTGCGTGTCTTGAGCCCCGTTACATCTTCGCCGCAGAAACCCTTGTTTAGACCAGTGAGCTGTTACGCTTTCTTTAAAGGATGGCTGCTTCTAAGCCAACCTCCTGGTTGTTTTGGGATTTCCACATGCTTTCCCACTTAGACACGACTTGGGGACCTTAGCTGTAGGTCAGGGCTGTTTCCCTTTTGACGACGGACCTTAGCACCCGCCGTCTGTCTCCCGAGTATCACTCATAGGTATTCGGAGTTTGGTTAGTATTGGTAGATCTCGCGACCCCCGCAACCATCCAGTGCTCTACCCCCTATGGTGTCCGCTCGAGGCACTACCTCAATAGTTTTCGCGGAGAACCAGCTATTTCCCGGCTTGATTGGC
>NZ_JACIDH010000039.1 GCF_014196255.1 Sphingomonas pseudosanguinis
GCGATTGCAGAGTCCAAAGTGAACACTCCCCCTGGAAGGTGAGGTGGCAGGGCAAAGCCCTGACGGAGGGGTGTCGCTGCCAGCGGGGGCACCCCTCAGCCCCGCCCCCCCAAGTCCAACCGCACCACCAGCCCCGGCGCATGATCCTCCAGCGACAGCGTGCCGCCATGCAGATGCGCCACCGCACTGGCGAGCGACAGGCCCAGCCCCGCGCCGCTCTCCGTCCGGGCCGCGTCCAGCCGGCCGAAGCGCTTCAACGCCTCCTCGCGGCGTTCGGGCGGGATGCCGGGGCCGTCATCGGCGACGCTCAGCACCGGCCCCGCCTCGACCCGGATCGTGACCGCGCCCGATCCGTATTTCAGCGCATTGTCGACCAGATTGGCGATCGCCTGGCCCAGCAGCTCGCGGTGGACCAGCGCGACCAGCGTATCGGGCGCCTCCGCGCGGATCGTCATGCCGCGATCCTCGGCCAGCGGCTCGAACATGTCGGCGACGTCGCGCGCCATCGCCGCCAGATCGGCCTCGACAAAGGCATCGCGGCCCAGCCCCGCCTCGGCGCGGCTGATGCGCAGCGCGGTATCGAGCATCGCCAGCAACCGGTCGCCCTCGTCCAGCGCACGGGCGACGCCGGCCCGTGCCGTCTCGTCCGGGCAATCGGCCAGCGCACGCTCCAGCGTGGCGCGCAGGCGGGTGAGGGGGGAGCGCAGATCGTGCGCCAGCCCGTCGGTCGCGATCTTGAGTTCGGTCATCAGCAGCGCGATCCGGTCGAGCATCGCATTGACCGCCTGCGCCAGCGCGTCGAACGCATCGTCGCCGCCATTGGGGATCACCCGGCGCGACAGGTCACCCGCCGCCACCGCAGGCGCGGTCGCGACCGTATCCTCCAGCCGGCGTTCGATCATCCGCGCCGCGATCCAGGCGGCGAGCGCGGCGAGGATGATCGCCGCCGCCATGCCGACCGCCATCGCCTCTTCCATCGCGCGCGCGACGCGCAATTCGCTCTCGACGACATGGCCCGCCAGCATCCGCGACCCGTCGGGCAGGCGCACCGACAGCACGCGCATGCGTTCGGGCTGAGAATGGCCGATGCGGAAAATCTCGATCGTCGCGGCCCCGGGCAGCGGCACGTTGGGCGGCCACTCGGCGATATTGCCGGTGACGAAGCGGCCTTGCGGATCGGTCAGCAGGATCACCGACAGCGGCACCCGGTCGGTGGTCAGCCGCCGCACGACCGCCTGGCGCACCGCCTCGCGTCCGCCGGCCAGCCAGACGCCCGACAGTTCGTCGCGCAGGTCGCTGGCCGCATCCTCGGCCTGGTCGGCGATCTCGCTGCGCGTCAGATGGCGGACGGTCGCCACCATCGCGCCTGCACCGACCAGTTGCAGCGCGAAGACCAGCAGCGCGAAGCGCAGCGTTGTCGAGCGGAGGACGCCGGGCGCTATTTCTCGATCCCCAGCTTGTAGCCCGAACCGCGCACCGTATGGAGCAGCGGCCGGGCGAAGCCCTCGTCGATCTTCTTGCGCAGCCGGCTGATATGCACGTCGGTGACGTTGGTGTTGGGATCGAAATGGAAATCCCACACGCCCTCCAGCAACATGGTGCGCGTCACGACCTGGTCGACATGCTGGAGCAGGAATTCGAGCAGCCGGTATTCGCGCGGTTGCAGGTCGATCGCCTTGCCCGCCCGGCGCACGCGGTGGGCGAGCAGGTCCATCTCCAGATCGTCACACACCAGCTTGGTCTGCGGCGCATTGGTGGTCATGCCACCCCGCCGGATCAGCAGGCGGACCCGGGCGAGCAGTTCGGCGAAGACGAAGGGTTTGGTCAGATAATCGTCCGACCCGGATGTCAGCCCCGCGACCCGGTCCTCGGGCGAGGAGAGGGCGGACAGGATCAGGACCGGCGACGTGATCCCGGCGGCACGGATCGCGGCCAGCGCCGCCATGCCGTCCATGCCGGGCAGCATCCGGTCGAGGATGATGCAGTCGTAACTGCCATCGGTCGCATGGAACAGGCCGTCGCGGCCATTGGCGGCATGATCGACGAGGAAACCCTCCTCGCGCAGCCCGTTGGCGATGTAATCCGCCGTCGAGCGATCATCCTCAATCAATAAGATCCTGTTGGCCACGCAGTCCTCCCGGACCGGTCCTTAGCAGCGTGATCGTGACCAGGCCATGGTCACGCGCGACGCGCAGGCGAACGGGAGAATTGGCGTGGCGGGCGGCCTCGTCCCGCAGCTGGCCGAAGGACATGGCGGGCTGGTCGTCGATCGCCAGGACGGTGTCGCCGACCCGGAGCGGCGGCTCTGTGACGGCCGCAGGAGCATCCTCGGCATGGCTGCGCAGGCTGGTCACCACCAGCCCCGGCCGGTCGCCGCCCAACGGCGCGAAGGTCGCGCCATATAGGGTCGGCTTTTGCCGGCCACCGGCGTGGAGCGGCATATGCCCGACCAGCATCGCGATGGCCGCCCCGCCGAGCAGCGCCGCGCTGCCCGCGCTCCAGCCGACGAGCCGCAGTCCCTTCACGGGCGCAGCGGGCGGGCGGCGCGGTGCGACGATCGCTTGGCGGTCACGGCGGGCATCATCCATCCTTTCACGCTGGCGACCGTACCCGATCTCACCTGAGCGAAGCGTGGGCGATGCATGACGCTTCTGTCATCATAGCTGGGCCATGGCGGATGACGAACTTGTCATGCGGCCGAAATGCCTCGACCGCCGTGGCGGTCCTATGGCCGGGCGCATGGCTTTGCCGGGGGGTGGCGAAGCGGGTGAGAGGCGTGGCGATGACGGGGTTGGCGGCGGTCGGAATACCGGCAGGATCATGGACAGCGACCCGCCCTATGATGGCGGGCGTGTCGCATGGTTGAGCAGGCCGCTCGCACGGGCTGGACGGCGCGGATCGTCGCCTATGCGCAGGCCCGTCGCGGCTATCTGGCGGTCGGGGCGGTCGTCCTGCTGGTCGCGCTGGGCCTGTCGGCGCTGCACCATCTGACGCGGCAGGTGCGGCTGGCCGATGTCCGGGCCGCCTTCTACGCGATTGATCCGCGCCAGATCGCGCTGTCGGTCCTGCTGACCGTCGCCAGCTATATCGCGCTGACCTTCTATGACGTCATCGCGCTGCGCGTCATCGGGCGGCCGCTGCGCTGGCGGACGGCGGCGATGGCGTCCTTCACCAGCTATACGCTCAGCCATAATCTGGGGCTGGCGCTGCTGACCGGCGGGTCGGCGCGCTACCGTGTCTATGCCGCCGCCGGACTGGACGGGCCGGACATCGCGCGGGTGGTCGCGATCGCCAGTGCGACCTTCTGGTTCGGGGTGTTCACCGTGACCGGCATCGGGCTGGTCCTGCATGACGGTCCGGTCACGCTCGACGCGCTGGTCCTCGGCCAGGATGTCGTGCGCGTGCTGGGGGCGGCGGTGGTCGCGGGTGCGCTGCTGCTGATCCTGTTGTGTGCGCTGCGGCCCGGCAAGCGGATCGGTTGGCGCGTCTGGAGCGTGCCCTTGCCGACGCCGGGGCAGGCGATGGCGCAGATCGGTATCGCCACGCTCGACCTCGCCTGCGCCAGTGCCGCGCTGTTCGTCCTGCTGCCCGGCGCGTCGCCCGCGCTGCTGCCCGCCTTCGTGCTGGCTTATGCGCTCGCGATCATCGTGGCGTTGATCAGCCATGTGCCCGGCGGCATCGGCGTGTTCGAGGCGGTGGTCCTTGCCACCGTGCCGGTGGATCGGACCGCGCTGTTCGCCGCGCTGATCGCCTATCGCGTCCTCTATTATCTGATGCCGCTGGCGCTCGGCATCGGCTTGCTGGCCTGGGACGAGGCGCGGCGGCGGCCGATCAAGGCGTTGCGCGACATTCGTCGCGTGCTGCTGGGCATCGCGCCGACGATCCTGGCGGCGGCCTGTTTCGGGGGCGGTGCGATCCTGCTGCTGTCGGGCTCGCTGCCCGCCATTCCACAGCGCGTGCATCAGCTGGTCCATATCGTCCCGCTGCCCTTTATCGAAGCGTCGCATTTCGCTGCCAGCCTGGTCGGCACGGGGCTGCTATTGCTCGCGCCGGGCCTATACCGCCGGCTCGACGGGGCCAGCCTGGCGGCGCGCGCGCTGCTGGTCGCGGGCGCGGTCTTCTCGCTGGCCAAGGGCATCGATTATGAGGAAGCGGCGGTCTGCCTGACGATCGCGCTGCTGCTCCAGGCGAGCCGCAAGGGTTTCTACCGGCGCACTTCGCTCGTCGCGCGCCCGCTGTCGCCCGCCTGGCTGTTCAGCGTGGCGGTGGTGATCGTCGGCACCGGGTGGATCGGTTTCTTCGCCTATAAGCATGTCGACTATCGGGAATCACTCTGGTGGCGGTTCGCGCTGTCCGACGATGCCTCGCGCTTTCTGCGTGCGGGGCTGGGCGTGGCGGTGATGCTGGCCGGGGCCGGGCTGTGGCGGCTGTTCCTCGCCGCGCCCCCGGGCGAGGCCGATCATCCCCCGATCGCGCAGGTGCTGGGCGTGGTCGAACAGGCCGAGCGGACCGACGCGTCACTGGCGTTGCTGGGCGACAAGCGCTTCCTGTTTTCGCCGGAGGGCGACGCCTTCGTCATGTATCAGGTGCGGGGCAGCAGCTGGATCGCGATGGGCGATCCGGTCGGCCCGCGCCCGGCCTGGGCCGATCTGCTCTGGCAGCTCCGCTCGCTGGCCGACGCCGCGCAGGGGCGGTTGATGCTGTATCAGATCACCCCCGATTGCCTCGAGATCGCGATCGAGATGGGGTTGCAGATCATCAAATATGGTGAGGAGGCGCTGATCGACCTCAGCCGCTTCGCGTTGGAGGGCGGGCGCATGCGCGGGCTTCGCCAGACGCTCAACCGGTTCCGCACGCGCGAGAATGCGAGCTTCGCGATCCTTCCCGCCGCCGAGGTGCCGGCGATCCTGCCCGAATTGCAGGCGGTGTCCGACGACTGGCTGCTGGCCAAGGGGCATGGCGAGAAGGGGTTCAGCCTCGGCCGCTTCGATCCCGACTATCTGGCGCTGACCGATTGCGCGGTGGTGCGCGTCGAGGGGCGGATCGTCGCCTTCGCCAATCTGTGGAAGGCCGGCGAGCGGCGCGAGCTGTCGGTCGACCTGATGCGCCATATCGAGGACGCGCCCGGCGGTGTCATGGATTATCTGTTCGTCGAGCTGATGCTGTGGGGGCAGGCGCAGGGCTATGCCCGCTTCGCCCTCGGGCTGGCGCCGCTGTCGGGCGTCGGCGGGCGGCGGATGGCACCCACCTGGGCCAAGATCGCGGCACTGGTGTTCCGGCATGGCGAGCGCTTCTACGGCTTTCGCGGCCTGCGCGCTTATAAGGAGAAGTTCCAGCCGGAATGGGCGCCGCGCTATATCGCCGGGCCCGGGGGGCTGGGGCTGGTCAAGGCGCTGCGCGACCTGAACGCGCTGATCGCCGATGGGGGTGAGCCTTCTTGAATTCCTCCCCTGTAAGGGGAGGGGAACCATGCGTAGCATGGTGGAGGGGTGTCGACCTCTCGATAGCTGGACACCCCTCCGTCAGCGCTACGCGCTGCCACCTCCCCTTCAAGGGGGAGTGTTCACTTTGGACTCTGCAATCGT
>NZ_JACIDH010000040.1 GCF_014196255.1 Sphingomonas pseudosanguinis
TTCGAGGTGTTTGAGCCAGACAGCAAGACGATCGCGGCCTGCGGCGGTCTTGGCGGCCGCACGCGGGGTGATATCGCCCAGCATCCCGACCGGTTCGTCAAGTGTGGCGCGGTACTGGCGATCGAGCATGGTGTGGACGAGTGGGGTTGCCACCTCCGGCGGAACACTTGGGGCGGGTTCGGATGCGGTCAGCCCTTCCACCCGCGCCGCCATGGCCTGCTCGACGGTTTCGATGGTGGTGAGCGGGGTGCCGACCAATCCGGCCAGTGCATCGGCGATGAGAGTGGTGCCGCGCCCGGCACGCTCGGCAGAGGTGACAGCAAGGATCAGCGCGCGGCCCTTCAGCTCGATGTTGCCTAGCACGGGTGCGCCGTCTTCCATCGTCACGCCCCAACTCATCTTGCCCGTGGCTCTCGCGGCCTTGCCGGGCCTGTCGCCCAGCCAGTTCCAGAAATGGCTGGTTTCACGCTGAAGCGCGGGCAACGTGTCGAGCCGCTCCCCGATCAGGGCGTGGGTGGCGCCGCGCGCGAAGGGGAAGCGCACGCGGTGGAACACCACTTCCTCGCCGTCACTGTTGTGCAGGACCGGGATACCCTCCGGTTCCAGGGTGCGGGGAACGATGTCGAACAGCCAGGCAGTAGTGATCAGGACGGGCAACGCGCGCAGCTTGTCATCGTCGAGCACAAGCGGGGTGTGCGGACTGCGCTTTCCTTCCGCCTGGCGGAGCCCCCGCACCAGATCGTCGGCCGCCTCCATCGGGAACGACAGCAGCCCGCCGGACAGAAGGTGCCTGCCGCCGACCTCGACGACGCGGGCACCGATCCGGTCCCATTGCTTCAGCGTCTGCGAGGCGCTGCGTTCGGATACGCGCACCGGATCGCCGCCCCGGATCAGATCGCGGATCAGGAAGCCGTGGCCGGGTTCGACCTCGCTGACTTCGTACAGGCTCATCACCGACGACCGGAGCGCGCGCATATAGGCCTTGGCGGGGCCGCTCTCGTTCCAGCCCCGGCGTTTGATATAGTCGTCGACGATGTTGCGGCCATCGGGTGCAAGGTCGCGCGTCAGCAGGTCCTCGAACGCGCAGCCCCACAGCACGCCGGCCCAATGGTCGCCGACGATATCGGCGAGGTCTTCGTAACCGAAGTCGAACTGGTCCATCGCCAGCTCGAGATGATCGCCGAGCGCCTCGCCGAGATGATCGGCCCAGGCCGGCGAGGTGGCGAACTTCATGAGACCGGACAGGTCGTGGCCCCGCTTCATGCCGCTTCTCCCAGTTGCTGGCGATACGCCGCGACGATGCGCGAGACGGTGGGTTCGCTGACGCCGTAGAGCCGGGCCATCTCGGCCCCCGACTTGCGGCCCGAGGTAACGGATTCGGCGATCTCGCGGCGCTGTTTGTCGGCCAGCTTGCGCCGGCGTCCACCGATCCGCCCTTCGGCGCGCGCCTGCGCCAGGCCGGCGCTGGTGCGCTCGCGGATCATCGCGCGTTCGAATTCGGCGAAGCTGCCGACCATCTGCATCATCATGCGGCCTGCGGCCGAGGTGGTGTCGATTGCCTCGGTGAGCGAGCGAAAGCCTGCGCCGGCCGCCTCGATCCGGTCCATGATGTGAAGCAGATCCTTCAGGCTGCGCGACAATCGGTCGAGTTTCCAGACGACGACCACGTCGCCCTCGCGCAACTGCCCGATCATCTCGTGAAGCTTCGGCCGATCCCACCGCCCGCCGCTGGCGGTTTCCTCGAACACGCGCCGGCAACCGGCTGCATTCAACGCGCGAGCCTGCGCGACGTTCGACTGCTCCTCGCCCTTCGACACGCGGGCATAGCCGATCAGATAGGGTATAGTGTCCAAGCGCGCCCCTTTCCCAAACGGCCGTATCCGGAGGTCGGATCGGCCACCACGGTTTTCCGCCGCCTTCCGCCTTTCACAATCCTCTTTCATTCAGCCGCCCAATGGCAAGCGCTTTTTGAAGGATAATGAATGCCCGCACGCATCCCGATGACCGCGCGGCAGCGCACCGCATTACTGGCGCTGCCCGACAGCGAGGCGGCGGTCATCGCGCACCACAGCCTCGACGCCGGTGATCTGGCCGCGATCGGCACCGCGCGGACGCCGGCGACCCGGCTCGCCTATGCGCTGCAACTGTGCTGCCTGCGCTATCCGGGGCGCCACCTGCGCGCGGGCGAATTGCTTCCGGCGATCATGCTCGATCACATCGCCGAGCAGGTCGGCGTGGAGGCGAGCGGCATCGCCGACTTCGCGAGGCGCACGCCCACCCGCTACGACCAGCTTGCCGCGATCAAGGCGCGTTTCGGGTTTCGGGATCTGAGCCGGCCGGTGCGAGCCGGTCTGATGACATGGCTTGCCGAGGCCGCAATGCCGCTCACCGACGGATGTGCCCTGCTCGATCGGTTGCTGGAGAAGATGCGCGCGGAGCGCATCGTCATTCCCGGTATCAGCGTCGTCGAGCGGATGGCGGCCGAAGCGATGCATCGCGCCGAAACCGATCTCATCGCCGCGGTCGACCGCAGCCTCGATGCCGAAATGCGTCGTCGGTTCGACACGCTGGTCGACGGGAAAGTCCATGACCGGCAGAGCCGCCTGTCCTGGCTGCGCGAACCGGACCCCCGCGTCGCCCCGGCATCGCTCGACGCCATCGTCGAAAAGGTGAGGCTCATCCGCTGGACAGGCGTATCGGCGCATCCGGTCGATCCGGCCCATGCACCGCGTCTCGCGCAATTCGCGCGCGAAGGGCTACGCTACACCGCGCAGGCCTTCCAGCAGATGCGACCCGCCCGTCGCAGGACCGTGCTGCTCGCCACCCTGCGCGAGATGGAGGCGACGCTCACCGACGCGGCGATCACCATGTTCGGCGCGCTGGTCGGCCGGGCCCGCCTGCGGGCGCGCAAGCGGCTCGAGCAACGGGTCGCCGTGTCGAACCGGGAAGGGCGCGAACGCCTGCTCCGCGTCGCGGTCTTGCTCGAGACGGTAGCCAAAGCGGCACGCGCCGGCGAGGATGTGGGCGCGGCCGTCAACCGGATCACGACGCTCGACACGCTCGATGCCGATGCCGCGATCATCCGGCGCACCGCATCGTCGCACCGTGACGACATATTGGGCGAGATCGCGCCGGAATACCGCGCCTTCAAGCGCAGTGGTCCGGCGTTCCTGCGTACGTTCGACTTCCAGGGGCGGGCGCATACGCAGAGTCTGCGGTTGGCGATGACGATCCTCGCCGACCTCGATGGCGACTGGCGCAGGTCGCTGCCGGACGACGTGCCGCTCGGTCATGTCGAACGGCGCTGGCGGCGTCATGTCGGGCAGTCCGGTGCGATCGACCGCACATCCTGGGAAATGGCGACCTACGAGGCGCTCGCGGGTGCGTTGGCGTCCAGCGATATCTGGGTTCCGACCGCAAAGGTGCATCGCGCGCTGCGCGCATTGCTAGCGCCGGCGCCAGGCGCCCCGCCCAGGCCGGCGATCCTGCCCGGTGATGCGCATGCCTGGCTCGATGAACGCGCGAACCGCCTCGACACCGCCCTCCTCGCGGTCGAGCGCAACCTTGGCCAGCGCGACGCCGTATTTTTCGAAGGCGACCGGCTGCGCTTTCCCAGGGAGCCATCGGACGATACCGACCGCGATGGCGGACGCCGCTTCGCGCTTGCCTGTTACGCCAGGCTGCCCTCCACCCGTATCACCGATCTTCTGTCGCAGGTCGATCGCTGGACCGGTTTCACCCGGCACTTCGGCCATGTCTCGACCGGGCTGCCGCCCGGTGACGACCGCGCCTTTCTCGCCACGCTGATCGCCGAGGCGACCAATCTCGGCCTCTCGCGCATGGCCGAGGTCTGCGGTGCAGGATCACGCCGGACCCTTCTGCGGATGCAGACATGGCATATGCGCGAGGAGACGTTCCGCGCCGCGCTCGCCTGCCTGACCGATGCCATCCATGCCGAACCGCTTGCCGCCTGGTTCGGACAGGGACATCGCGCGTCGGCCGACGGGCAGGCATTTCCCCTGGGCGGTCCCGGCGAGGCGGGCGGAAGCGTCAACGCGCATTACGGGCGCGACCCGGTGGTGAAGATTTACACCACCATCACCGACCGCTACGCCCCGCTTCACCAAAGCGTGATGGCCGGCACCGCCGGCGAGGCGATCCATGCGCTCGACGGCATCCATGGCCATGCGGCAGGGGTCGATCCCGCCACGCTCCATGTCGACGGAGGCGGCGTGTCCGACATCGTGTTCGCGGTCAGCCACCTGCTCGGGCTGGATTTCGAGCCGCGTATTCCGCGCCTGTCGGATCGCCGCCTCTACGCCTTCGAGCCGGCACGCCACTACGGCAGGTTGGCGCCGCTGTTCGGGCGTCGGCTCGACCGCGACCGCATTATACCCCACTGGCTGGAAATCGCGGAGGTCATCGGCGCGATCCGAAACCGCACCGTCACGCCATCGCTGATCCTCGGCAGACTCTCCGCCCAGCGTCAGCAAGGCGGACTTGCCGCGGCCCTGCGTGAGATCGGGCGGATCGAACGCACCCTGTTCACCCTGCGCTGGTTCGAGGATGCCGACCTGCGGCGCACCGTCACCGCCGAACTCAACAAGGGCGAGGCACGCAACAGCCTCGCCCGTGCCGTCGCCTTCCACCGCCTCGGCCGATTCCGCGACCGCGGCCTGGAGAACCAGCAGACCCGCGCCGCAGCCCTCAACCTCGTCACCGCCGCCATCATCCTGTTCAATTGCCGCTATCTCGACCGAGTGGTCGAGGACATGCGGCATCGCGGCACACCGGTCGATCCGGCGATGTTGGCAAGCCTCTCGCCACTTGGATGGGACCGCATCAATCTGACGGGCGACTATGTCTGGGCCGAAAACCTCGAACTCGACACCGATGGCTTCACGCCTCTGCTCGCCAAGCCGCTACCGTGAATCCGTGGCCCGATAATGCACAGGGGCCA
>NZ_JACIDH010000041.1 GCF_014196255.1 Sphingomonas pseudosanguinis
TCAACCCCGTTCCCAGGGCTTCAAGTGCGCCGATCTGTCGTAGCTGCCTCGGTCGACCGTGTCGGCCACCGCTGCGGTGAAACCCCTCTAGGCGGGGTCACCCCGAACCGTCAACAGCCGATTTTCATTTTTCCGTAAAAATTCGACAAATGCCGCTTATTTCAACGACTTGTAGCTATGCTGGCGCGCGGTCGAAGCTGGAACCTTATCCCTGCTGGGACGTGCATTCGCGAATCAGCGCTACGGAAAAGGGAGAATCATCGGCCCGAATGCACCAGGGGCGCCCTTCCCGGTTGGAAAGGACGCCCCTGGTGCATTCAGCGGTAGCGGATCGAGCGATCAGAGACGCCCGACCGTCACCGGCTTATCCTCGCTGCGCTTCAGCGGATTGGCGAGCGGCAGGGTGAAGGGCGCCGCCGCGATCTCGAAGACATCGCCTTCTTCGGGACGAATGCCGTCCGAGAAGGACAGCGTCGCCGTGCCGAAGAAGTGGACGTGCACGTCGCCCGGACGACGGAACAGCGCGTATTTGAAGTGATGATGCTCCAAGTTCGCCAGGCTGTGCGACATATTCGCCTCGCCCGACAGGAACGGCTTTTCCCAGATGGTCTGGCCACCCCGCTCGATCTTGCTGGTGCCCTCGATATGCTCGGGCACCTCACCCAGCAGCAGTTCGGCACCGAGCGATGCGGGACGCAGCTTGGAATGGGCGAGCCACAGATAATTGTGACGCTCGGTCACATGGTCCGAAAACTCGTTGGCGAGGCACAGGCCCAGGCGATGCGGGGTGCCGTCGGGACCGATCAGGTATATGCCCGCCAGTTCCGGCTCTTCGCCGCCATCCTGCGCGAAGGCGGGCATTTCGAGCGCGTCGCCGGGGCCGACCAGCTGCGAACCGTCGCCCTTGTAGAACCATTCCGGCTGCTGACCGACCTGCCCTTCACCGGGCTTGCCGCCCTCGACCCCTTCCAGGAACATCCGCATCGAGTCGGTCTGCTGCGTGGCGGCGGCCGCCTCGCGGTGCATCTTGTCGCGGCCCTCGGCGGAACCGAGATGGGTCAGGCCGGTGCCGGTCATGACGCAATGCGCGGGGTCTTCATGGTCGATCGGCGCGATCAGATGCCCCGCCGCCAGTTCGGCCGCGAGATCGACGCTCTGCCCTTCACCACAGGCCAGGGCGGTATCGAGCAGGGACTTGCCGTCCGCGATGGCGCGCTGGGCGAGCGCAATGACGCTCTCGACGCCCGGTACGAAAGCGGCCTGGTCGCCGCGCGCCAGAATGACCGAGCGGGTGCCATCGGGCGCACGGTGCTGCAACAAACGATCAGCCATGAAATCCTCCCCTAAAGTCTTTTCAACATAAAAGGGGCGCGGGCCACATCGGCCCGCGCCCCGTCATTCCTTAGCCCGGCTGGCCATCGACCCGGCGGGGCAGCGTGCCCGCGGCTTCGTCCTTCAGATCCTGCGGCAGCAGCGCGGCCGACAGGTTCTGGTACGACACCGGCCGCAGATAGCGGTCGATCGCCAGGCTGCCGACCGAGGTCGTGCGCGCGTCCGAGGTCGACGGGAACGGCCCGCCATGGACCATCGCATGCGCGACTTCCACGCCGGTCGGCCAGCCATTGGCGAGGATACGGCCCGCCTTGCGCTCGAGCACCGGCACCAGCCGTGCGGCCATGTCGGTATCGCCCTCGTCCATCTGGATCGTCGCGGTCAGCTGGCCCTCGGCGGCCTTGAGCACGGCGGTCAGTTCCGCCTCGTCGCGGCAGCGGACCAGGATCGAGGACGCGCCGAACACTTCATGGCCCAGCGTCTCGTCGGCGAGGAATGCCTCGGCCGTGGTCTGGAAGAAGGCGGCGCGACCGGCGGTGATGCCCTCGCCAACCTTGCCCTGCGCAACCGTCTCGACCTTGTCATGGCTCGCGAGCGTCTCGGTGCCCTTGGTATAGGCGGCGTGGATGCCCGGGGTCAGCATGGTCTGCGCCGCCGCCTCGGGCAGCGCGGTGCGGGCCGCCTCGACGAACGCGTCCAGCCCTTCGCCCTCGATGGCGAGCAGCAGGCCCGGATTGGTGCAGAATTGCCCTGCGCCCATGGTCAGCGAGCCGACGAACGCGGTGCCAAGCGCCGCGCCGCGCGCCTTCAGCGCCTCGGGCATCAGGACGACCGGATTGATGCTCGACATTTCGGCATAGACGGGGATCGGAACAGGGCGTTCCTGCGCGATCTTGACCAGTGCCAGGCCACCGGCGCGCGAGCCGGTGAAGCCGACTGCGGCGATGCGCGGATCGCGGACCAGCGCCGCGCCCAGTTCGTTGCTGGGGCCGGTCAGGTGGCTGAACACGCCCTTGGGCAGGCCGCAGGCTTCGACCGCGCGTTCGATCGCGGCGGCAACCAGCGCGCCGGTCTGCGGATGGGCGGGATGGCCCTTGACCACGACCGGGCAACCGGCGGCCAGCGCCGAGGCGGTATCACCACCGGCGGTCGAGAAGGCGAGCGGGAAGTTGGACGCGCCGAACACCGCGACGGGGCCGAGCGGCACCATGCGCAGGCGCAGATCGGGGCGCGGCAGCGGCTGGCGGTCGGGCATGGCGGGGTCGATACGGACCTGCAGATAGGCCCCGGCGCGCAGCACCTTGGCGAACAGGCCCAACTGGCCGACAGTGCGGCCACGCTCGCCCTCCAGACGCGCGCGCGGCAGGCCGCTTTCGCGCATCGCGGCTTCGATCAGCTCATCGCCGATGGCCATGATTTCGGCACCGATCTTGTCGAGGAACACCGCGCGCTCCTCGCGCGACGTGGCGCGATAGACGTCGAACGCCTCCTCGGCGGCCGCGCAGGCCGCGTCGACATCGGTCGGTCCGTGCACCGCAAAGGGCTCGCCCACGGGCTGGCCGGTCGCGGCGTCGATCGAACGGAAATCGGTCATTGGGGAAGCTCCTTTGTATTACTCCGACATATTCATTTGACGGAGCGATGGCAATGTTAAAGGTTGTGCGCAAAGATGGGGGCGGAGAGGTACAATCGATGAGTGACAGCATGACGAACGGGGATGCGCCGCCCGAATCCCCGGTGGACGCGGCGCCGGAGCAAACCGCGCCCAAGGCCAAACGCGGCACCGGCCGCCGACTGCACGGCGCCATTGCGCACAAGCTGGGCGCGGCGATCGTGTCGGGCGAATATCGCCCCGGCGACACGCTGTCGGGCGAAGTCGCCTTTTCGGAAGCGCTCGACGTGTCGCGCAGCGCGTACCGTGAGGCGGTGCAGGTGCTCAGCGCCAAGGGTCTGGTCGAAAGCCGCCCGAAGACCGGCACCCGCGTCCTGCCGCGCAACCGCTGGAACCTGCTCGACCCCGATGTGCTGGCCTGGGCCTTTTCTGGCGAGCCGGACATCCATTTCGTGCGCAGCCTGTTCGAGCTGCGCGCGATCGTCGAACCCGCCGCCGCGCGGCTGGCGGCCGAGCGGCGCGACAAGGCCGATCTGAAGGAGATGCGCGACGCGCTGGCCGCGATGCGCCGCCACACGCTGGCGACCGAGGCGGGGCGGACGGCGGACCGCGAGTTCCACAACGCCGTGCTGGCCGCGACGCGTAACGACGCGCTCGTCGTGCTGACCGCCAGCATCGGCGCGGCGGTCGCCTGGACCACCCAGTTCAAGCAGCGGTCGCGTGCGCTGCCCCGCAATCCGGTGCCCGACCATGTGAAGGTCTATGACGCGATCGCGGCGGGCGATGTCGAGGCGGCGGGAGAGGCGATGCGGTTGCTCGTCGATCTGGCGCTGGAGGATACCCGCAGCGCGATGGAGGGGTAAGAAGGCCCGCTCCGACAAGGGAGCGGGCCACCCGAGACGCCGGGTTCGGGAATGGGGTTTTTGCGTCCGATCGACACTCATCCTATTCCTCCCCTGCAAGGGGGACTGTTTATCGTGGCTGCTTTTCGGGTTCTTCTTCGTTCTGGTGATTTGGGACAGGGAGGATGGCATGCGATGTCCGGTGTGTGAGGGAA
>NZ_JACIDH010000042.1 GCF_014196255.1 Sphingomonas pseudosanguinis
GCAACCCGCTACGACAAACTCGCCGTCAACTTCCTCTCAGGCGTCGCCATCGCAACCGCGCTCGCATTCTGGCTCTGATTGAGTCTCGACCATAGGGCTGGGCGATATACGGGTTGTAGAGCATGGACATCCCGACACGGTCGGCGATGGTGCAAGCTCGCTGGAAGTCACCGAATACGATAGGCGTCGAGTTCGCTGCGATATTCGGCATGTCTTCGGCTTCCACAACTTCATAACCTGCCAGCAAGCCGGGCACGCCCGACTGGAGACTGTCCTGCCATAGGTAGCGACCTGTAGTGTCCTTCAACATCCGAACCTGACCAAGCGTGTCCTTGTTCATGATGAAGCGGGCGTTCGGGCGGTACGCGGCCTTGAGTGAGTGGACCAACGCGATGATGGAATCAGCGGTGATCTTCGCGGCGTCGCCAGTCTTCACGGCCTGCACGGTGCCGAAGGCGCGAGTGGAGTCGGCGGTGAACGCCGTGGTGACATTTAGGAGGCCTTTGGGCTTCTTCACGCCATCGCCGAGGAGGAATGCCGCACCTTCCGCACGAGCAAACTCGGTCGCGACCTCACTGGTTACGAAGCTCGCGATGTCGAATGCGGAATCCTCAAGGATCGTCTGAGTGACGAACGGGCTGGCATATAGCTCGCCAAAGGACGGCACGATTTCGACCAGCGACGACGCGGCGGTTTCGGGGCGAGCATCCTTCTCGCCGACCCATGCCGACGCGGTCCCGCCCACGGAGAACGGAATGTGGAAGTCGGGCGTTGTGACGGAGATGACCCGCGCGACCGAGCGCATCGGCGAGATGTCGATCACGGCCTTCTGAATCTGGCTGTCGATCAGCTTCGGCACGGTGTAGCCGCCCTCAGCCGGGACCAGCGCCGACATCGCCTTGATTTCCATGGAGTCGCCGCCACGGAAGTACATGTTGAACGCCTTCGTCTCATTGTCAGTCGTAATGTTCGACACGATAGCGGGGCGATTTGCGGCGGTTTCGAGCGCCTTAATTTCGGCGCGAAGCTCGGTCAGCGCCGTGTTCAGCGCGTCAGCCTGCTTGGTTTCTGCACGGTCTACGGCAGACTTGAACTCGGTTTCGAGATTCTTGAGTTCGGTATTCAGATTAGCGGACATACATCTCCTTGATTGTTGCAACACTCGATCGGATGGCCGCTAACGCAGCCTCGTGGTATTTAGCTTCCTGTTCGTCGTTGGCGTCTTCCTCGACATCACCCGACTTTTCGTCGTCGTCATCCATCACCTCATCATCGGTGGTGTCATCATCACGGCTATCAAAAAGCTTCGTGATCGCGTCTTCGCCAAAACCCGCATCCGTAAGTTTCTTCTTCAAATATTCATCCATATCATTATCCTGATTCTTGGCGCTCGCGACACGCGCCAATTCGTTGCACGGGAAGGTGACGACTGAGATTTCTATCAACTTCGCTTCGGTGATGGTCCGGGTTTTCCTATCAATTTCATATCCGGTTGCGATATATCCGATAGACAGCCCTGTTACGGCTCCTGCCTTCACCGCTGCATAGGCATCGCGTCCCGCTGTGGTGTCGAGGAACTGGCCGCTTGCTTTGAGGCCCGTCGATTCTTCTATGAGGTCGGTCCATACGCCAATCGGTAGCGCAAAAGCGTCGTGATTGAAGAACATGGCGGGCATCGTTCCCGCCGATTTGTGTTCTTCGAGCGTGACGCTGAATGCTCCGGGCGCGATGATGTCGCGCGCCTGATCCACATTGCTGAAAACTGCGCCATAACCCTCAAAGGTGCGCGCCGTTGCACCTTCCGTTTCGGCAAATTTGACCTCTATCTTTCCCGCGAATGCCTTCTTTTCCATGTTGGTATTTATTCGGCGGGGGCTTGCGGCTGTTTGTCGGGACCGAAGAGATTGACGGCAGGTGTCAGGAGGTCGGCCGTGGGATCATCGGATCGATCGAAACCTTCCATTTCGTGAGCCTCATTGCGGGTGAAGATGCCGCTCGCGATCCCGTTTTTATAATACTCCATCCGCTCTTTGGCGGTACCGCGTAAAAAGTCGCGGTTATCTATCGTGACGCGAAGCCCTGCGGCGCGTTCGGCATCGGTCAGGAGCGCTTTTTCTGCTGACTGCATGTATCGTGCGTGCCAGTGGGCATCGGTGTCTTGATCGTGCGCGATATGAGTGAGCAGCCCCCATCGGGTGGTCCGGGTTATTAGTTAGTGCATTGTCGTCTCCGCCGCCATTGCCGGTCGTAGGTGGAGCGAAGCGGAACCGGAGGCCGGCAATGGCGGTGTCGCCGCTTGTGGTGCGGGCGGCCGATAGCCCAGGCTGCTGTGCGGCCGGACGGTGTTGTAGTGACGGCGCCACGCCTCGATCAGTACCCTTGCTTCAGCGAGGCTGTAGAAGATCTCGCCGTTGAGCAGCTCATCGCGCAGCGAGCCGTTGAAGCTCTCGTTGTAGCCATTCTCCCACGGCGAACCCGGCACGATGTACAGCGTCTTCACGCCAACCTGCCCGAGCCATTTCTGAACCGCGGTAGCGATGAACTCGCTGCCGTAGCACATCGGGAAGCGCTGGAATGGGAGCCACTGTGGCCCTGATGAAGACAAGGCCGCGAAGCGGCCGCAGGCTTC
>NZ_JACIDH010000043.1 GCF_014196255.1 Sphingomonas pseudosanguinis
CTTATCGCCGTCGCACGGCAGCTCCTCGTCATCCTCAACGCCATGATCCGAAAGCGACAGCCTATCGCTCTCGCATGAGCATCACAGTTGCCCCCGCGCCAATGAGTTAACCCATTACATATCATGCAAGCCGTTTGATGGTTCCTCGGCCTAGCATTACAGTTGCGTTTTTGATCGAACATGCGCCTGTCGAGCGGCGGCTTGATGGGCGCGTCGCCAGCATGACCATGCGATGACGTGACGAGGCTCGATGCGGCGCTGGGCTAGCCGGATGGCGATACGGCGAATTTCCTGGACGGACCAGCGGATCAGGCCCGCGGCCTCGTCCAAGCTCTTTTTGGGGGCGCGGCATTGGCACGGGTGCGAATGGCCGCCAGCATGGCGAAGGCCAGCATGACGAGCGAGACGTGCCGATGCCAGCCATGCCAGGAGCGGGTTTCGTTGTGGTCGAGGCCTAGTTCGTTCTTGGCGGTCTCGAAGCTGTCCTCGATGGCCCAGCGATGTCCTTCCCCCCCGACCAGGGTTTCGATGGTCGTGCCGGCCGGGCACCAGGTGGTGAAGAAGGCAAGGTCATCACCGGCAAGGTGGCGGCGGATCAACAGGCCCCTGGTCCATGTCCCGGTTGCGCCATCGACATATTCGTCGGCTTCGAAGTCGGCGAGCTCGAAATAGGCCCAGTCGTGGAGGCGTTCGCCCTTGGTGCCCTGACCCGCCGGCAGACGCTGCCAGCCAGCCGGATCGAGGTCGTTTGCGATCTGCGCGGCGGTGCCCGCAACCACCGGCTTGTCGCCCCATGAGCCGAAGCGATGGTCGTCCTTCACGCCCAGCACATAGCCCTTGCCGGCACGGCGCAGCACCTGCTCGATGTCGCCGACGCCGTAGACCGCATCCGCCGCGACCCATGCGAACGGCATACACGCTGCGAGCGCGCGTTCGATCATCTTCACTGCCAGCGCCGGCTTGGTGGCGAATGCCGTGCCCTCCGGCACATGCGCAGCCGCCAGGCGTTCCGGGTCGGCGGTCCAGCTCCTCGGCAGATAGAGCGCACGGTCGACGAAAGCATGGCCCTTGCTCGAGACATACGCGGCGAACACGCCGATCTGGCAGTTGGTCACCTTGCCGGGCCGACCCGGTATATTGGCGCCCCACGCCACACGACGCCTTGCCCTGCTTCAGGAATCCGGTCTCATCAATGACCAGCACCGCATCATCAGCGCCCAGGTGCTCAAGCGCATAGTCGCGCACGACGTCGCGCAGGGCATCCCCATCCCACCGTCCGCGGCCCAGGATCGCCTGCTGTCGCCATGGCCCCGCATCGCCGGCCGCCTCGGCCCGCATCCACCCGGTCTTGCGGCGCTCGTCGCCCAGCAGGCCATCCAGAAAACTGTTCGCCGATGTCGCAACACGCGCCTGGCTGAACAATGGCCGCATCCGCGCTTTCACCTCGCGCAGCGATGATGCCCAAAGCTCCAGCGTCGCCTCGACCGATACTCCCGTCACCACAACCTCCTCGTCATGGTGACCCATTGATTCAGAACACGATCAAGAACGCAACTGTAATGCTAGGGTTCAAACTCAATCAGCCTCTTGAGGGGTGATGGTTTTCCTGATTCACTGGTGTGTGGATCAGGAGGAGTGAGGCATGGCGCTGTTCTG
>NZ_JACIDH010000044.1 GCF_014196255.1 Sphingomonas pseudosanguinis
ATCCTGCCCCCGCAACCATCACACCACACGCAAACACAGCCCCAGCCCCGTAGCATCGCCGCTCCGGGGCTTTCTTGCGTTCTGTCACTCACCCACTAGGCGGGGGGGGTGTGATAGTGCTCTCATGGCGGACGCGCCGAACGCTGGTGGCATATAAATACCAGCGCTCGGCCGTGTCCAGTGATGGGGCTAGCGTCAGTTGCCGCCGGCCTTGCGCTGCTCGGCCGCGCGCTTGGTCAGCATTTCGAGCGTTTCGTCGAATTTGCCTCGGCGTTCGGCTTGACGGAAATCCAAGACCTCATCGACCAGTATCTCCGACGGGGTCGGTTGTTGGGCGAATTGCGCGGCGACCGCATCGGCGAAGGCGTCGAGCGGCATATAGCCGGGGCGGTTGGCTTGGCCCGGCGTCAGGTCGGTCTGCACACCCGGCGGAGCCAGTTCGATGACTTCGACCTTGCCTTCCAACTGCGTTCGCAGCGAGACGGTGTAGGAATGCATCGCCGCCTTGGTCGCCGAATAGGTCGGTGCGGCTACCAGCGGTACGAAGGCCAGGCCGGAGGTAACGTTGACAATCGCCGCATCCGGCTGGTCGACAAGGTGATCGATCAGCGCGTTGGTCAAGCGGATCGGGCCGAGGACGTTGATGGCGAGCGTGGCTTCGGCATCGGACAGGTCGCGGCGGCCGGTCAGGTCTTCGAACTTCATGATCCCGGCATTATTGAACAGCACGTTCAAAGCGGGAAAGTCGTCGACGATCTTCTTCGCGAAGGCGTCGACGGCAGCGACGTTCTCGACGTCCAGCACGGCGGTATGGATTCGTTCACGCCCCTTAGCCGCGCGGTGCAGGGCCTCTTGCCGACGGCCGGCGATGATGACCGTATCGCCGCGATCATGAAAGCGGTGGGCGAGTGCCTCGCCGATCCCGCTGCCGCCGCCGGTCATCAGGATCGTATTGCCATGGGTTTTCATGGGTGGTTCTCCAAGTCGTAAGCCCTGATCGGCTCGGCAAAGGTGGAGCCGGATCAAGAACTTCGAAGCAGCCAAACGCCGGACGATCGCGCTTGATCCTTTGCTCAGGGGCAATCAGAGCGACGCTCTATTCGTTCCGCCCTTTCAGATGGTAAGGCCGCTTCTTGCCAACCGACTTGCCTGAAACGGCGAAGGGGTGTCGGGCTGACTTCGCAGACGTTCGACTTTCGTCCCATCTTGGCTTTGCGGATGGCCTTTGCGGGCATCACACTGTCCGGCGTGGGCGCAAATGCCGACAGGTGTCGTAATCGCGCTCTATAGCAGGATGATATGAAGTGAACCCACTCCTCCCCTTCAGGGGAGGGGCCGGGGGTGGGGCGCTTCCCCAGGCGAACAGTTCGCGGCGAGGGGGGGCCCCCCCCCCCCCCCCCCCCGGGGGGGGGGGGGGGGGGGGGGGGGGGGGGGGGGGGGGGCGGCGGGCGGGGGGGGGCGGGGGGGGAAAAAAACCACCGAGGGGGGGGGGGGGGCGCGCCCGCCGGCA
>NZ_JACIDH010000045.1 GCF_014196255.1 Sphingomonas pseudosanguinis
CCAGAACAGCGCCATGCCTCACTCCTCCTGATCCACACACCAGTGAATCAGGAAAACCATCACCCCTCAAGAGGCTGATTGAGTTTGAACCCTAGAAAGCGCGGTTCAAGCGATCGACAAGGCAATGGAGCGCGTCGAGCGCGGGCAAGACAAGCTCACCGACATCGTCAACGACCGCTTCGACACGCTGGCCGACGCTATCCGCAAAGCCTGAGTTTACTTCCACACTATGTTCAATAACGTGGCGCACGCGAAAAGGGCGATTGGCCCGCACATCACGACGATCGCCGCCAAAGCGTATCCGGGCTTACCGCCGTCAACGAACGCTTTCACGATGTCCACAAGGGCTTGCCATTTGTTCACTGGGCAGACTCCGTCCAAGAAAAAATACATTTCCTTGGCGGGGAGCGGCCTATTAGCCCTACGGGCTGTAGGGCCACAATCCGGGGTAATGGTCAAGAGGGTGTTATGGGTGTCCAAATAGCACCAGCCTAACGGAAAACATCTCAATACGCCTCAATACGCCTCAATACGCCTCATCTATGCCGATCGAAATTTTTCCATTTTTTGGAGATTTACCCATCACGTCGCCATCGATCGATTGCAGGCGCTGGTTCGCGCATCACCGGTATAGCAAGTTGAGAACTGAGCGGCATTTAGCCGAAGACCACTTTGGCTAGTCCGATCAGTGCTCCGATAGTGACCGGCGCGGAGATAATGCCCAGAGCGACCAACGCATGGCCGGGGTTTCCGCGCTCAATGAAGGCTTTTACAATTTCCGAATAAGACTGCCAGCGATTCACGTGACACACTCCGCCATTGAAAAAACGAGGTCTTTTCGATGGGGGGAATCGAACATTTAGCCCTACGGGCTGTGGATCACAATTTACCAAGACGGTCAATGGCCTACTCATGGAGAATGCCTTTCTACATGAGTTGCGCACAGTTTTTGGCCAATTTTTTGCGAACAACAGGTCAGCGCTTGTCGAGCAGATAGACGGGGACGACAACCTTCACCATCCCCTGTGCGAGATCATCACGACCTTCGACGCAGGCTTTCGCAGAACAGGAGAGATTGGATGGATACCAGCGCTTGGAACGCACTCGCGGGCAATATCGGCAATCTCCTTACTCTCGCAGGCACGTTAGGCGGCACTTTTCTCGGAAGTTGGTTGCAAAGGCGGAGTGCACTGAAAACGGCGAAGGACATGATCCAGATCGAGCGGCACAAATATACGCAGGATCGTCTCTGGGACGTACGCAAAGAGGCATACACGTCCATCATCGCGGGGCTTCGAGCGACGGCCAAGGCCGCAAACGTTGTGAATGACGGCTTCAACGATGGCTATATGCACCCAGAGTGTGGATCGGCGTGGAAAAGGGACCCCGGTAGCGGGGTGATCGGCGTGGAAAAGGGACCCCTCATCCCGTTGGTCTAGGCTGTTCGCTTGGCGGT
>NZ_JACIDH010000046.1 GCF_014196255.1 Sphingomonas pseudosanguinis
TCGTCTAATCGGTCAAGCCGTTTGCCAAGGTGCTCGTAGTCGATCTTCTTTTGCGCATCGTTGTCGTCTTCGAGGTCAGGACGGGTCCAGCCTCAGCATGGCGCCAGATCGCCGGCCTCTCGATGTGGTTCCCGTGTTCCAGATGGTCACGAAGCGGGTCACGAGATGGCCGTGGCCGCACCCTGGCGGGGCGGCAGCTCGGAAAGCAGATATCAGGCCATGGCAGTCACCTTTGGGTCAAAGCCTCGCCCGTCGATCCACATCCGGTGCAGGATCACCGCCAGCTTGCGGGCCAGCGCAACGCGCGCCTTCCAGAAGCCCGATCTCCGGCCGATGGCGGCAGCCCAGTCCTTCAGCGCCGACGCCTGCGAGGTCCGCGACAGCATGACATTGGCCGCTTCGAACAGCAGCTTGCGGGTGAGACGATCTCCGCACTTGGAGATGCGGCCGTTGATGTCGACCTCGCCCGACTGGTAGCGACGCGGAGTGAGACCGAGATAGGCGCCGACATCCTGCGAGCGTCGGAACCGGTGAGGATCCTCGATGGTGGTCATGAAGCTGACGGCCGTCAGCGGTCCGACGCCGGGCATCGTCATCATCAAGCGGCAGGCGCCGCTTTGCCGGGCAACCCGGGCGAGCTGCTTGGCAATGGCAAGCTGTTGCTCCCGCAATGTGCTCAGCATCGCCAGTAGGCTCTCGAACAGTGCGGCGACCACCGGATCGTCCGGCAGCGTTGCCCGGACCTGACGTTCGAAGGTGCCACCCTTTCCGGGTCCGACCAGAATGCCGAAAGTCTTCGCCAGGCCGCGTATCTTGTTGATGAGCGCGGTGCTCATGCCGACCAGCTGGTCTCGCGTGATCAGGAGCGCACGCAACCGGTGCGTATCCATCGAGCGAACAGCGACCGGCCGGTACCAGCCCGAGCGGACCAGCCGTGCCAACCCAAACGCGTCGTTGCGGTCCGTCTTGTTCATCTGCAGCTTCAGCGCTGCCGCAGCATGCCTGGCATGAAGACACACCACCGGCAGCTCTCGCTCGGTCAATGCGTGCCACAACCACACGGTCATCGGGCCCGTCTCGATACCGATCCTCACGGCTCCTGCGGCCCTCCGCGCCAGCACGGCCGCAATAGCGTCCGGGTCCGTTCGCGACTTACCGTCCCATATGCGATCGCCCGTTTCGTCCACGACGCAGATCGCGGTCTCCTTCATCGACACATCTAGGCCAACATAGCAGGTCATCTTCCGTCCTCCTCTTCAGGGGACGACAGGCTATCCCAACGAGCACCGCTCCTGATTACGCCATGTGGTTCACCGACCAGCCCGCCGC
>NZ_JACIDH010000047.1 GCF_014196255.1 Sphingomonas pseudosanguinis
GGGGAGTGTCAGGAATTTCGTGTGCGGGCGGGCATAACGGGAAAGAAGGAGACCCGATATGTCCCGACGCAAAGAGCCTGCGATACCAAACGAGGTACTGGATCAGTTGCTGGCGGGCGGTGACGCGGGCACCGCTTTGGCGCAGGGTGGCCTGCTCGACGCGCTGAAGAAGGCGCTGACCGAGCGCGCGTTGAATGCCGAGATGGACCATCACCTCGCCGGTGAAGTTGGCGCGGGCAACAGCCGCAACGGTTACGGTCGGAAGACGATCACGACCGATACCGGTAAGTTGGCGATCGACGTACCGCGCGACCGGCAAGCCAGCTTCGACCCGCAACTGATCGCCAAATACCAGCGGCGCTTTCCAGGTTTCGATGAAAAGATCGTGTCGATGTACGCGCGCGGTATGAGCACCCGGGAGATCACGGGGCACCTGCACGATCTGTACGGCATCGACGTGTCGCCCGATCTGATCTCGACGGTGACCGACGCCGTACTCGACGAGGTGGCGATCTGGCAGCAGCGGCCGCTGGATCCGGTCTACCCGCTCGTCTTTTTCGACGCCTTGCGGGTGAAGATCCGGGACGAGGGCATGGTGCGCAACAAGGCGATCCACATCGCCCTGGGCGTCCGTGCCGATGGTGCCAAGGAGGTGCTGGGCCTGTGGCTGGAGCAGAACGAGGGTGCCAAATTCTGGCTCAGGGTCATGAACGAGCTCAGGAACCGCGGCACCGAGGACATCCTGCTCGCCGTCGTCGACGGGCTGAAAGGCTTTCCCGAGGCGATCACCGCCGTGTTTCCCGACGCCGTGGTTCAAACCTGTATCGTCCACCTGCTGCGCAATTCCATGGACTTCGTCTCCTGGAAGGAGCGCAAGGGCCTGGCGAGCGCGCTGAAGGAGGTCTACCGCGCACCCAGCGCCGAGGCGGCCGAGCAGGCGCTGACCGCTTTCGAGGCTGGTCCCTGGGGCACCCGCTATCCCGCCATCGGCCATAGCTGGCGGCGCGCCTGGACCGAGGTCATCCCGTTCTTCGCCTTTCCCGACGAGGTTCGGCGGATCATCTATACCACGAATTCCATAGAGGCCTTGAACTCGAAGCTGCGCCGGGCCGTGCGCGCCCGTGGGCATTTCCCCAGCGACGAGGCCGCCACCAAGCTGCTCTACCTGATCTTGAACCGCTCGGAGAAAGAGTGGAGAATGCCGCCACGTGAGTGGACCATGGCAAAGGCCCAGTTCGCCGTCATCTTCGGCGAACGCTTCATCAAGGCCATGGCGGCGTAATGTTCATCCGCCCGCCCGCACACGAAATTCCTGACACTCCC
>NZ_JACIDH010000048.1 GCF_014196255.1 Sphingomonas pseudosanguinis
TCCGCGTGCCCGGCGACATATCGTCCGAGCTTGTCGCGGAAGCTGTTGTCGCGCTGACGCGCGGCGACCTGGGCAGCCATCCAGAAGGTCCGGCGTAGGCGCGCGTTACCGTACTTGGACAGCTTGGTGCGGCCACGGAACGTGCCTGACTGACACGTTGCGAGATCGAGACCGCAGAACTTCAGGAACTGACGATGATGATTGAAACGCCGCAGATCACCGGCCTCGGCCAGGATGGTCAGCGCATTGATCGGACCAATGCCCGGAATGTTGCGCAGCAGCTGGTAATCAACGTCATCGGCGAGCCGCGTATGGGCCAGCCGCTCGATCTCGTCACGCTGGTGGATTAGGCTGCGGCCCTGCGCGATGACCATACGGAACATGGTGATGGCGGCCGAGTCCTCCGGGACCGGCAGCGCCGTCGAGGCGGACGCCGTCTCATAGATGTCGTTGATGAGGCGTGCCTTGGAGACCTTGCGGCCGATGAGCGGCCATGCCGCAGCCGAGAATGCCTCGCGGTCCAGCGCCGTGATGGTGGCCGGTGTCGGAAACCGCTCGATGAGCGCGAGGAACCAGTCGGACCGGCTGTTGCCTGCGAAGCGGGCGATCTCAGGGAAGTACAGCGGCAGGTAGTGGGTCAGTATCCGGTGCCAGGTCTGTGTCTTCATCCTGGAGATCGTCTCGTGGGTTTTCGACAGCTCCTGCAGGTCGTTGATCCCGGCCACCAGCGGGTCGACGTAACGCTGCGTCGCGCCGATCCGCAGCATATGCAGGATGACCTGCGCGTCCTTGGGGTCGTTCTTGTCCCAGCCGTTGTGCAGCGCCTCACGCGTTCGGGCGAGCGCGACCGACGAGATGAGGCGCAGCTCGAACCCCGCCGTCAGCAGCCGGTGTGCCAGCGTGCGATGGTAATTACCCGTCGCCTCGAACCCGACGATGATGGGGCGCCCGATGGCAGCGAGTTGCTCGGCAAAGCCGTCATAGTCCTGCCTGGTCGCCATGACGGTCATCCGCCGGCGCCGGCCGCCTTCCGGTCGCTCTATAAGGACCTCCTGCCGGCTCTTGGACATGTCGATGGCTACCAGCACGGCGCCGGCAGGCGTAGAGGTGAGCTTGGTCATGGTTGGTCGGCCTCCAAAGTGTTGTCTCGACAACTTCACCTTAGATACCTGCTGGCCGACCATGGCTTGCCCTGATGAAGCCTGCGGCCGCTTCGCGGCCTTGTCTTCATCAGGGCCACAGTGGCTCCCATTCCAGCGCTTCCCGATGTGCTACGGCAGCGAGTTCATCGC
>NZ_JACIDH010000049.1 GCF_014196255.1 Sphingomonas pseudosanguinis
GGGATCGTTGCGAAAGCCATGCGGAGGTGATTCACTATCCTCGTTGGAGGACGATGCGATGTCGGATCAGCTTGGGTTTGCGGATGGTTGGGTGTCGGCCAAGGTTGGACGCAACGCCAGTCTGGAGCGGTTGCTGGTCGAGGTGGATTGGGATCGTTTCGAGGTGGTTTTGTCGGGGCTGCGGGCCGATGGGGTGGGGCGGCCCGGCTTTGCGCTGCTGCTGATGCTGAAGGCGCTGCTCCTGCAGCAGCTGTACGCCTTGTCGGATGCGGGGCTGGAGGAGGCGATCAACGACCGGGTTTCGTTCCGCAAGTTCCTGGGCCTGTCGCTGGAGGCTCCGTCGCCCGACCACACCACCTTGTGCCGCTTTCGCAACCGGCTGGCCGAGCACGGGCTGGCCGACCGGCTGTTCGGCGAGTTCGAACGCCAGCTGGGCCAGCGCGGCCTGATCGTGAAGCAGGGCACCATGATCGATGCCTCGCTGATCGAGACGCCGTTCCGGCCGGGCTCGCGCGATGGGAAGCGGCGGCCGGTCGATCCAGATGCGGCCAACACCGCGCGCGCCGGTCGCGCGGGGGGCCATTACGGCTACAAGGTCCATGCCGGCGTCGATCTCGGCAGCCGCCTGATCCGGCGGCTCTTGCTGACGCCGGCCAATGTCAACGACACGGTGCCCGCCGACCGGCTGGTCTGCGGCGACGAGCAGGCGGTCTATGCCGATCGCGGCTATGCCAAGCGTGCCCGCAACCAGTGGCTGCGCGCCCAGGGGATCAAGCCGCGCATCATGCACAAGAGTTGGGGCGGCGGGCCGCCGCTGACCCGCTGGCAGTGGCGGCACAACCGCCTCATCGCCCCGCGCCGGGCCGCCGTCGAGGGTGTGTTCGCGACCCTGAAGCGCTGGATGAGCCTGACCTGCGTCCGCTATCGCGGCCTGGCGCGCAATGGCAGCCACTGGATGCTGGCGGCGCTGGCCTACAACATGAACCGATCGCTCAAGCTCGCCTGAGACCCGCCGGTTGCCAACGCCGTTTCGCACTCCCAGACCAAAGCCAGCAGGACCCGCGAATGCCTAAAGCAGGTCTGCTTGGCCCCCATTGGCCTTCACGCAACGCCATCGCGATGTTTCGCAACGATCCC